>CAKMYZ010000093.1 GCA_929200255.1 uncultured Alphaproteobacteria bacterium | reverse complement strand
AATCCGTCTGGGGTAAGGGGACGTCTGTCAATCAATCGATTTGTGCAACAAAGCCATGCGCACGGATAATTGTTGAGCCGGATTTACGTACTCACGGCATCGCAGTATCTCGCTACGTTCAGGAGGCGCAGGCTGCGCGCGGCAGGGCTTTACAGTCGTACAGAATCATGACAAGCTACCTTTACTAAATGATAAGGAAGCCTTTCATGCTTACGACTCTGAAATCGCCCATCGTCGCGTATGTCGCCATTGCTCTAGGTGTCGCCTACATCTGGATCTTTGCTCCTCCTTTCATCATAACAGCAATCTTTGCCTGTCTTTGTATCATGTGGTCTGCGTGGACTTTCATTTCTGTTTTTCGTGGCACCGATGAGTTGAATTCGGCAGGGACCAGATATGCACTTGCTCTCGCCAGTGGCGTTGGTGTTCCTTTGTCCATCGTGTTTGTGATGCTGACGGTCGCGGTACCATCTGTTCAGGATATAGTTTCAAACATTGCGACCTTCGGACAAAGCGGTTTGTCCCCCGCCGCCATTGGTTTCAGCCTTGGTGTTGTGTTTACCACGATCATACAATGCGCCGTTTGCGCCATCGGCTATGCAATGTGGTGGAGATCCAAACGATAACCTAAGCGGATGATCGAGGTGGAAATGAAAAACAAGATCCGCGTTCTGCGCGCCGAGAAACAAATAACCCAAGCAGACCTTGGGGAAATGCTTGGCGTGTCAAGGAACTCCGTCAATGCAATCGAGAATGGGAAATACGATCCCTCATTGCCACTGGCCTTCCGGATTGCCCGGCTCTTCGAAAAATCTATTGAAGAAATCTTTGATGATCAGCAAAATTGACAAGTGCCCAACAAACAGCGATCCGATTATCAGCGGTACATATCGCTGTGGTTTGCGAGTATGATTTCTGGCCAGTCTTCGAGGTGCTCAGATACAGGCCTGAGGGTCAGGACCGGCTTTGTTGCATAAATTGCTTGAGAGGATTCATGTTGCGAATCCAGTGTGCTA
>CAKMYZ010000092.1 GCA_929200255.1 uncultured Alphaproteobacteria bacterium | reverse complement strand
CAAAACAGCCGCGGTTTCCCAATAGTCAGAAAACTAATCATAGTTGCTAAGAAATCTGCGCCGAGCGTCCAAGAGTACAATGTCTGACGTCAGCGCTTATGGGTCCAAATAGGGTGATTTGATAAGGGAGTATTTCTGGCTCATCGTAACCACTGAGGAGTGGAAGATGAGAAAGACAACAAAGAGCCCCAGCGAGAAGATCGTCAAAGACATCAAACGGGCTACGCGCAAACAATATTCTTCTGAGGAGAAGATCAGGATCGTTCTGGATGGCCTGCGTGGTGAAGACAGCATTGCTGAGCTTTGCCGTCGTGAGGGGATTTCCCAGGGCGTTTACTACAAGTGGTCCAAAGACTTCATGGAAGCCGGGAAGAAGCGGCTTGCCGGTGACACAGCACGAGCAGCGACAACCGACGAGGTCAAGGAACTACGGCGCGAAGCTCGTGACCTGAAGGAGGTCGTGGCGGAGCAAACGCTCGAACTTCGACTGCTCAAAAAAAGCATGGTCGGGGATGGGGGCGACCAAGAATGAGATACCCAGCATCAGAGAAGCTGGAGATCATCCGGCTGGTCGAAGAAAGCCATCTGTCAGCGCGTCGGACATTGGCCAAGCTCGGCATTCCCCGCACAACGTTCTATCGCTGGTATGACCGATACCTGCAACGCGGCGAAGCGGGTCTTGAGGATCAATCTCCCAAGCCCAAACACGTTTGGAACCGCGTTCCTGACGAGGTGAAGCGCAAGGTCGTCAGCTTCGCCTTGCAGGAGACAGAGCTGTCACCCCGCGAGTTGGCGGTGACGTTCACAGATCAAGAACGGTACTTTGTATCGGAATCCACAGTCTATCGCACTCTCAAGGCACATGACCTGATCACCAGCCCTGCGTTCATCGTGCTGAAAGCCGCAAATGAGTTCGAGCATAAGACAACGGCCATCAACCAGCTTTGGCAGACCGACTTTACCTACCTCAAGGTTCTGGGGTGGGGCTGGTTCTATCTGAGCACGACCCTGGATGATTAC
>CAKMYZ010000091.1 GCA_929200255.1 uncultured Alphaproteobacteria bacterium | reverse complement strand
CCACCCAAGGCAAATCGCAAGCTGCCGGCCGAATTTGATGCAGAAATCTACCGCGGGCGGGCGCTACCCCCAACTGCGACTCTTGTTAGAAAACAGTAGTTTATCTAACGAGAGGAATCGATATGGGCACCGTATATACCCAACTGAGTATCACAGAACGGCGCAGAATAGAACGCTGGAGGCATGCAAAAGTCCCGGTCGATGAGATGGCACGTGTATTGAAGCGCTGCAGGTCGACGATCTTCCGGGAACTCAAACGCAACCACTTCAGCGATGAGAGTATGCCCAAACACGACGGCTATTACGGTGCGGCTGCCCAGCTCATGACCGCAGATCGACGCGCGCGGGATCGCAAACTGATCAGACACCCTGCCTTGTGCAAACGTGTGATTGACCTGCTCAAGAATGGCTGGACACCAGAGCAGATCGGCAACCGCATGATCTTTGAAGGTACAAAACCGCGGGTCTGTCAGGAAACGATTTATCGCTACATTTATTCCAAGCAAGGCCAGCGCCATGATCTATGGTGGTATCTGCCAACCCACCGTGTCGCGCGGCGGCCAAGACGCACCAGAAAACGCAGAGAATCAAAATTCCACCGCGATGTCAGCATTCTGTTCCGCCCTGATGATGTCGCCCACCGCCGTCAGTTTGGCCACTGGGAGGGTGATTTGATGCTGTTCAAACAGAAGCTTGGCCAAACCAACGTCACGTCGCTGGTTGAACGCGTCAGCCGGTTCACTGTGATCCTCAAGAACCCGAACAAGCGTACCAAACCGGTGATGGAAAAGATCATCAAAGCTATGAAAGACCTGCCCTTGGTCGCACGAAGATCAATCACTTTCGACCGTGGCAGCGAGTTCATGAACTGGCCTTACCTACAAGCTGAGATCGGCACCCAGACCTGGTTTTGCGATCCGTCTCGCCTTGGCAAAAAGGCACCGTCGAGAACACCAATCGCCGAGCCAGACGCTGGCTGCCTCGAAAACGCGACATCCGCTCGATGTCAGATCAGGACATCAAAGAGATCAG
>CAKMYZ010000090.1 GCA_929200255.1 uncultured Alphaproteobacteria bacterium | reverse complement strand
CACCTCAAAGTCGGCATTGACGACAATCGAACGACTATTCTGTAGTGACGAACGCGACGATTGCTTCACCAACCAGAGCAACCGCAGCGTTCTGGCTTTCGAAACTGGCCTCGGTTTCTGTCATGAAAAGGGCCACAACAATCGGCTCTCTATCTGGCGGGTAAATCACAGCGACAATTGACCTTGATCCGAACCCCCCTGCACCAGTGCGATCATCAATTGACCAAGTTGGCGGAAGGGCGGAGCGAAACAACGCATCGGCTACACTGTGGTCAGAAAGCCATTCCAGCAGCGTCACCCGCGAGGCTGGTGAAAGAGCTTCACCCAAAATCAAACGCTGGGTGGACTGGGCGATTGCTCGTGGCGTTGTAGTGTCTCGCAGATCGCCTGGAACTGCTTCGTTGAGTTCAGTTTCCCACCGATCAAGTCGTGTCGCTTGATCCCCGATGGACCGCAGGAAGGCGGTAAACCCGTCTGGGCCGCCGATCTCGGACAAAACAATATTTGCAGCCGTATTATCGCTTACGGACAACATCATTCGACAAGCGTCACCAAACGAAACTTCGACATGGCCAGCCCGGATATGGCCTTGGACCGCCGGTGAGTAGTTGACGATCTCGACATCTTTCAACTGAGTGGTGTCGGATAACGCGGTCTCTCCGCTCTCAACTTGGTTGAGCAGTGCACCACATGCGAGAAGTTTGAACGTGCTGTTCAACGGAAATCGGTCATCTTGCGAATGGGCGATCACATCTCCGGTTTGCATGTCATGCAGGTAAAACCCGACTCGCGCTGCCAGATCACCTTCTATGCCCCGAATGACATCCAAAATCGGTTCAGCGGTAGCGCCAATCGGTAGACTTATGGCAAGGCAGATCGCGCTCGCAACAGACCTGACCGCTTCTGGAAATCCATTCATGGGTATCACAGCTGGCACCTCTTTCGCCAATTATCAAAGCCGACGGCTTTTGGATAGCTTTAGCAGCAAAGCGCTGGAGCGGCCATTGGGGCCAGTGCGGCGAAGGTCTGAAAGGTCC
>CAKMYZ010000089.1 GCA_929200255.1 uncultured Alphaproteobacteria bacterium | reverse complement strand
TCTCCTTGGTTCCAAAATTACCAAGCAATCCGTCTACAAATCTAGGGGCACCTCATTCTGCGATCCCTTCGCGGCGGCACAGCTCAGAAATCGAACTTTCCCCGCGCAAGCCATCCAAAACAATACGGATCTTCTCTTCCGCAGAAAATTTCCTATGCGTTTTACGCTTTATCTCTTTAACATGTCTGTCAGCCGATCCATTCGGCCCTGTTCTCGTTTTCATCATGTTTCCTTTCAAGGAATACGATGAGCTAAAAACTCTAGCTTAGCAAAACATACCAATCTGTCTCAAAGGCGTTGATGGGATACACCATGCTGACCGAGAACGGGCTTTCGGCGGCCAGGACCGGAGTTGCGAGGAGTGCAACAGCGAGAGCGGTTGATGTGTGTAGACGTGTTTTCATTGTACTTTCCTAGTTTGCTAGAGGGGTGCCTGCGGACACAGGCTCAAATCGCCATGGCAAAGCCGCAGGCACGTATCGCACGTGAGTGGTGCAAATCTTGAGATATCGCGGGGTTTCAAAGCGCTTGAACGCTTCGGGATCATCCAAGACGACCTCTGCCGTCCCCGTCAGGTGCAATAGAGATCCAGTTTCGAAATCGGGCACCGTAATCCCGACCCTTGGGTCTTGGGACAGGTTGCCATAGGTGTTGAAAAAGCGATTGCCGACAAAATCAGGGATCAGCAGCTGACCCGCATCGGTGACATGTAGAAAGCCAGCAGGCCCGCCCCGATGGTTCACGTCCAGCCCATTGCGGGCATCGCTATCAATGGTCTTGGCGCGTGACGCGATGAGCAACGTGTCTGCCTGTGTGATCAGTGCGATGTCGTTTGGGTCAAGTGCGGCACGCTCTGATATGCGTCCGATTGGGTTCGAGTGACCCACGGGCGCCCGCGGTGTGATGTATTTGGGGCAATTCCCATAGCTTTGATCAACATGAATCGTGAGGGTTTCATCACCCTGTGCAATGATCGTGCCATTGACCCGGTTGCGTCTGCGCGTCGCAAATTCGATCCCCAGTAGACTGATCTTGTTGCCTACCTCCAGTTGA
>CAKMYZ010000088.1 GCA_929200255.1 uncultured Alphaproteobacteria bacterium | reverse complement strand
CTACTACACTTTGCGTTTAGCCGGTCGCCTTTTTCGGCGTCGAACGGAAAAACTGCTGCCGAGGTAGTTACGGCGGAACTCAAAAAGCATCCGCCGTTCGAAGGTTACGATAAGTCTTTGACGAGAGGTATGTTGGTTAAACTCTACGAGGCAAAGGACGTTGCGAAAGCCAATGCAAGGCGATCGTTGATCGACGCCACAAATACTGGAGAAATGAACCCTTCGTCGGCTGTCCACAAGCTCATTGATGCACTGGAGGCGTTGTAGACAATACTAGGCAGCGGACTCATAAAACTCGATCCAGAGTCTTACCGATGCCAGTTTGATCATTGACAAGAAGTTGCGTGATGTTTTTTCATATCGGGTCGCGATGCGTCTGAAGGAGGCTTTAAGCCTGCCAAAGAAGCGCTCGATTTTGTTGCGTTCGCGGTAGATTTCTGCATCAAATTCGGCCGGCAGCTTGCGATTTGCCTTGGGTGGGATCACGGCAATTGCACCCTGTTCCCAGATCATCTCACGAATCCGATCGGCATCGTAAGCCTTGTCCGCCAGCACATATTGGCCGGGCTGCAACTCATCCAAGAGCTGTTTGCAAGGGGGCGCATCATGGGCTTGGCCAGGCGTCAGTTCATAGCGGATCGGCAGGCCGTTCTGATTGGTAAGTGCATGAATTTTTGTTCCTAATCCGCCCCGAGAACGACCTAAACATCGGCGCGGGTCTTTTTTTGAGTGTGGTCGCGGCGTGATGCGCCCGAATGGACGTGCCGTCTACCATCACCATATCCACGTTATGTGCATCGGCGATGGCCTCCATGATCCGATCCCAGTGGCCCGCATAGCTCCAACGATTGAAGCGATTATAAACAGTCGTGGGTGGACCATATTGCTCGGGCAAATCAGCCCATGGAATGCCAGTGCGCAGGACATAGAAAATGCCGTTGATCACGCGGCGGTCGTCAACACGCTTCACACCTCGCGACTTGTTCGGCAGCATAACCTTGATAAATTCCCACTCCAAATCACTCATATCAGATCGCGACATTCACCTACTCCCACTTATTGTTTTGCAGGAATTGAATCACAAGATCATGTGTTTGAACAGAAATTAATGGGTGTACTGCCTAGTAAATAAAGACGGGAGTATCCGAAACTCTGTGTATGAGGCTTAGCCCATGCGGTTTTGACGGGT
>CAKMYZ010000087.1 GCA_929200255.1 uncultured Alphaproteobacteria bacterium | reverse complement strand
ACCCTCTTTTAGCAAATTGCCCTATTTGGTCCCATAGGCGCTGACGTCAGACAGGGAAAACCAGCTCGACCCCGTCGATGTCGATCCAGTTTTGTTTGACTAATGCCAAAGCTTGATCGGACAGCGGCACCACATGATCACGACGCATTTTGGTACGATCCGATGGAATGCTCCAAGTTTTTTGTGCTAGATCAATTTCAGACTGTTTTGCGCCACGCACCTCACCTGGGCGCGTCATGGTTAGGATTTGGAACAGCAAAGCATCTTTGATCACACATGCGCCGGTATATTTGTCTAAGTCACTAAGAAATTGCCCAAACGCTTTCTCATCCGTGATTGCTGCCCGGTTGGTCACTTTAACCGGCAACAGCGCCCCCTTGATCGCATAGGTTGGATCGTTGTCGGCCCGAAGGGTCACAACTGCCAATCGAAAAATAGCAGATAAGGTGCCGCGCAGCTTCTTGGCCGTCTCACGCCTGCCGCTGGCCTCAACCTTCTTAAGTAGGTGCAACACTTCAGCCGACGTGATTTCGTTTACAGGGCGGTGATGCAACGGTGCAGCCAAAGTTTTCACATGCCAGATCTTCTTGCGCATCGTTGCGTCGGCCAGTTCGCGATCATAGGCGATCTGTAGGTACTCTTCGGCAACAAGGTGGAAGGTTGTGCGTGATTGTGTTTCGGCTTCGATCTGATCCAGACGCTTCTGGACCGCAGGATCGTTACCTGCTGTCAGTTGCTCGCGGATTTTGTCACGTTCTGCGCGTGCCTCGCGTAGTGTTACTTGCGGGTATGAACCATGTGTATCAGGCGTTCTTTGCGGAGGTGCGTATACTTCTGGCGCCACAGCTTTGAGCCATTTGGCTTCACTAAGACAAAAAGACCAAGAGAGTCGTAGAGTTTGTACGGCTTCTCTGCAGGTTTGGCCTTTCGAATCTTAAGGTCTGTCAAAGTCATGTGGGGTACCATCTCCGCGACCAGTGCGTGATACCCCTAAATGGTACCCCAAAAAAGTAGGGTATCGGATGGGGTGCAGTGTTCAGCTATGATCATGAGAATGCAAGAGATTGTACCAAAAGTCCATATTTATAAGGGCTTATGTTCATCTATGTTTGGGGAAAATGGTGCCCAGGAGAGGACTCGAACCTCCACGTCCATACAGACACCAGCACCTGAAGCTGGCGCGTCTACCAATTCCGCCACCTGGGCAGGTC
>CAKMYZ010000086.1 GCA_929200255.1 uncultured Alphaproteobacteria bacterium | reverse complement strand
TGGACCTGTCACGCTTTTGTGCCGCTCCAAGTGCTCGTTTAAGCCACCTTTCGCTCGAACGCGATCGGACTTTTCCAGCCCAGTGCTGAGTGACGGCGGCGCGGATTGTAAAAGCCGTTGATGTATTCGAAGACCGCCATCTCGGCTTGCCTGCGTGTTTCCCATGACCTGCGCCAGATCAACTCAGCCTTGATGGTTTTGAAGAAGGTTTCGACAGCGGCGTTGTCGTAGCAGTTTCCTTTTCCACTCATGGATACTTTGAACCCATGCTGGCGCAGGATCTTCTGGTAATCGTGAGAACAGTATTGGCTTCCACGGTCTGTATGATGGATGCAGTCTTTCGGCGGCGAGCGGAATGCGATCGCCATCTTCAGCGCCCTAATTGCCAGATCGCGCTTCATGCGGTTACTGACGGCCCAACCAATGACGCGTCTTGAATGCAGATCGAGGATGACAGCCAGATACAACCAACCCTCACGCGTCCAAATGTAACTGATGTCACCAGCCCACTTTTGGTTTGGGGCATCAGCGTTGAAGTCGCGATCCAACAGGTTTGGCGCGATATTGAACTTGTGGTCACTGTCTGTCGTGACCTTGTGTTTGCGTGTTCTAACAACAGATATGCCGTTCTGGCGCATCAACCTGCCAACACGACGGTGGCCCACGTTCAAACCGATCTCCTTCAACTCTTCGGTCATCCGTGGCCGACCATAGCTGCCCAGGCTGAGACGCGACTGTTCCTTGATGTGGGCCAACGTGACCAAATCAGATCGTTGCCTGCGACTGGCTGGTCGGCTGCGGAATGCGCGTAACCCGCGTGTGCTGACGCCAACGACATCACACAGCCGATTGGCTGGGAAGCGGCCCCTGTGTTCTTCGACAAACCTAAATCTCATTGCTTTAGGCCCGCAAAGAACTGGGTGGCCTTTTTTAAGATCTCCCTCTCCTCCTTCAGGAGCCGGTTCTCCCGTCGAAGTCGATCATTCTCTTGAGCCAGGCCCAAATCCTCTTTGGAAACAACGTCTGTGTCTCGGTGCGCCGTGATCCATTTGTTCAGCGTCGACATGCCAACACCCAGATCGTCAGCCACCTGCTTACGCGTTAGCCCACTGGTCAATGCGATACGCACCGCGTCAGCCCGGAATTCATCCGTCCGTTTCAATCCCATAGTTCGTCTCCTTTGTTGCAATAAATGCTATCAAAGGAGCGGCATCAAACCGTGACAGGTCCAG
>CAKMYZ010000085.1 GCA_929200255.1 uncultured Alphaproteobacteria bacterium | reverse complement strand
CAACGCACCGCCGGATGGGCTGAACGGCAGGTAACCGAGCTCGTCAAGGATGACCAAGTCGATCTTTGTGAGCATCTCAGCCATTTTCCCTGCCTTTCCGAGGGTCTTTTCCTGTTCCAATGCGTTGACCAGTTCGACGGTCGAGTAAAAGCGCACCTTGCGTCGATGATGCTCGATCGCCTGCACGCCGATGGCCGTGGCGACATGGCTTTTGCCAGTGCCAGGCCCGCCAATCAGAACGACGTTTTCTGTGTTTTCTATGAACTCACCGCGATGAAGCTGTCGGACGGTGGCTTCATTGATGTCGCTCGACGCGAAGTCAAAGCCTGCAAGATCCTTATAGGATGGGAAGCGCGCAACCTTCGTGTGATAGGCAATCGAACGCACTTCCCGTTCGGCCATTTCCGCCTTGAGAAGTTGGGACAACATCGGAGTGGCCGCCTCAAATGCTGGAACACCTTGTGTAACCAGATCGTCAACCGCGTGCGCCATGCCATGCAGCTTGAGACTGCGCAGCATGATGATAATGGATGCTCCTGCAGGATCATGACGCATTGCGGTTCTCCCTTGCCTGTCTGAGATTGTCATAGCGATCCACATTTGCCTGTGGTGTCGTTTCCAAGGCGAGAGCATCTGGTGGATCTATCTTTGGATGATCTGTCTGCTTTGGGTCGATTAGCCGATGAAGCAGGTTCAGGATGTGCGTCTTGGTCGGCACACCCGCTTCCAACGCCAGTTCGACTGCCCGCAGAACAGCGCCTTCGTCGTGGTGTAAAACCAGAGACAGGATATCAACCATCTCGCGATCTCCGCCTTCTTTGCGCAACATGTGATCCTGCAGTCGACGGAAGATGTCAGGCATCTCTGTAAACGGCGCGCCGTTGCGTAGTGCCCCCGGTTTGCGCTGGATGACCGCCAGGTAATGGCGCCAATCATAGATAACTTTGCCAGGCTTGCGGTGGGACCGTTCAATGATCCGTTCATGTGTGCAGACAGTTTGACCTTCAGCTACAATGACCAACCGTTCTGGGTAAACACGAAGACTAACAGGGCGGTTCGCAAAGCTGGCGGGGACACTGTACCGGTTACGCTCAAAGGTGATCAGGCATGTCGGTGACACACGCTTGCTATGTTCGACAAACCCGTCAAAGGCTGGCGGCAACACCATAAGCAATGGCTTCTCAGCCTCCCAAGCATCGGCGATTGAACCAGGTAATTCCCGATGCGCTGTCTCTGACCAAAGCGCGATGCAACGGTCTTCAAGCCACTGGTTCAGCTCTTCCAGATCCTTGAAGACAGGCATGACCTGCCAC
>CAKMYZ010000084.1:1131-1354 GCA_929200255.1 uncultured Alphaproteobacteria bacterium | reverse complement strand
CTCAGCGTCGCCAAGCAATTGCAGCGCTATTGCGCGGGCCGCGCCTTCGGCGCTGGTATAAGTTTGATGATCGGGCAGTTCGTGCAAATCAAAGGGCTGTTGCGAGTCGCCCGGCGTCTCGACCCGGACATAGATCGCCCACCCATCGACAAGTGCCGGATCATCATAATGCTCCTGCCCGCCATCGGGCAGATTGCAGAAACCATGGAGATGCACGCTGGCG
>CAKMYZ010000084.1:0-1115 GCA_929200255.1 uncultured Alphaproteobacteria bacterium | reverse complement strand
ATGAGGTACTGCCCGAGACAATCGCGCGTCACTACATAACCCCTGTTTACCCAATGAACGCAGTTGCCCGCGTCCACTGCTGTTTTGATCTCCGCCAACGTCACTGCAACACCTCCTCAAGGATTGCGAGCGCCCCCAGACAATCGTCGATATAGGGCTGCTCTTCGCCTTCCAGATCGTTGAGTTCCAGCCGGTTCAACACCGCGTAGAGCGTGGCGCGCGCTTCGCGGGCGGCGCTCCGAAGGCTCACGGTATCTTCCAGACGCGCAGTCGAGAAATCATCGCTGTGATGGTCCGGGGTCATGCTGCCACCTCCTTGCTCTGACCTGCTGCGTGCAAAACAAAGTCGGCAGCTTTCTGCGCCTCCGACGCCGCGCGAAAAATCGCCCGTTTGTCCTCTTTGAGAGCCTTCAACCACCCTTCAACATAGGCGGCGCTTTGATCGAATTCCGGCGCAACGCCAATCTGAGCACCAAGGAAACAAGCGCCGATTTCTGCCACCAGCTCTTCAAAGGCATAGGCTTCGCGGTTCGCAAATTTCTTGATCCGCTCCAGCCGCTTTTCGCTACCGGTCCAATGGATCACCTCATGGGCTAACGTCCCATAGTAGCCTGCCGCGCTGTGAAAGGTGGCAATCGGCGGCATGTGGATGTGATCTTTGGCGGGGCTGTAAAAGGCGCGCGGATCATCACTGGTGAGGATCTCTGCCCCCGTCCGGCTGAAAAACGCCTCAAGCTCTGGATCTTCTGCCGTGCCAAGATCGCGCGGGGCCTCGGGCCGGATGTAGTAGTCCTCGGGCAAGCTTTCGATCTGGTCCGCATTGAACACGCGATATGCGCGCGCATAGGGAAGCTCTTCCTCGATGCCCAACTCGTTCTCTCGGGTGAACGTCCCGTATTTGACCACGGTGGACGACGTCTCACCTTTGCGGACCTGACCGCCCAGCTCTTGGGCCTGCTTGTAGGTCATCCAGCGGCTGGACACATAGCCGTGCTTGGCCGCCATGACCCAAAGCATCAGGATGTTAATCCCGCGATACTCCTCCCCGTTGTGTCGGGTTGGCAGGGCAATGCCGGACGCGCTCCCGGTCCACGGCTTGCGCCATGGCGGTGTGC
>CAKMYZ010000083.1 GCA_929200255.1 uncultured Alphaproteobacteria bacterium | reverse complement strand
AAAAAGTAGCTTAATTTACGCCAAAACCTGTCCAAACATCGGGGAGTAGCTCAGACTTCTCGTTTACTGAATATGTAGCTTGAAAGCTACCATTCATGCTCATCGCAGCATCTGTCGCTCTGGGCTCTTCAGGTTGGTTCGCTGCTCACCGTTTGAATGACCGGTTTCAAAGCCAGACCCTGGCGCACACACATCTCCGCAGAGCCCACAAAGGCATGAACCGCTGCGATAGGTGAGGTCTACGCGCTTCATGCCTTTGCTCCCATTGTCGACCACTGCTCACAGCACCTGATGCGCATGATCAACCATTTGACCCTTGGTGATCACGCCCAATGACGCGGGCTGTCCAGCTCAGTGACCGTAGTCACACGGGGATCAAACTCTTGGATCGATGACGGGTGGATTCCAAGGTACGAAAACATCCATCATGTCCTTTACATGCGCTGTGTCGAGTGGCGCCTTCAAACGCCAAGCTTTCTCTGTCCCGCATCTTACCAGTTCATGCGTCGTGCAGCGAAGAGCCGCAATACCGCTTTTCCGAGGGGAGAAAATTCCTTACCGCCCTATTCTGCACTCAGCCGCACTCGACCCTTGTTAACGCTTTGTTACGATCGTCCAATCGACGATTTCAACTGCAATAGGGCCCTTGCTACCGTTTATCTGGCACAATCCAATCGCTTCGCCGGACTGCAAGTGAGAGAAACCGCAACGGCGAAGCACATCCACGTGCATGAAAATATCATCGTCACTGCCAAATGCGTTGGCAAAGCCAAAACCCTTGGTGCTGTCATACCATTTGACACGGGCTGGTGTTATCGAAAGCCCCTCGACAATGTCTTTTTGCGACCTAACCAAACCACCTGATGGTGCCGCAATCGCCATGACACGTGTTGCCCGCAATCCTTTCGGAGTCTCCTGCACGATAACCTCTATAGCGATCCCTTCAACAACAGCCGTCTTACCGAAGGTTCGCAACACATCGGAGTAGAATAAGATATCCTGACCACCGTGATCAGGCGTAATGAAGCCAAACCCCTTCGCTGGGTCAAACCACTTCACTGTGCCCGTGATCTGATGCTGACCATATGAGTCTTGGACACTCATGACATCCTCCCCTATCAATCAGTGTTTTTGCCAGGCGATACGGCACGCATTCACATTTCTTGAGTACCCGGACCGTTTTCGGGTCACAGACGCGTCGCCTGTGTTACAGGCTCACACCATGCAGCGTGGCCACTCAGTGCTACCAACTGTTAAGATTGCTCTTTGGTATCTGACGTAACGTGTGGACCCCAAAGAGCTGAGAGTGGTTGGGCGGGTATTTTTAGCGGCCACAAACGTGACCAAGCCGGGCACTTACAAAGAAGCGATAGCAGCTGATTCCTATGCCGGCCGGCTGCTATCGCTCTTATCTGATCTCAGT
>CAKMYZ010000082.1 GCA_929200255.1 uncultured Alphaproteobacteria bacterium | reverse complement strand
GAAGGAGCCGAAGCGGTCGTTCCTGCAACCCGCAGCATCAGTGAGTAAGGGCTCAGTGCCGACCTCGGAGCGAGCGCAGCATCCTGTCGATCAAGCCCGCGTGCACAGTTGAGGACGGCCCAAAGCCGACCTTGCCCGACTGTCACGTCGCTGCAATGCAGCTTCCCTGAAGCGGACATTGGCCCATGTCGCAGCATTTTGGCGTGCTGGATGACCGCATCGCGGACAAAGTTGCCGTTCGCAACGATCATCCAAACGGCTGCAATGCGCAACTAGGGGCTTGATGGTTTCATCGCAATCGAAATCTCCGCATCATGCGCGTTAACAGGTTAGGCGGTTTGTCTCGCCATCCAAGGTGCTCTTCCCGCCAGTCGTTCAACTGGCGTTCGTACTCGTCGTAGTGCTCAACGAAATATATTGAAGAATCTAACCAATACTCCATCCAATCCAAGAAGCTAAACAAATCAGAAGCGTTGCGCCGATAAGTCGGCTTCGCGTCTCTCTTGAAATGGTGACTTGGATAAATACCGCAAAAACCTTGAGGCCAAAGAACAGACCCGTACTCATTTCCTTCGTCATCAATCGTTTCTTCGGTCCTATAGAAAATCTTTCCCTTTAACTCTCCGTGTAGGGGCATCACATAGTCGTAGCTGCAGCCAGCAAAACCTAGCGATAGTAGTCCGGCACCTCCGTCTTCAACACGTGTTGTGATCATTGGTACTTCAAAATACCCTTCTTTATCAGGGGTCTGCGAAAAGACTTCATCCATTAGGCCCTGCATGTCTTCGAGGCGGACATCGGTGAGCTGGTCAAAGGTTCCGTGAAACCCGCCCTTATGCGGCATACCGCCCAGCGGTTCGTTGTAACAGGGTTTAAGGTCGTAGTTCGGCCCCGCTCCGCTCCCTACGCTCAATAGCCACAACCTCAAATCGGCGGGCAACTCGACACCGGCCTTGTGGCTTAGTTGTTCGATATCTGATTGGGACCATGGTTTGGTTTTGTAGCGATGCCCTGAGGCACCAAAAACAACGAAATTACGATCAATTTTGCGAAGCCTTTTAAGCTTGTCCGATAAGAGTTCTATTCTGGCTTGCATGTCGCACAATAAAGATCACTTCTTCATCGTCGTCTACACCAGTTCTTAGCATCTGCAATGAAACAACTGGCGTAGGTTGTGCTGCTAAGTCTTTGTCGCTGATCCAACAAAGTGTTCCTCGGTATCTCCACAGCCGCCATTCGTGCGCAGCGCAGCATCGGTAAAAGAGGGCTCTCTGTTGCCATTAGATCGGGCGCAGCATACTAGGGACCGTCCGCCCTAATGAAAGGCAGCTTTCGCAAGGCCGTTCGCAAGTCTGCGCTCTCGCAGCGAATGCCTGTTCTCCGCCGTTTTTCCAGATTTACCCTTCAACAAACGACTGGACTTGTGTGCCACCG
>CAKMYZ010000081.1 GCA_929200255.1 uncultured Alphaproteobacteria bacterium | reverse complement strand
ACCCAATGGCGTGCGAATTGAGGTCAGAAGATTCGGGATCTCGCCGTCGTTCCAGCGTATGTGCTTAGTATTGTCAGCCTGGTACATACTGAAAAGGTCGATAAGACCGTCCCCATCAAAATCACCGACCTGTTGCACGTTATCAAACGCAGGGGTGCTGCCAACTGTGTCGCTTACCACGGTAAAGTGATGACCATTCCACAACAAGATGAAGGTGTCACCTCTACTGTTTTTGAGCAGTACGTCCGTCAATCCATCAGCATTAACATCAGTTAGGGTTGCAACGCCATAACCCCGCCCATTTGCTATGATTCCTTCGGGCCATAGGTCGCTATGTGGATCTCTAGATCTACCATAGAGCACTGTTTCTGCAGGGAGAAAACCATTCCCCGTAGAATAACGTATCTTTATGTACCGATGCCTGTTGCCATCATTTCTCGTTTTCCCATCATAAATCAAGACGATGTCGTCGAGGCCATCTGCGTTCATGTCAGCCGCGTAAGTCCGCACACCTATTGCCGTAATTGGGTCGTCAATGCTCGGGTCATGATCTACAGAGTTTTCGTGCAGCAAATGAAGACCTCTATCACTCCAGAAGTCAGTCAGGCCGTTGCCGTCATAGTCGCCGACAATGGGCCGACCAATATCACTAGTGTTTATCCGCTCTGGGACTAATGCACCGAAGATCGAAGAAAGACCTGTGTCACTGACCTCGTAGTCGCCCGAACGCGCCAGAAACTCCAACTCTGGATCCCGGTCGAGATTGGCAAACCCAAAGAAGCCGTATCGCACGTTAACACTGTCTTGCAGGATGCCAAACGAATCGTAGACCGCGAAACTACCCTTTAGCCGCCCGTTTAAGCCCGCACTAAAATGCCCAAGACCTCGCTCCGTATTTGCCCCAAAGACGTACGACAGCGCGTAGTTGCGATAGGTTCGCTCTTTGCCCCCATATTCATGGTCGTATTCTGTTGGCAACATTATGTTATTTGGACGTTCGACCACGTCCCTTTGCCGAGAGAAGTGGAATGTGCTGCGGTTCGAAGGCGGTCTTGGGAGTGGAGACCGGCTGAAGTTCTGCGACGTCAAATCTGAAGTTCCGTTCTCATCAAAGTCGCCGACAAAATTGTCCCTGCTCAGATTCCGCAAATAGTAGCTCCGTGACGAAAACACCGAACTGTCGTCGTTGTAGCTAAATGTGTATGGGGGAAGCGCAGTACCGGCAAATGTTCCGCCGACTTGAACAGCAACATCACTTCCGAATTCTCTGAAACTCGACAGATGCCTAAGACCCAATAGCGTGCTTGTGCTGTAGCTGAGATCATACCCACGGATCACCGCCGTGTTGTCGCTTATCGTCACACCACTTAGAAGATGTGAGCGTTTGCCAGCAATGCTCTGATGACCCGTACCAAATGTAGCAAGCGAATTGGCCTCCAGCTCGTAGTGAAAGGTCACTTCATATCCTGCATAGGCAACAGCCGCTGGTCGATAGCTCAGGGTTGGCCTACTGCCCTCAAACGCATAACTGATGCTGACAACATTCACAGCCGCTTGCGTGTCCCTGACCTCAGTCAGCAAGAACTGAGTGCGATATCCGAAGTCAGTAGATCCAGCGTCGAACCCAGGGCGAGCCTGCATCCCGCTCAGCTTCCCTGCACTCTCATAGGTGTATTGCACACCATCCGGTGCTGTCACGATA
>CAKMYZ010000080.1 GCA_929200255.1 uncultured Alphaproteobacteria bacterium | reverse complement strand
TCGACGCAAACCTGATGAAGACAGGGAAAGAGCTCTTTTGCTGTGGTACGCACCCAGCGAAAACGGGCTTTGTTGTTAAATCGCTAGTTTGGAGTACAAAATGCGAACCACAAAAAAACTATTGCTCGCCACGACCATCTACGCGGCTCTCGGGACAGCTCTGGCCGCCCAGACAGTTACCTTGCAAAGCGAAGATGGAAAGATATCCATGTCGGGCCAACTGCTTGGGTTTTCGAACGGCAGTTACCAACTCAGAACTGAATTGGGTGATATGAATATAAGAAGCTCTATTGTTTCTTGCATCGGAGACGGTTGTCCCGTCACGACCGCAGATACAGGCGGTGATTTTCAAATCGCGGGCTCCGACACCATCGGTGAAGAGCTGATGCCCTTGTTGATCAAAGGTTTTGCTGAATCTCAGGGCGCCGTTGTAGAGCGGGAAACGATAGCTGACCGTACACACGCGTTCAATGCGATCGGAGACGGTGGTCTTGGTGACAACCTGTTCAACGTGGTGGTTGAGGATTTCGGGTCCAGCACAGGTTTTGAAGCATTGATTGCTGGAGAAGCCGGTATCGGAATGTCATCTCGACAGATCAAGCGCGAAGAAGTGCGCGCGTTTCGAGACGGTGGCTTAGGTGATCCACTGAGCTTTGCGCAGGAACATGCGATCGCGGTCGACGGGATGGTGATCGTTGTTCATCCAGATAACCCAGTATCCGCGTTGAGCGATCAGCAAATTTCCGGGCTATTGTCCGGCGCAATCACCAATTGGTCTGAATTGGGCGGGCCTGATCTGCCTGTCAGCGTGTACACGCGCAACAGCGACTCTGGCACGTTTTCGACGATCTCCGACAGGTTCTTGGCACCTTTCAATGCCCAGATTGCATCTGGATCAGCGATTGTCGATGGCAACCAGACAATGACAGACAGCGTGTTCTCTGACCCAGGCGCAATTGGATATGTTGGCTTCGCCTACAAAGGCGACGCGAAACCCGTTTCATTGGTGTCGTCCTGTGGCGTTGTGGCGGAAGCCTCTGCATTTGGCGCAAAAACTGGTGAGTATCCGCTGCAACGCACCCTCTACCTCTACACGACAAACAGGGAACTTCCTGCCGCGGCTCAGAATCTTGTCTCGTTTGCTAGCTCTCCGGAAGCGACGGGTTTGATCGAAAAATCTGGCTTTCTGGCATTCAACGTGTCGGGTCGTGACCAAAGTTCCACAGCAGCGGCAGTGCGGGCCGCTATTGAAGAGGTGAGTAGTCCTTCTGAGATTGCCACCATGCGTGAATTGTATATCGATATGCAGGAATATACACGCCTTTCGCCGACATTCCGTTTTCGCACGGGGTCGACCGCACTCGACAATGCATCGCAACGTGATTTGCAAAATCTCGCACGTTACATTTCTCAAAACACCGCCGACACTGCTGAAATCGCCTTTGTTGGCTTCACCGACAGCGATGGTAGTTTTGAAGCCAACCGAGCCTTGGGATTTTCGCGGGCGGAGGCGATTAGGAACCAGCTTGCCCTTCTTTTGGGTGGTAATAGGGATATCGTCAGCGATGTGGAGCTAAAAAGCTTCGGCGAGTTGAACCCTTTGGGCTGCAACGACGACTTCCGTGGGCAGCAACTGAACCGTCGTGTTGAAGTCTGGATCCGCAACTGAGATCAGATAAGAGCGATAGCAGCCGGCCGGCATAGGAATCAGCTGCTATC
>CAKMYZ010000079.1 GCA_929200255.1 uncultured Alphaproteobacteria bacterium | reverse complement strand
TATCGTGACAGCACCGGATGGTGTGCAATACACCTATGAGAGTGCAGGGAAGCTGGCAGATGCGCTTGGGCAGCCCGCATTCAACTCATCAAATGCAGTGCTGCAATCTACGTTCGAAGAACGGAAGTATGAAGCTTTGTTTCTTCTGACAGAGGTTCAGGACACGCAGGCGTCGCCAAATATTGTCGAGATCAGCTATCACTTTGACCCAACAAAACGAACGATTGCACCTCGTCCTGCCCAAATTAGCTTTGGTGGGTATCTCGTTCAATTCAATTACCAAGAACAATCACGTCCGTTGCGCAGGTTTGGGACTGGTCATGCATATCTGGTGGGCGAAGAATCGGGGCTCTTGGCAAGCGTTGAAGTGAGGGACGGGGAAAGCCCCATTCGTGGTTACGCTTTGGACTACGAAGACAGCAGTGAACTTGGCAGCAAGCGATTGGTCGGGACCACCGAATTTGGAAGTGACTACGTCGTTGCTGACAATGTAATCACAAGTGGATCCAGCCTGCCGTCAACATTGTTCTCTTACCTGGAAGACGACATCGTCTTTAGCTCAGAGTATCATAACATGCCTGAGATTGAGGATTCTGGTTTTCGCCTTTTTGGAGATTTTGACGGTGATGGAACGTTGGATTTCACGTCGCAACCTTCCCACCGGCCTGCACATCTACAACCGCCGACGGCGCGCAATATATATCAATTCAGCGCGGCCCGTGAACTCAGCATAGACACAGACGCAATCATCCTGCCTACGCCCTACAGGCATGAGTACAGTTCTGGCGGGCAAGAGCGATACTACAACAACTTTGGCCTCAGCAGCATTGTTGTACCACATGAAGGCCGAAATTTTCCAATTTTTGGTGTTGGCTCCACTGGCCGATATAAGGACACTCTTACTTCCTTTGGTTCAGTTGGAGTGCCAACAGGGTATCTTTCAGTTCCCGATGGTAGTGCGTTCATAAACCTTGATCGAGATCCTGAAAACGAAGTGACACGCGGAAACAGTGCCTATGAAATCCAGGCGAGTGGGTATTCGGCCATTGTTGGAGGAAATTCAGTAAGTACACCCCCAAGCAGCGCGGAAGATGCGTATGGTTACGGGGATTTCGATGGTAACGGCCTAACTGATCAAGTGTTTGGGACGACAATGCGTCTATCGTTTGAATCTGGTGTGGAGATCTATCAATTCGCGGGCGAATTGGGCTCCGATGGCGAGCTCGAGCGCCCAGGTGCCAAAGGCTCTTATCGAGTTGTAGATCTGAATGCAGATGGTCTGGATGATTTTGTGACGATTATTGTGATCCCTCCTGATTACGATCGCAGGCCTATCAATAGATATACTCAGTCAGTCATGAAGGTCAGATACTCGACGGGTGTAGGGTTTTCGGCGATTGAAACCATTTATTCCTTTACGAGCAAAGGTGGAGGGAATGTACCCGCAGGGTGGTCGTATTCAAACCCGCTATCCGGTACGTTTGAAGATCTGAACGGTGATGGGGTGCCAGAGCTAATCGCCTATGCCAACAGTCGAAAGCACATCTTAAGGTGGGATGGCGACAAGTTCTTTGTCGAGACTTTGAGCAATGACGACCCTCTGTCTCTCTACTACGGTTCGAATTTTGGCGGTGATTTCGATGGCGATGGCCTCTATGACTTTCTCGGCATCCGCTCATCATGGTCAGATATCCGTCTCTACTGGAACGACGGCGAGATCCCGAATCTTCTGACCTCAATTCGCACGCCATTGGGT
>CAKMYZ010000078.1:370-1892 GCA_929200255.1 uncultured Alphaproteobacteria bacterium | reverse complement strand
CCGTCTGGGGTAAGGGGACGTCTGTCAATCAATCGATTTGTGCAACAAAGCCGCCCACGATACAAACGCAGATGGTGTCATCGATGCAAATGATGCGGTATTCAGCGACCTCCTTATTTGGCAGGACGCCAATTCCGACGGTGTTAGCCAAGCCGACGAGATGCGCAGTTTGGCAGAAGTTGGGATCACTTCAATCTCAGTCAATGCAACGGCAACAAATTATCAGGTTGCAGGCAATGATATCTTGTGGGAAAGCAGCTTTACATGGTCTGATGGAAGTCAGGGCATTGTTGCAGATGCATTCTTTGAAACTGACACGCTCGATACAGTAGCTCTCCTTCCCGATGATTTCACCTATCATCCAGATGTTGCTAAGCTGCCAGTGTTCACTGGGGTCGGGGCGTTGGCTTCGAGTTTGGTTGCCTTTACCCAAGACGATGCGCTTCGGCAACAAGCCATCGATCTCGTCGCACTGGCATCATCTGGCGACATTTCGGGGTTCTTCGAAGAATTTGAATCTTTTGTCATGGCCTGGGGTGGTGCAGATGATGTCGCCGAAGGAAGTCGTGGTCCGTACATTGATGCGCGCTACATAACCTTCTTAGAGAACGTATTTGAGCAGAGTTTCTCTCAGGGCGATCCCCGACCACAAGCCGGAGCGCAACTGACCGAAAGCGTGCGTGCTTTGCTTTATGAAATGGCTGGACAGTTTTTGGCTCAAGTCGCTATTTCGGACGCTTTATTAAATGGCTCAGATGAGGCATCATACGAAGCGAAATTAACCGAAAACCCATTGACCGGTGTCTTTGGTACAGATGTTCCAACCGCCTTTGACGATATTCTTGACGGCTATGATGACGGAACTTTCAGCCTAGTAGATGCCAATCTACTTCTGGGTGTGCTTGAACATAATAGTGACGACGCCGCCGTATTTGCAGTCGAGCTTTCGGACGCACTATCAAATACTTCTTCTGCAAACGCCGCGTTATTATACACTTCGTACAAAAGCGGTGTGACAAATGAGTCAAATGGAACAGCTGGGAATGACTCTATCTCGGCCGCTACTAGCACCGTATTTGAAGGTGGTGCTGGCGATGACACACTTTCCGGTAGTTCCTACTCAGATGTCTATGTCTATAGATCGGGCGATGGGTCAGACCGGATCCAGGAAACGGGCAATGGCGTGGACCGTTTTGTCTTTGCAGACCTCAATCTCGATGATGTGACATTTGCGCAGAACGCCGGTCAGGATCTGGTGATGACAGCCGGAACCGAGACGATCACTGTGACGGATCATTTCCGTAACACGTCAGAAGATCTCGAAGAGATTGTCTTTGCCGATGGTACTGTACTGGATAGTGCTGCGATCCGGGCCAAGTCGCTTGAGGACCAGAAAGACGATAGCTTTGTGCGTGGCACATATTTCGATGAGACCTACAACCATGCAGCGGGCGATGGATCCTATACGATCCAGGAAACGGGCAATGGCGTGGACCGTTTTGTCTTTGCAGACCTCAATCTC
>CAKMYZ010000078.1:0-270 GCA_929200255.1 uncultured Alphaproteobacteria bacterium | reverse complement strand
CGGATCATTTCCGTAACACGTCAGAAGATCTCGAAGAGATTGTCTTTGCCGATGGAGTAACCCTCGATCTTGCAGGTATCTCCGGTAAGGTTGATGATGATGTATTTCTGATTTGAGGCTGCAACTTGGAGCTAGTTGGACGGCCCTACTTTGCGAGGGCCGTCTTTTTTCAAAATGAAACGACTAATCTGGTAGTACTTATTTGCATACTATTTGTGTTGAATGTCATTGAGAACTGACCCGGTAGCCCCATAAATTGTCACTGAGAAT
>CAKMYZ010000077.1 GCA_929200255.1 uncultured Alphaproteobacteria bacterium | reverse complement strand
TGTTGAATGTCATTGAGAACTGACCCGGTAGCCCCATAAATTGTCACTGAGAATTGACCCATGTGAACACATGGCCCTGACGTTTTTGTTCAGGGAGATTTGGAGTGATCGACATGGGATTTTTGAGTGTCATTCGACGCTGGGCATTGCGTGATAAAATGCCGATACGAGAGATTGCGCGGCGCACTGGGCTGTCTCGTAACACCATCCGGAAATACCTGCGTGAAGGCGCCGCCGAACCAACGTTCAAGACGCCATCGCGGCCAAGCAAATTGGATCCTTACGCGGATCGGCTGTCTGCATGGCTTTTGGCGCAGACGCGTAAGTCGCGTAAAGAGCGCCGGACCGTGAAGCTGATGCATGAGGACTTGGTCAAGCTCGGGTACGATGGATCTTATGAGCGTGTGGCGGCTTTTGCCCGCGCATGGCGCGCTGATCGGCACCGGGTGGAACAAACGACAGGGCGCGGGACGTTTGTGCCGTTGGTGTTCCAGCCCGGCGAGGCGTTCCAGTTCGATTGGAGCGAAGACTGGGCTACGATTGGTGGCGAACGCGTCAAACTGCAAGTTGCGCACACCAAGCTGTCGCATAGCCGCGCGTTCATTGTCCGTGCCTACCCTTTGCAAACGCATGAGATGTTGTTCGACGCGCACTGGCATGCCTTCCGCGTGTTTGGCGGTGTTCCGGGGCGTGGGGTCTATGATAATATGAAGACGGCCGTGGATCGTGTTGGCCGTGGCAAGCAGCGCGATGTCAACGCACGCTTCCAATCCATGGCCGGCCATTACGTCTTTGAGCCTGAGTTCTGCAATCCAGCAGCGGGCTGGGAGAAAGGTCAGGTCGAGAAGAACGTCCGCGATGCCCGGAACCGGCTGTGGCAGGTCATGCCTGTCTTCAAGGATCTGGAAGAGCTGAACCAGTGGCTTGAGGATCGTTGCGTTGCGCTCTGGTCAGAGACGGCGCACCGGGAATTACCAGGTTCAATCGCCGATGCCTGGGAAGCTGAGAAGTCTGTGCTGATGGTTCTCCCACCCGCCTTTGACGGGTTTGTCGAACACAGCAAGCGCGTGTCACCAACATGCCTGATCACCTTCGAACGCAACCGGTACAGCGTGCCTGCCAGTTTTGCGAACCGGCCTGTCAGCCTTCGTGTTTACCCAGAACGGTTGGTCATTGTTGCAGAGGGACAAACTGTCTGCACCCATGATCGGATCATAGAACGCTCTCACCGCAAACCTGGCAGGGTCATCTATGACTGGCGTCATTATCTGGCGGTCATTCAACGTAAACCGGGGGCATTACGTAATGGTGCGCCGTTTACAGAGATGCCTGATATCTTCTGTCGGCTACAAAACCACATGCTGCGTAAGCCAGGCGGTGACCGGGAAATGGTCGATATCCTGTCCCTTGTTTTACACCACGACGAAAGCGCCGTTCTGCGAGCCGTCGAACTGGCGCTAGAAGCTGGGGTGCCAACCAAGACGCATATCCTGAACCTGTTGCACAGGCTGATCGATCCCAAGCAGACAGATCATCCGAAGATCGATCCACCAGATGCCCTCGCCTTGGAAACCGCCCCAAAGGCAAATGTGGATCGCTATGATGACCTGAGACAGGCCGGGGAGAAGCGCAATGCGTCATGATCCAGCAGGGGCTTCTATTATCATCATGCTGCGCAGTCTAAAGCTGCACGGCATGGCACATGCGGTCGATGATTTGGTTGCACAAGGTGCGCCCGCGTTTGAGGCAGCCACACCCATGTTGTCTCAACTGCTCAAGGCGGAAATGGCAGAACGTGAGGTGCGTTCAATTGCTTATCATACGAAGGTTGCACGCTTCCCGTCATACAAAGACCTCGCTGGGTTCGATTTTGCATCAAGCGACATCAACGAAGCCACAGTC
>CAKMYZ010000076.1 GCA_929200255.1 uncultured Alphaproteobacteria bacterium | reverse complement strand
AGCAGACTACAAATCACAGCTTACGTCAGTGTCCGAATTTCGGGGGGTAGCTCAGCGTTCGTCCCGACAACTCTCCTCGTTTGGCCCAGCTTTTTATTGATTTTTTAGGTTGGACCTGCGAAGCCAATTCGGACAGGAAACTGAGATTTCCGTGTGTTTGGTTCGGGTAGCAAAGACTAAGCACAACACCTGTCGTAGAACCCATATGTTGCCACCAATGGATTGTTTCATGTAGGTAGGTTGAGTAGGCCCGTATCATCTCTGGACTGCGTGAAATTGTGGCTGAGTTCAGTGCGTCGGCCTCCGCTACAAGCCTGTGGTTTATCGGACTTAGGCGAAGTACAAACTGTTCTGAATTATACAGACCATGTGCATTCAGTACCGCATTGTATTCTGCATTTTTCGTCATGTTACGACCTCGCTAGAGTTAATGCCTCGTTGAGAAGAACTTAGCCAATTATGGTTGTATCTGGCAGCGTATGCACCTAAGAACCCTGACGAACGGTCGAAGTCCGCGACCAGCTTGGGACTGCACTGACCACTGCAAAGAGGTGACTACAGCTTTCCAGCATAGTCACAAAAAGGAATCACCAAATGTCTTCTTCGTCTTCCCAGGCCTTAAGCGAGCATCCTTGCATAGCTGTGTCTGGGTTCCCAAGCAGCGGCAAGTCAACCGTGGCGAAGCGACTAGGTGACCATCTTGGATATGAGGTGGTCTCTGCAGGTTCACTGATCCGCGACTATGCCAAAAATTCTGGGGCCACTCTTGATCAGATCAGTGAGAAACTTGAGGCGGACCGCAAAGTCGACGAATACGTCGATGGCGAAATCACAAAACTGTCAGGTTCTGGTACTTATATCTTTGACTCAAGAATGGCTTGGCATTTCGTTCGTTCGGCAATAAAAATTCACCTAGAAGTCTCCTTGGATCAGGCGGCGGAACGCGCCATTCTGCGCCCTGTTTCTGAAGAAGAAACCTACTCGGACCTTGAAGACGCAAAGATGCAACTTTCGCGGAGAAGGGCAAGTGAAGTCGCCAGATACAAAAAATTCTATGATGTGGACATTGAAGACTACCAAAATTATGATCTTGTTGTGTTCACAGACGCTCTTAGCGCCGAAGAAGTATTCCAGATCGTAAAGAGCTATGTGGATGGTTTCCTCGCAGGTGGCGAACTAACCAGCCAGCCCCCACGCTTCTTCGTTGCGCCACAGGCACTTTTTCCGACTCAGTCTATTCGAGAAATAAATGCCGATTATGTGGGTAAACCCCAACAAGATTCTCCAATTGAGTGCCTTGAATACGAGCGCCAGATGTTTATCTGGGATGGCCATCATCGCGCCGCAAATGCCCTTTTAAAGAAGGAGTCGTTCGTGGAGGTTAAGATCAATAGAGATGGCCTAAAGGGAGCATCAATCCGAGACCTCCTAGAAGACTCCGTATCGAATTCCAGAAATTACGACTGGGAAGCTGCATTCGACATATCCCTGCCCAAGCTCCAGAACTTTGGAAACTAGTCGCCGTAACTGTGTTTCTTCTCGATCCTGAAAAACTACGTATTCGTATATACTCAGGGACGAATTTGGAAGCCGAGGTCGTTTGGCTAGGATTGCCTTGGTACGATTTAGATAATGTGTCCGTCGTCAGGGTTTTTGGAACCAATGGCAGCTTAACTTAAGAGAGAGTTTGGCTCATCTGGTTGGTTTGATTATGCGGCGCGTTGTCTGTGATGCAAGCGTCGCGTTTCGAGCGTCTTTCGTTTGATCCTTTCCCTTTGTTGTAGAATGGCTTTATCCCGTCCGAAGTAGACGTCGGCGGGCGTGACGTTGTTGATGCTCTCATGATACCGATGATGATTGTAGTGATCGACGAAGGCTTCGATCTGGGCTTCGAGATCACCCGGCAGGAAGTAGTTCTCCAGCAAGATGCGGTTCTTCAAAGTCTGATGCCACCGCTCTATCTTACCTTGGGTTTGCGGGTGATACGGTGCCCCGCGCGAGTGTTTCTGTCCAGCCCCATTTCTATGGGCCACTTTTGAGCAGGGTTTCTGGAACTGGCGG
>CAKMYZ010000075.1 GCA_929200255.1 uncultured Alphaproteobacteria bacterium | reverse complement strand
AAACCCTCTCTTAGCAAATACGCCTAATTGGACCCATAAGCGCTGACGTCAGACAGAACTGA
Organism: uncultured Alphaproteobacteria bacterium; assembly: GCA_929200255.1. GTDB lineage: Bacteria > Pseudomonadota > Alphaproteobacteria > Rhodobacterales > Rhodobacteraceae > Yoonia. The sequence goes on along the minus strand of CAKMYZ010000075.1, from coordinate 2,112 downwards.
CGCCTGGCCAAGCCCATGATGCGCCCCCTTGCAAACAGCTCTTGGATGAGTTGCAGCCCGGCCAATATGTGCTGGCGGACAAGGCTTACGATGCCGATCGGATTCGTGAGATGATCTGGGAACAGGGTGCAATTGCCGTGATCCCACCCAAGGCAAATCGCAAGCTGCCGGCCGAATTTGATGCAGAAATCTACCGCGAACGCAACAAAATCGAGCGCTTCTTTGGCAGGCTTAAAGCCTCCTTCAGACGCATCGCGACCCGATATGAAAAAACATCACGCAACTTCTTGTCAATGATCAAACTGGCATCGGTAAGACTCTGGATCGAGTTTTATGAGTCCGCTGCCTAAAAACTCTAGCTTAGCAAAACATACCAATCTGTCTCAAAGGCGTTGATGGGATACAAAGCACCTGCCTGAGCGTTACGGTTTCGTGATGCAAAGTGCTGCGGGACGGCGGCTTGCGGTCGTCTGAGGGCTTCATCCGTGCCACCCGGTAGTCTTGCACCGCTCCAGCCGATACTTTGGACAACGGCATATCCCCAAAGAACAGGTTTAGATGGAGCCGGATGCGCCGGTAGTGATCCTGCACCCAGCGTTCATTGCGCTCGCCTTCGGTCAGCACCTCGTATTCTTCCATGAATCGCTTGGCGGCTTGCCGAAAGGTCTTTTCGCCCGACAGCGTACCCTCACGGAGCTTGCCGCCCAGGCCCATACTGAACCGCCCCGGTTTTACCGGAGACTGCCTAGTTCTTCTCAAGCGACTTTATCGAATGTGTTCAGGTTTGCATAGAACGCCTCCTCCGCTTCGGCTGGTGTGATGTACCCGATGGGTTCGAGCAGGCGGCGATTGTTGAACCAATCGACCCACTTGAGGGTTTCCCCATTCGACAGCATCGGCTGACTTCCACGGCCCTAATCTGTGAATGACCTCTGCCTTGAAGAGGCCAATCATCGTCTCGGCGAGTGCATTGTCATACGAACAGCCGACGGTGCCGACACTGGGTTCCAGTCCAGCATCAGCCAGGCGTTCTGTGTATTTGATCGACAGGTATTGGCTGCCGCGATCACTGTGATGGATCAGGCTATCTGCAGGCCGCCGTTCATAAAGCACCTGCTCCAAAGCATCCAAGGCAAATTGGGTTTGTTGCGATTTAGATGCCCGCCAGCCAACGATCTTGTTGGCAAAGGTATCGATAACGAATGCCACATAGACAAAACCCTGCCAGGTCGAGACATAGGTAAAATCGTCGTCCACTGGGCTTGAACCAGTGGCGCCTGCGTGGACAACCCCAAAGTTGGTTAGGCATCGTTGCGCGGAACTGCCTGTTTACATGGTCCAGAGGGCTGGGTAGGGCTTTGTCCGGCCATGTTGTCTTAATCTTCTTGCCGCGCCGAACACCTTGAATACCGATGTCGCGCATCAGACGTTCAACGGTGCAGCGGGCGATATCAAACTTCTCTCGTTTCATTGCGTGCCACAGCTTGCGCGCGCTATAGACCGGCAGGTTATCTTCCCAGACCCGCTTCATCTCAGGACGCAATTCGGCATCCCGCTTGGCGCGACCCGACGCAAGGTCTGGATCACGCTCAATGGCCAGATGCGCATAGAACGTTGACGGGGCAATCTGCACAACGCGACAGATTGGCTCGACCCCACAGATATCCCGATGTGCTTTGATGAAGGCAATCATTTCCGAAACGGGCGGTCGAGCTCCGTCCCGCTGCCCGGCAGTGCCTTGCGCAGCAAGGTCACGGGAGGGGCGCAAAATACGCTGACGCTTTCTTCAGGATTTCATTGGCCTGTCGAAGCTGTCGGTTCTCACGCTCAAGCGCCTTAATCCGGTCCCGCTCGGCGGTCGTTACACCGTCTCGCCTACCGCTGTCCGTCTCAGCACGCCGAACCCACGCACGCAGTGTATCCGGCCCACAATCAATCTTGGGCGCAATTGATTTGATAGCAGCAGATTGGCTATCAAATTCGCCCTGATGCTCAAACACCATCCGCACAGCACGTTCGCGCACTTCTGGTGAATATCTGTTTCCACATTTTTTCTTTTCCATAACCCAGTATCCTTACTTCTGGGTCTCCGGCAAACAAGGAGCGGTTCAG
>CAKMYZ010000074.1 GCA_929200255.1 uncultured Alphaproteobacteria bacterium | reverse complement strand
GCAACCCGATGGGCCGGATCGGGGCCGAGGTCGCAGCAAACATCCCATCGGTGCGCGAAGTCACGGACATGGAAAGCGTCGAGCTTTACACACAAGGCTCCCGCCCGCCCGCGCTGCCCGAAGTCGCGTCGGGCGACGCCGCGATGATCCAATACACATCCGGCACAACGGGCTTTCCCAAAGGCGCGGTGCTCAGCCATCGCGGGCTGGTCAATAACGCGCGGTTCTATGCCGGGCGCTGCGGGGTCACCGAGGCAACCACATGGGTCAACATCATGCCGATGTTCCATACCTCGGGCTGCGGCATGGTCACCCTTGGCTGCCTTCAGGCGGGGTGCCGGATGGTGTTGGTCAGCCTGTTTGATCCGGATGTTGTACTGGACCAGTTGGAAGCGAGCAGCGCGGACATCATACTTGGCGTCCCGACCATGGTGGTAGCCTTGCTCGACACTCAGGAAGGGCGCCCACGCGACCTCGCTGCCCTAAAACTTGTCAGTTGCGGTGGCTCGATGGTGGCCCCGGAACTGGTGCGCCGTGTGCAGAACCTGATGGGCGCCGGATTCTCGACGCTTTATGGTCAGACAGAACATTGCCCGGTGATCACTCAACACCATTTGTCAGACAGTATCGACGACATCTGCAACACGGCCGGTCAGCCTGTCGCGCAGACCGAGGTTTCGATCCGCAGCGTCGATGACAACAGCGCTGTCGCCGTTGGCAAGGTCGGGGAAATCTGTGCCCGCGGTCCCTGTGTGATGTTGGAATACAATGACAACCCCAAGGCCACGTCCGAGACGGTGGATGAGGGCGGTTGGCTACATACGGGTGATCTGGGCCGGATGGATGCGCGCGGCTACGTCACCGTCACGGGCCGCGTCAAAGAGATGATCATCCGGGGTGGCGAGAACCATTTCCCGGCCGAGATTGAAAACTGTCTGTTGGAACACGCGAGCGTCGCCGAGGTCGCCGTAGTCGGCCTGCCGGACCCGAAATGGGGCGAGGTCATCGGTGCTTTCATCCGCGGCACGGAGCCGCTCGACAGGTCCGCGCTGCATGCTCATTGCCGCGCAAACATGTCCCCGCAGAAAACCCCGAATGTCTGGGTGCAGGTCGAGGACTTCCCCCTGACCGGCTCGGGAAAAATCCAGAAATTTGTTCTCCGCGATCGCTTCGTCGCCGGGGAATATTCTGAACTCTGACAGACAGGAACTGCCATGCAAGACGCATCCAAACACTATATCAACGGCCAACGGGTCGCCTCGATCGACGGGCGCGAAATGGCGGTTGAGAACCCGTCTACTGAAGAGAAGATCGCCACGATCACTTTGGGTGGCGTCGCTGATGCCGACGCGGCCGTCGCCGCAGCCAAGGCAGCTTTCCCGGCCTGGGCGGCAACAGACCCTGCTGAACGGATCGCCGCCCTGGAACGGTTGATGGAGGTCTACAAACGCCAAGCCGAAGACATGGCACAGGCCATCAGCGTTGAGATGGGCGCACCTATTGCGCTTGCAAGAACTGCACAGGTCGGTGCCGGGGCGGGGCATCTCAAGAACACCATTCGGGCGGCCAAGGCTTTCGCCTTTGAGCGTCCCCTTGGGGAGAACGCGCCCAGCGACATGATCCTTTACGAGCCGGTCGGTGTCTGCGCCCTGATCACCCCGTGGAACTGGCCGATGAACCAGGTGATGCTGAAGGTCGCCCCGGGGCTGGCGGCAGGCTGCACGGGGGCGCTGGAACCATCGGAACTGTCGCCGCTCAGCGCCATTCTGCTGGCCGAGATGATTGATGAGGCAGGTTTCTCGCCCGGTGTGTTCAATCTTGTGAACGGAGATGGCACTGGCGTTGGCGCGCATCTCACCGCGCACCCGGATGTGGATATGGTCAGCTTCACCGGGTCCACCCCTGCAGGTGTCGCGATCAGCAAGGCCGCTGCGGATACCGTCAAGCGCGTCAGTCTGGAACTGGGCGGCAAGGGGGCCAACATCATCTTCGCCGATGCCGATGAAAAGGCCGTTACGCGCGGCGTGCGTCATTGCTTCAACAACTCGGGCCAGTCCTGCAACGCGCCGACCCGCATGCTGGTGGAACGCGCGATCTACGACCAGTCTGTTGAAACCGCCCGTAAGGTGGCCGAGAAAACAGAGGTCGGACCGGCGGAGACCGAAAGCCGCCAGATCGGGCCGGTTGTGTCTGA
>CAKMYZ010000073.1 GCA_929200255.1 uncultured Alphaproteobacteria bacterium | reverse complement strand
AATTCGTGAAGCCGACATTCAAACGCATTGCTGTGAATGTTTGCTTCGAGCCCAACGTGTGCCTTGGAATTTAAAGAGCTAAAAAGCGCTTATCCTTCATCTTCTGGGTGCTGGGTTGCGATTAGAAAACCCTGATCGGTGCCACATGCCGCTTGATATTCAGTGTGCCTTCCCTGATAGGTTTATTGCGAGATGACTATCTGGTTTTAGGAATTTTTTCAGATGCTGACAGTGATATTGGTTTTTGTGCTGTTTTGTGCGCTCCAAGTTGCTCTGGTTGTATCAACAGCCCGATATTGGGGGCCGATCCTAGTCTTGCTTCTGGTTGTTGCTTTCAGGGATCTCGACAATGCGGCTGGCGGCTTCTTTCTGTCTATTCCCGCGATGCCATTCTTGTGGCTTGGTATCTGGTATGGTGCGCGTAAAAGGAAAAAACAACGGGTCCGTCAAGCGGACAAAGCACTTTACACGCTTAACAGGGCCATTCTTGATCACCATCGCACTAAACACGAAGCAGAAGCCGCCAAAGCGTCGATGGAACTCGAACGACTGAAATTGTGGAAGGAAAAGAACGAGAAACCAGAACCGGAACACCTGATGATTGAAGAGTCCGTTACTGCGGCTCTGCGGCGTCAGGTTCCCGCTCGTTTTGATGAATCACCCCGTTCATGGATTGGCGGTCTGCCCCGCATGCCTGCCCATGTACCCTGGCCCGTGGCACAGTCCCGCTATAAAGATCGCGGCCAAGTTTATTTGCATTTTCTGGCGCAGATCTGCTGCGAAGATTTGCCAGAACAGTTGTGGGGTGGGCTTGGTCCCCGATCTGGCTGGTTGCTGCTTTTTTGTAATGTACATGGCGAAATAGCGATGGACGAGAGTACGCAAAATAGACCGGTGCAGGTGATACACATAAATGAACTTGGCCCAGAACGGCCCCTGCCAGAGGGGATACGGCCCATCGGGGATAAGGAGCATGCTGCGCTTTATGAATTTCATTATTTTCCCTCACGAAGGCAAACACCGGCCTCTTGGCGGCGCTGGCCTGTTGATATAGTTTCCTTTCCGAACGAATTAGCCCCTGAACCACCGGAGCCGGCTGAGGATGAAGAGCCGGAGTACATCCCCCGGCTGACGTCGGAAGAGCTGTATCAGACGCAATCTGTGGATGATAGGCGGTTCTATAGACCGGAACCTGAAGAACTTGATGATCCCGATCTCTGGCCCTTCACCTGGCGCGGGGCACTGGCTGTTATTGAAGCGATCGAGCGCAGGGTCTCTGCGCGAAATGGCCCTGCTGACGATCCGACCGACGAAGACATCTTGAATGATCAGGAGTGGTTTGAAGCAGTGCCAGCAAGGCTAGAGGACAGAATTGACAATCTGAATGCGGCCATCGAGCGTAGTAGCGCCATTTCTTCAGAACGACCGAAAGAGAAATCTGAACGCGCCCGCCTTGCCAGATTGAAAAGTGATACCGCGTCTTATGAAGAGACCTTGGAACTGGTCAGACAAGTAAAAAACACCGAAGAGCTGAAGCAGAAGTTTTCCGAGATTTATCAGAACTACCTTCTTTGGGAGGAAAGCCTTCCCCAAAAGCTCGCAGAGCTTAAGTTGAAAATTCAAGATCACCCCATGGATGAACCAATAGGACATGAAGATTTCCGGCCGATCTTTGACCAACTGAACGCCCCATGTAAGCTTTTGCTCTTAAGTCGTTACGGCAAAGACAGACATTTCTTACCACGACTTGAAACTATGAACTTGCTAAGGTTTTCCGACCGTGGCTTTGAGGCGGCACGATCACATATCGCCGCCGATCTTTATGTGGCCTCCCGTGAAAAACGGGACCTTATTCCGCAGACACTTCTTGAAGAACTCGAACCGAAATGGCGTAGCCTGACGTATAGCGCACATCGTATGGGCGGATATCATGACCCTGTGCAAAGCGACGTCGGGGAATATCCGCGCAGTTATGTTCTTCTCTTTCAGATTGCCAGCGATAACGCGATGGAGTGGACGTGGGGTGATGCAGGTGCGATTTATGTCTATGTGGGGACTGACGCACTGAAACAAAACGACTTTACCCAAATCACAGCCTATTTGGAATGCTGATGATTGGCGCCGAGTTGCCCGGAAAGATTTGTGTCTTAAGAGCCTGATTTGCAAATCACGCGGCTTGATCTGGCATTGACTTTGTGGACGGCAATAACTCTTCCGTTGTTTTTCCCAAACTGTCTTGCCCCCTTAAAACTGTGCCAAAGTTGGCTTAGTTTTGGAGATTGGAT
>CAKMYZ010000072.1 GCA_929200255.1 uncultured Alphaproteobacteria bacterium | reverse complement strand
TGTAAAACGCGGTGCAATATTGGGCCACAGAAGCGGCTGCATAGCGCAGTTGTAGCGGAGTAAAATTCCGCCAGTTTGTGCCCTTCGGCTTATCGGAGGGCGGGAGATGTATTCTGTGGATATTTATAATCGAGTGCGGCGTTCTTGTTTGATGGAAGGAATGTCAGCGCGGGAGGCTTCGCGTGTTTATGGCAAGGATCGCAAAACGATAGCAAAGATGTTGCGGCACGCTATACCGCCTGGTTATCAGCGTTCAGGAACGCCACGTCGTCCGACCTTAGATGCTTATGTTGGTGTGATAGATGAGATCCTGCGCACGGATAAAACGCTGATCAAAAAGCACCGTCACACGGCCAAGCGTATTTTTGAACGTCTGCGCGATGAGCATGGGTATACAGGCAGCCTGACCACGGTGACCTATTACGTGCGGGAACAAAAGCGACGGACCAAAGAAGTTTTTGTACCCCTGTCTCATCTTCCTGGTCATGCACAGGTGGACTTTGGCGAGACCAATGGCGTGATTGGTGGGCAAGAATGCAAGATACATTTTTTTTGCATTAAGCTTACCCCACTCAGATGCGGTGTTTGTGAAGGGATATCCTGCGGAAACGACCGAAGCATTTTGTGATGGCCATGTGGCTGCCTTTGCGTTCTTTGGCGGCATTCCTCAGTCCATCGTTTATGACAATACGAAGATCGCCGTTGCGCGGATACTCGGGGATAAAACGCGTGTCCGCACGAGGCGGTTCACAGAGTTGCAATCCCATTATCTTTTTGTCGACAAGTTCGGGCGGCCAGCGCGGGGCAATGATAAGGGCAAAGTGGAAGGGATGATCGGATACGTTCGGCGCAACTTCATGGTGCCTGCGCCTCGTTATGACAGTTTTGATGATTTGAATGCCCATCTGGAAGCGAAGTGTCTGGCACGTCAGAGTGATACCCTGCGAGGCCACAGCCAAAACATCGGCGAGCGATTGATCGCCGATTTGGAAGCCTTGATGGGCTTGCCCGTCGCGGAGTATGAAGCGTGCGATCATGTCAGCACGCGTGCTACATCAATCTCAATGGTGCGGTTCCGGGGGAATGATTACTCTGTGCCCGTGGCTTATGCCCATCACGACGTTCATGTGCGCGGTTTTGTGCATGAGGTCATCATCGGCTGTGGCAATGAGATGATCGCGCGGCATCAACGGTCTTATGACAAAGCGGACATGATCTTCGACCCATTACACTTCTTGCCTTTGCTTGAACAAAAGGTAGGAGCTTTAGATCAAGCTGCCCCTTTACAGGGCTGGAATTTACCTGATGTGTTTGCAACGTTGCATCGGTTGCTGGAAGCCAGAATGGGTAAACCGGGCAAGCGAGAATATGTTCAGGTTCTGCGCCTTTTGGAAACGTTTGATCTGGACGTTGTTCGCAGCGCGATCAGCCAAGCAATTGATCTTGGTGCCATTGGCTATGATGCTGTAAAACACCTTGTCCTGTGTCGGATCGAGAAGCGACCGCCGCGATTGGACTTAGACTTTTATCCTTATCTGCCAAAAGCCAATGTCGGTACGACACGCCCGTCCAGCTATATGAGTTTGATGGGAGGGTCTGCGGCATGACAGAGGCTCCTCAAATCCTTCTGCAACATCATCTCAAGAAGTTGCGATTACCTACGTTCCAAGGTGAGTACGCCAAACAGGCGCAGCTCTGTGCAGCACAGAACAAAGATCACATCCAATATCTGGCGCGATTGTGTGAGATGGAATTAATTGACCGCGAACAGCGCATGATCGAGCGGCGGATCAAGGCGGCAAAGTTCCCGAGTACAAAGAGTTTGGACAGCTTTGATTTTAAGATCATGCCCAGCTTGAACAAACCTCTGACAATGGAATTGGCGCGATGTGAATATATTGAGCGCAGAGAAAACATCATCGCTCTTGGGCCATCAGGCACAGGCAAAACACACATCGCCTTGGGGCTTGGTCTGGCGGCGTGTCAAAGAGGATTGAAGGTGCGCTTCACAACGGCCGCTGCCTTGGTCCATGACCTGATTGAGGCTCAAGATGAACGGAAGTTGCAGCGGCTGCAAAAACAACTGACCAGTCAGAACCTGTTAATCATTGATGAATTGGGCTTCGTGCCTCTCAGCAAATCTGGGGCAGAACTTCTCTTTGAAGTGATCTCCCAGTGCTATGAACGCGGGTCCATTATCATCACATCAAACCTGCCCTTCGATGAATGGACGGAAGTATTTGGAACTGAACGCCTCACTGGGGCCCTGCTGGACCGATTGACCCATCACGTGCATATCCTTGAGATGAACGGGGAAAGCTACCGTCTAAAGCACAGTCGTAAATCCCGACGATAAGCCTAACACAATCAAGGCAAGAAGAATGCTGGCCATGCGACCAGCATGCGCTTTGGCACGCGTTAGCTATATAGAGGCACACGCACCAAAGCGCCGCACAACTGCAAACTCAGTGGACCAATTTTACGCCGCGATCTGGTCCCTTTTTAACCCGCGATTGACA
>CAKMYZ010000071.1 GCA_929200255.1 uncultured Alphaproteobacteria bacterium | reverse complement strand
CGCTGACAGCCCCTTGGTGCCAGCTTTGGTCATGTTCATCGAAACACTCAAAGTGAGGATCAAAAAATGGCTACTCAAACTCTGAAACTGAACGTCAAATCCGGCGAAAAAGACGGCAAGAACTTCTGGGACCGCTGCGGCGTACTCTTCGTCAACACCGATGACCGCGGCAACATCACTTCGATCAACGTCAAACACAGCATGTTCCCCGACGTCGAAATGGTCGCCTTCCCGCGCCGCGATGACGATCCAGTCACCGAATGACTGCGGTGCCGGGGCGGGTAGTCCGCCCCGGGTAACCCCGAAGTTAGGTGTGGATCGCTGCCAATTGGACTTCCACAAGCACCCGATGTCGCTTCAGTGCAACTCCTCGGACCGGACTTTCGCTGCAAGTGCAGAACCGGCAGTTGGGGGAACTGGTGCTAAGCGGACAAAAGTTGCCTTTGCTGGTGCAGCGGTTGCTCACGCAGCATTAGCCAACACATGCAGCGGCGTTCATGCGGCGTCGCAATTCAAATCGTCGAAGCGGTCATCCCCAGCCGGTCTCGGCGTCACCATTCAAACTGCACTTCGTCGCATGATGTCCGGACAAGAGAGACGCGTGTCCGAGTGGACTTGGACAGCTTTTTTGCTTGTGGCGCGCGTCAGCCAATGCAAATAGGTCCGCCCAGCCGGACAAGTACTATGGTCATCCCACGCGAATTTTGAAGTCTTGTTTTGCTGTTCAGCGTTCAGTTCACCTTTTTTGTTGAGGCACTTTGCCTGCAATAGTCTCTACTTTGACAAGGCAAGAATGCGCCACGGGACCCTGGGCCAGTCTTGATGTGCCTTTGTCACGGGTCAGCACGTTCGGGTTGCCACGGCGGCAGAGGTCGCCGTCAGAATAGAGCCATGCGCCGGTCGCAATCTGGATAACGCCGGGTCGGATCATGTCGCTGATCCGCAGTTCAGCAAGGCATGCGCCGCGGGTGTTGTGAATTTTGACAATCTGACCTTCGATCAGCCCGCGCACCGCAGCGTCTCTCGGGTGCATCGTCATCGGTTCAACGCCCTTTGGCCGGTCAGCCTGGCTGACCGCGCCGTGATCTAACTGGCTGTGCAGCTTGTTGTGGGGCTGGTTGGATATCATGTGCAGGTCATCTGGGGCTGCGCGGCCCAGCCATTCGGTCGGTTCCATCCACGCGGGGTGGCCGGGACAATCGTCATAGCCGAAGTCTGCGATGGTCTGCGAAAAGATTTCGATCCTGCCCGACGGTGTGGCGAGCGGGTTGGCCTCTGGGTCGGTGCGAAAAGCGTGCAGCATGACAGTGGGCTTGTCCGGCACCGGTACCTTGACCCAGCCGTCGCGCTGCAAGCTCTCCCAACCGGGCAGCTCAACACGTTGTCCTGCGGCCTGTTGGCGCGAAACCTCCCAGATCCAGCGTTGCCAATCCTGCGGGCTGCGCCCTTCGGTAAACGCCTCTTCTACCCCCATTTCAGCGGCAATGCCACGTAGGATTTCGTGATCATCACGCGCCTGTCCCACGGGTTCGATGGCGCGGTCCATCACCACTTGATAGGGGTCTTTGGGCGTCAGTGCGATGTCGCTGCGCTCCAGTGGCGTGGTGCAGGGCAGCACTATATCGGCATGTTTGGCCAGTGCGTTCCAGCACCATTCATTGGCGATGATGGTCTCGGGCTTGGCCCAGGCCCGCCGCATACGGTTCAGATCCTGATGGTGGTGGAAGGGGTTGCCACCGGCCCACCAGACGAGCCGGATGTCGGGATACTCGTAAGACGCGCCGTCATAGTCGAATTTCCCGCCCGGGGTCTCCAGCATGTCTGTCACGCGCGCCACGGGGATGAAATCCGGCACAGGATTATGGCCTTGCGGAAAGGACGCATAGTTGACTGGCGTGCGGTTCAATCCGGTGTTGTTCATCGCCGAATAGCCGAACCCAAGGCCCGTCCCCGGCAGGCCGATCTGCCCCAGCATCGCCGCAAGTGCGATGGCCGCCCAAAACGGTTGTTCGCCGTGATCCTGACGTGTCAAAGCCCAAGCGGTTGAGATCATTGTCCGGCTGCGTGCCATGCGGCGGGCCAAATCACGGATGGTGTCGGCAGGTAGTTCGCAGATATCTGCGGCCCATTCAGGTGATTTGGGAATGCCATCCGTTTTGCCCAGCAGATAGTCAGCAAAACGCGCAAAACCGACGGTGTAGCGGTCAAGGAATGCTTGATCGTGCAGATCTTCGCCCAGCAACACATGGGACAGCGACAGCATCAGTGCCACGTCCGTATTGGGCCGGATGGGCAGCCAATCTCCATCCACTTGGGTAAGCAGGTCCGAGCACAGTGGCGAGATATTTACGAAGTCAACACCTGCCTCATGCGCGGCCAGAAGCCCGTCTTTTTGTACATGTGCGCCGGTGCCGCCTTGGCTGATCTGCCCATTCTTCAAAGGCACGCCGCCAAAGGCCACGAAAAGCTCGCAATCCGAGGCGATGCTCTCCCAACTGGTGGTGGTGTCCAGATGCCCGCGGAAGGTGCCGAGGACATGAGGTACGAGCACCTCTGCCGCAGCGAAG
>CAKMYZ010000070.1 GCA_929200255.1 uncultured Alphaproteobacteria bacterium | reverse complement strand
GAGCATAACCTTGCCAAGGTTAGGGTCGTGAGTTCGAATCTCATCGCCCGCTCCATTTCGTACTCTCATAGGAAATCATTGCTGAATTAAAGCACTGATTTTCCTTGAGAAAATTTTCACAAGCTGAACATGGGTGAACGCCGTTAATCGGAGTACAACAATGGTTTGTTGTACGAATGTTGTACAGATCGCCCATTTTCGGTGTACGGTTCGGATGCAACGCTTCGAAAATTCGTACAACATTAGTTCGACATATGCCCCTTACCGACTCTCAAATTCGATCTTTCCGCGCATCTGAGAAAAGATTTCGCTGTTCGGATGGTGGAGGATTGTTCCTTGAAGTTTTGCCATCAGGCAAGAAAGTGTTCCGCTTGGCGTATCGTGTCGCAGGAAATCAACGCACCAAATTGGTCGGTGACTATCCGCGAACGTCACTCGCTGACGCGCGCCTGAAAGCGTCCGCATTCAAGTTGGAACTGAACAGTGATGATCCAGATATTGTGAAACAGGCAACTCGCCCCCGGCAGACGACAAGAACCAAGAAACGAAAAACGGCCACCTGGGAAGACGTCGCAAATGGCTACCTCCTTATGCGGCAACAAAGTAACCCAGCACCCCGAACGCTTACAAAACTCAACCGGCAGATCGGTGTGACAATCCTGGCACTTGGTAATCGACTGCTTCCCGAGATAACCGCCGAAGACGTGCTTGATGTAGTCAATCCAATCGCTGCCTCCGGGCGAGTGGAGACGGCCCACGAAATCAGAACCAGGTTCTCGCAAGTATTCCGCTATGCCGCCGCCCGTGGCTTAGTGACCCATGATCCTGCCGCATTCACCATTGATGCCATGGTGCAGCGGCGGCGAGGTGAATTTTCGGGGATCACCGATCCCAAGGAGGTGGGGGAGTTGTTGGTCGCGATCCAGGTGTATCGTGAGACCAACCCTATCGTTGGAGCGGCGTTGCTGCTCTCTGCGTACCTCTTCCCCCGCAACACTGAACTCCGCGGTATGCGATGGGATGAAATTGACTGGGACGGCGCGCGATGGGACGTACCAGGCCGACGAATGAAGATGAACCGCGACCACATCGTGCCCCTGCCCTCGCAGGCAATCGAGTTGCTGCGTCTACTGCAACAGTATGACTTTGGTTCTGAGTTGGTATTGCCGTCACCCCGAGACCCAAAGCGCATGGTGTCAGAGATGACGTTTAATGCTGCACTGCGTCGCATGGGATACAAATCAGATCAGCATGTACATCACGGCTTTCGCACCACTGCCAGCACCAACCTCAACGAAATGGGCTGGAATTACGACTGGATAGAACGGCAGCTGGCTCATGTTCCAAAAAACAAAGTGCGCTCCAGCTACAATAAGGCGCAGTACTTGGGAGGTCGCACCGAAATGATGCAAGCATATGCCGATTGGATGGATGCCCGCCAAGCCGAAGCGCTTCAGCATGATTTGGCGAAATCCAACGGCTAGTCTAGGGCTGCACGACCTAGATTTTCGCAACCCTAGCAGTTCATATTTTTCGTTTTTCGGCCAGTTTCCGAAAATGCGCCCCCGCAAGAGTAAGCTTGCATCCCCCCGAAAAGACGGCAGAGTGCCACATATGATCGTGTTCGGATGGAACGATGAGGCCATGTCGATTGCATTGCTGCAATTCTCGGTAAATCCGAACGTTGTCTGCGACAACTGCGACATCTTTCAATCTTTCGGTTTCCTCTCCTCGTTCAGGTTCAAAAGAAGGATCGAGGTGAAATACATCCAACGCATCCGGAAAGTACTTAACCAAGCGACGCAAAACGTCCTTTGGCACTTTCGGGCTTACCTCCCTAAGCGTAATGAAGTTCTGAACGTTGGCTTTGTATATTGGGCGCTGCTCCCAGCCGCCAAGTGTTTGGTCAACGTGCGCATAGAGAGCTGCGGGAGTAACTCGGCCAATTACATCGCTTGCAGCACCAGTGAGCCCTTCCAAAAGGATGTCCGTGAACTTTCCGTGCCCCCCTTCCTCTAGCGCCTCACCTTCTTTGTGGCATGCTGTAAGCAGCGTTACTCCTGTCCCTATTACCGATGCTTGCACACCGCCAAGCCCAGCAACTTCACCTGCAAAGCCCGACTGGCAACTATCCAACAAAATGACAGTCGAAGAAATGTTTGGATTTGCCCGGTTTGCCTGCTCCAGAACTGCGCTCAGGTTGATCCCCCAATTCGGGTTACTCCCATCTTGGGTTACGAGAAAGCCGCTGTTAGTGTCTTGATCAAGAAAACCATGGCCTGCAAAATAGAAAAGGACGGTCTCTGCGTCACCGGTAAACAGGTCTCGAATTGCCGAGTGCAACGTCGCGCTGGAAACTTGTCCCTCGCTGCTGACTATTTTTCGAACATCAAAATTCGGAGAACCATCTTCGTTCTCTGCCAATAGCACGGCAAGTTGATCCGCATCATTTACGCAGCCAGAAAGGTTATTGGGCGGGTCGTAATGATCGATGCCAACAACAAGAGCCTTTTTCATACAGACATCATACGTTCTTGCCTTCGGTCATCATTTGATCGATCGCTGAGGCTATCCCATCCCACGTCCAGTCTTGTCTTGCCCCCTTAAAACTGTGCCAAAGTTGGCTTAGTTTTGGAGATTGGATT
>CAKMYZ010000069.1 GCA_929200255.1 uncultured Alphaproteobacteria bacterium | reverse complement strand
ACGTCGGAGCAGGTGCGCGGCATTCTGATAGGCTGGAGTTCTGCAGTGTGCGGACGAAGCGGCCATTGGTGACCCAGGGTCCGAGGTCTGCTTCCGATTGCACCTAGTGGCTTGGGGTTTGCCAGCGTCGTTGTGGGAACGAGTAACGTAGCAAGATCGCGTCTGGATTGCTTTCTTCAGTGATTGCAACATCGCGCTCCACTGCCAAGCTGAGCTCACTGCAGAAACCCAGAACCTTGTCGAGCGCCGCCTGAGACTCTATCTCGCTTGGATCGAGGTCCAGTTCAATTTCCTCTGAAGTAAAGAAGTGGGCGTTTGCGACCGGTCCACCAAGATCAATCTTCATACAATGCGAATGTCCTAGATCAGCCAGCACCCGAGCAGCTGATGTTGGGAATACGGCGGTTTCGCCGTCGCGTTCATAAGAAACATTGCCAAGCAATAATGATAAACTGATCAATTTGTCCCAGTCTGAAACAGATGTCTCACGGACAATGACGTCTCGAAGCGATCCATCAGTTTCAAATATCTGGGATACATCGTTCCATAGCATTTCAACACTGTAACTGATCGTTCGGGAGCTTTGCACGCTGAAAAGCAGACGTTCATGCATTCTGCAGCATTCTGCAGTTTGGGCTCTAACCGGACCTCGAATGCGGCGCAGCATACCCGCTGGCTCTGGAGCAGTTGCTCGGAGCTGTCGGCCCATTGCGGCCGTCCAGCGAGAGCTCAAGATGCTGCGATTGCATTCCGCATTGCCGCCGTTCGTGGGACGCGCAGCATTTCAGCTCATCGGGCCAGCCACCTTACTTTCGGTATTCTTGTAGACCTAGCTCAGTCCACATCCAGCCAAAATCGTACTCTTCGATTGCGTCATTGCGATGCTTTGCGCTGTTGTTCTCCAGCGTCTTTAGCCAGTCGACCACCTTCGCACGGCCTACCTTACTCCGCACCGCTTGGTTGGGTGATTTTCCACCCAACGCTGGTATCGGCGCATCAAGCGTTTCGCGATAGTGCTGGTCCATGTGTTCCCGAACTATCTGCCGAGCGATCTCTGGTGGAATTTCGTCAGCATCTTCCAAAATTAGTTCATCTTGCTCTTCAGCCATCATCTGTTCGACTGTGCGGATCGTGGTCAGAGGTTGCTTTAAGTGCTGTCCCGCCGCTTTCATCACTAAGTTGCGCACTCTATCGGCGCGTGCGGATGAGTTTACATTGATCAGCAGAGATTTTCCTTTGAGCTCCAAATGACCCAGCACTGTGCGACCGTCTGTCTGTGAATCCAGCATTAGACCATCGCTCTCCTTAACGACTTTACCACCATGTGGCGCAAGCCAAGTCCAACAACGTGCACCATCGGCGGCAAATCCATTGACCTGGTTCAGGCAAACAGCAACATCTTTCTGCCTAACGCCGGTCTCAAACGGAAATCTCAGATCGTGAAACATGATGTCTTCACCATCTGCATTGGTGAACTCCGGCATTTCCTCAGAAAGCGCTCGAGGTAGGGCAGTAAAGAGCCAAGCGTTGGTAAAGACCGGGGCGCATGTCAGTAGTTGGGTTGTCGAGAGTAAGAGCTCATCGTTTTTGTCAGTGTTCAGCACGGTGGACAAACCGTCAAACAAGAACGCAACGGCTTCTTTAGAAACAGCCAACAGCGCACCCGAAATCACATGGGCGTCATTTTCAGCAATGACGCGAACGACGATCCGGTCCCATTGCTTCAATGACTGCGTTGCAGATCCTTCAAGCACCGTGACAGGCTTTGCGTCTCCGAGCAGATCCTTAAGAACCATGGACGTTCCGGGCTTCACATCACTGACTTCGTAAAGGCTGACTGGTGTATCTCGCAGAGCCCCGAAATATTCACGATTTGCAGCTGGTTCGTTCCATCCGCGTCGCTTGAGGTAAAGGTCGACAACGTTGCCGTCGTCATACTGACGACCCAGGAAATCTTCGAAACCACATCCCCATAACACGCCGGGCCACGGCTCCCCCAAAACTTCGGGCAGATCATCGTATTCGAGGTCAAATTCCTCAAGAGCTGGCATCAAGTGCTCCGCAACGACGTCCTGCAAGCGTCCAAACCAAAGATCATCCTGACTGATGAAGGTCAGTAAATTTGAGATATCATTGCGCAAGCCAACTCTCCAACTCTTAGCCGCATTCAGCGCAATTCATAATCAGGTAACTAGCAGATGTCAGCACATGGGTGTCGTTGATTTAAGAAAATGAAGAACGCAACTCGCTCAAGGCAGCCCCTGATATATTGGGATGAAACTTGACGAAACCCATGTTGCTGGCGTTTCCTGTGACTATGGAAATCAATGAGGACAGTGTTGACGATGCGGTTCTGGCGCTGCTCTGGCTGACGCTCCACGATGGGCGCCGCGCCTGGAAGGGCCATGACTGGGACGTGCTCGGTCGGCTGCACGAAAAGGGACTCATTTTGGATCCGGTCGGCAAAGCAAAATCGGTGGTGCTGACAAACGACGGCTTGCGCCGCTCAGAAGAACTGTTCAAAGCCCTCTTCACCAATGCGCCGAAGACTTGACTGAATAAATTGCTATCTCTGGTATAGGCGGCCCAAAGCCGACATCCACGACCGTGTCTGACGCTGCAGCGCGGCTTCCTCGAAGCGGACGTTGATCGTCGGCGCAGCATTTCGGCTGGTCGGACGGCCGGAGTGCGGGACCTTTCAGACCTTCGCCGCACTGGCCCCAATGGCCGCTCCAGCGCTTTGCTG
>CAKMYZ010000068.1 GCA_929200255.1 uncultured Alphaproteobacteria bacterium | reverse complement strand
GTCCAGGACCCGCCGCACACGCACGTCATTGTCGAGCTGATTGTATGTCTCTCGATCAATGACATAGCGGTAGACCTGTGCCTCGATGATAGCGGGGCGTTCCGTGAGTGAGACCGCTTCAACCATGGCATTGGGGAGGGCCATGCCGGTTTCGCTATCAAAGGGCACGATCATGGGCGGCGGGTCCACGTCGAACAGGGCAACGAGGGCAGCGGCGAGGCAACCTGCCATGCCAAACGCCATGCCTGTCAGCCCCAGCTTCTGCCACATGAGCTCGCGTCGTCGTGCGCCGTAGACGAGCTCTTCTTCGATGATTCCTGCCTCACTGTTCATGGGATCAGTCCGCGCGCAGGTCTGGCAGGGTGAAGTCCATGTAGCGGCGCTCTTCGGCCAGCGTCGCGGCATCCACCACGCCGGATTGGCCCGCGCCGACGGTTTGAATGGCTTCAAGCTCCCACATGCGGGTCATGGCAATGGCCAGTTCGGCCGTGACGCGGGTGTTGTGATCGACGGCTTCCTTCAGCGTTTCCATATCCGGGATCAGCGAGACCAGCTGCTCGACCCGTTCGAGGGATAGCGCAGCCTCCTCATAGCTGTTCTCAGCAGCTGCTGACATCACCGCCCCGGTGCCCGCCTGGCTGGCGATGCGCTCAGCCCCTGGATTGCCACTGCTGGCCATGTCGGACAGACTGTCTTGGTCAAAGCCTGCATCCTCTAAGGCTTGCGTCATGCGGCCTTCCATCTGTGGGGCCGCATTGCCGATCAGGCCACTAAAATCGCCGCTTTGGATTTGCCGGATGGTGCCAAGGAGATCGCCGAATTCTTGGTCCAAAAGCCCGTCGAGATCACCACCCATGGCCATTTCAATGATATCCGTCGCGCCGGTCAGGGCGGCATAGGTCTCGTTGAGCGTGTCGAGTTGCTGCTGCACCAGGTCGAGCTGCTCGAGAAGCGTGTCGAGCTGGTCGGTCTGGATCCCGAAATCCTCCAGCATTTGCTGCAGCTGGCGAATTTCCTGCGCGATGTTGCGCGTGTCGACTGTCGGAACGCCCTGGGCGAAAATGGGAGAGGCAACCAGCAACGCGCAGGTGGCAACGGTAGAAAGAAAGCGGATCATCGGAGTGCCTCCAGATCGAATTGCATAAAGTCTTGTTCACGCGCCTGCGCGGCTGCCATGGCCAGCTCTGCGGCGCTGAGCGGGCGGGTATGGGCGGCCTTGAGGCGCGTGCGGATGGCGATCAGGCGAGCGAGTTCGGCCCGCGCATAGGTGTTGAGCGATATGGCCGCGTGAATGTCATCTGTCTCGCCAATGCGGGTGATGATGTCCTGGACACGCAGCGCGGCCGCTTGCACTGAGACCAAGGAGTAATCGCCATAGACCCCTGCACCGAACGAGGTCAGGCTCATGGTGGAGTTAGCGAGCAGAACCGGATCAATGGTGCCAAGCGCATCGACGCCGCCGACGCGTGCAAGGTAGAGGTTGTAACGTTCTGGGATCACCTGAACGTAGTGCTGGGTCTCGGCAAAGGGCGGCACGCCGCTGTAGCGCTGCACATTACCGGGACCAGCATTGTAAGCCGCGAGCCCATGAATGATGTTGCCGTCAAACATGGCCAGCATCTGCGCCAGATAGCGCGCGCCGCCGGTGACCTGGATGTAGGGGTTTTCATAGTAGGCCGGATAAATCCCGAGATCCTGCGCCGTGCCGGGCATAATCTGGGTCAGGCCGAACGCGCCGACAGGGGAACGCGCGCCGATGGTGAAGCGGCTTTCCTGCCAGATCAGCGCCTGCATTAGGCAACGCCATTGCTTGGACGACAGGCCTGCAGCGCGCACGCCGGACATATGATGCGTTTCCTGAGCCGCGCGAATGATTAGCTCTTCGATCGAGCCGGAGGCATCGCCGAACATCTGGCCCGCGCCCGGGTTTGGATCGACCGAACCATAGAGCGTGTCTGCGGCGCTTTCTGGGGATGAACTTGCTTCCAAGCTCGCGACCAGCGCGCCTGAATTTCCGCTGGCCAACGTCGCGGCATCGAGGATATCTTCCAGCGCCTGGAGTTGTTCTTGCTCGAGCTCTTCAAGCTCTTCCTCTTTGGTCAGCCGATCTCGCTGCAGCGCCAAATCCTGTTCACCCTGCTGCAACACGCGCTCGCGTTGCAAGAACATGCCCGCATCAAACGTCGGCACGCCTTGGGCAAAGGCCATTGTCGCGGCGAAACAGATCAAGCCCGCAAAGATATGCAGGCGGTGCTTACTCACCCAGGTCACCAATCGGCCCGAGCAGCTCGAAATTGCAGTTGCTGCGGCTGACTTCGGCAAAGGAGTTGAAGCATTCCGCTTCTGACGGCCGGTATTCCGCACAGGCTGATAGGGTGAAAAGGGTGAGGGTTAGCATGCAAAGTCTAGGCATCAATCTGTCTCCAAAAGTCGGGGTTCTGGCGGTAATCCGCGCCAACCAGCGCTTCGCCTTTTTCCATGCCGCCAAGGATCGTGAGGTAAGCCCCAAGGGAGCTGAGATCGGCGTCAATCACCACCGAGCCCTGATCATCACGCACCAGCGCCAGACGGGAGTTGCTGCCTGTTCCGAGCAAAATGCTCAGCTCTTTGTCAGTGAGGCCCAGCATGGTGTAATCGCTGGCCGAGGCGCGGATGTTGGGAAGCAAAAGCTGTGTCGGCACGGCCTCGACAATCGTCTTGCCGGTGCGGGTGTTCTCAAGTTGGCTTGCGTATTGGGTCGTCATCACGCCGCCGG
>CAKMYZ010000067.1 GCA_929200255.1 uncultured Alphaproteobacteria bacterium | reverse complement strand
TCCGCCGTTTTTCCAGATTTACCCTTCAACAAACGACTGGACTTGTGTGCCACCGCAAGCATGTGTGGAGCCATGGAGCGGAATGGCTCATACGATCTTGCGGCGACGTTTGCGCTGTTGACCTGCGTGTTTGAGGATGCGGCGGGGCTTGCCAGCGAGGGACAAGCGGCAGGTCTTTCACGATCGCGGCGGACGGCGCTTGCAGCTGAACTTCGTGCCATGCACGGTGAGGCCGGCAGTATTCTGGAGGAGCTGGAGGTTGCTTTAGTGCGATAGCCGCGACCCAAGTCGCTTAAGACCCCGCCCGGCAGGCCCGGGTTTGGCTCAGTACAAGGCTGTAGATGCTCTACAGCCCCAAACTGGAGACAGATATGACCAAATCGACAACCAAACGCGCACAGCTGGCCAAATTGATCAGCCGTAAGTCAGGCGCAACGATTGAGATGCTGCAAAAGCAACTGGCGTGGCAACCGCATACCATCCGGGCGGAGATCTCAAGGTTGCGCAAAGGAGGGCTTGCGATTGACTGCAGCACATCGACCAAAGGCTCCCTCTATCAAGCCAAACCAGTCGAGAAGGGCGCATGATGGCCGACCTTCCTCTCGAGTTTGTTGACGTCGCTGGGTCTGCCAAGGCGCAATGCGCTGCGGAATGGCTGAAGCTGACCGTGACGATTGCTGGTCGTCACCTGTCAGTGACATTCCTGCGCAAAGCACTCGCCTTCGAGATCCAATGCAAGGCGCTAGGCGGTCATAGCGCTGCCGTGAAGCAGCTAATGCGCTGTCAGATCAGCAACAGCGCCCGCAATGACGGTGCTGCTGCATCTAAACCCAATGTTGCTTTGACACCGGGAACCCAGCTCGTCCGAGAATGGAATGGGCGCATCTACCGGGTCCTTGTGACGGATGACGGGTTTGAGATGGACGGGCAGACCCATCGATCGTTGAGCGCGATCGCCAAGCGGATCACAGGGGCGGGATGGAGCGGCCCGCGCTTCTTTGGCTTGAACAAAGCCAAATGACCCGTGTCCGCTGCGCCATCTATACCCGCAAGAGCTCAGAGGACGGGTTAGAGCAGGACTTCAACTCGCTGGATGCGCAACGCGAAGCCTGTGAGGCTTATGTTGCCAGTCAGCGTCATGAAGGTTGGGAACTACTGCCCGATCACTACGATGACGGCGGCATCTCAGGCGGTCATCTGGAACGCCCCGCACTACAACGTCTGATGGATCAGGTTGATGCTAAGCAGGTTGATCAGATCGTCGTCTATAAGATCGACCGTTTGACCAGATCGCTGGCTGACTTTGCCAAACTGGTCGATCGGTTGGATGAGGCGGGCGCGTCGTTCGTGTCGGTGACCCAAAGCTTTAATACATCGACCAGTATGGGGCGGCTCACACTCAATGTGCTGCTCAGCTTTGCGCAGTTTGAACGTGAAGTCACAGCAGAGCGCATCCGCGACAAGATCGCTGCCTCCAAACGCAAAGGACTTTGGATGGGGGGCAATGTGCCACTGGGCTACGATCCAGATGGTCGGACTCTCAAGATCAACGCGACAGAAGCCCGAACAATAGAAACGATCTACGGCCTCTATGACGAGCATCGCGCGATGAACCAGGTGCGTGAGCAAGCAGAGCGTCTTGGTTTGCGATCTAAGCGATGCCAGCTTGCGGATGGCACGCAGCGCGGCGGACATCTGATGTCACGGGGACAGCTGCATCATATCCTGACCAATCCGATCTATGCCGGACGCATCAGGCATAAAGGGCAAGTCTTTGATGGACAGCATCCCGCGATCATTGATCCTGTGAGATGGGATGGACTTCAACAGCAGCTTTCCAGCAAGAGCGCCAAAGAACGCAACACCAAACAGCATCGTGACCCATCTCCGCTAGCAGGGAAGATCGTCGATGAGGCAGGCCAAAAGCTGACGCCAAGTCATACCAAGAAAGGCGACCGACGTTACCGGTACTACATCTCGCAGAAGCTGGTGACGGGCGTCGGCGGTGCTGAAGACAAGCAGCGGACATGGCGGATCCCAGCAGCGCAATTGGAGGGCCCCATTGGAGGTGCAGTGCAAAGACATGTCCGGGATCTTCGTGTTCGCGGTGCAGATCAAATCATCGCTGCTGGTAAAGACATGGTCATTGACCAAAACGGCGCGCTTGAGATGATCAAGTCCGTAAAGATCAAACCTGGTGCGCTGACGATCCAGCTCGATCCGAAACGCGTCAAAGCTTGCCTTGAGTCCAAAACACCCATTAACTCAGATGCGTTGCAGTTGATCTTGCCATTTACCGAACGCCGTCGTGGTGTCGAGATGAAGCTTGTCATTGAAGGCGATACCACAGCCGATGATCGCTTGATGCGCAACATCGCCAATGCCAACCACTGGTACAAACGGATCAAAGTGGGCGCGACCTTCGATCAGATCTCAGATGAAACCGGGACATCAAAGCGCCGCATCCAGCAGATGATCCACCTTGCTTTCCTTGCACCGGACATTGTCCGTCAAATCACGCAAGGTAAGCAGCCAATGGGCCTGACGTCTGATTGGCTCCTCCGTCATGATCTGCCCGCCGACTGGGATGCGCAGCGCAAGCGCATCGCAAACCTCTAAATCCCCTCCAAAGTGTATCGCGGGACAAGCAAGTGCAGACTGATGCGGTTGTGTCGCAAGCAATTGCCGCCACAGACCGTCTGCCAGCCAAACACACCCTCGCAACCTACGGAAACAACGACACTATTTGCCGAGGCGCTCCGTGTCAGAGGTTTGGGAGGATATGCTGGCTGGG
>CAKMYZ010000066.1 GCA_929200255.1 uncultured Alphaproteobacteria bacterium | reverse complement strand
GTTGGGCTTCTGATAGATCGGCATGAGGCCCATCAAGCGCATCAGGCGTCTGATCCGCTTCTCGTTGACCACGTGGTCATCATTGCGCAGATGCCAGGTCATCTGCCGCACACCATAAAACGGCGTCTCCAGGAACTGCTTGTCGATCAGGCGCATCAGATCGAGGTTCATCTCGCTCTCGCCTTTCGGCTCATAATAAAATGACGACCGCGAGATCGACAGCAGCGCGCATTGCTTGCTGATGGACAGATTTGTGTTGGCAGGTTCAACCATCTTGCGCCTCACTTGCCGGTCCAGGGTTTGAGCTTTCTGGCCAAAAAATCGTTGGCGACGGCCAACTCCCCAATCTTGGCATGCAGGTCTTTGACCTGCTCTTCATCGACTTCTGGTGCCTTCTGGCCGCCGCGCTCAAATACGCCTGACGCGCCTTCAAGCAGAGCACGCTTCCATTGATGGATCATCGTCGGATGCACCCCAAACCGACTGGCCAAATCGCTGACCGTCTCTTCACCTTTCAGCGCTTCCAACGCCACCTTGGCCTTAAACTCTGGATGATGTTGCTTCCGTTTCGACATGTCTGATCTCCTTCGTGTTGAAGAGCAGCAGACTACAAATCACAGCTTACGTCAGTGTCCGAATTTCGGGGGGTAGCTCACTTCGGAAATCTCGAAGCGCACAGGTTTTTGCGTTTTGCTCTGCAAGACCGAGGCCCGTTCTTTTATCTGACCTGAAGCCATGACATCCACGACTTTCATTTTGACCAAATCGCAACCTCTAAGCTTGCTGTCTATCGCCATATTGAACAGTGCGAGGTCGCGGTGGTTCTCAGCAAGTTCAAGCCTCACTCGGATTGCCCAGACGTGTTTCGGTTTCAGGGGGCGCTTTTGGCCAACGATACGGCCTTTGTTCCAAGCGGGCCGAAGCGCGCGAATGGCAGGTAGGTTTGGTGTTTCCATGACTGATCCTCCGATCCGCCATACCCTCCCACAACGACAACCCGACGTTGACTGAGGCAACATATCACGGGATGCTGCACTGCAACCGAGGTCTCAATTGAGCCCTCTTTACCTGCTTTCCGCAGTGCAGCTAACGTCTGGTTCAGTGCAATCACCTAGTTCAAGCTTTCCGATAAGAACATCGTCAATGCCTTAATATGAGGCTTGGCAAACTTTGAATGGTGTACGGTCAATGCGACTGGGAGTGGATCAATATGCCAATCTGGCAAGAGATGAACGATCTGTCCTGTCGCCATATCAGGTCCGACAATATCTTTTGCGAGAACGGCTAAGCCATACCCACTGCGTGTGGCCTGAACACAAAGTTCATAAGAGTTCACTAGTATGTGGGGTGGAGATGCATCGAAGCTCCACTTTTCGGACTTTGATCTTAAGATCCAAGTAGGCTTTTCTTGTTCCCGCATGATGAGCGGAAGGCCATTAAGTTGTTTCGGATGATTAATACCATCTGCCAACAGCGTCGCAGCCTTGCCCACACATAAAACGCGTTCAATGGGCTTTAAGGGAAAGGCTTTAGTGCCATCATTTCTCGCATCTCCTATCCTGACGCGCAGATCAATTCCGTCGGCTAGGGGGTCGGCTGGATGATCTCTTCCGACGAACCGAAGTCTGATTTTCGGGTACTGCAAAATGAACGAGTGTAACTTTGGAATGACGTATTCTGTGAGGTAAATATTTGAACCTGCCAATGTCACGACCCCTGAAATCTCTTCGTCTTGTCGTGCAGGGCCTCTTATATCTGCCCGAGCGAGAGAGACAGTATCAACTGCATTGGCGCATCTAGCCAGCATAGTCTCGCCAGCGGTGGTCAGCGCAAGCTTCCGCGTAGTTCGATGAAAGAGCTTCAAATCAAGGTCTAACTCAAGTTCCATAAGTTTCTGACTTGCGTTGGACTTGGAGATGCGCAGCGACTGGGCGGCCTCTACGATCGATCCATGGCGGACAATCGCCACGAACACTTCGAGCTGAGAGAAGAATTTACTGTTCATATTTTAGGACAATAGGTCAGGTATTAACCCTAATAAAGGACTGATTGGCCTGTTAGAGCATACCCAATGGCACCGCCTTGAGCGCCATGTTTACCTGAAAGGATGTTGGAATGGTTTCGAAACACATTGTCGAACTCGTCAAATGGACCGCATTGGGCGATGTCACGGATGCACAAATGGTTGATGCCGTAAATCAATTGCTGCCAGACTTGAAAACCTTGCCGGGCTTCGTGAAGCAAGAACTTTACAAGGACGATGATGGCCAATGGGTCGATCTCTACATCTGGGACACCAAAGAAAACGCCCTTGCTTCAAACGATCTTATGGCCCCCAAATCTTCGTTTGCCGCGCTGATGTCTTTGATCGAGCCGTCCAGTGTTGCCATCGAATTCCTCACCTTGCCTTAACCCATTGTGGAACGTTGCAACTGGGCTGGGCCCGATCCTCTCTATTTTGACTATCATGATGACGAATGGGGCGTCCCTTTACGTGACGGACGCGCGCTGTGGGAGATGCTTATACTTGAAGGATTCCAAGCTGGACTAAATTGGCTTACTATCCTGAAAAAGCGCGAAACCTTTCAGGCGGCCTTTCATGGCTTTGATCCGAACATCATCGCGCATTGGGGCGACGCTGATATCATGCGATTACTGGGCGACGCGGGAATCGTTCGACATCGAGGAAAAATCGAAGCGACGATCACCAACGCGCGCGCTTACCTCCAAATCGCAGACTTTGAAAGCTGGTGTTGGGATTTGGTTGACGGCATTCCAATTCAAAATAGTTATACGGACGTTGCAGATATTCCTGCCACGACAGACCTGTCAGAGCGTTTTGCAAAAGACTTGAAAAAGGCTGGTTTTCGTTTCTGTGGCCCAACAACGGTCTATGCATGGATGCAAGCGGTTGGCATGGTCAATGACCACGTTACCACCTGTCCTCAACACAAGATTTGTGCCGCGCTTGGCTGACGAAAGGCATTGGCAAAGCAGACATTGAATTCTCCACGCTGAACGGCAACAAAGTCCGCGTGGCGGACCTCTATGGGAGCTGCCGCGAGGGTCTGCTTTTGCGC
>CAKMYZ010000065.1:988-3166 GCA_929200255.1 uncultured Alphaproteobacteria bacterium | reverse complement strand
ATTCTCAGTGACAATTTATGGGGCTACCGGGTCAGTTCTCAATGACATTCAACATGCTGACGTCAGACACCGACCAGTTCGTGGTCTTGTAAGTCGTCGCTGTCCAACTGCTCATCCATGCCAGCTAGCACACTGGAGTCGCAACATGAATCCTCTCAAGCGATTTATGCAACAAAGCCCCGACATTGGACCCAAAAAAACCTGACGACGGACACTGACAGGCCGAGTTCAATTCACAAAATTTTCCGGGATTGGGCGGGGGAACTCCCCCATCCAGTCTGACATCATTCGGATTATCAGAACTCCATTTCGAAGTTAGCACCCATTGTCACGTTGCCGTCAGAGTTGAGGCCTGCGTCGCCGTTAACACGACCTCGACCGATTTGACGACTTGCTCGTGCCTTTAAGCTGCCTAGGAAATAATCACTTCCCCATTCCCCATCGATTTCGAATGCGTAATTCAGATCACTATCTTCGTCGGCATTCTCAATTCCGATAGAGCCACCGAATCCGCAAACGCCATCAAGGCTTCCCAAGGATTGGTAGCAAGCAATACGCGGATTGAACCAAAGGTTGCTTGCGCCATTGTTAACAAGTCGATCAGTGCGGATTTCTGCAAATATGCGACCACCTGATATCGCATCGAGATCCTGGTTGCCAACCTGTGACAAGCCGCCGAGTTCCGCGATAACATCTACATCGGCGCCGGGGGTGTAGACATAGTCGAAGCCAACACGTGGCGTGATGGTCGTTTCGCCGTATTCCAGTTCTCCAGACAGAGCTGCTCCAGCGAACCCAGCCCAATAAGTATAGTCACCTGTTGCCGAAATCGTACCAACCGAGCGATCAAAATTTAGATCGAACTTATGGCGTCCTGTTGCCCCGCCTAAGTAGTAGTCCAAGAATAACTCGTTCTGTAGGCGTTTTGCGCCATAGATACCAGCATTCACGCCCAGACCGTGAATCTCACCGGTCGCTCTATTGGTCACATCTGACTGTGATCCATACAGGCCAACAAAGTACCCAAAGACACTGTTGTTGCCGCGATATTGCTCCCGGCGATAGGAGAAGTTTATGGCGCTCTGCGTCTGACCTTGTCCGGTGTCCGAATAACTCAACGATCCCTCGAAGACTTCACGCCGATCTGTGATACAATCATGCTTGTCACGCAAAAATTGCCCATCTGCATTTGCTCCGTCATCGTTGGCTTGCAGATTAATGCTACGCACCAAGTTGAAACTGTCTTCACAAGGGCCTTGATAGTCGTCAATGCCACCTAAAGCGCGGAACTCAACACGTCGGTTTTGAGCCTTTCCAGCTTCTGTCGCATTGCTTGCGATGGGCTGGCTTTCGCCATAACCGCGCGCGATATAACCGGCGGTATCTACGCCACGGTTCGCAAGGGCTCGCATAACAGCCTCAACCCGCCGTTGGCTCAGATCAAGATTATACGCGTCCGATGCATCACTGTCAGTATGACCAGCAATCTCAAACGCGCTGCCGGGGCAGCCACTGAGAATTGTAGAAATCTCATCAAGTGTTCGACGGCT
Source organism: uncultured Alphaproteobacteria bacterium (assembly GCA_929200255.1). Taxonomy (GTDB): domain Bacteria; phylum Pseudomonadota; class Alphaproteobacteria; order Rhodobacterales; family Rhodobacteraceae; genus Yoonia. The sequence goes on along the minus strand of CAKMYZ010000065.1, from coordinate 1,616 downwards.
GGCGGGTTTGATGATCGCTCTATCCGTATCAAATAAGATATTTTCAGATGCAAGGCGGGCATTCACGTCAGCCAGGCATCGATCATGGTTACGTCCGCGAAGGCGATCCAAAGCATCAGCAGAATATCCACTGATCTGATTGCTTTGCATGGTGAGTGTATTCACCAGATCTGTTTCCAGAATAACTGTGAGATCTTCTTCGATTTCTGTGATCAACGAGTCGCTTTCCAGCACGACGGTGACGGTTGCGGTGTCGCAGTTGGTTGTGTTGAGAACTTCACAGATCTCGTAGGTATAGACATAGGTGCCAGCGGTTGTGCCGGGATCGACGGTGACCTCACCGTTTGCGGGGTTCAGTGAGATGCCACCTGCTGCAGGCGTGACATCGAGACCGAGGGCTGTGGTTCCATCCTGCGCGGTGCCGGTCTCATTGACAGTGACATCTGTACCGATGGTTGGGTTGGCCACGCCGTTCAGCGTGTCATTGGTCACGACATTGGGGATGGTTGCTCCCGTCGCGCCGTTTACAGCCGCCGGTGTATCATCGATCGCATCGATGGGTGCGGGATCGACCACGACGGTGACGGTTGCGGTGTCGCAGTTGGTTGTGTTGAGAACTTCACAGATC
>CAKMYZ010000065.1:0-888 GCA_929200255.1 uncultured Alphaproteobacteria bacterium | reverse complement strand
ATGGTTGCTCCCGTCGCGCCGTTTACAGCCGCCGGTGTATCATCGATCGCATCGACTACACAATTCGGAGCAGCCAGTGTGATGTTATCAATTGCAGCGGAGTCACCGGCTTGGCCGTGCACTTCCATATTGATCGATATTTTAGTGACATTTTGCATAGCCGCTGCCCATGTCGCGGCCGTTGTGCCAAACTCAGAATTGGTCAACGGTATGATGTATGGGGGACCTGCGGTACCATTGCTTGTACCTGGATCATTAGGGATATCATTTGGAATGCTGAAGCTGGATGAGAATGTCCCGGACCCAGTCTCGATAATAATTCGGCCTGTATCACTGCGCTCTGTGTTTTGGATGGTGTCGAGTTGCCAAAGATCATAGGAAATTTCTCCGCCGGTATAAGCACTAAGGTCCCCAGTCCAGCTGGCTGTTGTATTTTCAATCCTGCCAAGCAGTCCAGCCGATGGCGTGTCCTCCCAAAAGATGTGCCCACCGGGGTTTCCACCTGTCGCCGAAAACCCAACGAACCCATCAGCCGTGGAAGCATTCACCCATCCCTGCGTGCCAGCATCAAAAGTGTTCGAAATAGAAGAACTACAGCTTTGGGCATAAACTGCTGAACTCATAGCGAACAGCGCTATCACAAACGCCAAAACTAAACTTAGATATTTTTCAATCGGTTTATTATGCTCAGGCATTTGGGTTCTCATCTTCATATCTGCTGTTTTAGTTCAGAGGTTCGCTTTTTTTGGGGTTGTCTTGTCTACAAATCGCATCTCGTCTGCGTTAACCTAAAACAACGTTGTGTCAAAAAAGAGGAAATTTTGCGAAGATAACGGCTTTGTTGCACAAATCGATTGATTGACAGACGTCCCCTTACCCCAGACGGAT
>CAKMYZ010000064.1 GCA_929200255.1 uncultured Alphaproteobacteria bacterium | reverse complement strand
AACTCTCTCTTAAGTTAAGCTGCCATTGGTTCCAAAAACCCTGACGACGGACAGATATCCGCGGATTTACCGTACCAACGTTGCATCTGGATCGAGCTTATATCAAACGGGCGATCTTGCGCGATGTCGCCGAACCAAAACGGGAGAACCGTTGCCAACAGCGCTTCGGAGGATTCTATCTGTTTCATGATATCTCTCCTAGCCGCAGCAGTTGCTGGAGAGTGCTGGGATCTCCTGCTTTGAGGCCAGCTCTTTGGTGCTATTGCACCCACATCTAGCTTCCCCGGCAGACTTTGCGTCAGCGTCCTTCACGCAACAGGCATCCGCACCATCCGGCGCAGGACCGCCACAACAGCCGGCCTTATTTGGTGATGCGATTTTCTGGGCGGATATGCCAGCCATGGCAGGTTTGCACAGCGCTTTAATTGGTTGCAGTTTAAGCTGGGCGACACCATCGGCAAACACGGGCACCGCAGGCTCAAAGACCTGAATTCCGGCGTTGCCGTGAGCAAACTCAACCCGCAGCGGGCTATTTCCCAAGCCTTCAACTCGCCGAACGCTTTGATCGAGTATGTTTGCAAACTTTCCAACAGACATGTGGGTTTTTCCATGGCCATCCAAAAGTTGGAGGGTTGCTTCCGTCCAAGCGTCCAGCTTCGCAGCGCAATCAATGCTGTTGATATGCGCGAGTTTCAGTTCGGTGACGTGGTACCCTTCGCCAGTCGGACCATCCGGCGTCGAAAAGACCATTGGAACACCCTGAGGCAGAGCGCGTGTCGCTTCAATGAGTTCATTAAGGTTCATTGGCTTAGCCTTTCATTTCAATTATCATTGAAATAGAGTTAACTCACCAGATCTGCCATTTCAAGAGGTGTTGTAATATGAATGAAGCTGAAACACTCATGGCCTTCGCGTCGCTTTCCAACGCGACCCGACTTCGCATTCTGCGCGAACTGGTTGCGGCAGGCCCTGACGGATTGCTTGCTGGCGAACTGGCCGGCGCCGTCGGGGCAAGCCCGTCGCGAGCATCTTTTCATCTCGCGAACATGTCAAAGGCCGGGTTGATCTCGTCTTCCCAGTCAGCACGGGAGATAACCTATCGCGCCGACTACGATGCAATTGGCGCGATGATCAATTTCTTCATGAATGATTGCTGCGCAGGCAACAGCACAATCCGTGCCTGTTGCGTGGATAGAAACGGGTGCTGAAAATACACGAGCGATGGTGTCTTTTTGAACTGCGGAGATTGGAAAACCATCAACCGTGGTTCTATTAGCACTAGTGATGTCAGTTTCACTGAAGCAGCCATTCGTGCATTGTGCAGCATCGGTGGTTTTGGGCTCTTTCCGATCCTCTCTGCGCTGAGCGTGAAAGGCCGCTATGCTCTTAGCTGTAACGGATTGCACTTATCCGGCGCTCGGATTGCAAACATCCCGAATTCTCGATCAAATTGTTTGACGCTATCCGAGGCCTCTGAATCACACTATTTGCGAACAAGATCAGATTATGTGGACGGGATTGCAATCATCCGCCCCGGATCACATTGAGTGCGAACGGCATGGCAACTGAAGAACATGGCCTACACTGATGAGACGAATGCAGGCGCGGCAATCGCCGTTCGCTGCACTGCCCATGGACTGGAAAGACGCCGACATCCGGGGTGCTAAAGCAATCCCTGTGCAAGGATCATCAAGACGCCCGCCGCCACGATGTAACCAGCATCGATCAATGTTGCCTTGCTTGACTTTTGGCTAAACAAATCCATTCCTGCAACGAACAAAGCCACAGCAAAGATTGCGCCAATAGCTGTCATGATCGCTTGGTCGGTTTCAGTTATGCCCACAACAAGTGCTAACAAAGCGATGCCCATAAACTGAGTGATCATCGCCGCGACTGGGGCTGATGCAGGTGCTTCAATATTGTGGCTACCTTTAGCCCAAGCCTTGCCAAACATCATCGGACTAAACCAAATCATGCCAAGGCCAAATGCTGCAATTGTGCCAACGACAACTGCCGTCCAATTCATAAGTTCTATATCCATTGTTTCCCCAATCTATGACGTAGGTGTTTCAAAGCATCCTCGCAAGCGTACATCCAATAAATGCGCCCAACCCATTTCATGGCGGGTCCGCAGCTCGTCTTCTCCCTTGGGCCAGCCAGAATGAACGATATCCACATGGGTTGTCTCATTCACCTGACGCAGGTTAATTTCCAACACGGTTTCCGCTCGGGGCTCTGAAATCACCCAAGTATAGATTAGCCGCGCCGCGCCGTTCTTTGGCGCTGATATCTCACGTATTTCACATTCAACTGGATCTCCGGACCCAATCCCAGGCGGACAGTCCATCGTGAACTTTGCCCCGTCCCGCAGTTTAAAGGTATTTGGCATCAGCCATTCAGCAATCCTGGTGCTGTCAGTGAAATAGGGCCAGACGTCTTCAATGGCGGCAAGAATTTGAACATTTTCATGGATATGGGTCATTTATGGTGGTCCGATGATTTGGATTCTATGAGATGCTTGAGGCCCTGAAGGCGGTCTTTCCAGAACGTTTCATAGCGATTTATCCAATCATGTACTTCACGTAACGGTTTTGGTGTCAGGTGGTGTTTGCGTTCACGCCCTACTTGCTGAATCTCAACCAATCCATGTTCCTCTAGGATGCGCAGATGTTTGACAATTGCGGGCCGCGATATTTCGAATTGCTGCGCGATCTCGCCCGCACTCTTATCGCCTGCGGCAAGCATGTCGATGATCTGTCGGCGGTGTGGGTCTGCGATAACACTGTAAATGCCTTGATTTCGATAGGTCATTGGTAGCCCCGCTAGACTTTATCCGTTCAACACCTAAGCCAAAATCTGTCGCCCAGACCAGATCAAAGCGCCAATCACGACCATCAGCAAAATCCAGCGACCTAATTTTCCTGAGGGTGCATAAGTGAAGCGCCAGATCATTCGAGCAACGCCGTTTGAGAACAGATAGGTTTTCCCATTCATTACAACGCTGACGTCCTCACGGCCTTTTGGCAACTCGCCCTGACCTTTTTTGATCGCGCCCGCGAGAGCGCAAGCACCATTAAATTCAGGTGAAATCATAGGTCTTTTCCTCATCCAATCGGTTGTGAGGAAGTTATGTCACCTACAGATTACACGTCAAGCGTAAAAATCACACACAGCATGTTTGACTATATAGAAACGACATGGGAACCACGCAGCAACGATGCGGTGCCTGTCCGTCGTCAGGGTTTTTGGAACCAATGGCAGCTTAACTTAAGAGA
>CAKMYZ010000063.1 GCA_929200255.1 uncultured Alphaproteobacteria bacterium | reverse complement strand
GTCCTGGACCAGTCGGACGGTGCGGCCGCCGCAGGGCTGCGCGCGCTTTGGACCAGCGGCCATGAGGCCTATCCGCCGGACAGCTATGGCGCAGATGCCCGGCTTGAGGTTGAGGTTCTGTCGATCACCCATATCAGCGCCAACCGTGCCCAAGTGCGCCTTCGTAAGCGGCTCAACTCGCCACGCGGCAGTCAAAACGGACTCTTCACCGCAACCTTGATGTTTGAGTTTCGGCCCGAGAATAGCCGGTCGATCGACGATGTCTGGCAGAACCCTTTCGGCTTCACCGTCACCGAATACGCGATCCGCTCGGATCGTTTGGAGTAACCAATGCGCCGCCTGTTCTTGATCTTCGCCCTCTTTGTTCCGCTTGCTGGCACAGCCAACGCCGAAACGCAGCCGCGCCAAGGCCCCTATGATGCCCGTGTCCGGCTGGCCACCTATCAGGACGGACAGGTCTACCGCATCCGCACCAGCCTGACCCATGTGACCAGCATCGAGTTTGGCCAAGGCGAGACCATCCGCTCGATCATTGCAGGTGACACCGAAGGCTTCCTGTTGGACGGCGTGCCCGGCGGTCAGGCCTTTGCGATCAAGCCCGTTACACGCGGCGCGCATACCAACATCACCGTCTACACCAACCGGCGTAGCTACTATTTCAACGTGACCGAGGCGAGTTCGCCAACCTTCTATGTCATTCGCTTCACCTATCCTGAGGCGGCTCCCCAGCAATCTCGAGGGGCCGCAAGCCAACCTGCAAACCACGCCTACGGCGTCAGCGCGCGGTCCGAGATCACCCCGCGCGAAATCTGGGACGACGGGACCTTCACCTATTTCCGCTTTGCCGCAAACGCACCATTGCCCGCGATCTTTCGCTGGTCGGCTGGCAATGAGCGCAGCGTGAACGCGCTCGCGCGGCCAGACGGTGTGATCCGCGTGTCCGGTGTCAGCACTCGATGGGTCCTCAGGCTCGGTGAGGACGAGATCTGCGTCCAAGAGTTGAGCGAGGCAAGCCAGGATGAGTGAAACAGCCGAACTTAAGAAACGCCTCGAAGCGCTTGAAGGAAAACCACAAAACCGAAATGCACGGCCATCTGTTGTCACGATTGCCCTAGGCATCGGAGCAATCGCGACCCTTGGCGGTCTCTTGCTGTTGTTCTCTGGCGGCTCTGAACCCAATAGCCTGGAAACCGCATCACCGGATGAATTCCAAGCGGCGGGATCGGGCTTTGGTGCGCTCGAGCCCACGCCTGCACCGATAGACACAACCCCGCCGCCGGAGCCGCAAGCAGACAGCGAAACAGAAGAGCTGCGCGCGCAAATGGATGCCATGCGGGAAGTACTTGAAGCCCTGTATAATGCGCCTGCACCTGAAGCACCAACCGTCGACACACAAGCATTGGATGCCTTGGGTGCAGAAATCGATGCCCTGCGCAGCGAGGCAGCAGCAACGCAGGCTGCCCTGCGCGACGAACTGGAAGAACGTGCCCGACAAATCCAGCGACTGCAGAACGATCTGGAACTTGCACGCCTGGAAACGCCGCGCACGCCCGCACCAACCGGCCCAACGGCCGAAGAACTGCGCCTTCAAGAACTCGAGCGACGGAGGCAAGCCGAACTTGAGGAGCTGCAAGCCCGTATCGCCAGCCCGATCATCGCCTTTGGCGGCTCGGGTAACGGCAACAATGAAACCGCCGCACAACAGCGGCGGCTTGATGGCGACACAGACTTTGTTCGCAACGGCGCTGAACCTGCCGAGGTGACACAGGCCCAAGTGATCGTGAACCCGTCAAACACAGTTGTTCAGGGCACGATGATCCAGGCCGTGCTTGAGACCGCAATCGACAGCTCGCTCGCCGGTCAGGTCCGTGCGATGGTATCGGAAGATGTCCACGCCTATGACGGCTTGCGGATCCTGATCCCGCGCGGCGCGCGTCTGATCGGGCGGTATCAATCTGGTCTCGATATTGCGCAGCAACGCGTGACCATCGCCTGGGACCGGATCATTCTGCCCAACAACCAGACCGTTGAAATCAGCGCCTTTGGTGGCGATGAACTGGGGCGCTCCGGCACAACCGGTTTCGTCGACAGCCGCTTTGGAACACGATTTGGGTCCGCCGCCCTGATATCTTTGATCGGAGCCTTGCCTGCTGTCGCAGCCCAAAACACCGAAGATGAGATCACTTCTGATGTTCTGGAAGGCATTGGCGAAGACCTGCAAGACAGCGCTCAAAGCGTGATTGGCGAATATCTCTCCGTCTCGCCGGTGATCTATGTCGATCAAGGTGCCCGTGTCACCGTGATGGTCGACCGCGATCTGGAGATCTTCTGATCATGGCGGCCAGCTACCTGCAAAGCTCGATGGACAAGATCCCCGAAGCGCGCGACCCAAAGCTGATCGAGCTCTGCATCAACCCAGACGGCACGCTGTGGGCCGAGTTTCAGGGTGATCACTTTATGCGGGGTGTCAATCGTCGGCTCTCGCCCAATGAGATCAAAGACCTTGGCAATCAGATTGCTTCCGCCGCGAACACCACGCTCAGCCGAACCAAACCGATCGTATCGGTCAGCATCACCTATCGTGAACGCCCCATCCGCGCGCAAGTTATCCAGCCCCCGGCCGTTGATGGCGGTTACGCAGTTTCTCTGCGGTTCTTCGCTGACCTTCCGTTAGAACAGATCAAGCTGTCTTACCTGTTCGGAAAAGAGCGCAGCAACGAGGGTGCAAGACGCGAGCGCAATGCCGAGCTGCGCGATGCTGTGGCCACCGGCGATATCGACGCCGCGATCAAGTTCTGCGTCATCCACAAGCTCAACATGATCGTGTCCGGCGGGACCTCGACCGGCAAGACCGTCACGGCGCGCAAGATCCTCTCCTTTGTGCCCACCGACGAACGTATCATCACCATCGAAGAGGCCGCCGAGTTGCGTCCGACGCAGCCCAATGTCGTCACCCTGATGTCTGACCGCGACGAAGCCACACGCAGCGCTGATGTCCTGCTGACCTCTACCCTGCGCATGCGGCCGGACCGCATCGTTCTGGGCGAAGTGCGCGGAAAGGAGGCCATGACCTTCCTCGAGGCCATCAACACCGGGCATGGTGGCTCGCTGACCACGCTCCATGCTGAAACGCCTCAGCTGGCCGTCCAGCGTCTCGCCATCGCCGCCCTGAAAACCGACGTGCCCATGACCTACCAGGACATGAACGATTACATCACCCGCTCCATCGACGTGATCATCCAGGCCGGTCGTCATGAGGGCGCGCGCGGCATCACCGAATTCTACCTGCCGATT
>CAKMYZ010000062.1 GCA_929200255.1 uncultured Alphaproteobacteria bacterium | reverse complement strand
TGAGCCCTTACTCACTGATGCTGCGGGTTGCAGGAACGACCGCTTCGGCTCCTTCACCCAATGACCTCGCTTCGTCTTTCGAGCATGACGACATCACGCCAACGGCCTTCAAGCGGGCCGTGGATCATCTTGCCCAACTTCCTTCTTGTGCCAATAACCTTGAAGCCCAAAGCAGCGTGCAGTGACAGGCTGGTTTCGTTTTCAGGGAAGATCTGGGCAACCAGCGTCCAATATCCCGCACTCTCAGACGCCAACACCAAATCCCCCAACAGGTGACGGCCGAGGCCACGTCCCTGGTGGGCCGCCGAGACGTAGATCGAGACTTCGCCCACGCCTTGGTAGACCGTACGGATGGAGATCGGGCTTATACCAACCCAGGCCGCAACAGCGCCGCCATCTTCCGCAATCAGCGCAAGCCCGCGTCCGGTTAAAAAACTCGCACTGAAGCTGCCCCAGTCATACGGCGTATCCCGGAAGGTGGCATGACCAGTTTTCAGGCCTTCTCCGTCGATCACGCTATCGCGGTGGCATCAGTGGGTTTCGGTCTTCGGGTCGTGATGTCCGTCAGGGCCATAGGGACACCACCGCCAAAAGAACGGCCATGCCGACCAAGGCCTGCACAACTGCGCCGCCCGTCAGGATGCCAATGGCGCGCCCTTCGATTTGTTCGCTTGCCAGAGCGTCCCGCCGGACCAGCCAGTAATAGCTGTCGTTGGGTAGGATCGCGATGAAGGACCCAAGGCAAATCGCGAAGACAGCGGCGATCTCATTGACGCCGCTGGCCACCACGATCGGGGCCGCGACAGGTGCGATGGCGGCAAAGGTCGCCATGGACGAGCCCTGCGCCAGCTTGAACAGCACGGTTAAAGCAAAGAGCACGATCAGGGTGAGCACCCCATCACCCTGTGGCACCAGACCGTCCAGGGACACCATTCCCGTCAGTACTGCCCCAAAGGCACTTGCTGCGCCGATGACCAAAAGAAGCGACCCTGTCCGTCGAACCGCACTGTCCAGGCAGTCGCGCCGCTCGACCGATGGCGTTTGCAGCAGGGCGAGAGTAGCGGCGGAGATCAGCGCTCCCTTGGGCAGCAACAGAAAGTCCAATGCGCCAATGCCAGTCGGGCCAACAACGCCCCCGAGGACAAGTAGGCCCGCCATCACCAGAAACGGCGCGAAGGCGCGCAGCAGGCGTCCGTTGTTTGCTGCGCTTTCCGTTTCAATTTGCGCCTCATGGTCTCTGGTCGCAAAGCGCGACCAAATCACGCCCGTTGCCCAAACTGGCAGCGTCAACAGCACGCCACACAGCAACAGAATGGCGGGTTTGACTCCCGTGTCACCGGTGATCCCCAGACCCGTTGCGACGATCAAGGGACCCGCAGGATACAGTAGTTTGAACCCGGCATAGGCCCCGAAAGCCGTGTCGATCTTGTAGCGCCCTGCCGCCGGAGAAAGCGCGGCATAGGCGGTGTCAGGGCAGATCATGCCAGCGCCCGCAACCGGCGAGGCCAGCGCGACCGTCCGGCCCGCGGCATTGGACGCAATGTTCTGCCGCGACAGTACCGCCGCCAAGGTAAACGACGGCAGCAGGATCAAGGCAAACTCGCCCAGGGCCCGTCCAAACCCCATGTTGAACTCCCCGACAACCTCGCCTGCGCCCATTCCCGCTGACAAACCAAGCCCGAGCGTCAGAAGAACCATCCAGATTACCAATGGCAAATCAGGCACGTGGTTTTTTAGACCGGAGGATGTGAGTGTTGTTGAGAAAGCGTCTGCCATGGCGGGTCCGATCTATCATCTGAGCTTAGCTCATGTTAAATGGAGCAGCAGAATTGTTTAAATGAGAAAATATAAGAGCCAGCATGCGCCAGACTCATGCAAAGCCTCCGCTTCGGTCCCTTCAGGTTTTTGAGGCTGCCGCCCGCTGCGGCGGCTTCACCGCTGCTGGAGAGGAGCTTGGTATCACCCAGAGCGGTGTATCACGTCAGGTCTCGGACCTGGAGGCAACACTCGGTGTTGCGCTGTTTCTACGCAATGGTGCAAACCTGAGCTTAACCCCGGTAGGCGCGCGTCTGGCACGTCAGTTGGCGGACGCCTTCTCCCAAACCTGGTCCGCCGTGGCAGACGCGCGCCGATCCGATCAGGTTGTCACACTCTCTATGCTGCCGTCGGTGGCAGCACGCTGGTTTGCACCGCGCTTGGGCGATTTCATGAGAGCGCACCCGGACATCGACCTGCGCATCACGGCCTCCCGGCATCTCGTCGATTTTGCCTCAGAAGGCGTTGACGCGGCTATCCGCTATAGTCCTGAGCCTTCGCGTGATCTGGAAGCGGTAAAGCTCGGCACTGAAACCGTGATGCCCGTGTGTTCCGCAAACTACGCCAGCGAGCACGCACTGCACGCGCCAGCCGACATGTACAGCGCCACGCTTCTGTGCGGGGACATTCCCGAAGACTGGCCTACATGGTTCAAAGCCGCTGGGTGTCCGCACCCTCCACCCACCGGGCCCCGCCTCGGGGATGATGGCGCGATCTTGCAGGCGGCGGTCGATGGTCAAGGCGTCGCCCTCGGGCGGTCGTTGCTTGTTGCGGATGACATCACAACGGGACGGCTCGTGGCCCCGTTCACCGTCTCGCTGGATGCCAGCCACTTGTATTGGTTTGTACGACCCAAGGGCATGGCAACCACACCGGCGATCAATGCGGTGAAGAATTGGCTTTTCGGCCAGTTCGAAAAGAAAAGCTAGAATGCAGCCGTTGATCTGGCCCCAACAAACTCACGCTTGTTCGCGTTATTCCAGTTGGTGCGCGTTGCGGTGAACGGCTCGCCGAAGTAGACCCACCGTTCGTGGCTCATGCGGCTAAGGTGTCGGGAGAGCCCATCTTGCACAATGCTGCATTGCAGCTAAGGTGCGGAAATGATTGTTTTGCCAAACACCAACATTCGAATTTTGCGGCAGGTACCGAAGCTCTATTACTATGACAGGCAAGATACCCGTTTACCCAAGAAAATGACCGCTTCAACCGCCTTATCTCAGCAGCCTGTTCCGCCACTTCTGATCTGACGCTTGGTGTCTTCGCAAACTGTGCCTTCCAAGTGTACAGCGACTTGGTGCTGATCCCTAGTCGTTCTACGACTTCACTGACCGCATAACCACGATCAACAACCTGCGCCACAGCGTCCTGTTTGAACTCGTCCGTAAATCGAATGCCCTTGCTCATATCCGTCTCTCCTTCCTTCTCGGCGATGTAAACATCGCCTGACAGGCAGCGGGTTTCCAAAATTACCAAGCAAACCGTCTACAAATCTAGGGGCACCT
>CAKMYZ010000061.1 GCA_929200255.1 uncultured Alphaproteobacteria bacterium | reverse complement strand
AACTCTCTCTTAAGTTAAGCTGCCATTGGTTCCAAAAACCCTGACGACGGACAGTCGTGCGATCACTGCGAAAGGGCGGAGTCTCAAGTCTGAACATAGATCTGCTTTATGGATTGCCCTTTCAGACAGTTGAGTCCTTGACGCGTACGTTGGATCAGGTGGTCTCGCTCGGGCCGGACAGGCTGGCGCTCTACGGTTATGCGCATGTCCCGCATGTTTCAAAGCGTCAGGTGATGATCGATTCTGACGCATTGCCAGGTCCCGAGCAACGCTTTGTAATGTCCCAAATTGCAAGAAAGCAGCTCATTTCGTTCGGGTACGAACCCATTGGGCTCGATCATTTCGCATTGCCACATGATAGTTTAGCGATTGCCGCCCGATCCAACCGGATGACCCGGAACTTTCAAGGTTACACTGATGACCCATGCGAGACACTCTTGGGCTTCGGTGCATCGGCGATTTCCAAGTTCAAGCAAGGGTTTCTGCAAAATGCGGTGGCAACCTCCGCTTATCAGCGAAGAATTCAATCGGACAGGTTGGCGGCGCACAAAGGGTACCAACTTACGTCGCAGGACACCTTTGTCGCGGCTTTGATCGACGGCGTCATGTGCAACGGAGCCATCTCAAATGCTGCAATTTTGGATCGATTTCCTGATCGTGCTGACGAGCTGACCAAAGTAACCGACGATCTTTTGAACGCTTTCCCTGATCTTTTGTTGGCCAATGAACAGGGCGTGTCGGTGCGTCCGGACATTACTGCGGCTGCGCGCTTGATCTCGGCACACCTCGACTCATCACGTCAACAGGATCACATCCACAGCCTTGCAGTTTGATGAAAGTGCTGTGGCTTCTTGGCAAACAGAAAGGAGCATAACATGACTGTTCTTATCGTGTTTGGTTCGGTCGAAGGCCAGACCAAGAAAGTTGCCAAATTTGTTGAAAAAGTCTCGCGATGCGCTGGTTTAAGTACACGCCTAGTCGATGCTGCCGATGAAAGAGAAACGGTGTCTTTCGATGGTGTCACCTCGGTCATACTTGCGGCTTCCGTCCACGAAAGACGCCATCCGGCCAGGTTCGAAGGCTTTGTTTTGGCACATGAAAAGGAACTCGATACACGCCGGACAATGTTCCTGTCTGTCAGCCTGAGTGCAGCCTTCCCTGAAGGGAGAGAGGACGCGCAAGATTACGCAGACGAAATGAAAATGCGCACCGAGTTTGATCCTGATTGCGAGTTGCTTGTTGCAGGGGCCGTCAGAACCCGAAGCTATGACTACTATGCCACACAAGTGCTACGGCATGTCGTATTGCGCGGTCGGAACTTTGATCCTTCAGTTCAAGAATATGAATTTACGGACTGGGATGAACTTGAAAGTGCAGTGGCTGAATTCTTAAAGTCTGATTGAAATCCCAAAGCAAAAGAGAAACGTCATTGCCCTAATTACAAAGGGCAATGACCAAAGTGGAGCGTCAGAACGACATTAAAGCCGCTCATACGTTTGCGACAATCGGCTCAAAGTCTACCTCACAACATGAACACTGGTTTTGGAGTGCCGAACGGGACTCAATTTTAAAATCAGGCGGAATATAGCTTTCGGCGCATGTTGGAATCGGCTCAATCGCGTGCAGAAGGGTGATTTTGCCGCCGTCCTCCAAAAGCGTATTGGCGGCATTGATTGCGCGCCGATAAGTCTCGGCATCGCCCAGGTCGACGGGTACTAGAATATGCTTGTACATGGTTGCTCCTTTCGTTGGGAGCACAGTCATGGATTTTGCGGCTTGTGTCCTTGACGTAGATCAAGGGAGGTCGTTTTTGACGATGACTTTATAAGATCGATACGATCAGCATCCCGACGCTCGTCAATGCACCAAAGACCGGGACAAACAGGGGAGTGTGAAAGTAATCTGACCCCGCATCATCTGTTCGCTTTATTGCGATCAATGAAAGATTCACGAACACAAAAATGACAAGTACAATCTGTGAAGTATAGGCAGCAAGACGCTCAATCGGCGCGAGTTGCGATAGGAGCAAAATGGCAACCACCACCACCGCCGTTGCTATTGTCGGTGTTTGGGTTTTCGGTGATACATAAGACAGAATAGCCGGTAATTGATTGCGATCGGACATTCCGTACAGAACCCGCGATGCCATAATGATCTGAATCAACACACCGTTGATCGTTGCGACCACAGCAATGGCCGCAAAAGTGGCTTGCAGCCATTGCGGGGCTTTTGCGAACACCAAGCTAAGGGGCGCTTGTGATCCGGCGATGTCTTGCAAAGGGACCGCTAAAAGAACAGCAGCAACCACACTGATGTAGACGACCGTTGTCACAACAAGGGTAATCGCAATCGCTTGCGGCAGGACGCGGCGCGGATTGCGTGCCTCTTCGGCGATGTTCACAATGTCCTCAAAGCCCACAAAGGCAAAGAAGGCCAATACCGATGCTGAGGCTATTCCGGCCCAATGCGGACCGTTTAATGGTGGGACAAGGTCTCTCACTTCTACGCCGGACGGTTCCGCGATGACCATTGCCCAAAAGATCACACCGACCAGTCCGGCAATTTCGATCACCGTAATAAACGCAGCAACAGCAACTGATTGCGTGATGCCCCACCAAGCCAATGCCCCCATGGCGAGCACGACGAAAACTGCAATCGCGTCCGGCTGAGATCCGAAGATTACTGAGATGTATTGGCCCGCGCCAATTGCGACGGCTGCGGCGGATATTATTCCTGATAGGGCAACGGCTAGGCCGATAAACTGAGCCAGCCAAACCTTTTTCAGGCCGGCTGCGACATACGCCGCAGCACCAGCACTGACTGGAAGCCTGGTGGATAGCTCGGCATAGGAAAACGCGGTGAAACCGACGACAACCGCAGCCAGCGCGAAAGCGACGGGTGCAAAGACGCCCGCAAATGCGGTGGTTTCGCCGATCAGGACGTAGATGCCAGCACCAACGGTAACGCCAAGTCCATAAAGCACTATGAGCGGCAGAGTCAGCGTCCGTCTTAGCGGAACATGGTGCTTTTGCGGGGAATGGGCGTCAGTCATTGCCACTCCGTGAGGTTAGGCAGTCTTTTAGAGCTATCACATTGAGGAGCGAAGGCTCCCTACCGAAACTAAACCAAGCAAGTGTCATGACACTCCTCGTCGCAACCAAGAAAATGGAATAGCGGTTCAATAGTTTCCACGCCCCGCGATTTCCATGATTTGGGTCAAGCCAGCAGAATTTTCACCTAAAGCTTGAGGCGACTGCTCAACTTGCAAGCCAACTCGGTTTTGAGTTTTGACATAGATCAAAGAGTGCAATTGGAGAACAGGCCAAGAAAGCCCATACCGGCCGTTCATGCATTCCACAGCAGCGGCAGCATCGTCCGCGACTGGACAATCTGGACCTGTCACGGTTTGATGCCGCTCCTTTGATAGCATTTATTGC
>CAKMYZ010000059.1 GCA_929200255.1 uncultured Alphaproteobacteria bacterium | reverse complement strand
AGCACACTGGAGTCGCAACATGAATCCTCTCAAGCAATTTATGCAACAAAGCCATTCTGAAGCTATACTTGATTGAAATCGCAAGAGGAGCAGAAATGCTTAATTGGAACGCAGATGCGCGCAACCGACAGATAGAACTGGCGCTCATTGAATACATTGAGCGATATGGCGCGACTGACAAAGCGAAATCGGCGCTCTGAACTGCTCCGGGTTTGCCGGAGGCTCCAACTCATGAGTAGGATGGAGCATTATGAGCAAGACAACGAACAAGTATTCACCAGAAGTGCGCGGGCGAGCTGTGCGGATGGTATTGGATGGCGCAGGGCAGCATGAAAGCCGTTGGGCAGCGATTGTGTCGATTTCGTCGAAGATCGGCTGTGCGCCGCAAACGCTGAACGAGTGGGTCAAGAAGGTCGAGATTGATACCGGCCAGCGCGGAGGCATCACGACCGAACAGGCAGAGAAGATGAAGGCTTTGGAACGCGAAGTACGTGAACTGAAGCAGGCCAATGAGATCCTTCGCAAAGCATCTGCATATTTTGCCCAGGCGGAGCTCGACCGCCCACTGAAACGATGATCCAATTTATAGAGGATCACCGGGCTTCACATGGGGTCGAGCCAATCTGCCGCGTCCTGCCGATTGCCCCTGCCACGTTCTATGACCATCTGGCGAAGCGCGCGGACCCGTCACGTCTTTCGGATCGCGCCAAACGTGACAGGGACTTAAGGCCCGAGATTGACCGTGTCTTTGAGGAAAACCTCAGCGTCTATGGTGTTCGCAAGGTGTGGCATCAAATGCGCCGGGAAGGCTTTGATATCGCGCGCTGCACTGTCGCACGGTTGATGAACGATTTGGGCCTTGAGGGCGTTGTACGTGGCAAAAAGCCAAAGACAACAATCCCAGACAAGGCGCTGCCCTGCCCATTGGACAAGGTGAACCGCCAATTCCATGCGCCCGCGCCAAACGTGCTCTGGGTCAGCGACTTCACCTATGTCGCGACATGGCAGGGATTTGTCTATGTGGCCTTTGTCATTGATGTCTTTGCCCGTCGCATCGTCGGGTGGCGCGTTAGTCGCACGGCCACTGCCGGATTTGTCCTAGATGCCCTGGACCAGGCCATTCATCAACGCAGGCCTGCCCAAGACCAACTGGTCCATCATTCGGATCGCGGGTCGCAATATCTGTCGATCAAATACACAGAACGATTGGCAGAAGCGAAGATCGCCCCGTCCGTCGGCAGTGTCGGAGATTCCTATGACAATGCATTGGCAGAAACGATTAACGGCCTGTTCAAAGCCGAGGTCATTCACCGGCGCGGGCCATGGCGCACTTTGACGCTGTGGAATACGCCACTCTCGAATGGGTGCATTGGTTCAACAACCGACGCCTGCTGGAGCCTATAGGGAACATCCCACCAGCAGAGGCCGAGGCAAACTTCTACGCAGCTCTGGAAAGATCAGACATGGCTGCGTAACTAAGACAAATCAGCCTCCGGCAAACCCGGCGCGGTTCACTCATTCGGACGCCTCAAGCCAAAGGAACTGAAAGGGATCGACCGATAAACAAGTACCGTTTGACGAATAGCATCAATAAGATAGTTAAACGGTCATGTATAATAGCAAGCAGGCGGACTTGATACAGTGTCTCACGTTTTGCTCCAAAGCCGAACATACCAAGCATAATTGGATACCCCACTATACAACTTAATGTTGCCAATATTGCGCCTCATTCTATCAATAGACGATCAGTGCACTAGTTGCGAACGGAGGAAAGTGAAATCAAATGCTGGATGAAAAAAACGAACGTGATCAAGAAATGTGCCTCGCCAACGCTATGTCAGGAACTGTTAAATGGTATGACACAACGCGTGGCTTTGGCTTCGTTCTTTGCGATGGCTTTGAAGATGACTTCCTACTGCATAAAAACGTGCTTAGTAATTTTGGTGTCGAAACTGTGCCAAATGGATCAATCGTTGCATTCAAACACGATAGTACCAAAAAGGGCCACAAGATCACTGAAGTCCTCTCGGTCGAAAGGCCCGATAACGAAGATACCTCAGACGACTTCTACGACGACGTAAACTCGATTGAAGATAATGTTCCTGCACGAGTGAAGTGGTTTGACGAAGCAAAAGGCTACGGGTTCGTGAACTGCCATGGTCGCGCTGAGGATGTGTTTATTGGCACAGCTGTGATGCGCAACGCCGGTTACTCCGAATTGATCGCTGGCCAAGCCCTATCCATTCAGGTCGCACATACCGACATTGGACAACGTGTCTACTGCATCAAGGATTGGCCTAGGGCCAGGACCCATTGATTTCCGTCATGTAGCGTGATTCACCGGTCGAAAATCGAGCGGTGATATGAGCGACCTATACTGGCTGAATGAGGGGTAGATTCCGGCTGAGTGCAGGATCGTACGTGTAAGCCTCTTCTCGAGGAAGCGAGCACGGGGATCAAACTCTTGGATCGATGACGGGTGGATTCCAAGGTACGAAAACATCCATCATGTCCTTTACATGCGCTGTGTCGAGTGGCGCCTTAGTTCGAGGTGGGCAAGAACTCTGCCGATATCAACCGTCAACTCGACCGGCTGGAATTCTTGCAGGGGATCGCGTTGCCCCCAGCAATCCTGGCCGATGTTCCGGCGCATCGGGTCGCGCGACTGCGCCGTCAGGGAGAACGCTATTTTACGGACGGGCTGCGGGATATCACCAGTGATCGCCGGCTGGCCATACTTGCCGTCTGTGTTGTGGAATGGTCAGCCGCTATTGCAGATACTGTTGTCGAAACCCATGACCGGATTGTGGGGTCGATCTGGCGGGAGGCCAAGAAAATCTGTGATGCCCGTGTCGCCGAGGCGCAATCGGAGCTCGCAGCCACCCTAGCCGGGTTCGAAACCCTGGGCACGACATTGTTGATGGCCAAAGGCGATGAAGTGGCTATCGCCGCTGCTGTGGATGCTTCCTGTGGCTGGAATACTCTGGAAAGTCTCGTCGCGACTGCTGGAGCGCTCGGACGGTCGCCGGAATGTTCTGTGTGGCAAAGGGGCCGAACTGATCGGACACATGCGTGTAAGCCTTCAGCCCCGGTTCAGAGCCGTATTTCGCATTTATGAGATTCATTGCCTCTCCGTGTCGTGCTGCCGGAAAGAACTGGCCATCGCTGGAAGCGGTGACGCCGCCGCCCCAGAATTTTGCCATCGACAAACCCGATTGTGCGGAGATCACCAGTGCCAGCCTTCAGATCGCGGGCACCACGGCCAGAGAACATCTTGTACCCATAGATGTCGCGCAGATCGACAAGATGCTCGCGTCTCGTTTCCGCTCGGTGAGCATAGTCGATCAGATCATCGGGGTTCAAACCAAGCTGAGCCGCCAGGAATTTTATTACAGGCTCCGGGATCGTTTCCCCCGGTGTCAGCAAGCGCCCAGGAAATCGAAGAGCGCACAGTTGAAGTGCAAAGCCAAATTGATTGCGGGCGCGGCGGCGCGAGCGAATAATTTTCAGATCATCGTCCGCCAGAATGTAATGCTGAAGAAGCGATGCTTCATGCGCCGGAAGGTCAAAAAGAACCGAACGCTGGCGCTCGGTTAGGATGGTGCGAGGCTTTGTTGCACAAATCGATTGATTGACGGAGGTCCCCTTTCCCCAGACGGATT
>CAKMYZ010000058.1 GCA_929200255.1 uncultured Alphaproteobacteria bacterium | reverse complement strand
ACCCGATCAGCAGGTGCAAAAAGTAGCTTAATTTACGCCAAAACCTGTCCAAACACCGGGGAGTAGCTCACCTTATGATAAAGTTCACTTGGGTATGTGAGAACTACGATACTTGGTGGGCTAACTCGCCTGCATCCTCAATTTGAAGGATGCAATGGTTTTTCTTTTGTTATTTGTTAGCTAAGCGCGCTTAAGAGGAGCATCTTAGTTGGCAGACGACAAACTCGCCTCGGATCTGATCGAACGCATCTATGCCGTTGCAATAGAACCGGAGCGTTTCGAAGAACTGGCTGAGTTCTGGCACGAGCGTTTGAGCAAAGCTGCGAAGGCAGAATTCGGCAACTTTGCGGATCTGGTGAACCATCTGGAAGAACACGCTCATCGCGCAGACACGATACTATCCATGACCACGAGCGGACTTCATGCTTTGCCCGCTTCTATGCGCGAACAGCTCAATGCGGATCCGCATGCCTGTTTGGCCTTTGACACATCGGGGCACGTACGTGCCGTAAACGAAGCCGCACATCTGAGTTTTGGACTTGGCGTGGGGGCAAAGCTTTCGGATATGAACTTTGACGATCAGACAACGGAAGATCTATCAAGAGCGATATCCGGTGTCCTGTCGAGCGATGGGGAAAAATCCGCATCGATCCTCGTTCGCGCACGAAATAAAGATGACGACCGACAGAACGTGATTGCGGTCTCAAAAATGATCACGGCAAGCGGTCTGCGACTGGCGCTGCTAAAAACCGCCGAGTTCGTTTGGCCAAGTAAACTTGATGCGATTGTTCAAGCCGCCTTTGGCTTGACCGAAGCTGAAACCGACATTGTGCGACTATTGACAATCGGGCTTGATGCAACTGCGATCGCGGAAAGGCGTAGTGCTTCCATCACCACTGTGCGGTCTCAGCTCAGAACGATCTACGAAAAAACTGAGACCCGCAATCAATCGGAATTGCTTCGTATGGCCTTGGCCATGACCCGCCTAAACTTGGTCGAGCGCGATCAGGAGAGCGACGCAGCGGTCATTTCCGAACTTGGACTTCGGGCACGGCCTTACCCTCGCCCGGAAGATCGCCGGATGTTGACTGTCGCGGATGGGCGTATCCTTGACTATGCCTGCTTTGGTGCATCAGATGGCCGCCCTGTCGTTTTTCACCATACCGAGTTTTTCGGGGATGGTTGGCCAGCGGAAATGGTGAGAGAGGCCGAACGACTACACCTCCGGATCATCGCGCCCGCCCGGCCCGGAAACGGTCGATCAACCGTTATCCCTGACGACCAAAACGCATTGACCACATTTGCGCATGATCTTTCGTTTTTACTTGATAAGTTGCACTGTAAAACGGCCGTCCATGTGTCACAGATGGCTGGAACGCAGTTTGCTTTGGCACATACAAATCTCTATCCTGATAGGTCGATTGCGCATGTCATTGTCGCGCCGATTTTTCCATTTGACGCTGGTGTCAAAGGAGCACGGCCGCCCTACTTCCATCGGATTTTGGCAAGCGCATTGAATAGCCAAGCGGGAATAATACGGTTTTTGTCGAAAGCGGGGTTGGCCTATTTTAACCGCGTTGGCCCCGAGCAGTTCTTCCTCACTTTTGCGCGTGGACGCGAGATCGATGTCTCTACGGTGCGAACACGCACAAATCTCGAAGCGATGATGCACGGCGCCAAGATTTGCGGTGCGCAGGGATATCTTGGCTATTTCTCAGATTATCGCGACAAGATCGAAGATCCGATGCCGAAATTTCTGAACCCTGATGTGCCGCTTTGGGTTCTCATTGGGGAAGATATTCCAAAACAGGAAAACATGAATTTGCAGCTTGTTCTTGAACGTCATACCTGCGCACAAGAGGTCATAGCACAGAATGGTGGGAGCTATCTATTCTATAGCCACCCACAGCTGGTTTTGGACACGATTGTGGAAGCATTCGAAGCCCAAGCCAGCAGCTGACGGCGAGCAGCACCACATCTGTTGCCGAAGCAAGGCTCACCAGGGCCCAGTTCTTTCCAGAACTCATCCACCCTCTGCGGTGAGCCGACATTGATCAGAAGAATGTGAACGGCCGGAAAGTCCCGCGACCTGATCATTGAATGAGAATTCTTCGTTACGACCAGCTCGAATGGCTGGTCTTCACGCTGCATCGCGACACAGGAATTTACGCCATTGCAGAAAAGTTCGCGCTGCGTGCGCGCGCAGCGCGAAAAATCAAGGTTCGGGTTGGGCTCTTCCAGCACTTTCGCCGCTATCTGCACGAAGGTCAGCTACGCCATTCTGTCATGGTTTTTGGTCAACATCGTGACGTGAAGGTCAAAATCATGTGACGTCTTACACAAGGCCTTGAAATAGAACGACTATTCTGGCGGCAATGCGCCCCGTCACACGGGTAATCTGACAAACTGACGCTGTGGATTAATGGGTCCTGAACCTAAAGTTCCCGGCTGACCATGAACCGTGATGCAGCCAGGCCAAGCGCGCGAGAGAGATCATCAAACATCCCGTTGAAAGCGATAAACAAGGCATCGGCCAGCTCTTGGCCGGCCTCAGTTTCTGAGAAGGCGATGTAGGTCTGAAGATCCGCGTCAGACAGCGGCTGATAGGCCAGCAGCAAGAACGAATAAGCCCACTCGGTTGTTGCGCTGCGGATATCGGCCTCTTGCGCCCAGACATCCTGCAATGCGGTTTCTGCTGTGACACCCGCCGGCATCGCCCCGCCGTCGATCAGGCCAACATAAAAAGCATAGCTGGAGTTCAACGCGCCAACGACGTTGCCATCGATCAGGTCATTGATGGCGATGAACTCGGTCACCATGGCATAACGGGGCGTTGCATCCGTGGCCGCAAGGGCGGCATATTCTTTGCTCGCCTGCTCAACCGCGTCATCCAGCATCGCGCGGCGGGCGCTGACCTCCAGGTTGATGATTGTTCTCCCGGGCTCTGACGTAAAAAACGCCAGCATCGCATCCACGTCAGCACCATCAAGCGCTTCGCCCAAAGCACCGCGGACTTCTTCATACATCATCTCGGTGTCGTAGATCTGAGACACGGCCGCCGCCCACTCAGGGGACGCACCGCCTGGCAGCATATCAGTGGCCAGCGTATCACCGTAATCCAACCCCTCTTCACGCATGATATGAAGCGTCTCTGGCAGAGCCAGCGCATCAAAAAGCGCGTCAATCTGATCATCACCGTTCCCCTGCGCCCAAAGCGGGGTGGAGGACATCAGAACAGCTGCCGTGATAGCGGTCAGGGTGCGTAACATTGGGATTGCCTTGCGATCATCTACCTCACAAAGCTAAGTCGCCGCTGCCCCAATGCCAAGGCCAGTGACGCGATTGGCATTTTGCCTTGCACCCCAGATCGCAGCAAAGTAACACGCGCCCACCGCGGAGAGGTGCCGGAGTGGTCGAACGGGGCGGTCTCGAAAACCGTTGTGGGTGCAAGCCTACCCAGGGTTCGAATCCCTGTCTCTCCGCCATTGCTTCCCATTGACGATTTCCCTGAATAAACTAGAAAAACGGGGTTATAGAGACCCTGCGGTACTAGAATGGGAACTAATTATCATCCACCCTCATTGGTTCAGATACCTTCGAAGGGGAACAAATGGTATGTGGTCGTCACGAAACCTCAGGAACTCCAAGATACATCAAAATCAAAGCAGGTACGCCGTAGCACTGGCACGACTGACAAACGCCTAGGAGAGTCCAGGCTGCCTGAGATCGCTAACGACATCTATCGTGAGTTCGATACCGAACTGAAAATCAGATCATATAACCCAGAACTGTCCGTCGTCAGGGTTTTTGGAACCAATGGCAGCTTAACTTAAGAGAGAGT
>CAKMYZ010000057.1 GCA_929200255.1 uncultured Alphaproteobacteria bacterium | reverse complement strand
ATGCCCGCGGAAGGTGCCGAGGACATGAGGTACGAGCACCTCTGCCGCAGCGAAGGAATACGTGTTTTTGGAACCGGTATATCCACCGATACAGTTCAGAAACCGCTTGAGCTGGCTTTGCGCGTGGTGAAACCGCCCTGCGCTGGCCCAGCCGTAAGACCCGGCATAAATCGCGCGGTTGCTATGGGTAGAGCGCACGCGGGTAAGCTCTGCAGCGACCAGCCGGTTGGCTTCCTCCCAGGTAACCTCCACGAATGCGTCCGACCCGCGTTTGTCACCCGCCGTGCCCGGGCCACCTTCCAGCCAGCTCTTGCGCACCATCGGGGCCGTGATCCGTGTTGGGCCGTCAAGCACATCCACTATCCCCGGCCCAATTGGCGAGGGATCTGGGTCATGCTCAAACCCACGAAGGTTGGTGACACGACCATTCTCAACATCCACCCGGTAGGTGCCCCAATGCGTGCTTGTGAGCAGATCCCGTTCGGATTTCGTCATTGGATCACCTATGCCGTTAAAGGTGTGAGTTCACCGCGTTCGAACATATCGCGCAAGGCGAATTTCTGGATCTTGCCGGACCCGGTCATCGGAAAGCTTTTGACCTCAATCCAAAGATTTGGCGTTTTTTGTGGAGACAATTCGGATCGGCAATGAGATTTCAGTTCCGCCGCGCTCAAAGTTGCATCGCCCGATGGCCGGAGGAAACACGCAATTAACTCGCCCCACTTCTCGTCGGCGATACCGACCACAGCGACTTCTTGAATCTCTGGATGTGTTAGCATCGCATTCTCGATTTCCGCAGGGAAGTGGTTCTCTCCGCCACGAATAATCATCTCTTTGACCCGACCGGTGATCTTTAGATAGCCTCGATCGTCCATTGTGCCCAAATCACCAGTATGAAGCCAACCATCTGCGTCAATCGTCGCCTGCGTGGCTTTCGGGTTGTCGTGATATTCAAGCATAGTGCACGGACCGCGCGCGCAGATTTCACCTGGCTCGTTCAGCTCAGCGCAGGAATTGTCGCTCAAACGTCGGATGGACACGTCTGTTCGCGGGATCGGCTGGCCAATCGTCTTGCAGATATCATCAATGCTGTCGTCCAAGTGGTGCTGGGTGATAACTGGGCAGTGCTCCGTTTGGCCATAGAGGGTCGAAAATCCGCATCCAAACGCTTTCTTCACCCGTCGTACCAAATCCGCGGCGACATTTGCACCGCCGCAGCTGATCACGCGCAGCGCAGTTGTATCACGTGGGTTAAGTTCCTGTTCCTCAAGGAGGGCGACCACCATTGTCGGAACGCCCAGAATGACATCGGCCTTTTCGCTTTCAAGTAGATCGACGATGCGCGGCGCGTCAAACAAACTGACAAGTACCATATGCGCGCCTACCTGCATTGCGCCCAGCGTCACCATCCCACAGCCGGATGTGTGAAACATCTGCATAATATTGATCCAGATGCTGTTTTGTGTGACGCCGCAGCGGTTTGCATAGAAGTGCGCATTGTTCAACAGCCCCCTATGGGATAAAAGTGCTGCCTTTGGAAACCCGGTCGTTCCTGACGTGTATTGAATTTGTGCCGGATCGGAGGTCGACACTTCTGGAAGACGTGCCTCGTTTGAGCCTCGTGCGAACAAAACGTCGTGATCATCAAGATCAGTTACTTCCCGCAGGGTCGTATTGCCGTCGCTGGCAAGCGTGGCGATCTGTGCCATAGGGTTGCCCCTGAATTCCTGAACATGGAACAGGCCAACAGCGCCAGACTGCTCGAGTACATACCGAAGTTCTTTGGCTTGCAGCGATGGATTGGCCGTTACAAGCACCAGACCGGCAAGCGCACAGGCATATTCCATCAAAACCCATTCAGGGCTGTTTGGAGACCAGACCACAATCTTTTCGCCCTTGGTAAAACGCGAACTCAAAGCAAGCGCTAGTCGTTCGCAATCATCCCAAAGCGCGCCGTATGTCCAGGAGCGTCCCCGAGACCCATCTTGACGGATCTCAGTCAGTGCCGGCCTGTAGATGTTGCTTGCTGTGACCTCCCTTAGGCCTTCGCCAATAGGCACATCGATTGCATCCATGTCTGACTGAGCTGGGAAATACGCTTTTTCGAGGTGTAAGTTGTACATTTGTGGCTCTGATTATTCATTGTTCTCATAAAATATCAGAGGCAACGTGCCGCGAATTCTCAAATATCAAAAATCTATGTATTGATAATTACTTTGTATCAACGGCGTTGGCTAACGACTTGCGCACAGCGTCGACAAACGGGGCTACAATTGGGTTCGCGCTGTCGCTGCGCCAAATCAGTGAGGTCGTGATAACATCGCCAACATCGCTGATCGGAATAGCCCGCAAACCAAAGCGCGCGGCGTTCATGATGCAATTGGGATAGATTAGAACCCCCATGCCGCCCAGAACGAGGGACAGCATCTCGTCGCGCAAGTAAGCCCGCTGAGAAATCTCGAGCGAGAAGCCACGGGCAATACAATGCTCGTTGACCATATCCGTATACCGCTCCCATCTGGCGTCGCCCGCAATGATGGGTTCGCCTTTGAGCTCTTCCAGCTCCAGCGTGGCCCTCTTGGCCAACCGATGCGCTCTGGGCACAACAGCGGCAAGTCCTTCAACACTGAAAACCAATCGCCGGAAATCCGGCGGAATAGGCGTGTCCATGTCAAAAATAAACCCGATATCTATCTGGCCTTTCTGCATTTTTTCAATCTGTTCAAGCGTGCGGGCGAAACCTATGTCAATCTGTATCTTCGGGTTTTTCGACCGAAAATTTTCCAGCACATCGGGCAATCCACCCAGGATCGCAAAATCCACGTAATTTAGTCGTAGCCTGCCGCCTTTGCCGTCTGCCGCATCGCGGGCTTCCAATGTGGCAGTCTCAACCATCTCAAAAATCTGATCGATGCGCGCATAAAGCGCGGTGCCAGCCGCAGTCAGTTCCACAGATCGTGTTGTTCGGAAGAACACCGACGTTCCCAGAACATCCTCCAGCGCCTTAACAGAGTTCGACAGCGCTGGCTGGGATGTGTTCAGGACGTCAGCGCTTTTTCGAAAACTGCCTTGCTCAACTACGGTTTTGAAGACGAGGAGTTGGCGAAGTGTTGGTAGCATTATTGATATTCCAAAGTTATCAAAACATAGAAAACTAATAATGGAAAATATCAGGTTTGCCAACCATGCTCCCATAACCGGTCAGCGAACCGAGAGTCACAACTGGAGCAACGCACCTTGCCAAAAGTTCTTTACGAGAAAGACGGCCGCATTGGTCGGATCACCCTGAACCGTCCCGAGGTGATGAATGCCATCGACGATGACTTGCCCGGCGAGTTGGCTGCGGCGGTGGCGCAAGCGGATGCCGACAGGGACGTGCATGTGATGGTCTTGTCGGGTGCGGGCAAGGCTTTCTGTTCGGGCTATGACCTGGCGCATTACGCCGAAGGCAAGGGCACAAATCAGGTTGTGCAGGAGATGCCTTGGGACCCGATGCAGGATTTCCCGTTTATGTGGGCGAATACGCAGGCCTTCATGTCTCTCTTTCGAGCGATGAAACCAGTTATCTGCAAGGTGCATGGTTTCGCCGTTGCTGGCGGGTCAGACATCGCGCTCTGCGCGGATCTTACGATTATGGGAGACACAGCGCAGATCGGCTACATGCCCACCCGTGTTTGGGGCTGCCCGACGACGGCGATGTGGGTGCATCGGTTGGGGCCGGAAAAAGCCAAGCGCATGATGTTTACGGGCGACAAGATCACCGGGATTGAGGCTGCCGAGATGGGGCTGGTGCTGAAATCCGTGCCAGATGCGCAATTGGATGCCGAGGTCGAGGCGCTGGCGCAGCGAATGGCGAGCGTTCCGATCAACCAGCTGGCCATGCAGAAGATGGTGATCAATGCGGCCGTGGAAGAAAAGATGAACCAGACCCAAAGATTGG
>CAKMYZ010000056.1 GCA_929200255.1 uncultured Alphaproteobacteria bacterium | reverse complement strand
CAAAGTCCGCGTGGCGGACCTCTATGGGAGCTGCCGCGAGGGTCTGCTTTTGCGCATGTGTTCACTCGGCATCGCGCATGCGCTGCTATGTTGGGTTCGGTTCAAACAGATGATCCGCAAGTCTTGCAATGGTCGGTATGGTTTTGAACTGACCTTTATTCAATACTCTAATGCTGTTGCGCTCAGCTTTATGTCCGTCTTTGTCTGCCTTCGAGTGTTTACCAATTTTTTCTCCGAGACCAGGTAGGGCATCTCCGGGGTCACCACCAAACCAAAGGAAGTTTGCCAGTTCGAATGTCGCCGGGTCGAACTGAACCCAAATGACGCAGCCAGAGGGCCTATCGGCCAGTTTGATATTTACCTTCTGCCGCGCTGTTTTTGCCCCGACAAAACTGGATTTCAGCTGGACATGACGCTCAATGCCTTTGGCTTCGAGAACGATGTCATAGCCACTGCGATCCGTATGGCTTCGCAAGATATCCATCTCGATGCCGCGCCGCCACATTTCACGGCAAAGCTCGCCCAGAAAACCGTACTCGAGGTACTGTTCTCTCAGGCTTGATGCGTCATTGTGCAAGCTGTCAGGCATTGTTGCTCCGTCTTGATGCTTAGACAGTCATGCTTCGCGACGGCCACCAGTCAAGCAAAAAGAGACTCATAGTCTGTAGATACATTGTGTGCATCCATGGCTCAAGATTGGGATGGATATTCGCAAGCGTGTCGGTCTCAATCTCAAGAAATACCGCAAGGCAGCCGGCTTCTCGCAAGAAGGCTTGGCACTAGAGTGCGGTTTGCATCGGACCTATGTGAGCGGCGTTGAGCGCGGTGTGCGCAATCCGACTGTTGTGGTGTTGGAGCAGATTGCGAAGTCACTGGGCATCCCAGCCGCCCGTCTGCTTGATGATTAGCCGGGCAGAGGGACGGAAATTCAATGCCAAGAAAGACTGATACCCATTTCAACGAACAATCAGAGGCTTTGCCGACTGATGTTGTCGAAGAATGCAGTTTACCATCTGGCATTGAGGCATTGCTCCCAATCGGCCTATCGGCAGAAATGTCTTCGTCAGTGCTCAGGGACATTAGATATGCTCTGGCCGAATATGCCTGGGAATTTGAGGCCGGGCCATATCGCTACACACGCGCTGAGGCATCAGCTGCATTGCGTGATCTACTGAAGGCGGGTGCGTTTGACCATGAAACGGTCATCGCTATCAATCAGCGGGCGTTCAACCTTCTGTACGATTGCCTGGACGACCATGGTGCACAGCAATGGATGTTGTTTGGTAGTGATGCCGAGCCGCCCGTCACAGCAATTGAACTGGCTGCTCGACGGGCGATTTCGTTGAATGACAGCCAGAGAGGGCCGGAGCAGTCAATGCCGCTTGCCATCTTGGTTGCAAGGCTTTGCCATGTATACGAAGCCGCGAACGGCAAAAGTGTAACGCATCACAATAAGACAAAAGAGCTTGCATATACACAGAGAGCTCAAACCGACGCTGGGCAATTCGTGACAGCGATCATTCATATAGCTTTTAGAGACACTCCGGTGACGCTTGTTAACCGTCATCTGAGAAGTTTTGTTGCCAATCGGCCTGAACCTTTCTGAAGGTACAAACTCGTCGGAACAATATTCAACCGTATTGAGTCACAACCCTCTCCGTATAACTGAAACGGAGGTAAAAAGTGACAAACACAAGTAACACGAAGGTTCCACGGCAGGCCATTTCATCCCTGAAACCCTATGCCAACAACCCACGTACGCATTCAAAGAAGCAGATCCGTCAGATTGCCGATAGCATCGAAGAATTCGGCTGGACAAACCCGGTTCTGATTGGCGCTGACAATGGCGTCATCGCTGGCCATGGGCGGATTGCGGCGGCGAAGCTGCTCGGCATGTCGGACGTTCCGGTGATGCGGATCGATCATCTGACAGACGCGCAAAGGCGCGCCTATATAATAGCCGATAACAAGCTTGCCGAGAATGCTGGCTGGGATGAGGAACTGCTTTCGATCGAATTGCAGGCTCTGTCGGATCTCGACATCAACTTCGATATTGAGCTGACCGGTTTTGAGATGGGTGAGATTGATGTCTTGCTCGGTGCGGATGCGCCAACTGAGCCCGAAGTTGTCCCCGCACCAACAACAGACCGTCCGCCGGTCAGCCGAACGGGCGACCTATGGTATGTCGGCCCGCATCGCCTCTACTGCGGGGATGCGCTTGATCCTCTGTCGTGGCACGCGCTGTTGCAGGGTGATGGAGCGCAGATGGCTTTCTGTGACCCACCTTATAATGTGCCGATTGCAGGTCACGTCTCCGGGCTTGGAAAAGCCCGACACAGAGAATTTGCAATGGCTTCGGGGGAAATGACGCAGGATGGGTTTACAGCGTTCCTGCGCAGCGCCTTCCGGAACCTCGCCGATATCAGCCAAGATGGTGCGATCCACTTCATCTGCATGGACTGGCGCCACATGCGCGAAGTGCTGGATGGGGCTGAAGGCATTTATACAGAGCTGAAGAACTTATGTGTCTGGGGTAAAACAAATGCGGGCATGGGCAGCTTCTATCGTTCGCAGCATGAACTGGTGTTTGCATTCAAGGCAGGCACAGCCAGCCACATCAACAATTTCAAGCTGGGTGAGGCCGGTCGACACCGATCGAACTTATGGACCTACGCCGGCGCCAACACTTTCCGTGAAGGGCGCATGGAAGATCTTGATGCCCACCCAACTGTCAAACCTGTACGGATGGTTGCAGATGCCATTCTGGATTGCTCGAAGCGCGGCGGGCTGATCGTTGATGCTTTTGCTGGATCAGGCACAACGCTCATTGCGGCAGCCCAAACGGGCCGTATTGGAGCTGGTATCGAAATCGACCCTCACTACGCTGACCTGATCATCCGCCGACTTGAAGCGGAGACAGGCGAAACCGCGATCCATGCCGAAACTCTGGACAGCTTTGCTGAAACAGAGCGGCTTCGCGCCGGGGAGGGTGTCGATGTCTGATAATGATTATGAAGTTGGCTATGGCCGCCCACCAAAGCATGGGCAGTTCAAAAAGGGTCAGTCGGGAAACCCAAAGGGGCGCAAGAAAGGCGCCCGCGGGTTGAAGACGGACCTAAAGGCCGAACTAGGTGAACGTCTCGCGATCACTGAAAATGGGAAGACGAAGAAGCTGACAAAGCAGCAGGCGATGATCAAGCAACTAACAGCAAAGGCATTGGGAGGTGACATGCGCGCCGTTCGCATTTTGACCGACCTTGTACTGACGTTGTTGGGCCCGGATGATGAACAAGTGGTGAATCGTAAACAGCTTTCAGCAGATGATGACGCCATTCTCAGGAACTTTCTCGACAGACAGCAAGGCAGGTCCAAACATGACTGATCAACAGGCAGTGGTCGACGCAATCATGCGCAGTGACTTTCCATCATTTGTTGCAAAAGCGTTTGGGGAGGTGTCTGGCGGGGACGTCTTCCTGCCTAACTGGCATATTGATGCGATAGGCTGGCAGCTCGACCGCGTCCGTCTGGGCGCAAACACGCGCCTGGTTGTGACCATGCCGCCGCGGTATCTGAAATCGATCACAATCTCGGTTGCCTGGGTCGCATGGATGTTGGGACACAACCCGCAGCTCAAGTTTGTTTGCGTCAGCTACTCATCGGATCTCGCCCGTAAGCATGCGAACGACTGTCGCGCCTTGATGCAGACGGGTTGGTATCGTCGTCTCTTTCCCAAGACTCTCCTTCAAAGGGGGAGGGCGGCCGAAATGGACTTCAGTACAACAGCCGGTGGCGGACGTCTGTCGACCTCAGTGGGCGGCACACTGACCGGTCGCGGCGGTGACATCATCATCATTGATGACCCGATCAAACCGGATGAAGCCTTGTCTGAAACAACCCGCAAGGCTGTGCTGTCCTGGTTCAGCAATACATTGTCATCGCGACTGAACGACAAGAAGCGGGGTGCCATTGTATTGGTCATGCAGCGCCTGCATGAAGAAGATCTGGCCGGCCATCTGCTTGAAGCTGGTGGCTGGCATCATTTATCGTTGCCGGCCATCGCAGAGGCTGATCTGCAAATCCCGGTAGGAAGAAACCAAATACATCAGTTTGCAGAAGGATCGGCCTTGCATGCCGAACGGGAAAGTGTTGCCCAGCTTGAAAGCCTGCGTCGCAGCATGGGATCAGCAAACTTCTCGGCGCAATATCAGCAAAGCCCGGTACCCTTGGAAGGCTTGCACATCAAACGTGACTGGTTGCGATACTGCGAGGCACCACCAGTGCAAGCCCCCGGCGACAGAGTTGTGCAGAGCTGGGACACTGCCAGCAAGGACGGTGTGTTCAGCGACTATTCTGTCTGCGTCACGGCCCTGATCCGCAAGCGTGAGGTCTATATCCTTGATGTCTACCGGGCCAAGTTGCAGTTTCCAGACCTGAAGCGCCGGGTCATCGAGTTGGCCACTAAATGGAACGCCAAAGTACTGCTGATTGAAGATGCGGCAAGCGGTCAGCAACTGATCCAGATACTGCACAAAGAAGCTCCAAGATCAGTACCACGCCCCATCCCCCGAAAACCTGTTGGCGACAAGGTGACGCGGTTTGCGGCGCAGTCGCATCGGATAGAGGCGGGAGAACTCATCTTATGCAAGCCGGGCCCATGGATAGGAGAATTTGAACGCGAGCTGCTGGGGTTTCCAAATCTGAAGCACGATGACCAGGTTGATGCACTAACACAGCTTCTGGCCTGGCATACTAGCAGTCAAAGGCAGGCTGTAGTGCCGATCGGAGATTCACCGCTGAGGGGGCAACTGATTGAAACGTGATGATGACGGCCCCTATACCGGACCTTGGGAGGCTCATCCAACGCTGCGGCGCAGCTTCCTCAAAGCGGACGTCGGAGCAGGTGCGCGGCATTCTGATAGGCTGGAGTTCTGCAGTGTGCGGAC
>CAKMYZ010000055.1 GCA_929200255.1 uncultured Alphaproteobacteria bacterium | reverse complement strand
AAACCCTCTTTTAGCAAATTGCCCTATTTGGTCCCATAGGCGCTGACGTCAGACAAGCGGAAGACCACGCTTTGCTTGGCCGTCATGCCAGCAGACAACAACGAACCCAGCACAAAGTCATAGAGCTCAATGATGGAGTTGGTGAGACGCTCACGTTCCAGCGGGGAATAATCATCCATGCGCTCTTGCCCGACTGAGAAGAGATTAAGCGAGACCGGATAGGCAATGTCTTCGGGATTGATCAGCACGATGTCTTCGGGATCGAGCACTTTGGCCCGCAGGATGTTGCCAATCAGATCGCCTTGGCTGTCGATCACCACGACCGACTTCGCGCCCGCCGCCACATCCGGCAGGTCCTTGGCAATCAGATACTGCAGTGTCTGGGTTTTGCCGTGGCCGCTACCCGCGACAATATGCGTGTGCTCAAAGCGTAGGGCTTCTGGGATCTCAAAGGGCGTTTTGAGATCAAACAAATCCCGCAGCAGCGTGCCTTTGAGATAGGTATCCACCGCATCATCGCCGCGATAGTCGCGCGGAAAGACCGGATTGGTGCGATGGGTCTGACGCAGGTTGTTGTCGAGTTGGTCACGCAACGCCTTGAAGTGGTTGTACCCATTGTCCGCAAAAAACGGGGTCACGATCTGATTCACCACCAGATTATGCGGGGTGAGGAACTGGGAGACCGAGACCAGCACATCTCCATCCATGGGCGGTGCTGCTTTGGCAATCGGCGAGAGTGCCTCACTGATCACATCAAGTGCGGATCGCACCATCTGCGGATCATTGCGGGCTTGTCCCTGTTTGGCCAGAA
Source organism: uncultured Alphaproteobacteria bacterium (assembly GCA_929200255.1). Lineage (GTDB taxonomy): Bacteria > Pseudomonadota > Alphaproteobacteria > Rhodobacterales > Rhodobacteraceae > Yoonia. The sequence goes on along the minus strand of CAKMYZ010000055.1, from coordinate 4,220 downwards.
GATCGCGATAGCGCCCGCCTTCAACGGTGTTGCACAGGACCGGTGGTGGCGGAATGTCTGGGCTCAGGCCCTCCGCTTCAAACAATGCCCGCCCCACCTCCAGAAGTTGTATCCGCAGTGGCTCGGGTGTTGATGCTGGCCAGTGGGCGCAAAGTGCTGCATCTTGTTCTGCATCGCTCAAAAGGACGTTTCCAGCCCGTGCGTGGCGATAGAGTGTCTGGGTTTCTTCCCGAGCCAGGCGCTCTGCACGGGCTGGACTTTCCAGATACAACCGGACGCCAATATATCCGGCGGCTCCCAGCAGGAAGATCGGCGTGATCAGAAGCGCGGCCATCAGGCACAGACCAACCACAATGGCGCTGATCACCAGCCCAGAGACTTGGTCAGACAGATTACCAGCCATCAGAACTCCACCACAATGCCTTCACTGGTTTCTGCATTGTCGCTGATCCAGAGTTTGAGTTGCGAGAGTGTATCCAGCATCCGTTCTTCGTATCGCTTGGCATCTGCTGGCGTGGCACATAAAAACCGGTCGGTCTTGCCGTTGATCACATGCTTCACATAGAGCGCAAACTTCTGATCCCGATCATCGACCTTGGCATTGGCTGGCCGCCGGTCCATCAACCTGGTCTCCAGCAGGTTGCGTTGGCGGACGATCTGAATCTCTTCATGCGACAACAGAACAGTCACGCAGACTTCATAGAATGTCTTCTTGAAGATGGCCCCACGGCGGACGGTGTCATGTTTGATCGAGACGCGCATGGTGGTGGGGTTTTCCTTTGAGACGTCAAACTGGTGATAAGGGAATGACAATGCACGGGAGGGTGGGGAATTCAGCTGCGCAAGCAGGTGAAGTCAGGCAACTGATCATGGGGTTTTGTGCAACAATGCGTATCTATGTTCAGCGCTGGTCCCCATGCATGACCCCCATAGGGGTTGGGGGTCATTTGGAGCCCACTGGAACAAGGGATTGTTGGTAGTCCAGGGCCTCACCCTTTGTGGCGAACTGACGGTCTCCGACGGCAAACTTGCCATCCTTGTATGTGATGTCCTGGGAGATTGGGGTGAGCGGGATCGGCTCTTCGTGGGTGATGGCTCTAGTGGCTGTTGCGGCAGCGGTGGTCGCTGCGGGCAAGGCATCCGGTTTGCTCTGGTCAGGCACGCTGGCTGCTGCTGCGCTTGGCTGATCTGCGTAGCTAGCCCCGGTGTTAGCGGTGCCTTGTGGCGATCCAGCGGGTTGTGATGGTTGTTGGATTTTGAGCGACGCAAAGGAGGCCGCCGTTGTCTTGCCTTGCTCCAGCAACTGCTGCGACAGCTCCATGTGCTGGCGGGAGACTTTGAGGGATTGCTGGGCGTATTCGGCGGTATCAACCGAGGCCCGGCCCATCTGCACCATACACTGGCCGACCACGCCAACGGCCGCCATCATGATGCCGGGCATCGCACCCAGGAAGAACTGAAGTGCGCCTGCATTGCGGCCAAGTGATTGTGTGGCAAAGCCGCCAAGGAACGCGACGATGACGCCCAGTCCAATTAGGGCAGCAGCACAAAATCCAAGAAAGCTAAAAACGCCACGGGCGGTGTCATATGAACGCATATCAATTCCTACTCATTCAAAATACCCCGCCACGGTGCAACCAAGCATTGTGCCGAGTCAATTGTTTTATGATGAGATGACTTGCGCTAGGGTTGTGTAAGCCGCGCCGTGGCAAAGAATGCTTTCGGCATCTGCGGCACGACAGGCCGCCCGATCCATGGTACAATCAACCGCATATGACAACGACCACCGCACCGTTTGAACTCTACGACATCCTCATTGAGCAAGGCATCGACAAGACCCGCGCCAAAGCGGCGGTGGATGCGTTTTTGACGCGCGAAGAAGCGCGGCATGCGCTGGCGAGCAAAGATGATATCCGCAAGCTGATCATGTGGACTGCCGTGATGATGGTGGGGCAGCTGGCCGCCAATGCCGCCATCACCTTCCAGATTGTGCAGGTGCTCAGGGGATAGAACCTGAGACACGGGCGAGATTGAGAAAGGCGCGGTTTCCGCGCCTTTCTGCGTTCCAACCTCTAGAACAGCCCTCGCCGCTGGATCGGCTGGCCATCACGTGCGCAATCCGGCGGATTGGTCAGACCAAAGGCCAGCGGGCCACCACCGGTGATCACGCAGTTATACACCCGCCCATTGCGGGCGCGGACGGTGAAGTATGTGCCGCTGCCATAGGACGAGCGGCGCTCGGTGACGGTCAAGTTGGCCGGGTTGATGCCCAGCACACCACCAGCCTCCGAAGCCAGACGTTCGTCCGTGAGGGTCATCTTGGCAAAGTCATCGCCGAAGCAGCCTGTGGTGAACAAGAAGGCTGCAAAGAGTATGGGTTTGGTGAAGGTCATATGGTCCTCGAATGATTGTTTGGGAATTGATGTTTTGGATTGATGCGTGACTGGGGAAATGTCTGATTCAGCACATCAATCCTGTTTGTTCACAACCGTGACCTGCACGGGCTGATTGCCACCTGCCGCTGTCACAATGGCCCAGATCCAGGCCCCCAGCATCAATGGCAGACCGATGATCCCGCCGATGCCCAGCGTGCCCAGGGTGAGCATCAGACCAAAGCCCCAGATCACGATCTGCGCGATCCCGGCCACAACCTTGCCAATGATAAACGAACCAACACCCGGAATGAGGATATTGGCGATGATTGCGAGTGGTTTCATGGATGAGCCCTTTGTTGAAAGAAGAATGAGAAAGAAGGATGTGGTGGGGCTGGCTTGCGTCACTGCACCGGCTGATAACGCCCACCAAAGTGGGTTGGGTTCCTGAACCCATAGCCACCCATGCCACCGGAGGTAAAATTCCCAGAGGTCCAGAGCCACCGCTCACTTGCCGTGTAGACAGCCCGCACCGTGCCCGGCACCACGCGGCCCTGGCGGTTGCGCGCCACAAAGAACACGGTCATTTCTGTGGGGCTGCGGTAATAGACGTCAACCACTTGAGGGTTGCTTGCGACCGGTGAACTCTGGCTGACCGCACCGCTGAGGAAGGTTTGCAGGGCAAGCGCAACCTCATCATTCTCAAGAGGGTCTGCTTTTGCAGCGCTGGCAAAGAGAGCCACCGCCAGAACTGCCGCACCGACAAGACCGCGCGCCCACCGATGCCGTGTTGCATCCACTCCAGCCCAAGTATTCCCAACCAAATGCATTCTCAAATATCCTCAATCCAAGGTGCGCCGTTTGCACCATTATTCCCAATTTTGTACACTGTTGAGATTGCAGGTTATTTTGTGATTGCGCGAAGGAATCCCAGCATCTAGGCTGACCTTCAGAGCAGGCAAACCGCTGGATTCATTGGCTAATCAGCAAGCCTGCACCACTATTGGGAATAGTGTTGCACAGTCAAAACGACGCAATGCAGCTGCCCAAGATCCCAAATCATGTCCACCACATCAGCGCCAGAACAGGCCATGCGCCTCTATGATAAAGACGCGCGCAGGCTCTACATCAACGCCAATGAGCGGGCGCGGTTTCTGGCGGCCTGCAAGCGGGCGATGATGCCGCGGCGCTGCCTTGGTCTGACACTGCTCTACACCGGGTGCCGGATCTCTGAGGCGCTAGCCCTGACACCGCGTGACATCCAGTTTGCAAGCCGCGTGATTACATATCGGACACTCAAGCGACGCCGAAGGGACGTGTTCCGCGAAGTACCCATTCCGCAAGAGCTCGCAGATGTATTGCAGGGCTACGCCAATCAAACACAACCTGACGCGCCGCTCTGGCAGCACCGCAACCGGCCACTCAATCGCAGCACTGCCTATCGCTGGATTAAGCGTCTGATGGCAGAGGCTGAGATCACAGGCGTGCAGGCCTGCCCCAAAGGCCTCAGGCATGGGTTTGGGATCCATGCGCTTAATGCCAGTATTCCACTCAATCTCCTGCAGAAGTGGATGGGGCATGCGGAGATGAGCACGACGGCGATCTATGCAGATGCCAGTGGAATGGAGGAACGCGGGATTGCGGAGAGGATGTGGTGAGGGGGCGTTGACCTGTTATCCATGAGAGGTCTGCTGTGACGACCAGCCTACCGACGAAAGAATGGCGGCAATCAGGGCCCCGCTCGCAGTCACGAAATCCGCGTTCCACCAGCGCGCGAAACTCTCTGTTTCCAAGACTGTTGCAATAAATTCGCAATAACCATGTTGACAATCAGGGCGGACTCAACCG
>CAKMYZ010000054.1 GCA_929200255.1 uncultured Alphaproteobacteria bacterium | reverse complement strand
AATTCGTGAAGCCGACATTCAAACGCATTGCTGTGAATGTTTGCTTCGAGCCCAAAGTGCAAGATGCTGCAAAGAGCCTCAACGGCCGCTTCGACGTTCAGTTGGCAGCAGCGAGGCAACTTTCGAACATGTCACCACGCATGATGGATTTTGCCTAACTTTTGATGCCACCAAAGCGCACACCGCTTAGGTCCGCCATCTCTTTCTTCCATGTTGTGATGTCACGAAGGGCAAAATCTGACAGACTGTTGTGCCCACAAGCACGCGCCAACACCTGCATGAGCTCAACCGATGCACCAAAATAGCGGGCGAGTTTTTGGGCACCGACTTGCGTATCCAAACGCGCACGAAGTTCGGGTTTTTGGGTTGCGACACCGACAGGGCAGTTGTTGGAATTGCACATGCGGGCAGCGATGCATCCAACAGCTTGCATGGCGGAATTTGACACCGCAATTGCGTCAGCGCCTAGGGCCATCGCTTTGGCGAAGTCTTCGGCCAGGCGCAGACCGCCTGTGATGATCAGCGTCACTTCGCGACCTGTTTTTGCATCTAAGTGCGCACGCGCACGCGCCAAGGCAGGGATCGTTGGCACAGAGATATGGTCGCGGAAGATCAAAGGCGCCGCACCAGTACCGCCACCGCGACCATCCAGAATGATGTAGTCGGCGCTGGCCTCAAGGGCGAAATCGATATCATCCTCGATGTGGTTGGCTGAGAGTTTGAACCCAATTGGAATGCCGCCAGATCGTTCGCGGACTTCATCTGCGATGCGTTTGAAATCTGCGGGCGTTTCAAGATCTGGGAAGGTTGACGGTGAAATCGCCGATTGACCGGGTTCCAACCCGCGCACTTCAGCGATTTTGCCTTGCACCTTGTCCCCAGGCAGATGGCCCCCAGTGCCGGTCTTTGCACCCTGACCGCCTTTGAAGTGGAAGGCCTGCACGCGTGCGACCAGATCAAGGTCCCAGCCAAAACGTGCTGAGGCCAATTCGTAGAAGTAGCGGGAGTTTTCCGCCTGTTCTTCGGGCAGCATGCCGCCCTCACCGGAACAAATGCCTGTGCCCGCCATCTGCGCACCGCGAGAAAGCGCAGTTTTTGCCTCTTCGGACAATGCGCCGTAGCTCATGTCCGAAACGAACAAAGGGATATCCAACTGCAAGGGCTTGGCAGCACGCGGGCCGACAGTGACAGAGGTGGCCACGGACGCATCATCTAGTAAAGGCTTGCGCGCCATTTGCGCGGGTAGGATTTGGATATCATCCCAATGTGGTAAGTCCTTGCGCGGCACACCCATGGCCCCCATCTCGCCGTGGTGACCCAGCTTGGAAAGCCCATCTTTCGCCAAAGCATGAATGCGCGCGACTGTAGGTTCTTCGGGCGTTGGAGACGCTTGCGGCACATCGGATTTTGGTTCGGGCGACGGATCGCCAGCACTCAAATCCCCAAGGCGCGTATGAGAGCCGTCGCAGAAAGGGCTATTCGCGGTTGCCTTGCATTGGCAAAGGGCGGCCGCGCCGTCTTTTTCAGCAGTGAACTTAACAGGCTCCAAACCGGTACCCGCATGGGATCCGTCACAAAACGGTTGGTTTTTTGAACGCCCACAGCGACACCAAAAGTAATCTTTGCCCGCTTCCAATTCCACCTTTGATGGGTGTTTGGCTGCGATGATGGGGGCTTCTGTCATGACGGTTCTCCTGGCTACTTCTGGCTGCGTTATTCTGGTGCCGCTCGATCTTTTTCATTTCTTTCAGCATGGTGTGGTCTTTTGATATCTTCAGGCGGCCTGCATTGCGGAGCAAGCAGAACTTTGCGGTTTACTTGGCCCCAGATCAATCGGCTAACTTAAAGAAGATCCGCTGAAATCTTGGCATCAGCAGCAGGCCCAAGAAAACGATATCCAAAACTGTCTGCACGACGGGCGCGACAAAGGGATTGCCACCACCATTGAACTGCTCAAACGCCAAAGGTTCGCCGATGACGGTCAAGTTCGTCAGAGCACCGATGTGGTCGGTTATCGAAAGCGTGAAATAGATCACCGTAAGCGACCATGTCGTGAAACCACGCGATCTCCACACCAAAATAGCAAGGGGAATGGCAAACACAGCTGTGACCACATCCAGAATAGCGGGATACATCCATCCAGGGGCATCAACGCCATTGGCGACGCTCGTGATCAACGGAATCGCAATGAACCTTATCAGTTGGGCAAGTATCCAAATGATCAAGCCAACGATGAATATCCTATCCACGCGATTGGCGACTGGTTTGTGATTTTGCATCTGGTGTTCTCCGGTAGTTTGAACGGTGCAGTGAGAATGGAATAATTAGAACGCCGATTGCCCCGTCACATAGGCATAAGAGTTTTCGACCAGACGTAAGACGACTTCGAGCTCTTGCCTGGTTTGGGGTGTGTAGATCATTACAAACCCTTCCCATCCCGGTCTTTGGTCAGCCCATGGATGCGGTATGGCCCAACCCAATCGCACCGCTTCGCGCGCGACAGCGGGTTCTAGAGAGGCGTGCAAACTGCCATCAGGATGAACATGTGCAAATTCGCCTCCACCGACAATGGCTTGCGGGTTGGCTAGTGGCATATTGGTATCCAGTTGAAACCCAATGGCGCCTGGCAGGGACACCCTAGTGGCGCCCAAGCGGACGCCAGGAAACGTTTCAACGTGATCTAGCATGTTTTGAACAAGTTCTGGGACCGGCTCGATCCCCAGCTGCACATGGGGCACGCTGTCCGTTGTTCTCGGAGGCTCCGCGTCCCGCATCGGAAGGTCCAATCCTTGCGCAAGCGATTGGGAAGTAAAAGCCAGAAAGGCAGCCACCGCCAAAGGGACTCGTTTTCTAGAGCATCTCAACATTTCAATTTCCTTTCCTTTGGCGGTGGGCTTTTCTTATATCAACCGTTGTAAGCTTGGCTGACGGCGTAGCTGTCTTCGAACCAGTTCCAAAGCACGACCTGACCGTCGCGCACTTTGGCACGAAGGGCGAAGGTGAAATCACCTATCTCTTGGCCTGACTTCGTCGTGATCCCATTCATGTCACCAAAGATCGCAACCGTGTCGCCAGAGGCGAGAACATCAGTGTTTTCCCATTTGGTTGTTTGGAAATTTTCACTGAATACCCCCAAGAAACCAAAGATCGCTTCTTTGCCTTCCCAAGGCCCGATCCAAGGAATGTTCGGGTCGCCTTCGTTGTGCCAGACCATGTCGTCGGCAATCAGGTCGGCCATAGCAGCCATGTCACCGCTGCCCATCGCGCCCATCAGGCCCATGACAGTCTGCAGGCTCGCCTCGGATTGGTCTTCATCACCAGCCAAGGCGACGGAAGCAATCGACGTTCCGGTCGCCGCGGCAATTGATGCTTTCAAAGCTTGTCGTCTGTTCATCTTACTTCTCCTGATGTTGAAAGTTACCGGCCAGAAAGCTGCTGCAACGCACCCGCCCAGTCTTCGACATGGTAGGACCGCACGATCTTGCCGTCGGCGAGTTCGTGGATGTCGATAGTCATGATGTCAAAGCTGCGGCCCTCACCGTCTACACCGAAAAACGGAGCAACGGGCGTAGCTGTTGCGCGGCTGCGCACAGTCACGAAGTCGCCGCTTTCATGCACGGATTGAATGGCCCAGTTGAGATCAGGCAGTAGTTGGGCAAAGCCGCCAATCTGACCAAGGAACGCCTCGCGCGACTTGTTGTCGCCAGAATAGTCACCAACACTTTCCCATGTGTCTGCGGTCGCTTCTACAAATGCGGCCGTATGGGTTTCAGAGCCTGGGTTGCTAAGTAGGTCATAGAAGGCTTGAACGGTTTCGGCATTATCGGCGATCGCTGAGGACGCAATTGATGCGGCGGCGATTGTCGCTGCTGCGAGGATGGCATGTGGTTTTTTCATCTGAAGGTTTCCTTTTGAACGGTATGACGCCAGGCATTTGCGGCGCTCTGTTCAAGTAGGATGGACATGTTTTGATTAATAGATAAGATAGATTTATCAAATTTAACTGTTCGGATTTTTGTCATAATGATTGATCGCCTTAGACAAATGGCAATCTTTGCTAAAACAATTGACCACGGATCATTCCGAGGCGCAGCACGCGAACTGAACCTTTCGCCGTCAGTAGTCAGCCACCATGTTTCACAACTAGAAGAGCACCTTGGCGTCGCATTGATCTATCGCTCGACCAGAAAATTGACGCTCACAAACGAAGGCCAAAGGTTGCTTACTGCGACGCGCAACATGCTCGACGCCGTAAAAGGCGAATTGCAGGATCTTTCTGCGACCACAGGCGAACCGAGCGGAGAGTTGCGCGTCACGCTCCCGTCCGTCCTGTCTTCGTCACCCATCACAGATAGGATTGCCGCTTTTTCTTTGGCCTTTCCGCGTATCACATTGACCGTTGATTTTTCTGACACACGGCGGGCACTGATTGACGATCGGTTTGATTTGGCTATTCGCATGGGCCCAGAATCCAAGAATTCTGCCACATCACGCACTCTGTTTGAGGTGCGGCGGGTTTTGGTTGCTTCCAAGGAGTATCTAGCAAAGCGGACGATTGGCAAAAATCCTTCAGCGCTCACAGATTGGGAATGGTTAGCGCTTGCACCCGTTCAAAACATTCCTTTGAGTTTCAGGCACAAGGGCGGGGAGACGATGAAAATCAAGCCAACTCCGCACATGTCCACAAACGATGCACAGGCCTTGCATCGCCTCGCGCAAGCAGGAGCCGGGCTGGCCATAGTCCCCGAATTCCTCGTAGCTCCCGACATCGAAAGCGGGGTCATGGATTACGTTTTGCCTGACTGGGAGCTTCGCCCCATAAGTGTATTTGCTGAATGGCCCGCAAACGCGCCAAAGCATGGGCTTGTGCACCTTGCTTTGGACGCGTTGAGCCAAACAAAACCCCAACCTCGGTAACTTTTGAAAATTTCGGAAAATTCCCAAACCAGACATTGGTGCAGCCGCAGCGAATTCACACTTTGTCCGCACACTGCAGAACTCCAGCCTATCAGAATGCCGCGCACCTGCTCCGACGT
>CAKMYZ010000053.1 GCA_929200255.1 uncultured Alphaproteobacteria bacterium | reverse complement strand
CTTGTCGGGTAAGTTCCGACCTGCACGAATGGCGTAACGACTTCCCCGCTGTCTCAAATGTGGACTCAGCGAAATTGAATTTCCTGTCAAGATGCAGGATACCCGCGGTTAGACGGAAAGACCCCATGCACCTTTACTATAGCTTCGCATTGGCATCAGGCACAGTATGTGCAGGATAGGTGGTGGGCTTTGAAGCCGGGACGCTAGTCTCGGTGGAGCCACCCTTGAGATACCACCCTTATTCTGCTTGATGTCTAACCGCGGCCCGTTATCCGGGTCCGGGACCCTGCGTGGTGGGTAGTTTGACTGGGGCGGTCGCCTCCCAAATTGTAACGGAGGCGCGCGAAGGTTGGCTCAGAGCGGTCGGAAATCGCTCGTTGAGTGCAATGGCAGAAGCCAGCCTGACTGCGAGACTGACAAGTCGAGCAGAGACGAAAGTCGGTCATAGTGATCCGGTGGTCCCGAGTGGAAGGGCCATCGCTCAACGGATAAAAGGTACGCCGGGGATAACAGGCTGATGGTGCCCAAGAGTCCATATCGACGGCACCGTTTGGCACCTCGATGTCGGCTCATCTCATCCTGGGGCTGGAGCAGGTCCCAAGGGTACGGCTGTTCGCCGTTTAAAGAGGTACGTGAGCTGGGTTTAGAACGTCGTGAGACAGTTCGGTCCCTATCTTCCGTGGGTGTAGGATATTTGAGAAGAGTTGCCCCTAGTACGAGAGGACCGGGGTGAACGATCCACTGGTGGATCAGTTGTCGTGCCAACGGCAGTGCTGAGTAGCTATGATCGGACAGGATAACCGCTGAAGGCATCTAAGCGGGAAGCCCCCTTCAAAACAAGATATCCCTGAGAGCCGAGGTAGACTACCTCGTCGATAGGCCAGAGATGTAAGCGCTGTAAGGCGTTCAGTTGACTGGTACTAATTGCTCGATAGGCTTGATTTGATCCAGTAATAGTAAGACTGGAAAATCAAAGTTCATACACACACAATCATCAGTATACGATGATATCTGGAACAACGCGTCATGTGCATACATGGCAAGCTGATGTCTTGTACTTCTTTTTTGGTTTGGTGATCATAGCGCGAGCAAAACACCCGATCCCATCCCGAACTCGGCAGTTAAGTGCCGCAGCGCTGATGGTACTGCGTCTTAAGGCGTGGGAGAGTAAGTCATTGCCAAACCTAATAAGAAGTACAAGTTATCTCTCTATCGATGCGCCTCATATCCTTACTTTGAGGTGCGCTTTTGGCGCGGGATGGAGCAGCCCGGTAGCTCGTCAGGCTCATAACCTGAAGGTCGTAGGTTCAAATCCTACTCCCGCAACCAATATTACCCTTGCAATACAATGCGTTAACCACCACCCTCGGGTGGTTGTCTGTGTTTGCATTGCAAGCGATGCAAATGACCCCCAATTTGCCCCTCACACTAGAAAATCCATCATGACAGGTAAGCGGTAAGCGTTGCAACTGACCCCCGATCTCGCCGAAAGGCTCAGTCTACTGTAGCTTCGACCGGTGCTCGACATCTGACCAGTGCTTGTTGACAGGCAACTTACGCGCCCGTCGGGCGACATCATCAAATGTCACGGGCATGAAATCCCAAACATCGACACCTACATTGATGGAATTTCGCGAGCCGCGCCAATTGTTGTGGACGTGACCAAACAATTGCAGAGCTTCGCGTCTCGCGTGGTTCCACGTAATCATTGGATAGTGGCACAGCGTGTTGCGTTGGTTCTTTGGCCTGTCCGGCACTTCTGCCATTAACGAGACCGAAGACCAACCCAATGACTGAGTAAGGTCGCTGTCATGATTGCCAACGATCAGGTGTTTGCGCGCTCCAGGCAGCTGGTCGAAGATTTGTTGTAGATATGCCGGCTCTTTCGCTGGCGCGCCGAAAGCAAAATCTCCGATGATCCAGAGATCGTCTTCAGGCTTCACCACCTTCCACATCTTTTCAAGTATGACACCGTCCATATGACCGGAAGATTTGAATGGGTGGTCGCAAAACCGAATAACGTTCTCATGCCCAAAGTGGGTGTCTGCCGTGTACCAATTTGTCATGTTTGCCGCTTCATATCTGCTATTTGTTTCTAGTCTCAGACGCGATTGTCCTAGACGGCTACCGGACGGCGCACGCCGCTGGCGGTGACACGCTTCCAGTCAAGTCCTTCAAATAGGGCTTCGAATTGGGACTTGTTTAGGGTGATCATGCCATCTTGAATGCGCGGCCATTCGAACCCCTTTCCCTCGATCCGCTTGTAGGTCATCACAAGGCCGGTGCCGTCCCAGACTATCAGTTTCAGGCGATCCGCCCGTTTCGAACGAAATATGAAGATGGCGCCGTTGAAGGGATCTAACTGAAATTCGTTCATCACAATTGCGGCGAGGCCATCCATGCCTTTCCGGAAGTCGACAGGCTTGGTCGCGACATAGAATTTGAAGTTGCCTGCCGGGGAGATCATGGGGCACTTTCGAAAGCGCTGATCAATTGAGCCAACTGATCGATTGGAAAATTTGGCGGCAGCAGAACTTCACAACCTGCGCGCTTGAAAACAATGTGAGGCGTGACAGGTGGCGCGACCAGCTCATCACGTTGAACTTTGACTTCGGCAAACGCCGGGGCTGGTTCTTGAGTCTTCTTTGGCTTGTGAAGTGACTTTCGAGAACCACCTTTTCGCCAACTGTAGGCTGTCTTGTTCGAAACCTGGCAAGTCTTTTGCACCTCACCGATTGATAACTCACCCGATCTCATTCTCTGACCCATCGCGCGTTTAAATTTCGTGGGCCACAAACGGCGGCCATCTTTCCCGACAGGGATCGAATAACCGAAAGCGTGGAAGACGTTTTGTATTTTCTGATCACTTGCGAGGTCACCCAAGTTTTGAGAGTTCATGATGCCTGTATCCTTTTTGGGGCATCATAAACTGGCGAACGCGGGCTGATCAGGGGTGATTTTAGGGGTCAGATGCAACGCTTACGATTTGCTGTCCCGTACTATGTGCGATCTTGCCGAGAGTTAGGCATGTCAGAAACCGACATTGCCGAACACCTGAAGCCTTTGCTGAAAGAGGACGATGACCCTGTCTCAAAGAACATTCGATCGATGCTCAATCAGAATCCGAGTGAAGCGGCAAAAAGAGAATTGGCAAAGCAGCGGTTCGTAGAAGAAAAACACTGGGTTGAAGTGGTCAAGACATTTGCCAGCTTCATTGCGCCTTTCGTTCCTACACACAGTTTGGAATCAGAGATCGCACCGGCTATCGCGGTGGCAAAAGCAGCCGAAAAGCTGGACGGCTCGACTATTCTGCAAGCGTTTGTCGACATACGGATAGGGCCCAACGAATACCCCCCAGTACTGACGCTTGACCGTCAAGACAGGGCATCAGCATCGGAAGTGATTGATGCCTCGCGGTATTTTCTGGCGCTTCCGACCGAAGATGATATTTATGCCGATGAAGCGATGTATAATGCATCGGTGCGCGACCAGTTCGAGTTGTACGCAGCATATCTTGCGCGCTTCGGTCTATCTCTCGCCTATGTCGATATCGGGTGGGACGACCCTTGTGCAGTGGTTCTGTCACAGCCCGGTGCGTTTAACGAGTTTATGGCCAAAGAGCTTCCCGATATAACCTGCACCGTATTTAGTTGAATCAAATCTGTCCTTCATGACAGCCAGGGTCGGGTTCTTGATGGCGGCATAGTTTGTATCGAAACGTCATGCTGTCCACAGTCGCGGCTGACCAGGAGAAGTGGTTTGTCGTCAGCAAGCCCGCCTCGTTGTGTCGAATGACGTGTCCTTTTCCAGAGCAATCGGCACGCTCTGTGTAGTGCGTTTCATCGCCGTTTTCAGCAAAACTCAGGAAAGTTTCGGTGCCGTCAGCAGAACGGCTCCATGTGCTGACAACGCCAGCCATCGTCACGACCGAGCGATCAAATGACCGATTTTGGTGCACAACATACATGGCCACATCAGTTTCGGGGTCACGCGTGGCAAAACGCAAGCTTTCCCCCGCCAGTAAAACACTTTCGACGTTACTCGGCAGAAAGAATGTTCCAGAGCAAGCGTTGGCATCGTACATCTCGTAGTTGCAGCTCAGGGCCACCATAGGTAATACTAGATCGACGATCCCCATTTGAGCAAAGTCACCGTATGCCTTGAACTGCACAAGGGCTTCAAACGGATCTTCTATGGCCGCAATGCGCTCCGCGACCATTTCGGCAGCAGGATAAGTGTACGAATGCAGTGCGACGTAGTCCGTCACATCGCCTGCGTATGCCCCGCAAGTCTGTGCTGATACGGCGCTCCCGACAGACATCATCAATAAGGCGGTCGGTAGTCGCTTCATGGGCATCCTGCTTTCTTAAATTCAATCAACATGCTGCCGCCCAACACATCGAAATACAACAGTGCTATCATATTTGGGCCAGAGAGCCGACATTAGTGTGCCGCGCAGCAATTGTCGAAGTTGGGCTCACAGCGGCCTAATGCACTTGCAGAGATAGTCCGAGCCAATGCCTTCTGACATCGGTCATTCAACTCAATGCTATGCTTTCGGCGTCAACACGGAGTTGATGATTGGGAATGGAGGGAGGATTGGAGGGCATATTATGCCAAGAGCCCAACTTCCAGCAGTCACCGCAAAACGCAAAGCTGGGTTCTTAGTCAAAGGCCAGAGCATCCCACCACGTCGCTTTCTTCGTTTGGCTTCTTCAGCAAGCAACTCAGCCGCCGGAAGGTCGATACTTCCGGTTCCCTTGATGATCAGCAGCATGTGGACTTGTGGCGGCATATCAGCTTCGAGTTTGCGAAATCCCTTCCGCAACCCAGCGATTGCAGCAAACGCCACGGCCTGAGGCAACACAAGTGTTGCGCCGGTTAAGCCCGCGAAAATATCTTTACGTAGATTGGAGCTGTTGTTCAGTTCAAGCCAGTCAGGCCGCTGAAACACTTCCAGAATGCGCTGCAGCAGCAGATGCAACGCCGCTAGAAGCCGCAAAGAAAACTGCTGAGGTTGCGTGCTTTTCACGTCAATACATCCTGAAACGAGCCGAGCAAAAAGAATGGCATATGGCGATGGCTCCGATGTCCAGCCCCATTTCTATGGGCCACTTTTGAGCAGGGTTTCTGGAACTGGCG
>CAKMYZ010000052.1 GCA_929200255.1 uncultured Alphaproteobacteria bacterium | reverse complement strand
ATCCTGCAAAGCCATGTCTTCCCAGGCTGGCTCGAGCGCTGCGGCGACGCGGACTGCGCAGGCCCGTGGAACGCCACGATCGGCGCGGCCAACGGTCTATCCATTCAGTAACGCGCTTGGCGGCACTGGCATGCTGGTGCCGCCATCCAACTTTGCAGGGGGTTTACCATGTTGATCCGAACACAAGGCGCGCTTGACCGTGTCTCAGAAATTGCCGTTTGGGTCGCAGGGGCGGCCCTTTTGATGACAGCTTTCATGGTGGGATTGGAAGTCATCATGCGTAAGCTTTTTAACTCGTCGCTTGGGGGCGCGGATGAAATTTCAGGCTATGTCTTCGCGGCCGCTACGGCCTGGTCCTACGCCGCCGTGATCAGAAAGAAAGGAAATGTGCGGATCGACGTTGTCTATAATCTGATGCCGCGCCCTTTGCGTATTGCATTGGACATTCTCAGCTTTCTCGCACTTGGCGCGCTGTTCGCACTTATTGGCTGGTACGGGTTTGAATTGGTCAAAGGGACGGTTGAAACCGGCCGTATCTCGGTCACGCCCCTACGCACACCGCTATCTATTCCTCAGATTGTCTGGATCAGCGGGATCGGACTTGCTTTGGCGATGTGGGTTTTGATTGCGCTTCGTGTTACAGGCAATGTCCTGCGCCGCAACTGGGATGCAGTCTCTGAGCTTATCGGTTCCGAAGGCATCGAAGGCGAAATCAAAGCGGAGCTGGTCGAGACGGAGGGCAAATCATGATCCTTATCGTCACTTTCTCACTTCTACTTCTGTTCATCTTCCTTGCAATTCCGGTTGCTGCAGCACTTGGCCTGTTGGGTGTGGTGCTGGACGAGAGCTTTTCCATCATGCCTTTGCGTCGCGCCATTGGTGACATGATGTGGGAAAACTCGATCGAATTTCTGCTCGTTGCGGTGCCCATGTTTGTCATGCTGGGCGAGATCATGCTGCGCTCGGACATCGCTGAAAAGATGTATGATGCGATGGCAAAATGGCTGTCATGGCTGCCGGGCGGGCTAATGCATTCCAATATCGGTTCCAGCGCTATCTTTGCGGCGACCTCTGGGTCTTCCGTTGCCACGGCGGCCACCGTTGGGACGGTTGCGGTGCCGCAGATCGACAAGCGCGGCTATCACACACCCCTGTTTCTTGGCTCGCTTGCCGCCGGTGGGACACTTGGCATTCTGATACCGCCTTCCGTTGGCCTGATCATCTACGGGCTTTTGACCAATACATCCGTGCCCAAGCTTTACCTTGCGGGTATTCTACCGGGGCTGGTCTTGGCGGGGCTCTACAGTCTTACCATCGTCCTTCTCTGCCTCGCCAACAAAGGCTGGGGCGGCGAAAAGATCTCAATTTCGTGGTCTGAGCGTTTCGCGAGCCTGCCAAATCTGTTGCAACCTTTGTTCATTTTCATTGTGGTCATCGGCTCCATTTATGCGGGTTGGGCGACGCCGACGGAAAGTGCCTCTCTGGGCGTTCTTGCGGCACTCTTGCTGTCGTGGAAAAACGGCAAGCTGACACGGGATATGCTTCTGAAATCATTCGAAGGCACCATGCGGACAACAGCGATGATCATGCTGATCATTCTGGCAGCGGCCTTCTTGAACTTCGTGCTTGCCGTCATCGGCCTCGCGGCCGCATTCCAAAGCTTTATCGAAGGCCTGGGCCTGTCCCCGTTTCAGGTGTTGTTGATCATTATCGCCATCTATCTAGTGATGGGGTGTTTCATGGAGAGCCTGTCCATGTTGATCACAACGACCCCCATTGTCGTGCCGGTGATCGTCGCCCTTGGGTACGATCCGATCTGGTTCGGTGTGGTGCT
The DNA here is from genome assembly GCA_929200255.1 of uncultured Alphaproteobacteria bacterium. GTDB lineage: Bacteria > Pseudomonadota > Alphaproteobacteria > Rhodobacterales > Rhodobacteraceae > Yoonia. The sequence continues at coordinate 3,445 of CAKMYZ010000052.1, read as the reverse complement.
GATGTTGCTGCTGGAAACCGCTTTGATCACACCGCCTATTGGGCTGAACCTCTATGTTGTGCAATCCATCCGCCAAAGCGGACCAATCAAAGACGTAATCAAAGGGGCGATCCCGTTCGTTTTCGCCATGTTCGTGATGATTGGCCTTGTGATTGCATTTCCCTCGATGGCGCTGTGGCTGCCATCTCTTCTGTAAAAATTTGCGATAGGAAAGTCCCATGGATCTTAAGAATAAGACGATCATTATCACCGGCGGTGCACGCGGCATTGGTGCGGCCTTAGCCACTCGGTTCGCCAAGGAGGGTGCAAAGGTTGTTGTCGCCGATCTGGACGAAGGTGCGGCTCGTGCAACCGCGGCCGTGATTGATGGTTTGGCTGTGGCATGCGACGTCACCAAGGAGGCCGATGTGCAGGCGTTGGTTCAGCAGGCAGAGCAGCACTTTGGCCCGGTGGATATGTTCTGCTCAAACGCGGGTGTGTGTTTAGGCGAGCCATCACATTCAGCCTCGGCCAGCAATGACACCTGGGGCCTTTGCTGGGACGTTCATGTGATGGCGCATGTCTATGCCGCCCGCGCGGTTCTGCCAGGCATGATCGAACGCGGGAGCGGCTATCTGTTGCAGATGTCTTCGGCTGCCGGGTTGCTGAGCCAAATCGGTGATGCGGCTTATTCTGCAACCAAACATGCTGCCTTAGGGTTCGCTGAATCCGTCGCGATCACCCATGGCGGTGACGGGATCAAGGTTTCGGTCATTTGTCCGCAATATGTGGCAACCCCGATGCTGGGGTATGCCGATAAAGGCGCATCAAGCGATCTGCCGGGTGTGATCACACCAGAAGCACTTGCAGAAACCGTGGTTGAGGGTGTTGCGCAGGAAAGCTTCCTGATTTTGCCGCACGCGGATGTCGCGCAATTCATCCAATTCAAGTCTGCCAACTACGACAAATGGCTGGGCGCGATGCGAAAACTGCGCAGCAAAATTGTAGACGAGATCGGGTCCACAGATCTGGAAGCCATGCACAAGCTGGTGTGATCGTTATGACGCCTCACCCTCGCTTTGAGACATACGCCAACCAAAAAGTCAGCATCGGCGGGCAAAAAATCTGCTTTAGCACCAACGGAATTGCAGTGACGCCGGAGCGGCCCACACTTGTTCTGGTGCACGGTGCCGGAGGGTCCAAACTCGACTGGCCGCAATCTTGGCGGAGTGTGGCCGAGGCGACTGCCCCGTTTGGCCTTCCGTCGTCGACGGCTGTTCTGCCCGGTCAAGGGGGGCAAGCGCTGCACGCGCATCCCGTGATTGCGATTGATCTTCCGGGCCATGGTGGCTCGGGTGGCCTAAGCTTGCCTGATATCACTGGCCATAGCCGCGCAGTCACCGGTTTCCTGCAGGCGCTCAATCTGGAAAACGTCTGTCTGGTGGGGCACTCAATGGGTGTCGGCGTTGTCTTGTCAGCCGCGTTGCAATCTAGCGAGCGGATTTCCTCACTATGCCTGATCGCCGGGGCGGCGCGAATGCCAGTCACACCCGAATTGCTGAAGGGGTTGCAGAACCAAACCGAAGATACCGTCGCCGCCATCGCCCGCTCTTGCTGGCACAAATCAACGCCAGAACACTTCGTGAAGACCACACAGCAAAGGATGATGTCTGCCGGAGGAAACGTTCTGCTGAACGATTTCACTGCATGTTCAAAACTGGACCTGAGCGCAAAGTTGGCAGCGCTTCAAGTCCCGACATTGATCCTTGCATCGCAGGAAGATCGCTTGGTGAAAACCGCTGAAATCAATGCCATGGCGCAAGCTATTCCAAAGGCTCAGCTTCAAATCTTCCATGAATGCGGACATTTCCTTCATGTTGAACGCGCGTCAGTGGCCGCGGCTGCACTCGCAGGGTTCCTTGCGAACGCAGCCTAGTTGCCAAGTCATTCTGCAGCAATGGGTTTGGTTGGGATGTCCACCAGCTTGCCGCGTGGTATCAGGCGGTCTGCGTCATACATCGGCAGGGTGCAGAGCTCACCGCTCTGGGTGGACCCATCAGCGCAAAGCACCTCCACCTTTGTGCCGGGACCCCGCGCAGGGTCGTCCATGCGCACGATGCAGACACCGCAGCCCTGATAGGGCGAATAGCCCGAGGAGCAGACCCGACCGACATCCTTGCCATCAATGGTCATGACGCGGCCAAGCTGTGCGACACCGCCGGTGACCCGCATGCCCCAGGTGCGGCAGGATTTGTCAGCTGCCTCCAGCGCTTTGCGGCCAACAAAATCGTGATCATCAAATGCGACAAAACCGCCAAGACCCGCCTCGAACGGCGTCGTGTCCGCCCCGAAATCCGACCCGGCATTGAGCAACCCGGCCTCGATCCGCCGCGCCCGGAACACTGGCGTTCCGGTCAGCAGAATGCCGAAGGCAGCACCTGCCTCCATGATCTTGTCACCGATGGCGGGGATGTCGGTGTCGGGTAACATGTAGACTTCCCAGCCCAGTTCATTGGTGAAGCCCGAGCGGCTAATCCAGCAGGTCTGCCCCGCGATGGAAACCTCGGCGCAGTCGAAATAGCGGAAAGGATCGGGCATGGGGCCGTCCAGCACGGCAGCCAGCAAGTCCAGCGAACGCGGCCCTTGGATCTGGCTGACCCAGACATTCGGATCGTGGATTTTCACGTCCAGCCCCTCTGCATGGGCCTTGTACCAGCTGAACAGGTCGCCGTCGGCCTGGGCCATCCAGAACTTGTCTTGCGCAAGCCGCAGCAGCACCCCATCGGTGATCATGCCGCCATCGTGATAGCAAGCAAACTGATAGGAGCAGCGCCCCGGCTTCACGTTGCTGACGCTGCGGGTGAACACTTTGTTCAGCAAGGTTTCGGCATCCGGCCCGCTAATCTCGATCGGCAATTCGCCGGTGTGGCGGAAAATGACGTTGGTGCGCACCGCCCAATACATCTCATCATCTTTGGCCGTGTCGAGTTTTTCCGGCGTCAGGCGCGAGTTATAGAGCGTGTATTCGGGATCATAGGGCAGTTCCATGTAGCTCAGCGGATGTGCAGGCATGGTGCGGGCCAATTCGCGCGGGCGCGCGCCCTGATTGGGGAGAGCCTTGGCGACGAAGCGGAAGTGGGAAAGGTCAGTTGTCATATTGTTCACCGTTCAGAGTTGTTAGACGCCTGCGGGTGATCTTCGACAAGGACAGATGGGTGCCACGCATTGAGTTGGTGATATTGGACCAACTGCGCTCAGCGCAAATCTAATGATTTGCACAAGTCGTTCGAAAAAATTAGACAATATTCATGCGCTTTCGTTCTTATGATGCCCTCAAGATCTTTGATGCCGTTGCCCGCACTCTGTCGATGACCAAGGCGGCGGACGAGGTGCATCAGTCGAAAGGGTCGATCAGTTACCAAATCAACAAGCTTGAAGCCGAGCTAGGCTTTCGTCTGTTCGAGCG
>CAKMYZ010000051.1 GCA_929200255.1 uncultured Alphaproteobacteria bacterium | reverse complement strand
GCTTCATCGGCGAACGCTACGACAGCGACGCCGGGCTGCAGTACCTCAACGCAAGGTACTACGATCCAGAACTCGGGCTGTTCCTCCAGCCGGACTGGTTCGAAGTGACAATGGCTGGCGTCGGGACAAATCGGTATAGCTATAGCTTCAATGATCCGGTGAACCTCAGCGATCCAGGGGGGAACGACATTGATGATCTTGATGGCGAGAAATCGACTGACCCTGGCGAATACGACAGAGTTCGCGGACAAGAAGGCCAGTCGGTTGATGAGGCGCGAGCACGTAGAGAAAACGAGCTGGCGCTTGAAAGGGCAGCCCAAGAGCTTTTTGGCCGCTCATTCGATGAACTGAATGCTTTCGAACAGGTTGGTGCGGTGGCGTTAGGCGGCTCTAGGCAGGGGGTTTTTGGTCCGCAAGCACACATGGTATCTACTTCGACCGGTATCGACGATAATGCTGCTTTGCAAGGCCGGGTCAGTCGGCTAGTGAGTCAATTGAGGTCGAAACCAGTAAATCTGCCCTCGGCTAGGCGAGTAACGATAGACATGGACGAAGTTCAAAGTGGCCACATGATCGGCGGCTCTCGCATAATGCCTAACTCACGGAAAGATATTTTTCCTGAGCACATGTCGCCTCGATCAGTTGAGACTGCCATAAGAGACGCGTATGGAAACGCCCGGACTATAAGACGGCAAGAAGATCGCGTACTTGTGCGTGGACAAAGCTCCCATGGCCTGAATATTGAAATGTGGGTTAATACAAGAACCAGAATTATCGAAACAGCGTATCCCTATTGACTGATGAAGATATGAAAAAGAGCATCGTTTGCTGCGAACTGGATAGCCGCCAGCGATCGAAATCGTTGGGGTTCGCGGCGCCATTGTATTTTGAAATACCCGCCGGCTTTTTCCCAGAGCACGGATGGTGGGACTATCCTACACAAGTACTCAAATGGTGGCTGGATGAAATCATTTTTGACAGAGCCGAGATGCGTTTCGACTTCATGGATGGTCCATTCTACGTTTTGGCCACTAGAATGGGGGAAAAAACGTTACTCGAGGGAAAGAAGCGAGGAAGATCGAAAGATAATGTCGAATTTAGAGAGATTGTTGAATTTGATGTTCTAAAGCACTCCATACAAAGATGTGCGGAGATGGTCGTAGATGAAATGGCGAAAGACATGGCGACGCACGAGGATTTCGAAAAACTAGTGGCACTGCTGAACTCCACGGTAAGCAAACCCAAGCAATAGAATCGCTACAGAACTCGGTCGTGCTGATCACCGATGCGACAGGGGCAAAAGCCCGCGAGGAGACCTTCCTGCCCTTCGGGCTCTCCGCCGCCGAAGACGTGGCCCTGCCTGCCGTGGCCGAGGACGCCAAAGGCTTCATCGGCGAACGCTACGACAGCGACGCCGGGCTGCAGTACCTCAACGCAAGATACTACGACCCGGAACTCGGGCTGTTCCTGCAGCCGGACTGGTTCGAGGTGACGCAGGCCGGGGTGGGGACCAATCGGTATAGCTATAGCTTCAATGATCCCGTGAACCGCATGGACCCGAGTGGGAACCAAGCCGAAAGTGACGCAGACAGACGGTGGTCACTGCTTGACTTCTTTGGTTTCGGAGCAGTCGCAAGAGGAGAGACGGCAGCTATTAATGAAGGTCTGCGACAGGCCGGATCATCAAATCCAGACATAGCTGCTGTGGACTTAGCGAGACAGAGTGCCATTCAGCAATCAGCCAATGAGGCCAGAGATGCGGCCCCGGTTGCCCTAGCAACATCGCTAGCTCCCGCAGCTGCAAGCCAAAGCCGCGGGGTTTTTGCGCGATTGCTAGCTTCTTGGAGGACAAAACCGCTGCTTCGCCCATCGAACAGTGGAAATTATTCAATCGTATATGAAATGCAGCTTCCGACAACTGCGTATCCAGGAATCTCCCGTCAGAGGCACAACCAGATAGCAAATCAGAACTTACACGAGGCGTTCGAAAGCGATCCTAGCTTTGCTCAAGAAATGGAAAAGGTATACCCTGGCATTGTTGCAGCTGTCCGACCAGGTCCACGGGGTGCGTTTGCGCGTACACCACCTACAGCAGACTTGACTTGGCATCACGGGCAGAACGCTGGGCAGATGGAGCTAGTTCCGCTTGACCAGCATACTGCACCAGGAGCCGTCCAGGGAAGTCTGCATCCAAACGGCGTTGGTGGCTATGCGATTTGGGGTCGAGAATGAAAATATTGCTTGATGAAATACTTGCTAAGATTGAGAATCTAGATTGGCGGCTACAGGTGTATGTCAGGCGTTCGAATAGAGTAGAACTTACTTCCGAGTGTATTCTAATTGATGTTGATGATGCGGAGCTAGGCTCGGATGGCTTTACGCCAAAAGAAGCTGAAGATGCCGGGATGGACGAGTTCCTCGCTGTAAACGACATAGCTGGTGTAAAGAATCATTTACTGCGCTCAGGCGCAGAAACGCAAAACCCCGCCCTACTGAGGGCGTGTGTTTACTACTTTGAAAACGACGCCTACCCACCTGTTTAGATTCCCACCTCAAATACCCTGCATTGAACGTATCCGCACCCCAACGTCCGACTGGTGGACGGGGTAGAGAGCTATCTGCACCGCGATCAGCTGAACTCTGTCGTGCTGATCACCGATGCGGCGGGGGCGAAGGCCCGCGAGGAGACCTTCCTGCCCTTCGGGCTCTCCGCCGCCGAAGACGTGGCCCTGCCTGCCGTGGCCGAGGACGCCAAAGGCTTCATCGGCGAACGCTACGACAGCGACGCCGGGCTGCAGTACCTCAACGCAAGATACTACGACCCGGAACTCGGGTTATTCCTGCAGCCGGATTGGTTTGAGGTGACGCAGGCAGGTGTAGGGACCAATCGGTATAGCTATAGCTTCAATGATCCGGTGAATGGGCGTGATCCTTTGGGGAATGCAACCTGTGGCACCAGTATTGGTGGCAACGACTGCAGTGCAACCCTCCAAGCAAGCGAGACTGCGCGAGACGAATTGGGTCAGTCTATAGCTCTTGCACAAAAATCAATTGAGCGATTGGAAAGTAATGAAAACACAGGCTTGTTCTCAGGAGTTTGGGGGTTCAAACGTAGGTTCGAGGCGAGCTATGGAGAGAACAGCTTCAACACTGAGAATCTCAGTAGTTTTGTTGATATGGCTCAAATCGTCTCTGATGGCATTGGCCCAACTGGCGCCGGAGTTGCGCTTGAACACTACGGCTTAGCTGAAGCAGCATTCAGACAACAGTTCCCTGACGCCGCAAATGAAGATATAGATGCTCTCATGAGCCAACTGTTCGGAGAGAAGCGTTTTAGGAACCCCGACGGCTCAACAACTTCATATACTGGTAGGGCGACGAATGCTGCTGGGTGGGCAGCTCCTGGTGGAGGTTCAATCGCCCTCGATAATGGTTTTCAAATGCACCAGCGTGGCTCACGCGTGATTGTACATGAAGGCGCGCACGCTTTTTTGAGTTTAAGAGATCATCACAAACTGGCTGGAAATGGATATGGCAGAGTTGGACGAAATGCTGCGCGCGAAGCAGGGGTCGCGTGGGAAAATGCAGACAGTTTTGCATGCGTTGTGTCTGGGTGTTAGCGCGTTGGGAGTCATAGGGTGCGATTTGGCAATACCTTCGGTCAGCGAACTGGACCATGTTGTCGCTGCTGCCAGGATAGAAACCTCAACTGAAATTGGCGTCAATGTTAGGCTCACGAACCAGACTGACAAGCAACTATGTCTCAGCCTAGTTTCTGTAGTGCCGTATTTACCAGGTGGCGGAAGGGCCGTGGACGCTTTTGCCAATGGAAGCATTGGCAGCGCGATGCTCAATCCCGATCTGATGTTTATCTTGCCTCCTGGAGAGGCATTCGAACAGTCTTACCCGTACATACTGCTTGAGCCGGACAAAATCGAGCTAGAGGTGTTGAGTGGCGACCCTGACGAAGTAAGAACAGTAGTCGATCAATTCAGGGCACAGGCCAGGCGAGGAGGGTTTACGTTTAGATCATCGGTCACGGCCGCACGCTGCGATACAATTCCCGAGAGCAGGTTGAACATACTCAATGGGTTGGCCGCGGTACCTTACGATCCGCGAGTTTTTCGCCGTTCATTTAGATCTGCTGCGTCATCTGAAATACTTGTGCCGTAGGTTGTTGTCATGAAATGCGAAATGATCCGAACGTGGGCATGTATTCCGCTTGAATAGAAAAGGCTGAGCATATAAAGGCGAAAATTGTTTGCATTGAGGCGATCCCAAGAGTTGCCCCGGATGAGGTCCAAAGTTGAAGTGCTGTACTTGCGGTAACGGTTGAGATGATTGTGGATTGAGTCCTCGAAGGCGGGCAAAAAAGTCTACAGCGAAATGTTGACGACCGACAACGTTACCCGGTCGGAGCGAGACTGGGGAGCAATGACAACTTGAAACGTTAGTTGCTCCAACCAGACCTGCAATTCGTGTTGTACATCCGCACCTGCAAGCCCCCCAACCACCGGCAACGCCACCGCCCGCACAGACTGCAAAACCACCCGCTCCCCCCAACCGCCCGTACTTTTTCCAGCACCCGCGCCTGTCCCAGCGCCCGATTTTGTGCTGCAATGGCAAAACCGGCCAGAAGCGTCATGAGGAGCAGCGTCGTGATCAAAATGATCCCCCGATCCGTCCTGCGCCGCCGATTGCTCCCCTGACCTGACCGCCTATCCGCACCCGAACGTGCGACTGGTGGATGGGGCGGCAAGCTACCTGCACCGCGATCAATTGAACTCGGTTGTGCTGATCACCGATGCGGCGGGGGCGAAGGCCCGCGAGGAGACCTTCCTGCCGTTTGGCCTCTCCGCCGCCGAAGACGTGGCCCTGCCTGCCGTGGCCGAGGACGCCAAAGGCTTCATCGGCGAACGCTACGACAGCGACGCCGGGCTGCAGTACCTCAACGCAAGATACTACGACCCGGAACTCGGGTTATTCCTGCAGCCGGATTGGTTTGAGGTGACGCAGGCAGGTGTAGGGACCAATCGGTATAGCTATAGCTTTAATGATCCGGTGAATGCCATGGATCCCCATGGAAACTGTGTCTGGGATGCTTGTGTGGTTGAGACAATTGTCGCTGCAGTAACCCTAATACTGGGAGCATTGGCAGCTGATCATGCAAGTGACATCATTGACAATGGTCGAGTTGATGGATCGAGCCCGCTTGGTAATCCAACGGGAATGATTGTTAGTTCGACTTTTGGCATCGGGCACAACTGAGCTACCCCCCGAAATTCGGACACTGACGTAAGCTGTGATTTGTAGTCTGCT
>CAKMYZ010000050.1 GCA_929200255.1 uncultured Alphaproteobacteria bacterium | reverse complement strand
CTCTCTCTTAAGTTAAGCTGCCATTGGTTCCAAAAACCCTGACGACGGACAGTTGATCAGTAGCAAGCGATCGTTTTTGCCAGTGACATAAACCTCGGGCAAAACTGTCTACGGGCAATTGAACGAACCGACATGGCTACTCATCATTTTGATAATGCGGTTGTCGTGAAGACCGACATTACTTTGGTACTGTCGATGTCCGCGAGTTGATCCTTGAACGTGTTGTTTCCGCTGCGGCACGCACGAATGGCTGGTCTTAGTGCTAGGCGGCGGCGTAGATATTTACGCAGTTGCAGCAATTTCTGCACTGCGAGCGCACGCAGCCCAATTCTGACACTTCGGCTAGGGGCGAATTCTGTTGAAAAACTCTTGCTTGATCGGATGCCCATTCGCTGATTCAATTCCTTTATTGATTGGGGGTTTGAGCGATGATGGGACCGAAGCAAGAGGCGCAGCCAGCACTGTTTTATGAGTTTTCTCTGGAAGATCACGTCCCGCAAGATCACCTTCTGCGTTCGATTGATCGGTTTGTCGATCTGAATGACATCCGCCAGTATCTGGCTGAGTTTTACAGCCACACTGGCCGTCCATCCATCGATCCCGAGCTACTCATCCGTATGCTGTTGGTGGGGTACTGCTTTGGCATCCGGTCTGAACGTCGGCTGTGTGAAGAGGTGCATCTGAACTTGGCGTACCGTTGGTTTTGTCGCCTCGATTTGTCTGATCCCATCCCAAGCCATTCGACTTTCTCAAAGAACCGACATGGGCGCTTCCGCGAGAGTGCGCTGTTGCGGCATCTGTTCGAGAAGACCGTCGCACGGTGCATCACGGATGGTTTGGTGAGTGGCCAGCGCCTTGCGGCAGATGCCAGTTTGATTGAGGCCGATGCGAACAAACAAAACTCGACGCCAAAGGAAGATTGGGATCGCAGCACCATCGATCCAACTGATGCGCCGCGCGCCGTGAAGGAATATCTCGACGTCTTGGACGATGCGGCCTTCGGTGCAGCATCGGAGGTTGAGCCCAAGTTTACGTCTCATTCTGATCCTGCAAGCCAATGGACGGCAGCCCGGAAAGGCCCTGCATTCTTCAGCTATTCCACCAATTACCTGATCGACACTGACCACAGTGTCATCGTCGACGTTGAGGGTACACGATCAATCCGGCAGGCTGAAGTCGGCTCTGTGCGCACTATGCTGGATAGGATTAAGGATCTGCATGACATCAATCCTGAGCGATTGATCGCAGATAGTGCCTATGGATCAGGGCCGATGTTAGGGTGGCTGGTTGGCCGCAAAATCAACCCCCACATTCCCGTGCTCGATAAAGCTGGACGGACTGACGGCACATGGAGCCGCACCGACTTCGAATGGGACTCAGAGAACGACCAATACATCTGTCCTGAGGGTGAAGCGCTCAAGCAGTTCCGCCGCAACTACTCTGATCCCAATCGCGGCCCAGACGGCAAAGGCGTCGCCAAGTATCGCGCATTGAAGCTGACCTGTCAGGCCTGCCCATCGAAAGCGAAATGCTGCCCTAACGCCGACTTTCGATCCATCACCCGGGAAGAACACGAAGATGCCCGACAGGTGGCCCGCGACATAGCCAAAACCAAGCAATATAAAGTCTCAATGAGCCTTCGAAAGAAAATCGAAATGCTCTTCGCCCACTTAAAGCACATCCTTGGGCTGGGACGATTGCGATTACGAGGCCCATGCGGCGCAAATGACGAATTCCTCCTCGCCGCAACCGCCCAAAACCTCCGCAAGCTAGCCAAGATATTTCCTGCACCGCAGCAAACGCGCAAAGCCTGATAGAAAAGGCGCTCGCGCTCTATTTAGATCGACACTTTCTGCGCTCGCAGCACGTTGTTTTTCCACAGAATCGGCTCAAACCTGACATTTGAGTGCGGAGTGGGCAATTGCAGAATGGACTGGCACACTTGACTGAGGTCCATATAAGAAAGGCCCCGCCAATCTGGCAGGGCCCTTTGTTGTTTCTTTCGGCTGATCCGCTAGTGCGCGGGGCCTTTGTCCCAGTCAGACTGCTTTGGCAGCGTCTCGAACGTATGCTCTGGTGGTGGGGATGGCAGTGTCCACTCCAGCGTGTCGGCATATTCATTCCATGGGTTGTTCTCGGTGACGGTCTTGCCGCGTGTCAGCGTCCAGACGAGGACACCGATAAAGAACAGGAATGACGCAAAGGACAGGAATGCGCCCCAGCTTGAGACATAGTTCCAGAAGGCAAATGCCTCTGGGTAGTCGATATAGCGGCGCGGCATACCCTGACGCCCCAGGAAGTGCTGTGGGAAGAACGTCAGGTTGGCACCTACGAACATCGCCCAGAAGTGCAGCTTGCCTGCCCATTCAGGATACATGCGGCCCGCCATTTTCGGCAGGTAGAAGTAGATACCTGCAAAGATCGCAAAGACGGCACCAAGGCTCATCACATAGTGGAAGTGCGCCACGACATAGTATGTGTCGTGATAAACGCGGTCCACACCCGCCTGTGACAAGACGATGCCGGTCACGCCACCCACGGTGAAGAGGAACAAGAAGCCCAAAGCCCATAGCATCGGCGTGCGAAACTCAACCGATCCGCCCCACATTGTGGCAATCCAAGAGAAGATTTTCACACCCGTTGGTACCGCGATCACCATCGTGGCCAGCATGAAGTAGGACTGCTGGGTCAGTGACATGCCCACGGTGTACATGTGGTGCGCCCAGACGACAAAGCCCAGAACACCGATTGCGACCATCGCATAGACCATTGGCAAGTAGCCAAAGATCGGCTTGCGCGAGAATGTTGCGATCACATGGCTGATGATGCCGAAGCCGGGAATGATGATGATGTACACTTCAGGGTGCCCGAAGAACCACAGGATGTGCTGATATAGGATCGGATCACCCCCAAGCTCTGGTTGAAAGAAGCCAAAGTCAAACCTGCGGTCCATCAGAAGCATTGTGATCGCGCCCGCCAGCACTGGCAGAGCCAGAAGGATCAACCATGCTGTCACGAAGATTGACCACGCAAACAGTGGCACTTTGTGCAGTGTCATACCCGGTGCACGCATGTTCAGGAATGTCGTGATCATGTTGATCGCACCCAAGATCGAGGATGCACCAGAGAGGTGAACCGCAAAAATCGCAAGGTCCATCGACATGCCGCCCTCTGAGGTCGACAGCGGCGGATAGAGCACCCAGCCCACGCCAGAGCCCAGTTGACCGTTGCCGCCCGGTGCCAGCATCGAGGCAACACCAAGCGATGCACCCGCTACAAACATCCAGTACGACAGGTTGTTCAGGCGTGGAAACGCCATATCCGGCGCGCCGATCTGCAGGGGCATAAAGTAGTTGCCAAAGCCACCAAAGAGGGCCGGAATAACCACAAAGAACATCATCAACACACCGTGGTAGGTGATCATCACGTTCCAGAGATGGCCATTTGGCGTACATGTCCCGGCCTCAGCCGCAAACAGGCGTGCGCCTTCCAGACACATGTACTGCACACCGGGGTTCATCAGCTCCAACCGCATATAAACGGTGAATGCGACCGAAATGAACCCAAGCGCACCTGCGGTGAACAGGTACAGGATACCGATATCCTTGTGGTTTGTGGACATGAACCACCGGGTAAAGAAGCCCCGGTTGTCGTCGTGTGCGTCGCCGTGGATGGCTGCGTCTGCCATTTTTGGCTCTCCTCGTATTGGCTACTTTTCAACGCCGCCGAGTCGATGCAAGGGGCGCATTTAGATTTCTTCTAAAGCGTTGATGCTTAAGGGGCAACAAAGGAAGCGCCGTTTGCGCTGGGTTAATTTGGCGCAGGGGTTGATTGATCTGGCAGGCTGACAGGTGGCAGGTTTGGCGCCAGACCCGGCGGCGACGGAAGGCGCGCCGCATTGGTCAATCAACGCAAAATACGTCCTGCGCTTTCCACCTCGTCGTCTTATTGGCATGGCAGCGATGCGGATACGACCGACTTCTCCCCTGATGCAGCGACCTGCCCAACTAGCGGTTGCTGAACGCCGAAACAATCACGCTCCCAAAAGCTGCGGGCCAAAGCGGGTGAGATCGTGCTGTTTCCGTCTTACCTTGTCCATTGGGTCTCTCCCAACGAAAACGATGACGCGTGGAGGGAGGGGCGGCGAGGGGCCGCAATCTTGAGTTGATGATATTGGCCTGATGCACGATACAGTTTGGCAGTTTCAAACCAACAGATTGTTAGAAGATCATGCCCATCTATCTTGAAGGCGTCGCGGTTCAGTTCTACCGGGGCATTGGACCAGAGATGCAGTACATCGCGCCATTCTCTGAGATGAATTTCTTTGTTGGGGCGAATAATGCGGGGAAGTCGATTGTTCTGAATTTTCTGCATGACCGACTACCATTGAGCCTCCATCAGCAAAAGCCGCAACTCCTACAACGACGAAGTGCAGATCCTGATCAAACCAAAGTTGAGTCATTTCTCGGCGCTGAGACAGGTAATTTGGCTTCAATGATTGGTATCTCAACTGAGCAGTTCCTAAGGCCAATCAAAGAGAAGTATCCGGAGTTTATGAGTTCAGAGTATTCGATTGATGATCCACTCAAAGCCATTTTCGAATGCCTGTCAGTAGCAGAGTGCATCTGGCTCAAGCCGACAGGGCAGTTGGACAATCTCATTCCAAACGACAAATTTGAAGAACAGGTCGTGCTGAAACTGGCGCCTGATGATTGGGCTCGCTTGGCAAGTGAGTTAAGCCGAACTTTCAAGCATGATTTGTATCGGCGAATGACCTCAAACAAACAGCTTGTTGAGGCACTAAACGGTGTAACCAGCAAATTTCTTACATTCCAAAAAATTATCTTGCCTAAGATTGAGATGATTCCGGCCAAGCGCGAACTGTCGACAGGCAAGGTAAGTCTTGCAGACCTGTCCGGCAAAGGCCTCATCACGCACCTAGCCGAACTCCAGAACCCAGATTTTCACGAACGAGATCAAAAAACCATCTTTGATCGTATAAACAAGTTTGTCCAAACGGTAACTGGCAAAGCCGACGCAACCCTCGAAGTGCCGAACCACAGAGAGCACCTTCTCGTTCACATGGACAACAAGGTGCTGCCATTGGCATCTTTGGGCACCGGCATCCACGAAGTCATCCTCATCGCCGCCTTCTGCACAATCCATCAAAACAAGATCATGTGCATCGAAGAACCCGAAATTCATCTGCACCCTGTCTTGCAGCGCAAGTTGATCACGTACCTTAAAGAAAAGACGGTCAATCAGTACTTCATCGCGACCCATTCCGCCGCCTTCATCGATACCCCAGGTGCGTCCATCTTTCACGTCAGTAACGATGGTGAGCTACCCCCCGAAATTCGGACACTGACGTAAGCTGTGATTTGTAGTCTGCT
>CAKMYZ010000049.1 GCA_929200255.1 uncultured Alphaproteobacteria bacterium | reverse complement strand
GGTCTTGTAAGTCGTCGGTGCCCAGCTGTTCATCCATGCCAGCTAGCACACTGGATTCACACAGTGAATCCTCTCAAGCAATTTATGCAACAAAGCCGCACAGGCCGAGAAGGTTTTGGAGCTTGATCCGTATTCTGGCCACCTGTTTGTGTTCCGGGGGCGGCGCGGCGATCTCTTGAAGATCATCTGGTGGGATCATCAAGGCGCCTGCCTGTTCAGCAAGCGATTGGAGAAGGGCCGTTTTGTCTGGCCTGCCGCAAAGGACGGCAAGATCAGCGTGACGCCCGCGCAATTGTCGATGCTGTTGGAAGGCATCGACTGGCGGATGCCGCAAAAGACCTGGCGTCCGCTGAAGGTCGGATAGGTCAATAAATACGAGGCTTTGGGTGCTTTGGGGATTCACGTTGTGACCCTGATCCGCTATAGGGTCGGCGATGCTCAAGGACCTCGATATAACGCCAGACGATCCTGCAGAACTGCGGGCCGTGAACCGGCTTCTGGCGGATGAGCTCAAGTCGCAGGCGCTCCTGATCGAGAAGCTCAAGCACCAACTGGCGGGCCAAAACCGCCACAGATTTGGTGTACGTTCCGAGAGCCTGGATCAGCTCAACCTGACCTTCGAAGAGGACGAGGAGATCGCTGAAGCGGCGGACGAGCAAGCCAAACCCGCGCAGCCGTCCGTTGAGAACAAGGCGCCCCGCCAGCATAGCCGCAAGCCGTTGCCTGATCATCTGGACCGGCATGATGAAGTGCTGTCCCCAGGTGACGATTGCACGCGCTGCGGCGGCAAACTGAAGACCCTTGGCGAAGATATCACCGAAGAGCTTGAGTATGTGCCGGGGCGCTTTGTTGTGAACCGTATTGTTCGACCCCGCAAAGCCTGTTCCTGCTGTGAGGCGATTGTGCAGTCGCCCTTGCCGTCGCGCCCGATTGAGCGTGGGCGACCCGGCCCCGGCCTTTTGGCACATGTGCTGGTCAGCAAATACGCTGATCATCTTCCCTTATACCGCCAGAGCCAGATCTATGCCCGCGAAGGCATAGATCTGGATGGTCCACGATGGCTGATTGGGTTGGGCGGTCAACGGCACTGCTTGAGCCGCTTGCTGATGAGATCGGGCGGATTGTCCGGCGCGGCGAAGCCCTCTTTGCTGATGATACGCCGGTGAAGATGCAGGCACCGGGCAACAAGAAGACCAAAACGGCACGGGTTTGGACCTATGTCCGCGATGAGCGGCCATGGTCGGGATCGTCGCCGCCTGGCGCATGGTACCAGTTCACCATCGACCGCAAGGGCAAGCATCCGGTGAACCACCTCGCAGGCTACACAGGCTGGGTCCATGCCGATGGATACTCCGGCTTCAACGGGTTGTTCGGGTATGACAAGGCAGATGAAATGGCCTGCATGGCCCATGTCCGTCGCAAGTTCGTTGATGTCTTTGCATCTCAGGGCAATGCCATTGCCGAGGAAGCGATCCGGCGGATTGCTGAGCTCTATACCGTGGGAAAAGAGGTGCGAGGCACATCCCCCGCCGCACGTGTCGCGCTACGGCAGGCGCGAGCAAAACCGATCTTCAATGAACTGGAAGACTGGCTCCACGCGCAACTGTCCAAAATCTCGGGAAAGTCGCCACTGGCCCAGGCCATCCGCTACGCGCTTGGCCGGATGCCAAAGGCGCGGCCCTACCTTGAGAATGGCCACCTGGAATTGAATAACAACACAGCCGAACGCGCCGTCAAACCCGTGGCCATCGGCCGGAAGAACTGGATGTTCGCAGGTTCCGAAGGTGGCGGCAAAGCCATGGCAATCGCCTTCACCCTGATCGAGACCGCCAAGCTCAACAACGTCGATCCGCAGGCATGGCTCACATCGGGTCTGGCCCAAATCGCCGATCACAAGATCACGCGCATCGGCGCATTTCTCCGCTGGCGTTACGATGCTTAAGCAGCGTAACAAGCCTCAGTATGCTTCAATATCGCGGGTTCAACGTACTGGCACCGAAAACCTGTCTGATTGCAAAATGGACCTGACATGAAGCGATATCGCTGTGGCCTTCAGAATTGTGGTTGATGCAAGGGAAGAATGCAAAGAGCCTCGGGGCGTTTCCGCCCCGAGGCTGATTATTACTTGTGATAAACGCTTAGCCCGCGTCTGTCATAATACTGGCCAGACAGCTCGAGCGCACCTGCGTCATGTCCGATGGGCCAAGGCCGCGCACCAGGTTTTCCAGCGATGTCACCGCACGGTCTGATGCCAGATAGACGTCAGATGAAATCGCGGTTTCTGCTGGTGTACGCAGGGCAAGCAGTGTGCCGTAGCCGCCAATGATCTCGAAGGTCTGGATCAGGCACTGATAGTCCTGATCGCTGTCGGGACAGATTGAGCACATCCGATCCACAACCTCGATCCGTGCGTCGACTTCGGCTACCTTTTGAATGGTTGCGTTCAGCGTGACCAGATCAGCCGTCGCGGCAAGTTCATCACCGTTCCCGCGCATCACCTCGATGAACTCGTTCAGCCCGACCGAGAAGTTGCCGCCTAGACCAAGTACACGTTCCAACCGTTTCAGTGCCATAAGGCCCGCAACCTTTTGCGTGTTTTCATCAGCCAGAAAGCGGCTCATGTTGATGGTCTTGTTGGCGTCTGCGAAATAGGCACGCAACCATTCCAGAAACGCGGCTTCTGACAAACCGAAGTTTTCGGCTGGCATTGACTGCACCAGATTAAGGCGACCGTTATTGACCGTGCGCCAAAGCACAAGTTCGGCCAAAGACTGTTCGTTCACTTTTTGCAAATCAAGTGCTGCGTCAATCGGGTCCAGGTTTGCTTCGTACCAGAATAGAGCAAGGCCAAGGTCACTGCGTTCTTCATCGGTCAGGGCCAACAACCAGTTGTCGGTCCCGCCATTGGGGGCCTCTGCCCGCAGCAGTTCGGCGCGTTCCTTACGTCCAAGGCTTAACAAAAACTCCGAAAACCCGCCGGGGATTGTATCCCTGTCAACCTGTCCGAGGATCAGTTGCGCCGTGCTATCACCCTGTGCCGCGTCTGCGGCCAGTGCAGGAAGACCGTCGCGATCATCGCCAGAAAGCCATAGCGCGACCGCGTCTGAAATTGCCGCTTCTTGTGCAACGGATTGCCCAACTGTGGCGATCCAAACAAGTCCTGCGGTTGCTAGATTATTTTTCATCATATTTTCTCCTATGCGTTCGCAGTCTTGCGCTTAGCGCGATTCAGTCACAACATCGCGGAACCAGACCTCGACGCGCCGGTTGATGCGACGGCCATTGTCTGTTTCGTTGCAGCTCAACGGAGAGATTTCGCCAAAACCAAGTGCTTTGACTGGCAAGCCATCAAGACTACCGGCAGGTGCTGTATTGAACAGGGCCTGACGAACCTCTTCGGCGCGCTGCTGACTGAGTACAAGGTTAGTCTCTCCGGCACCGATCGAATCGGTGTATCCGATCAACAGCAGCTCTTTGTTGATGATGTCCCCTGTCGCAACCAGATTGGCCAGCCGCCGAATGTCGTCACGGGCACGGGCATCAAGACGCGATGACCCAAGTGCAAAGCGGAATGTGATAGATGTGCGGTCTGCGGCTGTCAGCGCTGCTGTCATTTCGCGCAGTTCTGGCAAAGAGACTTCTACATCGGTAGTCAGCATCGAGGCAAGATAGCGTAGACCTTGCTGGTCGTTGCTTTGCGAAGAAATCCCCAGATCAACAAACCCGGCGTTACTGATCACGTCCTGCGCGGCGGGTGTTTCAAGGAACTGCATGAAACGACTAAGTTGCGGTGTGCGCTGATCATCGGATGAATAGGCAAACACACGGCGGCTGAGCGGGTATTCTTCGGTTTTGATGGTAAATGGTGTGGCAGGCACCTGAATGCCGCAGACACCACGGATTGCCAGAACTTTCGCGTCACCAACATTCGCAAGGCTGGTAATTCCGATGCCAAGTGGATCAGTCGCTACGGCCCGGGCCAAATCGGTGTCAGAGCGCACCAAAATAGCATCATCGGAGTCAGCCGACAGGTTGGCCGGTTTCATGATCAGTTCATCAACAACAACGGCAGTACCGGTACCGGGTGCACGCAGGTAGAGGTTGATATTGGCCGATGGGCCACCGATCTGATTCCAGTTCGTGACCTGACCGGACAGAATACGGGCCAGATCTGTTTCTGAAACTGCACGTACAGGGTTGGATTGCGATGTCACAGCAACCAGACCGTCCAGTGCAAAAATCGTCTGCTGCTCTGCGCTGCGCGGATCACCGCTGCCTCTTGTGGCAAAAGTCTGAACCTCGGGGCCAGAAACGGGGCGCGTGGAAATTGCAAGATCGGCCTCACCGGCGGCAACCTGCGCGATACCTTCCGCAGAACCGACAGGTGCCAATGAAACGATCGCGGCATCGCGCGCAGAACTGTCCTGAACAGTCAGTTTCACGACGCCGTCCTCTGGAGCTGCGTAGGAGGCACCGCCATCAAGTTCGGCACTATATGCTATCAGAAGATCGTCAAAGACATCGCGAACAAGCGGCTCGGAGCCTGCAATGGTAAATTCTTCTGTATTGTCGTCCACAGTCGAGCAGGCTTCGCCGGAGCAAGTCACCTGAAATGCGCTCACGTCAAGTTCACCCAGGATCGTCTTGATCGTGTAGGTTGATCCATCGTAGGCGATCAACTCACCTTGAAGGGTCGTTGCACCATTGTTACTGGTCAGTGTTACCTGATCGGCAAAGGCAGGAATTGCGGCCACCGAACAAAGAGCGAGCCCGAGCACAGAGACGACAGAACGTCCTGCATTTCGTTTCATTTGCATTTTCTATTTCCTTTCGGCAAGGCAACAATAGTGACAGCGCCTTGAGCGGTTAGAGATTCACATGAGCAGAAATTCGTCGCTAATTTTTGCTAAAATGGACTGAAATTGTGTTAAGTTTGCGGCTTTTCGCCTAACGGTGTTTTGTCCGTCGTCAGAGTTTTCCAGAGAGCTGAGGCTGTATCGTAACGGAGGCTCTGGTTCGATTTCTATTTGAGTTTACGCGGCAGCGGTTTGATGCTGCAACCGGCGTTTTCGGATTGTCTGTGTTTTGATCTCCTCTCGCATTTTCAGGATATTTGCGCCGCGGCCGTTGTAGACATCGGCGGGGGTCAGGTTGTTCAAGCTTTCGTTGTAGCGATGGTTGTTGTAGTGATCGACGAAGGCGCTGATCTGGCGTTCCAGGTCGCCGGGCAGGAAGTAGTTTTCCAGGAGAACCCGGTTCTTCATCGTCTGGTGCCAGCGTTCGATCTTGCCCTGGGTTTGCGGATGGTGCGGCGCACCGCGAACATGGTCCATGCCGAGCCTTCAGAAATGCAAGAAGATCTTACGATCATTCTCAACGCCGTAGACTTGGAGATCAGCTCCGAGATGTGAAGTGCGATAATCGCTGCGTAGACTGAGCTACTCCCCGATGTTTGGACAGGTTTTGGCGTAAATTAAGCTACTTTT
>CAKMYZ010000048.1 GCA_929200255.1 uncultured Alphaproteobacteria bacterium | reverse complement strand
CCAGTTCCAGAAACCCTGCTCAAAAGTGGCCCATAGAAATGGGGCTGGACAACCGGACTTTTCAGGGGAGCAGGTCAGCGCTACATGACCCATCAATTGCTAAATTTCTGGACCAAGACACGGTTCCACTTGCTGCCTTTCCAGAGCGCGCGCACCGATCCTACATGAATCATCTCTGACAGTTGTGTTTCAGTCTTGGCGTTTCGCAGGTCGAGGATGATCGATCCAGTATCAGTCACGCCATTTTCCCAAAAATCAGCGTAAGTGCTGACAGGGTAGTGAAAACCACAGCTCAAGAGCGATAGGGCAAGATCAATATTCTTGATTTCGCCCGGATCGTCTTTGGCCGGATTCAAGGTTGAAATTTTGTCGTTAGGTACACCATTGTGAACCAGAAACTTCTTTGCAGTGTCGAGGCTGGTGTACGCAGCCGCTTCGGCCTGAAAACCAAAATGGGACCGATCATTCGATTCTAGGTCGATTAGCGTGACGTCACAACCGAACTCTTTCGCAATAAACAGGTCGATAAACCCATAGCCGCATCCGATGTCGGCAAGTCGTGTGGGCGAAATATTCTTCAAAGTTGGCCTTAGCGCCAGATATTCAAGGTAAAGGACTGAAATTGCTCTTTTTAGCAACAACTGTCCGCGCGCATTCACTTCGGCCTCAAGTGCGCCCGGAGCTCCGTTTGTCCACTGTCGGATCAACACGCCGGGCCGATCCAAATCATACAGGACTTCGGAACGCTGCAAAACAGTATTGAGTATATCCTTGTTCGAGAACATCGACAAATCAAGAGCCGCTATAACACTAGACTCCATTGTCTCGTTCACACGATTTGAATCAAAATCAGTCAAGAGCTCCACCTGGCCAGTGCAAATAGTCTGCGAACGATTGCTTTGTATTTATGATTTTGTTTCGACAACAAGAAGCTTACAGCGTGTCTTTCGTTCGGGATAGACCGTCCGTGTCATGAAACGGTCGGATACATTTAGATAGCCGCAGACAAGATCTGCTCTTTCCTCGGTTATCACATCGTCGAAAACCAATACGCAACCGGGCGCTGCAAGCTCTGCTAACCTAGGGAGGTGCCTATGAATCTCTTTGTCATCATGCGTGGCGTCACAAAATATCAGCCCATACTCTCTAGCTATTGGACTATCAAGAAAATCACCCCGCGTGATATTGGTCACGTACTTCAAAAGGTCATTGGACTTGAGATTTTGAATTAATACCGCAATCGTTCCGCCTGGGTGATAGACCGCTTCGGCCACACGCCCTTTGTCCTTACCTAGCCGAAAAGGTTCATCAAATCTTTCGACCCATTCTTCGGCGCTTGTTATCCCGAAATCGATCGTGTCGTATTTAAGGGGTGTCGCGCCGTCGGCCTCACGCTGACGAAGGCCTGCCGAAATCGCAGTGGTGGAGCGGCCAAGCCAAGGTCCAACCTCAAGAACATCGCCCTTGGCAAACTGACCAGCATTGAAGAGCACCGTCAGATCTTTCGCGGACATCCAACCATTCGGATACCCATTAGGCAGTTTGGGAAGAGGTTGAAGGAAGTACCGTTCAACAATTCCTGCTGAGTCTACAGTGGTTTCAGGAGGCACGTTGTACACTCGCAGCTGTTCCAGATTGGCATAGCAATAGGTCAAATGTCGTGGGTCCGCAACACCGCTGATCCTGCTTTCTAGGCTGAGCTCCTGAAAGAAAAGGCATTGTGACCAGCCAATGACGATTGAAGCCCGCAGCCCATCGTGAGCCGTCCGGTGCGCTATGGCCATGACACCTTTGTCGCGCAGTTGAATAAGCTGGCAATCGGATTCAATCAAATTCGTTTGATCGCTGAAATTGTTATAGTTTCAATTATAAACCAGACCCATTGGGGAGTAGCTTTCAGAGCGACAGATTTGCCTGATGCCTATCAGCGCTGCCATCTTTGTTGGAGAACAGTTGATGATGTCATCAAGATACTTGGCGCGACGTGGCTTGTTGACTAAGATAGCTTCATGTTTGCTTAAGTCATGCGCCAGAAGCCGTTCTACGGACGGCTTTAGGGTCAGGACCCATTGATTTCCGTCATGTAGCGTGATTCACCGGTCGAAAATCGAGCGGTGATATGAGAGACCTATACTGGCTGAATGACGATCAAATGGCGCGTCTGGTGCCCTACTTTCCCAGTCCCATGGCAAACCACGTGTGGATGACCGACGCGTGTTGAGTGGTATTATCTTCATCAATCGCAATGGCTTACGCTGGCGAGACGCACCCAAAGAGTATGGTCCTCATAAGACGCTCTACAATCGCTGGAAGCGGTGGAGTGAGAGAGGGGTATTTGCCCAGATCATGATGGGTCTGGCCGCCGAACATGGCGAGGAAAAGACCGTTATGATCGACGCCACCTATTTGAAGGCACACCGCACCGCGACCAGCATGGGCGTCAAAAAGGGGGGCGTGGACGTCTGATCGGTCGCACCAAAGGCGGTATGAACACCAAGCTCCATGCCGTTTGTGACAGCCTAGGCCGCCCAATCAGCTTCTTTGTCACCGCCGGACAGGTCAGCGATTACATTGGTGCACGGGCGCTGTTGAGCAGCTTGCCAAAGGTCGACTGGCTGCTTGGAGACCGCGGCTATGACGCTGACTGGTTCAGAGAAGCCCTGCAAGACAGGGGCATACGGCCATGCATCCCCGGCCGAAAGCCCCGCTCTAAAGCTTTACGATACGACAAGCGCAGATACAAACGGCGCAACCGTATCGAGATCAAGTTCGGTAGATTGAAAGACTGGCGGCGGGTCGCAACGCGCTACGATCGATGCCCAAAGGTCTTCCTCTCTGCAATCGCTCTCGCGGCAACCGTCATTTACTGGTTATGAGTCCTGACCCTAGGTTAAACGCAATTTTGGTTTCCCAAGGGTTGCATTAGCGCTCCCATTTTCTTCGCACGATCACCAGTTCATCTTCAAGAAGTTTTCGGACATCCTGATTTGATCGCCGCGCCCGGAACATCAAGGCCTTCCCATATGGCAAATCTGAGAGAGAGGGGCGGGCCTGGGACAGCATCACATCAAACAATTTGGACTTGCGGCGTTCGCGGCCATCTATGCGGCTTGCGATATCAAAAACCTGGTGGTCGGAAGCTGGGCCAAGGTAAAACTGTTGGTTGAAGCCGTGGAACATTGGCTGGGAATGACCAACGCCCAATTCGTGGTAGGCAAAGTCATGCAGGTTGCGCCCACGTGCGTCTGCTACTGTGTCACGCCACTCTGCCGCCATCTCGCGCTTCTTGACGCGGTCATCGTCGTTACCAATTCCGACGCCGGCGCGGTGCATGATGTGATCCAGCGTGTCCGTTTCGCCCAATACGCCGCGCGGCCAGGTGCGTGCGTTCAGAATCTCTAGAAAATTTCCACGCATCCAGGCACCCCCAGATGGGAGGGCATGGGCATAGCCTCGCTGCCACCAGGCATCACCGGCATGCATCAGGCCGGTTGAGAGTGCTGCGCGCTGCGCAAAGCGGCGCGATCTTTTGCGGCGTGGGAAGAAACTGCCGCGAAACCCGTCTGGTGGGACCTGGCTGATCAAAGGATAACCAACCTCCGCCGCCATCTCTTGTGCGATCTGGGCGTCGAGCGATGACGCAAAGTTGTTGGCATAGGTATAAAGTGATGCGCGCGCCTCTGCCGCAGGCGGGGCGCAGGCCAAGAGCATACGAGAATCGCGCCCGCCGGAAATCGACAAATACCCATCAAGACCGGTCATGAAACCAGCCATCACCTGCCGTAGTCGCGCGACGATGCGCTCCGCTGCCTCTGCCACTTCCAATTCGTCGCCCAGATCGGCGGCACTGCGCCAGCGCACAACATCGCAACTGGGCAATGACAGAAAGTGATTGGGCAGGATGCGACGCACGATCCGGTCAGGCGTTTGCCCAAAGCTGTGCCCACCTGCGGGCAGATCAGGATGCGGTGGCGGCAAGAGAGGTTTCAGCTCTGCGCAGCCATATACCGCGTCAGCAATGGCAAAATTCGGGTTCGGATCAAGATCGCGAGCCAGGCACAACAGCAAGGTAGAGGCGACAAGCGCGGTCGAAGGATCAAAAACAACCCCCATAGAGGCCGCAGTATCAACGTGGACCCGTACCACTGCCCCCGAAACAGGATCACAGATCAGGACGACGTGCCGCCCGCTCAGGTCCCTGCGCCACGTTTCAAGCTGGGCGCCCGAACTCCCAGTATCATCGCCCAGATGCAATATCTGGTCCTGCGTGATGAGGTGTCCTTCCCCATCCACGGCTTGCCCCAAAATGATTGCGCGGCGACATCCAGCGGTGTCTGACACCGTAAAGACAGGCAGTTCAGGACAATGATACAGAAACTGGGATCCACATTGTCGCACCAGAAAGGGCGCCAGATCACGCTGCTCGTTAGATAGGACAAACTGATAGCGGAAGGTCGCTGAGAATGAATAGCTCAGCCTTTCGCAAAAAGTCCGCCCCAGAAGAAGTGAAGACATCGGAATGTTACGGCGCCCCATTTAGGTCAGAAGATAAGCAGGCGATCGCCTAGCGTACCAGAAAATATTGGCCAGCGTTGAGAGTGCAACTGATAGGGGTAAACGTGCCTGATCGCAATGCAGGTCGAACCCTAAGCAACCTTGCCTTCAAACGCTGCCGCCATGAGTGCGCGGGAATAGTCGGATTGTGGCGTGTCAAAGATCGCATCCGCATCCCCCGCCTCAACCACGTCACTTTGTTTCACCGTCGTTAGATTGCGCGATTGGGTGTGCACCGCGCTATCTGTGAAGAGCGTCACCTTGCGCAAGTAGAAGAAGCTTCAATTGATGCTGAATTTGGTTACACAAAAGAAGTTGCGGGCTATCTGGAAATCGAAGACGGCTGGATTGTGTAACGGAGCGAATTCCTAGCGTCTAAAACAAGAAACTGCCCCGATGAGAGCAGTTCTGCATTTGGCATTTTGTCTTGCTACCCCATCGCAATCGCCACCTGCGTTGGCGACCGGTTGATAATGTCATCTGCGAATGACAGCGCTTCAAATATGATCATGTTGCGTGGCTCGAAGTCGAAGATCCGCCGCTTGTTGGCTGGCAGGTAGGCTTCGATTTCTAGGTAGAGCTTTGCCAGTTCTTGCGCCTCATCATACTTGGATAGATAGCGTTGGGCGCGCGGGATCGATACATCCAGCACTGGATTGTGGCTGGCGAGTCCTGCCACCGCCGCGATCAGCGACCGGCTCTTGATGCCCTTGCGGCTGCTGTTATCGCACTTCTCAGTCACCACCACATCGGGCTTCAGGGTATTGATGAGCTCTTGCACGTAGCCCACCAGATCACCGGATGACTTAGCTACCTTCACCACCACACCCCAGTCCTGCAGCTTGCCACCGGGAAGGTAGACATAGCCCACCTTGCTGGAGGCCACGGCAATCGCGAGCACACTAAGCGCGGCCATGGGGTATGGGTTCAGCCAAACGCTCTTGCAGGGCCTTGAGCGATGCTGGAGCTGTCACGCTTTTGTGCCGCCCCATGTGCTCGTTTAGGCCACTTTCCGTTCGAAAGCGACGGGGCTTTTCCAAGCCAATGCTGAGTGTCGTCGGCGCGGATTGTAGAAGCCGTTGATGTATTGGAAGATGGCCAATTCGGCCTCCCTGCGTGTTTGCCACGCCTGTCGCC
>CAKMYZ010000047.1 GCA_929200255.1 uncultured Alphaproteobacteria bacterium | reverse complement strand
CTAGCACACTGGAGTCGCAACATGAATCCTCTCAAGCAATTTATGCAACAAAGCCGCATCAGCGAATTGATCTGAGCGAACAGGGAAGGCGTACCGGGCTTTCTCTTCGCGGCATGGTGGATGAATTACCGAAATTCGTGAAGCCGACATTCAAACGCATTGCTGTGAATGTTTGCTTCGAGCCCAATGGAGACCAACAGAGTCCTCGCTGCATGCGCTCGCAGCGTGGGTATTCTTGCGACGGCGTAAATTCCTACACCGCTGCGCAGCGGGAAAACCGGTCGTTCATGCGAGCCGCAGCGGAAACGACATGCTCAATGATCAAGTCGTGGGAGGTTGCGGTCATTTGCGCCGTTCGCAGCGATGGTTCGCCCTTATTCACAAGTGAATGGCAGTTACATGGGTGCTGCAAACAAATCATGACGTTTATGCAAACGCCTATTCATCTCGACAAAGGCTTCTCTCACTTCTCCGTCAGGCAGCACTTCAAGTAGCTCGGAACACCGGATCATCCGGCCGCGAACCGCCGACATTTTTCGTGGCGTTCGAAACGCTTTCACCGCAGCTGCGAGACTAGATGTGTCAACAAAGCAATCAGTCTGAGGTATACCAAGGGCATGAAACCCCGCCCGCGTGACGACACACTTAAAGCATCGGCCGCAGTTGCCGCCCTGCGTCTTATCGGCAAAACAAACCGACAAATCCGAAAGTAGGCGTTCGTCAAATTCCACGACCTGTCGAAGTTTGTCGACTCTGTCAAACTCTTCGCCATATGTGCGGACATCGAACCCTTCTGTGCTCATAAGATTTGGTAAATAGCTGAAATTGCCCCAAGGGCCGCGAAACCGTTGCTGATAGTTGGTATCGTCTTGTGCAAAGCTTCCGTGTGAAAAAAGTGGTGACAAAAAATGCAGGCAAGCTCCAAGGTTAAAGCCGTGCATCATGTCCCAATTGATGCCCAACTGCCGCACGTTCGTCTCTAAGATCAAAGTTTCCAAATTGAGACGAGTGGAAAGGCGCTCTACGCGGTCATTCAGTTGCAAAAACCCAGGATCCTGTGACGAATGATAGTCAGCACCAGCAATCAAAAGAGCATGAGAAACATTGTTCGATTGGATAGCCGAAATTGCAGCACTCAATGAATCTAAGCCACCGCTAAGGCAAATTACGCCGCTTTCAGAACGTATTGTGGGGCTTTGGGGATCAATAATTACAGTTGTGTTGACCCTGAGAGGCGCAAGGGTATCAAGCGACCAGAGGCCGTATACTTTTTTAATATCAATGAGCCTTTGTGCCATACTTTTCGAAATCGCAAATGCCAGATCAATTTCAATGTTATGAGACATAGAGAATGCAGCCATGGCCAGCGCTGCAAAGTCAAATGTCTCATGCTGCGGTAAATCGTTGTCTAAGACAGTGAACGAAAGTGTCTGCGTGCCAAACTTAACTTTGACATATGCGCCCTGTTGCCTAACGGTTGCCATCACTTTCGCTTGGGGCGTGCGAAAATCGATGACCCGTTTAATCTTCCGAAGTCTATTTAACAAAAAGCGTTCCTTCAGGTTTCTTCAGCAATCGAGCCTGCGCCAGTTTTGTGGAGAGCTCGATACATGGAGCACGCCACGTACGACCTCAGCTAACGAACGATCTACAGGTCATGAAGTGACCCGCCCCTAAACTGCGCAAGGAATAAATCAATGTTATTAACAGGCAAGCTTAGCCTAGTTGGAAAGCCTTCATTGAGTTTTTGAACGAGTTCCGCACCAAGCTCGTCACGAGAATGGGTCGGTAGACCCGTTTCGCGGCCAATGTCCCCTGCGCGGTTGTCAATAACGATAGCAAGGCTCCGTCTTTTGTGAAGCAAGCCTCGAATGCTGCCATGCAGCCGTGTCCCGACTACGTCGACATCAGTGTTTGCCAGTAAGTTGTCATAGGCTTCCAGTTGCGGTGGTACGACCTCGATATCAGAGACGTCGGTTAGCTGTCTTAAGTATGCTAGATCCCGAAGTTGTTGTGGCCAAAAGTATAGCTTTTGATAGCATTTCCGGAGGCTTTGGATCAGTTTAAGGTCGTTTTCGCTAGATTTATGTTGAGTTAACATAAAGCAAACAGACGGGGCACATTTTGTAGGTATATGGGGCGTTTCAGAAGAATAGCGCCACAGCGTCGGGCAACTCGTATTGGTCGCTGAAATGCCGATGCTATCAAGAATTTCCTTTGCCGTTTCGTCTCGCACAGATTGCGTGTGATTTGGTGATAACAGCCGTTTTAACAAGCGCGCCTGTCGCGGGTGAACATCTTGATTGGCGGTGTTGGCGCCAACCCCGACAAAAACGACCTTTCCCTCAAGGGCCTTAAAATCGCGGCGACCAACTGACCAGACAAAGTGGCCCCGCCCCTGATATTTTGCTGAGAGCGCATTTGTCCCCAGCAACAAGACTAAATCGGCGTCACCGGCTAGCTTTCGCCCGTAGTACCCTAAACCGTCGTGACTTGATGAAGATGAGATATAGGCGTCGTGAAAGTGTGCTGACACATACTTTCGTGCTTCGCTAACGATTATCTCATCTCCCAAGTTGTCGGAAGCGAGTGATGTATCAAGCAAGTGAACGTGACGCATGTTTTTTAGTTACCCAGCGGTCTGAAATGTGAGAAAGAGCCAACAGAGCCTAAGCGTAGTAGACCATTGCTACCAGCTCGGATACAACCTCTTTTTGAACCAGCAGCTTTGGAAAGATCATGTTTGCACTCGCAGCCAACGGATTCAACAAACCATCTGAAACTTTTATCCGTAGTCATGCGCGTCATCTAGCGCCAGGTCGAACGTTACTCATCGCAGAACGACGCGGACTCCGTGTACCTATTGATGCGCCGCTCATCATATATTCGAAACGATTGCCCGTACTCGTACGTCAGAATGCAAGTACGGCTGCTTTGGTGCGCTCAATCGCGTCGCCCGCTCGATTTTTGAAGTCGCGCGACGCATATCTTGCATCGATTATGCAAGATTTTGGTGTTCAAACGTTGATGGCAGAATATGGCCCAACGGCCGTGAACTTGCTTGAAGCAACGCGAATTGCAGGGTGTCGTTTGTATGTTCACTTTCATGGCGTTGACGCCTCGAAGATGCTGAACGACGCTGGAATTGTCCAAAATTATCAGAAGCTTTTTGCACAGGCCGAAGGGGTCATCGCGCCATCGAGGTATCTTGCCGACAATCTAGCCAACTTGGGTTGTCCCGTTGAAAAGTTATATGTCGTTCCTTGCGGCGTCGAAATCGAGGCATCTAAGCCGACTGTGTCTGAGCGTCAACATTTGCTTTCTGTTGGTAGATTTACGGAAAAGAAATCTCCGATTTCTACGATCGCAGCCTTTGCATTAGTGAAAAAGGACTTTCCCGAAGCCACGTTGGAGATGATGGGCAATGGTCCGCTGTACGCCGAAGCGGAAAATGAAGTTAAGCGATTGAATTTACAACAAAGCGTGTCTCTGCCGGGCATAGTAACGCCACCGCAAGTGCAAGCAGCAATGCGTCGTTCCCGCATTTTCTTACAGCATTCAGTCACGGCCAACGACGGCGACATCGAAGGTTTGCCGGTCGCCATTCTTGAGGCTATGGCGGCCGGTCTACCCGTCGTTTCCACACTCCATAGTGGTATCCCCGAAGCTGTCGTAGATGGCGATACTGGCTTTCTGGTGCCCGAGTTCGATGTCGAGGGTATGGCCGCGAAAATAGTCATGTTGCTGAACAATCCCAAAATGGCAGAGTCTTTTGGGCAAAAGGGACATCAGCGGGTAAGCAAAGAGTTTTCACGCAAGGTGACAATCCAGAAATTACAAACCATTATGAACTTGTAAGGCCTATCTTAAGCGCATCCATTGCCTGGCGCTGATGTTCGTGGATGTGAAGAATTCTGCGGCTCGCCCTATGGCTCAGAAAGCATTTCAGTAATTGACCTTCCTACTGGCGTAACTCATTAACTGTCCCTCAAATATTTGGCTGAAAGCACAACAAGATGAGCAACATCGCAAAGAAGATACTGCAACGTACCGCGATAGACACATGCCACGTCTGTCTTCCCTATTTTTCATTCGCCTTTGCACAAGACTCGGTAAGTATCGTACATCGACACGCGCTTAACCTTAACGGAAGGCGGCGCAGTGTTTTGAAGGTAGCATTTTTTGCTGTCTACTGGCCAATCAGAGCGTTCGTTTTGGCGCTCAAGGCCACTATAGAAATGGACCGCGAGTTGCATGGTGTTGATATGTCTCGTGGAGCCGTTTTCTGGATATTTTGGTCCTTGATGGTCAGGCACAATATGACCATAGAGTCCTGCTTTCGATTTAGAATGTGGGATCCTCGAAACAGACAACGCGCCCCAGAGTACTTTCAAAGATATGAACACTATGCACTGCTGAAGTGGTTGGGCCGCAACCAAGCCCAACAGTGGCAATCACTACTCGACAAAGCAGCGTTCGAGAGTCTGTGTCGAATGTGTGACGTTCCCTGCGCCGACATCGTAGCGACAGCATCTGATCAAGGTGTGGTGATACAAAATGGCTCCCATCTACCGAAGACGGACCTGTTTTCGAAGTTTAACGAACAGTCTTGTGGCAGTGGCGGGCAAGCTTGGATGTACAATGGTGCTTCACAAACGTGGCAGAATGATCAGCAATCTTACACCGAGCCGCAACTGTTGAATTACTTCCAAGACCGGGCAAAAGGCGAAAGCATTCTTATCCAACTCAGACTCGAAAATGCCGAAGCACTTAAGAAGTTCAGTTCCGGAGCTTTGTGTTCAATTCGCATTGTCACTTCCAAACTCCCGGGCCAGGCACCGCAGCATCTGCGTTCATCGCTTCGTATGCCAGTTGGACAAGTCGACATCGATAATTTCGCAGCCGGCGGCGTAGCCGCCAATATTGAGGCTTCGGGTCGCTTGACGACCGCGATAAAGAAGTTTGGCGACTTTCAATATTGCACTGTGCACCCTCATACTGATGCTCAGATCACAGGTGCGGTGCTTGATGATTTCGATGAGGCTCTGGCTTTAGCGATACGCGCTCATGCGTCATTGACAGACCTGTATTTTGTCGGCTGGGATATCGCACACACACAGCACGGGATGATCGTGGTAGAAGGCAACATCACGTGGGATCAAGCCGTCATTCAGATGCCCGCGAGCGGGCCTTTGGGGAAAGAGTTCTGTGACCGCTACATAGCTGCCAAAACCGCAAGCGAAAGATCTGCATAATGCATGATTTCACCCTTTATAGAATAGCGATGCTTCAAGCGTCGCCATGTGTTACAAGGTATCAACAGAATACTGCATTCATCGCCAAAACGACATCTTACCTTTCGGCTAGTATTACCGACTAGAAATAGGCATTGCAGCCGTTGCGCACAAGGCAGTGTTGGAGATGGCCCATTGCCGAAAAGTAACAAGGCGATAGCGGCCATCGGATATCTGTTTTTTGGAATCGTCTTTGTCCCGCGACTCGATTGTTGAACCCGCGCGCAGCGAAAGTGCGGTTTGGATTTGGCACCTGATCTCGGATTTCAATGGCTGCTTCTGTGAAATACGCTGCATTGCAGCGAAGTCTTTGCCGCAAAAGCAAAGCGATGCTGCGTCAGCGAAGGCGAAAAGTCGAACGGCAGCTGGGTCCGCGTCGTTCCAATTCAGGCACGGCGCAGCGAAGGGCGGTTCTTCCTAGACCAGCCGTTCGTGGATCACGCGGCGAAAGCTCCTGAAGAGCCCCGAGCGGAAGTGTCAAAATCTCGCTGCGCACGCACGCAGCGTGAGAGATGCGGCATGAGCGAAAAATTCTGTGCTGCAAGGCGGCTGGAAAACCGGCCATTGGTACCTGATGCAGCATCATTCGGGCATCGAACTCACAGGTCGCGGACAAAGTGACCGTTGAAGAAGTTAGAGGCGGGGCTAGACATGGGCGCATTCTGATACCGATAGTTTTTGACGGAACATGCTGGTTCACGTTGGATGTGTCTGACGTCAGCGCCTATGGGACCAAATAGGGCAATTTGCTAAAAGAGGGTT
>CAKMYZ010000046.1 GCA_929200255.1 uncultured Alphaproteobacteria bacterium | reverse complement strand
TCCTTTGTTGCAATAAATGCTATCAAGGGAGCGGCATCAAACCGTGACAGGTCCATTTAGACTTTGTACGATCAATAGCCGCTGTGGAAGTCATCGCCGCCACTTGCCACATTACATTTGAAGATGGCTGGGCCTTCTTCTCTAGTTGGGCCTTCGCAATAGCTTGAGGTTTGTTCGCCTTTGCATTGACAGCACAAAGTTCGCTTGGTCAAAGGTGGGCACATTTTTGTTGATTATGGATTTTGGATACATTATCCATAAATGGAATCACACCTCTTGCAGCAGCTCGCGTTGTTTAGGGCTGTGGCACCTAATCTGACCCCTCGGTTTCTGAGCCCAAAAAATCGGTTCCGACGACAGCAATGAATTGGAGACAAAAATGACGGACAACGTATTCACCGGCACCATGCCCGCGCTCATGACACCCTGCAAAGCGGACCGGTCCCCCGACTATGACGCTTTGGTCAAAAAGGGCCGTGAAATGATCGATGCCGGAATGTCGGCAGTTGTTTACTGCGGCTCCATGGGAGATTGGCCCCTGTTGACGGATGAGCAACGTATGGAAGGCGTGGCACGGCTTGTTGATGCTGGTTTGCCTGTTGTCGTCGGCACTGGCGCGATCAACTCCAAGTCTGCGGCGGCGCATGCCGCTCACGCGCAAAAGGCTGGTGCAGCCGGCCTGATGGTCATCCCACGCGTGTTGTCCCGCGGCACCTCTGTCGCGGCACAAAAGAGCCATTTTAAGGCAATCCTGAATGCTGCACCGGACGTGCCCGCGATCATCTACAACAGCCCCGTTTACGGGTTTGCTACCCGCGCGGATTTGTTCTTTGCCCTGCGGGCGGAACACCCAAATCTGATTGGTTTCAAAGAATTTGGAGGTAAGGATGATCTGCGCGTAGCCGCAGAGCACATTACATCGCGCGACGATCAGGTCACGCTCATGGTTGGTGTGGACACCGAGGTCTATCATGGCTTTGTTAACTGTGGAGCCACCGGATCGATCACAGGAATTGGCACGGCCTTGCCGAAAGAAGCGCTGCTGCTTACCACACTTTGCCAGAAAGCGGCTGAGGGCAACGCAGAGGCGCGCCAGCGTGCATTGGAACTAGAAGAAGCCTTCGGAGTATTGGCCAGCTTTGATGAAGGTACCGACTTGGTGCTCTACTACAAGTATCTTCTCGTTTTGAATGGCGAAGACGAATACCGCCTGCAGATCAATGAAACAGATGCGCTTTCTGACGCGCAGCGCAATTACTGCGAGCAGCAATACGCCTTGTTCGAAAAATGGTTTGCAGATTGGTCAAAGCAAGGTGGGATCATCGCCGAATGCATGTGATCGACAGCCATACCGGAGGGGAACCCACTCGGGTGATCCTCGACGGGGGGCCGGATCTTGGATCTGGCCCACTGGCCGAAAGAGCGCAGCGTCTCGCGAAAGATCACCAAGATTTCTGTCGGTCAATCATGTGCGAGCCGCGCGGCCAACCCGCAATGGTCGGCGCCCTTTTGGTTGAACCGACGCGGCCCGATTGCGCCGCTGGTGTTGTTTACTTCGACGCAGGTGCCGTTTTGGGCATGTGCGGTCACGGCACCATAGGACTTGCCGTGACGCTGGCGCATCTCGGTCGGATTACGCCGGGAACCCACCGCATCGAAACATCCGTAGGTGTGGTTGAAGTCTGCTTGTCGAATGCCAACACAGTCACCGTCAAAAACATTGAAAGCCGATGCGTCGCGCAAGCCCTCTCTATAGAGGTTGACGGGTTCGGTCCCGTAACAGGGGACGTCGCTTATGGCGGCAATTGGTTTTTCATCATCGACCCCAGCCCTGTTCCAGTTGAAAGGGCGAATATCAGGCGACTGACCGATCTGGGTATTGCCGTTCGCAAAGCCACAAATAATGCCGGGATTGGTGGCGAGAGGGGTGAACCCATTGATCACGTGATCTTTCAGGACAAGACAACGAACGGCGCGGTGCACAGCCGGAATTTCGTACTCTGCCCCGATGACACGTTTGATCGCTCCCCGTGTGGAACCGGCAGTTCGGCGCGTTTGGCTTGTCTCGCTGCTGAGGGATTGCTGCGCCCTGATGAAGAGATCGTTCAGCAAAGCGTCATCGGAAGCTCTTATCGCCTGTCTTACACTATGGGGGAAAACGGAGGGGTCGTTCCAAAGATCACTGGTCAAGCGTTTGTAACCGCGGAGGCAAAACTCCTGTTTGATGCGAACGACCCCTACAGAAACGGGATCTAATGTTCATGCCAGAATTTTATGCCGGCTCTTTTGCACCCTCTGCGACCTCCCCTGATACCAGGGTGATCGTGATAGGAGCTGGAATCATCGGAATTAGCATAGCACTTGAGCTTCAGATGCGCGGCCAAAAGGTGACGGTTCTGGACCGTGAAGGCGTTGCGGCTCAGGCCTCGCAGGGAAACGCCGGAGCTTTTGCATTTAGCGACATCATTCCCCTCGCCACACCCGGCATTATAAGGAAGGCTCCAAAGTGGTTGCTTGATCCTTTGGGGCCGCTCTCTGTACCGCCTGCGTATGCGTTAAAGATTGCCCCTTGGATTCTGCGCTTCTGGCGTGCCAGCTGGCCTGATCGCTATGAGGCCAGTGTCGCGGCACAAACGGCTCTTATGGGGCATTCGCGCGCGGCACTGGACCGGCAAATCAAGGCAGTTGGTGGCGAACATTTGATGCTGCGCGAAGGGCAGCTACAGCTTTTTGAGGGCAACCGTGATTTTGCATCAAGTTTCCGGGGGTGGGAGTTGAGACGCCAACATGGCGTTGAATTTGACATTTTGAAGGGCGCAGATGCCCTCTCGGACATTCAACCGGGCCTGAACCCGAGGTTCACCCACGGGATATTCACCCCAGCGTGGATGAACACGCTCAACCCACTCAGTTGGGCCGAACATCTGGCGCGCATTTTTCGAGATCTGGGCGGCGATATCACTCATGCTGATGTGCAGGCTGTGGAACAGTCGGGTGATGTGGTGTCGGTCAACACGGCGCAAGGACCCCTAAAAGCCTCACAGGCTGTTGTCGCCGCTGGTGCTTGGTCACACCACCTCACTCGTGGCTTGGGCGATCGTTTGCCGCTTGAGACTGAGCGCGGCTATAACACCACATTGCCTGAAAGCGCGTTCGACCTCCGCACGCAACTCACTTTTGGTGGGCATGGTTTTGTTGTCAGCAAATTGGACAGCGGATTGCGTGTTGGGGGGGCTGCTGAATTGGGTGGATTGAACTTACCGCCAAAGCTCAAGCGGGCTGACATACTGCTGACCAAGGCTGCAGCCTTTCTTCCGGAACTGGATACAAGTGGTGGGAAACAGTGGATGGGGTTCCGCCCGTCCATGCCTGATAGTCTGCCGGTGATCGGGCAGTCATCACGTGCTCAGCGTATCGTTTATGCATTTGGGCACGGTCACCTTGGATTGACGCAGTCGGCGGGCACTGCGGAGTTGGTTGCAGATCTGATCACGTTCAAAACCCCAACAATTTCGCTTGATGCGTTCGCTCCGACGCGGTTTCGTTAACTCTGGCATTCAAGAGAACCCTTTGGTCAAATCCATTCGAATCTTCGGCTTTATCTGATTGTAATAAGCGGGTATTTGTATCCAAGATACAGATCGTACGGGAAGGTTAACCATGGCCAAAACACGCGCGGTTGCGAGGCAAAGTCTGCCTGATGTCATCGCCAACGACTTGCGGGAACGCATCCTCAATGGTGAGATCGCGGAAGGTGAAACGATCCGACAAGAGAACCTGGCCGAGGAGTATGATGTTTCTCGCATGCCGATACGAGAGGCTTTGAAGCGGCTTGATGCTGAAGGTCTGCTGCAGCTGACCAATAATCGTGGCGCAACTGTGATCAAGCATTCGCTGGAAGAAATCGGCGAGATCTTTGATTTGCGCATACTGCTTGAGGTCGATTTGTTCCGGCGGGCAATCCCGCAAATAACATCCAAGCATATCCAGAGATGTGAGGAGCTTCTCAAACGAATGGACGCCTCTTATGAGGATGATGATGTGGTTCAGTGGGGCACCATGAACTATCGCTACCACTCTGCTTTGTACGCAGCTGCACATCGCGGTTTGACCAACGACCTGTTGGATCGGATCAGTCTTCAGTCGGATCGGTACGTGCGAATGCACCTAAGTGTGATGAAGCAACGTGACCCTGCGAAAGAAGAGCACCGGCAGCTAGTAGACCTGGCGGGCAAAGGGCAAGTCAGAGAGGCTTGCGCACTCCTCACGGCTCATATCGAGCGGACGAAGCGTGACTTGCTTGAGATGATTGCCGCCCGCCGTTCTGCTGAAGAGAGTTGAGGGCCAAAGGGGACAAGAGGCTTGCACATCCATTTTGGATACATTATCCAAAATGAAGCTTCTCAACAAAATGCGAGTCCCCAATGACCTTTACACCTCATGGAAAGCACCTGATCGCAGGCAAATGGATTGCTGGTGATGCGACATTTACCTCTCAACCGGCTCACGGCCCGGCTCATAGTTTTGCAGTGGGGCGCGTGTCGGATGTACATACTGCTGCCACAAAGGCCGAAGCTGCCTTTTGGTCCTACAGTGCAACCTCGCGGGAAGAGCGCGCCACATTCCTCAACACCATCGCGGACCAAATCGAAGCCCGCGCTGACGGGATTACGCAGATCGGGACACAGGAAACTGGCCTGCCAGAGGCGCGGCTGCAGGGCGAGCGTGGTCGAACCACGGGTCAATTGCGTCTGTTCGCCCAACATATTCTGGCAGGTGACTATCTGGATCGTCGACATGACGAAGCCCTGCCAGATCGCGCACCCTTGCCGCGGCCCGATCTGAAAATGGTTCAGCGTCCTATCGGGCCAGTCGCCGTATTCGGAGCGTCAAACTTTCCGCTGGCATTCTCAACTGCTGGTGGCGACACGGCTGCTGCATTGGCTGCTGGTTGCCCTGTCGTCGTCAAGGGCCACAGCGCACATCCGGGCACGGGCGAAATCATTGCCGAGGCCGTTCTTGCCGCCGTTGAAACATGCAAATTACATCCGGGCGTATTCAGCATGATTCAGGGCGGTGACCGAAAGGTTGGTTCCTCTCTCGTTCAGCACCCCTTGATCAAGGCTGTGGGCTTCACCGGGTCTTTAGGCGGGGGGCGCGCTTTGTACAATCTGTGCTCCACCCGTCCTGAACCGATCCCCTTCTTTGGTGAACTGGGGTCAGTTAATCCGATGTTCCTACTGGACAGCGCGGTTAAATCCCGTGGTGAGGAAATTGCCACTGGTTGGGCGGGCTCATTGGCCATGGGCGCCGGACAATTCTGTACCAACCCAGGGGTCGCCATCGTTCTCGCAGGGCCCGAGGCGGATAGCTTTGTCGAGACAACTCGCGCAGCGCTCGGCAATGTTCCGGCGCAAACAATGCTGACAGACGGTATTGCGAAGGCTTATCGCGACGGACAACGCCGAATTGCTAAAATCGCGGGTGTTCAAGAGGTGCTGACTTCGATGTGCGACCAGCGTGATGCCACGCCCTTTCTGTTTGTGACTTCGGGTTCGAATTGGCTCGCCAACGAAACCCTCGCCGAAGAAGTGTTTGGCCCACTTGGAGTTGTTGTCATTGCTGAAACGGCCCAAGAAATGCGCGAGATTGCGATGAACCTCCAAGGGCAACTGACCTGCACCCTTCATATGGATGAAGGCGACACTGCTGCCGCTCAGGACCTGATGCCTGTTCTGGAGCGCAAGGCGGGACGGGTTCTGGCCAACGGCTTCCCGACAGGGGTCGAAGTCTGTGAAACGATGGTACATGGCGGGCCATACCCGGCATCGACCAACTTTGGCGCGTCATCAGTCGGCACACTTTCCATCCGCCGCTTCGTGAGACCAGTTTGTTACCAAAACCTGCCGGAGGCGCTCTTGCCAGAACAGTTTAACTAAACTCTTGAGCGGCCCGGCATAGTCTGGGCCGCTGCTCTATCGACGCCGTGTATCAAAGCCTTCGCTGTCTTGCCCCCTTAAAACTGTGCCAAAGTTGGCTTAGTTTTGGAGATTGGATT
>CAKMYZ010000045.1 GCA_929200255.1 uncultured Alphaproteobacteria bacterium | reverse complement strand
GCAGACTACAAATCACAGCTTACGTCAGTGTCCGAATTTCGGGGGGTAGCTCATAGGCACTCTTTTTGGTTTGCAAGGCGGGCAGCTCGAACCTTCTGAATAGTTACAATTTGTCAAATTTTGCCTTATCCTTCCCGTACTTCCATACAAGTTAAGTTGTTTACAGAAAGTGCTTAACCGATCAGTTCGGCCATTTTTGTTGCGAACCTGCTTCCATCATGGAGGAAATTAGAGATGAACTAATCGAGATTAATCGTATGGCTGCTATGCTCAGCGGCAATAGCATTGCCCGCGCAGTCGTACATATCGGCGTTATGTGTAAGATTGTTGTCTTCAAAGGCTGTCTCAAGCACGTAAATGTTGCCGCGTTCACCGGGAACGTACCGATGTCCTTGACCAAGGGCTTTAGCGGCCCAAGAGAGCGGCCATGCTGCAATCCGCTGCACTGCCGACATTTTGATACCCCACATTGGGGAGATAAATGCCGCGCAGCCACCGGCAAACCATCAAGCATGGCGCGGAAGCCGATGCAGGCACCCATGGAAACACCAACCAGGTAAAAGGGTTTCGGCATGTCCAGCTCTTCAACCACTTGCATCATTGCAGCCACATCTTTCTGGTAGTCAGAAAAGAAGTGGATGTGTCCTGCATTCGGATCCGAAGCCATACGGTCAGACAAGCCTTGCCTACGCCAGTCAATCACCGCTGTCGAAAATCCTTGGTCGGCAAAGCTCTGAGCGACCCTGTCGTATCGTTCGATGTAGCCAACCTGCCGAGCACTAGCGCCGCAGTCCGCAGCATTGTTCGAATCGGATGCAGATTGGCGTAGTAGAAATCGCTGTTACCGGAAAATCCAAGGTTGTCGGATATGTTTGTCACCAGCATGTGGGTCGCTGTGATCAGGATCAGTGTGAGGCTGCTAACGTATGTGACCCAAAGCTGTGACAGGGCTCCGGCTGCGAACACGTCGGCACTACGGTTTAGTGCTGTTTTGGCGGGCGTCACACCCATCATGAAGTCATCCAACCAGATTGTGGGTTGGAGATGAAGCGCTCTCTGCCGTTAAGACGCAAATTGGCCTGCCTTGGTGATGTAGATCAAAGCGCCGCCTTCCCGGCCACGCTATCCTTGTGACAACAAGAAGGAAGGTCACCATGTATCAAAACATCCTTGTTCCCGTCTCTTTTGAGGCTGACCGCAATGCGCAAGGGGCCATGGACGTGGCACGAGTGTTGCTTGCTGAGGGCGGAACCATCACCTGCCTGCATGTGCTCGAGCAATTGCCGAATTACGCGACCCAATATCTGCCCCAAAGCCACCTTGAGGCCGCAAAGGCAGAGGTCATTGATGGGCTGAAAGCACTTGTTGCCGAGGTTGAGAATGCATCTAGTTTGGTGGTTGAAGGGCACCCTTCCAGGACGATCCTTGACCACGCTGAACACAACGGCACGGATTTGATCATCGTGGCCAGCCATCAGCCCGGCATGCAGGACTACCTGTTGGGTTCAACGGCGGCAAAGGTCGTGCGCCACGCAAGATGCGCGGTGCATGTTCTGCGATAGAGGATAGTGCTGGTGCAGGTTGCACTGCGCTGATAGGCCAACCCTATGCCGAGTTTATCAGACAACGTTCGCGGTGCGCTTTTGATGATGGGTGCGATGTGTGCCTTCACCTTTAACGATGCATTTATGAAGGCGTTGGCGGATGAATTGCCGCTGTTTCAGGCGATCCTGTTTCGGGGGGTCTGCGCGGTCATTTGTCTGGCGGTCATGTGCAAACTGCTGGGGCAGCTGCGCTTTGACCTGACAGCGCGAGACTGGAAACTGGTGCTGTTGCGAACCGCTGGTGAAGTAGGTGGGACCTATTTCTTTCTGACCGCCCTGTTTCATATGCCGATCGCGAATGTGAGTGCGATCCTGCAGGCCTTACCGCTTGCCGTAAGCTTGGCGGCGGCCATTTTCCTGGGCGAGGCGCTGGGCTGGCGTCGCCTCACTGCGATTTGTGTGGGCTTTGTCGGCGTCTTGCTGATCATCCAACCGGGCGGTGCGGATTTCAGCTTTTTCAGCCTTTATGCGCTTGGGGCTGTGGCCTGTGTGACGTTGCGCGATGTCGTCGTGCGGCGCATGTCGCGGGATGTGCCATCGGTTCTGGTGGCTTTGATCGCGGCTGTGGGTGTGACGACAATGGGTGCTGTCGGGTCAGTTTTTGTCGAATGGGCGCCTTTTTCCCCGACGTCAGCGTTGCAACTGGCTGGCGCGACGGGGTTTCTGATTTTTGGCTACATCGCATCTGTCAGTGCGATGCGCTTTGGTGAGATCGGGTTTGTGGCCCCGTTCCGCTATACTAGCCTGTTGGTTGCCCTGGTCCTTGGGGTGCTTATTTTTGGCGAATGGCCCAGCAGCCTTGCGATGATCGGCGCGACGATTGTCGTGGCCACGGGTCTTTTCACGCTTTACCGCGAGACAAAGCTACGGGTTGGTCAGAGGGTTGTGCCAGACAGGATCAGATAGGCGTTGGTCAGGACGCTAGTCCCGCGTGCCGTAAAAGACGCCTTCGACGCCCATTTCGAAGTCGCCCTCTGTTTGCCCACTTGCGGTGCCATAGACCGCATCGCCACGGCTGAACCGGTCGCGCACATCGCCCTCAAGGATCAGGAGCATCTGTGCATCCACGCGGTTGCCGTTCACATCAACACCAGTGATGTCGCCCGAGGCAAAAGAGTCGATCTGCCCTGCCGTTTCAACGCCATCAAGCGCCAGTCGGCCATCAAACCGCTGGTTGGGCGTGCCATCTGGGTCAATCAGGTTGATATTTGAAATGCTCCCACCGACGCGGTTCGAGGCGAACCCAACGTTCATATTCAAATCACCCAAAATGCTGCCGCTTGCATCGCCACTGACATCTGCACCTAGTTTGCCGGTGTAGGTCACGCTGCCTGTCGGCAGATTGCCGAATGTCGTCCGGGGCAGGGCGTTGTGCGCGTTGGCCTCGGCAAAGGCCTGATCAACGTCAGCGGCGCTGACGGTCGGAGAGAAATCGGGCCTGTTGTCCGGTAACGACAGGGTGCAGGCGGACATCGTGCAAAGGGTCAGAAGGGTCGCAATTGTGCGGGTCATTGGATGTATCTCCATCATATGCGCTGGCGCGAGGGATGCGCCTTGAAAGCAAGATGGGACCGGCCGCTTATGTTAAGCAATAATACCGGGGTGCTATGCGATAACGGTCACTGTTATTGACGCCGTCGGTTGCGAATACCGCAACAGCTGGATCGGCGGCAGTGCCTGCTGTTGACAGCCATTCCGACTCCTCCTATACGCCGCTCATCCGGGTAGAAGGCTTCCTTCGTCGTCCCGATATCATACCACGTAGTGGCCAAGAACCGAGCACCTATCGCTTTGTTCCTCTGGAGCTCACCGCACCGAACCTCCGGTAAGGGTTCGACTGCGGAATTTTTGTGCTTTCCGAATCGAAAGCACTTTTTGAAACTCAGCGTTTGCCGGACGCAACATGTGAATAGATGGGAACATCAAACGATGCCAACGATTCAGCAGCTGATCCGCAAGCCGCGCCAGCCAAAAGTCACACGATCCAAGTCGCTCCACATGGAGGGATGCCCACAAAAACGCGGCGTTTGCACGCGCGTTTATACAACCACACCTAAGAAGCCGAACTCGGCCATGCGTAAGGTTGCCAAAGTGCGCCTGACAAACGGTTTTGAGGTCATCTCTTACATCCCCGGTGAAAGCCACAACCTTCAGGAACACTCTGTGGTTCTGATCCGTGGCGGTCGTGTAAAAGATCTTCCAGGTGTTCGTTACCATATCCTGCGCGGTGTGCTTGATACCCAAGGTGTCAAAGATCGTAAGCAACGCCGTTCGAAGTACGGCGCGAAGCGTCCTAAGTAATTTCCGGGATGGCGGGGCAGACCCCGCCCTACCGATCATCTGTAGGTCGGGGCCGCCCCCGACACGCCCGAAACGAAGAGAGAGAAGCGCATGTCACGTCGTCACGCCGCTGAAAAACGCGAAGTCCTGCCAGACGCAAAGTTTGGTGATTTGGTTCTGACAAAATTCATGAACAACCTCATGATCGACGGAAAGAAATCCGTCGCAGAACGCATCGTCTACAACGCCTTTGATCGCGTTGAAGACAAAATGAAGAAATCTCCTGTCGAAGTCTTCCACGAGAGCCTTGATAACATCAAGCCATCCGTCGAAGTGCGTTCACGCCGCGTCGGTGGTGCGACGTATCAGGTGCCCGTTGAGGTACGCCCCGAGCGTCGCGAAGCGCTGGCCATTCGTTGGTTGATTGCAGCTGCGAAAAAGCGCAACGAAAACACAATGGAAGAGCGCCTTGCTGGCGAGCTGATGGATGCGGTCAACGGCCGCGGCACAGCCGTCAAAAAACGTGAAGACACCCACAAGATGGCCGACGCGAACAAAGCGTTCAGCCACTACCGCTGGTAAGAGGAAAGCAACCAAATGGCACGCGAGTATCCCCTCGAACTATACCGTAACTTTGGTATCATGGCCCACATCGATGCGGGTAAGACCACATGCTCCGAGCGTATCCTGTATTACACAGGTAAAGAGCATAACATCGGCGAAGTACACGATGGCGCAGCGACCATGGACCACATGGAGCAAGAGCAAGAGCGCGGCATTACCATTACATCTGCTGCAACAACCACTTTTTGGGAACGCACAGAAGATGGTGAAACTGCTGACAGCCCAAAGCACCGCCTGAACATCATTGACACACCCGGCCACGTTGACTTCACAATTGAAGTTGAGCGTTCTTTGGCTGTGCTTGATGGCGCGGTTTGTGTTCTTGACGCCAATGCTGGTGTTGAGCCGCAAACAGAAACTGTTTGGCGTCAGGCTGACCGGTACAAAGTTCCGCGTATGGTTTTTGTCAACAAGATGGACAAAATCGGCGCAGACTTCTTCAAGTGTGTTGAAATGGTCGAAGACCGCACAGGCGCACGCGCACTGCCAATCGCATTCCCAATCGGTGCAGAAACAGAGCTGGAAGGCTTGGTTGACCTTGTCACTATGGAAGAGTGGTTGTGGCAGGGTGAAGACCTTGGCGCGTCTTGGGTCAAAGCCCCCATTCGTGAAAGCCTGCAGGACCTCGCCGCTGAGTGGCGCGAGAAGTTGATCGAAGGCGCGGTTGAGCAAGACGACGACGCAATGGAAGCGTATCTGGAAGGTAACGAGCCAAGTGTTGCAAAGCTGCGCGAATTGATCCGCAAAGCGACACTGAGCATGGCGTTCGTCCCTGTTTTGGGAGGGTCTGCATTTAAGAACAAAGGTGTTCAGCCACTGTTGAACGCTGTTGTTGACTATCTGCCAAGCCCGCTCGACGTGGTCGACTACATGGGCTTTAAGCCCGGCGACGAAGACGAAGTTCGTGACATTGCCCGCCGTGCGGACGATGACATGGCGTTCTCTGCGTTGGCGTTTAAAATCTGGAATGACCCGTTTGTTGGCTCGCTGACATTCACGCGGATCTACTCCGGTAAGCTCGAGAAGGGCGATACGTTCCTGAACTCTACCAAAGGTAAGAAAGAACGTGTTGGCCGCATGATGATCATGCACTCCAA
This sequence comes from uncultured Alphaproteobacteria bacterium, assembly GCA_929200255.1. Classification (GTDB taxonomy): domain Bacteria; phylum Pseudomonadota; class Alphaproteobacteria; order Rhodobacterales; family Rhodobacteraceae; genus Yoonia. The sequence continues at coordinate 1,130 of CAKMYZ010000045.1, read as the reverse complement.
CGACCGTGACGAAATCTCGGAAGCGTTCTCTGGCGACATCATTGCGCTGGGCGGCCTGAAGGACACAACAACTGGTGACACATTGTGTTCTGTTGCAGAGCCTGTTGTTCTGGAAACAATGACGTTCCCTGATCCAGTGATCGAGATCGCCGTTGAGCCAAAGACAAAGGGTGATCAGGAAAAGATGGGCATCGCCTTGCAGCGTCTGTCTGCTGAGGATCCATCCTTCCGTGTGGAAACTGATCTGGAATCCGGTCAGACCATCATGAAGGGTATGGGCGAATTGCACCTCGACATTCTTGTCGACCGCATGAAACGTGAATTCAAAGTCGAAGCCAACATCGGTGCGCCTCAAGTGGCCTACCGTGAAACAATCGGCCACGAAGTTGAGCACACCTATACCCACAAGAAGCAGTCTGGTGGTTCTGGTCAGTTCGGCGAAGTGAAGATGATCATTTCTCCGACAGAGCCCGGCGAAGGTTATTCGTTCGAGTCCCGCATCGTTGGTGGTGCTGTACCGAAGGAGTACATTCCCGGTGTTGAAAAGGGCATCCTGTCTGTCATGGATAACGGCCCATTGGCCGGTTTCCCCGTGATCGACTTCAAGGTGGCTTTGATCGACGGTAAGTTCCACGATGTTGACTCATCCATCATGGCGTTTGAGATCGCAGCCCGTATGTGTATGCGTGAAGGCATGCGCAAAGCTGGCGCGAAGCTGCTCGAACCGATCATGAAGGTCGAGGTGATCACACCTGACGAATACACGGGTGGTATCATCGGTGACCTGACATCACGTCGGGGTCAGGTTCAAGGTCAGGACACACGCGGTAACGCTATTGCAATCGACGCAATGGTGCCGTTGGCGAACATGTTCGGCTACATCAACACATTGCGTTCAATGTCTTCGGGCCGTGCGCAGTTTACGATGCAGTTTGACCACTACGAGCCAGTGCCAAGCAACATCTCGGAAGAGATCCAGGCGAAATACGCATAAGCGGTGCGGCGGGAATAACCCGCCCTACCACCATCCCCGTAGGGTGGGTGCAACCCACCGCCCAATACAAAATTTGAAGGAGCCCCACGATGGCAAAGGAAAAGTTTGAACGCACGAAGCCGCACGTTAACATTGG
>CAKMYZ010000044.1 GCA_929200255.1 uncultured Alphaproteobacteria bacterium | reverse complement strand
CAAAAAGTAGCTTAATTTACGCCAAAACCTGTCCAAACATCGGGGAGTAGCTCAACCTACGCGCTGTCTCTCTCGCAAACAGGTTCCTGCGACCTTCGGACCAAGGAATATCGGTCCAGATTAGACAAGTGGCGCGATCAATGATTGGGTTGACCAACCATCCATAGACGCCTTCAATAACCCATTGTTCCTGCTGTGCCTTTTCTGATGTTTTTGCGATAGCGACCGGCACGGATTCTTTGCGGCCGTAGTCCCCATCAACCCAGCGTATTTGGTCAAGGTCGACAACACTCAATGACAGTTTGTTCCCGAGCCTTTTTGAAAGCCAACTTTTACCAGATGCGGTGTTGCCAATGATAACCGTTCTATCAAAGTCGTTTGGTTGGAAGCTTTGCACCCGCGGTTCCTCAGATATAACAAATAGCTCAAACGCACCAATGTTTATGTGTCTCTGAATAGCTACAACCACGTTTCCGTGCAACGGCAGCTAAGTCCGCATAGCGGCCAATCACTTTATCAAATTCACCGCATCGCACGTTTCAAGTCATCATAAAGCACCAACCGTTCTGTGGCATCCAGAAACGCCCCAATCTCAACCTCGCGGCCACCGCCGCGCAGCGTGATATAGTTTTCAACCGGCCCGCCCTTTGGGTACAGGTGCACGGTCACCCAATAGCGGTTGGCTTCCCATTCTTGCACGTCACCTTTGGGGTTGTGGCGTGTCAGATGCGCGGTTGTTTCATTTACTTTCAGTTCTTCCAGCACTTCGCCGCGGCGGTAGCTGACGCGCAGCGCATACCAGACACTTGCGATCATCAATGCAAAGAAAGGGAAGAGCCCCCAAAATACAGCCTGCCCGAGCAGTGTGATCAGCGGCAGTGCCACCAGCACTGCCGTTGCTCCGAGGAAGAGCACAAAGTCCTTTCGCAAAAGCGACCGGTAGGGCCAGAGGCTCAGCTGCCAATCCGGTGTTTTGTGGGGCGGTTCGGGGGACCATTCATAGGGCATGCGGGACATTTAGCGTGCTTGCAGCAAGGATCAACAGGTGGGCTGCCATATGGAGAACTCGTGATCCTGTATCTTGACAGGCACAAATATGAAATGACCTACGCAGACCGGGTAACATCGCGGTCTTGACCTCAAATCTGCCGTGTACAATGCGAGTGGATAGAGGTCATGCGCGACCGATCAATATCTGCAAGGCGGACGAAACCGTCGTTGGCAGCCTTTGGTTCAATGTCTGCCATCATCATGAAAACTGAACACCCGACATTGTCAGCGACCAAACCGTTCAAGCACAGCCTGAGCGACATAGAGGTCTTGCACGGACAGGCCGGAGCTGTCGAAAACGGTGATGTCCGCAGCGTTGTGGCGACCTTTGGCGCGACCTGCCAGAACATCGCCGACAGCAGTCAGAGTGGTTTCGCTTGTGGCGTGCTGAAACTCGCCAATCACACGGGACTGAGCGGGCAGGTCGCAGAACAGGCGGGCACGATCGAACAGGGTGGGTGGTAGCTCCTGTTTGCCGGTCGAATCTGAGCCCATCGAGGCGACATGTGTGCCGGGTTGCACCCAATCGGTCTCGAACAAGGGCGCGATGGCCGGGGTTGCGGTGACGATGATGTCGGCGGCGCGGCAGGCGGGCTCAGACTCGGCCAGTTCGGCAGGGATGCCTTCATCCAGAAGTGCACCAACAAAGGCGGCCCCTTTTTCGGAGTTGCGGGTAACCACCATCACCCGGCTCAGATCGCGGATGCGAGCCAGCGCGCGGACCTCGTATTCGGCCTGATGCCCCGCGCCGAAAATAGCAAGCGTCGCTGCGTCGGCCCTTGCCAGCACGTCCGCCGCCACAGCGTCGGCGGCCGCGGTGCGATAGGCGTTGAGCTTGCCCGCCTCGACTGCCGCGCCAATACGGCCACAGCTTTGGTCGAACAAGAGGATGATCGAATTGTGCCGAGGCTGTCCCTGTGCCTCGTTGCCCGGCCAGTAGGAGCCGACCTTGAGCCCAGCCAGATCAGCCACTGCGGAGGATTTGACCGCGTAGGTATTGGATGGATCACTGCCATGGCTCAGCACTACGGGAAAGATCGTTGCGGTTTCGCTGGCCGCGATCAGGGCAGCCTTGACCGCGTCATAGGCCATCTCGTGTGAGGCAAGCCCGGCCGAGACCTCTTCGGGAATATATTGCATGTGTTTCTCCTACCAGCCTCCGAACCGGGGCCATTTCAGCAAAGTTGCGCCCGGCTCCGAGGGAATCACGTTGTACTCACTGAACTGCGCAGCCGTGGCGCAGGCGTGGTTGGGCAGGATGCGCAGCGTAGTGCCCAGCGGCAGGTCGGGCAGTGCCGCGTCGCTGCCGGGACGCGGTGCGATGATCCCATGTTCCTGATTGGCCTTGATCACAATCAGATCGGGGATCACATTGCCCACCTCATCACAGACCACGCCATATCCCTGATCAATTTTCTGCCCCATCGTGCCGTGATCCCGCGACATGGCCATCCAACCCGCATCAGTGATGATCCACCCCTTGTCGCGTTGATGCCCGATCACGGTGGTCAGGACCGACAGCGCGATATCATCCAGTTTGCATACCCCGATCCCAGCTTGGACCAGATCAAAGAACGCGTAGACCCCGGCACGGACCTCGGTGATGCCGTCGAGGTTCTTAATTGCGTGCGCTGTGGGCGTCGAGCCAATGGATACCACCGGGCAAGGCAGGTCAGCATTGCGCAGCATCTCGGCGGATGCAACCGCGGCCTGGCGTTCCTGTTCGGCAAAAACGGCATGGGCTTCCCGACCATAGACCTCATAGCTTTCACCTGCATGGGTCAGCACGCCGCGCAGCTCGGCCGCGCTGTCGTGCAAGAGGTGCCCGATTTCAACCAGCGCCGGATCGCCCGGGGCAACACCGCTGCGGTGCCCGTCGCAGTCCAGCTCGATCAGCGCAGGGATCGTCATTCCCAGCCGATCCGAGGCCTCTGCCACGGCATGCGCCTGTTCCGGGCTGTCCAGAATGACTGACAAATCGCAGCCCCTGGAGCGGATCGCAGCGACCCGGTCAAGCTTTTGCGGGGTGATCCCCACGGCATAGGTGATGTCGCGCACGCCGATACCGGCAAAGACCTCGGCCTCGGCCAGTGTCGACACAGTGGCCGGGCCCAGGCCGTCTGCGAGCAGGCGACTGGCAATCTCGGTCGACTTCACGGTCTTCAGGTGCGGACGCAGAGCGGCGCCCTTAGCCCTGATACATGTGGCCAAGCGATGGATGTTGCGCATCATCCGCGCCTTATCAAGCACCAGAGCGGGGGTTTGCAGGTCGTGAAGACGTGAGTCAGTGGCAGTCATGAGGGATCCGGTCGTTGTTCCCACCGGGATACACTTTCTTGGGCATAATTTCTATTAACGCGAATTTCATCTTGGATTAAGGTAGGCTTAATGTTGGAAACACCTGATCTTCGCTTCTTCTCGACCCTTGCCAGATCGCCAACGCTGGCGGCAGCGGCAAGGGCACTGGACGTGACCCCGTCGGCGGTCTCGCAACGGCTTACTCAGATTGAATCCCGACTTGGGCTTCGCCTTGTTGAACGCGGCAGGGGGCGGCTGACCTTGACAGCCGAGGGGGAGACACTGGCCCGGCGGGCCGGGGCGATCCTGCACGATCTGGACAATCTTAACGAAGACATGGCCTCGCGGCGCGGAGAGGTCAGCGGACCGCTTCAAATTATCGCTCCGTTCGGGTTTGGACGCATCCACGTTGCTCCGATGATCGCGGAACTTGCCTGCACGTTCCCCGGCATCGCCCCCGATCTGATTCTGAGCGACGATCCCTACAGTGCCGCTGGCACGGAAAACTGGGATCTGATCATTCATATCGGAAAGTTGGCAGATTCGACTTTGGTACAACGCAAACTCGCCTCTAATCAGCGCTTCCTGTGTGCATCACCGGAATATCTCGCCCGCCACGGCAGGCCGCTGCAGATCGCAGACCTGCGCGATCATGCTTGCGGCGTGATCCGCGAAGATCAGGCCGATGTCAGCCTGTTAGGATTTACCGGGCCCGATGGGGTACAAAGCTCGGTCCGAATACACCCGGCTTTCGCCAGCAACGACGGCGAAGTGGTCAAATCCTGGGCCGTGCAGGGGCTTGGCATCGTGTTTCGATCGGAATGGAGTGTCGCGAGCGAGTTGAAAGACGGTATACTTGAACGGGTACTGCTGGATTTTGCCCTGCCGGATGCTGACATCACCGCGCTTGTCAGCCCGCGAACACTCCGCACCGCCCGCGTTGAATGCGCTCTCGAAAAGCTCGTATCCTACCTGTCGGTTCCGCCGTGGAAATAGCCCGTCATCCAAATTTGAAGAAAATGCCAGTGTCAGGAGAACGCAAGAAACCGGCCTTTCAGACGAGATCCAGCAATCGACAGAATGGGCTCACAGCCGCCATTTTCCGCACCGCAGAGAGGCGCGCGGCCTTAGCGCAGGATTCCGCCCCTATCCGCAACTGACCCCACCTTTGCGGCGAATGACCAGCATTCCTGCGATGACGATCAGGGCCATACCTGAGACTGACGCGATAGTGGGCGCGATCCCGAAAAACAAAATGTCCCAAACAGCGACAAACACCAGATAGCTGTACTCGAAGGTCGAAACGATGGCGGGTGGTGCCGCTTGGTAGGCCCCGGCCAGCATCATACCGATTACGATTGCAAAGCCTGCGAGCAGCGCGAGGACTAGCCAATCCGTTAATCCGACCTCCGACCAAACACCAAAAATGTAGGGGTATGCCTGAGCGATTTCGCCATGTGGTTGGAGTAAAAACAGGAGCACACTGATAACGAGGCCAGCCGATAACATGACGACATTCTGCGACAGAGACAGGGCCGCCACCGGCACATTTTGGCATTTTGTGCGTGTCGTGATATGCGCCAAAGCATAGAAGGCCGCGCCGATTATTGGCAAAAGGGTCCAAGGCGAGAATGCGTCTGTGCCGGGTTGCAACAAGACCACGACACCCGCGAATCCAAGCACAACCCCCAGCCAGCCAAGCGGCCCGACAGGTTCCTTGATCGCATATGCGGACAGTAACGTGACGAAGATCGGGGCGATATAATTGGCGGCACCAACTGTCGATAGGCTCAGAAACGGGACGGCCCCATAAAAAGCAAGGAACGTGGTTGTGATGAACACCGACCGCAAAAGGGCCCATTTTCCCAATGCGGCACGCAATACGCCTTGCGACGCGCCGCGCACCCGTAAAACCGCCAAGAGCATCGGAATGGCAATAAATCCGCGCAGGGCAAAAATCTGCCAAAGCGTCAGCTCGCCACTGAACAGCTTGAACACAACATCTTGGATCGAGATCATGAGCGCCGCAACCACGATCAAAAAGATGCCAAGGAAGAGGTTATGCGGACGGGCTTCAACGCTGTTATTCAACTCGGTCTTCGTCCTTTGCATCTTCGGTTTGCCAGCAATACCGTAGAGACTTGAGTATGAGTATGCATTGCAAAATAAATCCATTATTTGATACATCTAAATAATGGAGCGCCTACCCACTCATGGCATAGAAGTTTTTCTGACCATCGTTCGCGAAGGATCAATGCGGGCCGCAGCCGATGCCCTCGGTGTGGGTGCGCCCGCCGTGACATTGCAACTCAAGTCATTAGAGGACCGGCTGGGGATCGCCTTGTTGCATCGCACGACCCGCAGTGTCGAGCTGACAGATGCTGGGAAGGTGCTGTATGACGCCGCAGCCCCCGCACACCGCGATCTGGCTTATGCGATCAAGAAGACAGTTGAGATGGCACAGTCCACCACGGGGACATTGCGCCTTAGCTTATCACGGGGGGCCTACATTGCGGCCCTAGCGCCGATCTTGGACGCATTCCTTGCCGCACAGCCGGGCATCAATCTGGACATTTCATGGAACGAGGAACTGGTGGATATTGTCCGCCAAGGGTTTCACGGCGGTATCCGCATGGGCGACGTATTGACCCAAGACATGATCGCGCTGCGCATCACCCCGCCAATTAAATCGGCGTTCTTTGCGGCACCTTCATACTTGCAAACGCATGGTGTTCCAAAGCGTCCGCGTGACCTGCTCGAACACCAATGTATTAGACACAGGCACCCGACGTCGGGCAATCTGCGTGAATGGTGGGTGCATGAGGATGGGCAAGACATTCGCATCGACCCACCTGCGCGGATGACATTCGACTCCGCTGCTGGTGTCATTCAAGCGGCCCGTGACGGACATGGCATTGGATGGTCCATGCGGGTCACGATGGAAGATCATCTTAAGACAGGTGACTTGGAACTGCTGCTTGAACCATACGTCAAAGACCTGCCGCCGTTTTACATCTACTATCCAGAGCAAAACAAACGGGTTGAATGTCTCAGGCTGCTGGTCAATTTCTTGAAGGCGCAGTCAAAATAGCGTCTCGGAAGCTGCCATTCGAACACCGTGCAGCATCGGTCAAAGAGGGCTCAAAGCCGCCTTGCGGCAGTGCGGCAGCTACATAGTCCATTTTTTAGATTCAAAGCAATTTGTTACGTTCTTATACTGGGCAAATCCCGTTGCCTGTGACATCGGGACCGCGCCTTAGGCGAAGCCCTCCTGCCCTGTTTTCCCTGCGGCCTGAAGCTGCGAACTGTCTCTCCGAGCCAGCTTCCACAGCGGTCACATGGTCGCTCAGTGTGTCCGTCGTCAGGGTTTTTGGAACCAATGGCAGCTTAACTTAAGAGAGAGTT
>CAKMYZ010000043.1 GCA_929200255.1 uncultured Alphaproteobacteria bacterium | reverse complement strand
AAAATGTCTGCGCCAAAATCGAACGCCAATTTGCGCGCGAGGAATGGCTCGCTCGCGAGACAGGGGAAGTTGGTGGCTGATTTTGGGGATGGACTAAGGTTGACCGCCACGGTCAGGGATGTTGGGCGGACCAAACAAAAGGAATGATGTCTGGATCGGGGTGAGCGGGCCAAAGGCCCGTTGAGCCCCTGTTCAGTCGATTGGAATTTGTCGCCCGCGCACCAAAGCGCGGGCTCGTCTCCATGTTCGGGAATAAATTTTTTTTCAGACCGCCGGAAAGGAGGAGCCTTTCATGCTGAACCACCTGAAGCCGACATTGAAACTTCTTCGAAATCAATTATTTCGTTGCGCTGCCGCATGTCCGGTTCGAGCCCATATTGACCAATGCTGCAACTTGTATGAATGGCTGCTTCGCTTGGCGAAGACGGAAAGTTCGGTTTCGCAAAAGTTAGAAGAAAAGCGGCGATGCCAAAACTGACACCGCCGTTTTTTGCTCGCATTGCTACATCTAGTTCGTGATGATTTCTGGCCCCATGAACGTATTTGGCAGTATGGTCGAAATCCACGGCACATAGGTCACCAGGATCAAGAAAACAAAGAGCACCGCGAGGAATGGTAGTGCCGCACGCACTACGCTCATCATTGGCATACCGGCGACACCGGAGGTAACAAAGAGGTTCAGTCCAACCGGAGGTGTAATCATACCGATCTCCATATTGACGACCATGATGATGCCGAGATGGATCGGATCAATGCCAAGCTCGATCGCGATTGGGAACACCAGTGGCGCTACGATCACCAGCAGTCCCGACGGTTCCATGAACTGGCCGCCGATCAACAGGATGATGTTGACGACTATCAAGAACATAACCGGCCCGAAGCCCGCAGAAAGCATCGCATTGGCGATATGTTGTGGGATTTGTTCGTCTGTTAGAACGTGCTTCAAGATAAGCGCGTTTGCGATCACGAACAGCAACGTGACTGTCAGCTTGCCGGCATCGAACAAAGTGCGTTGTGTATCTGGATGGAAAAACGCGGTCACGATGGCCCATGGGCGGCTCCGCAACGGAATGCTGCCGGGGGTTTCGTTCACCGCTGCAGCGGAAAGACTACGTGGCTGTCTATCTGCGAGTGGCCCCATATCCTTGTAGACGAACGTCGCGATGAAGAACGCATAGACTGCGGCGACTGCGGCCGCTTCGGTTGGGGTAAAAATGCCCCCGTAGATGCCGCCAAGGATGATGACGATCAGGAAAAGTCCCCAGCCCGCCTCGCGGCCAGAGGCGAGGATTTCGCCCCAACCCTGCCACTCACCCTTGGGCAAATTCTTAATTCTTGCGATGACATAAATGGTCGTCATCAGCATGAAACCGGCTAGCAATCCGGGGATGACCCCAGCCAGAAACATACGACCGACTGAAACCTCAACCGACGCAGCATAGACCACCATCACGATGGACGGTGGGATCAAGATACCCAATGTCCCTGCTGTACAGATGACGCCTGCGGCAAAGTCTTTGGTATACCCGACCTGTCGCATACCTCCGATCACGATGGTTCCGATTGCCACAACAGTCGCAGGCGAAGATCCTGAAAGAGCCGCAAACAGCATACAGGCGAAAACGCCAGCAATTGCCAGCCCACCGGGCAGGTGCCCGACACAGGCAATTGAGAACCGAATGATCCGTTGGGCAACGCCGCCTGTCGTCATGAAGGAAGACGCTAATATAAAGAACGGGATAGCGAGCAGGGTATAGTGCCCCTCAAACGCGCTGAATAGGGTTTGTGCCACTGATGCCAGTGAGCTGTCTGAATAGACCAACAGAAAAAGAACCGATGACATGCCAAGCGAAATGGCAATCGGAACACCGATCAGCATGAGGCCGATGACCATTGAAAAGAGAAGTGCGACTTCCATTAGCTTTCTCCCTGCCTCTGTTCGCGGATTTCTTGAATTTCGTCTTCAACCTCGTGGCTGGCCACAACGCGGTCGGTTTTGCCAGACCAAAGCGCCCAGCCAGCTTGGACAAAGCGCAAAAGTAACAGCGCCATTGATAATGGCAGAACAACGTAGGGCAGCAGGCGGGGGATTTTTTCGTAGCTTTGGCCGTCGTTGAACACGGTTTCCATCCAGCCCAAAACAGCGGGATGCGGGATGTCATTGACCTCGTACCATCCCTTGCCGCGGAAGCTCTCCTCAAACCCAAGCGGGAACCAGCGCCCATCGGTGCCAGGAAGGTTCGCGAAGTTGGCCCAGTAGTCCCATGCGCCTTTCAACATTAGAAAGCTAAAAGCGATACAGACGGCAACCGCAGCCAGCCCCATCATGCGACGTGGTTTTGGTGTCAGTGCATTGATGACGATGTCGACGCCCAAATGCGCGCCTTTCTTGACCGCATAGGATGCACCGAGTAGAACGAGCCAACCGAACAAAAAGACGGTCAGCTCCAACGCCCAAAGAATATTCTGATTGAAGCCGTATCGCATGACGACATTGGCGAATGTGATTAATGTCATCACGCCAAGGATGCCCGCAATTAGGGTCTCTTCTATCCGATCAATGAACGATCTCGTGTGATCCATGTCGGACCTCCCTTTGCGTGCCGAGGGCAGATCAACCGCCCTCGGCTACTTCTGATTTAGGTGCCGCCGTTGAACGACTGTGCCGCGTCGATCATGTCTTGGCCGACGTCGTCAGAGAATTGCTCCCAAACCGGTTTCATCGCATTGACCCACGCCAAACGTTCTTCTGCTGTGAGGGTGCGCACCTCGCCACCGGCATCGATGATGGCCTGACGATTGGCCTGGTTCACCGCAAAGGACTCTGCGTTTCGAAGCTCTGTGACTTCATCCAAGATCGTCAAGAATTGGTCACGGACATCGGCATCCAAGCCTTCAAGCCAATCGACATTCGTCACGACCAAATAGTCGATAACACCGTGGTTGGTTTCGGTAATGCCATCCTGAACCTCGAAGAACTTTTTGCCATAGATGTTGGACCAAACGTTCTCTTGGCCGTCGACAACGCCTTGTTGAAGTGCGCCATAGACCTCTGAGAAGGCCATCTTTTGCGGCGCGCCACCGATCGCTTCCATCTGCGCGACAAGAACGTCGGATGACATCACGCGGAACTTGAGCCCGTCAGCGTCTGCTGGTGACATTAAAGGAACATTGGCGGACATTTGCTTCATGCCATTGTGCCAGAAGGTCAGACCCTGAAGACCTCGGTTCTGCATGCTGTCTAGCAGTGCCTGCCCAGCCTCAGATGCTTGAAACGCATCAACAGCCTCGATGTCTTCAAACATGAAAGGCAGGTCGAAAATACGGAATTGCTTGGTGAATTTTTCAAACTTTGACAGCGACGGTGCGGCGAGTTGAACGTCACCCTGCAGTAGCGCCTCTAGCACCTTGTTGTCATCATAAAGGGTGGAGTTCGGAAAAACCTCCATACAGGCTGTTCCGTCCATCTCGGTGTTGACGCGCTCGGCCAGCAAAGTGGCCGCGATGCCCTTGGGGTGCTTGTCTGTGTTCGTGACGTGGCTGAACTTGATGACGATCTCGCCTTCGTCGCAAGCCGCGAAAGCTGACGAAGCACTTGTCGCCAATGTCAGGGATAGTGCAGTGGTTAGCAGAAATTTCATGGTATCCTCCTCTGATCCGGTTCGCGGCACCATGCGATGCTGCAAATGTCGTTAAAGACTATCGAGGTTTCACATGAGGATTAGTCGGCATTACTGATCAGTTTTGCCGATTAAACCTTTTGATTTAATCTGAGATAGTGGATAAAAATTCATGTCCTCAGGGGGATCGAAATGTTCAAGGACTTCGTGGAAGAGCGTATCGTAGGCGATGGTGCGACCCTGTTCCTCCGCCGCGCAGGACCTGTCGGTGCGCCGCCGCTTGTTCTATTGCATGGGTATCCGCAGACGTCCGCCATGTGGCACGGTGTGGCCCCCATTCTGGCCCGTACGTTTCAGGTTATTTGCCCTGATCTGCGCGGCTACGGTCGGTCTGACAAGCCAGCGTCCGATGCAGCACACGCGCCTTATGCAAAGCGGGCTATGGCGAACGACATCGTCGCTGTCATGCGGCGCTTGGGCCACGAGCGGTTTCTTGTTGGTGCCCATGATCGCGGTGCGCGGGTCGCGCATCGGTTGGGTCTGGACCATCCTGACCGCGTCTCAGCCATGGCATTGCTCGACATCGCTCCGACCCGTGAAATGTATGCCGGGACAAGCGCCGGATTCGCACAGGCATACTGGCACTGGTTCTTTCTGACACAGCCTAGCCCGCTACCTGAACGCATGATCGGTGCAGATCCTGAAGGGTTCTGGAAACTGAAATGCTTCAATCAGGCACGCGGCGATAATCCGTTTTCACCTGAAGCTTTGGCAGAATACCTAAGTGCCTTCGCAGACCCCGACGCTATTCATGCAAGCTGTGAAGACTATCGGGCCGCCGCCACGATCGACATCGCACATGATGATGCGGATCAGGGCCGCAAACTTCGCATGCCCGTTTTGACCCTTTGGGCGAAACGTGGCGTGATTGAGACGTGCTTTGACGCGCTTGCCCTATGGCGACAGCGGGCTGAAAGGGTTGAGGGCGAAGCGCTCGACACCACACATTACATGGCCGAAGAAATCCCGGATGACATAGCTGCGCGCATGTCGGATTTCTTTGCCCGCAACCCAATTCACGCAAAGGCAACCGCATGAGCCGGACACTTTATGACAAACTGGTCGACGCCCATAAGGTGTGCGATCTGCCAGATGGCGACATGCTGATCTATGTCGATTTCCACATCATGAATGAATACACCAGCCCGCAAGCCTTCTCGGGGCTCGACGCAAAGGGCTTGGACGTTTGGCGGACCGAGGCGCATCTTGCCGTGGTCGATCATGTGAACGCAACCCGCAGCAATGAACCGCATGATAAGGCTTCCAAGCTCCTAATCGACAATCTGGAATCCAATTGCACCAAGCACGACATCGCTTTTTATGGTCTGGGCGACCCGCGACAGGGCATTGAACACGTCGTGGTTCCCGAACAGGGGTTGGTCATACCCGGCATGTTAATTGCCTGCGGTGACAGCCACACGACAACCTATGGCGCATACGGCGCGCTGGGGTTTGGCATCGGCACCTCGGAAGTGGAACATGTTCTGGCAACCCAAACGCTACGCTACAAACGTATGAAAACGATGCGTGTTTTGATCGACGGCGAAACCGCACCCGGCGTGACGGCGAAAGACATCATCATGAAAGTCGTGCAAGTCGTGGGCGCTGGCGGGGCCAATGGATTTGCGGTGGAGTTTGCAGGTTCCGCCGTTCGCCACCTCGACATGGCCGGACGCATGACCGTTTGCAATATGGCGGTTGAGTTAGGCGCGCGTGCGGCTTTGATCGCAGCGGATGAGGTCACCGAAGCGGCATTGCAAGGCCACTCTCATAGCGGTCGGTTTGCGTTCTACGGGGAGAGTTGGCACAGCGACCCCGAGGCCGTCTTTGACAATGAGGTCGCAATAGCAGGGGGCGATATCGAACCGCTGGTCACATGGGGCACCAGCCCGGATCAATCGGTGCCGATCACTGCACATGTGCCGGTCGCGTCCGACTATGTCTCGCCGAAAGCCAAGGCCGCTTTGGCGCGGTCGTTGAATTACATGGGGCTAACCGAGGGGCAGTCAGCCCAGTCGATCGCAATCGACACGGCCTTTATCGGTTCTTGCACCAACAGCCGGATTGAAGACCTGCGCGAGGCGGCCAAGATACTCGAAGGTAGGAAGGTCGCGGTGGGCGTCGAAGCCATCGTCGTGCCCGGCTCTGCCATGACACGGATCAAAGCCGAAGCCGAAGGCCTGCGCGCGATCTTTGAGGCTGCAGGTTTTGAATGGCGACCCGAGGCGGGCTGTTCCATGTGCCTTGCAATGAACGACGACATCGCCATGGATGGTGAACGCGTCGCATCATCCACCAACCGAAATTTCGAAGGCCGACAGGGTCGCGGCGCACGCACGCACCTTATGTCACCTGCAATGGTCGCGGCGGCTTCTGTCGCGGGGCATCTGGCAGATGTGCGAAATTTCAAATGAAAGACCAACAGATGAAAAAGATGATCAAAGGGATCGCAGCACCTTTGCCGCTGGCCAATGTCGATACTGATGTGATCATGCCCAAGCGGTTTCTGATCACGATCACCCGCGAAGGATTGGCGGATGGCACATTCGCCGATTTGCGCTTTGACAATGCTGGGGGTCCTCGCCCAGACTTTATCTTGAACAAAGCACCTTGGACGCAGGCCAATATTTTGGTTGTCGGCGACAATTTCGGCTGTGGGTCCAGTCGCGAACATGCTGTCTGGGGTATGCGCCAACTTGGGATTGATGCCTGCATCGGCACAAGTTTCGCCGGTATTTTCTACGACAATGCCCGCAAAAACGGTTTGGCATTGCCGATTGTCTCGCCGGAGACGCGGGACTTGCTTTTGCAGGCCGCAGGCAACGGTGCCGAGATAACAATCGACCTTAGTGGCCGCACGATCACAGCTGGTGACATTCGCGCGCCATTCGAGATGGACGCCGCGACACAAACAGCGCTGATCCGAGGTCGCGATGATACGCTAGACTCGTTAGAACATGCAGGTGCGATCCGAGACTATGAGGCGGGATTGAAAAGCCAGATGCGGGTCAGCGTCATCAAATAGACCAATAAGGGAACACAGATTGGATATCAGACAGCTGGAATGCTTCGTCGCCGTGGCGGAAGAACTTCACTTCCGGCGAGCAGGCGAACGTTTGGGGCTAAGCCAATCGGCTCTTTCTGAACGGGTCTCTGCGTTGGAACATGAACTTGGTGCGCGACTGTTTTTCAGAACGACACGGCAGGTCAGCCTGACCCAAGCTGGGTCAGAGTTCGTCCAGGATGCCAAAAGGATACTTGCCGATATCGAAAGGGCGGTCTCAAATGTTCGCCACACCGCCGAGTCTGACCTACGCCACATCCGTGTGAGCGGGGTAGATGAGGCGATTTCGATGCTGCTGCCCAAAGCTCTGCTAGCTTTTCGCAGGACGGACCCGAAGGTTCACGTGCAGGTACTGGAAACCTCATCTTCTGAACAACATTCGCAAGAGTTGATTGGCCATCGCACCGATGTGGCCTTTGTCAGAACGCCGCAGCAAGACGATTTCATCACCAGTGAACTGCTTCACCGGCAGCCGGTTTTGGTGGTTCTTGCGGATACAAACCCTCTTTCAAGCTCTGTGTCTCTATCGGCGTCCGATATCGTCGACCAACCGATCGTGGGCTACCCCAAACACGCACGCCCAATCTTGCACGAAGCATTATGGAGCGGCTTTCGCCGAATAGGCGCGCAGCCCAACATTGTCTGTGAGATTATTGATAAGTCCACAATGTTGCAGTTTGTAGCTCAGGGCCTCGGAATCGCATTGGCACCTGCTTGGGTCCGGAATATCGCCCCCTTAGGTGTTTCCTTCGTCCCATTTGAGCCATGTGAAAACCTCATTGACCTATACGTTGCATTTCGCAAATCGGGAAATTCAGACACCGTCAAAAGATTCGTCGATGCAGTTAGAAAAACCACGGTCTAAGGGTCCGAGACCGTGATTTTCCTCGATGGTATGGTACCGCTGTTCAATGCAGCACTTAACAAACGCGCGGCCGCCAAACTCTGGAAGCAGCCGTTAACAAAGAAAGCGTCAAAGTCTGGAATGTCCGCGATCTGTGAGTTCGCCCAAACGTAGATTTCGCGCTTGCGGCGAATGGCGGCTC
>CAKMYZ010000042.1 GCA_929200255.1 uncultured Alphaproteobacteria bacterium | reverse complement strand
CTAGCACACTGGATTCGCAACATGAATCCTCTCAAGCAATTTATGCAACAAAGCCCCAAACCGGTCTAAAAATTCAAAATCCGAGTACGAAAGCCCCCATACCGAGGCAAATGCTTGCTCTGTCATGACCCCTCCAGACGCAAGCATCATCCAACATCAGGTCTGGCCGTCAATCAGCCTTTCGTTCTCAATATGTTCTCACAAAAGCCCAAATATGCAGCTTCGGGCCAGCTAGGCCTAACGGATATCGACGGCGAGATTTTCCAGCATCTGGAATACTTCCCGTTTGGTGAGACCTGGGTTGAGGAAAGCTCTAACACCCAAAGGACGCCGTATCTGTTCACCGGCAAGGAGCTGGATGAACAAACCGGGCTCTATTACTTTGGCGCGCGGTATTACGATCCGCGGACGTCAGTGTGGCAAAGCCCTGATCCGATTCTTCAAGAGTACCTGCCAGTTTCTTCAATGAGCATTGATGATCTGGGCCAATTGCGTAGCGCAGGAGGAGTGTCGGAACCCTCAAATCTAAACTTGTACGCTTACGTGAGAAACAAGCCTATCGTGGGAATTGACAAACACGGGGAAGACTATTCGGGCTTTGGTGCGTTGATGCAAACGCCTGGTTGCCAAGAAGACCCGGCCGCGAGCCTGAAAAGCCCACATGAGCGAGACGTCAAGTATCGAGCGATTGTGGATTTTTCAGGCGGGATGTGGCGTTATCCGCAGAACACTCGAACTACGGTTGAATTTGGATTGGTAACGGATTCAAACGCTGTACCGCTATGTACAAAGTTCAACCGGGAAGGGTTGTTGGTGGCAGTTCTTTCTTCACTGCCATAATGCCGAGAATCGCTTGGAATATCTAGACCTCGCACAGCAGAAGAAGGGCCGCCAACCAAGTTTTGATATTGAGCCGCACCACAAGCGTCACGAGCCGAAGTTACTGGTTGGGTGGTTGTTGTTTGCTGACATGCACTTAAAGCCCCTGCTGCGATTAAAGCGCATGATATTAGTTGGTACTTCATTCTAGTTCCTTGTTTTCGTCGATTTCACATTTCAAGTATCGTCTCTATGCCGTGTAATTGAAACCTCGGTGATCACTTTCCAATTTTCTTCGGGTTCTTCTGTGAGGATACGGCCCTTGTCCGGCCCCAATCCCATCGAATCCGATTGCACCTTACCGCACTCACAGGAGGCCAACCCTTCCGCATGGCCCTCTGGGACTTGGGACCAATGCCAGCTCTCGGCAACGGTGTTGCAGAGCTTACACAGGACGCGGAACGGCACTGCCTTGGTCATGCGTGTTCCGCTTCATAGGCAGCATTTGCCCAGCCGTATTCACTATCGGGAATGTCCATCCCGCGCGTTTCCAGCTCGCGGGACAGCTCGTCTTTGCGACGGCTTTGCTCCTGTTTGGATAGTGCCGCCCACCATGTTTCTGGGGATATCGCGGTCATGCTGTTTGTCCGCCATGAGCCGCGCGGTTCAGCACTTCTTCGGCCCATTGGTTCAGGCTTTTGCCTGACAGCTCTGCCGCCAGTGCCGCTTTACGGTGAACCTCTGGATCGACGCGGAACATCACACGACCGGAATACGGCTTTTGCGGCTCTTTCCCGATCTTGGCGCAGGTCTCAACGTAATCATCGACAGCTTCGTGGAACGCCTCTTTCAACTCTTCCACGCTATCAGCGTGGAAGCCGACACCGTCGCGAATACCAGCAATCTGACCAATCATGATGCCGTCTTCATCATCATATTCGATGCGGGCGGAATATCCTTTGTAGGTCATGGTGTTTGTCATAGTGTCACCCCGATCCTTTCCAAAAATGCACGGGCAGCCCGCACTTGATACCGCTTGGCTTCCTTGGCTGGGTGCGGACGGTGGAACGTCTCAACTTCGTTGTCTTTCACGAAGCGCACCCGTGAGCCGTTGCCCTCGATAACGTCAGCGCCAGCCGCGATGAGCAGCTTCTCGATTGCTGCCCATTCGACTGTTCCAGACGCGGGGTCTGTGAAGACGGTCGCAAGCGTTTTGCGGTGTTTGTTGTTCATGGGGTTATATAGGTAATGCTTGCAAAAAGTGCAAGTATCTGTTCTGCAAGTTGCGGACGGTGCGTTCGACACGCGCAAGTGCCATGACGCGATTGCGGCCCGCAATGCAGATGCTGTCATCCCACCACGCAAGAATGCAAAACTCTGGAAGGCTGACACGCCAGGTGCCAGAGCGCGAAACGAAGCCGTGCGATCATCGAAATATCTGGGACGTGCATTGTGGCGGCGCTTGACTGGTTACCATCGCCGAAGCCGCGTTGAGACAAAGATGCATTGCTTGAAATTACTCGGGCAGCGCCTCTCAGCGCGCGACTTCGATCGGCAGGTCGCAGAGATCCAGATACGGGCCGCCATCCTCAATGGCTTCACTGCGCTTGGTATCCCCAAAACCGTGGCCACAGAATAAATCCGTCTGGGGTAAGGGGACGTCTGTCAATCAATCGATTTGTGCAACAAAGCCGCAGGATTCCACACTCTCCCATAAACGACCCTAATACATCTAACACGGGATAGACTCAGAGATTTTGAGTGGTTTTTGAGTCAGTAGTACTGACATATTTAACATAATCTTCATTATTGGCCTTCGATTTCGGCGGCAAACTCGGCCAACGAAACTCCGAATTCGGCGGCCAAGGCTGCCAGCACCGTAAGCGTTGGCTGCCGGTTCGCGGTCTCCAGCAATGACACATAGCTGACCGACAAGTCCACACGATGTGCAAACTCTTCCTGCGACAACCCCGCTTGTTTCCTACGAGCTTTAAGCGCTCGAGCAAATGAACTGATGAGTGCCGCATTCTTACGTTCCATCTCCAATCTTATTGAAGAACTTGAACGATCGGTCTAATGACTATAGTCATATTTTTACTATAGTCATTGTCGAGATATGCCATGCACACTATCACCCTCTTCGCCAACAAGGGCGGCTTGGGCCGTACCATTGCCACGATGGCGCTTGCGTCAGGGTTTCTGGCGCAGGGCAAGCGGGTTGCAGTGATGGACTGCACCGATCTGGCGGGCGGTAGTTCCGATGGTCGCTTTCCCTCGACATTGCAAAACTGGATGACGCAGATGGCGGCGTGCAAATTCCGTCCGCCGCAACTGGAACTCATTGAATGCCGCACCCGCGATGAGGTTGAAGATGGAGCAGCCGCAGCCGATACGCGCGGCATCGATATCCTCTTGATCGACACAAAAGCCCGTTTGGAAGAACCGCAGCTCGCAGCCCTTGGTCTCGCCGATTTGATCATTGCCCCCGCCATCAGTCCCGTCGAGGCCAAGTGTATTGTGGAAGGCATCAGCGACTATCTCGGATGTCCAGAACACCTCATGGGCCTGATCACCGGATGTCGCAATGGCGCGCTTGAGGCTGCTGAGACACGTAAGGCGTTCCGTTACCATCCAGTCCTGCGATCAGAGCTTCCATGGGCCGAGGCCATCTCCGATCAGTTGCTGAATGGTGATATTGCGCATTTCGTCTCATCCTTCGCCTGCAAGCCCGACAAACCCGGCTTTGCCCGCTACCGGGACGCGCTAAAGGCATGGGTAGCGGTGCAACAGCTCACCTTCGAGGTCACATGGGCCTTGGAGGGTCAGCGCCTGGAACCCTTTATTGGCGATCAATCGCCCTTCGCTTTCAAAAGAAAGGCTGTCGCATGATCCGTACATCGCTGACCCTTGCTGTTGCTCTGGCCTCACTTGCCAAGCCCGCCTTGGGCGAAAACGATCTGACGCCCATAGATGCGCCGGAGCCCCGCCCCTACCCCTACGAGATCCTCGGCCTACAGCCGGGCGACCCCCTTGATGATGTTCTGGCCCTCTACACAGAACGCAGCGACGCTGCTCCAACAAGCGAGAGTGAAGTTCTGCGTGTTCAGTCGCCTGATGGGAACGTGTTCGAGTTCACCTATCAAAAGTTCGCGCGTATCGGTGATGTCGGCATCAATGGACGCCTCGCCAAAGCCGATCAGGATCAGGTGACGGCAATGCTGTCGTCAGATGTGATGGAACAGCGCCCCATGGCGATCCATCGCAGCATTCGCCAACCGAGTGATCAGCTGCCCGAACCACTGGAACTGAAAGCTCAGATCGAAGAAACCTATGGCCCACCGTCGCGCGTCGAGATCAACGGGCGCGAGATGACACTGACCTATGCCTGGGGCGAAGACGGGTTCATTGCCGATCTGGATGCCTTACTCCCGCTGGTCCACGAAGAAACCTTTGCGTCGGGCAGTGTGCGGCGCACCGAATATTCGCTTTGCAGCAATGCCCAGCACTATCGCAACAACGTCGAATACCGCTTCAAACACCCACGCGACGAGGACATCAAGACAGGCTGTATTGCCACTTTCACCGTCCGCTATCATGGTGAACCCGGCAGCACCGTCATCGGCTTCTCATTGGAAGACTTTGAGCTTGGGCGTCAGCACATGGCGGAACTGGACCGGCAGATTGTCGGGGCTCTGACCGGCGAAGAGGTCGAAGCGTCGGACATGGACCTATGAGAATGGATAGCCAAACACCCTTAGGGCAGCTATAGCACCCGCATGATCATGAAGCGCAAACATATCACCCTAATTTAATGCTCGCAGATATGGCGGGCGGCATCGCGCTGTTCGCCGTTGATGATTGTCATCTCCGCATCGCTCGGTCGTCGCTCCGCCAACGACAGAAGACGGAGATAAGACATGACCAACTGGTACACCGCAGATCCCCACTTTGGGCATGAGAACGTCATCAAGTTCTGCAAGCGGCCTTTCCGCTCAGCAAACCACATGGACGCGGTTTTGATGCAGAACCTCTGGGCCATGGTCGGGCCTAAAGACGCCCTCTGGATCGTCGGCGACTTTGCCCATGGGCCAAAAGCAAAAGACACCGACTGGCTGCGCAAGCTCTTCGACAAGCTGCCGGGCGCAGAGAAGCACCTGATTGTCGGCAACCATGATCTGGAACCGACACAGGCGCTGCCCTGGACCAGTGTCACGCATCTGACCGAGGTCCGGGATGGTCCTCAGAACCAGGCGCACACCTTGTGCCATTACCCGATGATCACATGGAATCACGCCCGCCGCGATGCGCTTCAGATCTTCGGGCATGTCCACAATAATTGGCGCGGATCACGCAACAGCGTCAACGCGGGCGTCGATGTCTGGGATTACATGCCAGTCCGGTTTGAGGACATCGCACGACGCGCCAAAACGCTGCCCGTCAACAAGCACTGGGCAGACGTCGAACACAATGCGAAGGAGATCTGAAAATGGCGAATGAAGCAAGTGACCGCGCTCTGTGTGAAATCATCGAACTGCAAGCCGAGCTGTTGCGGGTCGCCTATGAAACTGAAGACACAACGGTCATTGATGACGCCATTGTCCGTGTCGCCGACGCCCGCAGAATGATGAAGAACGGCCTGTACGAACTCATCTATGGCGATGATCCAGAGTATGCAGACGACGCCACCCTGCCCTCTGATCGTTGTGATGTCTTCGGGCAGCGCGGCTGTGTACCAAACGGGAACGACAGCCTTCAGGAGTCACGCGCTAGCTCGCGGTCGACTAGCCAACGCAAGGTATAATTGCTGTTTGACAGTCGGCGAAACTGACCGCCCAAAGATCGGCGCCATGATCCAGTTTACATAGTCAACAACTCACAAAACCAAGCCTGACATCGCCCTCCAAATGGCAGGGGAAGGATGGTTTTGCTGTCGCCAATGGCGACTTGGCAAGGCAACACCCGGAGGCTTTTGACGCGCAGATCGCTTAGATCGGAGAGGCCCTCGGCAGAGCGAAAGAAGGTGATTTTGGGTGGTGCGTAGCAGCGGGACCTAAAGTCTCCTTATGAGCAAAGAGACTTTGCAGTCATCTCCCGCTCTGCTACCGTTAACACATGGCACATAAACTCGTCTACAATATTCAACCCGCCTCGCCCTCGATGATTAGCGCCTTGGACAGGCACTGCTTGGCGCGCGTACCAGATGGTGCATCCAACATTGATCCCGGTCGCTCGCATTTGAACCAAACGCTTGCAGGCGACCCGGCCGGCCTTATGCAATCGTTACGCAATCTCTTCGCAAGTGGCGTCAAGAAACCCGCAGCCCAATCCGAGTCCCCCTATCTGCGAATTGTTGTGTCGGCCTCTCCCGGATACTTTCGACCGGACGATCCAGAGGCTACCGGGACATGGGACGACGCACGCCTTAACGCCTGGGTCGAAGTAAGCATGCATCAGCTTCACGCTGAACACGGTGCCGACCTCATTTTTGCCGAGTTGCATCTGGATGAAGATACGCCACATATCCACGCCGTCATCGCGCCAACCTATCTTAAGAAAGCGCGTATGCCTGGCAGACAAAAGCGTGGTGAGACGATGGAACAGTTTGAAGAACGCAAAGCCGCTGCGCGCGCCTCTGTTGGTGTCCGGACCGTAGGCCGGGCCTCCCACCCTACCCTTTCAAAGCAAGACAGCTTTCTGCGATTGCGCGAACGTATGGCGATCGCTGTCGACCAACTTGGGATCGAGTATGGTGAAGATCGCGCGATAAATGCGCCGGCGGGTCAATCCACCCGCGAGTGGGTCATCCAGAAAGCCGCCGAGCTGCGCAAAGAAGAAGCTGCTCTGAAAGAGGAGCGGCAAAAGCTCGCGCGCGAACGCAAGGCCATCGCCACTGACCGCGAAGACCAACTGAATGAGGCCTTGGAGCGTCAAAGATTGATCGAACGCACTGGCAAACTCGCGGCCGACGCGCGTGACCGGTTGACGGCACAGTCGCGCGAGCAAGAGGAACGTAGCAAGTCGCGCGTGGCAGCACTTGAGAAGAAGGCAGCCAACCTTCAGCACCGGACGGATCAGTTGGCAAAAGCGCTGGCAGCAGCACATGAGACTGAAGAACATATCAACGCTCTGGAGATCAAAGAGCGTCGAATGCGACAAAACATTGATACCAACAGTAGCCGTCTGAAAGACATGGCCGTCGAAGAGGAAAACCTCAATAGGAAGATTGAGGGACTACGCAGACTCGTCGAAAGCCTCGAAACGGACGAAGCAAAGCTCCGGAACGCCGTCCAACTCTCCGAAGATGGCACCAAAAACTTCGATATCGCTATGAATGAAGTCGCCGAAGTAACCAGCGCCGCAGCTGAAATGACCCTGACCGATGAACAGTTTCAGAGCGCGCAGACCCGCGCATTCAAAGACGAGGAGGGCCAAACCCGTCGTTTCGCGACCGACGATGAAAACGACAGTCTAATCGTGCGCTTCATCCGATTTGGCTTTCGGAAGGCACTGGATTTATTCGACCGCATCCGAGCCTTGACCAGGCTCAATGATGAGATCGAGCGCGCCCGCACGTACCCTGAACCGCTTGTCCAAGTGCAAAACATTTTGAACAGCACGCGCGACGCAATCACTGAAACGCTCACGCAACTCGGGCTGGCGCAACAACGGCCAGATGTCGGTGAAGTCGACGAAAATGGCGATCCACCGCCAGTTCTGGATCTCGTTTTCAAACGGGCGGAACGAAAGGCGCAGAAGCTAAACAAGGAATTGGTCAACCGCCTCGACATGTCTGGACCAAAAATGTGATGAGGTACCGTCAAAAGCGGGCCGAACGGCCCAAAGCCGACATCCACGACCGTGTCTGACGCTGCAGCGCGGCTTCCTCGAAGCGGACGTTGATCGTCGGCGCAGCATTTCGGCTGGTCGGACGGCCGGAGTGCGGACAAAGCGCCATTTCGCTGCGGTTCCACCAAGGTCTGGTTTCAGAAATTAATTTAGAAACTCACTTAAGATGCGCGCGGTTTCTATAGGCCGGTCCAACATGGGCAGATGTCCACAGCCGGAGACGTTCACAAGTGTTGCGTTTGGTAGAGCGTCGGCTAGAATTGCAGCACCGGAAGGATGAAAAATTCTGTCTTCTTCACACCAAAGCACGAGTGCTGGTTGAACAATGCTTATAGCCAATTCCTCAAGCTTGGGATCGTTACTAGAGGCAACTGCGTTCCAAATTTCCGCATTGCTTTCAGCGTTAGACACTTCGTTTGAGGCCCAGAAACGCGCTATTGGCCGCGGTATGAA
>CAKMYZ010000041.1 GCA_929200255.1 uncultured Alphaproteobacteria bacterium | reverse complement strand
TCTTTTAGCAAATTGCCCTATTTGGTCCCATAGGCGCTGACGTCAGACAGAGCAACATCGGCCATTGCTTTGGTTGTTGTCGGTCAGCTTCTCGTGGGAATGCTTATCGATCATTTTGGTCTATTTGATGCCTCCGTCAGAAGCATAGATTCATCACGGATAGCGGCCGCTATCCTGCTACTAGCGGGTGCCTATCTGATGCTTCGCTAAGTTGCGGCCGACTTTCGAGGTCCAATATGGGCTCATCGCGGCCATCGTAGCAACCGCAGCATCTTGCGCGCAAGGTCGGTGCGTGTCGAGGAGTTCCGGCCCAAACCGGATGAGGTGGGTGGCTCCTGCTCCACCGGCATCGAATGTGCCAAAGTGCAGTTATCAACGACTGCTAGGAAAGGAGCCACCCAATGACAGTAAAGACCGTCGGCCTCGATTTGGCCAAGGATGTTTTTCAAGTACACGGCATTTCGGAGAACGGCCGGGTTATTTTCAACAAGCCGATCAAGCGCGCGAAGCTACTGGCCTTTTTTGATACGCTTCCGCCCTGCGTCGTAGGCATGGAAGCCTGCGGTTCATCCCATCATTGGGGCCGTCAGCTGCGCACGCTCGGCCATGATGTGAAGCTCATGCCCGCTGGTTACGTCAAACCGTATGTGAAGCGGGGCAAGAACGACGCGGTTGATGCGGAAGCAATATGCGAGGCAGTTCGACGCCCAACCATGCGCTTCGTCGAGATCAAGACGGAGGACCAGCAAGCTATCCTCTCGATCCATCGCACGCGCGACCTGGCCGTCCGGCAGCGCACCCAGCTGGCCAATATGATCCGCAGCCTGCTGCGCGAGTTCGGCCATATTCTGCCCATAGGGATCGAAGCGGTGACGGCTTTTGCGAAGCGTCACTTGGCTGGGGATCACCCGGACATGCCGGAGATCGCGACCGGCATGCTCGGCATTCAGTGCTATCAGTTCATCGGCCTGAACGAGCGCATCGACGGATATTCCAAGATGATCGAGCAACATGCCCTGTTGAACGCAGATGCGCGCAGGTTGATGCGCATGCCGGGGATCGGGCCGATCACGGCCTCAGCGATTGTCGCCACTATCGGCGATGCGCATCAGTTCCGAACAGGAAGAGATCTGGCCGCCTGGCTGGGCCTCACCCCGCTCAACAAGTCGAGCGGCGGCAAGGAGAAACTGGGCAAGATCACCAAGCAGGGGGATCGCTACATTCGAAAGCTGCTGGTTGTGGGTATGACATCGCGCGCGGTCATGGCAAAACGGTCGCCTGAGAAAGTCGATCTCTGGACAGCCAAGATCATTGCCGACAAACCGTTTCGGCTGGCAACAGTCGCGATGGCAAACAAGGCAGCGCGTTCCATCTGGGCGATGCTGACAAAGAAACAGGAATACCGGCAGCCGGCGTTCTGGCCGCGCAGACTGCCCACCAGATGCAAGACGTTGAAGTGATGATGCGGAAGTAACTCAACCAAGAGCAAGGACACTCCGGGAATGGCAGCGGCCCTCTGAGGTCGATAAGCCGATTGGAACCTCGCTCGCGGAATTCATCAAGGCCAGTGGAGGCAATGCCAAAACATAAACAGGCTGCTGCTTGATGAACCAGTTGCCAGCCTCGATATCGGCCACCAGCTGATTGTCATGCGCTGCCTGCAGGACTACGCAGCGCGCGGGGGTGGGGTGATCGCAGTGATGCATGATCTAAACTTGACCGCGATGATCGCGGATCAGATCACGATGTTGATGGACGGACGGGTGCTGGCCAGTGGGGCATCGGATACCGTCTTGATCGATCACGTCTTGTCACAGGCTTATGGTTGCACAATCCGCACCAACCATGTGCCATCTGGATGCCCGAGCTACTTGTTACCGCAAGCGGCGGTGGAACATTCCAATCAGATCTGAATGCGCCGCCTACGCCGTCACTTGCTCTGCTTCGGCCCGTTTCATTTGTTGGTGTTCGTCTTCGATCAACCCGATTTTCCAGTAGCCTGAGATGTAGCAATCATCTTTGGGCAATCTCTGGTCGACCATCAGATGTTTTCGCAGCTCTTTGATCATCGTGCTTTCGCCGGCGATGCAGGTTTGTACCCGCACGTCAGCGAAATCCATCTCGCGAACCATGTTCAGAATCGCTGCACGTGTCTTTGCTGCATCGGTATTGACCAACCAAATTGGCTCAATCCCCGCAGGCATATCCAGGTTCTGCTTATCTTCAATCGACGCGATGTCGAAAATCGCAGTCCCGACCGCATCATCAGGCATCGCTTCAAGCGTCGCCGCAGCCACGGGAATGGCGGACATATCTGCGATGATAAGATACCGGTCTGCATAGAAAGACTTCACTTTCACCGGTCCCGGCCCTCTGAATCCAAGAAACGCCCCCGTCTCGGCCCGCCGCGCCCAGGCAGAGGCCGGACCTGCATCACCGTGATCGACAAAATCGATGTCCATCTCACGCATATCTTTGCGCAGTGCCCTGACCGTGTAGGTGCGCACTGTAGGGCGTGGGCCGTCCGCCCAGGCTTTCTCAAACTCAATCACGCCTTGGCCCGGTTCAGGCAGGAAGAGTTTGCAATTCGCCCCGTGGCAATTGAGGTCAATCGTGTCAATTTTTGATCCGGTTAAGGTCACCCGGATCATATGCGGGGTCAGGTGTTCCCTGCGTTTGACGGTAAGAATATCGGACATGCAGGCTTTCCTAGCTGACGGCGCACAATGCGGGGCGGGGGTGCCGCTGCCGGGTGGCAGGTGCGGCGCTAAAGAGATTGGCGATGATCAGGCCGGTGCGGACGACGCCTGCTCTGACAGGTCCCCCGGTCAGTTCCGCGATGGCGCGGCGCGCCTCCGCTGTTGCATCTGCGCGCATGTGGCTGATGACCTTAAGAAGGGTCGCTTCATCCGCCGTCAGTCCGTCGCGACGATTGATATCGAGCGGGTCGGTGTAGTCGAGCGGGACCGGTCGCGACGACAAAACCTGGGCGACGAAGTCCTGTGTCGCATGGGCTATGATCAACCCCCGGCCTTCGCCCCAGGTACCGATGGCAGCTTGATAGGCGATACGCCATCCGCGCGAGCCCGGCTCAAGAAAAGCCGCGCAGAAATAGCGGATGATCGGCAAAAGGGCCTGTGAGACCGGGGCGTTGGCGACGGATGTCATGCGCTTTGCTCCTGCGTGTCATCCGACACGAGGGGAATCGGCGTGACGCCTTCGGGCAAGTCCTCGGGTGCGATATCAGGGATTGGGCCAGATACTTTGGATGGGAAACGCGATTGCGCCTCAATGGCCGCACGCAGACGCGGGTTCAGTCCCGCGCCGGTTCTTTGCGCCAGCGCATCCATTGCCAGAAGATCAGCAAAAATCCGCGACATACTGCATCTCCTTTGTCGCTGGCGTTGGGTTGGTCAGGACGGTGGCCAGATCGATCAAGGCTGCCTGGACGTCCACCGTATCTGCACCTTCACAAAGCATCATCAGTTCAAGTCGGGCAGTTGCGGTGTCCCCACAGCGGTAGGCTTTCAGCGCTGTCATAAAGCGACGCTCATGTTCGGTCAGAACCTCCGCGCAATGCGGGCATTGCGGATGGCTGAAATGAAAAATGGAGCGGCGACCAAGCCGCATCGCTTGCATCGCGGTCAGTAGACGCACCGCAACAATGGGCCCTTGCCGGACCCCAAAGAATGCATCCGCGGTGCTGAGTGCGCGAAGCCATCCTTGTGATGCAGGTTCGGCAAAACTCTGGAAATAGAAACGGCTACAGGTGAGAAGCGTGTGTTCGCAAGCATCAAAATCTACATGATCTCTCCACATTTCTTTTGGTCCGGGGCGCCTGCGACAGGGCTCGCTCTGGTGATCTCGTGCCATAGATAATGCTCATGCGTTTTTCACGGGAACGATAATCAGTCTGGCGATGCTAAGCTGGAGAGACTCTCTTCGACTTATTTCTGAGTGTTTTAATCGGAAAATGCAAGTGTCAATTTAAAGGGAGCGCATGTCCTCTCAAGTTGAGACCTGAGTGAAAATCCTGACTGAAATGCTAAACATAACTGGACTCTTGTATGTAAGGGCAATAATCAAGGCGCGATCTGCGAAGCAAGCCCCCTCGGTCAGCCACGCTAAAACCACGAGGGAACATAATATGCTTCGCACAACACTTGTCGTATTTGCTTTGGCGGCCACCCCAGCATTTGCAGAAACCATCACCGTTGAGACCTACACCGGCCCGGCAGAGGTCACGACAAACCCTGATAAGATCGCCGTGTTTGACATTGGCGCGCTCGATATGCTCGACGCTCTGGGCGTTGAGGTGGATGGCGTCATCGCCCCACTTTTCGTTGACTATGTCACGGACACAGCCGAAGGCGCGGAAAGCGTAGGATCGCTATTTGAACCTGATTTTGAGGCGATTGCCGCTGGCGAGTACGACCTGTTGATCGCCGCCGGACGGTCATCCCGCGTTGCGCCTGACCTGGCCAAGATCGCGCCGACGATTGATATGACGATCTGGGAAGACACCGTGGGCCAGGGCCTTGCGCGGCTGGAGGCCTATGGCGAGATTTTCGACAAACAAGACGAAGCTGCTGCGTTGAAAGCAGACTTTGAAGTCGCACTGGCAGAGGCCAAAGCCGCGATTGCCGGCCAAGGCAACGCGCTGATCGTACTGACGAACGGCCCCACTGTTTCTGCCTATGGCGCGTCAGGCCGTTTCGGCTGGCTGCACACAGCGCTCGATTTGCCTGAGGCCGTGGCCGAGGTGGAAGAGGCCACACATGGTGAGGCTATTAGCTTTGAATTTATCCGCGATGCGAACCCTGAGGTGATGATCGTCATCGACCGTGCAGCGGCCATCGGCGACGATGCGGAAGCTGCTGCATCCACGCTCGACAACGCTTTGGTGCAGGAAACGACAGCATGGACCGAGGGCAATGTCGTCTATCTCGACCCAGCCCCGCTATACATCGCGGGTGGCGGCATCCAGTCGATGATTGGCACGTTGAATGAGATCACAGCCGCCTTTTCCGGCAGCTAAGTGACCACCAGACACACCTTTTGGGCGGGCCTTATCGGGCTCACCCTTTTGTCGTTTCTATCGCTGTTCATTGGGGTAATCGACGTATCACCGCGCGATCTAATCAGCGACCAAGAGACGTTTGAGCTGCTTGTTATCAGCCGCTTCCCCCGCACCGCGGCCACCCTGATCTGCGGCAGCACATTGGCCATCGCGGGGGCGATCATGCAGATGTTGGTGCGCAACCGCTTTGTCGAACCGATGACGGCAGGCACGGGGCAAGGCGCGGCTTTGGGTGTTTTGATCGTGACGCTAACAATGCCCTCCGCGTCGATCTTCACGAAGATGACGGTTGCGTCACTGGTCGCGCTCGCTTCCAGCCTCGGGTTCCTCGCGATCATCCGCAAAATGCCGCCGACCCAGCCGCTCTTGGTCCCGCTTGTCGGGCTGATCTATGGTGGGTTGATCGGGGCCGCTGTGACCTTTGTCGCCTATCAGGCGGACCTGTTGCAATACATCGGCGTCTGGATGAACGGCGAGTTTTCTGGCGTCCTACAGGGCCGGTATGAGCTGCTGTGGATTGCCGCTGGCGTGGGCGCGCTGACCTATCTTGCCGCCGACCAATTCGCCATCGTGGGCCTCGGCCGTGCGACGTCGATTAATCTTGGCCTGAACTACAGCCAAGTCGTTCTGATCGGTCTGATCGCGTTTTCCGTCGTCTCGGCGCTGACGGTGACGACGGTTGGCATGATCCCCTTTGTCGGGCTGGTCGTGCCGAATATCGTCTCGCGCCTTGCGGGCGATAACCTGCGCCGTACGCTGCCACTTGTGGCGCTCATGGGGGCGGGCCTGACCCTTATTTGTGACATCTTGGGTCGTATTCTGCGTTACCCGTTTGAGATCCCCGTGGGCACGGTCTTTGGCGTTGTCGGCGCCGCGCTATTCCTCTGGCTGCTGTACCGGAGACCGCAGCATGGCTAGGCGGCTGTGGGTAATGGCGGGTTTACTCGCCCTGTTTTGCGTGCTGTTCATGACATGGAACGCCCGCGGGCCGTGGAGTTTCCTATTGCCTTTTCGTGGCACTAAATTGGCGGGGCTCTTATTGGTTGGCATGTCCGTCTCCACCGCGACGCTGCTGTTCCAGACGATCACCCAAAACCGCATCCTGACACCATCGATCATGGGATTTGACGCGCTCTACGTGTTCCTGCTGACCCTCGCGGTCTACTTGTTGGGCGGCATGACGGTGGTGCACATCCCGCCGCAGGTGACGTTCTTGATGACGGCGGGCACGCTAACGCTCGCAGCACTTTTGCTATTCGGAACCCTGCTGCGCACCACCAAATCAGACCTGCTGCGCATGATCCTGACGGGCATCATTTTTGGCGCACTGTTCCGGTCGCTGACCTCATTCCTGCAACGGATGATCGACCCGAATGAATTCGCAGTGATCCAAGTCGCCTCCTTCGCCCGGTTCACGCAGATTGAGGTGGTTCTGCTTGCGCTATCCGCTCTCATCACCGCTCTTGTATTGGGACGTATCTGGTTAATCCGTAACCGGCTAGACGTACTCGCACTTGGCCGCACGACGGCGATCACATTGGGTGAACCACCGCGCCGATTAGAGCTTGAGGCGCTGGTTCTCATTGCCTTGCTCGTCTCCGTCTCAACCGCGCTGGTCGGGCCAATTGCCTTCCTCGGACTGCTTGTCGTCAGCATCGCACGCCTGATCACGCCGACAGAGGCGCACAGCATCCTGCTCCCCTCTGCCGCCTTGATCGCGGGGCTGACACTAGTGGGCGGGCAATTCCTGATGGAACGTGCATTCCGCCTGTCAACGCCGCTATCCGTGGTCATCGACCTTGTTGGCGGGGCCGTCTTTCTTATCCTGTTACTTAAAGGGGTCCGCCGATGATCCGCATAGAAAACCTATCTTACGCGATTGAAGGCAAAGAGATTTTGCGCGACATAACCCTCGATGTTCCACGCAGCGGCTTCACTGCATTGATCGGACCAAACGGCGCTGGAAAGTCTACGTTTCTGTCCCTGATCGCGCGGCTAGAGCCGTTGCAAACAGGCTCAATCCACATCGATGATCTGCAAATCGGCCAGTGTTCTGACCGCGATCTCGCACAACGTCTTTCAATCCTGCCGCAAGTGCCCGACCAACCACCGCGTCTCGCGGTGCGCGAATTGGTGGGATTTGGGCGATACCCTTACAACCGGGGGCGGCCAACCTCAGACGACGGCGCAAAAGTCGACCACGCCCTGTCGGTCCTCGGCATCACCGACCTTGCGCAGCGATCCCTCGACACGCTGTCCGGAGGCCAACGCCAACGCGCCCAGATCGCGATGATTTTTGCGCAGGACGCAGATTATGTGCTGCTGGATGAACCGCTCAATAACCTCGACCTTGCGGGAACGCGGACTTTATTGGTTATCCTCCGCAACCTTGCGGAGCAGCACGGCAAAACAGTGGTGATGGTCGTGCATGATATCAACATTGCAAGCCGATACGCAGATAGGATTATTGCGATGAAAGAGGGTAGGATCGTACGACAGGGAGCGCCCGATGAAGTAATCGATAAGGCTTTGTTGCATGATGTCTTCGCAACTGATGCAATGGTTTTGTCGTCTGACTTTGGGCAAGTAGTTCTGGTGTAGGCTGGTTGCCTAAACAGCCAGTCATTCAGATATTCCAAAACACTGAAATTGTTTCCATTGAAATGGAATAAAGCGAGAGTATTAGGCTCAAAGCTGGCCAAGATCACATGACGATCAAAACTGCTTTAGTATGGCGAACGGCAGAACCGTTCGCCAAAGTGGGTCAGATATCAATCCGCTCCGCGATGCACAGAGCATCTTCAAGTTCTACACCAAGGTAGCGCACAGTGCTGTCGACTTTGGTATGGCCCAGCAGCAATTGAACTGCGCGAAGGTTGCCAGTCTTTCGATAAATCTCCGCCGCCTTTGTCCGGCGGAGAGAATGGGTGCCATATCCGCTTGGTTCCAGACCAATTGCTGTCACCCAGCCGCGTACAAGCCGTCCATACTGGCGGGTTGAGGTGTGTGGCCGATCATGGAAGCGGCTGGGAAACATAAACCGACACGCAAACATCTCGGGTGATTTTACCCAGGCCAGAACCGTTTCACGAGTGTTTTCCGTTAGTTCGAATTGGACGGGCCGCTTGGTCTTGCTCTGGATCACTGAGACACGTTCCCGGACGCGCTCATTTTTCACCAGATCAGAAACAGCCAGTTTGACCAGATCACAGCCGCGTAGTTTGCTGTCGATGGCGATGTTGAACAAAGCTAGGTCGCGCAGACAACCTGCGGGCTCCAGCCGCGCCCGAATTGCCCAAACCTGTTTCGGCAGCAAGGGTCTTTTTTGACCAATGATGCGTCCTTTATTCCAGGCTCTGCGTTTCGGGGTCACTGCGGGAAGTTGAACTCTTGGCATAATTTGCCCTCCGATCCTCCCTCCAAACCCAATCATCAGCACCGCGCTGACGGGACAATTCTACAATTTGACCGAAAGGGGGTATCGGAGATCGAGCGCAGCGGTTGTTGTCAAGTGAGTATCGGTCGGTTCAGAGCCCCTTTTGACATAAACGAATGGCAGCGATTGTCTTGCCCCCTTAAAACTGTGCCAAAGTTGGCTTAGTTTTGGAGATTGGATTGATGGCGCGGAAACGGTATTCGGATGAAGATGTTCTTCGGCTTTTGCGTGAGATTGAGCTGAGTCTGGCGTCTGGCTCAGATTGTCCGTCGTCAGGGTTTTTGGAACCAATGGCAGCTTAACTTAAGAGAGAGTT
>CAKMYZ010000040.1 GCA_929200255.1 uncultured Alphaproteobacteria bacterium | reverse complement strand
TTTAGCAAATTGCCCTATTTGGTCCCATAGGCGCTGACGTCAGACAGACATGATACTGTCGTGGAGTCCGTCTTGTATGGCGGTGCAAATGTAATGCGCCGATTGCGTTTTTGTCGTAATGTATTTTCCATCTGGAACCAGCTTGTAACTGTTTTTCCAATCGTTCAATTCGATATCTGTAAAACTAGGCAACGTGCTTATCCCTTTTGAAGTGCTTCTCAAGAAAATCATTCGCTGGGTTGCAATTGCGGCGAATAAGCAAAAGTGCTTCGGTTTCTCCCAAATCACGGCCGCTGACGCCTGCATCGACACTAAGTGTTTCACCCAATTTCTCGATACTAATCTGACTGGCGCTTGGCTTTTTCAGGTTCTTAACGATCGAGGACCAATGCATTCCAGATACTGCCGTCAATGATTTTACCAACTGCCGAAACAGCGTCACAATTTGTTTTCTTTCTTCATAACGCAAAGCGTGATTGGTCAATTCCTCGTGCAAAACACTGGGAACTGACGGCAGCTTAAAGGACCTCTCTAGCCTGAAGATGTCTTTGGGAAGATACGAACAATATCTACCTTTAACGCTGTTCAGATAATCATCGTTCGCCAAACCGAATAGAATGTCGACTTCCGGCCAGCTTGCCACATGAGCGGGATTAGGGCCGCGCACGTTCTCACGACAGATCATCAGTGGGGCTAAGAACTGTCGGAAGTGAAGGAACCAGCGGTCCTCATAATCGTTGTCAGGGCGTTCATTATACCTGCCGAACTCGAAATATCCCTTTCTCACGGCATCAAGATCAGCAACCAATTCTGTCAAAGCAGACGACGTTTCCGGATCAAGAAAAGTTGTCTGACCGGAAATGACAGCCACACCATAGTCGGCAAGCCGTCTCATAACGACATCGGTCTGCCGCACCAACATCGCAAACC
Source organism: uncultured Alphaproteobacteria bacterium (assembly GCA_929200255.1). GTDB lineage: Bacteria > Pseudomonadota > Alphaproteobacteria > Rhodobacterales > Rhodobacteraceae > Yoonia. The sequence continues at coordinate 8,042 of CAKMYZ010000040.1, read as the reverse complement.
GCCGCTCGTCCGGATGACCAGTATAAAGGACAGGCCCGCTTTCTTGATAGTCCACCCACATATTCCAGTGACTGCCACGCGGTGGATGCACAGCTGCCAGACTAAGCCGCAACAAGAGTTCAACAAAGTCCAATCCGAAAGACAGACGGATATCCTGGCATTCTTTCCCTATGAATTTACAATGCCGATCATGGGTCGACATGAAGATTTCCAGGGCAGTAAGCATTCGCATGGAATTATTGAGATACTGCTGATTTGTCACATCCAGTGATTTTTGCGTGATGGAAGAGGCAAGCTTCAGAACTTCTCCAATTGCATGCCGGGAGTGATCAGCAGTTGGGTTCTCAGGCTCGTTAAGCTTGATGATCTCATGATTGATGTAGTCATGAATTTTGTACATATTCTTACCCAGATAATTATTTGAAAATCGACATGCCGATTTGGATCGCAACAACGGCAAAGATCACCGCAAATAGAATTGAGACCTTTTGCTGTTGAGCAATGTATTTTGCCCGAACGGAAGGAAGAGAAAGCACGCTCGCAGTAAATGTATGCCCTACCGCCGGAATGATCCCGCTTAGTGCGATCGCGGTGAGTTTCCACGACAACGGTGCGCTTGGCGGTATGAGTGTTGTGAAAATTGCCGCAAAAAACAAAATGGCTTTGGGGTTGGTCAGAATGACACCAAGGCCGATGAGGAACGGCGTTTTCGCGGGCCTTTCCTCTTGTTCAAAACCCTGTGCTTTTGGTTTAGTACGCGCGGACTGAAGCGATTTGAATGCAAGAAAGAAAAGATACAAACACCCCAGAACTTGAAGCCCTATCAACAACTCTGGGATGCTATGGAACAGTTGATCTAAGCCAACCACAGCCAAACTTGCCCACATAATGTTGCCCGCAGCAATGCCCAGACCGGTGATGATACCGCTTACTTTTCCGCTGCTCAGCGACACATGCATAACCGCGAACATGTTTGGTCCGGGTGTCGCCCAAGCAAGGCCGATCATCGCACTCATTGATATCAAAGAGACAATTGCTTCGTTCATGATCTGGCTCACTTTCCTTGATCGGGTATCTTGCTGAAATGCAAAGTATGTGGGGTGGTTTAGGCTTCAGTGGTCGACATGAACGACTAATTGCTGGTGGTGCCGCCGGGGGGGGATTTCGGAAACAGACGAGGGTTACTCTGCCGGAATAGTCAGTGCGATTTCTGAAGTATGATGCGTCGACAAAAATTGATGCAATGATTGCGCAATTTCATCGGATCGCACCGAAAGAAGGCTGAAAGATCCCGCATCACCAAATCCATGGGACGCTTCACACAAGCCATTGACATAAACGGCGGTCGGCTGAGTTGTTTTGAATGCGACGCGGTAGTCGTGCCCAATCTCTATCCCACCGTCGGTTCGATACTCGGCGTTTTGGGACATCAGGTTTGCAAGTAGTGGATGGTATGGCTCCTGACCAATTCCAGATCCAAAGTTCTTATAACCCGTCGCAAGGACAATTCCGTCAACGTCTATCGTTGTCTTGCAGCCCGTATATTTGTCGAGCAAGGAGAGTTGATACCCCGCTTGACCGGAAAGTTGAGTGACATCTTGAACAAGTGTATTTCGCAATACAGTCAGGTACGATTCATTCCTGACCTTCTGTTCATAAAGCTTAAAGTTAAGGTGTTCGATGACATCCGGATCAGCCGCACCGTAGTTACTACGCCAAAGCTCTGACATGATCTCGGCCTGCGAATCTGTTCCGGAATTATAGAAATAATTAACAAATTCAGGGTAGTATATGCTCTCAGTAAAAGCGCTAAGATCTTTTTGCTTGAATCCAAAGCTGCGTGATACGCTAGTGACATCGGCACAGGTAGAGAGATCCAGAACGATCTCTATAGCACTTTGGCTGCCTCCAAGGACGCAAATTCGCGGCTGTTCCAATCGGTCACACCAACGCTTTTTCGCCGGAAGATAGTCCTTCAAGTGAACAACATCCGGACCGAGCAGATTCTCATACATTTCCGGGACCGCTTCAGAACGACCAGTACCAAACACAATTGATTTCGCACGAATAGCACCCAGACTTGGGTTGTTGGTTCGGATTTCGATCAAGCCGCTGGTATCGTTCTGCACGATAGAAGCTACCCTCGTACTGAGCGCAACATGGCTACGGAATTGCTCTGCAACCCATTTGACATACTCAGCGTACTCTGAGCGTGGCGGATAATGAGATGCCAAGTTGAGGTAGTCAAATAACCTGCCCTTCGCTTTTAGAAACGAAAGAAAGCCATATTCACTACATGGATTTCTGGGGGTGACGAAATCACGCAAAGGATTGTGTTGAATATCACTTCCTTCAATCAACATACCCTCATGCCAATGGAAATCGGATTCGGATTCGAGGAAAATCCAGTTGTCAATTTCGCCACGCTCTCGCAGCGCAACGGCGAGTGCAATGTTGGATGGCCCAAACCCGATCCCAACGCAATCGTAAGTCATGTTTTGAACTGTATCTTTCAACTTCGAAATTCCTTTGATGATAATCTACATTTCAGCCGCTCTTGGAGATGGCCTTGCCAATAATGCCGAGGCCTCGATCAAGAGTGTCCTGCGAGATGTTAAGTGCTGGTAGTGGTTTGAGAATTGCATCAGTCGGACCACATAATTCAATGATTAGTCCGTTTTCAAAACAGGCAGTCTGAATTCTCTTTGCTTTGTGTGCGCAATCAAATTCAAATCCTGTCATCAGACCCTTTCCTTTCACGCAGATGTTTCCGTGATTGGTCAACTTTGATGCAAAATCCGTCAGTTGCGCAGAGGATGTTCTGACATTTTGCATCAAAGTCTCATCTTGCCAAAAATGAAGGATCGCTGCCGTGGCTGTGACAAAGGCAAGGTTGTTTCCCCTGAATGTTCCATTGTGCTCGCCGGGTTTCCAGACGTCGTATTCCGGTTTGAAGAGGGTCAGCGACATCGGTAAGCCGTAGCCGGAAATTGCCTTTGCGAGGCAGACGATATCAGGCTTTATGCCCAGTGGCTCGAACGCAAAGAACGATCCCGTCCGCCCAACACCTGACTGAATTTCATCCACTATCAGGAGCGCGCCGTGCTGTTCCGCGATGGCTTGAATCTTTTGGGCCCATTCCTGGGAAGCACAATTCAGACCTCCCTCACCTTGCACCGCCTCGAATATGATGGCAGCTGGCTTATCAATGCCGCTTGATGGATCATCCAACATCTTGGCAAGCATATCAGATGTGTCGACATCATCGCCAAAGTAACCATCGTAGGGCATTCTGGTGACTTGGTTCAAAAGACTAGAAGAAGATTCCCGCTGATGTTGGTTGCCAGTCAGCGACAAAGCGCCGAGTGAACAACCGTGAAAGGCATTGGTGAAGGCAATCACGTTGCTGCGGCCAGTCACCTTACGCGCGAGTTTGATCGCGGATTCCACGGCGTTGGCACCCGTTGGTCCGGTGAATTGAACGCGATAGTTAAGGTTGCGTGGCGCAAGAATAGTGTCGTTGAAGGCTGTCAGAAACTTTTCTTTGGAAGTGGTTTCAAGGTCCATCGACATAGAGATGCTGTCATTGGCGATGTAATCTAGCAGTTCTTCCTTCAAAACGGGGACGTTGTGGCCGTAGTTGAGTGACCCGCAACCACTTAAAAAGTCAAGGTATTCAACCCCATCGACTGTAAATATGCTGCTGCCCCGGGCAGTTTCAAATCTGGCGGGGAACGCGCGGCAATAACTTCTGACTATGGATTCAGATGATGCAAAAATATTCATGTCGGCCACCTCAACTGAGCCACCAACGGCAGCAATGTGTTAAACGCTTGGAATTAATTCCAGCAATCTGAGGGTGAAAGAAACTCACCCAACTCACGTCTTGGGTTTCATAATCGTGTCGGGTTGACCAACCACTATTTCAAACATACCTATTAGAAAAAGTAATACCGTGAGCCATGCCTTGAAGAACTTAAACTTGAACTCGCTGCGGATCTTCGTGGTTGCTGCGCGCCATGGAAATTTCATTAGGGCCGGATCAGAACTCAACTTATCACAAGGAGCGGTTTCGCAACGAATTAGGCAATTGGAAAGCGAAATTGGTCTGTCGTTGTTTGACCGAAACCCACGTGGTGTTACCCTCACACCCGAAGGGAGCAAACTTGCACGGACCACCGAAACTTGTTTTGACACAATCGAAACATCAGTACGCGAAATTAGGCAAAGCAAGGAAGAAGTTGTTGTGCACGTCTCCCCTACATTTGCACGAAAATGGCTGACACCTCGGTTGCCTGAGTTAGTAACGCAGTGCCCACAACTGCAACTATCCATCGAAGCGAGTTCAGAGGTCCTAAAGCGGCCTTTGCGCAAGAATGAGATTGCGCTTCGGCACGGGCAATCTTTTCCGAATATTCATGGGCAAGAGATGCAACCAATCATGGAACTGAAATTGGTTGCTGTCTGCAGTCCCGCGCTTCCCGATATTAGTGAAGCGTCCGGGATAGACGATGTCATGTCATTACCGCTTATTCAGGACACCCATCGTAGATGGAACAAACTGTTGCCGCAGGGCTCTTCAGCAGGTTATTTGGACATCGTGAATTTCAATTCGGCTGCTTTGGCGATTGATGCTGCGATCAACGCGCAAGGCACTGCAATTGTCCCTTTGCTGTTTGCTCAAGACGATATCGATGCCGGGCACCTTATCGAGGTCTGGAGAGATGACACACGCTCTCAGGAATACATCTATCTAGTCTGGCCAGAGCAGCAGAACCGTTCAACACCGGTAATGGTCTTGGTGCACTGGCTGCAAAAGGCGTTTTCCAAAGAGCCTGCGGTTCCTTGTTGACCCCACTGGCTTTTTGTTTCCTGCAAAGGTTAGGTATTGGATCATTTTGCGCGACATTGTGGCATAGGCCAGTTGCCGCAAAATACCCCTTGTCCCGCGTCTTGATTGTTCTGACACCGCACGGCGAAAGTGCAGTTCAAGTTTGGTGACTTTGGACGGTACTGAAAGGCTGCTTCGGTGACTTGAGCCGCGATGCAGCGAAACAAGTGCCGCAATTGCGAGCGAATGCTGCGTCAGCGAAAGCGGGAAAGCGAATGACCGGAAAGTCCGCGATGTGTAAGTTCGAGTTGGCCAGGATTTCGACACTGCGGCGAAAGTCAGCTCTGACGGGCCGCGCTGCAGCAACTTAACCAATCGACGGAGGGCAGCTTTGGGCCGTCCTCAGCGGTGCAATACGGCCGGATATGCAGGATGCTGCGGTTGCTCCGATGGCGGCAGAGAGCCCATTTTTCCTGATGTTGAACTCAGCACGAATGGCCATTTCTGGAATCCTTTTCTTTCATGGGTCGCACGGGTTGCATATGCTTTGGCAAATTCGCTACGGTCCCATATTACTCATTTTAAGGGGCAAGCATGATGACGACAGAGGACTGGTTTCTCGAGAAAAGTGAAACACCTAGCCCTATGGCTGCCAAAGGTCACGTCGTGATCACGAAGGTAGCCAGAAATTCGCCCGCCGCCGCGCTGGCATTGGAGCCCGGCGACGCTCTGGTCAGTGTAAATGATACGCCTGCAGTCAAAGCCGATATCCAGGCAATTCTATTAAACAAAAAGCATGTGACATATGTTTTTCATCGGCAAGGGGCAGGTAAGTCGCTTCAGGTCAAGACCGCTGCACTCCCCATGGGTATTCGCACCGAACCGTCATCCGACGACATTGTCGCGCGTTACAAAACACAACCGCTGGATCAGTTTGAAGACGCGATGATCCTCTGGGAACGCGGTGATCATAATCATTTGCGCACGACCTGCGATGGGAGCGGTGTAACCAAGCTCTTCAAGAAGTTCACCTATGCCACCAAAGGCAAAGACCTTGTCACCTTTGTGCGGGCCGTTTGCGATGTCGAAGCGGGTGATCAAGAAGCGTTTGACACCATTCTGACTTTCCGAAAGGAGATGGGGCATGGCACAAGTGGCAGCGTGGGGCGACTCGCTGACTTCTATGCTGCGCGGTACAAATGGCAAGCGGGCAAAGAAGATGCGTGCCGTAATATCCTTATTCCGCTGATGCACGAAGGCGGTTGGGATAGTCCGCGCATGACAGCCTTTGCCAAAGAGGTAGGCATAAAAAAGGCTGGAAATCACGCCCGGCTTGGGAAGCCATACAATTACCGGTTGGATAAAATGGCGCTGGAGGTGGTCGCGGGCGGGGAAGGAACAGCAAATGTCACAAAGTGGGCCAAGGCCTTGCCACCGGATAAGGTCATGCCGGTTTGCTTGATGCTGACATTTCGCGGAAACGGGCCGTACAATATGGGGCTGACGGCATTTCGGACGGTGTATCCTTTCATAAAAGACCGCATAGAGCGCTTTGTTGTTATCACAAGCGTGGCGGGCCGCGGGAATGATCCCAAAGGCTGGTATGAGGCCGAAGATGCGGCCATAGCCGAGGATTTGCCGCTTGTCGTGTTAGCGGACCCATCGGCGCTCTTTGCCGATGAAAAGGTGTCTGCCGCGCCCGAGTATATTGCGCTGAGCCATGAAAACCTCGTGGCCTGGGACGATTCCCTGCATGATGACTACGCTTATTGGGAGATGGTCGCCGACCTTGGCACAGACTGACCACCACTCATTTGCAGCAAGCCTCGTGACCTCTCGAAGTCCTGATAGGTGCTGGGCTGTTACTGGCCACAGACAATCTGACCACGATGCTGTTCACGCCGCACTGGAGGGATTGGCGGATAGGTTTCAGACGACCAATTTGTAAATTCGTCGGTGTAGTCCACGTATTGCAAAAAAGCCTGCATCGTCGTCTCGGCTTCGATAGGTAGATCAAGAAATCGCACGGTTTCATCGGCAGCACGACGTATCTCAGCGGGAGCGATGCTTTCGATAGCGAGCCTGAATATTTCGAACCCCTTTTGTGCAGACGCCGATGTTGATGCAAAAGCGCCGCATAGGGCAAAGCGTGACGAGAGGTTCTCGCGGTGACGATCAGGACGTAAGGTCCAGTCAAAAATTAGATACTTTGGGGCAGAGGCGATATCGTCGCGACTCCTAAAGCAGCAATTGGTTCAATCGCAGCGAACGGCAGCTTCGTCCCGCGTGGCGGACCTCTATGGGAGCTGCCGCGAGGGTCTGCTTTTGCGCATGTGTTCACTCGGCATCGCGCATGCGCTGCTATGTTGGGTTCGGTTCAAACAGATGATCCGCAAGTCTTGCAATGGTCGGTATGGTTTTGAACTGACCTTTATTCAATACTCTAATGCTGTTGCGCTCAGCTTTATGTCCGTCTTTGTCTGCCTTCGAGTGTTTACCAATTTTTTCTCCGAGACCAGGTAGGGCATCTCCGGGGTCACCACCAAACCAAAGGAAGTTTGCCAGTTCGAATGTCGCCGGGTCGAACTGAACCCAAATGACGCAGCCAGAGGGCCTATCGGCCAGTTTGATATTTACCTTCTGCCGCGCTGTTTTTGCCCCGACAAAACTGGATTTCAGCTGGACATGACGCTCAATGCCTTTGGCTTCGAGAACGATGTCATAGCCACTGCGATCCGTATGGCTTCGCAAGATATCCATCTCGATGCCGCGCCGCCACATTTCACGGCAAAGCTCGCCCAGAAAACCGTACTCGAGGTACTGTTCTCTCAGGCTTGATGCGTCATTGTGCAAGCTGTCAGGCATTGTTGCTCCGTCTTGATGCTTAGACAGTCATGCTTCGCGACGGCCACCAGTCAAGCAAAAAGAGACTCATAGTCTGTAGATACATTGTGTGCATCCATGGCTCAAGATTGGGATGGATATTCGCAAGCGTGTCGGTCTCAATCTCAAGAAATACCGCAAGGCAGCCGGCTTCTCGCAAGAAGGCTTGGCACTAGAGTGCGGTTTGCATCGGACCTATGTGAGCGGCGTTGAGCGCGGTGTGCGCAATCCGACTGTTGTGGTGTTGGAGCAGATTGCGAAGTCACTGGGCATCCTGTCTGACGTCAGCGCCTATGGGACCAAATAGGGCAATTTGCTAAAAGAGGGT
>CAKMYZ010000039.1:9841-10546 GCA_929200255.1 uncultured Alphaproteobacteria bacterium | reverse complement strand
CAGCGTTGGCTTGCGATCCTCGATCACGCGCTCCACCCGCCGAAACAGGTAGGACAGGACCGCCATGCGTTCCTTTTCGCTTTCGCTGTCGAGAATGCCGGTCAGGTCGAAACCGACCACATCACCATCGAGCGAGAAGGTATCCTCAGAGCTTTGCCCGAAAATCCAACCGTAGCGGCCATCAGCGGTCCATTCCTGGATCCGCTCGAACAGATCCCCTTCATCTGCCCCTGCCACAAAGAGGGTGGCCAAATCCTGCCAGTTGCGCAGGTCGGCATCGCTCGCCCCGGCATTCTGGCGCACCACTTCTTGGATGCGGTTAATCTGAACAGGGCTCAGGGGCTTGTCAGCGCGATGCAAAAGCGTAGCCAGCCAATCGGACAGCCAGGCTTGGCCGCGCGCGTCGATTTCAGCGCGGAGTGGGTTCAGGCCTGTCGCTTCACCCGCCTTGATAGCGCTGTAGCGCCCGCCATTGGCCCGCACCGCCATTTCCATGCCCGCGCGATAGTCGAAGACAAAGACGCGCGCTTCGCAGCGGCGGGCTTGGGTCATGAGGAATGCCGACAGCACTGACTTGCCCGAGCCAGGGCGGCCGAGGATCAAGGTGTGTCCACCGGTCGGCTCTTTGTCCGGCTGACCCGTCTCATGGTAGTTGAACAGAAAGCCCGAGCGTTCAGGCGTCGGAAAAAGGGTGATCGGCTTGCC
>CAKMYZ010000039.1:7523-9831 GCA_929200255.1 uncultured Alphaproteobacteria bacterium | reverse complement strand
GTCTCGGCGAAAACCGTGACCGTCATATGATGATCGCCAAAGCTGAGCCGCTTGGATTCCAGATCGTCCAGCGCGTCGACCAGTTCTTCAGCGAGAGAAATCGCGCCATCATCACTGGCCTTCATCAGACGCTGTTGGCGCTTGATCCGGCTGGCCATGATGTTGCTGTTGATCGGCGTGAAGGAATGCGTGACGACCATGTCGACCGGCAGGTTTAGCTCATCGAACATGGTACAGCTGGTTTTGGCCGGGTAGGTCTTGATCGCAAAGCTCGTACCAAACCGCTTGCCAGCCGTTCCATCGTCGAGCGCAAAGCCTCGCCCCTGAAACGTGACGCGGGTGTTGGCCACATCCTCGGCAATGACGCCAAATCGCGATTTTGCGAAGAGCGGTCGCTCTTGGCCGATATTGAGCGCCCCAAGGAAACCCAGCAATTCGCCGCTTTCAGCGCCTAGCAGACGCGGGTTCATCTCTGCAAAGGACGAGAGCAGAAACCCGACGACCTCCTCGAGCTTGCGCAGCTGCTTGGCAGTCTGGTCTTTCAGCTGTGCGATTGAGTCTGAGCGCTTCAGGCGCAGCCGTGCGCCGAGGGGGGGACGTTTCTGCACAGTGAGTGTCAGGGTCTTGTCCCGCAGGCCCGCCTGCGCCATGGCTGCTTGCCAACGGGCGTCCAACGCTTGCGCAAACCCTTCGTCGGGCACCGGTGGCAAAGCGGTCTCGATCGCTTTGGAGACCTTGTGGACGTAGAAACTATACTCCGGCCCGATCTGCGCGATGATCGCCGCAAAGAACGCGCGGACCTTCTCCAGATGCGCGTCATCGCTTGTCATGCTGTTGACGCCATCAAGGCGAATGCACTGGAACAGTGCATTGCCGCGCGTGCGGATCGTCACTTCGTTCACGAGGCTGACATAGGGCAGCATGCTGGCCATCGGGCGCTCTTTGCGCGCACAGTCCGGCAGCATGGCAAGATCATCCGAAGGGTCATGGAGCATAGCTGTCCCCCGAATGATTCTTGCGGTTCGGCGTAGGGGGCGTTTCCTGCAGCGCGGTGACCATCACCTCAAGAAAGGCCGGGTCCCAGTCTGCCGCTTTCCACAGCGCGGGATAGGCCAGAGCGGCGATGATGATCACCGGCCAGCTCTGAACCCACAGAAACAGCAACACAAACCCGAAGAGCCAGACCATCGCATACATGATCGGCAGCCCAATGAGCTTTGGTGGCCGGATCAGGCCCAGGAAAAGACGGGTTTGCGTTGCCATGTCGGATTTACGCGCCCCAGATGGCGGTCACGATGGTCGGCGCAGCCGCGATGCCCGCGATTGCGACCAGCACCCAAAGGGCTTGGCGGAAGTCCAAAATCCCGAAGAGCCAGGACAGAAACACACCGATCAAAGCCAAGGTGCCAATCACGATGCCCAAGGGCCCGGTGATCGTGTCGACGATGCCTTGCAGAAGGTTCTGCACCGGCGAAAGGTCGATACTTTGCGCGAGCGCGGGATTGGCAATCATCAAACTGGCCAGAGCCAGTGAAAGGATAATGCGGATTTGTGTGTGCATCAGGAGGCTCCAGTAAGTCGATCACGCACGGCCATGACGCGGCGCACGTGATTTTGGGTTTCTCGGTAGGGAGGGATGCCGCCATAGCGCGCGACCGCGTCAGGCCCCGCGTTGTAGGCGGCAAGCGCGAGTTCGGGCGTGCCGAATTGTGCAAGCATCATCAGAAGGTAACGGGCGGAGCCATCCAGATTGGCCTGCCAGTCATGCGGATCCACACCAAGCTGCGCGGCCGTAGCTGGCATCAGCTGTCCGAGGCCGATAGCACCTGCGGAGCTGCGCGCATTTGGGCGATAGGCGCTTTCAATCTCAATATTGGCTTGGAAGAGCACCTGCCACTCCGTCACGGACAGGCCAGCGCGGCGTAGTGCGGGGTGTCCGCCATAGCGATGCGCGGTGCTTTCAAGGGCTGTGAGGATCTCGGGGCGGGGAACCGCGCGGGTGGGTGCAGGAGGCGGATCTTCAGGCTGAGGCGCTGCGAACACGATCAGCTCTGGTGGGTTTGCTCTAATCCCGTCGACGTAGCTCTGCGCGAAACCTGATTGCGGTGCTTTGGTCTCGAGCTGGCCATCGGCCCGCATGGAAAGCACGAAGCCTTCAGAATGGGCGGGTGCTGCAAGGAATGCCGCAAGGACAGCAAGTGGCTTAGCCCGCGTCGTCCAAATTGTGAGAAGCGATCTTGCCTTCGAGCATCGGGATCGAGACGACCGAAACTCCAAGTCCTGCAAGGAAGCTGGATAAGCCATTGAT
>CAKMYZ010000039.1:0-7513 GCA_929200255.1 uncultured Alphaproteobacteria bacterium | reverse complement strand
GTCATTGATAGTCTTGAATTCTCGGGCGGCCATATTGTTGCGCGCGGTAACGAGCAGGCGACGCGTCTCACCATCTGGCGAGACGCAATGCACGGTCCAAATTCCGGACCACTGAGCACCTGTACGTTTGGGCGTAACCCGACACACAACATCCGCCGAATGACCCTCGGCAAGCAGCGTGCGCAGCCCGTCTTCACTGACAACATTGGGGGCATCTTGCATCAAATTCATAGGATCGAGCCTTGTAGAATTCTGCATTGGCCCGGCAGTCCCTCATGGACTACCGAACCGATACAATATTATAATAATGCAATCAATAGGTGCGTTTTGAGTTATTACACCTTTCATGCGTTGAAACGAATTTACTGCAACGGAGTGGCTGAGCCAAGATAATATGGCGCTTTTGAAACAAACATGGGCGATTATGATCGTTCTGAGCTGGAGTTCTGCGGCGATCGCGGGCAGTTGTCTGCCGCCTGCTCCGCCCTGGATGCCGACCAATGCCGATGACGTATGGGCCTATGCGGAACTGTTGAGGCGTGATGCGGAGACGTATTTTACCGAAGTTGAGCGGTACTTCCGTTGCCAGGACCTGGAGCGTCGTGAGATCTTCGAGCAAGCGCGCGTCGCCAGCGAAGACTACGCGCGCGTTTTGGAGCTTCTGGACGACGTGAGGAAATGACACCTGTCCTCACGTAGAGAAAGATGCCTTTCAACAAAGCGGCGGCGAAGGTCGCCAACGCGCTGACGAAGTGAAATTGCGCTGCGACTGAACCAACGTCGACTTTCCAACTAGCGGGCTTTTAAAGCATCCAACATCGGACAGTCGCTTTGTCCCTTTGCGCAGTTCGCGACCAGCTCGACCAGAGCCTTCTCAAGTTTCCGAAGCTCCGCCAGTTTCGCCTGAACGTCCGAGAGATGCTTGCTTCCAAGTCGCTCGACCGTCTCACATGCATCGGACGGTGCATCGGCGAGATTGCGAAGCGCAACTGCGTCTTGGATGGAGAACCCAAGATCACGGCATCGTTTGATGAAGCGAAGCTCCGAAATCTCAGTGTCCGAATAAGCTCGTCGCCCAGAAGCAGTGCGGACTGCCTTTGATATTATCCCCTCACGCTCATAGTAGCGGATCGTCTCTATTGAAACGCCACTAAGGCGGGATGCCTCACCAATCGCAATCATGTGATCGAACTCCGCTTGCTTCTGTAGTAACTACAGGATGCATAAGATCAGCCATGATGTCGAATACTGAAACTCTTCAAGATGAAACCAATGGGCCAAACCGACTGCTGATCGGCGGCGCTGGTCTGTTGGCTTTGCTAAGCGCATCCTGCTGCGTATTGCCGATTGGCCTTTCAATCATAGGGCTGGGTGGCACGTGGCTGGTTTTGCTTGGGCCATTTGTCGAGTATCGCACCGAGATATTGGTTGTCGTGGGACTTGTACTTGCTTGGGGATGGTTCCGCCTTTGGCGGCGTTGGGCATGCGCAAAACGCAGGCGCTCAACTGTCGTTATGCTTGGCTTCACGACGCTGGCTTTCGCTCTCGCTGCCAGTTCACCTCTCTGGGAAGAAGACGCGGCGAGGACGATGTTTGCCTTGTTTAGGCAGTATCGATGAGGGGCTGGTTGCTTCCACTGAGCCTGGGCGGTTCGGGATTGGCCGCGGTCTGCTGCCTGACGCCTTTTCTACCATGGCTGTTTTCGCTTCTTGGGATCAGCGGAGCACTCGGTTACGTCTATAGAGACGACGTGCTGCTGCCAATCCTTGCTGGATTTCTACTACTTACAGGATACGCGCTATGGCGACGCAAACGAGCGAAGTGAACTTTCATTCTACGATTACCTGCCCCGAATGCGGACACGCTACCGAAGAGACGATGCCGACGGATGCATGTCAGTGGTTCTATGAATGTAAGTCCTGCCACACTGTTCTAAAACCGCTCGAAGGGGACTGCTGCGTGTACTGCTCCTACGGCACGGTCAAATGTCCTCCAATCCAAGAGGGAGGCTCGTGCTGCGGGTGATCAGTGCTCGTTTTCGCAATGCTCATGGTCAGCAAGTGAAGCCAGAACGTAGCAGTCCTCGGACACACCATGTCCGTCGCATCCCTTGGCCATGCGAACCAACTCCCTTTCGAGCGCCTTCAGCTTTTTGACCTTCGCGCGAACATCCGCGAGTTGTGCCACCGCAATTTTCGTAGCGGCTTGGCATGACCGATCCGGGTGTTCCTGTAACTCGATCAGGGACAAGATTGCCTCAATCGAAAAGCCCAGATCGCGTGCATGGCGGATGAAACTGAGCCGTTCCAATCCCGCTTTGTCATAGCGTCTTTGGTTGCCGCTTGTGCGCTCGGCCTCCACCAACAGGCCCATCTCCTCATAGTAGCGGATGGTTGGAACCTTGACCTTGGTGCGTCTTGAAAGCTCGCCGATAGAAAACATGAAGAAACCTCTTGAACCTCTAGTCACTAGAGATTGTAAATAGGGTGGGACACAGACTCAAGAGGCTACGATGACCGATCAATTCCTGTCCCCAACATCCCTCCTGGATTTCGAGGCTGGCCCTATTCAGCGCCTTGTTGCTGATCGTGGCTGGATGAACCTTTCAAACGCCGACCGTATCGGTGCCGCCTATGACTTTGTCCGCAACGAAATCCTGTTCGGTTACAACTCCGATGATGCGCTGCCGGCGTCCAGGGTGCTGTCCGATGGCTATGGGCAGTGCAACACGAAGGGCACCTTGCTGATGGCGCTTCTGCGCGCCCTTGGAATGCCGTGCCGCTTTCATGGCTTTACCATCGACAAGCGGTTACAGCGCGGGGTCGTGCCAGAGCTGGTTTATCCGCTTGCGCCTGCCAACATCATCCATTCATGGGTCGAAATCTATCACGGCGGGGCGTGGCTGAACTTGGAGGGTTTCATCCTGGATGCACCCGTCCTGGCGGCCCTGCAAAATACCTTTCCAGAGCGTAAATCGCTCTGCGCCTATGGTGCGGGCACGGATTGCCTTCAGAACCCAAACGTCGAATGGCGCGGGGTCAGCACCTACATACAAAAGACCGGAATCAATCACGACTTCGGCACCTTCGATGACCCCGATGCCTTTTATGCAACCCACCGTCAGCTGACCGGCGTGAAGGGGCTTCTCTATCGTGTCATCATTCGCCATTGGATGAACCACCGCGTCAGGAGGATGCGCAAAGGCCACGTGCCGGATATTCCCGGCGGCGAAGCAGCCCTTGTTCCAGATCAATCAATCCCTGAAACGCAGGAGGCAACCTAATGCCTGGATGCTGTGGACACGATGCCAAATTCGAAGGCGTCTCGGACGACTATAAACGGCGGCTTTGGATCGTCATTGCCCTGAACGCAACGATGTTCGTGGTCGAGATGGCTGCGGGCCATCTGGCCAACTCGCAAGCCCTGCAAGCGGATGCCCTCGACTTCGCAGGCGACGCCCTGACCTACGGCATTTCGCTGGCGGTCATCGGGGCTTCAATCAGAGCGCGCACGAACGCCGCCTTGTTCAAGGGGATCAGCCTTCTGTTGATGGGGTTGTGGGTCTTCGGCTCTACCGTCTACCGCGTCTTCTACGTTGGTGTCCCAACCGCCGAGATCATGGGTGCAGTGGGCTTTCTTGCCCTGCTCACCAATCTGGCGAGTGTTCTCTTGCTTGTCAGATACAAAGACGGCGACGCCAACGTTCGGTCAGTTTGGCTGTGCTCGCGCAACGACGCTATTGGAAATGTCGCGGTCATGTTTGCGGCGTTAGGCGTCTGGGGCACGGCAAGTGGCTGGCCGGACTTGATCGTCGCAACCGTCATGGCGGGACTGTTTCTGTCCTCGGCCTATCAGATCGTGCGCCAGGCTCTCGCGGAGCGCCGCCAGATGATCGAGCACGGGCATGTAGAAACATGATGCAGACAGCTATCATCTATCTCGGCTTCGGGGTTGCAGCAGCGACGCTCACAGCAATCCTATGGTCGATTGTTTTTCCCAAGCGCCGCATATGGCCGCCGAAACAGTATACCGCCCTTACGCCAGTGTTCGTCTGGGTGCCGACTTTCACGCTGTTCGGCATCCTCATTGTCTTGGGGATACTGGGCTGGGGCAACGTCGCCATTCCGAGTTGGCTGCGCTTCGGGGTCGGACTTCCACTAATAGTGATCGGCAATATCATTGTTTGGCTGGAGGTCTCACACTTCGGAGTGCCCCAGACGGGTGGTGCCAAGGGCACGCTGCGCACCGAAGGCATGTATCGGTATTCTCGAAATCCGCAATATGTGGCCGATATTGCTATCGTCGGCGGGTGGATGATCTTGTCAGCTGCGCCCTGGGTGTTCGCGGTTGGCGCTCCGGTAATTGCGATATTGGTGGTCACCCCATTTGCTGAAGAGCGTTGGCTAAAGGATCAGTACGGCACTGCGTTTGAGGATTATGCTAAACGGGTCAGACGGTTTTTCTGAACAGTTGAATGAGCGACAAAACCGACCTTCGCTATTTTACGCCAACCTGCCGTCCAAAGTTGCTCAATCTTATGGTGACAGTCTCGGGCAAAATACCCGTTGGCTGTGCAAGCTCCAATCACTGCGTCTTGGTTGGATCGCATCAGTGATGCGGATCTTCACCTGAGGCCATCTGTATGTGGTGCGCCTGATGGTGCGCACCGATGGTCATAACGCCGAAGAACCCGAGACCAAGGACGCGGGCAAGCTCCTGTTCGGTTTGAACCTCGATGTGCATGGTCACTCCCCCCGTGGAGGGTTGAGCAGTCACTGTCCATCCGGTTGCCGTTTCCAACATCGGTGAATGTGCCGTCGCCATGCGTGCGACGGCATCGGCCACAATCCCCTCGCCGGTGACGCGAAACTCGACTATCCTGCCTTCGGTCTGAGTGTTCACGGTCGCTTGGGTCGTGACCAACTCCATATCCACGAGGTGATCGCGCAGCGCCTGAATATTGACCTTGGTCCAGTCGGTACCGGGGTCGTCTGACAGGATTTGTACGATTTCCGAAATTGCGGCGAAGGCGGACTGCCCTGTTTCCAAAGGGCCGTCCGAGCCCTGATGGGCATGTTGGGCGGCGGCTGGAAGGGCTATGAGCGCCACGATGGCGCAAAGTGTCGTTCTGATCATGGTATGTCCGTTCTTGCATTTGGGGTTGGTGGCTTGCTACACCCCAGACGCAGATCCGAATATGATTGAAATCACATGTTACCCACCCCGTTCGGCGCATTGGATGAAAAATCTCTGTCTCAAATGCGTTATTCCATTGGAGACCACGTGTTCCGGCAGGGCGACACCACAAAGGGCATATTCTTTGTGGCGTCAGGTGGCATCTGCCTAACTCGCGTGACGGAATCTGGAAACTCCGTAACGATCTACAACGCTCAGACTGGCGACATGTTTGCCGAAGCATCCATTTATTCGGATCACTACCACTGCGACGCGATTTGTACTGCTCCATCCGAAGTTGTTCGGATTTCGAAGCAAGCCATCCAGAAGCAACTACGTGAAGACACGGCTTTTTCGGAAGGGATCACCAAGCGATTGGCGGTGCAGGTGCAGGATTACCGCCAGCTATTGACGCTGCACGCTTTGAAATCAGCGAACGACCGCGTATTGCTGGCGGTAGAATTGGGCAAGCTGACCGGTTCGGTCACACAATTCGCCAACCAGATCGGGTTGACCAAAGAAGCCTGCTATCGGGCCCTCAGAGATCTGTCTGATCGGGGATTGCTGACAAAAACCGGGCGCGGGCGCTATGCTCCCACGCCACGTAGCGAAGACCGCCTTCCTTAGTTGTGCGGTGGGTTGCGACCGGCTTGAATTTGCTGAACGCGGTCCGGCCAGGTTGATCTGATATAGGCCAGGATGTCCCAAATATCGTCATCGGTGAGAGCATCACCAAAACCCGGCATACCGCTTGCGAAGCCGGTGACACCGCGCGCAGCCAATGCTTCCTCTCCACCAAGCCGAGTGTATTCGAACAAAAGCTGGTTATCGTGGTGCCATGTGTGCCCGGTCTCATCATGGGGCGGTGCGGGCAAGACGCCGTTTTCATCAGGCGTGCGCCAGTCGGGTTTCCCTTCAAGACTGGCCCCATGGCAGGACGCGCATTGTTCGCTGTAGAGGGTTTGACCATTGGTTAAATCTCGGTCATCCAATTCGTGACCGGCGATTGCACCGGTCGCGATACAGCATGCGGCAATGATCAAAACGCGTTTCATGCGACTTCCACCCATGTCTTCATACCCGCCGCCTGATGCCCCAGCATGTGACAATGCAACAGCCATTTTCCGGGGTTGTCGAACACGCAGACGATGTCGCGGGTCTCACCCGCGTCCACAAGTGTGGTGTCTCGAAAAGCGCCCAGATTGTTGTCAGCCCGGACCTCAAAGAAATGATGCCCGTGCAGATGGATGCCATGCGGGAAACGGGTGTCGTTCACCAGACGAATACGCGCTGTCTGCCCACGTTCGAACAGATGAAACGGGGTATCCGTCAGACCGGACTGCCCGTTGAACGCCCAGATATCGCCACCCATCATACCTTGCATCATGCGACGGCTCATGGCCCCACCTTCCATGGTAAGCGTCAGGGAAACCGCATTGTCTAAGTCGGGCTGCGTAACCTCGTTTGGTGGCAACGCAGAAATCTCCGATGGTTGCCGCTCCGTGTTCGCGTCCTCAACGAGGATTTCACCCAGCAAGTAGGGGCCGTCCTGCGTGGGAAACATGAAGGCGATTTGGTCCGGGGAATTGACATCAGCAATGATATCCGCGCGTTGGGCCGGGGCAAGAATGAGACTGGATAACTCCTGTGGACTGACAAGGGGCATGCCGTCCAAGGCAACAACGTTACCTTCAATGCCTTCAAGCTCAACAGGGAAAATCCTGTCAGTCGCGACATTGATCAGACGAAGGCGCACACGATCACCACGACGGACGGGCGTGCTCGGTTCGACAAGAGCACGGGCATAGTTGCCGAGCCGCCCCTGATGCGCCTGATCGTGCATATTTTCGAAACCATCGGCCAGCGTGCCCGCTTCGGTCATGCGCCAATCATCTATCAACACGATCAAATCGTGATCCACGTCCGGTGGCGTCAACTCTTCCACGATCAACGGGCCATAGAGCCCCTTTGCAACCTGTTCCCAAGATCGGTTGTGCGAATGGTACCAGAAGGTGCCTGCATCCGGCGCACGGAAACGATAGGCGAACTCGGCATCCACTTCGACGACGTCTTGCGTCAGGCCCGGAACGCCATCCATTGCATTGTCGATACGCAGCCCATGCCAATGCACCGCCGATCCCTCGCCGATCTGGTTCCGGAACCGGATGTCAAAGATTTCTCCCTGACGGGTCCGCAGCACTGGTCCGGGCGTGCTGCCGTTGAATCCCAGCATAGGCGTTGCCGGTTCCCCAACGGGCAGGATTTGCGCGCTGACCGGCTGCGTAACCAGTTCCGTTGGGGTTGAAGCAAGTGTGATACGCGGAACCAATGCCGCCAC
>CAKMYZ010000038.1 GCA_929200255.1 uncultured Alphaproteobacteria bacterium | reverse complement strand
ATCAACTCGCGTTGAATCTCAACACGCCCTAGGCCAGTCCCTTGGATCGTATAATATAGCTCAGTTTTCGGCTCACCATTGTGGGTAATGTCCGTCGTCAGGGTTTTTGGGACCAAAGGCGGCTTAAACTAAGAGAGAGTTTGGCTCATCTGGTTGGTTTCATTATGCGGCTTGCTGGCGGTGATGCAAGCGTCTCGCTTCGAGTGTCTTCCGTTTGATCCTTTCGCGTTGTTTTAGAATGGCTTTGGCACGCCCGAAGTAGACGTCAGCGGGTGTGACGTTGTTTATGCTTTCGTGGTAGCGTTGGTGGTTGTAGTGATCGACGAAGGCTTCAATTTGGCGTTCAAGGTCACCTGGTAGGAAGTAGTTTTCTAGCAAGATGCGGTTCTTCAAGGTTTGGTGCCAACGTTCGATCTTACCTTGTGTTTGCGGATGATATGGCGCCCCGCGAGAATGCTTCATGCCCTTGCCCTGCAGCCATTCAGCCAGATCACCTGAGACGTAACTGGATCCGTTGTCACTGAGCAGACGTGGCTTGTGAACGACATGCACCTGATCACAGCCCGACGCCTGCAACGCGAGGTCAAGCGTGTCCGTCACATCCTCTGCCCGCATGTTGGTGCAAAGCTTCCAAGAGACGATGTAGCGGCTGTAATCGTCGAGAACGGTGATCAGATCATGTGCCTTGAGGATCCGATACGTTGAAGCCTCTGATACAAAGTAACTTTCCTTGTCAGTGAAGGTCACCGCCAGCTCTCGCGGTGACAACTC
Organism: uncultured Alphaproteobacteria bacterium; assembly: GCA_929200255.1. GTDB lineage: Bacteria > Pseudomonadota > Alphaproteobacteria > Rhodobacterales > Rhodobacteraceae > Yoonia. The sequence continues at coordinate 11,245 of CAKMYZ010000038.1, read as the reverse complement.
CGTCTCCTTCAACGCCAGTTTGACCACCTTGCGGCGCACTTCGTCGGGAATGCGGTTCCAGACGTGCTTTGGTTTGGGCGATTGATCCTTCAGACCAGCCTCACCGCGTTGCAGGTACCGGTCGTACCAGCGATAAAACGTTGTGCGAGGGATGCCCAGCTTGGCTAATGTCCGACGCGCTGAGAGATGGCTTTCTTCGACCAATCGAATGATCTCAAGTTTTTCAGATGCGGGATACCTCATTCGCGGTCGTCCCCACCGTCGTACATGCTTTTTTTGAGAAGACGCAGTTCAAGCGTTTGCTCCGCCACGACCTCTTTCAGATCACGCGCTTCACGACGCAGATCCTTCACCTCGTCCGTGTTTGCCGCACGCGCTGTATCGCCCGCCAGACGCCGTTTTCCTGCTTCCATAAAGTTCTTCGACCATTTGTAGTAAATACCTTGAGAGATGCCTTCACGACGGCACAGCTCAGCAATACTGTCCTCGCCGCGCAAACCATCCAGCACGATCCTGATCTTCTCTTCAGACGAATAATGCTTACGCGTGGCGCGTTTGATGTCTTTGACGATCTTCTCGCCGGGTGTCTTCGTTGTCTTTCTCATCGTCCACTCCTCAGTGGTTACGATGAGCAACAAACCCTCTCTTAGCAAATGACCCTATTTGGACCCATAGGCGCTGACGTCAGACAGCACAATGGGATGAAATTGTGGCCAAATCTCGACCGTTGTCGATTGATCTGCAACAGATCGACAACTTTGCAGAAGTTATTGATGTTCGTGCACTGTAGCGGCAACTTTTTCTACACTGTACAAAGTATCGCGGATCGAAGAACGACGCAGAACACCACGAAGCCTACCAGTAATGTGGTCGAGGCGAGTTTAACCCAAAGCGCACGTTGTAGTCGCTTACGGTGAGCCGTGAAAGCCAGCGCGACCAAATCAGCAACTGTCATCGCAGGAAGGAAAAATATCCCAAGAGCACCGCTCATGCAGGCCGCGCCACTTATGGACCGCTCGGCAGTACTGACTATAGCGAAGACCGCCCAGCAAAGCTGAGCGGTTAAAATGAGTGAAGAGATTGTAAAGTACCGACCGAGAGCTGCACGGTTTCGAATGCGAAAAGTAACTGCAATGGCCATCGCAATCGCCAACGCAAAAATTGACACTGGTGCACGAAAAGCGACGGCTATGAAGAACTGAAACCCATGCATCATGCTAGCGTGCCTCCGAACAATAGGCCGTTAGCTCGAAACAGAATCGATGGGGCCAGCAGGCGAACAACGGTCTAAAGCAGGCTAAGAATTGCATCTGCCAACCCTAGCTGATCCAGAATCACACCGATGACAATGCCCACCGGTAAGCTCGCCAATAAGACAATAGGCTTGGAGCCCCTAGCTGCCGGTTTCGGCGCAGGTCGTATCCCGCTCGGCAATAGCCGCTCAAAAACACGATCGAGAGCTCCATCCAAGAAGAAAATTGCTGCGACACCGATCAGAAAAGCTACAGCTACCGGCCAGTATCCAATGGCGAAAAGCCGTGCCAATCCACTGACCGCAATTCCGACGCACATTCCAATGATAATTTTGCTGACTGCGTCAAACCAGTCTCCAGGTTGCATCTTTCGTCGTTCACTCACTGCTAAGCTCTTTCCGTCAACATTTTCGTGACACACTAGGAAACATAGTAAGCGGTGAGCAAGCAATTTGAGCTTCGCACACCGATTAGCGGCCATTCATGACCACGAGGCAAACGGCAGCAAAGTCCCGAACTAAGGACATCGAGCACCTTGAATTGAATGTCGGCAAACCATCAAGACCGATCTACAGACCTCTCAACTGCGAGATGGCTGCGGTCAGTGGCATCGCGCGAATACCCCCCTGCCCCGGTACTTCGCGATCACCAGCATAGACCAGCAACCGTTCTTCGACGTCCAATTCTTCGGCAGCGATATGGAACCCGCGCGTGACTTTCGGGCTCGTGGTGCGTTTGATCTCGATCGCCCAAAGCGTCTGGTCCGGCAGCTTCAGAATCAAATCTATTTCGGCACCTGCCGACGATCGATAGAAACTCGCCTCTGTCCCTCGTGGCGCGGCGGCAATCAGATTTTCGATACAAAAGCCTTCCCATGATCCGCCGACGACGGGATGGCCAAGCAGTGCCTCGGTCGTTTCCAGTCCCAAGAGCGCATGGGCGAGACCGGCATCTCGAATATAGACTTTGGGCGACTTGACCAGCCTTTTGCCCGCGTTGGCATGCCATGGCGACAAACGCCGCACGAGCATCAGATCAACCAGCAGGTCGAGATAGCGTGCGACGCTCTGTCCTGAAACACCCAAGCCTGCCGCGATCTTGGCGGCATTCAATAGCCCGCCTTGTTCATGGGCCAGCATCGTCCAAAAGCGGCGCAAGGTTTCTGCCGGAATGCGCAAACCGAAGGATGGGATGTCTCGTTCAAGATAGGTACGAATGAAGTCTTCGCGCCAGGTGAGGCTTTCGCGGTCTGATCCCGCCAAAAAACTGTCGGGAAACCCACCGCGCAGCCAAAGCTGTGGCAAAGCCCCCTGCCCTACTTCATCAAGAGAAAGCGGCGTGAGTTCATGATAGCTGACGCGGCCGGCGAGAGATTCCGCGCTTTGCTGCAACAGAGTATTCGAGGCTGACCCCAGAAGCAGAAACTGACCAGTTCGGTGCCCCGCCCTTCTGCGGCGATCAATCTGTCCGCGCAATGCGCCAAACAAGCCCGGGATCAGCTGCACCTCGTCAATGACAACAAGCTTGCCCGCTTGTTCATCGAGATACAGATCTGGTTCCTCAAGGATTTGGCGATCCGCCAGACGTTCCATATCAAGATAGACCGCATCGCGCGTTTCTGCGATATCTTGCGCCAGCGTTGTCTTTCCCACCTGACGTGGTCCAAGCAGTACAACACCTGCCTGGTTGTCTAGGGCATGCTCAATGCGGTTGAGATGATTACGCGTTATCATACCTTGCATTTATTCCATCTCATAGCAGAATTGCAAGGATTCGTATTGGAGGCGCCCAAATAGTCTGTGTTCAGATACAACGCCCCTGCACCGGCTTTTTAGATCAGGCTACCCAGTGATATGACCTGAGCAGCAAAGGGTTCGCGCTGTAGTTTTTCTGCCTTTTCAGTGCTCATAACGCCCAAATCGGTCAATCTTCAAAGGGAGGTTTTGTTGTTCTAAGATCATATCACCCAAAATTCGTCCTAGGTTTCTTTAGCAATGTATGCCAATCAAGGCTCTTAGTCGCAAGGTCCTGGCACACTTTGAACGCGTAGCCACGGTGATTGCTGATCGTCTCTGTGCGTTCCAAGAGATATCCTAAGATCATGAAACTGAGCGCTGGACCAAGGTCCTTTATCGAGAACCAAGTGGTCCCGAGGTTGAGATATCCGGCTAGATCATCCATTAAGCGACGGCAATCTTCTTGGTTCTTAGCAAACCTGAGTTCCGCGCAGAGCCTTGGGTAGGCGCGCTCCATCTCCTCTTGGCCAACTTCAATCTGAAAAGAAGATTCTTCTTTAACATACTGAGTCTTAGAAGTCTCTTTGTGCCCCTCAATTTCGGGGGCAGTGGCCCTCAAATCATCTGGTTCTGCAGAGCTTCTCTTCGAGATTTCCACAGTGATTTCAACCAGAAGATCGCTCAAAGCTTGCTTGTCTGGCTGGCGTCTCAATAGATTGCGTGCCTTTGAGAGCAAGCCTTCGTCCCAATTGGCGGGCATGAGATGTGCTTTGAGGTTGCTCAGAGCTGCTGAGCACATGTCTCTGAGCCGTCCCAGTTCGTTTTGATGGTCCTGGTGGTCTTGCGCCATGCGCAGGAACTCAGGGTAACGCTCTGCGAGGGGCAAGAGTGACAGGCCTGTTGCAAGGACAATGCTGCCCTGGCGGTCTCGGCGTGCCCACCGTTTGCCATTGCCGCTCGATCGCCGCGTCAGCAGGCCTAAGGACACCAATTTGGCAATGTGGCGCTCAACGGTTTGGATGCTGACATGGGCGCGTTTTGCGAGGGAGGCATTTGATGCAAAGCAAATATGCCCGTCGTCGCGCGTGGCATCGACTTGATCTACCCGCAGGAAGGAGATCATCGCTCTGAGAAGAGAGATCGACGTGCCTTTCAGGCCGAGCGGCTCCCGGATGTCTTCGATTACCTTGAGGAGTTGCCATTTACCTTGGGCAATACCTCCCTGCTCCGTCGCTTCGTGCGACGAGCGTGCTCCAGCAGGAGCCATTCCTTGAAGTGTTCTCATGATTTGCCTGCAGGCAAAGAATTCCCGTTCGCCCAAGAGCGTTTTTTATTGCTTAGCGATTCGGTGACTGCTACGATTCAGGTGTCTAATCTGAGAAGCGTAGAAATACGTTCAGCCCTCGAAGCTTCGGTTTCGGGGGTTTCTCTTTGCTTACGTCCTCCTTTGTTGCTCTAGCCTCTGGTGTCATCCACAGGGTTTACAGCTGTAAACTCCTGGTAGGATTTCTTGATGATGTCTTCGAGCTCTCGGTCGAGCCACTCAGCAAATGCCGCGTTCTCTCCCTTTCGCTTGATGGACATCGCGATTGCGCCGCGTCCTGATTTAATCGTCACGCCAGGGACCGGTGTTGCCTCCCTGCCCTCACTTGGACGCGCTCCACGCCGCGTAATCTCTCTCATGAGCTGCTCAAGGCGGTCATCTGACGATAGCTCGGCGCTCAACTTTGACAGGATTGCGAAGGATGATGATGCATTGACCTTTTTGGATGCGAAGGCTTCGGCCAAAGCGGTCCATTTTGGGCGGCCCGACTTTGGAGCGGCTCCAATCTGATCTCCAACATCGTCGGGAATATTGTCCGTGACCTTGGTCAGGTGGGATAGCCCAGACGCAGACAAGCTGAGGACCTGCCGGACGGTTTTGGTGTTATGGCCTGCTGCTTGAATGACGGCGGCAAACCGTGCCTTCTCGTAAAACGACAAGTTGCGACGTGCGGCATTCTCAAGGCCTTTGGCGAGAAGGGCCGTGGCGTCATCGAGATCTTGCACGTTGGCGCGGACTTTCAGGCCAAGGTCTCGGCAGGCGCGCAGGCGTCTGCGGCCGTAGATGATTTCAAACCGGCCCTCGGTCCCTGCCCTGCGGACCAAGATCGGAACCTGTTGGCCATCGTCCTTGATGCTGGATTTGAGGGTTTCAAAGCCGTCGCCGTCATCTTCGGAGTTTACAGCTGTAAACCCGTCCAGGCGGTCTTTCGGTCCCCAGTCGTCAATGAGGCCAGGGTCAAGCTCGCGAATGGCAGACAGTGACCCTTGCAACGCCCCTAAGGCCGGTGCTGTGGTCTTTGTGGTTCGGTCTTTGGGGCCTGGGCTGGAATTGGCAATTGTTTTGGCAATACCGCTTAAATCCTGAAGTGATTTACGTGCCATCAGCTACGCCCCCATGCTTGGTGAATCATTGTTTCAACTTCGCGGCCTACCGCGTCCATGGATTGTTTGGCGCGGTCATAGGTCGTCCGTGTCATCTCTGAGCGCACGACCTCGTAGATTGATTGTTTGAGCATCGTGGCATCGCTGATCGCCGTGCTCTTAAGCGCCGTAGCTGTCATGACGCGATCCAAAAAGAGCGCGCGCATGAACGAGGTCAATTGTTGTGACGGCACATCTGTTGGCTCGTCGCGGGTGATCAGAAACTTGAAGTGATCATATTGAAGCTCGGCACCCGCATCCTCGATGACGCCCATATAGGCCCCGGCAAGCTCAAGGAACTGCGCGGTTGAGGACACATCGAGCATTGAGGGCGTGAGTGGAACGATCAGGGACGTTGCTGCGGCCATGCCGGAGATTGTTAGGAAACCCAGTTGTGGAGGACTGTCCATCAAGACAATGTCGTATTGATCCTCAACCTGGGCCAATGCATTGCGAATGCGCAGGAAGAAGGGCTGGTCAGGATTTGAGTTTACCGCTGATTCAGTCTCGAATTCGGACAGGAGCAGGCGTGCCGGCGCCAGTGACAGACCCGGAAAATAGATCGGTATGATGACGTCAGAAAACGGCACCGGATCATCGTAGCGGATGGCGTCATAAACGGTGAGACCATCAAACTCGATCTCGGGATTGATACCGCACATAGAGGTCAGTGATCCTTGCGGGTCCAAATCAACTACGAGCACCCTGTAGCCGTGGAGTGCGAGATAGTGGGCGAGGTGAATTGTGGAGGTACTTTTGCTGCTACCGCCTTTGAAGTTCATCAACTGCCAGATTTGCAGTCGCTCGTCGTCTTTGCGGCCAGGGACGTATCTGCCCTTTGTTCGAGACGTTTTTTCCAAGATTTGGCGGGCTTCCCACAGCTCATGGGCACTGTAATAGCGGCGGCCAGCGCGAACGTCCTTTGGCTCCGGGATCGTGCCTTCGCCGTGGGTTTTACGCATGAACTGGCCGGACACGCCAAGCAATTCGGCGGCCTCTGGGGCCGAGAAGGGGCGCAATGATTTTGTGTTGTCGGGCGCGAAAGCAGAGAGCAGATGCTCACTGATCGCACGGTTTAGCCGCTCGGAAATATCCGTTGCCAACTCTGATGGTCTGTCTGTTATACTCGGTGTCGCGGGAATCATCTGGTTGCCCCAATTTGCTCAATGTGGCTTTTTTCGCGCCACTTGGGGATAAAAGGTGCGATTCACCTCTCTAAGTCAACGATTTTCTTATATTTAGTGTCTAACACAGTGCAATGCGCAAGATAAGACACTACGGACTATATGCTCATACGGTCAAAGTTTACAGCTGTAAACTCATCGAAGTGTATCATTGGCTTGTTTGGCGATCGGGTTTGGTGCCCCATCTGGATCGGTCAAAGATGCCAATGGCGCAAATCTTCTCACATCGGAATGATGTTTCGCGATAGCGATTCCGCGCGAATAGCGCCGGGCCTGAACGGGCAGGGGGTTTGTCCCCGACCGTTCAGGTCACCCTCTCAAGATTGGATTCTGCGGGCGTTTGGTTCGGGTGCTGTCCGAGCGCAAAAAAGGCTCCGCCGCAGCGAAGCCAGTTGATCCTCACCACAAGGATTGGAGAGGCTAGGGCAGGGCGCTGGTGAGCGCCCTGCCTCTTGTTCACGCCATGCCTTCAGGGAGCCACGTGTCGATGCGCGTGGCTTGGGCTTCAGTGACGTTGTGTGCCTTGCGCATTTCGGGATTGGCAAACAATGCTTCCATCTTGTCTGCCTTTTCGCTCTTTTTGAGTTTGGCGAAGGTGGTTGCGGTTGGATGATCCTCGGAAAGGTCCAACAACTCGCACCAGAGATTGACGAGGTATGGCCCGCCGACGCGACCAAAGAAGTTAGCGGCTGTTGGGGTGCAGTTCTCACGGATATTGGTTTTGACGGCTTTGTCGATCACCTCTCCTAGGTCTTCATCGACCGTCAGCAGGGAGGCGAGATGGCGGGTGATTTCCTCCATGATAAACTCTGGACCCTTGGCCCTGTAGGCGCGGAAGACGCGTCCCATGTCGCTACCGAACTTGGCGGATGGGGTTGGCTTGGTCAGACGTTCATCCAAAGTGTAGCCCGCCATTTCTGTGGTCGGTACGTTCGCCACCTCGTCTTTGCGCAGTCCAAAGACGGACGTGTAGCCAGATTTGCCAGACAGTTGGAAAGCAAACAGAGCCAGCAACATCTCTGGATCACGCAAAGACGCATCTTGGCGAGCGCCCGTTGCAATACGATCCAGATCAATCCGCAGTTTGTTCGAAATGGCCGACTTGGTGCCGGTGCTGCCTGCGTGGTTGGATTTGGCCAAGATACCTGCCTCGATGGCCGCTTTCTTGTCTGTACCGCGAATAAGACCTGTCTCACACTGCACCGTGCCGCGACTATCGACATAGACCAAGGTGCCCGCATGGGCTTTCTGCTCATCCGTGAATGACCCGTCTAGGATCGACTGCAGCGCTGCCAGTTTGGCTTGGCCTTCATCGTCCAGAGCGTCGCTTTCGGCCAGTTCGGCCAAGGCATCGTATTCTTCGCCTTGTTCTTCGCTCAGATCGCCGTTTTCCGCATAGATGCGTGCCAGCTTCATCTCGTCGATCTGATACCATCCGATGTAGCTATCATTGATGGGGTCGGCCCATTTCCAGCCTTCGGCGATCGAGGCCTCCGACGCTTCTGTCAGTTTCTTGCCAAACAAGTCATCTAAGATGGCGGGATCATCGATCAGGACCTCGTCTGCAAAGAGATCGCTGCTCGTGCGCCCACCAGCCTCGATGTAGTCCTCAATGCCAACGTAGATGGCGCGGCGGTCACTGTCTTTGATGGCATCGGGCTTGAGCATCTTTTTGATGCGGTGATCGCTTTCACCGATGCCGCGCACATTTTCTAAGACTTCGAGGGTCAGTTTTTCATCATCGCTGATGGTGAAGGCCGCGGCATTTGAAAGGCTGATGTCACCACTGCGCAGAGCGTCAATGACGGGGCAGGGGAGGGCAGCTAAGGCAAGGCGGCGATAGACATGGGCCTCGGTCGCGCCGTAGGCCGTAGCGATGTCGGCGACGGTGGCTCCACGTTTCTCCATTGCGCCAAAATCTTGGATTTCGTCGGCGGGGTGCAAGGCTTCGCGTTGCCCAATACTCTGCCGTCGCCTGATCAGGTGCCATCTTCACCGTAACCGACTGAAATCGTTCATCATCTTGTAGTAGTGCAAGTGCGCGATAGCGACGTCCACCCACAACCACGCCAACACCTGCTTCATCGCGAAAACCTGCGAGGTTTTGAATAAGGCCGTAAGCGCGGATGTTTTCTGCAAGGGTGATGATGCTGGCCTCATTGACCACCTTTCGTGGATTGAGGTCAGAGATATGCAAGTCAGCGAAGGGGATTTCCTCAAAGGTGACGGGGATGTTTGATTGATCGTTCATGGGATTTATCCTTGTTTTGCGGTGATGGTGTTGAATGTGCCTCGCCCGTCGATTGTTGATTTGAAGGGCTGGCACTGAGTGGATGCGCCCGAGCTTTGGGCGCATCGCGTTCAGTATTCAGAGGCGTGTAAGACGGTGAGCACGCGCCGCGTTACGGCCACGTTTGCTGGGTCATCGCTGCCCATGCTGTAGTCCTTGTCGTAAAGATCGATCTTCCAGAATATGTGGTAGCTGTTGCCAGCGATCTCGAACTCGAATGCTCCAAAGGTGTGATCGCCGTAGGGGTCATTGTCCTCAGAGAACTCTGAGAAGGTTTGCACCCGTTGCATGATGATAGCTTTGGCGGCTGGTGACAGATCGGCCACGCCGCGCGTCAACATGATCTGACCGGGAACAGTAAAATCTGCCCCCCAAGTGGTGCGAAACCTGTCGTTTTGTTCGGCAATGGTTGCGTTGGTTTCAGCTTCACTGCGGGCTTCGTTTGGTTGGGCCATATCGGCTTACTCCTTTGTGGTGTGGATGGGGTCGTTGCCCCCTTGGTCGTCTGGTTTTGAGAAAAGCCCTTGAGGGCGTCGTCTCTAAAACCTGACCCACTGGCGAAGTGCCGGAGTGAGCAAGCGCACACCCCAAAAGTGCGAAAGGGTGCGGCCCGCAGGCGAACCCCGAGGACACGGTTTTGCTCTTTTGGGGTTGCGCGCGCGAGAACCCAGCGGGTTCTAAAGCATCTGTCCCGCAGCGGCGTATCGCGCTTGCGCGAACCCCAAGGGACCATTGAGACAGGATCGGGCGAGATCCGTTGCACCAGCTGATCGTGACCCGAATGGGCAGATCACAGCGCCTCAGAGCCCATATGAGACAAAGAAGGCTTCCTGGCTCATCTTTGAGACAGGAGGGCGCCTATTGGATCAATGGGGTAGAGGAGCGGTGTTCTGGGCGCAGGACGGCCTGTCGGACGAAGCCTAGAGCGGCGGTGACACGCCCTGAGGGCGGGGCAGGGGCCCAACTAGGCCCTTTGGCCACACTCATCGCCTAAAACCACGTTTTGGCCTGTCAGAGGCGTCTATTCATTCACAGCAGTACTAAGACTGACCAACGCAGTCATTGCACACTAGAAACAGGTCTTGATCCGCAAGTATTCCGCCTGCCGCCCCGACCTTCCACTCAAGGGTTTTGCCGCCATCTGTAATTGGGGCGAGCTGCAAACCAAAAAAAACGATTGCAGCAACTTGCCATCGGTTAAAACCAAATGAGAAACGGACGTTTGGGGCAGGGGAGGTGTCACACCGCTCAAGTCGTGAACTGCTCATCAGACATCGAGCCAAATCAAGTACTGCTCAAAATGCTTAGAAAAAATGTCTTGAAATCAGCCACTTAAAAGCCAAATTTGTGACGAAGAATCCAGCGGCTGTCCCATCGCCACTGAAACGGCTCGAGAACCGTCCTGTAGCCGACACCGCGTGAGCACCCAAGGACTGAAAATTTGGGCGAAAGGCGCGGACGATGCCCGCGCCTGACGTCTTAATTTGAGTAGGGGATGAAGCGATACTCACCGTCAGTGTCGGTCTTGACCGCGTTGGCACGGATTTCACCTGTGCCAAAGTTGATGGCGACGGAGAGGTAGTCATTGCCAGCTTGGCTTGTGGCGTTCCAGGCACTGCCGATGCGGATGGAGCGATTGCGCGTTGATTTGGCGGTGATTTCGAAGTCTGGGTGCTTTTCTGTCTTCTTGTGCGGGTTCTCAGAGATCGCGATGTCGACATCGAATGTCAGGGAGGCGATCCAGCCGGTGAAAGTGTTGTCGTTTGTGCGGGTGATTGTACCTTCGAGTGTCATGTCAATTTTCCTTTTGCTAAGTGACGAATTGAGCACGTCTCATGGCGACCGCGGATCACTGTAGCGCAGCATAGGGGAACCCCCTTGCGGGGTTGATCCGCTCAGGGCGGTTTGAGGTAAGTGTGGTGAGGAAAGTTAGTAAAAGGGAGAATGCGACATCAGATGAGAAAGTTCACGGGCAAAGGATGAAATCGCAAGCAAGACCCTTAGGCCTTACAATCGAAGTTTTCTATCTCCTGATGGCGACCAAAACCCAGATGGACATGTCTATTGGACCATACAGCGAATGATCTTCTTTCATTCAATTCCAATGACAGCATTATGCGGCCGAGCGAAACCGTTCGATAAACCATTTGAACAGACTGTTGGATTGAGGCGACAGCGCCGCGTCTGGCGTTATGGCGTTTGGCAGCCTTCTGTTTCCACGATGTTGGAAATACTCCGGTCCTGCGCAGTTGAGAACGTATTTGGACCTGTCGCGGTTTGATGCCGCTCCTTTGATAGCATTTACTGCAACAAAGG
>CAKMYZ010000037.1 GCA_929200255.1 uncultured Alphaproteobacteria bacterium | reverse complement strand
AAACTCTCTCTTAAGTTAAGCTGCCATTGGTTCCAAAAACCCTGACGACGGACACGCGTTGTGCCAGTTCATGCGAGGCGAGACGAACGGCTGCAATCGACCTGTAAGAATGGAGAAATTCCTTAACGCCCTATTCTGCACTTAGCCGGACTCGACCCCATAAGGGGCATTCTCAACCTGATCTGCACCGAAGTTTAAATCTTCTTGAGGTTAGCCACTGGCCGGTATCATGGCACCCATAACTCCAGACTGGGCTCGCGGCCGCTGCGCCCGGTGTTTGCGCATTCATCGCAGCCACGACCTGCGCAAACGACACAACTGGTCGGATCAAGCGCCTGGGACATGACACCCAACAAAACTTCGTCGATGAGATAGGCGGGTATGCCGAGATTGATGAACCGCTCTCGCGCAACCTTTGGGCTACTTGCATGGACAGTTGCAAGTACCAGCCGCCCAACAAGTGCTGCACGGCAGGCGATCTCAGCTGTTTCTTCGTCTCTGATCTCGCCTATCATCAGCACATCTGGATCATGGCGCAGGCAGGTCCGGAGAACCGTCCCAAACCCAAGACCTATTTGTGCGTTGACCTGCACTTGCACCAGGCCTTCGATCCTTTGTTCGATGGGGTCTTCGACTGTCATGATCTTGCGGGTTCCATCGTTGAGGTGCCGCAATGCTGCATAGAGCGTCGTTGACTTGCCAGATCCCGTGGGCCCCGAAATTACAAACAGGCCGGATGGTCGTTCAATGATGGGTAAGAAACCTTTGAGGATCTGTTCTGGAAAGCCCAGTGCTGACCAGTCTTTTCGCAGGGTCTTTGGGTCCAGAATGCGGCACACCATGCTTTCGCCATCCTGCGTCGGCAAAGTGGACAAACGCAATTCGATCGAACGCCCGGCAATCCTGATCTGGCAACTCCCATCCTGGGGCAGTCGCATTTCTGTGACGTTGAGCCCCGCCGTCAGCTTTAGACGCGCAAAGATCGCCCGCCCATCGATATCTTCTCGGCATTGATAGTCCTGAAGCAAGCCGTTGACGCGTAACCTGGCAGACAGACGCTTTCCTCGGGTCACCAGGTGAATATCTGACGCGCCCATTGAAACAGCGTCTTCGACAAGTACGCCAACCGCCCCCGCCGCTGCTCCCCCATCCTCAGCAAGCTGATCATGCTCATATTCGGTTGGCGCAGTATACGGTTTCGTCTCGTCGTCTTGGTCCAATCCCTTTGCAACCTGACGCAATTGCAGAGACGTTGACAGAAAGATTGCCGTCTCTTGCCCAAGGTGGAAATTAATCTCGTCAACAGCACTTTGTTTGAATGGTAAGCCAATGGTGATGGCCGCATCGCCACTTTTTGTACGGGTTGGTAAAGCCGCGCGATCTTCCCAGAATTCCTTGGGCAACACATCAAACAGTGTCTTGTCCACCAACTCTGGCTGGTACTTTGTGATGACGTCGTGCCCGAGGTGAATACCTAAGATGGAAATCAGATCTGTCTCTTCTATGTACTCATGCCGCATCAGAACGTCGTCGATGCCACGACCACTGCTTTGGACCTCAGAGAGGACGTGCGAACGCCGTGCCTGTGGCACAAAGCCCCGTTCAATCGCCGTATCGATGATCGCTTCAGAAACTTCGTCTAAAACAATCATATTGGCTTTCCTATCTTCACGCGTTTAGCGCATAGTCGTATCATTGATTTCTCAACCAAGAGCAGAGCATTTGTCGGTTCCTATGTGGCACAAAGAGCAGCAACCTTGCCAATAAAAAAGACCATCGAGAGTTTGGGCTTCTTGTTCCGCTCAGGCTGGCGTGGCCGTTCTGGTGACGCCATTCGCCTTATCAATGCGCCCAGTTCTGTGGCCGGCGAAAAGGAACTGTCGGAGAAGATTGATGCGCGTGCGACCGTCAGTTTTGAACTGCCTGCGAAATCCGTCTTGGTCAAAGAGGTACGGTTACCCAAAAAGGCAAGGTCACAGGCCAACAAAATCCTTCGCTTGCGCAAGGAGGCCTTAGAGGGAGAGACCAATCAAAGGCTGATCGACGTATCTCAGGGACCTGTTCGTGAAGGCAACGAAGATACATACCGGCAATACCTTACAAAGGTGGCGGACATCGAAGCCGTCGAAGTCGCTTGCGCTAAGGTCGGCGCTGAACTGGATGGGATCTGGGTTGCGACGCCCGGTAGTGCGATCAGCATCCACAAAATGGATACGTCCTCAGATCGTGCGACCCGTCGATGGTGGCTGGCGGCACTTTCAGGGACCGCACTGTTGATGGGCGCATTGCTTTATACAGAAGCCGTAAGAGCACGCACGCTTGAGACCACACTATCCGAATTGCGCATGCGCACAGGCGAACTGCAAACTGGACTCGGTGAAGTGGCGGCAAATCAAAGCTCAAGGCAAGAAGAGACACAGAGACTGGAAACGCTTGTCGAGACAGTTGTGCGCCAGCAATCTGCTACTTCAACTCTCGCAGCAATCACGCGGATCCTTCCTGCGAGCGCCTGGTTAACGGAATATGTCTGGACCGGATCCCAAATTCGATTGTCCGGCACGTCAGCAACAGATCCAATATCGATCATAGAAACATTCGAAAGCGAGAGCTGGGTCATGTCGGTGCGGCTCTTGCAACCCGTCAGAACGGACAGACAAACACAGCGCAGCAGCTTTGATCTCGAACTTTCAATTGCGTGGGGGCAGGTCAATTGAGCTGGTCAATCATTGGATATGTGCTGCTGTCGGCCATTGTGATGGCTCTCGGTTGGCAGATCGTCTCGTATCGCGCATGGAACGACAACTTGACCGAAAGCATCTCAGCTCAGCAGGAGCTCCATTCACGTATCGTCACCAATCAAAACGAAAATGAGAACGATGCGCTCCCAACTCTAGATCCAGACATAGCCTGGACTGCAAGCGCTAACGGCTCAGCAGAACATGCCCTGCAAACCTGGGCCCTCAATGCGCTGCGTCAGAACAGCCTTGCGATACGGCAGTACCAGCCGATACAGCTAGAACCCACTGGTGATACACCAACATTGAGCATCCGACTTGAATTCACCGGACCGTTGGTTGGTCTTGTGCAATTTCTGGTACAGGCAGAAAGCCATCGTCCGGCACTGGCTGTGCAGAACCTGCAGATCAGGCCGCTAGCGCCGCGTGATCAGATCGACAATGCAACCATGGTGAGCGTACAGGTCACGCTTTGGGGTGTCCTGGCAGGTGATGATGTTTGAACGCCTCCGTAACCTAGTTTTCCCGCCTCCTCTCATCATAGCAGGTGCAGCAGTGCTGTATCTCTTTGCATGGTCAGGAACCCCCAGTCCTGCAATCCTCACTGATACAAATGCAGACCTTGCTTTGCCGCCAAACGATAATGCCAAAGCCGTTGAGATCGCGCTCCCGGCCGCTGATCACAGGCAATCTGATCTACAACTGATCTCCGCACGACCGCTGTTCAATCAAACTCGAGAACCTTGGACGAGGCCTGAACCACCCCAATCGACCCGGCCAAGTGTTCAAGCGCCTGTGCTGCCCGAACCGCCGCCACAAACGCAAACTGAGGTCACCATAAGCAAACCAAATCTCTCGCTCATCGGCATGATACAAGATGATCTAGCCGCGCGAGCCCTTGTGCTGAACCTTGATACGCTGGATGAGCGTTGGCTGGAGGTCGGCGACATCTATCTGTCTTGGGAGCTTTTCGACATTCTGGATGATCGCATTCTTCTTCGCGCAAAAGGTGAGGAAATAGTGGTGTTATACAACAGATAGTGGTTTATTGTCCCAAAGGGGCAATTAAGCCCAAGATACAGGCAAACCAACATGAAGCTCGTGCCAGCGGTCATTTGTGCAATCGCGTTGCTGATTGCGTGTGGTGAAACGTCTCGCACCAGTTCAGGTGCCTTCCGGGCGGACAGCCCGCCTGGTCAAACGGCCTCAAGTGCTTCTGGTTTTGGATCCCGATTGTTTGGACAAGACCGCAACGCAATTTCGCGCGGTGACGACCAGTTTATCAATCGAGACGCTTTGGCAGGTTCAGCCGTACAACGCGCTGATATCCAGATCATCAATGATAGTCTGGTCGAGATCACACTGGTCAATGCCTCAATCGAAGCTGCTGCAAACGCGGTCCTTGATGAGGTGCTGGAGCAACCATTCACAATTGCGGATGGTGTTGAAGGGCGGATCACAATTCAATCAACAGGCCCAATTCCAAAATCATCACTTCTAGATTTGTTTGAAGCAAGCCTGGCTGCCAATGGGGCTCGCCTTGAAGTGCGCGGCGGGATCGCGATTATTGAATCCGGCGCAATCGGTAACCGCACGTTCCGGTCCCCTGGAGACACTGGCATTGATGGCTCGACCATCGTCGTTGCACCCCTTCGCTTCATATCAGCCAGTCAAATGGCGACCTTGCTGGAACCCCTGGTGGCTGAAGGTCTGTCAGTGGTGCCCGATCGAGACCGTGGACTGCTGCTTTTGTCTGGACGGGCGACTGCAATCAATGCCGCGATTGATGCATTGAACCTTTTCGACGTTGACGTGATGCGTGGCAAATCCATTGCTTTGATCGGCTTGCAGGCCGCAGACCCTTCAGATGTCGTCGATGAACTGCGGGCCATTTTCGAATCGCGCGAAGGTGAAGTGCTCGAAGACGTCATTGATTTTGTCCCCAACGATCGCCTGAACTCTGTCTTGGTGATCAGTTCGCGTGAACGCTACATCGACGAAGCGCAGCGCTGGATCCGGGAACTTGATCGCACTGCAGGACGTTCGCAGCGCTACACGAAAGTCTACCGCCTGAACAATCGCCGTGCTTCAGAAATCGCACCTATTCTCGATGGATTGATGAGTGAAGACGCGGGTCATTCAACCGAAGGAGAAGCGCCCTCAAGCACGTCTTCCAGAGTTGCTGCTGACCCAGAGCGAAACGCCCTGATCGTGCGCGCCGTCCAATCGGAACACGATGAAGTGGCGCGGCTGTTGATTGAACTTGATAGCCGCGCGCGTCAGGTCGCTCTTGAAGCAACAATTGCAGAGGTCACGCTGAACGACGAAGTATCACTGGGTGTGCGCTGGTTCATCGAGAACAACGCAAATTCCGCAGTGTTTTCTGACGCCGCGAACGGCGGTATCTCCTCCAATTTCCCGGGTTTCTCATCGGTGTTCTCGGCTGGTAGTTCACAAGCCGTGCTCAATGCGTTGGCCGGTGTGACAGATGTACGTGTCATCTCTTCACCAACACTTGTTGTTCTCGATAATCGCGAAGCGGTTTTGCAGATTGGCGACGAGGTACCGGTGGCCGTGCAATCTGCGACACAAACTGACGATGTAAATGCCGTCATCACAACAAGCATCGATTATCGGGATACCGGTGTGATCCTCAGAGTGAACCCACAGATTGGTGCTGGTGGAAATCTCACACTTGATGTCAGCCAAGAGGTCAGCAGCGTCGCCACAACAAATTCTTCTGGTATCGACTCGCCAACCATTCGCCAGCGCCGCATTACAACCAGTGTGCTGCTCAACGATGGATCAACGCTCGTCCTTGGCGGACTCGTTCAGGAAACCGACAACCGCACTGACACCAAGGTTCCTGGCTTGGGTGATGTGCCATTCCTGGGGTCTGCCTTCCGGAACCGCAGTAGCGAGAAGGATCGAACCGAGTTGCTCATCCTGATCCGGCCACGCATCATTAGAGATGCCGCTGATGCCAACAGTTTCACAAGCGCCTGGCGCAGTCACCTATCTAACGCAAATGCCATTACAAACACTGGACTTGGGTCGCCCACACATTCTCTCGATGAAGTTCTGCGATAGCTGACGCCGATGCCAACCTTCACTTACAAGGCTATGGCTGCAGACGGCTCAGAGATTCAGGGCGATATTGATGCTGAAAGCAAAGCGGCAGCCATCCAACGACTGTCCCAAAATGGGTACGCCGTTTATGACGTTTTCCTTGGAAATCAGATATCGCCAGAGCGTTGGTACAATCGACAGCTCTTCCAACGGACGCAACACAGTGATGGCGATCTCGCTGAGCTAAGCCGTGGCCTCTCTACCCTATTGCATCAGCATCTGACACTTGATCAGGCCCTCGGCATTCTGGCCAATGCAAGTTCAAGGCGGTCAGTTTCTGTCACGCTGAGGCAGGTGCTCAGACTGCTGCAATCCGGTGAAACACCTCAACGCGCCTTTGCAACCGTGTCCAACGCCTTTCCGAATGAGTTTCTCGTATTGGTCGGTTCAGGTGCGAAGTCGAACGCCCTGAGTTCCGCATTTGATGCAGCCGCCCAGTACTATCAGAGGAGACAGCGCCTGAAGCAAAAGATCATTTCCGCGGTCGCCTATCCAACATTCCTAATTTTGGCCGCTGCTTTGGTCTTTGTGATCATCTTGCAGACAATGGTTCCTGCCCTCTACGACACACTGGTCTCTTCGGGCCGGGATCCATCACTCTCGATCCAAACCCTGCACCAGCTCAGTGGTGTCATGTCGAGCTATTGGCAGATCATTCTGGTGGTCTTTGCTCTCCTGATCCTTTGCCTTGTGGTGTATCGAAGGTCCATCCGACAAATTATCGCCCGGATCCTCCCACCTCTTCGAAAGCATGCAGCTGAAGGGTCATTTGCGCGCTGTGCAAGACAGTTGAGCATGCTCCTGACCGCCGGAGAGACGCTTGATGGTGCTGTCTCATCAATCCTTGATGGCAGCGAAGGAGAGTTGTTTCATGAGCCGATGTTCGAGGCGCAAGCCTTGATCAGAAGTGGCCAATCGGCAATGGCCGCCCTTCACGCGGAAATATGGATTCCTTCAGCATTTACCCAACTCTTTGAATTGGGTGAGAAGACCAACAATCTCACAACACTGTTGGGCGTCGCAGCACAAACGTTAGAAGAAACTTACGAAAGACGCACGCAACGGCTTACCGGCTTCATGACGCCTTTGCTGACTCTATTTGTCGGCGGATTGATTGCGTTCTTGGTGCAGATCCTGATGACAGCGGTTCTGGAGGTCTCTCAAGTTGCGGTCTAAAGGCAAGCATAGTCGCGGGTTCACGCTGCTGGAGGCTCTGCTGGCCGCAGCAGTACTGGCCATATTTGCGTTGCCAGTCATGGCCGCATTTTCACGTGCGGCGGAGCAGGGTCGTCCAAGAACCGATCAGCTTGCCAAATTCGAATTTGCAGTCGCAGTCCTGGAAGAACGCGTGGCACTCCGCGACTTTTCGGCTGCGTCAGGCGTCTATGAGAACCGTTTCTCATTCGAGGTGACCACGGAGCCTTATCAGCCAGAAGTAACAACGCGTTTTGATAGTCTCATCAGCTTTACCGAACTCACGGTACGCGCCGATATGATCGGCCACGCAGGTGACCCTGTTGAAATCAGTCAGATCGTCGCCCGAAAAGCGCCCGGCTGATGGGGCAGCAGCGGTCAACTGCGGGCATCACATTGCTCGAATTGCTTCTTGCGATTGGGATCATGGCGATGATCGCCGTCGGCCTAAGCACGTTGTTCGATACAGGTGGTCAGGTTTGGCGGCGCGTTGAGGCGAACAGTTCAGTAGCAGATTATGCGGTGAACCGGAACGAGCTCCGCCGCCATCTCGAGGCTATGCCAGTTGTGACCATCGACGTCCCACTGGATCAGATTTTCATATCAGAAGACAGTGGGTTTGCCGTGCAAGTAAACCGGGAGGGCGATCCAGAATGGATCTCTGTGAATGCAAGCCTTCCCAAACTTGGCTTCGTCCGAAGTCAGGTGAACCACACCTTACGCCCCGACGTTTCGCGCATCGAATTCTCCTTTTATGGGCGCAAATCGGTCCGAGATGTGCCTGCCTGGCACGACAATTGGCGCAGTGCCGCGATCTTACCTATTCTGATCAAGATCGAAAGCTGGGATACCGACGGTGCAGCCAATCCACCGCTTACGATCCAACCCGGCAAGCGCACCCGTCAGATGGAGATATCGCTGTCCTCATTGGTGCCGCCCAACTGACCGTCATTGCCATAGCTGAACAGGTCAAACGGATCAGTTTCGCCAGGTTGGCGATAGATCCATTCGCGACCCCATGGGTCTTGCAGGTCCTCTTCATCCAAATACGGCCCCTGCCAGTTCTCCACGGCAGCAGGTGCAGTGAGCAATGCGCCCAGCCCATCTGCTTGCGTAGGTAGCCCACCAGTATCAAGCCGATAGAGCTGCACGGCAACTTTGACGTTTTCGATGGCAACCACGGCAGCATTCGATTTGGCTCGCCCGAACCCTTCCATCAGGCGCGGCGTTGCGAGAGTTGCGACCATCGCAATGATGGCCACAACAACCAGAACTTCCAGCAGGGTCACACCGGCATCTTGCTTGCGTTTCTGCACCGTTGTCGTCCTTTAGATCCTGATCGGGCCGTAGAACCAGACCACCAATAAACCAAGGGCAAGAAAGGGGCCGAAAGGGACCCGCTTACGCTGCCGTTTGGTGAGCAAAGCGTATGCGATGCCGGTCAGTGCTGCAACCAGAAGGAGCGATGGAAGGCCCGCAATGCCGACCCACATCGTGGCAGCACCAATGAGTTTTGCATCTCCCATGCCAAGGGCATCTTTTTGCAGGCGGCGATAGAGGAGTTCACCCGCAAGCCATGCAAACGCAAACGCGATTGCTGCGGCAATCAGGTGGGACAGGAACAGTTGTGGGGCCGTCCATCCAATTGCAGCGGCACCAACCAGAAAGATTGAGAGATTGGCAAGATCGGGTATTCTGAAGCGGATCAGATCAACATAGGCGACCCAGATGCATGAGAAAGCCAAGACCGACGAAAGGGCCACGACTGGCGTCGGCATCGTAGGGATGATGGGAGATGCGAGGGTGCCAGCGATGGCGAAGAGTGCGGCAAGCAGACGGCGGCGCGGTGCAGATCGGGGGATCATTCTGATCACGACACTGCTCCTTATGACGCTTCTGGCCAGCTTCGCCATTGCAGCACAAAACCGGGCGGTGGGACAGGCCCGGGTGCTGGAAAAAGTACGGGCGGCTGAGGAAGAACGGCTGGTGTTGCAGTCAGTGCGGGCAGTTGCGTTGCCGTTGGTAGGGGAGGTGATGTTGGATAGGACAGAGAGTGCAGAGATCAGCGTAACGGCGGATACCCAAAGCTACGTCATAGCACTTAGTTCTGCAGAGCGGCGGGACTGGTATGGGATCACTGTGAAGCCATAGCTCGGGGCGGATCGGGGGATCATTCTAATCACGACGCTGTTCCTTATGACGCTTCTGGCCAGCTTTGCGATTGCAACACAAAACCGGGCGGTGTCACAGGCGCAGGTGCTGGAAAAAAGTACGGGCAGTTGAGGACGAGCGGGTGGTTTTGCAGTCGGTCAGGGCGGTGGCGTTGCCGGTGGTCGGGGAGGCGTTCTCTCGTGGTGAACTGGAGCAGAAAACAGTTGTACGGTTGAAAGAGAGACCATTTCTGGTGGTCTTGGCAGCGCTTCAGCGGTCAGGTTGGACATCAATTGCAGTCTCTGTGCCCTAAACACGCCGCAGAAACGCATTCGAATAATAAGATATTTTTGCGTCTGGCAGAGCACGTTGAAGCTTTGCAGAAATCTCTTTCCCGGCTCTGTCGAGTTGCTCAACCCCCTTCCGGTCAGCGTACAGAGCACGGTGTGCGTCGGCGTATGCCTCGACCCAACTGACGATTTCGTGCGTCAATTCGGGTGAAATGTCCAGTTCGTCAAGAGACACGTATCCTCCCTCGACACTGTCTCTTACTCCAGTTCCAGACATCATTCCATCTACGGTCAAATACCTCATTGAACATTTGACCTAAAATAGCGATGATCGATTGTGCCGCTTGGCCTGACACCAATTTCGAACGTGCCGGTCAATGTCCGGCTGTGAGCGCCGCCGGTTACAGGCCCATTTTCTCGAATACGACCTGTCATAGTTCCTTCTTGACGATACAGCCTATATCCTTCTCTAGATCCCTCAGGGCGGTTGGAAAGAATGATGTTATCAAAGCTATGTGGAAATCCATGGCTCCTTGGATCCTCAACTGCTCGTTGACGTACTCGAGGGTGATATGTTCCGTTGGGACGGTTGCCAACTGGAAACGTATTGGCAACCGCCCCATTAGGCAAGCCGTTTACTGTTATCCCAAAGCCTCGGTCTGCATCAATTGGTGACTGGACCATGCTTGATCCCTGTGCCGCTCTCATCATCGCTTGTGCTTGCGCAAGGCCTCCCATCCCGATTGCCTGACGTTCCATGGCACTGGAGTCATTTAGTAGCTCCATCTGTCGATTGTAGAAGTCTATAGCAGCGGACACCCTGTCCTCGACAGGCCGGTTTGGATCACGAACAAATGCTACCAACGCATCAGACTCCTCTTCGCGCAATTCTTCCTTAAAGGTACCGCGATGGTTGTCGTAATCTTGATGTCCGTAAGACTGATTCCCCTCTGGGTCCAGTCTGTTCACCGGATCGTTCGCGGAATACGCATACCGATTTGTCCCCACGCCTGCTTCTGTCACCTCGAACCAGTCCGGCTGCAGGAACAGCCCGAGTTCCGGGTCGTAGTATCTTGCGTTGAGGTACTGCAGCCCGGCGTCGCTGTCGTAGCGTTCGCCGATGAAGCCTTTGGCGTCCTCGGCCACGGCAGGCAGGGCCACGTCTTCGGCGGCGGAGAGCCCGAAGGGCAGGAAGGTCTCCTCGCGGGCCTTCGCCCCCGCCGCATCGGTGATCAGCACGACAGAGTTCAGCTGATCGCGGTGCAGATAGCTTTCCACCCCATCCACAAGCCGCACGCTTGGATGCGGATAGGCGACGAGTGACGCGTCGGTCTGCCCAAAGTCGCGCACCTCAATCTGGCCGACATACAGCGTCTCACTCTCATTGGCTGTCCCAGCCTCGGCAACGACCTTGAGCCGCGACCCATCCGCCCCATAGACATAGCGTGTCTGCACCCCGTTATGGGTCACCGACAGTGGTCGGTTCTCATTGTCATAGGTCATGACCTTGCCGTGCAGGCCTGTCAGCATGTTGCCATTGGCGTCATAGGTGAAGGTCTGGCCATTCACAGATGTGGGCGCGTGGGGTCGGTTCGCACTGGGCAGCGGATAATCATACGTCCCCAGATTGCTATTCGACCGCATGTTGCCCGCAGCGTCATAGGTGAACGTCTGCCCCAGCCCTGCGTGTGGGTTGGCGCCCGTTCCATCGTCGTAGATGTTGGTCGATTGTAGCAACCGCCCGGCATAGTCATAGCTGAACTGGAAGTGCGTCTGCCCCATACTCGCCCGGTGCTCCTCTATCCGGCCTGTCGCCGAGCGGATGTAGGCGTTGGGTGTCGTCAGGTCGAGACCGTTAGTGCCAGTCGTGCGGATCGTGTCCAGCCAGCCGCGATAGGCATTGTAGCTGCGTATATCTGAGGTTCCGTTACCAAAGTCAGCCCGTGTTTGGTTCCCCCATTTGTCGTATGTCGTGTCCGACACGTAGCTGCCAAAGCTGACCACGCGCGCTGCGGAGTCGTAGGTGTATGGCCCCAGTTCTGTTGTTGGCCCGCCCACTGTCAGCGGCATGGATGTA
This sequence comes from uncultured Alphaproteobacteria bacterium, assembly GCA_929200255.1. Taxonomy (GTDB): domain Bacteria; phylum Pseudomonadota; class Alphaproteobacteria; order Rhodobacterales; family Rhodobacteraceae; genus Yoonia. Next base: position 2,289 of record CAKMYZ010000037.1, on the reverse strand, counting down.
CTGCGCACATCGCCGTTTTGCAGATAGTCCGTCTCAAACGTAAAGTCCGGATCGAGCGCGGTCAGATCATCAACCCAGTGGCGCTGCGCGATGGGCAATCCAAGTGTGTTGTAGTCGTGCTCAATCCGATGCACCGGATTCGCAACAGTCGTCAACTGGCCGATGTTATGCGCGCCCAGACGCGGCTCATCGTAACTGTAGGCGATAGTCTCTGTTCCGGTGCTTTTCTGCGTGACCCTGTTGAGCGCATCATATGCAAAGGTGATGACCTGACCCTTAGCGTCAGTCTGGCTGAGCAGATTGCCGTTAGCATCATAGTCCATCGTCCAATACCCCAGATCAGGGTCATCAGACGTCAAACGCCGCCCCGCCATGTCATAGGTATAGGCCCAGGTTGCCCCGGCTGGGTCTGTCACCCCAATCAGTTGGTTCAGGGGATCGTATTGGTAGGACGTGACCCGCTCCCCTGCCTGAGAACCCACATCTGTACCCGGATCCGTCAAGAAGGTTTGGATCTGCGTTCCACGATGGTTCTGCACGGCACTCACCTGGCCGCAAAGCGTCCCCTCAACACCATCATTACAATGCTGATCATAGTGCGTGACCACGGCGTAGTTGCCAGTGGTTGCTGTCGATGCACCCACCTGACCCAGTGACAATGGCAGATAGCGTACGCCGTAGGCGGTAAACTCTAATGAATCATCTGGATGGATGGTTAAGAAGACGCGCTCCAGTGGATCATAGCCAAGCTCTGTCGCGGGCAGATCCACGCCGCTGGTTTGTTGGGCCCATGTCGTAGCTGGGAACGGATTGGTTTCCGCATACACGTTCCCGCGTGCATCATAGAGCGTCTTGATCGCGGTATCGTCCGTGCCGATCGTCGCACCCGGCTGTGTCCGCGCATGCACCCGACCAAACCCATCAATGAACTGCCGTGTTACCGTGTGGTTTGTCCAGCGCCCTGCCTCGGTCCCAGTACCCCGGTTCTGTTTGATGTGCTGGTATTGGTTGCCAAGCTCAAGATACTCGGTTTGTGTAACCCCGCCTGCTGGGTTGACAACTTCAACCTGCCTGCAGTGCGCATCATATTGCATAGTTGTCGTATTGCCGTTTGCATCCGTCGAAGTGAGCGGAAGCTGGCAACCTGCATCCCAGATCGTTGAGGATGTATGACCTAGCCCATTGGTAGCCGTCAGTTGGAACAGGTGTTTCGTTGGATCATAGGTGAAGGTTGTGGTGGTGTTGCGTGCATCTGTGGCTGAGGCGACATTGCCATGAGCGTCATAGGACAATGTTTCGACGGTGACATATGAACCTGTTCCTCCGGTATCGCGTTCCAACCTTTGCGAAGACGTGCGGTTTCCCGTTGTGGGTTGCTGCGCCAGATGGGATGACGCGCCATCATAGAGATGCAATGTTTGACGCAGGTAATTTGTTGGCACGTTGTCAGCCAGGCCCGTGCCACTGAGCATCGTCTCACTTGCAGGTGCGTTCAGAATAAACGCTGGATTATCATCAACATAGCTTGTGATCGTTGCGACATTGCCCCCGGCATCCTGATCAACACCATCCACCGTGATGCCGAGATCGGTTTCGGAAACCCGGCGTCCAAACGTATCGTACTCGTAAGACACACCAGACTCGACATATTCCTCGCCAAAGCGGGTGCGTGTATAGGAGCTGAGCAATTCCGAACGGTAAGGACCGCCTGATGCAAGGTCATAGCCATTGCTCTGGTGATTCGAAACATAAGCTGTACGAGACGCAAAGCCATCACCCGGCGTGTGAACCGGAACATCTCCAACAGGCTGCCAGTCATTGACCGTTTCAAGCCAGACGTCTTCAACAATCTGCATAGTAGCCGGACACCCTATCGCGGGGTCCGGGTCGGTGCATTCCGGTATGACCATTTCTCCCGTCTCAACGTAGCGGACAATCCTCGTGGGCGTACCTGCCGTCCGAAAGTCATCATTGTTGTAGTGGGTCGACACCACAACATCGCCCCAGTCGCGATGTGTCCGGGGCAGCACCATATCAACACGGGCAAATCCAAGCGACCGCTGCCAAACATAGTCGTAGCGCCCACCACGATAACGGTAGTGGGTGGTCTGCGCTTCAGACCAATGATCATCGCTTGTTGTCACAGAAGCAACAACCTGACGGATACCAGGAATCTGGTCGTCACGAACTGGGCCACCTTCGCTTGTAGGGGCATAGGCTATTTCGACGCCGGCACCCAATGGCGTGCGAATTGAGGTCAGAAGATTCGGGATCTCGCCGTCGTTCCAG
>CAKMYZ010000036.1 GCA_929200255.1 uncultured Alphaproteobacteria bacterium | reverse complement strand
ATCCAATCTCCAAAACTAAGCCAACTTTGGCACAGTTTTAAGGGGGCAAGACAATTCGTCTTTTTGATCAGGATCAGACGGTGGGTCTCGATCTGGACCGAAGCCAACATCATACGCTGCATTCAACCTGTCCAAGAACAGATCGGGGTATAATGGCATCAACGGCGTATCACGTATCTCGATCTTGGCCGCCGCAACCAACTTCGGGTCGAGGGATTTAACATATTCCTTCAAGCCAGGTAGTCCTGGTAAGGACTTCTTGCCGACGATGGCGTCACCACGTTGCACTTCTTCGATACGATAGTTGATCTCCCAGATCGGCACGTCCAATGAAGGCTTGCCTGCATAGTCGGCTTCCGCCTCGGCCAGCATCTTCGCGGCGGCTTGCCAAGGTCGGGGGAGGGATTCTCTAGCAAAGAATTGCTTCTCGCCTTCAAGCCGCTCTGTCATCTCGTAGAAGGCTGGGAGGTCCAGGGGATCAGGTTCCGCAGCACGTTTGGCTTTTGCCTCCCGCACAGCAGCCACTCCAGCCTCACGCAGTTTGTCAGGGTTGCGAAGGTTGGCGATGAGTTCGTCGTGTTCTTCAGCCCACGTAACCACCTTTTGAACGGCCTTGGAGTAGCTGACATCGCCACAAGGCAACTGCCACCTGCGGATGCCGAGATGGGCCTGCATCTTCTGCGGGACGCGGCGCTGGTAGAAGTACCGACCACGGTCGATTTTCAGGTAGGGGACTTTCTCTTCATCACTCATTGTATCGAAATCATGTCCGTTTGTATCGAATATGGGCTATCTGGGGTGCATGGTAGCACCCTAGAGCCATAAAAAACAGCATGTTAAGTGGAATGGTGGGCGACCCTGGAATCGAACCAGGCGTGAGTCGCCTCGAGGGAGTTACAGTCCCCTGCCACACCTTGCGGCCTGTCGCCCACTGACGGGGTGACTACCCGCGGTGCAAGGGTGCGTCAACTGCAAAAATGGCGAATATCGCGCCGCCCTTCACAGCTTGCAACTTGTCAGGTATCGCCTGCGGTGAACGAAGGATCGGAAACATCATGAAAAAGCCCAAGTGGGTCATCGCCAAGGAACAGGCCAAGCGGCACGCGGCACAGGAAACTGTCTGGCTTTTTGGCCTGCATGCAGTGCGCGATGCGCTGGAAAACCCGGCCCGTGAAAAGCTGCGACTGGTGGTGACACGCAACGCGCTGGACCGCTTGGGTGACGCCGTGGGGCAAAGCGGGCTGGAGCCTGAAATCTCGGACCCGCGCAAATTCGCGGCCCCGCTGGATCCGCAGTCCGTACATCAGGGGGCCGCTTTGGAAGTCAAAGCGCTGGACTGGGGTAGTCTTGAGGATGTCGCATTGAGTGATGGCCCCATGCCGCCGCGTATGGTCTTACTTGATCGGGTGACTGACCCGCATAATGTGGGGGCGATTCTGCGCTCGGCCGAAGTGTTCGGTGCCCGCGCCGTTGTTGCCATGAACCGCCATGCCGCGCCGGAAACAGGTGCGCTTGCCAAAACCGCCAGCGGTGCCCTGGAGCGTCAGCCTTATCTGCGGGTGCGCAATCTGGCTGACGCGATGGTTGCCCTGCAGGACATGGGCTATCTGGTGCTGGGCCTGGATGGCGAGGCAGAACACACCATCGAGCAGGCCATTGAGGGCAAGCGCGACCGGCCTGTGGCGCTTGTGATGGGCGCTGAAGGGCCCGGATTGCGCGAAAAAACCCGTGAGACCTGCGATCAGTTGGTGCGGATTGACGCCGCGGCGGGATTTGGATCGCTCAACGTCTCCAACGCCGCCGCCGTTGCTCTCTACGCAGTCAAAGGCTGACGGCGGCGCTCTTCACAATTGCCTGATCAAATCTACTGAGTCGCGGGTTCGTACCTATCTCACAGGATGGGAGTGCGTTTTGGAACCGACGCGCTCCAACTCACTGTCCCTCGTTCCATAACTTGCGCCCGGACGTGTTCCGGGCGCTTTTTTGTCCTGCGGAAAGGCGATAGGAGTTGGATATGGAGTACCCGGACGACCATCTGCGCAAGATCCTTGAGCGTACCAAAACGGTTGCCGTTGTTGGCGTGTCCGCCAATTCGGTGCGGCCCAGTTTCTATGTGGCCCGCTATCTGGGGCTTAAGGGATACCGGGTGATTCCGGTGAACCCGGGGCTGGCCGGCCAGACATTGTTGGGCGAAACGGTCTATGCTGATGTAGCAGATATCCCTGATAATGTTGATATGGTTGACATTTTTCGGCGCTCCGATGCCGTTCCCGCCATCGTTGATGCCGCTTTGGCGCGCTGGCCTGCACTGCAAACCGTGTGGATGCAAATCGGGGTCATGCATGCTGATGCTGCGGCAAAGGCACAGGCGCGCGGCGTCGATGTGATACAGAATCGGTGCCCCAAGATCGAGTACCAGCGCCTCTTTGGAGAGCTGCGTATGGGCGGTTTTGCGACCGGAATCATCTCTTCAAAGCTCCCCCGCGGCTGAAACTTCCAGCAGGCCAGTTAACCCTGTGTAGCAAGGCGATTTGAGTGGCGGCTTCGCCTGATTAGGTCGCTTTCGCCTTCAATTGAGAATTCTTCTTCATTGACAAGACCCTATGCGCTCCACCTATAATGGCGTGTTCCGTGACGAGTGAATGGTTGCCAGTTGACACCCATGACAACGGATGCCCCATGGAAGAAACCAGAATAATCGGCTTTGCCGAGGCCTATGAAGTACAGGTCGAGGCGCTGCCTATGGGCGCGGATTTGCTGGGAGGCAAATTCAAGGTCGAGCGCCAGATCGGCAGTGGCGGTTTTGGAATCACCTATCTTGCGCAAGATATTTATCTGGAGCGGAACGTCGTCATAAAGGAGTGTTTCCCCGAGGCTTTCAGCTTCCGCTTTGGCAATATGGTCAAGGTGAATTCGCCGCGTCACGAGGCGCAGTATCGCAAGACGGTTGAGATGTTCATGCGTGAGGCGCGCAGCATCGCCAAGATGCGTCACCCCAACATTGTCAGCGTGCATCAGGTCTTTGAAGAGAACGAGACCGCCTATATGGTATTGGACCTGATTGAAGGTCGGGACCTTTTGGATATCATCAGCGACGATCACGATCTGCTCAAACCCGATCAGGTTCGCGCGGTACTTGTCAAACTTTTGGATGCCGTAGAATTGGTGCATCGTCACGATCTGTTGCACCGTGACATCTCGCCCGACAATATCCTGCTTGATAAATGGGGCAGCCCATCACTGATCGACTTTGGTGCCGCCCGCGAGGAAGCCAGCACCAAAACGAACCAAGCCTCCGCCATGCTCGTCGTCAAAGACGGCTACTCTCCACATGAATTCTATGTCTCTGGTGGCAAACAGGGCCCATGTAGCGACCTTTATGCGCTGGGCGCGACCATGTACCACCTGATCTCGGGTGAGGCCCCGCCCAACAGCCAGACCCGCGTTTCGGAGCTGACCAGCACCGGAACTGATCCGTATGAACCGCTGACAGGCCGATTCCCGCAATATGAGAAGGCGTTCCTGGAAGCCATCGACACTGCTATGAGCGTGCCGCCAAAGGACCGCCTCCAATCCGCCAAAGAGTGGCTGAGCCTGATCGAGCAAGAGGGCAAGCAGGTCAAAATCGTGGATATTCCCGAATCCAAGAGCCTCAGCAAGACGCTGAGCGAACTGGTTTCGGAGACGAACAAACACGTGATGAGCGCCCCCCGCGAACCCGTTCAAGAACAGGCACCAAAGCCTGCTGTGACGACCAAAACCTCCACATTCAGCCCTGAGTGGGTGGAAGAGTTCAATCGCGAAACCTCAGAAGTGGCCCGTCGTCAGCGTGAGCAGGAGAAGGCAGAAGCCGCCGCCGCCCGCATGGCCGAAGCGGCACGGATCGCCAAAGAAGAACGATTGGCCGAAGAGACACGCCTTGCGCAAGAGGCAAAGTTGGAAGTGCAACGCAAGCTGGAGGCGGAGAATGCAGTTCTGCCCCGCGGTCTTCTGGACTGGGTGTCGCGTAGCAAACCGGGTTAGGGTTCGCTGCCGCGCGCGGCTTTCTCTGCTATGCCAGAGGTGCCTTGACGTTTGGCCAGTTCAGCCACGACATCATCAAGTGTGACACCGCATGCGGTGAGCATGACCAACAGATGGTAGAGCACGTCAGCCGCCTCTGATGTCAGCCTCACTTTGTCACCCTTCACGGCTTCGACAATGGCTTCAATCGCTTCTTCGCCAAACTTTTCCGCGCATTTCTCGGGGCCCTTTGACAAAAGCTTGGCGGTCCAACTGCTGTTTGGGTCAACCCCTTTGCGTGAGGCAATCAAAGTGGCAAGATCATCAAGCGTCATGTCGGCCTCACAGGGATACCGGCGTTGGCCATATGGGATTTGGCCTCGCTGATGGTGTAGGTGCCAAAGTGGAAAATCGACGCGGCCAACACGGCAGAGGCACCACCTTCGGTGACACCTTCCACGAGGTGATCCAGCGTACCAACCCCGCCAGAGGCGATCACGGGCACATCCACGGCGTCGGAAATGGTGCGGGTCAGCGGAAGGTTGAAACCTGATTTGGTGCCGTCCCGGTCCATTGAGGTCAGCAGGATTTCCCCTGCGCCTTTTTCAACCACAGTCTTTGCGAATGCGACCGCATCAATGCCCGTCGCACGCCGCCCGCCATGTGTAAAAATCTCCCACTTGCCAGGGGCCACGGTCTTGGCATCAATCGCTACAACAATGCACTGCGAACCAAAGCGCATCGCGGCTTCTGCCACAACGTCCGGATTGGCCACAGCGGCCGAGTTGAAACTGACTTTATCGGCGCCTGCCAACAGCAGGTTGCGCACATCGTGGTGTGTGCGCACACCGCCGCCAATGGTCAGTGGCATAAAGCACTGCTCGGCTGTGCGTGTCGCCAGATCAAACATCGTGCCCCGGTTTTCCTCGGTCGCCATGATGTCCAGAAAACATAGCTCATCAGCACCAGCGGCGTTATAGGCAATGGCCGCATCCACGGGATCGCCTGCATCAATCAGATCGACGAAGTTCACGCCTTTCACCACGCGCCCTTCGGCGACATCGAGGCAGGGGATGATCCGGGTCTTCAACATGCCGTGATCTCTAGGCGGAATAGCGCGAAATGGGAAGGGGCAGGCTGGCCTGTTGGTGTGAAATGCGGCCAAATCAACGGTGCTGGAAACCGGGACTATGCAATGAAAACCACAATCGCCGCTGCCCTGGTTGGGCTTTGCGCCGCGCCATGATAGGCTGAAAACATGATGAAATCTTCACCACTCTCTGTCTCTGAAACCATCGACGGGCTTGAGGCCGCTGTCACCGGGGCCAGGGGCCACGGTTTTTGCCCGCGTCGATCATGCCGCAGGTGCTGAAAGCGTCGGCAAATCGATCCCCGACGCGACGCTGCTGATCTTCGGCAACCCTGCGCTGGGCACACTGGCAATGGAGCAGGACATCCGCGCCGGTCTGATGCTGCCCCTGCGTGTGCTGGCCTATCAGGATGTCGACGGCAACACCCAGATGACATGGACACCTGCAGAAGAGTTGCTTGAAGGTTTGGATGTCGCGCCCGATGCAGAGGTCGTCGGCAAGATCAACGGCGCGCTCAACATGCTGACTGATAAGGCGATGTCGGGGAGCTAGCGACCTTTGCCGCGCCAAATCACATAAGACAACGGTATCCATATCCCTAGAATGATGGCGCATGGGACTACTGTGAGAACACCAATCGTCGCAAGCGGCAGAAGATAGGCTAATACCGCCGGACAGGTGAACCCCGCATAGGGGTTCATCTCACATGCGAGGAACCGTTCCGCACCAACGACCGTCAAGAACGTGAGACTTGGAATGCCAAGAACGACCAGAAGCAGTGTGAGCCACCGCAGTTTCATATGGTCTGCGCCACCCGCGCCAGCGCATTTCGCGCAATCGCAATATGAAACGGCATGATCGCCGCAAGGTAGAGTCTGCCACCAATGTTGTGCGGCTCTACCCAGGTGGCCAGACTGATCTGGCCGTCATGTGACATGACAGACACCAGAAAATTCAAGTGCTTGTCATCAAACCCGGCGATAACCTCAGTCTCGGTCTCACTTTGCACCGGAAAGGGGCCAAGCTTGTCTGCGGCCGCGGGTCCATCCGCACTCAGGCCAAATGGACCAGTGAGCACACCGCGGATGATCAACAAGACCTTCGCCCAGCCGGGGAAATCGGTGATGATCTCAGCCGCGCGTCGTGGCGCCAAATTTTTGGCAACGCTGTAGCAATCCAGAAAATCCCCCGCGACCCTGCGCTGGTGCAAGGCGCTTGACGCAGGCAGATCAATCTTGCGGACTGGTGGTGGCAACGACTACGCCCTCAGATGTGTCAGGGCCGATGAGAGATCAATCGCCCCATCATAAAGCGCCCGCCCGGATATCGCGCCGGAAATCACGCCCGTGGCCTTCAGCGCTGTCAGATCATCCATCGACGACACCCCACCGGATGCAATCACCGGGATACTCACAGCCCGCGCCAGATCAGCCGTTGCATCAATGTTGGGGCCCTTCATCGCCCCATCCCGCAGAATGTCGGTATAGATGATGGCCGCAATGCCTGCGTCTTCGAATGATTTTGCCAGATCGGTGACCATAACGTCAGTCTCTTCTGCCCAGCCACGTGTTGCAACGCGACCATTGCGCGCGTCCAGCCCCACAGCGACCTTGCCGGGAAAGGCCCTTGCCGCCTCGCGCACCAGATCAGGGTTTTCCACGGCGACAGTGCCAAGAATGACGCGGGCCAAGCCCTTGTCCAGCCAGCGCTCTATCGTTGCCATATCACGGATGCCGCCGCCGAGTTGCGCCGGAACCGGGCAGGCCTTGAGGATCGCCTCAACCGGGGCGGCGTTCACCGGTTCGCCCGCGAAGGCACCGTTGAGATCCACCAGATGCAACCACTCACAGCCCGTGGCCACAAATGCCTTGGCTTGCGCCGCTGGGTCATCATTGAAAACCGTCGTCTGGGCCATGTCGCCATGCACCAGCCGCACGGCGTTTCCATCTTTGAGGTCGATTGCTGGATAGAGGATCATCTTGAGGCACCTTTTGCAGTTGCGGCGTTTATGCATGGCGCGGCGGCGAATGCAACGGACCCAACGTCAGGCTTGATTAGCGGCGCGTCCGAACGCCATGCTACGCGGTATCTTCAGGGAGGAGTTGAACCATGAAACGATTTCTAATTCTCGCGGCAGCGTTGATGGGCTTTGCGACCGGCGCAGCAGCGCAGGACGCCATCGGTGTCTGGCAAACCGAAGTGGATGACGGCGCTTATGCCCATATTACCATCGCCCCTTGTGGCAATGCGGTCTGCGGTGTGATCAGCCGGACCTTCAACGCCGATGGCGAATATCAATCTGAAAACATCGGCAAGACGCTTGTGATCGATATGGTGCCACAGGGTGGCGGGGCCTATGAGGGATCGGTCTGGCGGCCGTCCAACAATAAAATCTACATCGGCAAGATGGATGTAGAGGGCAATGCGCTACGCCTGCGCGGCTGTGTCGCTGGCGGTTTGATCTGCTCGAGCCAGAACTGGGTGCGCGTCGGGTAGAGCTGACGTATTGCTGCACCTCAAGGACCCTCGCGTCGCGAGGGTTTTTTGTGGGATGGCTGGTGTGCGCCCGAAATACCGGATGTTGCGGCGTCAACGTTTGTCCGCTTTGCTTGAGGATAGGCGGATATGACTTTGTGTTTCAGCGACCTCTGGCAAAGCGCGAATGCAGTCCAGAACTGTATCCAGGTTTGACAGCGACGACGCCCGAACCTCAGCAACAAGATCAAAGCTTCCGCTTAAGGTGTGGATGTCCAAAATTGCCGAAATGCGCCGCAGGGACTGAATGGTGGCTTTCCCGTCGTCAGCTTTCAACCGGATCAGGGTAAAGGCGCTGACTTGTGTGTCGATCTCTCCTGCTGACAGCTCAATCGTGAATCGTTTGATGATGTTCTGATGCTGTAGCCGATCAATACGGTTTTGAATCGTCCCCCGTGAGACACTCAGTTTTTGCGCAAGAACTGTCGCCGACATGCGCGCGTCTTTGGTTAAGAGCTGTAGCAGCTGGTGGTCTAAATCATCCATGAGTTCGACTATCGCTGCTGGGTGTCAAAAAGTCAAAACATTGGCGTTTTGCGCAAATATTTGTCGTTTCGATTGACGTCGCTATCGCGTCTATTGGCGCTCGAAAAAGTAAGCGGAGGATTTTGGAATGAAGAAGATTGCGGTTTTGGGCCTCGGTAAAGTTGGCACTCTGGCGGCGGAGTTGCTGCATGGATCAGGCTTCGAGGTCACGGGCATTGACATCACCGATCGTGGCGACCTTCCTTTTCCGGTCAAGGCGCTGGACCTGAGCAAGACAAGCGATGTTGAAGCGACTTTTGCTAAGCAGGATGCGGTTCTATCGTGCTTGCCATTCCACCTGAACATCCCTCTCGCGGACATCGCGCACCGTACGGGCATTCACTATTTCGATCTGACAGAAGATGTGCCGACCACCAATCATATTATTGAACTGAGTAAGACCTCCAAAGGCCTGATGGCACCGCAATGCGGGCTTGCACCGGGGTTTATCGGCATCGTAGGCGCGTCCCTGATTTCCCAGCTGGATGAGTGCCGATCATGCAAGATGCGCGTTGGCGCCTTGCCGCAAAACCCGACCGGTCTGATGGGCTATTCCTTTAACTGGTCCCCTGAAGGCGTCGTCAACGAATACCTGAATGATTGTGAAGTGCTGGAAGATGGCGAACGCAAGCTGGTGTCCCCGATGGAGTGGTTGGAGGATATTTACATCGACGGCATGAAACTTGAGGCATTCACCACCTCTGGCGGTTTGGGCACGATGTGCGAAACCTATCAAGGTCAAGTCGCGAATATTGATTATAAGACAATGCGCTATCCGGGCCATGCGAACCTCATGAATTTCTTTTTCCACGAGCTATTGATGCGGGATCGTCGCACCGAGGCGGGTGAGATTTTGGTCAATGCAAAGCCACCTGTTGAGGATGATATCGTCTATGTACATGCTGCGGCAGAGGGCACGATCGGTGGCAAGCTGCAGCGCCGCGAATTTGTGCGCGGATATCGCCCGATCGAAGTTGCAGGCAAACAGCGCACTGCAATATCATGGACAACGGCGGGTTCCGTTGTCGCGATTATCGAGATGGTGCGTGATGGCGCATTGCCTGCGACCGGTTTCTTGAAGCAGGAAGAGATCAGCCTCGAGGCGTTCCTCGCGACGCCAACAGGCGGCCTATACGCAAAGAATTAGATCGCAGCAGGGGCTGGCGGAAAGTGACCGTATCTCATTGCGCGTCACATGAGACTTCAGGCTGAACGGTTGCTTTGTTCGCACAGCAACCGCTTGCCGCCCCTAACGCAACCCTGTCTCTTCCAGTAAGCCCAATCGCTTGGCCTCATAGTAGTAGCCGCGCGCGTACCAGTTCACGGCCGCGGCTTCGTCTCCGCCTGACACCAGCCAGGCCCCGCGCAGGTACCGCCCGGCGTAGATCAGGTTGGTTTCAGCGTCCAGCAACCCGTCGGGTGTGCCGCGATAGCCCATGCTGCGGGCTGTCTCTGGCAGGATCTGCATCAACCCATAGTAGGGGCCATTGCGTGCCCATGGACGGTGTGTGCTTTCGCGGATGATCACCCGGTGCAGCAGGGTCACCGGGATGTCATGCACATCTGCGTATTTGTTGATGAGCGCGCGTAACTCAGGCGTTTCATTGGGGTAGAGTGGAATGTTTGCGGTGCTGCGGCTTGTTGGGCGGCTCCGTTCCCGGCGTCCACATGCCGCGAGGGCGGCCGTCGCCCCGATAATCAGTGTCCTGCGTGCCAGCATGATGTGTCCTGCTCTATTTGGGCCTGGGCTCTTGCGCGGCCCGGTGGCGTTTTATCTGCCGCTTCGGCGCATCATTGCAGTGAACATGTCATGCGCCAAGGGGATAGTGGGGTCCGACGCGATGCGGACGCGCCGCCTATGGTGCGAAAACCCGATTGCTATGCAATAACAACCGTTTGAATGGTCAGGGCATCCAGCGCAGGAAATTGCCGATCATTCGCAAGCCGGCAGATTGGCTTTTCTCTGGATGGAATTGCGTCCCGATCATCGTATCACGACCGATGATCGCTGTGACATTACCCGCATAATCGACATGGGCCAGACGTTCTGTGGGGTTGGTCACATCCATCGCATAGGAATGCACGAAATAGGCGTGATCGCCCGTTTCGATCCCCTGCAGTACAGGGTGCGGATGGGAAATCACCAGATCATTCCAGCCCATATGCGGCACCTTCAGCGCCGGGTCCGATGGGCGGATCTTTCGGATATCACCGGCCACCCAACCAAAGCCGGGGGTTTCTGCGTATTCGTGCCCGGTCGTTGCCATCATCTGCATGCCGACGCAGATGCCCATGAAGGGGCGCGCGCGGGCTGTGACGGCCTCCACAATCGCCTCGGCCAATCCGCTGCGTGCAAAAAGCTCTGCCCGGCAATGCGGAAACGCGCCATCGCCCGGCAGCACGATCCGGTCCGCCGCCACGACAACATCGGGATCAGAGGTCACGATGATAGGGCCTGCGCCCACCTCGGCTGCCATACGCTCAAACGCCTTCTGGGCCGAATGCAGGTTGCCGCTGTCGTAATCGACAAGGGCGGTCGTCATAGGCTGCCCTTGGTCGATGGAATGGCATCAGCCTTGCGCGGATCAGTCTCGACCGCCTCGCGCAGAGCGCGGGCTGTGGCCTTGAACGCTGCCTCGGCAATGTGGTGTGCATTGAAGCCATGCAAGCGGTCAATATGCAGCGTGATGCCCCCATGGGTACTGAGCGCCTGAAAGAACTCGCGCACCAACTCGGTATCGAATGTGCCGATCTTACCAAACGGCAGATCAAGATTGCAGATCAGATAGGGGCGCGCAGAGAGATCCAGCGCACATCGCACCTGCGCATCATCCATGGCAAGATGGCAGCTTCCATAACGGCGAATACCGCGCTTGTCCCCCAGCGCTTTGGTCAATGCCTGCCCCAAGGCAATGCCGACGTCTTCGACCGTGTGGTGATCGTCTATATGCAGATCACCAGTCGCCCGGATTGTCGTATCAATCAACGCATGCCGCGACAGCTGGTCCAGCATATGGTCGAAGAAACCAACGCCGGTCTGGTTGTCGTATTGGCCTGTGCCATCCAGGTTGATCGTGACGGTGATATCCGTCTCGGCGGTTTTGCGCGTGATCGTGGCTGTCCGCATCATTGGCGTCCTTTGGTATTGCACCTGCTCTATAGGCCGAAAGCAGGGTGAGGGCCAAGCCTTGGCTAAACTGCCTTGTGTCTTTTCAGCAAAATTTAAGTTTTCGATTCTTATGGTGGCCGCAGCTGCCATATATCAGGAGAATCCGATGAAAGCTCTCATCCTACGTAACGATACACAAAGCGCGATCGCAACCTCAGGGGCGCTAGCCGACAAAGGGTTTCAGATCCATTGTGTGGATAGCCTCACCGTTGCGCATACGTTGATCGGTATCGATACGATAGACCTTGTGGTCATGGATGAACGGGTCAACGGGCAGCTGACACATGCAGTCGCACTCTCTGGTGAGCGGAAAAACCCTTATCAGAGTGCGATTATGCTGACTGATCGGCCTGGTGTGGACAGTGATGATCTGTATGAGCTGATCCCAAGTCTTTATGCGCTGGTGGGCACGGATGTTTCGGCGGATCTTTTGGGCAAACTTGCCTTCTCTGCGGTTAGCAATTTGGACCTTATTATCGCACGTGTGGCGCAACAGGCTGCTGCGGACAGAGCGGAGCTTGATTTGCCTGAATCTGCTGATGTTGCCACCGAAGACGCGGCATCAGACGCGCTGTTCCTTGACGCGGCCATGATGGTGAACCCTGACGACGACGGCGAAAGCGGGGCGCCTGCCTATGCCGATGTTGCTATCGCAGTCCCTGAAATGACAGAGATTGCCGCGGTAGAATCATCACCGCTGAATGAGATCGAAGATGCGCTGATGGCAGAGGTATCATCCGCGGATACCGACCCCGAACCACTGGAAAAGGTCGAAGAGGCCGTCATGGCTGAAGTGGCGGCACTGTTCCGTAGCCATCCGCTTTCGCATCTGGCAGACGGTCACCGCGCTGCTGTGGCACAGGCGCAGGTATCATAGTTTTTGGGCGGCACTGGGCATGGCCCTTTGCACGCATTTTTGATGGGCGTGACCCCCTAGTATTTAATCCCATGGTTTGATGGTACGATCTATTCTTTGGGATGGAAGGGAGCATTGTGGGACAGATACGTCCTGGCTGTGCCATGAGCACGTACGCCGTCAGAGCAGCAATACAGTGATCGCAAGCTACGAACGCGGCGCTGAGCGGTGAACTCGGCATCAATGTCAAAACGGTGGCCAAATGGCGCAAGCATGAGACGCTAGAAGATCGCAAGACTAGCCCAACGGAACCCAGTTCCACAGTGACCCAGCCCCCTGAAATCAGGCCACTGAGGTGTTAGTAATCCGTCCAAACAAAGGATGGACCATGAAATGCAGATTTAGTGATGAACAGATCATCGGCATGATCAAGGAATATGAAGCCGGCGTGAAAGCGCAGGAGCTGTGCCGGAAGTGCGGGATCAGCGATGCCACGTTCTACAAGTACACGGCCAAGTTTGGCCGGATGAACGTGTCGGATGCGAAAAAGCTGCGGGCGCTTGAGGATGAGAACAACCGTCTGAAGCGCACACTGGCCGATGCGATGCTGCACAACGCAGCCCTGAAAGATCTCGCGACAAAAAGTTACTGACGCCCGATGTCAAAAGACGAGCCGTGTCGGACGTGATGGATCGGCACGGCTCGTCTGAGCGTCGGGCGTGCGCACTGGCGGACCTACATAGGTCTGTCTTCCAATACCAAAAGCGGAATCAAGGCGATGATGCCCTGCGCAAGCGACTGCGTGAATTGGCAAATGAGCGTCGCCGGTTCGGTATCGCCGTCTGGGTATCTTGCTGGCAAGGGAAGGCTTTAAGGTGAAGCACAAGAAGTTGTTCCGGCTGTATCGCGACGAAGGGCTGGCTGTGTGCGTATTCCCAGCAAACTGCCGGATGTTTTCATCTGACATTGCCGCTCACTCTCAGTGAGATTCCCGTTTGTTGATCCGTTGCAATGTTTGAGAGATAGCAAACGGGCAAAATCTACGAATTCCAAAAACGCACTGCTTGGGGGCCATTTCAACAGGCGCAACAGTAGCCGAGGCGGGAAGCGCGTAGACCTCAAATATCGCAGCGGTTCCCGCCTCGGCGGCTATTTGAGTCAACCCAGAACGGCCCTTAGCCGACTTTGAGCACGTCCTCGGAATGCTGCGGTCGCAGCCCGCATTGCCGACATTCGATGCAAGCGCAAATTTTAGCGGTAGCCGAACTCACAGATCGCGGACGGAGCTGCCGTTGGGATTCGCGCTCGAACATCTTAGCGAAGGTAAATACAGTCGCCTCAACTACAGAGAAATTGAGGTACTCATGTTCGAAACTATCCTAGTAGTGGGAATCGGTCTCGCAGGTGGCTTCGCTGTTGGCGCGCAAGCTCAAATCGCAGGCTCCATGGGCAATCGAATTGGTGGCGCTGCTGGAAGCTTCATAGTCCACCTCGGAGGGGCTGTTGCGTCGCTCGCGCTGTTGATTGCCCGTGGGGGAGAAAACATTAGCGAATGGAGGCACTTACCTTGGTATATGCTGGGAAGTGGCCTTTTCGGTTTGGTTCTATACCTGACGCTCAGTCAAACAGTTCCAAAACTGGGAGCAACTGTCCGTCGTCAGGGTTTTTGGAACCAATGGCAGCTTAACTTAAGAGAGAG
>CAKMYZ010000035.1 GCA_929200255.1 uncultured Alphaproteobacteria bacterium | reverse complement strand
GCAGACTACAAATCACAGCTTACGTCAGTGTCCGAATTTCGGGGGGTAGCTCATAATAGCAGGCGAGGCCATGGGCGCTGGCGCTGCTTTCTTAGCTTCTGGTGCAGGTTTCGCCGCGCTCTTGGTCGCCATTCCATTGCGACCAGGTGCGCTAGGTTGTTCCAGATAGTAGGGCGCGAGCTTCACCTTAAGCACCTTACCGCCATGGGTGATAGCAAGCATATGCTTGGACGGTCCACGCTCTGGCTTTGTTTCGGCTGCGTGCCATGTTGCAATGAATGCGGATACAAACTGATGCGGATCAAATGCCGACAGTGTGGCCTTTTGGATCATCCAATAATCCGGCAAATTCCTGAGCGGCCATGACGGGTTTGAACGCTGTGATTTCAAAGCGGGCAAGTCCGGCAAGTACCAGCGGGTCGTTTTGCAACATGGTCTCCAACTCTGCCTGATCGCGATGCGCTGACAAAATGAACCCACCGGTTCTGGGTGACTTTGGGCCACCAAACATCAGATGACCCTTGGCGTATTCGCCGGCCAGATAGTCACGATGGGCGGTGGTTTTCTCCGGTGGTATAAGCGTTGGGTCGGTGAAGGTCATGTCAACGAGAAACATCATTCTGTCCTTTTAAACTTGCCTGAGGATCGCTACTGAGTTAGAAGCAAAACACCGCTACTATAAGAGAAGCAAGATGACAACCCCTCTTCCCGGCCGCCCCAGCAGAGGCTCTAACTCGGGCCAACCGATCATGGCCTTGTTTGACCTGTTGGGTCGCCGGTGGACGATGCGACTGCTTTGGGAGCTACGCTCTGGTCCCAAGAGCTTTCGGACATTGCAGGAGGCCTGCGGGGGGATGTCACCCTCCGTATTGAACACGCGGCTGAAAGATCTGCGCAAGAGTTTGCTGATTGAAAACCAACCTCAGGGATATGCTCTGACATCGCTTGGAGATCACCTGATGAAGAAACTTGATCCCTTGCGGGATTGGTCTGAAGACTGGTCAACGGCTCTTGGAAAAAGCGACTAGCGCGTTGATCTCACCATCCTATTCAACGGCGCTGAACCAAAGAGTTTGCTAAGGAACTTTGATATGCCTCCCACCATCCGAGCCGCCAACCTTCGTAACATTGGTTTTTTTGTTTGTGGGATCATGGTGGCTTTGTTGCACAAATCGATTGATTGACGGAGGTCCCCTTTCCCCAGACGGATTTATTCTGTGGCCACGGTTTTGGGGATACCAAGCGCAGTGAAGCCATTGAGGATGGCGGCCCGTATCTGGATCTCTGCGACCTGCCGATCGAAGTCGCGCGCTGAGAGGCGCTGCCCGAGTAATTTCAAGCAATGCATCTTTGTCTCAACGCGGCTTCGGCGATGGTAACCAGTCAAGCGCCGCCACAATGCACGTCCCAGATATTTCGATGATCGCACGGCTTCGTTTCGCGCTCTGGCACCTGGCGTGTCAGCCTTCCAGAGTTTTGCATTCTTGCGTGGTGGGATGACAGCATCTGCATTGAGGTAGTCGCCATCTGTTTCCAGCTTGAAGTACAGTGATTGTCCGAAACCAAAGCATTTTGGGTCACGGTCTTTGTATTGCATAATGCGCACCAGGTGAGTCATGGATCCGGATGAGCCGATGGCCAAGGTCGTCGGACCAGAGATAGAGGCACTCTTCCAGAGCATCGTGGCGGCCGTTGGATATCCTAACGGGTGTTTGGGTCCACGGGACTGACCAGCTTTGTGGTGGGACGATCGGTGCCGTGTCAGGAAGGCTGACGATTGCGTAGGCGCAACCGGAGTAAAAACTGCCCCAAGGATGGGCGCCCCAGTGCCAGCGGCGGCTTGCAAGCACCTTGTCGATTTCAAGGGTGTTCTCGAAAGAGAGCCGGGCAAAACGAGGGTTTTCGATGAAATGTGCGTAGAGCCAGAAAGTGGCGATGGCGACGAGGGGAAGTGAAATGAGCGTGCCGAAGAGCGCTATGACGTATTGCAAGCAAACCCATTTACTCGAACGATACTTCAAGGCGACGAGACCGAACTGATGCCAATGACGAACGGCGCAAAATCATCTTGAAGGTACGAAATGTCTGCGCGTTTGCCGCGCGGGCGCCCCTGAGGCGCGGCTCTGGCCTGTCCGGTGCGACGGATCGCAAGCCCCCAACGTGCCCCCGTCGCGGGTGAAAGCTTCAAGCGCAATGCCGCAGCGCGCCCGCTTAACCCTTCCTCAATCAACTTCTGAAACCGCGCCCGAAGCGCATCTGGCAAAGGTGCTGACATGATCCATCCCCCGAACAGGATGAATCACAGATCAGCACTCATGGGAATCCCTTGCGATTCAGGTTTTTGGCCGGACGCTTTAAGCCTTCAGGTAAGAGGGGACGTCAGCAGGCCTACAGTGACGCGGCGATCCAAGCATGCCTGACGATCAAAGTGCTGTTCGGCTTGCCTTTGCGACAGACCACAGGCTTCGTTGAAAGTCTGTTGGCTTTAGCGGGTCTTGAGTGGTCCGTGCCGGACTTTAGCACCTTATGTCGGCGACAAAGGACGTTATCGGTGGCCATTCCGTATCGTGGTTCATCTGGTCCCCTGCATCTACTGATCGACAGCACAGGTATCAAAGCTGAGGGCGCAGGCGAATGGAATGCACGCAAACATGGTGGTCCCAAACGCCGCCTCTGGCGTAAGATACACATTGGGATCGATGAGGAAACACTGGAGATACGGGCGGTTGAGGTGACGACCAGCAGTATTGGAGATGCGCCTATGCTCCCGGACCTACTCGATCAAATACCAGCCGATGAAGACATCAGTAGTGTCACCGCGGACGGTGCGTTCGACACGCGCAAGTGCCATGACGCGATTGCGGCCCGCAAAGCGATCTGGTTTGACACAAGATCGAACGTCGAAGAAGAATTGTTTGCACTTAGGCGTGCACTTGAAGCGATAAATGAAATCCATCCCTCAATGATCGCTGACTACTGGCTCAACACCGGAGGCCTCATTGGTGATCAAGCATTCCTAGATGCCTACATAGAAGGTTTGCGTGGAACCGCAGTGCCATCTATTGACCCGTCTATTCTGAACGAAGAACCGATTTCTCCGACCTTTTGGTCAGAGATAATAATGCGTCTGTTTGGAACGCGCTAACCGCCGACGCTGCCCACTTATGAAAGCGGTCATTGGAATTCCAGCAGCGGATGTTCGAGATCTGCGCGGCGAAGGTGACAGGAGAGCCGATTGTGTTGAAAAACTCGACCCGAGAGGCGCTCTGGTTTGGGCGTTTATTGCAGCCAGCGTTGATCTTATGTGGTCGCCGGCCCCATTGGGCGGAGTTTGGCGAGCTTTCGAAGGTTTTGGGCGGTTGCGGCGAGTAGGAACTCGTCTTTTGCACCGTTTGGTCCACGAAGGCGGAGACGGTCGAGCCGCATGATCTTCTTGAGGTGCGCAAAGAGCATTTCGACCTTCTTTCGTCGTCGGCTCGCATCGGCGTAGGCGTCTGTTTTGGCAATCTGGCGCGCCTTGTCGCGCGCTGCTTCGTGGACGTGCCGTGAGACGATGCGGGCGTCTTTGTTGGGCGTGCACCGTTCTTTGAGGGCGCAAGTGTAGCAATGCGACTTGCTGGCGTAGTACCGTTTGATGCCATCCTTGCTGACGCCTGTGCGCGGGGTGCGCATCTTGCGCCAGTATTTCTTGAGGGGTTTTTCCATATCACATTCAAAGCATCATAAACGCCTACGTCGCTAGCTTAGGATACCACGCTCAAACGCAAATGACCCCATGTTTTGAGAAGGCACCAAAGCTGATCTAGCACTCAGCTCTCTTCGTCCGGCACAAATCGGAACACCCAGGCTTCATATGCCTCTGCCCCAGCAAAATCGCTCAGATCAGCTGCAAAACCCGATTGCTTTAGTGGCGCATCTGATCGGTTAGGAAACACACCTTGAATGCCACCATCAGCACTGTATTCAGGTCGCCACCCATCTGGATCATACAGTCTGCGGATGTGCCGGACATTTGGGTCCCGCGGATCGTTCAACAGATCGTCCAGCGATGTTGGCAACTCTGGCTCATCGCCAAAGGTCCAGTAACTTGCAATTGCATCGCGATAGGCGCGCCCTTCAAAGATGATTTGTGTCTCAATCGCGCGCTTTGCTGTTGTCGCCGATGGCACCGATGCCACCTGCGCGGCCAATGTCAGACCGACCAACACAACAAGCATCGCCACATAGGTGTAGCCTGCGTCAGTTCCGCCAGCTTTGGATGTCTGCGGCATCGTCGCTGCCTCCTTCCAGACCGTCAGCGCCGAAGGACAGAATCTCATATCCTCCTGACCGGCCGGGTGCGCGATAGACATAGATGTTGCCCCAAGGATCAACCGGGATCTCCTTACGCAGGTAGGGTCCGCGCCAACCGGGCAGACCGGGGTTGTCGCGCAGAGCGGCAAGCCCCTGCTCTGTCGTCGGATACTGCCCGGTATCAACCAGAAACGTATCCAGTGCTGTTCCGAAGCTTTCGATCTGCGATTGTGCGGCCGTCGCTTTTGCCGGGCTGATCCGCTGAAACAGCACCGGGCCTACGAGGGCCGCCAACAACCCCACAATCACCAATACGATCAGGAGTTCCATCAGTGTGAACCCGGCCTGCGGGTCACGTTTTCTTTGCTGCTTTACCATTCTTGATAGGCCACTCCATTTGCGCCGGTCCCATTTGCAGCGCTGCGCACGTCACGGACCCCGCCCAGATCAAGGTCCTGTATGACAACCCAGGACACATCCTCACCTGCGATAGGATCAACCGGCACAAAGCTGATATAGCGCGCTTCTGCAAGGGCTTGCAGCGTCTCCGGGTAGGCGCCCTTGTCGGCGTGATAGTCACCGATCGCACGGCGCATGACGGTCAAGTTTTCTGTCAGCGCCGCCTCTTGCGCCCGGGTCAGCGCACCTGACACGCTTGGCACGGCGATGGCGGCCAAAAGGCCGACGATGAACAGCACGATCACCAACTCCACCAGCGTAAAGCCAGCGTCACGCCTACCAGTTTGCAATTTCGGTTCCATCCAACGCTATCTTATCTGTTCGTGGGCGAATGTCATACACGTCCTGACCATTCCAAACATCGGCATCAGGTGCATCGGTGTAGCCCAAAATGCGCCACTGATCCTCGAATTCACCCTCAGCATCGGCAAAAGGGTTTCTGGGCGCGTTACGTAGATATCGGCGCAACCGTCCATCGCTGCCTTCGACGCCCTCAACAAGCAATTCCAGCGTGGGCGGCCAGCCGTTTTCGCTGGCCAGTGATGTGCTGATTTCTTCGGCCCGGACATCTGCATTAAAGGCATCAAGCGCTGTGCGCACGTCGCGCAGTGTTTCTCGCAAGGCGGCTTCTTTTTCGCGCTGTGCGGTTGTTTCGGCAACCGGGATGGTAATGACGGCCAGCACCGAGATGATGACCAAGACGACCAGCAACTCGGCAAGTGTCGCACCGCGATCTGAGACTCTATTGGACAGCAATGCGCGACGATCCCAGTTCAAGACCTTCCGAGACTGAAACATCGGACCCGCTGCCAAGATCGGACGAGAAGATCAGATAAGACAAACCCGGCTTGATGGCGCGAAAATTAATGGCGGCAATTTCCCGTACACCCGCCCCGGCGACGGCATCGTTCAGGGTCAGGCGCACTTCGCCGCGCGCGTTATCAATCTCAAACGGCAAACCAAGGGCGCTATCGACCGACATAGCCTCGACAAGATCAGCCCGGAAACGAATGGTTGCCACGCCAGAGGTTGTGCCTTCAAAGCCAGATGCGGTGATTGCTGTGGTGACTGTATCCTCTGCCGTAACCGTGAAGTTGGTGCTAGTAAAGTTGAGGCTGGCAGCAGACTGCGCGGCTGATGATGCGCTCGGAAGCGGGCGTGCGGCCGTTGGCTGCGGCAGTGACGACAACCCAGGTGTGGGTCTTGCAGCGGATGTGCCGGATAGATCCAACCGGATCGTCGGCAGGTTGCCGGGATTGCTAGACAGGAAGTCCTGCGTTGCCCGCGTTGTGACCCTGTCACCTGAGCCCGAGAAGAATTGCGACTCTCCTACCGACGGCACATCTTTCCCGCGAATGATCCGTGGTGTCAGCGTCAGCAGGATGTCCGTCCTTGCCCCTGATCCGTCGCGTGATTGAAAGACGCGGCCTATTGCGGGGATATTGCCCAGTCCGGGGACTTGTTCGCGTGTGTCCCGCTCTTCGTCGCGGATCAGACCACCGATGACTGCGGTTTCACCGTCCGCCAAAACCATGCGTGTGGATACGTTGCGTGTACCGATCGCAAAAGCAGGCTCATCTGCGGTGCCTAGGTTTTGTCCCAAAGAGCTGACTTCGAGATCCAACGATACAACTACGGATCGGTCCAGCCGGATCTCGGGGGTCACGTTCACCTTGACCCCGACATCCTGATATTCAAATGTCGTTCGCGTTTGGCCGGTTGCATCGACGATTGTGGATGATCGCAACGGAACCCGGTCGCCAATATGGATCAGCGCCTCGCGTTTATCGACAGTGCGAATGCGTGGACTGGCGAGTGTTTCGGCATCAACATCCTGTTTGAAAAACCGCAAAGTCGCCGCAGGAAGGCTGACAACACTGGCACCCAATGTGTCGCGCGCATCGCTACCGGGAAACAGGGTTGAAATGGCAGAGGCCGGTGGCGACACAGAGATTTGCGATCCAAGATCCAACCCCAGACGCTCGCTCCTGTTGCGATTGACTTCGAGAATTTCCAATTCAATGACCGCCTCTGCCAAGGCGCGGTCATTGTTCGATAATAGCTGTGCGACAAGGGCCAGCCGTTCGCGGTTTTCCCTGACAGTGACCGCGTTGCTTTCTTCGCCAACAGTCACATTGGCGATCCCCAAGGATTGAGAAATAAGCGCCGCCGCCGCAGTGGCATCCATCGATTCCAGATAGAATGTCTGAACCAGATAATCCTCATAAGTCGCGCGGTCCTCTGGCGTATCGGGTGCGATAACAACAGAGTTGCGGCCCAGACGCCGATAGAAAGCGCTGTTGGTTTTCAAAAGCAACGCGAAGGCTTGTTCAAAAGTGACATCCTCTGCAAAGAGGGTCACGGGGCGGTCTTCGATACCGGCGTCAAAGACCATGTTAACGCCGTAGTTCTGACCAAGCGCAAGTACCGCTTCTTTGAACCCTGCGCCCGAAAAGTTGACCGTGACAGGCGCGCTGCTCGACAGCCTGATGGGCGACAGGCCCTCAGTCTGGAGCAGTTGGTTGTTGACCGCGTTAAACAGCGAAATCGCCTGCTGATTGCTGGGGTCCAGTGCAAGTGATCTTTCAACCAAATCCATCCCACGATTGAGACGCCCCAGACGCGCAGCGGCGGCGGCTTCATTGTAGATCGTGGCTGAACGGCTGCGGTCCTGCAGTTGTGCTTGTTCGCCTGCCAGGATCGCGCTGTCTGGAACGGCGACCAGACCTTGCTGCACCAACCCAAGCGCTGATCCGAAATCGCCTGCATCACTGTATCGGCGCGCTTCGGCGATATAGAAAGCTTCGGCACGTTCGGTGACGGCCAGCAATTCTTCGCGCAATGAAACGTTGGTTGGGTCCGCAGCAAGCGATTGGCGGTAGGTTTGTATGGTATTCAGAAAGTCCTTGCGTGCGACGCCGGACGCTGCGGCGGACGGTTCAGGACGCAAGCTTTGCTCGCCGCAGGCGATCAAGCTCAGCACAACCACCAAAAGTAAAAACCGTTTCATTCGTCCATCCCGATAATCAGCGTCTCACCTGTCTCAGCCATCGGAACAATAGCGATCAGACCAAGCTCCGCATGGGCAATCCGCGCGGTGTCATTGGTAATCTCCTCGATGGTGAAACCGGGCAACACATCTTGACCAACTTTTAGCAATTTCATTTGCCCTTCGTACCGCAACATGATCTGCAAGTCCTCGCCCGCGCGCATCACGCCCAAGAGTTGCATGGCGTCAAACTGACGTGCCGCAGCGTCCTTTGCAACTTTGAGCGGATCAACCGCCGGGGTAGTGCGTGTCACTGGCGGCAGGGTGACCACCGCTATGCTTGGCGCTGCATTATCCGGAGGGCGCCGAAAAAGATCGCGCGTGGCCAAAGCTGGTGTCTCTGCCAGCTCGCGCGCGACAATCAATTCCGGGATTGCTGTAACTGGTGCCGCAACACCTGCGACCGATGCCATTTCGCCCGACTGTTCCGCCCCTAGCCAGCGCAGCATATTGGCGCCCAATAGCAAGATGACTGCGCCCGCATACAGCAACCGACGCTTTATCGAGACACCATTCATTCAATTGGCCCCGCACTCAGGGTCATCAGCTTGAGTTGTAACCGCACCGCGCTGCCATCCGCATTTGTCGAGAACTCGGCGCTGCGCAGCAAAGTCATGGTGTCAACTTGCGCCAACCCCTGCAGAAAACTGGTAATCTGCGCATAACCGCCTTCAATCGTCAGATCCTGCAAAACCGGGCGAATGTCTCCGCGTGGACGTCCAAAACTATTGGCGCCATGAATGATCTGGGTATCGGCCGCAGTGGACACATCGGCAAGGCGTTCTACAACACCCGAACGGTCGACAGGTGCGGCAAGGCGCGCCTCTAACACATCCAGCGCCGCCATCGTCTCGATGTACGTTGGGACGGCGTCTACCCGTGTTTGCAACTGCGTCCGGTTGGATTGCAGCGCAATCACCTCATCGCGCAATGCGCTATGTGCCGCGCGTGCCGGTTGCCAATAGATGCGTTCTGTCAACACGATCAACGCTATGGCACTGATCAAGACCCAGACACCGCGGCGGACCACCGGTACAGCCCAATATGCCCGTATCTGCTTCATGGTGCATGCGCCTTGATGTCGTACTGCACCAGACTGCGTGTGCCCTGCTGCAACCGAAGTTGGCGCTCTAAAATCACATCTTGCAGATTGTCAGAGGCTTCTAACAGGCGCAGCGCTGGCGGCAAATCTGCCTCATCGAAGGCTTGCAGCGCGAGCGAGAGCCGTCCACTTTCGGCATCATAAACAAGCTGGCTGATCCGTACGTCCTGCGGCAGTGCCTCTTCCAGAAAACCCAGAATATCCATCAGCGGCATGGCACGCGGGCCGGTCAGCACGTTGAAGAACGCAGCACGCTGGGCCAGATCGGTGATATCTGCGGCGGTCGGGGCATCCGCTGCCAAAGTTTCAAAACCCGCGATTTCTTCGGTCAGACGTGCGCGATGTCCCATGAGCTGGTCACGCTCGGCGCGCAGGGACGTTGCTTGCATGAAAACCCAAACCAGCAGGGCGCACATACAGATGGCGGTGATCCAGACAATGCTGGCCACCAATGCGACCGGGCGCTTTGGCTGACTGGCAAAGTTCCCCGCACGCACTATCCCCATTGCGCAACTCCTTGCGCAGGTGTGGGGGCCGCGGCAAGTACCTCTGTCCCGTCAATTGTCTTGCCAAAGATGTCCGATGACAGTTGAGGCAACAGCGCTGTTGGGGCGGCTGCGACCAAGGTCAGCGCCTTGGTTTTGTGCCGCAACGCGAAGCTCTGCACCAATCGGGTGGTCCGTTCACCGAGCGCATCACCTGAACTGTCGATCCAGCCGCTTTCATAAAATCCCTCAGGCGTATCAGGTGCCCAGCATGCCAAGCTCCAACTTTGACCATCCGACAAGACGCAAGCGCCGTTATCGGCAACACCGTCAAGGGCAGCGCTGGCAAACCCGAACCATCCATCCATGCGCGATATATGCAGACCCCCTGCCCTTGCACCCGCTTCAACCGCATCGCGCAAACTGCGCTCTATGCTGCGGGTACGGACGGTCACGCGGTCACCCCTTGCGATCACCTGATAGGTGCAAATCGGATCTTGCAATGCGCCGTCGCCATCGCGCAGCAGGCGCAAACGGATCAGATCTTGCGCTTCTATTACATCTTGTGGGAAATCAGCGAATTGCAAAACATCTTCGCGGACCAAGGCGTCGGGCAGGCTGACAAACACCGGCATATCTGCGCGGCGCACATCATTTGGCAGGCCCTTGGCAAGCTCTTTGAACACGCTCGCAAAAATATCGGGATCGCCGGCTTCGAAACGCCCAAGGGCAACATCACTTTGCGCGCTTGCCAGCAGTTTAGGCTTACGCCGCTTTCCCCGCAGTCGCACCAATGCAGCCTCACCGCCCGTGGCGGTCAGCGCAATGCCCAGCCGTGTTTTCCCATAACTGGCCACGGCCTACTCCACAAAAATCACGCGGTTGACCTCGGCAAGGGACGTTACACCTTGCCGTGCCAGATCAAGTGCCTGTTGCCGCAATCCGCGCATACCAGCCGCAGCCGCAGCGGCAGCCAGCTGGCCGGTTGGCGCACGCCGGATCATGTGATCTGCCACATCCGGCGTCAGCGTCAGGCTTTCAACAACTGCGATACGCCCGGCATAACCGGTATCGCGACAATGCCCGCACCCCTGCCCCATGCGCCAGCCTGTGTTTCGGTCACATTCGGGGTCAAGACCAGCCGCCGAAAGGTCATCATCAGAAATCGCAATGGGGCCGCTGCATTCAGGACAATTGCGGCGCAACAATCGTTGGGCCAGAACGGCATTCAGTGACGTGACAAAATCATGCAGATCAATCCCCCAATGGGTAAATCTACTGATCACTTCAATCGTATTATTGGCGTGCACAGAGGCCAGCACCAAATGCCCGGTCAAAGCCGCCTGAACGGCGATTTCCGCGGTTTCTAGGTCGCGGATTTCCCCCACCATGATGCGATCGGGATCGTGGCGCAGGATCGAACGCAGGCCCGCTGCAAAATTCAGACCCTTTTTTTCATTTACTGCGATCTGCACGATGCGGTCCAGTTCGTATTCAACCGGATCCTCGATTGTGATGATCTTCTCAGCGCCTTCAGCCATTTCGCTCAATGCCGCGTAAAGCGTCGTCGTCTTACCTGATCCGGTTGGTCCGGTAATCAAAACCAGCCCATGCGGCTCGCGTACGGCGCGGCGTAGCCATGACACATCGCTCCCGTTCAGCCCCAGATCTTCCAGTGTCAGACTGCCGCCAAACTTCGATACGGATGATTTATCAAGAACGCGGATGACCACATCTTCGCCAAACTGGGTCGGCAGGATCGACACCCGAAAATCCACATCGCGCCCTTCGATCCGTAACCGAAACCGACCGTCCTGTGGTTTGCGTTTCTCCGAAATATCAAGCTCGGCCATGACCTTTATCCGGCTGACAAGTTCCGAATGGTGTTTCACATCCAGACTATCCGTGGCGGGATAAAGCACGCCGTCGATGCGATACTTCACATCAACCCGATCCGCAAAAACCTCGATATGAATATCTGAGACCTGCTTTTGCAGCCCGGCAATCAGAATGGAATTGGTCAAAAGCACAACGCCGGCTTGATCCTGTATCGTATCAAGATCGATGACCTGCTCTTGCCCGGCAGGACCTTCGCGCACAATTTGCGGTGCAAAACCGGACTGCACCGAATTCAGCATTTGACCCGAGCTTTCAGCACGCCGCAAGGCTGCATCAATTTGTTTTGGCGCGCTGACGACCAGTTGCACCGGCACATGTGCGGCCCGCATCAGGCGTTTTTCGGCCTCCAGATCCAATGGATTGGACACTGCCACCGTGAGCGTGCCGTTTTCAAACTGGACCGGTGCAACCTTCAGACGCGAAGCCGTCTCGACCGGAAGATATTCAAACAATTTGGGGTCGATGGTAACCGTGTCGAGATCGACAAACGCCAATCGCAACTGTCCGGCAAGCTGTGCCAAGGCACTCGTGTCGTCTTGGGCCAGCGTGTTCATTGCACCACCGTCGAGATACCAAAAATGGGCAAGTAGACAGCCACAATCACCCCGCCCAGAACAATGCCCACCACCAGCATCATGAGCGGCTCGATCAAGGCAATCAAACGCGCCAGTTTGTCGTTCAAAACCTCCTGGTGCAAATGTGCGACCTCAGAAAACATACGGTCCAGATCGCCTGCCTGTTCGCCCGCATCAAGAAGCGACTGCGACAGATCTGGATAAATCCCTGCCTGCGCCAGTCCATCGCGCAAAGACTGGCCCTGATTGATCGCCTTGCCCACCTTGGAAAGGCGATCTTGCTGGTCGGCATCACTCAGGCTGTCTGACGTCAAACGCAGCGCGTTGTGCAACGTCATTCCGGCGCGCAGCAGCATCGCCATCATAAAGCTGATCTGCACCAGACCCAGGTTCTGTCGGATCGGCCCACTGACCGGCAAAGCCAGACGCCAGCGATCAAACATCAGCCGTTGCGGCGGCTCTCGCAGCCAAAGCCGCATGAGGAAAACGCACCCAAAGACGCCCAAGGCTATGGCCGGTATGGCCACCGGTGCCACATCAACAGCCGTCAAAAGCATCTGGGTCAGGAATGGGAGCTCTGCCCCGAACTCCTGATAAAGCTCAGAAAAGCGTGGCAACACAAAAAGCAATAGACCCGTCAGCACAGCCGCCAGCAGCAGTAGCATGAAGATGGGATAGGTCATCGCCTGACGGGTTTTGCGTTGCAATTGATGTCTGACATTCAGGAACGACAACAACTGTTCCAGCGCGCCCTCCAGATCGCCGCTTGACGTCCCTGCCCTGACCGTCGCCTGCGTCAAAGGATCAAAGACCAATGGATGTTCGGCTAAGGCCACATCCAGCGCAGTACCCCGTTCCACTTTGGCGCGGGTGGCAGCGACCGCCGCTGCAAGTGATGGATCGTCCCGCCGTGTCTCAAGCTGTGAAAGCGCGCGGGCCACGGGCATGCCCGATCCGATCAGCGCACGAAACTCGCGGATAAAGGTCATCAGCGCGCTCAGCTTGACCTTGCGACCACCCGCCGCTGAGAAGGAGAAACCCCCGCCCACGGGTTTGGCATCCACCAGAACCAACCCTTCACCTGACAGCTGCGAGGAAAGGGCCGCAACAGATTGCGCCGCATCTTCCCCAAAGATTTTCTCGCCTGAAAGGCGTCTAGCTGAATACCGATAAAGCGGCATGGTTTGACGTGTCCCCTACTCACGCATCAGACCACGAAAAGCCCTGTTTTGCGAGAGATTAAAGGCTGATATAGAACCACGATAATTGCAACTACAATATGCCATTCAGGCCAGCCACAAAGGGTTTTCATGCGTTCGCTATTGCCTGTTCTGGCACCGGTTGGGGTCATCGCGCCAGTATGGATGTTCGGCTGGCCAGAGGCTTTACTTGCATCGTTGGTGCTGTTGGGTTTGCTGGGTTATCTCGCAATATTTGATCAAAAACACCTACGGCTGCCAGATCACGCCACTCTCCCTATAGCTGTGCTGGGCATCGTCGTCACGTGGGGTTACTGGCCACCGCTGCTGACCTCACATATTGGGGCCGCATGTGTGACAATTGGCCTGCTGTGGGGGGTGTCGGTACTTTGGCTGCGGATGCGTGGCGTAGATGCCCTGGGGCTGGGCGATGTGAAATTCGCAGGTGCTGCGGCCCTCTGGGTTGGCCCGGCCATCAGCTTTGTGGTGATGATAGCGGCAGCAAGCGCCCTCCTCTTCACATTTGCCAGCATGGGTCTCGGACGCACGCGTTTCAATGACCCCATCCCATTCGGCCCCTTCCTTTGCTTTGGTTTTTGGGCAGTCTGGTGCTGGTTTGCGGGATGATTTGGTTGGTCGAACGCTAACCCGTCCGATTTTACAGAAACGGCGAATTCTTCGGGCAAGATGAAGTGTCGCCGCGGATGTATCCCTCCAACGCCTCCCGAAAAACGAGATCATTACGTTGCATGGTGATAGTCGCACGCGCGCCACCACCAGCACTTGAAATATCAACAATCCCATAGGGATACCATCCGCGCACAGACAGTCTTTCCAAAATGATACTGCGTCGGCTCTCGGGTCGAAGTCGGAAGTTCTCCTGCTCAACGGCTGTTGGGCCGCCGAACGCGCCACTGGTACGCTGCAATGTGAAGGAAAAACAGGATTGCGCGCGTTGTCCGGTCAAGGAGCGATAGACCGCATCCGCGCTGCGTGTAACGCCAACATTGGTAGAACTATAGAGCGAGTGGCCGCGCGCTTCTTCAACGGAGGATGGCGGCACCAAGCATCCAGACAGTGCGAGAAGAGCACTTCCTATGAACATCAAACGCTTCATTTGAATTCCCTTTCCGAGTGATTATTGATGAGAAACCAACAAAAGATGGCAAATCTGAGGCTGATATGTACCAACCAGGGGTTTCTGGTCGCGTGGGCTGGCGCAATACTGACATTCGCCCCCTTCCGCAAACGACCCGCATGACAATGCGTACGGGAAGTTCTGTTTATGACCAACCTTACAAGGTAAATTCCGGACAGCGTGAACTTTGACCGCGCGCCCATTCTTCCACCGCATTAAGGACATCCTCAAAATTGAGCCGTGGTCCGGCGATCCTTACTTCGGTCCCGCCCGAGACAGCACGTGCGTCAACCATGATGGTACGAACAAAGCCGTCCGCTCTGTTCGCGACATTGGTTGAGATGTCACTGTAGATATTCAGAGTGACGCCCCCATCACGGCGAACGACTTCCGCCCTGTAGGTCGACACGTTTTCCTGCAATGCTGGTATGCCTCCGAACGTGGCCGTTCCACGCGTTCTGACACTCGTGTTCAAGCAGCGAGGACCGTTTTGCTCAAACGAACGTCCAACGCTGGACAAGGAACGCCCTGTCGTGAAGGCCTTTGCAAACCCGAAGGGATTAGACTGCGCCGCGGCAAAGTATTCAGTGTTGTCAGCGGGCGGGGGGCCGACCGTGCATGCCGCCAGAAGTGCTGCAATCGCAACCAAACTGAGTCTTTTCATATTGTCTGTCTCCTCTATTTTCAGAGAACTGATCAACCATAAGTGGCGTATTTATGGCTCTCGAGAAGCGATGATATGGCAGGACCAAGGGTGGACATCGCGCGTTCCAGGGGACCGCGAATTTCCTTTCCAAAAGGCACAATGCATTGCCAACCGTCGCCCAAAATGCGCTTTTGCGAGAATTGCTATGGTCGATAATTATGCGCCGATCAGCACCCGATAAGGAGAAACCAACCGCCCGCTAATGCCTTCTTCTTGCCTTAAATATTTGGCTTCCTGAACACAACAAGGTGGACTGCAAGGATATTTCAGATGAATTTGACGACAATTGTGTTGAATGTCATTGAGAACTGACCCGGTATTGTCACCGAGATTTGACCCGCTC
>CAKMYZ010000034.1 GCA_929200255.1 uncultured Alphaproteobacteria bacterium | reverse complement strand
AGCGAAAGGTGGCTTAAACGAGCACTTGGAGCGGCACAAAAGCGTGACAGGTCCATCAGCGAAAAGAAGCGCCGCGGTGCTGCTCTTTCACCTCGGCAGGGTTCGCCGCGCAGGCCATCCAATACGATCTTGATCTTCTCGCCAGGGCTCATCGGTGTCTTTCTCATCGTGCACTCCTCAGCGGTTACGATGACCAACAAACACTCTCTTAGAAAACTGGCCTATTTGGACCCATAAGCGCTGACGTCAGACACTTAATCGATTTGAACTCGACGCCACAAATTCAGTCTACGGTGTCTCAGCTAAACCGTCTCCAACCATTCAAGTGCACGCCAGAGCGGCATGGCCCGCACACCCTCCTGCCCCGGCACTTCACGATCGTTGGCATAGACCAATATCCGCTCTTCCACACCCAAATCATCGGCGGCAATGTGGAACCCTCTTGTAACTTTTGCTGTCGTGGTTCGTTTCACTTCGATGGCCCAAAGCGCACTATTGGGCAGCTTCAAAACTAGATCAATTTCGGCCCCAGCCGATGATCGGTAGAAGCTGGCCTCTGTCCCGCGCGGCGCAGCGGCGATCAGGTTCTCGATGCAGAACCCTTCCCAGCTTCCGCCCACGACAGGATGCCCCAGCATTGCCTCCTGCGTTTCCAACCCCAACAAAGCGTGCGTCAGCCCCGGGTCACGAATATAGACCTTGGGCGATTTCACCAAACGCTTACCCGCATTGACGTGCCAGGGCGGCAGGCGCCGGACCAGCATCAGGTCAACCAGCACATCCAGATAGCGCCCTACCGTTTGTCCAGAAACGGCCAATCCAGCGGCCAACTTCGCCGCGTTCAGCACCCCGCCCTGATGATGCGCCAGCATGGTCCAGAACCGGCGGAGCGCTTCAGCGGGGATACGCAGTCCGAAAGCGGGGATGTCGCGTTCCAGGTAGGTCCGTATGAAATCCTCGCGCCAGATCAGGCTGGTGTGGTGGGTTTCGGCAAGAAAGCTTTCGGGAAACCCTCCACGCAACCAAAGTTGCGACAACGCCCCCTGCCCCACTTCCTGTGCTGTGAATGGCGTCAACTCATGATAGCTAACCCGCCCCGCAAGAGATTCTGCGCTTTGATGGAGCAAGGTGTTAGAAGCAGACCCCAGTAACAGGAATTGCCCTGTCTTGTGCCCTGCCCTGCGGCGTCTGTCGATCTGTCCACGAAGCGTGGCGAATAGGCCGGGCATCGTTTGCACTTCGTCGATGATGACCAGCCGGCCCATTTGCTCATCAAGATAGAGATCCGGCTCTTCCAATATCCGCCGGTCAGCGCTCCGTTCCATGTCCAGATAGACCGCATCGCGGGTTTCAGCTATGTCGAGGGCGAGTGTGGTTTTGCCAACCTGACGCGGCCCAAGCAGTACAACACCGGCTTGATTAGCGAGCGCCTGGGTGACCTTTGCAATGTGTGATCTGGCCAACATACCTTGCATTTATTCCATGTGATGGAAGTATTGCAAGGATAACTTGCCAAAACCGCTGCATTCACCCCAAGAGTTCACAACTGTGAACACTACGCCGCATCGCGTCGCATCAAAGCCATGACCATCGGCCCGCAGGAGAATGCGCCTAATTCCGCCTTCTGCGTCAAATGGCGCAAATACCCACCGGGTGATTTGATTTCACCGAAGCGTTCCAGCATCGCAACCACGACGACCGAGGCCTCTTCGGGGCCCATTGCAGCGACAGCGTCTTGCCATGCAGAGGCTGAGATACCCATCATGGGGCGGACGACTTCGGCAGCGCGCACGAGTTGGTGCCAATGTCGGATTTTATCAGGGGCATATGTACGCACTTCGTGGCAAACAGCCGTTACTAGGCCGATCGGTATGTTAGGCAAATCTTGATCTTTGCTGACAACTGGTTCAGGTGCCGCCTCCGTTACCGCATCGGTCCCATGCCCTTTTGCTTTTTCTAAGCAAGGTTCAAAATCATAAAGGTCTTTATTTGAATTCTGAATGTGCTGCTCATTTTGAGACTCATTGGTGCTCATATTTTCTGATTCAGGCAAATCGAACAAGTCGCGTGCATGATCAAGTGCAGCACCCAACTGTTCCTGCATCGCTGCCAGTTCAGGCGTGGAAAGCGTACGGCGTAAATTGCGGGCCGTGTTAAGAGCCAGTTCGCTGAATGCACACCACACGGAGACCTCTGGGCGCGTTTCCTGTCCAAAGGCCGCCAAACCCGCCAGATCGCGCCGCATGAGGCTTACAGCGCGTCTGAGGCGCTGAAACTGGTCCTCTTCCTCGCGCGCAACCTCCGCCGCGACGCAGATGTCGGCAAATCGGGCCACCAATGGGGTCAGATCAAAGCCAAAGGCCTGGGCTTCGCCACCGTGGCGTTTGACATACCGCTTTCCATTGGGGCTGTCGCGGCGCAAAATCAGACCGGCGTCCACCAAACCAGACAGATGGCGCCGCATGGTTGAGCATGGCATGCCATTGAGGCGTTCACAGATCGCCGCATTTGAGGGATAGACCAGCAGATCGGCGCTATTGCCGCCGAGGATCGTCTGGGGATAAAAGCTGAGCAGCGCATGCAGCACGGCCAGTTCGCGATCGGTAATGCCAAATCGCTTACGCGCCGTCGTCAATTCGCGCAGCACTTCGTATTTGTTCACACCTTCTGGCGGAAGTTCAACATTTGCATACCCTTGATGTGCGATCAGGCCAGCATCCATGGGTCGCCGAAAGGGCGTTATGGGAACATAGGTCATGTAAGTTTCACACGGACAAAATTTCAGGCCCCGCGAATCACTTAAGACTTGCGAATTGGTCAACTGACAGCTACCCTAAATCTGCTAGTATAAAGGGTCTCGTAGGGCGTCAGTTCTGCGGGACTTTTTGTTTTATCGCTGTCGTGCCTCCTGTTTGTTGCTGCTCTTTGTTATTTCTTCCGGCCCTGTTGCCAGCGCGCGTGAAGCTCCTCGATCAGGCTCTGGGCCTGATCCTCAATCCAATCGGCAAAGTCACCCTGCCCCAGTTCCAGCCTTACGCCCTTGGCTGTGCGCGCTATGCTGCCCTTGGCCTTGCCGTCCAAAAGCAAGGCCTGCACCGGCGGCGCCTTGGGCGCGCGCTTTGCGGGTTTTTCCGTCATCTCTTGCGGCACGACCTTGGCAAAGACAGCCTCAAACGCAGCGACAGAAACATCTTGCTGTGGCTCGCCGGATTTACCGCCCAGGATGGCTACGGCGGTCATGTCTTGCGCATGTCTCGCAACGTCGATCAGATCGTCATCGACCACCATCACTTCCAGTGCTTTTGAAAGCGCCTCCCATCGGGGTCTGCCGATCCCCTGGGCGGGCCCGATCGCACGAATCAGATCGGGGCCAATGCTGTTGACAATCGCAAGTCCCATCGACACGGACGATTTTGTGACCGTCAGCACCTCTGCCACGCGGGACTGGTTTCCATAGCCACTTTCGATCAGCTCGTGCGCGAACAGCGCCTTTTCGATGTAGGTCAGATCGCGGCGCGCCATGTTTTCGGAAATCTGAGCTTCGACCGCTGTGTTCTCGTCGATGTTGGCGATCAGAGCACGAACCTTGTCGACCTTATTGGATGTGCGGATCGCCTCAAGCCGCCGCCGCCCATAGACCAGCAAGTATTTGTCGACCCCAGATGGATGCCGGCGCACCAGAATCGGCACGGTTTGGCCCGTGGTCTCGATGGAGTCGCGCAGATCGGTGATATCGTCATGGTCGAGGCGATCCCGGACCCGGCTATCGTCAATCTGGTCGGGGTCAAGATCCCAGACCTTGTGCCCATCCACGGCATCGCGCGCAGCCCGTAGGGGGCGGTTTGTTTTCATCATTGAGGACGGGGCAGGGGTTCCGACCGCCGACAGGCTGTCGAGCATGGAAAGGCGTTTCTTTTTGCTGTCACTCATGGTCACGCCCCCATGTTTTCTGGATCAGGCCCGCAACTTCTTCATTCAGCGCGTTGAGGCTTTCCATGGCCCGGTCATAGGTGGAACGGGTGAAGGCGCCGCGTTCGACCTCATAAAGCGTCTGCTTGGTCAGCCCCGCATCGGAAATCGCTGTCGATTTCAGCATCGGGGCGTTCAGCACGTCGTCACCGTACATGGTGCGCAGGAAGGCCACGATCCGGGTTTGCGGCGCATCGGCCGGTTCATAACGGGTCAGCACATAGCGCATCCAGTCGTGGGACATATCCGCGCCGCTGTCAGCAATCACATCCATCAAATCCGCTGTCATCCGTAAGAATTGGCTCATCGACATCACATCGAGCATTTCCGGATGAATGGTGACCAGTACGCCCGTTGCGGCCGACAACGCCGACATTGTCAGGAACCCCAGTTGCGGCGGGCAGTCGATGACAACGACGTCATAATCGCCGTCAACCGCTTCCAATGCCTCGCGCACACGGAAAAAGAACAACCCTGCGTGCCCTTGCGCCAGGGCGCGCGGTGTTTCGTGTTCAAACTCCATCAGTTCCAGATTGCCGGGAATCAGGTCGAGGTTGGGGATATAGGTCTTGCGGATCACATCCGTGATCGGGGCAGGGTCCTCATACCGAATCGCATCATAAAGCGTGCCCCCGCTCGGCAGGTCGAATTCCGGTTGCACCCCGTGCAGTGCCGTGAAAGAGGCCTGCGGATCAAGGTCGATCCCCAGCACGCGGTAGCCCTGCAACGCCAACCATTGCGCGAGATGCGCCGAGGTTGTCGTCTTGCCTGACCCGCCCTTGAAGTTCATCACGCCGATGATTTGCAGGTGGTCACCATCGCGTCGCCCGGGCAGGTAATCGCCGGGTTTGCGCGCGGTCTTTTCCAGCAGAATCCTTAATTCCTGAATATTTTCAGCGGAGTAGAGCCTACGATTGCCCGCTGTCATCTCGGGCTGCGGCCCCTTGCCGTCCAAATGCAGTTTGCGCAGATAGGAATCGTTGACCCCCAAAAGCCCCGCTGCCTCGCCCGATGTGAACTTCCGCATCGCCTTGTTCGCGTCGGGGGGGAACAGGTTTTCGCGTTGCACGTGAAGCTGCTGCGCCAGCCACTCGGAATGTTGACGTATAACCGCGTTGAGGTCTTCTTGTGTCGTGGTATCCATCTATAAAGTGCCCGCTCAGTGCCTCTGCCACGTGTTCACGGAAATATCCGTGCAAGCGGCTTTTTTCGTGACTATTAGCGGGTCAGGGGATTCGTGCAAGCATTTTCTACATCTGGTAGTTGGCACAGGTGCTTAACACAACAAGATGCGGGGCAGGGGGGCAACGGGATTCTGGGACAAAATCAGCCAGTGCGATCGTGCCCGCCAACATAACCCGTGCTGATATGGGCAGGGTAGGGGCGTGCAACAAAAATACTCGCAGAGGCGCAAATGAATGATGTGGTCTGCACTAGGGTCAGCGAGCCATATTAATGCTGTTCATTTGGACCCGACCGTATAGGCATCAATCGATTGAGTCGTTTGCCTACAGCACAGCGACTCAACCATTGGAAAGTATTGCGTTGCTAAGATATTGCCTACAATGGAAAATTCCTCACAACTGCTATATGATTTCCAGATTTTCTGTGTGATCACCCTTTTAGGTTGTTGACAGTTTGTCGCACTCACAGGATTGTGAGCACTTGGAAGACCGTCATTTGACGTATTGTGAAGGACCCATTTTCAGTGCTCAAGACATTCTCTGCCGCTTTCGTTCGCTTGTTTTTCTTAATCTCCGTATTGTTCCTGACAACACTTGTTGTCGCTGACACAGTGACATCCAACGCGGTTCGGCTTGTTCCTGTTGGAATTTCCATCACGTCGGACGATAGCTTGCCGGCGGAGGTCCAGCAGATTGAGGCTGATGCGCTACCGTTTGCATTTGACCGGGATGGCGCAACCGAACTGACGCTGTTTGAGACGGCCCAGGTTGAGATCGCCCTTGAAGATGGCGCGACCCCATCTGCTTTGCGGGTCCGCACACCGGCACCTTACACGATTTCTGTCGCGACGTTGTCTGGCAACGGTCGCAATCAAAGCTTTGCGCCGATCTCAGCTGTGCAGGGTATTGATTTGTCGATCTTGCCTGACGGATGGCATAGCCTTCCGTTTGGTGGCGACGTCGCCAGTGAAGCGCTTGAACTGACGCTCACCCCAGTTGCTGGCGCTGCCGCTACCGGGCTGCCCGAAATAGAAGTCTGGGGCGGCGGTACATCCATTCGAACAGATGAGATCGCTGTCGCTTTGGATGCTTTGGGTAACGCTGACGCCGCCGCGGCATTCCGTCGTGTCGAAAGCAACGGAACGCTCTCCGTCTCTGCGCGTAATCCGGTGGTGTCTGCCACGCTGGATATGCCATTTGCGCCGCAAGACATCCGGCGGGCTTGGCTGGTGTATGAGTTGCGCGGTGTCCACAGCTGGCTTGCCGTGCGGCGTGCCATCAATGGCGCCGCACCGGCAGGGGGCTATGTCGCTGCTGAGGAAAACCGCTGGTCTCAGCAAATCGAACCCATTTCTCCGGCACAGCTTGTTCAAGGTGCCAACAGTTTCGAATTCGGTACATTGGCGGGTCAGGAAAGGGGCTATCGCCTGCGCGGGCTGTCGTTGGTTGTTGAGCTTGACGACGGACAACATCTGCTGAAGGGCGGCACAGTTCTCACAGATGGCGACGTGACCACAGGATGGGCCGCGCTGGCCGAAGGCGGTGGTGGTGCCCGCATGGAATTGCCACTGGTGCAAACCACAGCGATTGGCGCATTTGATCTGACACTGGCCGCGCCGATATCCGGATATTTGACGGTTGAGGCGGTGACGTCAGACGGCGTAGAAGTGGTTTTGGATGCAGTGGATCCGGCCACCGACCCGCGCGTCAGTGCGAACGGGACAAGCTATGTGATCGACATGGGTGGTGCCGTTGCCCATGCGGTGGCCGTGACGCTATCCAGCAGCTTTGAGGTCACTGAAGCAGATGTAAACGGATCCCCCATGGGTCCGGCGCGCACACCGGCGCAGATTGTCGTTTCCTGGCCGCAAGCCGGTGAGTTCTATGGCCGTACTGGTTTCTTGCGCGGTCACGCGCTTCCTGCCACCAATGCATCTGGTCCCGCCGACTTCTTTGTTGCCGGCCTGCCATTTGATGCACCGAACGGTGTATTTGAGGTGGCAATCTCAAAGGACCAGGCCGGTTTTCAGAATGATGCCGATGAAACACCGTGGTCGGTTGAGATTGTGGCACTTTATCCCGATGGCACAAGCGTTACCGAAGACATCGTTTTCGACGCACCGGTCTTTATCGATGGGCTGAGCACATACACGCCCGATGTCCTGTCTGAGACCTTTATGCCAGACGAAGAAAAGACTGTGACGCATGAGGGGGCCGAACTGACAATGGCCGCCGGTGCACTGGATGAGGCAACGACATTCCGCATTTCGGCGCTGACAGATATTGAGCTGGCGCGCCTTGATACCGGGCTGATCAACGTCACCAAAGGCCCGCGCCGTGGATATCGCATGTTGCCCCATGCCAAGTTCAACGCACAAAACCGCCTGCGCTTGCCATTCTCACCCAACCAGATCCCGCAAGGCTACACCGCAGCTGATGTGCAGATCTTCTACTTTGACGAAGATGCGGGCCGCTGGATGGCGCTGGAAAACACCGCCGTTGATACGGCCGAGGAAATGGTTGCGGCGGATACAGACCATTTCACCGACTTCATTGCGGGCGTTGTCGTTGCGCCAGAAAGTCCACAGGTCGCCAGCTTCAACCCAACCCAACTGAAGGACATGAAAGTCGCGGACCCATCCGCGCGGATCAATCTCATAGCAGCGCCACAGGCAACAAATACCGGCGATGCCGGGATGTCCTATCCGCTGGAGCTGCCACCTGGCCGCCAGGGTCTCGCGCCACAGCTGGGGCTGCAATACAACTCTGCCGGGGGTAACGGCTGGATGGGCCTCGGCTGGAGCATGTCCACGCAAGAGGTGTCCATCGATACCCGCTGGGGTGTGCCGCGCTATGATGCCGCCCAAGAGACAGAGACATACCTTTGGAATGGCCAACAGCTGACACCGGTGGCCCACCGCGGTACGCTGGTCCCGCGCGAGGCAGAGCGCGTTTTCCACACCCGTGTCGAGGGTGCATTTAACCGGATTATTCGTCATGGCGACAGCCCTACGAACTATTGGTGGGAAGTCACCGACAAGATGGGCACCCGCTATGCATATGGCGGCGACCTCGACAGCGGTCAGCAGGTCGGATCGGCTGTTCTGGCTGATGATAGCGGCAACGTCTTCAAGTGGGCATTGACAGAGGTACGCGATACCAATGGCAATCGCGTTGAGTATTCACATGTAACGGTTGTGGATACCGGGCTT
Organism: uncultured Alphaproteobacteria bacterium; assembly: GCA_929200255.1. Taxonomy (GTDB): domain Bacteria; phylum Pseudomonadota; class Alphaproteobacteria; order Rhodobacterales; family Rhodobacteraceae; genus Yoonia. Next base: position 9,169 of record CAKMYZ010000034.1, on the reverse strand, counting down.
TCTTTGGGCAGCGTGCCGGGCCGCCAGCTTTATTGTGATGCGATCCGCTATACTGGCGACGCTGGCGGGCCCGGGCCATTCGAGGTGAAATTCATTCGTGACCGCGATTTGCCGAACTTCACCCGACGGTCTGACACGATCATTGATGGTCGTGGCGGCTTCAAGATGGTCACCGCTGATTTGCTGCGCCGTGTAGAGATCACCTATAACAATATCCAAGTGCGCGCCTATGAATTCGACTATACCGAAGGCGCTTTCTACAAGCAGCTCTTGCAGTCAGTCACGCAATTCGACGCCCAGAATGAGCCGTTCAACACGCATACGTTCGACTACTTCGATGATGCGCGTGATGGCACGGCTTACAATGGCTTTCAGCCGTCTGTTCAGTGGGCTCAATCAGGTGCAGATGATAATGTTAGTCTTGATGCCTTTCTGGGTGGTATCGAAGCCAGCTCGATCAGCGGGACCGAATCTGATAGTCGTGGCTGGCACTTCCATGGCGGCATTGGCCTTGGACCAACAAAATTTGCATCAGTTGGCTTCAAATACGGTCGCTCCTCTTCTGACATGAATGGCCGATTGATGCTGCTTGACCTAAATGGCGATGGCCTGACGGACAAAGTGTTTGTGTCAGACGACAACCGCGTGTTCTGGCGCCGCAATGAAAGTGGGCCCCTTGGAGCGGAGCTTTTCGCCACTCCCGTATTGATTGGTGATCTGAACGCAATCTTGCGTGAAAGCAGTTCGACCACCTCTAAGGGCGTGGAAATATTCCTGGGCGCGTCACTCGGGCTGAACGATGCTGATACAGTTACAACCACCAGCATATACTTCACTGACGCTAACGGTGATGGTTTGCCTGACCTGAACTTGAACGGTTCAGTACTCTTCAACGTATTGGACAACAACGGTACGCCTACTTTCATCGCCAACAGCGCGACAAGTGCTTATCCCATTGGTCCTGCGGCAGTCGACGGTGCGGCTGTCGCCATCGATTTCGCTGAGCTGCTTGACGATTTGATTACCACCGCTCCCTTGATCGACAACCTGCGTGTGTGGACGGCGCCATTCTCTGGGACTGTTGACATCTCGGGGTCTGTCCAGCTGATTGCCGATACGAGTCCAGAGCGCGCTGACTACACAACAGCTGATGGAGTTCGGGCTACCATCGAACTGAATGGCGTGCAGTTGTTGATTGAGGATATCAGCGCAACAGACTATGTCGCTCGCCCGACAAACGTCACAGCGCTCACAGTTGCAAAAGGCGATCAGCTCTATTTCCGGGTTCAGTCAAATTTTGATGGTCGATTTGATCAGGTTGATTGGGCCCCTTCGGTCAACTACACAAACTTCCCTTCAGATGTTGATGCGAATGGGCTGTCTGCGACAACTTATGTCTCATCCAACGACTTTGCATTGTTTGCAAATGGAGCAACACAGATTGCCGCTTCCTTCAATGGACAGCTTCGTTTGGAAGGTATCCTAGCCAAGACGAGCACCACCAGTGATGATGTTACTGTCTCGGTGCGAAAGATCAGTCGTGACCTGTCGGATGTATTGACCACGGCCGTCTTGGGTACACAGACTATTGATTGGGATGCGACCGGGGTTGTCAGCTTGGATGCGCTTGCCGGCGGATCGGTTGCGGTTCAAAAGACCGAGACTGTTCAGGTACAAGTCGGTGTTGATACCAATGGCGATCCAATTTTTGAGACCGAGATCAGTCAATGGGCAGATCAGATTGAAGTTAGCATAACAACTGATAGCCCGATCGATCTTAGTGCGCTCACATGGAATGAGGCACCTGTTTCTTTCTATTCCGCTATCACTGATCCGGGACAGTCGGTTACGGACGCAAACGGTGACTTTACAACCATTCAACCGATTGCTCCTGCAATCACGCTTTTCAGCGAGACGGACCAGTCTGCGCCCTTGCAGGCATGGACGGCACCAGTCACAGGCACTGTCGATCTCGCGACTGCAATTACGGTAAATGATCCTGGTTTGGACACAACTCTTTGGTTAACGGTCAAATCTAACGGTCAACGCGTCGCGAAAGAGCAGATCACTATTGTTGGCGGCGTCGCGACTATCCCCCCCTTGAGTTTCGCAGCGATTTTGGGCGAACGATACTTCTTCGAAGTAAGCGGTGCTGATCCAGGAACTCTGAGTGGCTTCACAGTTAATGCTACGACAGTAACATTACCGGACACCACATCGGTTTCTGCGCCAAGTGGTGCAAACGGCGCAGGAGAAGTGCTACGCGTCAGCCAGTCATACCGGGGTTGGTCCACATTTGGGTATGACGGAAACAAATCACGAGCGGATCTGCCGATCAATTTGACTACCGCTGATCTCGCTTTGCCGACGGCAGCAGAACTAGCCGCTCAGGAAGCTGCGGTTCAAGCAGCTATCAACAGCAATGATCCAGCGCAGATCGACGCCGTCATTGCGTCATTCAGTCCAAAGGTGTTTGGTTTCAGTCCAAATGCAGCGCTTTCCCGCTGGACGACAGTTGACGAGGATGTGTGGACAACGGCCACTGGCGCAAGCACATCACGCTTTGGAGATGACTTCCCGTCCGTGCCTGACCCAACCGTCTTTGCGGGGGCACAAGCAGTCTCGCGGATTGCACAGACAGACAACGATGGCTTGACTGCAGGGCTGTTCTTTGTGAGCGGCGCCAAAGCGGATACCGATACAGTTTCCATCCTAGATTTCCTTGACATGAACGGAGACCGCTTCCCCGATGTCGTGTCGACAAATCGCATGGTGCAGTACTCACCAATGATTGGTGGTCTAGAGCCTGCTGCCATGAATGTCGCGGGCATGGAGACTGCGGTACGCACATCCTCAGGCGAAAGCACGAGCTTCGGAATTGGCGGAACGTTCCCGATCCAATTGCCTTCTGGTTCGGGGGCGCTCTCGCCAAATGGAACGGGCCGTGATCCGGGCGCATCCGGAACTCAAATGGCTTCTTTAGGAGTGAGTGGCAACTTCTCAGAAGGTACGTCCGATGTTGGATACGACTTGCGTGACATGAACGCCGACGGCTTGCCTGATCTTGTTCGGCAAGGCGCGACACTTGATGTTGCGTTCAACCTTGGCTACCGCTTTGCTCAATTCGAAACGTTTAGTCCTGCAGCTATTGGCGCGCAAATCAATGACGGTGAATACCAGTCTTTGGGCGGAGGTCTTTCGGTTGGCTTTAACGACGGTATCTACGGATTTGCTGGTTCGCTGAACCGCTCACAAACTGAGAACAAGGCGCGCGAATCGTTGCTCGATATCAACGGTGATGGGCTAATTGACCGTGTTCGAGAGGGCAGTAGCGCAGGAGCACTCCGCGTTCGTTTGAACTCCGGTAACGGCTTTCAAGACGAAATCAGTTGGCCGACCGGTACGTCTACATCAGGATTGGCAGATAGTCTTTCGATTTCTGACAGCGCTGGCGGCTATGTGACATTCACGCCCGGCTTTATTGTGTATCTCATTCTCAACCCTGGAGCAGACGTTTCCGAGAGCATGTCCCGCTCTGAAATCACTATTCAGGATATGGATGGTGATGGCTTCCCTGAGTACCTGACATCGTCCGACTCTGATCAGTTGTCCGTCAGCCTGGACACTATCGAACGCACCAACATGCTGCGCCAGGTCAACCGCCCGCTGGGATCGACCATCACCCTGGCTTATGAGCGGTCTGGCAACACCATTGATCAGCCGCAAAACAAGTGGGTTCTGGCCCGTGTCGAAGTCTTTGACGGCTTTGCCGGGGACGGCACGGATACGCTGGCGACCAACTTCACCTATGAAGATGGCTACTGGGATCGCGAAGAGCGCGAGTTCTTTGGCTATGCGCGTGTGATCGAGGATCACATGAACGTCGATGCTGTTGGTGGCGAGGCGGTTTATCGCACGATCACCCGCGATTTCCTGAACGACACCTATTACGAAAAAGGTCTGCTGGCATCCTCGACCACGGCAGATGCGGGTGGCAACCTCTATCTTGAAACGGCCAATACCTATACCTTTGTCGATATCGATACTGGCACAGAAGTCAGCCAACCTGACAGCCTCACAGCAACCGTTTTCCCGCAGCTGATCCGTACCGACAACCAGTTCTACGAAGGGCAGGCTGTTGCGGGCAAAGCGACCTTCATGACCTACGCCTATGATGCGCTGGGGAATGTGGTTGAGTACTTCGACGCGGCCAATCTGGACACGACAGCCGATGATGTAACAAGCGTCATTGGCTACCACAGCGATCAGCCTGCCTATATCGTCGGCAAGGCCGATAGCGTTGTTGTGACAGGGCAGGGGGGTACTGGCCCTGGTGGCGCATACCGCAACCGCGAAGCGACGTTTGAGACGGGTACAGGCAATCTGTTGCAGCTACGTTCCGTTCTGGCTGATGGCAGCGCAGCTGTGACAGACATGACCTACGATGGCTTTGGTAACCTGACCAACGTCACAGGCCCGGCCAACGTCACCGGGCAGCGTTATGCACTTGCCTATGTCTTTGATCCAGAGGTCGCGACATATGTCACCGGCATCACCGACAGCTTCGGCTACACTTCTGCGGCCACATATGATGTACGTTTTGGCGAGTTGTTGAGCACAACTGACCTGAATGGTCAGCCAATGACCTACACGCTCGATGATGTTGGCCGGGTCGTGACAGTGACGGGGCCTTATCAAGCTGGCACGGGTTTCGACACGATTACCTTTGCCTATAATCCTTTGTTGGATGTGCCGGGTGACGATCAATATCCGGATGTCGATGTCAGCTGGGCGCTCACGCAGCACATCGATGTTTATCGCAATATCGCGGACCCTATCGAAACGGCCATGTTCATCGATGGCTTGGGTCGTGCGTTGCAGACCAAGAAAGATGCAGCGATTGGCGATGCAAGTGGTGTGAACGATCGGATGGTCGCCTCTGGCCGGATCACCTTCGACTTCCTTGGTCGGCAGACAGAGCAATATTACCCTGTGATCGAGACATTGGGGCAGGCGGGCGTGTTCAACTCGACCTATGACAGCATCACGCCGACGCTGACCGATTACGATATTCTCGATCGTCCTGTGCGCGTCACGATCCCTGATGGATCTGCGACGCAGATGACCTATGACTTTGGGCCTGATCGCGGTGGGGTGCAGCAGTTCCGCACGCTCTTTGTTGATGCGGAAGGAAACCGTCGCGAGACCTTCGCGGATGTGCGCAAGCTGATGACGTCCGTCAAAGAGATCAATCCAGCAGGCGGGCAGCCGACGATCTGGACCAGCTACGTCTATGATCCGCTGCGTCAGATCACGGATGTGACCGACGATCAGGGCAATATCACCTTGGCCGAATACGACAACTTTGGGCGGATGACAGCGCTGGACAGCCCCGATATGGGCCGGACGACCTATGGGTTTGACCTCGCGTCGAACCTGACCACCAAACAGACGGCCAATCTGGCGACTGAGGGCACGGCAATCACCTATGCCTATGACTTCAACCGTTTGGAGACAGTCACCTATCCGACCTTCACGGAAAACAACGTCACCTACACCTATGGTGCACCGGGGGCGGCGGATAACCGGGCCAACCGGATTGTCACGGTCACCAGCGAAGGCGGGGTGGAAGAGCGGTTCTATGGACCACTGGGTGAGATGGTGCGGCAGATCCGTACGATCAATTCCGACACGCAAGGCAACAGTGCAAACAGCCCAGAGGTCTATACGACCGAATGGACCTATGACACCTGGAACCGGCTGCAATCGATGGTGTACCCGGATGGGGAAATCCTGACGAACCTCTACGATTCAGGCGGCAAGCTGCGCCAGATCGATGGGCAGAAAACGGGCTTTGATTATCCGTATCTGCGGCAAATGACCTATGATGAGTTCGGGCAGCGGACCTATGTGGAAGCCGGCAATGGGACGGAAACATCCTATGCCTATGTACCGACAACACGGCGTCTGGATGGCCTGCTGGCGGGGAATGCCCAAGGGCGGACGTTCCAGGACCTCAGCTATGCCTATGACCTTGTGGGGAACATCACCGCACAGTCGAACGCGGCAACGGTCAACGGGGCGAACCAGCTGGGCGGGGCCACGGCCTTTACCTACCAATATGACGATCTTTACCGTCTGACGGCGGCCTCGGGTGTCTGGGAATACCAGCCCAACAAGACCGAGAGCTTCACGCTCGATATGGCCTATGACACGATCCACAACATCGCGACCAAGGATCAGCGGCATATTCGGACCACGCCATCTGGCACGGAGATTGAACAGCAAAAGACGACCTATGACTGGACCTACGACTATGCCTCGGCCCAGCCACATGCGCCGTCGCTGATCGGAGAGCGGGCGTATTCCTATGACCTCAACGGAAACCAGACGGGGTGGGATTCACTCAGCAACGGCACCCGCCGCACGATTGTCTGGGATGAGGAAAACCGCATTCAGTCGGTGGCCGACAATGGCCGCACCCAGACCTACAAATACGACGACGCGGGCGAGCGTGTTATCAAGCGCGGCGCACAGGGGGAGACGGCCTACGTCAACCAGTTCTTCACGGTGCGCAATCGCGAAGTCTCCACCATGCATGTCTTTGCGGGCGGGACGCGGATGGTGTCGAAACTCGTGCGCCAGCCGCGTGATGTGGATGGCGACGGGGTGCTTGACCCAATCGACGGCTGCGCCAATCCACCCTGGGGCTGGACCAACGGCAATGGCGGCGGCAACGGCAACGGGAATGCTGGTGGCAATGGCAACGGTCAGGGCCCTTGCGGGAACAACGGCAATGGAAACGGCGGTGGCTCTGGCCCCGAAGTCTTTGAGCGCGACCAGTATTTCTACCACCCCGATCACCTGGGATCATCGTCCTATGTGACGGATGTCGACGGCGAAATCTTCCAGCACCTCGAATACTTCCCCTTCGGCGAGACATGGGTCGAAGAATCCAGCAACACGCAGCGGACGCCGTATCTGTTCACCGGCAAGGAGCTGGATGAGCAGACAGGCCTCTACTACTTCGGAGCGCGCTACTACGATCCACGGACGTCAGTGTGGCAGTCGCCGGACCCGATTTTGGCGAGTTACTTGACCGGGAAACCGGCTGGAGGCGTATTCCAGTCGCTAAACCTCAATCTTTACGCATACGCTGGTCAAAAACCCGTCATGCAGGTTGATCCAACGGGTGAATGGCGAACAAACTATAATCGGGAGCCCGGGGTGAACTTCCGCGTGGACTCTTGGCAAGATGCCGAGCGTGCGGAAGTTATTCGCCTTATAAATCTCGGACACACAATTCTTAGTGGTCGCGGTGAGAACGGCAATGCGCGCATGTTCGCCAGTTATGAAGGTGATTTATATGCCGTTGGACGAGAACCTGATATTATCAGTATCGACGAAAACGAAGTTGTACACTTCACCGAGATCAAATTCCGCAGTCGCCAGGATACCAGTCGTGACAATAGAGGTGGAAACTTCGGAAGGAACGCGGGGCGCAGTTTGAGCAGACTAGCAGCAAAACTCTTGGGTCCTGTGGGCAATTTGCCGACCTTAAACAGAATCAGACGTGGGGGCGGTATGCTACGGCAACTCCACTTTGACGTCGAAATATTGACAAATGATGAGTTGGGAGATGTGGACTTGAGCAGCGGATTTATGGGCAGAAATCCCGAAAGAACCGTAAGTCAGGACGAAATTCAGATGAACTGGGTCGTTGTTGATGGTAAGGGACGCGGCGTTGGCTTTGGCATGGGCCGCAATGTTCAAAGCGCAATTGAGGATATGAACGAAATCATTGACCGTCTGCTAGAGTGAGAAATGCGTAGATGCCAACCATAGGTGAGAAATATTTTGATCAATTAGTAGATGACTTGGGTCTGCAAAAAACTGATCGTTGGGAATATGGTTTCAATATATTCGCCGACTACCGGATTCAATTCCAAATCGGAAAAGATCTTGACGACTCCTCTTTTGGTACGAGCATGGAAATGTACTGTAGCCGCTTCGGCACATTAATGAAGAACTTTACGGCTGAACATCCAGATATAACCCTGCACTTGTCTGGTTTCAGTCGCCCCTATGATGGAAAATATGCGGACTGCATGCGAAAAGGATTGGTTACAGTAGATAGAGATGACGAGGGGTACTACATATTGAGACGCTTTGATCATCTTTCGAATAGAATCGATGATCATTACAATTTGCGTAGATATTTACAAAGCCTAATGGATATAGACAATATGCGAGGTATTTTTGACGAGTTCTTCTTTGGACTTATCTCGAATCCTCAGACAGAAAATCGCGATAAAATGTGGTCATCAATATTCATGTGCTTGGAACTGGGTCTAGATTCAGCAGAAACTGTGGACAAACTGATGGGGCCAGAGTTTATTGCAATTAGGCGTAGATGGGGACGCAGACAAGTCCCGCTTGATACGGTTCATGTAAAGGATTTGGCACAATTCTATGTGCCTTATGGTGCCTGAGGTCTGCTTGCCGAATATCTCCACGGGTGTCTGGGAATACCAGCCCAACAAGACCGAGAGCTTCACGCTTGATATGGCCTATGACACGATCCACAACATCGCGTCCAAGGACCAGCGGCACATCCGGACGCAGCCTTCGGGCACGGAGATCGAGCAGCAACGCACGACCTATGACTGGACCTACAGCTATGCCTCGGCCCAGCCACATGCGCCGAGCCTGATCGGGGATCGCGCCTATTCCTATGACCTGAACGGCAACCAGACGGGCTGGGATTCGCTGACCAACGGCACCCGCCGCACGATCGTCTGGGATGAGGAAAACCGTATTCAGTCGGTGGCGGACAATGGCCGCACGCGGACCTACAAATACGACGACGCGGGTGAGCGTGTCATCAAGCGCGGGTCGCAGGGTGAGACGGCCTACGTCAACCAGTTCTTCACGGTGCGCAATCGCGAAGTCTCGACGATGCATGTCTTTGCGGGCGGCACCCGGATGGTGTCGAAACTCGTGCGCCAGCCGCGTGATGTGGATGGCGACGGGGTTGTTGATCCGATTGACGGTTGCGCGAACCCGCCTTGGGGTTGGACCGTAAGCGGTGTTTTGACCCGACCTTCCGTATTGCTGTTGAATGTCATTGAGAACTGACCCGGTAGCCCCATAAATTGTCACTGAGAAT
>CAKMYZ010000033.1 GCA_929200255.1 uncultured Alphaproteobacteria bacterium | reverse complement strand
ATTCTCAGTGACAATTTATGGGGCTACCGGGTCAGTTCTCAATGACATTCAACATCGACCACATCAGGCCCTAAACATGCGCCCGCCAGTTCCAGAAACCCTGCTCAAAAGTGGCCCATAGAAATGGGGCTGGACATCACAGCTACGAATCCTGCAAGTGATCTAACTCCGTTTGACTCCAGTATCGACAAACTGTTTTTGAGTTTGGTTGGCTGGAAACTACCTGGTTGTAAAATAATGATCCAGTTACCCAGATTCAGAGGGACTCTTTGGTCAAACGCATTACGAGGATTGAAGAATTGCACAATATAAGTAGTAGCTTACAAGATGAACCCGTGAGCCTATTCCGAGCCTAAGCGATGGGTCTGACTTGTAAGTCTTTGATTTAATGGTGCCCGGGGGCGGAATCGAACCACCGACACGAGGATTTTCAATCCACTGCTCTACCCCTGAGCTACCCGGGCACCGGAACGATCGAGCAGTGCTCGCGTCGTTGGGTAGCGGCGTTTTAGACGCGGGGGATGGGGGTGTCCAGAGGGAACTGTGCGACCTAGTGAGGTTTCTGATGTTCCGCTTGCCGCAGTTGGTTTTCGAGCTCCACCGCGTCGTCCGGGTCATCTGTCGGAATGGCGTATCCGCCGGTCAGCCATTTTGCAAGGTCGAGGCCCGCGCAGCGTTTGGAACAAAAGGGCCGAAACGCCTTCGCGGTCTGTTTGTCGCAGATCGGGCAGGCCATCAGATGTCCTTTAACAATGCATGGGGGAAGGGGGCGCGTTCGCGTTTGCGCTGCAATTCGAACAGGCCCATGGGCGTCCAACCGACCAAAGACGTCTCGATCGGGTCGGCCCTGAAAGATGCGCGCAACGACTGTTCCACCTGCTTGCGGTGCGCCTTGGACATGGAGACGAAATCGACTGTTATCTGCCCGGCTAGCCCGCGCAGGCGCAGGGCGCGGGGCAGGGCGCGGGCGGCAGCCAGATTGGCCTTCAATGCCGCTGCTGGCGATGTATCATTGCCGGTGTTCACATCCACGGCCACCAAAGCGCGGGTTGGTTCGACATACATCGTGCCATCACCTAGCGGCACCAATGCGCCGCCCAACTGTGCAAGTTGATCGCATACGCCGTGCTGCTCAAACGCGCCCGCATCCGTGACCACATCTGCCGTCCCAGCCCATTCGCGCCAGGCCAGCGTATGGGGGCCGTCGCCTTCGGTCAGCGCTTCTGGCGCGGCCCCCTCGGCATCCGCCAGTACCGCGTCTGCCAGCGCCAACATGGCGAGTATATCTTCGGCAATCTCGCCTTCATCGGCGCCGTCGCAGGACGACCGCAGGATCAGCCCATGCGGGCTGTTAAACACCTCATGTGCGATGGCCAGCAGGGCGTCGCGGGTTTCCTCATCGGTGATCTGGCGCGAGATATTCAGGCCGGGCTTACCCGGTGTGACAATCGCGTAACGGCTTTTGAACAGAACACGGTCGGTGACCGGGACCGCCTTGCCAGCCTCTGAATAGCCGGTGACCTGCACCAGAAGCGGCTGACCGGGGCGCAACCCTTTGCCCTGCCGCAGAAAGGCACTTTCCCCATCGGGCAGGCGCAGCATCATGCCGCCCTGGCCCTTGATGGGCCGGTCACAGATTGCGCGGAAGATCGCGCCGGTGCGCGGGCTATCGTCGTGGTCAATCAGGATATCGTCCAGCTTTCCATCCACCAGACAGGCGGCGGCTTCGACAGTGTCGATATGATCCAGAATGATTGTGCGGCCTTTCATCGGGTCTCTCCGTACAAAACGACCCCGGCGGCGGCCAGAAGCCCTGCGGTTTCGGTCAAAGGCAGACCGACGATCCCGGTGTAGGATCCGTTGATCCAGGGAATGAAGGCACCCGCAGGTCCCTGAATGGCGTAGCCACCTGCCTTGCCCTGCCAATCACCAGAGGCCAGGTAGGCGTTCACTTCGGTATCGGACAGCTGTTTGAAGGCAACTGTGCTTTGCACATCCTTTGTCCAGACCTGTTCGCCGCGTTTGACGGCCAGCGCGGTAATGACCTTGTGGCGACGCCCCGACAGGGCATAGAGGAATTGGGCCGCTTCTGCGGCATCCGCGGGCTTGCCCATGATCCGGCGGCCAAGTGCTACGGTCGTATCCGCGCATAAGACCACCTCGCCCGCGCCAGCTGGCACCGCAGCGGCCTTCTCGGCGGCGATACGGTTGACGTAATCGCGGGGCTGCTCGCCTTTGCGGACGTCTTCATCAATGTCAGGGGGGCGAATATCGCTGGGGGTGATGCCCAGTTGTGCCAGCAGCTCCAACCGCCGGGGCGAGCCAGAGCCAAGCACGAGTTTCAGCGCGGGATCGGGGGAGAGCGTGGTCATGTCAGTGCCCGGCACGCAACCAAGCGCAGCGGCCATTGCCTGCGGCAATCGCTGTCCTGCACCGGTCGAAACATCCGCTTCGCCTTACTTAAAGCGGTAATTAATCCGACCTTTGGTCAGATCATAAGGTGTCATTTCTACCTGTACCTTGTCGCCAGCCAGAACCCGGATGCGGTTCTTGCGCATCTTGCCTGCCGTATGCGCGATGATCTCATGGCCGTTTTCCAGCTCGACCCGAAACGTCGCGTTTGGCAGAAGTTCTTTCACGACACCTGGGAATTCGAGCAGTTCTTCCTTGGCCATGTGATCTCCTATCTTTGGCATCCACCTGTTGTGGACGGCGCTTACATGCGCCTGATAGGTCGGTTTTTCAAGGGTTAATCGGCGTTTGGAGCGTTTTGGTGGAGAATGGGACGGAGGAGTTTGCCCCTTCCATTGGAGAGCCGGGCCCGTGCGAACCGGATGCGCGCCTAGCCAATGTCATAAAAGTGCCCAGACTCACTGATGCTGCGGGTCGCATGAAAGTCAGCTTTCGCCTTCTGTGGTCAATTTTTTGATCAACATCAAAGCCAGTATCACTGCGATGCAGAGAAGCCCGGTCCCTACGATCCATGCGACAGGTGTAGAGTGAATTTCAGCGACAGCCCCAGTCAGGACTAGACCTAACGCGGCTCCCAACTGTTGTATCAGCGACCTGAGCGATAGCATTGTCGATCGCTGACGATCTTCTACACAGCGATGCAAAATGCTACTGGCTGGTGTTTCGCTGATGCCAAGAACCACGGAGTACAAGACGAACACCGTCACAAAGCCAACAATGGCCCCTTGCAATGCCAAAGCGACCTGAAGACCAGCCAAACAAGCAAAGGCCGCGGCCAGCGTCATCGCGTGCTGTCGCTTGAAGACCCGGCTGATGTAGGAAGATAGAGATGCCCCAAAAGCGATTGAGAAGAAATAGGTCGCAGTGACGACACCGATGACGGTGTTTGCGTAACCCGCGTCCAACATGGGTCTTACATGGGTCGGCCAAAGCACCTCAACCGGATTGGTTGCCATCAAGAAGAACGCCAACGCTAACAGAAGTGTCGACAGTGCGGGATGTTTCAAAGCCAAAAGGCTGGCGTCCCTTATCACCGCCGGGATATTGAAGAAGCCTTGCATGAGAGCAGTAACATTCTTTGGACGCGGTTCTTCGACAATAGCCAACATCGTGAAAACAAGCACACCCAGCATCACACCGAAGCTTGCCAGGTAGGGTACGTCATAGATGCGCAACCCCAAGCCTTTCGCGAATTCGCCTAACACATCCGGAAGAAGACCGCCAAAGACCGCGCCACTGGCCAAGCCTACGGCGTTGGCCCATTGCGCTTTGGCCAGCGCAGGCTGGACATCCACATTTGGTGCCGCGGCCCTGAAGGTTTCGACAAACCACGCATCAAGCGTGCCCGACCGAAGCGCGCGCCCAAAACCGATGAACGCAAATGACAGCGCCAGAACATAGAAATCACTCGTCGAGAGGAAGAGCACGAGCGAAATCAGACTCGCGATCACTGCCACCAAAAAGACCGGCTTGCGGCCAATGCTGTCGGCAAGACCGCCAAACGGCAGTTCCATCGTCATCGTCGTCAGCGAGTAGACCCCGAAAAGAAGCGAGATTTGAAAGAGGTCCATACCTCTGTCGGTCAAAGCCAGAGCAACAACACTTACCGTTAACCCCATCGCAAAACGGTCAAGGAACTGGTGTATCTGAAACACGCGGATGTGCCGTCGTGTTGAACCAGCAAGTGCAGCGTAGGAAAACTCTTTTTCAGTTGCCATGCTTGCAACATCAACTTTGCTGGTGCCGCTTACAATACCTTAGGCGCTAGAACTTTTCCGGGTAAGCTAAAGCTGCCGCCGGAACGGGCGAAGCGATTTCACCCGATGTCCACAATCCTGACCTTGCGCAAGCAATGCATGGCGTATCACGCCGCACGCATTCTCTACGTCCCGATATTCCCCGGACCCCATCGCGCAATCAATCGCTCTTTGATCTGATCACGCGCTTGCCGGTATAGCGCCAACCGCGCTTCGCGATTGTCACCCAACCCCGTGGGATCAAGGATCGGCCAATACTCGACCTCGAGATGATAAAATCGCGTTAGATCAAGCGCCCGGCGCTGGCTTGCGGGTGACAGGGCCAGCACCAAGTCGAAGGAAGAAAGGTCATCCCCCCAATCTTCCATTTCGTCAAATGAGCGAGACCGATGGCGCGACAGCTCGACCCCCAGTTCAGCGCAGGCGGCGATGGCAAAGCCATCAATCTCAAGATCATTCTTCACGCCGACCGACTGAATATAACACTCGGTCCCGTAAAGTTGCTTCATGATCCCTTCGGCCATGGGCGAGCGGACAGAGTTGTGGTCGCAGCAAAACAGCACGGACTGGGGCAGATCCTGATATGTGCCTTCTTCCACCATCTTCAGCCCCCGAAGTGCAGGACGCAAATCAGGGTAAAGAGGCGGCGGGCGGTGTCGGTATCAACCTCTGCCTTGCCGTCCAGCCGTTCCTGCAAGACGCGGGCGCCTTCGTTGTGGATGCCGCGGCGGGCCATATCGATGGTCTCGATCTGGCTGGGGGGCAGGGTTTTGACGGCGTCGAAATAGCTTTCGCAGATCTGGAAATAGTCCTTTACCACCTGCCGGAACGGGCCAAGAGACAGGTGGAATTCACCCGCCGGTGCGTCATCTTCCCTTTTGATATCAAAGACAAGTCGGCGTTCCTTGATCGAAAGCCCCAACTTATAGGGCCCCGGTGCCACCTGACGATCGTCGCGCGCAGGCATGGCAAAGCTGTTGTCTTCCAGCAGATCAAACATCGCCACTTTGCGCTCTTGATCGATCTCGGGCGTGGGGGGCGGCAGGTTGCTGTCATCAATCTCGATATGGATGATTTTGCTCATGTGTCACCCCTGTTCAGCCGGTCCAGCCGGGCGCGCACTGACAGGCCGTGCGCTTGCAGGCTTTCAGACATTGCAAGGCGTTCGGCTGACGGGCCGATGGCGGCCAATGCATCAGGTGTCATACGGGACAGGGTGGTGCGTTTGATGAAATCCATAACCGATAACCCGCTCGAAAACCGTGCCGAACGTGCTGTCGGCAAGACGTGATTTGGACCGCCAATGTAGTCTCCGATAGCCTCAGGTGTCCAACCCCCAATAAAGATGGCGCCCGCATGGGTGATCCTGCTGGCAAGGGCCTCGGCATCAGCCGTGCAAATTTCAAGGTGCTCTGGCGCGATACGGTCCGAGAGCGTGACAGCCTCGTCAAACCCGGTCACCGTGATGACCGCCCCAAAGTCACGCCAACTCGCACCGGCGATGGCATGCCGTTCCAGCGTTTCCAGCCGAGTCTCAACCGCCTTTGCCACAGCTTGGCCAAATTCTGCATCATCGGTGACCAGGATCGATTGGGCGCTTTCGTCATGTTCTGCCTGACTCAGCAGATCGAGGGCGATCCAATCAGGATCATTGCCCTTATCGGCAATGACCAGAATCTCGGACGGGCCGGCGATCATATCTATGCCGACCTTGCCAAAGACCCGGCGCTTGGCAGCCGCGACAAAGGCATTGCCAGGCCCGGTGATTTTGTCTACGGGCGCGATCGTTTCGGTCCCATAGGCAAGTGCTGCCACAGCCTGCGCGCCGCCAATGCGGTAAATCTCATCGACGCCCGCAATCCTTGCCGCCATCAGCACCAGTGGATTGGTCGCACCATCTGGCGTTGGCACGACAATCGCCAACCTTTCAACACCCGCCACCTTAGCGGGGATCGCGTTCATCAGTACCGATGACGGATAAGACGCCAAGCCGCCCGGCACATAAAGGCCCGCCGCAGATACGGGCGTCCAGCGCCAGCCCAACGTGGCACCTGCATCATCCGTCCACATGGCATCTTCGGGCATCTGGCGGGCGTGATAGTCGCGGATGCGTGCGGCGGCCAGTTCCAGCGCGGCGCGATCCGCATCTGATACCTTGGTGCATTCCGCGGCGATCTCTGCGGCGCTAAAACGCATGGTTTCCGGCGTAAGTTCCAGCCGATCAAACTTGGCCGTCAGTTCCAGCAGGGCTATATCACCGCGGGCACGGACATCTGCGATAATCCCGGCCACCACATGATCCACATCCGGGCTGTCTTCGCGTTTGGCCCCCAGAAGGGCGGTAAAGCGGGCCTCAAAATCGGCGTCAGTTGTGGATAGAAACTGTGGCATGCGCGTTCTCCTTGCCGCATGCACATAGCGGGCAGGGCGATAGGCATCAATGGGGCAAGCAACAGGCCGGGACCGTGCCAGTTGTCGCTTTAAGCAGGGTGAGAGGGCACCTTGTTGGACGGGGCCGCATAGGGGCGCGTGACATCGCGCAGGATCACCTCAAGCGCCTCAACGTCCAAAGCAATCACACCGTCACCCGCCAGGGTCAGTTCGACGCGACCGGTGCCGTCCTCACCGGGGGTGAAGGCAATGGCGAGCAGGGAAAATACCATCTCAGGATCGGACTTATCGACACCCTGACTTTGGACTTTCACGACATCCTCAATGGCCAATACCGATTGCACCCGTTCAAAGTTGCGCTTGCGCAGGCGCGCGTTGTCAGCGTCTTCCCAACGGAAACGATTCAGCAGAATGGCAAAACGGCGCGCCTTACGGTCCCATTTCATTTCGGCGGCGGGAAACACGGCATCTTGCACCAAAGCGGCGATGACCCCCAGATCCTCGGCATCCAGCGCTTTCAGGCGGAGCGGTTGCTCGCGGCCATCCTCGAACGTGGCGTCCTGGGTCATGATGAAATCCGTTCAATCTTGGCGCCCACGGCGCTCAACTTTTCCTCGATATGCTCATACCCGCGATCAAGGTGGTAGATGCGGCTGACGGTGCTTTCGCCCTCTGCCGCCAATCCGGCCAGGATCAGCGAGACCGAAGCGCGCAGATCGGTGGCCATCACCGGCGCACCTTTTAGACGCTCGACCCCGGTGACCGTGGCCACACCGCCCTGCACCTCAATATCCGCACCCATGCGGATCAGTTCGGGGGCATGCATAAAGCGGTTTTCAAAGATTTTCTCTTCCAGCACTGACGTGCCGTCAGCGGTACACAGCATGGCCATCATCTGCGCTTGCAAATCGGTGGGGAAGCCGGGGAACACTTCGGTGGTGACGTCAACGGCCTTTGCCCGATCCGCGCGGCGTTTGACCTTCAGACCACCAGGTGTCTCTGTCACATCCACACCGGCGGCATCCAGCTTTTCAACAAAGGAACCCACCAGATCAAGACGCCCACCAAGGCATTCTACCTCACCGCCGGCAAAGACCGGGGCCAGCATGTAGGTGCCCAATTCAATGCGGTCGGTCACGACGGGATGGGTGGCCGCGCCCAGACGATCAACGCCCTGAATGGTAATGGTACTGCTGCCTTCGCCCGCAATCTGTGCACCCATGCTGCGCAGGCATTTTGCAAGGTCGACAATCTCGGGCTCGCGGGCGGCATTTTCAATGACGGTGGTGCCCTTGGCCAGCGTTGCAGCCATCAGCACATTCTCAGTCGCGCCAACAGAGGCAAAGCGCAACGGCACCTTTGCCCCCTTGAGCCCGCCGGGCGCTTTGGCATGCAGGTAGCCGTCTTTCAATTCAATCTCGGCCCCCATCGCCTCAAGCGCTGTGACGTGAATATCCATCGGGCGGGCCCCGATGGCACAGCCGCCGGGCAATGAGACAATGGCCTGATGATGACGGGCGAGCAGGGGCCCCAGCACAAGATTTGAGGCGCGCATCTTGCGGACAATCTCATAGTCAGCCGTGGTTGATGTCATCGCATGAGAGGACAGCACTTGCACCTTGCCATCCTGCATCGAGGTCACCTCGACCCCCAATGACTGCAATAACGCTATCATCGTGGCGATATCCGACAGACGGGGCGCATTGGTCAGGGTCAGCGGTTCTTCGGACAACAGCGTCGCAGGCATCAAGGTGAGGGCTGCGTTCTTGGCCCCCGCAATGGCGATCTGCCCGTTCAAAGGGGTGCCGCCTGTGACTACAATGGAATCCATGCCTGCCTACTCTTTCTCTTCTTTTTGCGCGCGTGCGCGTGCCTGCGCCTTGCGTTTCGCCATATTGGCCTTCAGCGCCGCCTTGAGGCGATCTTCGCGGGTTTTGGCGGTCTTGTCTGTTTTCTGCTTGGTGTCTTTGTCGCTCATGACCATGCTCTTATCAATACGCGCAAAAACCGTCCATAGAGGGCTTGCACCAAAGGGCGATTGCGTCTAATCCCCATCACCGAATGCCGGGGTAGCTCAGTGGTAGTAGCGCGTCATTGGTAATGACGAGGTCGAGAGTTCAATTCTCTCTCCCGGCACCATCTTTCTTTTGACCTGTACTTCTCTCTAGCAGCTTGAATGGAAAGGAAACTTCGGGAGTTCCGTGGCCCCGTTTCCGGCTGTATTGAAGAGGCTCTACAAAGGCCAATAGGAGCACTGTCTGACGGGTTGCGTGGTCATCCTTTTTGTCGATATGCCAAGGGCTTGCCATGAATTTCATCGATAGCGCGGCATTTTCCTCCAGCCGTTCCTTTGGCGACGCTGTCGAAGCAGCCTTTTCCGCGAGCACAAACCTCTCAGGCTCCAGTTTCGCCAGGCATGTTTCATAAGCACCAATCACAGTCGGGTTGCCAGCGTGCAAAACATCCAGGTTTTCCCCCATTTGGTGGGGCTATTTTTACCCGATACCCGGCATCCCTGAAGGCGTAGTAGGGGCCGTCAGTTCTTCCATCCAGAAGCCGGTTTTACTGCCGGTATCCCCAAGGTCTGTGTGTGACGTGCAGGTGACCTGTATGGTTCCCATGGATATGGAGTCATGTCGATTCCTTCCGAGGGTTGGTTTTTAAGTTTGAGCGCTTACACGGCTGCTATAACGCGGCGCGCCCAAGCTTTCAGGAAATCGAGATCATCAAGTGCGCCCTCTGGCGCACTCATGTATTTCGAGACGGAAACCTGCTTCCCCGATTTTGCATAGGAGAAAGGGCGGCTGCCATCTTCTTCAAGCGTTTTGCGAAGATCACCCTCAACCCTGAAAAACAATGTCCCGCTCATTACGATCGCAAACTGCGTGTTGTTGGCTTGCAGTTGCCACCCTCCGAAAAAGCGGCGTGCGGTGACATCCCCCAGCCCCGCTAATTCAGTGAGCAGAAACGTGACAAACTCAGGTTGAGGCTTGGCCATTTATCTAGAAGAACCCTGTGAACGAGGTGAATTTCCCGTTCTCGGCCAGTGTGGCAAAACTGGTTCCCAGCATCATCTCGTTCCCGTCTTGCCCACACAGCCGCCAACGGGCCAAGGTTTTATTGTGGTGGTCCTTTACCTCAATAATTTCGAAGTAAGCATCTGGCACATCCCCTTGAAATTGAGCGATATGTGCGGAAAAGGCATCGCGCCCAACGACTTCGGAATTGGGATCGGTGTACGTCATGTCTTCTGATGTGATATCTCCGAGCGCCGCATTACGCCGGTCCGTCTCTTGTGACCATGTTTTAGCGTATTTTTGCCATTGTTCATCAAGCATCTAAATCTCCTGTAATACCTTTGATTTCTGATTTGATTGTGTCGCGCAGCGCCGCTTTGTCGTATCCGTGTCGGATTAGGACCAGCAGCCCTTGATAGTAGGTGAGCAAGCGTAACGACGAGCGCTGAGCAGTATCAGGATCAACATCTTCAACGCTCATAAGTGTTGTCTTGAAAGCCGATAGAAATTGCTCGAACCCGGATCCGATTTCTACATCGGTGCCTGTGTTTGATCCAGCAAACTCGATTGCGCTGTTGGTGAGCAAGCAACCGAATGCACCGTCATCTGGCTCATCCAACAGCGATTCAAAAAGCGCGATCAGTCCTTCTGTCGGTGTTACGCCATCAAGATGTTCACGAATACGCTTCTCAACAACAGTCTTATTGTAGTGGCGCATCACGCGTTGGAACACTGCGGCTTTATCGCCAAAGCTGTTGTATATGCTACCAGAAGAAAGGCCCGTCTCGGCCTCTAGTATCTTGATGGATACACCGCTGTACCCCAAACGGCGAAATGCATGCATCGCCGACGTTAGCGCTTCGGTCTCGTCAAATTCTATCAGTCGGGCCATAGCGCGCTCTATTCTAAAGTGAATGATTTAAAATAATCACTTTAGAATTGGAGTCAACACCTCTTTCGGGGCACCAAAGTGGATGATACTGGCAAGGATGTTGATGCGCTGGCTCTTGAAGCGGTTGTCAGCGCAACCGCAGCGAATTCACACGAAACCCCGCTTTACAGCCTTTTGTGGTTACGGCAGCGAGGGCCGGCAGCGCCCAACGTAGCTTTGGCCAGAAGCGCGTAGACCTCAAATATCTCAGCATTTCCGCCCAATGCGGCCCAAGGGCCGCCTGTGCTAGGAACGTTTCGGGAGGTCGCTCAAGTGGTCAGAACGGCATTTGACCGATTTTGGTGGCTGGATCGGGGCACATCTGAACATGTAAAGCGGTGAGGGATCTCATAAATCAATCCCTCCGCATTTCGCCGTGTTGCGTATATGGGCAACCATAGCCTGTTCGGCCGCGTCGCTATTGCGCGCATGCAGGGCATCAATAAAAGTGCGATGTTCCGCGATCGAATCTGCCATTCTGTTGAGGGCCGTGTAAGGGATCGGTTGTCTTTGCGTTTCGGTCAACAGATCCGCAATGGATTGATAATGTTGATAAAGAAGCGCGTTCTTGCTTTTGCTCGCAATGTGACGGTGAAATTTCAGATCCTCTTCTACGTTTTCAATCAGATCACCCTTACTCCAAGCGGCTTCCATCTTGTTTGTTGCGGTAGTTAAAACAGATATGTCATCGACCGTTGCTGTCTGAGCGGCATGCCGAGCGAGCCGTCCCTCGTAGATCATCCTGATTTCGAATACATCTTTCACGCTGTAGTGATCCGAATATCGCCAGTGATCGGTGATTGGGGCAACGCTGCCCTGAGGCTCGCATACAACTGTCCCGCTTCCCACGGTGGTTTTGATTAAACCCAGGGTTTCGAGCGTCATCAGCGCCTCACGCAGAGACGATCTTGATACGCCGAGCTCCTCTGCGAGCTTGCGCTGTGACGGCAATCGTTCCGACACCAAAAACGCACCGGATTTGATTTTTTCATGGATCTTTCGAGCGACGATTTGCGAGATTGGCGTCCGATCGATCATAGTCTTGGCCTCAACCTAGATTGTAATTGTCTTTGATTGTTTGAGCTTACTGCGTGGCTCGGCATGAAAGTAGAAAAATCTTGATTGTGCGCGGAAAGACTTCTACCAATTGGTCCGACCGGTTAGACCAAATGCCCGGTTAAGTGCAAGTTCAAAAACTGGAGGAGTTGGAAATGCTGTCTGGAAAAATCAAAACTATCGCAGTCGCTGCGACGATGATGAATGGTGTGGCTGTTGCTGGATATGCCGATGTCCTGCAAGTCGGCGCAAATATTGGAAACGTGCCGTGGGAGTTTCAGGATGAGAGCGGCGAGAACGTCGGGTTCGAAATCGACCTTGTTACCGAAGTGGCCGCGCGCATGGGTCATGAGGTGGAGATCGTCAACATTCCGTTCAACGGCTTGTTTTCCGCTGTTCAGTCTGGACGCATCGACATTGCGATATCTTCGATAACAATTACTCCGGAACGCCTCGAATCTGTCTCTTTCGCCCAGCCCTATTATGACAGCGACCAATCTCTGACCGTCGCTGCTGGTGGCCCGTCTTCGGTGGCTGAAATGAACGGCAAAATTGTTGGCGTAGATACTGGTTCTACCGGCGATGTTTGGGTGGAGGCACACGCCGCAGAAGCTGGATTTGCCGATGTACGTCGCTATGAAGGTCTCGCGCCTGCGATGCTTGATCTGGCTGCTGGCCGCATTGACGGCTATATATCGGATATTCCCGCGCTCTTGTATTACGTCAAGGACAAGCCCGACCTCGCGGTCGTTGCGCGCATCGAAACCGGCGAGCGGTATTCGATGATGTTCGACAAGGATTCAGAACTTGTAGTTCAAGCGAACGACGCACTGACAGAGCTCAAGAACGAGGGCTTTATTGCAGCACTGCATGAAGAATGGTTCGGCGCAGCGCCCGAAGATACGACATCGACCGTCATGGTAATGGATATCCCGTAACTTCGACACCAACACAAGGTCCGGTCACGTTTCAAGTGGCCGGGCTCCAAGCCTACGACAGGGATATCATGGAACTCATAGACACTTTTTTTAACGCCGAGGTTTTGAGGCGCTCCTTTCCTATGTTGGTGAAGGGGCTTTGGGTGACCATCAAGTTAGGTTTGGTCAGCATCATCGCGGGCCTTGCCTTGGGCCTTGCCCTTGCTTTGCTACGCCTTTACGGCAAACGCCCTGTGCAATTTGTGACCAGTGTCTATATCGATATCTTCAGATCGCTGCCGCTTCTGGTCTTGCTAATCATCATCTATTATGCGCTTCCGTTCGTTGGCATCAGGATGTCGGGCTTCTGGTCGGCGATGTGCGCATTGACGATGGTGTCAGGTGCATATTCTGCCGAAATCTTCCGTGCGGGCATTCAGGCCATCCCAAAGGGGCAGTTTGAGGCGTCTCAAGCTCTTGGGCTAAACTACCGCCAAATGATGTTTGATGTGGTTCTGCCCCAGGCCGTGAAAATCGTCATTCCGCCTTTGACCAACAATTCCATCAATGTGATCAAGGACACGGCCCTGGCCTCCGTGGTGGCCATTCCTGACCTGTTGAAACAAGCGACGCAGGCGCAGGCACTTGCCGCGAACCCCAGTCCGCTGATTGGCGCTGCAATCATATACATTCTGTTCCTCTGGCCACTGGTTGCTGCCGTTTCACGTATGGAACGTCATTTCGGCGCGGGAGAACACTGATGGACGGATTTGTTAGCATTCGCAATCTCGACAAGTTTTACGGGGGATTTCATGCCCTGAAAGGCATTAACTTAGACGTTGCTGAAGGAGAGGTGGTCTGCGTCGTTGGCCCCTCGGGGTCGGGAAAGTCGACATTGATCCGCTGCATCAATCACCTTGAGAGCTTCACCAAACCAAGTGAGATCGTTGTAGATGGCACAGCCGTCGCGCCCGGCAAATCACTGTCAACGATCCGCGCAGAGGTCGGGATGGTTTTCCAGTCGTTCAATCTCTTTCCGCATTTAAGTGTGCGTCGCAATGTCATGCTTGCCCCTATGCGCGTCCGTGGCAGGTCTGCCAAGGAAGCTGGAGAGCAGGCTGATGC
This sequence comes from uncultured Alphaproteobacteria bacterium, assembly GCA_929200255.1. GTDB lineage: Bacteria > Pseudomonadota > Alphaproteobacteria > Rhodobacterales > Rhodobacteraceae > Yoonia. The sequence continues at coordinate 4,606 of CAKMYZ010000033.1, read as the reverse complement.
ATTGCTGAAGCGGGTCGGCATTGCGGAACAGGCGGGCAAGTTCCCCAAGCATCTTTCCGGTGGGCAACAACAACGTGTGGCCATCGCGCGCGCACTGGCGATGGAACCGCGCGTCTTGCTGTTCGATGAACCCACATCCGCGCTGGATCCCGAGATGGTCGGCGAAGTGTTGGATGTTATGAAAAGTCTCGCAGGGACTGGCGTGACCATGATTGTCGTGACCCATGAGATGGGATTTGCCCGTCAGGTCGCGGACCGCGTGATATTTATGGATAGCGGCGAAATCATCGAAACCGGAACGCCCGAGGACATTTTCTCGAACCCAAAAGAGGCTCGCACCCAGAATTTTCTGGGTGCCGTGCTGAACCATTGAGTAAAGAAAGAAACAGACCATGACCTCAGCCCATACTCAAATTGATCATGAATTCGTAAAGGCCAGATTTCCTGGTTTGCAAAGCCCTTGGACGTTTATGGACAACGCAGGCGGGTCCCAAATCGCTGGCGGCGCGATCGATAAAATCGCAGACTTCCTAACCAACCGCAATGTACAGGTCGGTGGGACTTACGAAGTGTCACGCGCTGCCGCAGAGGCGTTGATGGCGGGCCGTCGCGCCATTCAAACGCTTGTCAACGCCGAGCGCCCCGAAGAAATAGTTTTCGGTCACTCGACGACTGCACTGGTCCAAATTCTGGCAAACTCCATGCGCAGCCAATTTGTCGAGGGGGATGAGATCATCATTTCAGTCGGCGATCACGAATCCAATATCGGCCCGTGGGATCGCCTGCGCGAATTTGGTGTAAAGATCATATTCTGGCCGGTGGACAAGGCCACTTATGAATTGCGGCTCGAAGACTTGGAACCTCTGATGACTGAACGCACCAAGCTGGTCTGCGTCCATCATGTGTCCAACATTCTGGGCCAGGCCAATCCGGTTGCTGACTTTTCACAGTTCGTACACGATCGTGGCGCACAGATTTGCGTTGATGGCGTCGCTTATGCGCCGCACCGCGCCATCGACGTCACCGGATGGGATGTCGATTACTATGTGTTCAGCATGTATAAATGCTATGGGCCGCACCATGCTGTCATGTACGGAAAATACAACCTTCTGGAAAAGCTGGACGGCCAGTATCACTATTTTTACGGCAAGGACAAAGTGCCCGGCAAACTCGAACCCGGAAACCCCAACTACGAGCTGGCGTTCAGCGCGGTGGGGGTCGTCGATTATCTGACAGAGCTGGGCGAGCACGTTGGAGCACAGGGCAGCAAGCGCGACAAGATTGAAGCGGCATTCAGCGCCATAACCTTCCATGAAGACGCCTTGACACAAAGGCTGTTGACCTACCTCGCAGGGCGCAATGATTGCCGGATCATCGGCAAGGCCACGTTTGAAAACTCAGACCGTGTGCCCACGGTTTCGTTCAAACTGGACGGAATTGATTCTGGGGAGTTGTGCAAACAGATGGACGCATATCAGATTGCGATACGGTTTGGTGATTTCCATGCGCGCCGTTTGGTCGAGTATCTGGGCGAAGAAGGTAATAGCGGCGTAATCCGCGTATCGATGGTGCATTATAACACGCTTGAGCAGGTTGACCGCCTTTGCGCTGCGATCGGCCAAATCGCCAGCATGGGCGACACGGTGCGTGCCGCGCCATGACGGCGTGTGATCTGGCGATCAGGGGGGGCACGATTGTGACCGCCGCTGATCGCTTCGTAGCTGACATCGGCATTCGAGACGGAGTCATTGTCGAGATATCACGTGCCGTAACAGGGGCGCCGCAGGAAATTGACGCGACTGGCCTGCTGGTGTTGCCCGGCGGAATTGACGCCCATGTCCATCTGGACCAGCCAACATCGGACGGGACGAAGATGGCCGATGATTTTGCATCGGGCACCCGCTCTGCTGTGGCGGGTGGAAACACCACCGTCATGCCCTTCGTAATGCAGATCAAAGGGACGTCCCTACGCACATGCCTTGAAGAATACCATAGCAAGGCAGAGGGAAACTGTTTCACGGACGTGTCGTTTCATCTCGTGGTGTCGGACCCGACGCCTCAAGTTCTAGGGCAGGAATTACCTGCACTGGTGCGCGACGGTTATACGTCATTCAAGGTGTTCATGACCTATGATGACCTTGTGTTGAACGATCATGAATTGCTGTCGGTTTTTGATGTGGCCAGACGCGAACAAGCGCTTGTCATGGTCCACGCCGAAGGCAACGACGCGATCAAATACATGACCACAAAACTAGAGGCCGAAGGCAAGACAGCCCCCTATTATCACGCCGAAGCCCACGCACAAATTGCGGAGCGCGAAGCGACCCACCGCGCCATCAGCCATGCACAGCTAACCGATGTGCCCGTCGTAATCGTGCATGTGTCGGGGCGCGACCCAATGGAGCAGATCCAATGGGCCAGAGGGCGGGGCATGAAGGTTTTTGCGGAAACCTGCCCACAATATATCGCGCTGACAAAGGACGATCTCAAGGGTCTGAACATGGACTTCGAGGGAGCCAAATACGTCTGTTCCCCGCCACCGCGCGATGCCGATAGCCAACGTGCCATCTGGCAGGGGCTGCGCGACGGGACGTTCGATATCTTTTCGTCAGATCACTGTCCGTTCTACTTTGAGGCACCCGACGATGTCGGTAAAAACAACGTAAAAGCCCGCACATCGTTCAAATGGGTTCCAAACGGCATCCCTGGCGTTGAAACCCGTTTGCCGATCCTGTTTTCTGAAGGCGTAAGTAAGGGGCGGATCTCGGCAGAGCGTTTCGTCGCCCTGACATCCTCAAATCCTGCCAAATTGTATGGTCTTTATCCGGCCAAAGGTGCAATCGCGATCGGGGCTGACGCCGACATCACGTTGTGGGATGATCAGCGTCGCGTCACCCTGTCGCAGGATATCCTGCACCACGGCTCCGACTATACCCCTTACGAGGGTTTGGAGGTCACAGGCTGGCCTGTACGCACAATCTTGCGCGGGCAAACCGTAATGCTCGACGGCGAGATTGCACAGCAAGCGCCGCAGGGTCGTCACCTGAAACGTGCCAAAAGCAGCTTGGGCTACCCGTGACAGGGCCGTTCGGCGCGCGCGCTGGCGGCTCTGCGCTGACGATCATCGCGGTTTCATTGATTGCGCTTAACCTTCGCCCGTTCCTGGCGGGGCTTGGACCAGTGGTCGAAGACATCTTGGCCGAAACTGACGCGGCACGGACTTCAATCGCTACGCTGACTGCATTGCCTCTGGCGATCATGGGTCTGGGCGCGCTCCTCGCGCCGCAGCTTCACCGTCGTCTTGGTGTCCGGCTAGCGGTTATGATCGGGTTGCTAGGGCTGTGCCTTGGATCCGTCATGCGAGCGGTTTCACACGAGGTCGCAGGATTGCTGCTAACATCAGCGGTTTGCGGGCTTGGGGTGGCGGTGCTGCAAGCCATAATGCCCGCGTTCATCAAATTCAGTTTCGCTGCACGGTTCAATGCCGTGATGGGGCTATACTCAGCCTTGCTATTGGGCGGCGGCGCAATCGGAGCGCAGATTGTGCCAATATTGAGCGAGTCCACTGGATCTTGGCGCTTCGCCCTCGCAGCTCTCGGGGTTCCAGCGGCGGTTGCGCTGGCGGTCGCCGCAGGCGTTCTACAGTCGGAAAAAACACCTGCAGTTCAGGTTCATACACGTACAACACATCCGGTTGTAACCTTGATCTTGGCCTTCGGCCTTTTGAACATGGGATACGGGAGCGTGATTGCATGGCTCGCACCGTTCTTTACAAGTCAAGGCATGACGCCGACATCTGCTGGCGGCCTGATTGCCGTGATGTCGATCTGCCAGGCGATTGCTGCGATTGCCCTCCCGATTGTCGGGCGAAGGGACGGTGAAATGCGACCGCGCATGTATGCTGCGATCCTTCTCCAAATGCTGGGTTTTGCTGCGCTGTTATCGGGCGCGCTCCCCGCGCTGTTCACGGTCTGTCTGCTTGGGGCGGGCCTTGGCGGAACGTTTTCAATCATGTTGATTATCGTCCTGCAATACAGTTGTGACAGTGGCGATGCTGTCCGACTGAGTTCAACCGTGCAGGGAGGCGGGTTCCTGATAACGGCACTATCGCCCCTGCTATCTGCTGGCATTCTCGATTTGGGGTATAGCTACGAAGCCATCTGGATGGTTCATCTGACCATTTTGGCGCTAACTGCCGTTTTGATCTCGCGGCGGATCTTCTGATCTTAGATGATTTTGGGCGCCACCTGTTTTCAAAACAGGAGAGCACCGACGTCTTCTAAGTAATCGAGGCAAGGAGCACGAGCTCGTCGATGATAATTGTAGGACAGAGACCCGGTTAGCGCTGGTACAGTTTCACAAAGACCCCCGTGATCGCGGACGCATTCATGGACCGCGCCCAAAGTGGGAGCCACATGATCAGACTTAAGGGAAAGTCTCTTCAATTGTTTTGGGTTTGGTTTCGTATTTGCCTGTCCAATCCATCGCCCATTTCGCTGTATCCGGACCTGCCAGCATACATATGGATGGGATCAGTTCTCGCAGTTCCTTTATCATGTCTGTCTGACGTCAGCGCCTATGGGACCAAATAGGGCAATTTGCTAAA
>CAKMYZ010000032.1 GCA_929200255.1 uncultured Alphaproteobacteria bacterium | reverse complement strand
AACCCTCTTTTAGCAAATTGCCCTATTTGGTCCCATAGGCGCTGACGTCAGACAGTGACAGCATTTTGGACCTGTCACGCTTTAGTGCCGCCCCAAGTGTTCGTTTAAGCCACCTTGCGTTCGAAAGCGACCGGGCTTTTCCAACCCAGTGCTGAGTGTCGGCGGCGCGGATTGTAGAAGCCATTGATGTATTCGAAGATGGCGATCTCTGCCTTGCGCCGTGTTTCCCAATGATGCCTCCAGATAAGTTCTGCTTTGATGGTTTTAAAAAACGTCTCAACAGCCGCATTATCGTAGCAATTACCTTTGCCAGACATCGATACCTTGAACCCATCTTGGCGCAGGATTTTCTGATAGTCATGAGAACAGTATTGTGACCCGCGATCCGTGTGGTGGACGCAGCCTCTGGGTGGTGTTCTGAACGCAATGGCCATTTTCAACGCACGGATCGCCAAGTCCCGTTTCATCCGATTGCTGACCGCCCAGCCAATGACACGGCGTGAATGCAGGTCCAGGATCACCGCAAGATAAAGCCAACCCTCTTGGGTCCAAACATAGCTGATGTCACCGGCCCATTTCTGGTTAGGCGCGTTGGCGGTGAAGTCACGATCCAGCAGGTTCGGCGCAATGTTGAACTTGTGATTGCTGTCTGTGGTGACCTTGTGTCTACGGGTTCTGACGACGGATATACCATTCTGGCGCATCAATCTACCAACTCGGCGATGCCCGACGTCCAAGCCGACTTCCTTCAGCTCTTCCGTCATCCGTGGCCGACCATAGCTGCCCAGGCTGAGACGCGACTGTTCCTTGATGTGGGCCAACGTGACCAAATCAGATCGTTGCCTGCGACTGGCTGGTCGGCTGCGGAATGCGCGTAACCCGCGTGTGCTGACGCCAACGACATCACACAGCCGATTGGCTGGGAAGCGGCCCCTGTGTTCTTCGACAAACCTAAATCTCATTGCTTTAGGCCCGCAAAGAACTGGGTGGCCTTTTTTAAGATCTCCCTCTCCTCCTTCAGGAGCCGGTTCTCCCGTCGAAGTCGATCATTCTCTTGAGCCAGGCCCAAACCCTCTTTGGAAACCACGTCCGTGTCTCGGTGCGCAGTGATCCATTTGTTCAGCGTCGACAACCCGACGCCTAAATCTGAAGCCACCTGTTTACGCGTCAGCCCACTGATCAATGCGATCCGCACTGCATCTGCTCGGAATTCGTCCGTCCGTTTCTGTCCCATAGTCAGTCTCCTTTGTTGCAGTAAATGCTATCAAAGGAGCGGCATCAAACCGCGACAAGTCCAAGACGCTCGAAACGCGGCGCTTGCATCACAGCCAGCGTGCCGCATAATCAAAACAACCAGATGAGCCAAACTCTCTCTTAGTTTACGCCGCTCTTGGTCCCAAAAACTCTGACGACGGACAATATGTGTTCAGCTCTTGTTGATATTAATGCTAAGATAATGCGGCATTCTGAAACTGGTTTGAATTCATCCGGCAGCCCCCGATATAGCCGGGTATACGTGTTGCGCTGTGCCTCCAAAGATTAAACCTATCTCGGTGGCAGTGCAGCTTTGTAACAAAGTATAACTTGCGTCATGCCAGCGAGAGTAATCGCTAGCAAGCGTGCAGACGGGCCAATCGCTGCCCCAGATCAAGCGAAATGGACCAAAGCAGTCAAGCAGGTGATCGACATAAGGTTGTAGGTCCGTAACGGACCAGTCTGCGCGTGCCTCTGTCACCAAACCTGACAGTTTACAAAAGGCGGATGTGTCGCGGGCCAGGGTGGCCATGTGCTTTGCCCAATCATCGATAAGGTTATCGCGGATTGCGGGCTTTGAGCAGTGATCGATGACGACCTTTAGCTCAGGGTGACGCGCCAGCAGCTTTTGCAGGTTGGGCAGATGTCGAGGCAAGGTCAGCGCATCAAATGTTAAATCATGGGCTATCATCGCCTCAAACGCGGGCTTTATATTCGGGCTAAGCACCCAGGCATCATCGGAAATATCTTGGATCATTGGCCGCAATCCAACCAATTTTGGGTTCTTGGCAAGATCTGCGATGAGATCAGGGGCGTTTGCCGCATTGAAATCGACCCAGCCAACAACGCCCAGGATAAAGTCATTATCCTGCGCAATGCGCAGCATGAATTTGGTTTCAGCCTGCGTAGGCGCTGCTTGTACCAAAATAGTGCCATCTATTCCGGCCTCTTTGAGAAAAGGGGCCAGATCAGCCGGCATGAAATCCCGGTAAAGAGGGGCCAGATCAGGAGTAAGCCATTCGTAGTCGCCACGCGATAACTGCCAAAAGTGTTGATGGGCGTCGATTTTCACCCAATCACTCCCTTTTTAAGGATGATATTCCCATAAAGGCGGCGCTCCCCTGTTTGGATAATTGCAAATGCACTGGCCGCCCGTTCGTAAAACGCAAATCTTTCTAAGGATTGGAGCCGGGTTGGATTGTCGGCGGTTTTTTCAATAATGGCTTGAAAGTCCGCCACCGCCTCTGGAATAGCAGTCGGATCATTCACCACCTGCATGCTCAATGCGGGGGCAGGGACAAAAGTGTCAAGAGGCATGACAGAAAGCACCGCCTTCAGCATATCACTGGCGGTTGACCCATCTGCGCGGACAACCTGTGGCCCAGCGCTATGCGCCGGAAAGTTTGCGTCTGCGATGACAATATCATCACCATGCCCCATGGCGCGCAGAATGCGCAGCAGATCAGGTGATAGGAGCGGGTCAATATTACGGAGCATCATGGGCCTCTGATGGTAGGGGGGCATTGGGATGGATCAAATCTTCGCTTTGCAGGTCTGTCCAAAGCTGTGCAGGGATAGGCTGTTCAAGCAAGGCCACGTTGGTTGTAACCTCGGCCGCGTTAGCCGCGCCGGGGATAACCGTTTTGATTGAAGGGTGGCCAAGAACAAATTGCAGAGCTGCTGCAATTAAAGCTGTGTTATGGCTGGCGCAAACGGCGCTAATGCGATTGACCCGATCGATAATATCAGGCGGCGCTGCGTCGTAATTATATTTTGCCCCAGGCACCGCACCGGTGGCCAGAATGCCTGAATTATATGGGCCGCCCAGGATAATACCGACATCACGCTGTTCACACAGCGGCAAGAAGGTTTCCAGCGCCTCCTGCTCCAGAAGCGTGTAGCGTCCGGCAAGCAAGAACCCGTCAAAGTCTGCCAGTTCCAAAAGCTTTTGGCAGACCTGCCATTCATTAACCCCTGCGCCGATCGCAGCAATTTCACCTGCATCACGTAGTTCTGACAGGGCCCGGTATCCACCCAGATCAAACAATTCACGCACGCGCTGATCGCTTAGTTCCTGACTGCCTTGGCTAAAGGCACAGACATCATGAACCAGCAAAATATCAGCGTGGTTGATACCAAGGCGCGCGCGGCTGGATTCGTATGATCGCATAACGCCATCGTAACTGTAATCAAAGACAATGCGTTTTTGCGGAACATCGACAAAGGCCTCTGGCGTGACCTCTTCTGGGACACAATCGATCAGCAACCGCCCCACCTTTGTTGATAGCTGAACGTGATCGCGGCCAAATCGCGATAGGGCCGTTCCTACCCGTTCTTCGGACCGGCCCAGCCCATATTGCGGCGCTGTGTCAAAGTATCGGATCCCAGCATCAAACGCCGCCTGAAGCGCCGCTTGTGCATCACTATCAGTAACCTTCTGGTACAGGTTTCCCAGTGGCGCCGCACCAAATCCCATCCGTGTTAGGGGAATCGGGCACGATGTTCTGCCATTTAAGAGGGTGGTGTCAGATACCAGCATAAGAAAATCCGGGTTTAAGATTGCACCGTTTTAAAAAGTTCCGGGCGCTCATGTGAGAGATGCTCAATATGCGGCATGAGTTGACGCAAGTGGCGTTGCATGGCCGCTTGCGCAGCAGCAGGATCTTTGGCGCGAATGGCGCTTAGGATTTCTTTATGTTCGGCAAGCGTATTTTCTGCCCGACCGGGAGATGGCAATAAAATCATACGCGCACGAGTCACCTGCAAAGAAACCATATGCGCAAGCGAGGCCAGTCGGGTATATCCGGTGAACTCCATCAGCAGGCGATGAAACTCTTCATCCGTTTTGTAAAAACCGGCATAGTCTTCGTCTTCCAAAAGAAGTTGCTGCAGGCGCAGATTGCGTGAGAGATTCGTCAATTGCTCATCCGAACGATCAGATGCAACCTTTGCCACAACCGCAAGTTCAAGAGCCTCTCTTAAAAAAGACCCTTCACGAATTTCATCCATGGAAAAATAAGCCACGCGCGTGGCCGATTGCGGTACAACGTCAACCAATCCCTCTGCGGCAAGACGTGTGATCGCCTCTGAAACGGGGGAGCGCGACACCTCAAGCGCTTCACAAATCGCGTCCTTTCGCAGCACGGCACCCGGTGGAAACTTCAGCGCTAGAATCGCATCTTTCAGCGCCTGATAGACGCGTTGTGCAAGCGAACCTTCAAGCGCGTGAATGTCTTTGAGGTGCTTTGTTTCAATATCAATAAGTGCTGACATTTCTCATTCCTGGCGTCGTTCTAACATGTTAGTTGACCTATGCCGCAAGTCAAGGTAGGAACTTACAATACGATCAAAAGGGTGGTGGCCTAAGCGCTCTGTTCGGCTTTTGCTTATTCGCTGGCCGGACATGCAATGGCGGGGAGGATTTGTTTGCTCTGTTGCTGTGGGCATTTCTTGCGATCGGAAAAGGTTTGTCCGGCAATGCATAGCTCGGTGAGTGCATTGTTGCAGGCTCTGGGCTGATTGGGGGATATATTATGCATAATCTAAAGGGAAAGACAGCCTTGATTACCGCTGCCGGTCAGGGGATCGGGCGCGCGACAGCAGAACGGTTTGCCGCTTGCGGGGCGCAGGTGATTGCCAGCGATATCAATGATGCTGCTTTGGCAGAACTGGGTGAAATTCCCGGGATCAGTGCGCTAAAGCTTGGTGTGACGGATCGGGCGATGGTCGAGGCGGTGGTTGCCGATATTGGACCGATTGACGTGCTGTTTAACTGCGCGGGCTTTGTGCATTCGGGCAATATTCTGGAGAGCACCGAGGATGAGTGGGATTTCGCTTTTGATCTGAACGCCAAGGCTATGTGGCGGTTGATGAAACTTACCTTGCCGGGAATGTTGGCCAGGGGGGGGGGGTCGATCATCAATATGTCTTCGGTGGCCTCATCTTTGAAGGGTGTTCCGAACCGCTTTATTTATTGCGCTTCCAAAGCGGCGGTGATCGGTATGACCAAAGCGGTGGCCGCTGATTATGTCACCCAGCGCATCCGCTGTAATGCGATTTGCCCGGGAACAGTCGATAGCCCCAGCCTACATGACCGCCTGCGCGCCACCGGCGATTATGAAGACGCCATGCGCCAGTTCATCGCGCGTCAGCCTATGGGGCGCATCGGCACGGCTGATGAAATTGCCAATCTGGCCCTTTACCTGGCGTCGGATGACAGCGCGTTCACAACAGGACAAACCCACATCATTGATGGCGGTTGGGCCATCTAAACGGAGTATAGACATGAAGCTTTTACGATATGGCCCGGAAGGGTTTGAGAAGCCAGGATTGTTGGATGCGGGTGGTGGCATTCGTGATGTGTCCGCGCATATCTCTGACATTTCCGGTGTAAGTCTGGGGGATAACACCCTGGCAAAGCTAAAAGGTATTGACCCGAACAGCCTTCCTTTGGTTGAAGGTATACCGCGTTTAGGCCCCTGTGTGGGCCATGTCGGGAAATTCATCTGTATTGGCTTGAACTACGCCGACCATGCTGCCGAAAGCGGGATGGATCTGCCAGCCGAACCGGTGGTGTTTTTTAAGGCTACATCCGCCATCACCGGGCCGGATGACACCGTCGAAATTCCACGCGGATCGGTGAAAACCGATTGGGAGGTCGAACTGGGCGTGGTGATCGGCAAAGAGGCCAAATATGTCTCAGAGGCTGACGCCCTATCTCATGTGGCGGGCTATTGCGTGGTGAATGACCTTTCTGAACGTGATTTTCAGCTGCATCGCTCTGGTCAATGGGTCAAGGGCAAATCGGCGGATACATTCGGCCCTATCGGCCCTTGGATGGTGACACGCAATGAGGTGCCAGACCCTCAGAACCTTTCTATGTATCTAGATGTCAATGGGCACCGCTATCAGGATGGATCTACCCAGACGATGCATTTTGGTGTGGCGACCGTCATTTCGCATTTGTCGCAATTCATGAGCCTCCAGCCCGGGGATGTTATTTCAACGGGTACGCCGCCAGGTGTCGGGATGGGGCAATCACCAGAGGTCTATCTGAAACCTGGGGATGAGATGAAGCTGGGTATCGAAGGGCTTGGGGTGCAGCGGCAAAAGGTGGTGGCAGCAGCATGACCAAAATAACCGGCCTGCGCATCCATGACGTGCGGTTCCCGACCTCTGATGCCTTGGATGGGTCAGATGCAATGAACCCGGATCCCGATTATTCAGCCGCCTATGTGGTGCTGGAAACAGATACGGGGCCAGAAGGGCACGGGCTAACCTTTACCATTGGGCGCGGCAATGAAATTTGCGTGGCCGCGATTAATGCGCTGGGCGCCCTGGTCACGGGGCTTGATCTGGCCTGGATCACCGAAGATATGGGCCGGTTCTGGCGCCATGTGACGGGGGATAGCCAGTTGCGGTGGATTGGCCCGGATAAGGGGGCCATTCACTTGGCCGCCGGGGCGGTGATCAATGCTGCGTGGGATTTATGGGCCAAGGTTGCGGGCAAGCCTGTTTGGCTTCTTGTGTCGGAAATGTCCCCAGAAGAGATCGTGCACTTGATCGATTTCCGCTATCTTACCGATGCGCTAACTCCTAAAGAGGCGCTGGATATTCTGCAGCGTGCCGAACCGGGCAAGGCCGATCGGATCGCCAAGCTCAAGGCCGAAGGGTACCCTTGTTATACCACTTCTGCGGGCTGGCTTGGCTATAGCGATGAAAAACTGCGCCGCCTATGTCGCGAGGCCCGCGATGCGGGCTTTACCCATGTTAAGTTCAAGGTCGGCCGGGATCTGCAGGATGATATCCGTCGCCTGACCATCGCCCGTGAGGAACTGGGTGATGCGATGAACATCATGATCGATGCCAACCAAGTTTGGGAGGTGGATCAGGCGATTGATTGGGTGAACCAATTGGCCTTTGCGCGCCCCTTCTTCATTGAAGAGCCAACAAGCCCGGATGATGTGGTTGGCCATCGCAAGATCCGCGAAAGCATTGGCCCGATTAAGGTGGCCACCGGGGAAATGTGCCAGAACCGGATCATGTTCAAGCAATTCATCACCGAAGGTGCGATTGATGTGGTGCAGATTGATAGTTGCCGCATGGGGGGCCTGAACGAGGTCCTGGCCGTGCAGTTGATGGCGGCCAAGTACAACGTGCCCGTGTGGCCGCATGCCGGTGGGGTGGGGCTGTGTGAATATGTACAGCATCTATCGATGATCGATTACGTGGCCATTTGCGGTGAAAAAGATGACCGGCGCATCGAATTTGTTGATCACCTGCATGAGCATTTTGTTGACCCCTGCGTGATCGAAAATGGGGCCTATACCGCGCCTTTAAATCCTGGATTTTCAATCGAGATGAAGCCTGAAAGCTTACGTGATTTTCAGCATGTTCCGGAACAGGGCGCAGGAGGGACACAATGTCCGATAACTTAGATCTTTCTACAGTGCTGGCTGCTGTGCAGGATGATAACGGCGGATCAATGACGCCGCCTATTGTTCAAAGTTCATTGTTTTCCTTTGACAGTTACGATGACCTTGAAAAGCGTATGCGGGGGGAGTCAAACAAAACCTTTTATACAAGGGTACAAAACCCGACCGTTGCCGCATTTGAAGGGCTGATGGCCCAGGCGGAACAAGGGGAAGCCGCTGTTGGTTTTGCCTCTGGTATGGCAGCGATTTCATCCACGCTTTTTGCGTTCCTCAAGCCAGGAGATCGTGTTGCCTGTGTCGAACATGTCTACCCGGACACCTACCGATTGATGGAACGCATCCTGCGCCCTTTCGGGGTTGAGGTTGAATACTATCCACCAGAAACGCTCGAAAATGATGCCACACTATATGATGGCCTTAAGATCGCGTATCTGGAAAGCCCAAGCTCGGTCATTTTTCAGCCGTTGGATCTGACCCGTGTGGCTGCGCATGCGCGCAAAAGCGGCACCATAACCATGATTGATAACTCCTGGGCCAGCCCTGTGTTTCAGCAGCCGCTAACACTTGGAATTGATATCGTTATTCATTCGGCGTCAAAATATATTTCCGGTCACTCGGATACGGTGGCAGGTGTGGTCGTGTCATCAGATGAGCACATTAAGACCATTCGCGATTTGTCGCTGTCGCTTTTTGGTGGCAAACTGGCCCCGTTTGAAGCGTTCTTACTCACCCGCGGGCTGCGTACGCTTCATGCCCGGATGATGCAGCATCAAGCCACCGCCAATTTATTTGTAGATCGGCTGGCCGCGATCCCTCATGTTCGAAAAATTAACAGCCCTGGCCCTAATGAGGTGCCCGGACTGACAGGCCGGGCTGGGCTGTTGTCATTTGAGTTTGACGACAGCGTTGATATTCGCCGGTTCACCGATGCGCTGAAACATTTCAAAATTGGGGTCAGCTGGGGCGGCTTTGAAAGCCTCGTTCTGCCAGCGCCCGTGGTTCTGGCCCAGGCTGCAGAGAACAACTCACTACAGAAATTTGGGGCGTCACCCAATCTGGTGCGCTTCAACCTTGGTTTGGAAAATGCCGAAGACCTTTGGGCTGATTTCCAATCCGCTCTTACCAAAAGCACCGTCTAGAAGTGCCCGAAATGAATACGTTTTAACCTGGAGGAAGATATGAAAAATCTGTTCAAAAGTCTGACGGCTGCGGCTGTCTTTATGGGGTCGGCGGCTTATGCTGACACCACGCTGAAACTGGTAGAGGTAATCACCAGCCCGGAACGCACCGTGGTGCTGCAGGGGCTTGTTGATCAGTTTGAAGCCGATAACCCCGGCGTAACCGTTGAAATCGTTTCCCTACCATGGGGCAGCGCGTTTGAAAAACTGGCAACCATGGTTGCAGGCGGCGATATTCCTGATGTTGTCGAAATGCCGGATACCTGGCAGGCGCTTTATGCCGGGTCTGGTCAGCTGATCAGCCTTGCCGACCACGTCGCAGACTGGGAACACGGCAGCACCCTGACGGATAAGACCGTTGCTATGGGCAGCCAGGCCGGTGATCTTTATATGATCCCTTACGGGTTCTACCTGCGCGCCATGTTCTATAACAAACGCGTGCTGGAAGAAGCTGGTGTGGAAAACCCACCAGCAACCATGGCTGAATTCCAGGCTGCAGCTGCGGCTGTGTCCGAACTAGACGGGAAATCTGGTTACTGTCTGCGCGGTGGCCCCGGGGGCACAAACGGGTGGATCATGTTTGCTGCCGCGATGAACGGCACCAATGAGTTCTTTACCGAAGATGGGCAAAGCCGCATCAATGAGCCGGGCTCAGTCGAAGGCATCCAGTTCATGATGGACCTCTATCAAAACGGACATGCGCCGCGCGACAGCGTCAACTGGGGCTTTAATGAAATCGTGGCCGGTTTCTATTCGGGAACTTGTGCCTTCCTGGATCAGGATCCCGATGCTTTGATCGCGATTTCAGAGCGCATGTCTGCAGATGATTTTGCCGTGATCCCAATGCCGGTTGGGCCGTCGGGTAAGGCGTTCCCGACAATCGGCTTCTCTGGCTGGTCCATCTTCAACTCAACCGAGCATGAGGAAGAGGCCTTTGATCTGGTGGCTGCCTTGTCATCACCGGAATCCAATGCGACCTGGGCCAAACGTGTTGGCGTGATCCCGATCCATGTCGGCGCTGACCAGGATCCACATTTCCAGACCGAGCAGTTCAAAGGCTGGTTCGAAGAGCTAAATGGTGAGCAATACGTGCCCACCACAATGCCGACATATCTGGAAAAATGGGGCTATTTCACCAGCACAGTTCTTCTGGAATCCAGCCAAGAGGCTTTGCTGGGGCAGCGGACCGCTCAGGATATCGCGGATGAATGGGCCGAGATGCTGAACGCAGAATATGCGAAGTGGCAAGAAAGCCAGTGAGCCTGCACACTCATAATAAAACCGCACCCGGGAGACCTCGGGTGCGGCGCTCTCTCTACCTGAAATATTTGGTAGAGCCCTTCATCTATTTATCCCCATCTATCTTTTTGATCGGGGCTGTGATGATGATCCCGTTGATTGTGGGGATATCTTATTCTTTTCAGGCGATCGAGCTGTTGAACCCGTTCAACACCGGCTGGGTCGGGTTTGAAAATTATATTGCTTTGTGGGGCGATAGAAAATTCTGGATCGCTCTGGAGAACACATTCTTTTGGACATTCTGGTCGATTTTCTTTCAATTCCTGCTAGGCCTTGGGTTGGCGATGCTGCTGAACACGGATTTCTTTGGAAAACGTTTGTTTCAGGCCTTGGTGTTTCTGCCCTGGGCGGTGCCAACTTTTTTATCGGCTCTGACTTGGGCCTGGCTGTTTAACCCGGTCATCGGGCCTTTGCCCCATTGGCTGTCAGCGCTAGGGGTTTTGCCTGAGCCCTATAACATTCTGGGGGATCCGGAATTGGCGATGTGGGGCCCGATTGTGGCCAATATCTGGTTTGGCGTACCCTTCTTTGCGATCACGCTTTTGGCCGCTTTGCGTTCGATCCCCGGAGAGCTTTATGAGGCGGCTCAGATCGATGGGGCCAGCCCATGGCAGACATTCATGAAAATCACGCTGCCCTTCCTGGCACCAATGATTGCCATCACGGTGATGCTGCGCACCATCTGGATCGCAAACTTTGCCGACCTGATTTTTGTTATGACGGGCGGCGGGCCGGCCAATTCGACGCAGATCCTATCAACCTATATCTTCACAACGGCCTTCCGAAAGCTTGATTTCGGGTATGCCTCGGCCATTGCGGTGGCTTTGCTTGTAATCCTGTTGGTCTATGCGCTGATCGTCTTATGGCTTCGTAAGAAGCTTGTGAAAGTATAGGAGAAACCGGATGCCTGCTGTATCACGTCGTCACCCAGGTCTGGTTATCGGGAAATACCTAGCCCTTGCATTTTACCTGACCTTTGCACTCTTTCCGCTTTATTGGCTGCTGAAGATCGCAGTGACACCGGATGCTTTGATTTTTAGCGAAGGCACCCGGTTGGTCCCAAGCGCGATTTCGTTTGACAACTTTGTCACCGTGATCTTTCAGACGGATTTCCTGGCCTATTTCAAAAACTCTTTGATCGTGTCACTGGGCACTGCGTTTTTCACCACGTTGATTGCTGCTGGGGCGGGCTATGCCTTTTCTCGGTTCGTTTTCAAAGGTAAACGCATCATCATAGCTATTATGCTGATCACCCAGATGTTTCCGCTTTTGATGATCATTGCGCCCGTTTACAAGATCGTTGCAGACTTTGGCCTACTTAATTCGCTGACCTCGCTGATCATCGTTTATACGGCGTTTAACATCCCCTTCGCGACATTTCTGATGCAGTCCTTCTTTGATGGTATCCCGAAGGATTTGGAAGAGGCGGCGATGATTGATGGCTGCACCCGCTTTCAGGCGCTGCGCCAGGTGATCTTTCCGCTTACATTGCCGGGGCTTGGGGCGACGCTTGGCTTTGTTTTTACGGCGGCCTGGTCTGAATTGCTGTTTGCGCTGATGCTGATTTCAAAGAATGACACAATGACCTTTCCGGTCGGGTTGCTGACGTTCGTGTCGAAATTCTCGGTGGATTGGGGGCAAATGATGGCGGCTGGTGTGCTGGCGCTGATCCCAAGCTGCCTCTTCTTTATCTTCATTCAACGTTACCTTGTGCAGGGCCTCACGTCCGGCGCGGTCAAAGGGTAGGAGGCCAAAATGGCACGAATCGAATTGCAAAATATCGGCAAAAGCTATGGCGCGGCAGAAGTGCTGCGCAATATCAACCTAGATATTGAAGACGGGGAATTCATTGTGCTTGTGGGCCCGTCGGGCTGCGGCAAATCCACCCTACTGCGGATGATTGCGGGGCTAGAGCCGATCACAGCCGGTGATTTCCTGATTGATGGCGAATGGATGAACGATATGCGCCCGCGGGATCGGGATATCGCGATGGTGTTTCAATCCTATGCGCTGTATCCGCATATGGATGTGGGGCGAAATATGGGGTTTTCGATGGAAATCCGCCGGGCCACCAAAGATGAGAGAAAATCCAAAGTCGCCCAAGCCGCTGAAACATTGGGGTTAACCCATTTGATGGGACGGTTGCCCAAAGCCCTGTCTGGTGGGCAACGTCAACGGGTGGCCATGGGGCGGGCCATTGTGCGCAACCCGCGTGCCTTTTTGTTTGATGAACCTTTGTCCAACCTTGATGCCGCCCTGCGGGTGGAAATGCGTCTGGAAATTGCCCGGCTGCACCAAAAGTTGGGCGCAACGATGATCTATGTCACCCATGATCAGGTCGAAGCCCTGACCCTGGCGGACCGGATCGTGGTTTTAAACGGCGGCGATATTCAACAGGTTGGCACACCGTTAGAGCTATACGAACGCCCGGCCAATAAATTTGTGGCCCAGTTTATCGGATCGCCCACCATGAATGTGGTGCCGGTCAGTGGCGCAGAAGGCGGGGTGACAACCCAAAACGGCATTTTGATTAACCTGCCTGATGCGTCCAAAGTGACTGAGGCGGCCGAGCTCGGCATTCGCCCGGAACATTTGGATGTGGTGGATCCGGCTGCCGGGGATCTTCTGGCGGTGGCCGATGTGGTCGAACATTTGGGGTCAGACACAAATCTTTATGTCAATGTCGATGGTCTGGGGGCTTTGATGGTGCGTAAACACGGCAATATCCCCGCCAAATCCGGTGATAAACTGGGGCTGCGCATTCAGGCAGAACATGCACATTTATTTACCGCAAACGGCCGTAGTTTAGGCTGCGCGGGGTGATATCTTTCAAGGGGCGCATTTCGGTCGCCCCTATGAGCAAGAGGGGACATATCATGGCGCTGACACGCGAAACCATTACGTATCTTGAAACGATCGAAGAGCGCCTGCGCTGGATCTCGTCCTGGATGATCTACAATGCCAATACCCTACGTGAAAGCCGCGATGGGCTAAAGGTGGGTGGGCATCAGGCCTCTTGTGCATCGCTCAGCACGATCATGTCTGTCCTGTGGTTTCATACACTCCGGCCAGAAGACCGGGTGGCGGTTAAACCACACGCTGGCCCGGTTCTACATGCAGCTCATTATCTGATGGGGCGGCAAAACCAGAAGCAACTGGAGAAATTCCGGGCCTTTGGCGGGGCGCAGGCCTACCCATCGCGCACCAAAGATAAGATCGACGTTGATTTTTCCACCGGTTCGGTTGGTTTGGGTGTTGCCGTCACAGCCTTTGCCGCGATGGTTCAAGACTATTTACAGGCCAAGGGGCTGGGCCAAACGCCGGGGCGGATGATTGCCCTGGCCGGAGATGCGGAATTTGACGAAGGCAATATTCAAGAGGCCCTGCAAGAGGGCCAGAAACACAATCTGCGCAATTGCTGGTGGGTGGTTGATTACAACCGCCAAAGCCTGGATGGGGTGATTTCCGAAGGGATCAGCACCCGGTTGAAAGCTTTGTTTGAAACTTATGACTGGGATGTTGTGGAACTGAAGTATGGCCGCCAGCTAGAGGCCGCGTTTAGGGAACCGGGCGGCACGCGCCTGCGTGACTGGATTGATGCCTGCCCGAACGATTTGTATTCATCTTTGACCTTTCAAAAGGGTGCAGCCTGGCGCAAGCAGTTAGAGGCCGATTTTGCTGGTGATAACGAGATCCTGGCCCAGATTGGGGCCCGTGATGACACAGCGCTTGCGGCGCTGATGACCAATTTGGGGGGGCATGACGCGGCGCTGATTGCTGAAACCTTTGAAGGTATAGATCACGACCGACCGGTTGCCTTTATTGCCTATACGGTCAAAGGTTATGGCCTGCCTCTGGCCGGGCATAAGGATAACCATTCGGGTCAACTGAATACCGCCCAGATGGATGCGCTTCGCCAAGATTGCAATGTGCGCGAAGGGCAGGAATGGGCCTCGCTCGAAGGGGTGGCCAATGCCGCCGATCTACAGCGTTTTATCGCCAATAGCCCCATGAATGTGAAGGCACGGCGCCATGTGGCGGAGGCGGTGCCGGTGCCGGCCTCGCTGGCGGTATCAACCCCGGATGAGATTTCCTCGCAAGCCGGGTTTGGCCGTATTCTGGCCGGGCTGGCAAAAAGCGACCACAGGCTGGCAGAACGTATTGTGAGCATGTCACCGGATGTCTCTGTGTCCACCAATCTGGGGGCCTGGATCAATGCGCGGGGGCTTTTTGGCCGTCGGGAAAAGCGCGATGTTTTTGCCGATCAAAAGGTCCTGTCGGCCCAGAAATGGCACCGTTCTGCCACGGGGCAACATCTGGAGCTTGGCATTGCTGAAAACAACCTCTTTACGCTGCTGGCGGCGGCGGGGCTGTCACATTCCCTGTTCGGGGAACGCCTGCTGCCCATTGGCACGCTCTATGATCCTTTTATTGCCCGTGGATTGGATGCGCTGAACTACGCCTGTTATCAGGGAGCGCGATTTATGCTGGTCTCTACCCCATCAGGGGTGACACTGGCGCCTGAGGGCGGGGCACATCAATCCATCGGAACGCCGCTGATTGGCATTTCTCAGGATGGGTTGGCCTGTTTTGACCCAACCTTTGTTGATGAATTAGAGGTTATTATGCGCTGGTCCTTTGATTATTTGCAGCGTGACGGGGGCCAGGATGTAGATGAACAAAACTGGCTGCGTGATGAAACGGGCGGATCGGTATGCTTGCGCTTGTCCACCCTGGCTGTCGAGCAGCCCAAGCGGCAATTCACATCCGAGGAAGAGCGCCACATCATTGATGGCGCCTATTGGCTGCGCCCCCCAGGCCCCGCCTGTGATGTGGCTATTGTCTATTCCGGTGTGATCGGGCCAGAGGCGATCAAAGCTGCGGGAATGCTGGCCGAAGCGCGTCGCAATGTGGCGGTGCTTGCGGTGACCTCTGCTGATCGGCTGACAGCTGGCTGGCATGCGGCCGAGCGCGCACGTCAACGTGGGCAGGAGGATGCGCATTCGCATATTGAGCTGCTGCTTGAGGATCTGCCACGGGATGCGGGTATTGTGACGGTGCTGGACGGGCATCCGACAGCGCTAAGCTGGATCGGATCCATTCATGGGCAGCGGGTCAAGCCGCTTGGGGTCGAACATTTTGGTCAAAGCGGTGATACGCAGGATCTTTATTACCACTTTGGCATTGATGCGAACGCCATTGCCCATGCCGCCCAAGCCGTCACGCCCGGGCGCCCCATTCGCAACCTGCGTGCTCTGGCGGATTCAGCACAAAAGCTTCACTGAAAGTATTGCCAAGTTGTCTGTTCGGCGAATTGGTGAAAATGATGCGCTGAACAATTCGCCGTGTTTATGTTCGGCTTGAAGCCGTGCTGGCGCAGCAGCTTCTGATAGTCGTGAGAATAGTATTGCGACCCGCGATCTGTGTGGTGAATGCAGTCCTCGGGCGGTTGCCGCGTAAGCGTCCGGTCTGACAGCCTTTTGGTTATCGCGTCTTCTGCAACACAGATTTAACGAAGTCGGTTTTTCCGTCAGCGTATTGGCCCCGGCCTTTATCTCCAAGGTTTTCGACGAGGTTTTGTTTGAGGGCGACATATTGTGCGCGTAATTTTGGATTGGAGCGCAGTGCATTTCGGAATGTTATCTGATCCGCGTAGTCGGGATCATCTGGTTGGTAAAAATGTAAGTTATGGGTTCGTACATCACCATCGCGCAGCCGTATGAAGAGGCGGCCACTGCGCATGCCGCGGTCGATGTAGCCTAGCTCAACAAGCGCGGCGGCGATTTGAGCTTCCTCGGTTGAACGTAGGGCGATATCTAGAATGGGTTTGGCCTGCAGTCCTGGCACAGCGGTGCTGCCGATGTGGTCGATCTCAAAAGTCACGCCCGCAAGAGCCTCGGATATCAGCGATGCCTCGGTCTTAAATAGGTCAGCCCATCGTGGATCGTGTTCGCGCAGGGAGAGGGTTGCCTGACGGAGGCCAAGGGCTGTGTCTATTGAAGTCATGAGATAGGGTGTCCAGTTTTCCATGGCAGCAAATCGTCGACGCGATTGATCTTGTAATCTGGGATGCGGGCGAGAGTGTCAGCCAGCCATGCCTGTGGGTCGATACCGTTCAGTTTGGCGGTTTCGATCAAGGTGTAGGCGATAGTGGCGGCGTGGCCGCCAGTTTGCGAGCCCACGAACAGATAGTTTTTGCGTCCGATGGCGATTGACCGCATGGCACGTTCAGCGGTGTTGTTGTCCAATTCCAGGACGCCGTGGTCGATATACGGCCTAAGGCGCGCCATGCGCGTCAGGGCATAGCGGATTGCACCTGCCAGTGGCGATTTACCAGAGATACTGAGGAGTTGGGCGTGCAGCCAGACTTCCAGATCATCGAAGGTTGGCTTTGCCTTTTCCTGTCGGAGTTCGACGCGTCGATCTGGTTGCGATCCGCGCACTTCTTTCTCGACCGCGTAGAGCTGCGCGATGCGCTGGATGGCCTCGTCCGCGATGGCCGAACCCTGAGCGCGATGGATATCCACGAACTTACGCCTGACATGCGCCATGCAGGCGACCTCTTGGATATCGCCAGAACGGTAGAGGTCTTCGAACCCGGCATAGCCATCCGCGTGCATCCAGCCTTGATACTTTGCGAGGTGGTCCTTTGGGTGTTGCCCTTTGCGGTCTGGCGAGAACTGATACCAGCTTGCGGGTGGGGCATCGCTGCCCCAGGGTCGTTCATCCCGGCCATAAGCCCACAATCGCGCGGTTGCCGTCTTGCCTGTGCCAGGTGCGAGCATCTTGACTGGTGTGTCATTCGCAAAGATCGCTTGCCCGGCCAGAACATGCCGCCCAATGGCACCTGCCAGTGGTTCCAGAAGGGCTGTAGATTTGCCCACCCAGTCGGCCAGCGTTGAACGGTCAATGTCGATCCCGTCGCGTTCGAAGATGCCGCTCTGGCGATAGAGCGGAAGATGGTCCGCGTATTTATTGACAAGAACGTGGGCCAGCAGCCCCGGACCGGGACGCCCGCGCTCGATAGGACGCGATGGTAATGTGGCTTGTGTGAAGGCCTCACAGCCCGAACACGCAAAGCGCGGTCGCACAATGCGGTTCACGATGAACCGGCCAGGAACGTATTCCAGCTCTTCGGTGACGTCCTCGCCGAGGCGGCGCAGCCCACCACCGCATTGAGGGCAGTCGTCATCACCTGTGGTCAGCTCGACTTCCATGCGCGGGATATGATCGGGGATCGGGCGGCGCTTGGGTTTGTCTTTTGGTTCTTCATTGGGAAGACGCAGCTTAGCTGTCATCTTGGCAACAGCGATCTCGCTTGTTTCCAGCGCCAGTTGAAGCTGTTCGATACTCTCAGATGACGATCCAAACCGATGATGACGCTGACCTGCTAACTGATGTCGCAGCTTCTCGATCAAGACTGCTTGTGACTTCACCTCTGCCAGCAAAAGCGCTGTGAACTGCCTCAGCTCATCAGGGTCTTTTGGCAAAGTTCTGTCGACGTCCAGCATGGCCGAACGATAGCAAAATGACGGCGCGGCGGGAATCCCACACGAGCGTTCATCATCGTTTTATCCCGCCTTGAGCGGTGTCCAGCTGCGCTGTGGCACACGCCAATCGATCCCTTCCAACAGCATCGCCAATTGGGCAGCGGTCAGGGCGATCTTGCCCTCTTTCGCCGATGGCCACACAAACCGACCCTTCTCCAGGCGCTTGCTGAACAGGCAGGCACCTTGTCCGTCCCACCAAATGATTTTGATGAGATCACCGCGACGGCCACGAAAGACGAACAGGTGCCCAGTGAATGGATCCTGCTTCAGCGTTTGTTCGGCCTGCGCCGCCAGCGTCGTGAACCCACGCCGCATGTCGGTCACACCGGCGGCCAGCCAGACACGCGTGTTCGCGGGAACAGGGATCATGTAGAAAGACCACGGATCAGCCGGGCCAACGCCTCGGGATCATAGCTGCCGACAATCCTCAGCTGATGACCGCCTGCGATATCGATCTCAATCGCGCTTTGTGCGGGCTTGGTGTCAGTCGTTGAGGCCGTCTCTTTGGTCGGGGTGCGATCGACAATTTCAACGGGAAGAAAGCACGGCGTCTCAGCAACCTCACTTTCAATGATCTCCTGAGCAGGCGCAAACTTGGGATCACGTAGCCATTTGTGGATCAGGTTGGTGTTCATTGCATACCGCCGCGCAACCTGCGCTACCGATACCCCCGGCGCGCATGTTTGCGCACAGATCGACACCTTCTCCTCATCCGACCAGAACCGCTTCTTCTGACCCTTTTTACCCACCATAACTGCCCTCAAGATGTCCACTATCAATGGTGGACACTTATCAACACACTCTATGGCGCGTCAGAGCAGAAAGGCCGGACGCTTACGTTGCCGCAGCGCGACCGCCATCTTCAACGCCCGGATGGCCAAGTCACGCTTCAT
>CAKMYZ010000031.1 GCA_929200255.1 uncultured Alphaproteobacteria bacterium | reverse complement strand
AGTGGTCAATCTCGCAGACCCCAATCTGCTATTGGAGATCAAAGTCATTGCCAAGCTAGGATGAGCGAATGAGCAAAGCAGCCATTCATTGACACCGCAGCATCCGTCAGAATGGGCTCAAACCAGACATTTTCTGCGTCGTAGCACCTTTATGGTGTATTGCGTCCGCTGCACGCAGACTAACGCCTACGCTTCACCCGCCCAATCCACAGACTGCATCTCGCGCAAGCGGCTGGCGGTCCGCTCAAACTCAAACGTGCCTGTGCCTTCAACATAAAGCATCTCGGGCACAGCTGCCGCCGTCGCGATCAACTGCACGCGTGCCTCATAAAGCGCATCAACCAATGTGACAAAGCGCTTGGCTTCATTGAAGTTGTGGCGCGACAGGGCTGGGATATCCTCAAGGATCAGAACCCGGACCGCATCAGCCAAGGCAAGATAATCGGCAGCCCCCAGTGGTTTACCGCAAAGATCAAAGAACTTTGCGCGGGCAACGCCATTGTGAAAATCGGGCAATGCGACCACGCGGCCTTTGACGTGCAGCATCAGTGGCTCAGACATACCATTACTTAAACGCTGCCAGATGTCCGCGACCGCCTGGCGCGCATCGGCATCCGCCGGCGTGAAATAGCTGGGTGTTCCTGCAAGACGATCCTGACGATAGTCGGTCGGGCTGACCAGCTCATGCACGACCATCCGCTTTTCCAGCAAGGCGATGAAGGGGGTGAACAGCTGACGGTTGAGGCCATCCTTATATAGATCACTGGGTGGGCGGTTGGAGGTTGTAACGACAGTGACGCCGCCTGCAATCAGCGCCTCAAAAAGGCGACCCACAATCATCGCATCGGTGATGTCTGTGATCTGCATCTCATCAAAGGCCAGAAAGCGCACGGTCTTGGACAGTTTGTCGGCAACCGGCGCCAGCGCATCATCCACGCCGGATTTGCGGGCCTCGGCCATCTCGGCATGGACCCATTGCATGAAGGCGTGGAAATGGCTGCGCTGCTTGGGGGCGTCTACCTGCTGATACAGCAGGTCCATCAGCATTGACTTACCGCGACCGACACCACCCCACATGTAAAGGCCGGGTTCGGGTGGCGGGGCCTTGCGAAAAAAGCCCCGTTTTGATGGGGGTGCCGCCATTGCAACACGGATACGTTCCAGCTCCGGCAACACGGCCATTTGGGCGTCGTCGGCCTGTAGTGTTCCGGCATCGACAGCCGATTGATATGCGTCTTGCATGGTCATGAAATCTGGATAGCGCGGCATTGGTCCGGGCGAAAGGTCAGTCACGCAAACTGTCGCGCAGGGCCTCCGTCAGCTCTGCACCATGGGTGTAAGGCAGATCGTGATCCGCATCCTCAACCATCTCCTGACGGGCATTGCGGTTCCACTCGGCCAGCAGGCCGATGGCGCGCAGCGGAATCACGCTGTCATTCTGCGCCCAGATCGCAATGATGGGGATGGCCTTGCGCCCCAACCGACGATGCTCTTGCTCCTGGACTTCGTTGAGGATGCCGCGCCGCGCCGATAGTAGCGCAGGCAGAAAGCCACGCCGCCTAAGCTGTCTGCGTTGGGCGCGATGAACACGTTCCATGTCACTCGTGCTGCCCTTTTTGGGGATGTGCCGGGACATCCGGGCGCCGCCAAACATCAGGTGCAGCCAGTCACCCAACACAGGCACGCGGCGACAGAACCCCGAAAACCGGCTTTCGTTGGTCCGCACGCCCGCACTGGCAAGCAGAATCACACGTTTGATGATGTATGGGTTCGCGATGGCAAAGGCGGTCGCAATCGCCCCGCCCATCGAGTAACCGACAATCGTAACATCTTCACGCAGGTCATGCGCTTCGCAAAGATCGGTCAGTTGACGCAGAAAAAAGGCCCTGTCCTGCAACCCCTTGGGGGCATCTGACAGGCCGCGCCCATAAAGGTCATAGACCAGCACGCGATAACCCAGCTTTCCCAGACCTTCGGCGATCGCATGCATCCCATCAGATGGGGCGTTCAGCCCATGCACGACCACAGCCACCGGGCCACGCGCGGGGCCAAACCAGCGGTAATAGGTAACCCCCTGAGACAGCGGCGCGAATGCCCCGTCGGCATGAAATCGATCGTCAACACTGACATTGGGCTTGCGCCGCTCAATGTAGAACGGCCATGCCGCCAAGAGCAGAACCGCCATCGTCACCGCTGACCACCACAACATCAAGCCCTGCGCCTCTCACTCTCTAATCCTTTTGCCTTTATCCTGAACGCTGCCAGGCATCCAGAATGTATCGGCTGGTCATCAAATCAAGATGCGCGCCACCGCCATTCTTAAACAGCGTAATTTCGCCGGTAGTATGGCGAGAGAACGCAGCAAGATCATAATAATCCGCCACAATGCCGCCCGGGTCAAACATACCTGCGGCGATGGGTATCTTCAATTCACCGATATGATCCACCGTCGTTTCCTTGCTGTCGACAAAGACGCGCGCGCGCTGCAAAGCTTCATCATCGACCTCGCGCATATCAGGGCGATACGCGCCGATCAGGTCAATATGCTGGCCCGGCTGAAACCACGCGCCCTTGATCAAGGGTTCTGTTGTCATTGTGGCCGAGGTGACAATGTCAGCTTCCTTGACCGCCGCTTCCAGATCCGTCGCAATAGCTATATCCGGAAACGCCGCCTGCAACGCCTTAGCCCCCGCAGCTGAGCGGTTCCAGACCGTGAACCGTGCCTGCGGGAATGCAGCGCCATAGGCCTCTCGCAGGGAATGCCCCACTGTGCCTGCCCCCACAATCAGAATTTTGCGGCTGTCCGGGCGGGCCAACCGGCGCGCGGCAAGCAGGCTGTCTCCCGCCGTCTTCCATTTCGTGACCAGCGCAAAATCCAGGATCGCATCAAGCGTACCATCCTTGCCTGAAAACAGGTTCACCGCCCCGGCAATTGCCGGTTTTCCCTTTGCCTTGTTGCCAGGAAATATCGTTGCGCATTTGATTGCGAGGCCTAACCCTGCAATCCAGGCAGAGCGGTTCAGCAACGTATTGTCGCCCTCATAAAGGAACACGTCTGCCACATCGGCCTTTGGGCCCTCATGCCCCGCCGCCAGCGCATCGGTGAGCGCCAGCCAATCAAGGTTCTTCTGGCCTTCCGCGAAGGGGATAATTTCGGTCATTGCGCGGCCTCCTCTGTCAGCAACCCTTCCGCGACCAATCGATCCGCCCAGCCTTGCGGCACATCAAAGTGATGCACCTGCCACCCCCGCGCGGCGGCGGCATTGATATTGTCGATACGATCGTCGGTAAACAGCAGACCCTCTGGCGACACACCGCAATCAGCCTCCACCATTTCGTAAATACGCGCCTCTGGTTTGATCACGCCCATATGGCCTGAAATGTACCGGCGGTCAAATTCACGTAGAAAAGGATACACTGGTTCGGCGATCTGAAAGGTCTGAATGCCGAAATTCGTCAGCGCAAAGACAGGGGTCTGCGCGGTGCGCAAGGCGCGCAGCAAACGCACTGAATGATCCATCGCTGGCGCGGCCATCTCGATCCAGCGATCATGCCACATGCGGACCTCATCACGCCAATCAGTGTGTGTCTCGGCGGCGGCATAGATCGTGTCACGGAAATTGCCGCCACGGTCGACCACATCATTGATGCCATGCAGATCAATCGCCGCAAACATCGCGCGGCGGCGCTCGGCGCCAATCACACGGTCGTAAAACCGCTCCGGCTGCCACTCAATCAGGACGTTGCCGATGTCGAACACGACCGCTTGCACTTTCGCCATTACCACCTCGGGTTGCTTGATGGCAGATTAACGCCGTAGCGGGCGCTGTAAAGCAACTGGCTTGGTCTTGGCTTCGCGCCAGATTGTAAACAGCCCCGCGCCAAGGATCAGCGCCATGCCCAAATAGTCCAAACCACCAGGAAATTCGTCAAAAACGATCATACCCCAGGCCACGGACATCGGCAGGGCCAGATACTCAAACGGTGCCACAAATGACGCCTCCGCCACCCGATAGGCCTGCGAAATCAGATACCCCCCAAAACCGATGCCAATACCGATAACGGCAAAGACCGGATAATCGGCGGGCACTGGCCAGCTCCACGCGCGGAACAAGAACGCAAGCGAGGGATCAGATTGATCGCCCAAACGTCCATCGCCCACGATCAGGCCAAAGAGGAGACCGACAATGATGAACATGATCTGGATATAGAACGCCATCGTCGTCGCGCTCTCGGTGCCGCCAATCCGGCGCGTGATGGTATGAATACCTGCATAGCAAAACGCCGCCGCCAGCGGCAACAAAGAAGCCACCTGAAAGGCTTGCGTCCCAGGGCGCATCATGACCAGAACGCCAAGAAAACCAACAGCAATGGCGGCCCAGCGCCGTGGACCTACGACCTCTCCCAGAAACAAGACCGAGAACATGGTGATCACCAGCGGGCTGACAAAAAAGATCGCCACCGCATCCGCCAAAGGCATCGCGGCCAGCCCCAAAAAGAAAGTCATGTTTGCAAGAACGACGCAGAGCCCGCGCAGCATATGCATAGGCAAACGTTTGGTGCGCGCAATAGTCCAGCCCGTCGTCATGGGTGCGATGATCACCACAATCACCAAAAGCCCGATAATCGAACGGATCAGCACAACCTGATGCAAGGCGTAGCCCCCGCTTAGGAACTTGATGGCCACATCGTTGATCGAAAAGAACACCACCGAAATCGCAGCACAGGTTGCACCAAGTTTGGTAGGCGACATCGGTGTCATAGCCGCGCCGCCGCGCGCACGGCGCGTTCCAGCGCATCCAAAAAACGTGCGCGGTCGGCCTTGCCAAACGGCTTGCCCCCACCCTGCCGGAACGGATCAGCCGCGCGCATATCGGCCATCAAATCGCGGGTGGCCAATACATTGCCGATATTGGCCTGCGTCAGCGCCTCGCCGTTGTGCTTGAGCACCAGCGCGCCGGCCTCGATACATCGCGCAGCCAGCGGGATATCGCTGGTGATCACCACATCGCCCGTGGTCGCGCGATCCGCAATCCACATGTCAGCCACATCAGGGCCATCGGGCACGACAACCGTTTCGACAAAAGGATTGGGTGAGGGCCTGATACCGCCGTTGGAGACCACGAACATCTTCAGCTTATGACGCGTACCGACACGTTCAACCTCGGCCTTCACCGGGCAGGCATCGGCATCAACGTAAATCATCGATAGAGCGCCTCGGCGTGGAACGCCACATGGTCTTCCATGAAGGTTGAGATGAAGAAATAGGAATGGTCATAGCCCTTTTGCAACCGGATCTGCCCTTCCTGACGCTTTTCAGCCATGGCCTGCGCCAAGTGTTCGGTCCCCAGTAGATCACCAAACTGGTCGTCAGTACCGGTATCAATCAGGATCGGGCCATCAAAACCCTTATCCTTCATCAAAATGGTCGCATCATGCGGACCCCAATCCGCCTCATCCCCCCAATAGGCGGCGAACTGTTTGCGGCCCCAATCGCTTGCCGCAGGATGGCAGATCGGTGCAAAGGCCGACACAGACCGAAAGCGCCCCGGCAAAGCCATCGCCATTGTCAGCGCACCGTGGCCGCCCATGGAATGACCTGCAATGGACTGGCGCGACATATCCAGCGGGAATGTCTCAGCCAGAAGCGCAGGCAGCTCCTCGGTCACATAGGTCCACATCTTGAAATGTGCGTCCCAGGGGGCTTGTGTCGCATCAATGTAGAAACCAGCGCCCTGCCCCAGATCATAGGCCTCATCATTGGGCACATCATCACCACGCGGCGAGGTGTCGGGAAAGACCAGCGCAATCCCCTGTTCCGCGGCCCAGGCCTGCGCGCCCGCCTTGGTCATGGCGTTCTCATGGGTGCAGGTCAGCCCGGACAGAAACCACAAAACGGGAACAGGGCCATATTGGGCCTCTTCGGGCAGAAATACCGCAAAGGTCATGCCACAAGAACACGCGGTGGACGCATGGAAATAGACCCCCTGCGTGCCACCATAGCACCGATTTTCAGACAGTGTTTTCATGACGCAACCTTTCGTTGTCTCAAGGGCTATCGCAGCTTTAGAAACTTGTCACCCATGCAATGACCAAAGACACGGAAGCAACGCTGATCACGGTTGAAATCAGAATCGAAGCCGAAACGCGAGAAGGGGCCACACCATAATGCCGGGCAAGCATATAGACATTGCCAGCAACAGGCAGTGAAGCCGCCGCAATCATGACACCGGCAGCGTAAGTGTCGACCTGAAACACAAACAGTGCCGCTATCGCGACGGCGGCAGGATGCAACACCAACTTGCACAGGCTCAGCCAACCCGCGACGGCGATCCGCTCTGCCGATCTGGACGCCAGCGAGGCGCCAATCGCAAACAAGGCCCCGGGTGTTGCGGCAGCCCCCAGAAGCAACAGAAAGTCATTCACCGGATCGGGGATTGGCAAACCATAGGCGGAGACGATCAATCCCAGTGAGATCGATACGATCATGGGGTTCTTGATCAGGCCCTGCGCCACGGTCACCAGTACTTTCGGCGACATACGCCCATCGCGTGAGCCGGTGATCAGGATCACGATTAAACTGCCAAAGACAATCAGATCGACAGCCAGAATCATCATCACAGGGCCGACCGCCGCTTCGCCCAGTAGCAAGATCAGCATTGGAATACCCAGAAAGCCGATGTTGCCAATGACCGCGCATTGGCCCTCCACGGCGGCCTCTGCCATCGGCAGACCACGACGCAGGGCTACCCAATTCGCCAATAGATAGACCACGGTTGTGCCCGTCAGATAGGCAAAGACGAATTGCCAGTCCAGAATGGCGGTCAGTGACAGGTTCGCCGAAAAGCGAAACACCATCGCCGACAGTGCAAAGTAGAACACGAATTTGGTGAGATAGGCCGTCGCCTCTTCAGAAAAGAATTTGGTCACGCCAGCGCCGTAGCCAAGAGCGATTAACATAAAAAATGGCAGGGTTTGAAGGAAGATATCCCACATCGGGCTTAATCAAACGTCCCCGTGACACGGCCCAGCAGCATAAAGGCGCGGGCGGTGCGGGTCTCGGCCATCTGAAGCAGGTCGGTATCGGTGGCGTGTTCTTCGAAGGTGACCAGCATCTGATCAAAACAGCGCAGGAAATGATGCACCGCATCGCGGAAAATCGTGTCCTCCCGGGCGCGGCCTGCGATGGCGATCTGCGCATCATGGTGACGGATGGCACCAAGGCGGTCGACGGACTGACCACGTTCGCCTTTGGCGAATCGGCGCCACAGGGCCGGGTCCACCGGGTCAGGGCGCAGATCGTCCATATAGATGCCGTCCTGGGACAACAATGTCAGCACGTCCTGACTGGCCTGTACCAGCTTGCGAGCGGACCGGTCGCGCAACGCACGGCGTAGGGCGGCAAAACCTTCGACATCATTCTCATCATTGGGGAAATTGAGCGCCTGAATAAGGTCAGGCCGCTCCAGCGGTGGGTTGGTGTCTTCCGCAGGGGCCTCAAACGCCAATGCCGGCTGATCGGCAGGGGCTTGTGGGGCTGCACGCGGCACAATCAGGCGCGATACCTCGCGCCGGGATGTAAAGCGCGATGTGGGCGCCGGCTGTTCTGCGGTCTGCACGGCAGCGGGCTGGGCCGGGGCGTTTTGCAGATTGGCCTGCGCAATCTGCGTGTTGCGCAAATCATGATAGGCCAGCCCAAGCGCATCAACTTCCCGGCGCAGCTTGCGGTGCACCCGCGTCATCACGGCGGCGACCGCGATCAGGGCCGCTGGCAGAAAGACAGCCACCGGCATCAAAACCAGCATCGGCCCCGGAAGCCCGCCCAGACCCTCTGCCGCTTCTGGCAATGTCCAGAAGAACAGGCCAACGACGACAATCCAACCAACACAGAAAGCAAGCGCAATCGCTTCGCCCTGAGTAAGGCCCTCTGCCTGCTTTGCCTTTTCGATCATCTGCTGCTGCCCGTGCCTTGGGTGGTTTCTATTTGTAGTGGATCGACAGGATCTCGTAAGAACGTGTTCCACCCGGCGTGCGTACTTCGACGCTATCGCCCTCATCCTTGCCAATCAGGGCACGCGATAGCGGTGATTTCATGTTCAGCTTGCCGCTCTCAATGTCAGCTTCGTATTCGCCAACGATCTGATAGGTTTTTTCTTCGTCAGTATCCTCATCGACCAACCCAACGGTTGCACCAAACTTGATGGTGCCTGACAGCTTGGTTGGATCAATGACATCGGCGAGCGAGATCACACCCTCCAGCTCTTTCACACGGCCCTCGATAAAGGACTGCTTTTCCTTTGCCGAATGATACTCTGCATTCTCGGACAGATCGCCATGCTCGCGCGCCTCGGCAATCGCACGGATAATGGCCGGGCGTTCCACCGTCTTAAGGTGCTTGAGCTCGGCATCCAGCTTGTCAAAGCCAGCGCGCGTCAGTGGTATCTTATCCATGTCGTGTCCCCTCCCGGGGGCAAAAAAGTGTCAGTCGAACGGTCATAGTCTATCGGGCATGGTCAAAGTCAAGACTTTGACGCGATTTGGTGTCGCGTCAGGCGGTTTTGACGTCGTGTCCTGATTGCCCCATGGCCTTCCTTGAGGTAACCGTTGCCGACGCTAAATAAAAGGGCGCTTGCCCGGAGAGTTTGAAGGATTTGCCGATGGCCGAGATTGAACGCGAAGCGATGGAATATGACGTAGTGATCGTGGGTGCCGGACCCGCCGGTCTGTCCGCCGCAATCCGCCTCAAGCAATTGGACGCTGACCTCAATGTGGTGGTGCTTGAAAAGGGCTCCGAAGTGGGCGCGCATATCCTCTCTGGCGCTGTTCTTGATCCGGCCGGCCTGAACAAGCTGATCCCAGACTGGAAAGAAAAAGGCGCGCCTTTGAACGTGCCTGTGAAAGAAGACAACTTTTACATGCTGGGCGAAGCCGGCCAGCTGCGAATCCCCAATATTCTGATGCCCCCCCTGATGAACAACCACGGCAACTACATCGTCTCCATGGGTAACGTCTGCCGCTGGATGGCCGAACAGGCCGAAGAGATGGGCGTTGAGGTTTTCCCGGGGATGGCCTGTTCGGAACTGGTCTACGGTGACAATGGCGAAGTCAAAGGCGTGGTCGCAGGCGAATTCGGCAAAAATGCTGACGGCAGCCAAGGCCCCAGCTATGAGCCCGGCATGGAACTGCACGGCAAATACGTCTTCCTTGGCGAAGGCGTGCGCGGGTCACTTTCCAAGCAGGTGATTGCGAAATACGACCTTGCCGCCAATTCCGACGTGCAGAAATATGGTCTTGGCATGAAAGAAATCTGGGAGATCGACCCGGAAAAGCACAAAGAAGGCACCGTGACCCACACCATGGGTTGGCCGCTCAACAGCAACGCGGGCGGCGGGTCCTTCATCTATCACCTTGAGAACAATCAGGTCTATGTCGGCTTCGTCGTTCACCTGAACTACAAAAACCCGCATGTGTTCCCTTACATGGAATTTCAGCGGTTCAAGCATCACCCACAGGTTGCCGAACTGCTCAAGGGTGGCAAGCGGGTCGCCTATGGCGCGCGTGCTATCTCTGAGGGCGGCTACCAATCCATGCCGCAACTCGAATTCCCCGGAGGCGCGCTGTTGGGTTGTGCCGCAGGTATGGTCAACGTGCCCCGGATCAAGGGCAACCACAACGCCATGCTCTCTGGCATCGCTGCCGCCGAAGCCGCAGTGGATGCGATCAAGGCGGGACGTGGCGGCGATATGCTGGGCGGCTATGACACGGCAGTCCGCAAAGGCGAAATCGGCAAGGACCTCAAGAAGGTGCGCAATGTCAAACCGCTCTGGTCCAAATATGGGCTGCTCGCGTCCTTGGGCATCGGCGGCGCGGATATGTGGATGAATACCTTCGGCGTCAGCGTGCTGGGCACGCTCAAGCACGGTAAATCAGACGCAGAGGCGACCGAAGAGGCAGGCAAGCACAAGGCAATCGACTATCCCAAACCCGACGGCACGCTGTCCTTCGACCGGCTGACGAATGTCTCTTTCAGCTTTACCAATCACGAGGAAAGCCAGCCTGCGCACCTACAGCTGACGGATGCGGACGTGCCGGTGAATGTGAACCTGGGGAAATACGCAGGGCCCTCCGCACGCTACTGCCCTGCGGGTGTCTATGAATTCGTCGGTGAGGGCGCAGACACCAAGTTCCAGATCAACTTCCAGAACTGCGTCCACTGCAAAACCTGCGATATTAAGGACCCCAGCCAGAACATCACCTGGACAGTGCCACAGGGCGGTGACGGGCCGAATTATCCGAATATGTGATACGACAAAGGGGCCCACGTCGGGCCCCTTGCAATTTTGTCGTTTAGCCTTCGCGCGGCGCCGTTCCCGCGTAGGTAACGCGGCGCAGCAGCAACTCAAACGGTCCCTGCCGGAACCAAAGCCGCCAAATTGAGACCAGAATGATCAGGAGCACGGTCACACCGATCGCGATCAACGTGGCTGTTGCCCTGTCTACGGTCTCCCACAAACCAAAGCCATATCCCGAGAATATCGTCGTCAGAATAATCGACTGACTCAAATAGATGCTCAGGCTTGATCCACCCGCCCGCAGCACCCGCGCCATGATCGGCCCCGGCGGACGGGCGATTGCAGCAATGACACCGAGGTAGCCAAGCGTCGCAAGGGGCGCGATGCTTAGCGTGATGATGGCACCAGCCACTGGTGACATCCACTGCCATATCGCGGCCCCCAAAAAGCTCAGCACGACACCGGGCAGCAGACAGGTGCGGCGCGCGCGACGCCACAATGGATGATCGGCGTTGTCGATCATCCCGGATTTTACGGCGGCCAGACCAAGACAAAGCCACCCCAAAACCGCCGTCCCTTGAAACACCAAAAGGACCGGCAACGCGATCGCAAAGCCGATACTGCGAAAAATGACCGCGTCCGGAAAACCGCCCTCGACCAACGCCGTACGTTCAAGGGCAACGAACTCTGCCGGTGCGCCCCCTGAGATGAATACAAACAAGGGGATGATGATTGCTTGCACGACCAATAGGATCACTCCCACCCGCACAAGGCGCCGTGCGGTCCAGTGCCGGAACCGGTACAAAATTGACCCGGTGAGTGAATACATAACAAGGATATCACCGGGAAAGAACAACAACCCATGGGCGAAACCCAAGAGTAGCAGGCCAATCATCCTGTTGCGATAGACCTTGCCAAAGGCCAACCCCCGCCGTTCTGATGCACGCATCAGAAAGCCAAGCCCAACGCCAAACATGAACGAAAACAACCCATAGGTCTTCAACAGCGCCAGCCCATAGATCAGAACCAAGGTGATGTCATCAGCGACAGACTTTGCCACCTGATCCGCCATGCTATGCAGTGCGGAAAAGGCGATGTATTGGACGTTGACCACAACAATACCAAATAACGCGATCAACCGCAGGTAATCGGGCAAAAGGGCACGGCGGGCAGGCGCTGCCGCACTCTTGGTATCGGGTTGCCCCTGCGAGACTTGCGTCATGACGTATCACCTGCTTCCACTGTCCACGGTTTGTGCGGAAGGTGGACCATGCTTCGACTTACTGCAACACAAACCCGCTTGGCCAAGTCAACGTATAGTCCATCGTCACCTCTTGAATGGCACCAGCGGCTACATTCAGCTCCCACTCCAACACGCCACGCAGGCCGTCGGGGTCACGACGGGTGACCGAGGGGTTGGCCGTGAACGCCACTTCCAGATCCTCCTGCTCTGAGTAAGGCACGGCATCGCGCAACAGCACGTCCCAATCTTGCCCGGTCAGGTTTTCGACGGTCATCACGGCCTGCTCGGTCAGTTCATTGGTGGTGGTAAAGACACCGCGATCCCCTTCGGTTTTATTGGGGGTCGCACGGGTCAAGCGCAGCCCATCAAGCGGGCCAAAGCCCATGTCTATGTCAGCACCAGCCGCCAGCAAAGGCAGGTTGCTGAAACCAATCATGGTGCCATCAGCGAACAAGAGCGCCTGACCGGGCAGAAAAACCTCTTCGGTCGTATTGGTAAATTCAGCCATGCGATAGGCGATGTCATCGCGGCTTGGCACCGCCTCGGCCCAGACTTCTGCATCCAGTGAGATCGTATCCAATGCCAGTCGCAGGTCTTCAACCCCGTTACGGATATCCACGCGGGTTGGGTAGGTATAGGTCACTGTGGCGCCGCCAAAATCAGCCTTGGCTGTAACAGCCATCGGGGCGGGTACCGCCTCTGCCATGACCATGCCCTGCGACGGGGTTGGAATCGCATCCGCCTGCATCATGATGCCCTCTACCCGCTGCAGATCATCCTCCGAGATAATCCGCCGCAGCGGCGCAAAGACCTCTCCGGGGGCAATGCGTTCACCGGGGCGGGCGGTTGACAACACAAGCTGCACATCATTCCAGTCCTGCCCGCTTTGCTGGCTGATCACGACGGCACGGTCAATCTCCATTGCGGCGTCCTCCCCAGTGGTCAGGCGCATGTCATAGACCGGGGACCAATTGGCGAAGCCTTCCAATGTGCTGATCTCAACAACCACCTCGCCCGCCTCAGCGGCGGCCAGAGAGAACGTCAGGACAGAGCCATCCTGCTTGGGCGCAAGCAATGCGGCCAAGGCACGTTTGGCATCGTTCAGCGCCTCAATATCGTTTTCCTTCGCGCGCTCGGCGGCCTGCGCGTCTTGGTCTGCATCAAACGCCGCCTGACGCGCCGCCAGGACCTCTGCCCCCACCATTTGCGCCAACGCCCGAATATCGGCAATGCTGGCCGCATTCAGGGTCTCGCCGGCACTTGCCTGCGAAAGGCTTTGCAGAAAGGTGATCTGCTCTTCCGCAGCCTGAACCCGTAGCCGGATCTGGGCGATCTCAGCATCGCGATCTCGCAACACCTCCTCCAATCGCTCAACCTCGTCGCGGGCGGCAATGACTGCCGGGGCGGTTTGATCGGGGGTGACTGGCAACCTGTCATAAGCCAGATTGACGGCGCCAACCTGGGTGCCCAAAGGGGCAGCGATACGCAGCCCTTCGCTAGCCAAGGATTGGGGTAAGTCAGGGACGATGATCTGATGCTGGCCCGCTGGCACGTCCAACGTGACCTGACGGGTTACAGTGGCAAGACCGGGATAGATCGTGACGGTATCTACGCGCGCAGCCGCAGTGAACGTGTCGGCAAAGGATGGGGCAGCCAATGCAATCAGGCTTGTCGTTAATAGGGGGCGAAACATGGGTGGTCTCCTGCATATGTCACATATCGTTATACAGAGTTTGACGGATGGCAGGGGGCGATCCTTGGATGGGCAGCAAAAAACTTCCGAAGTTTGCGGAAACTCGACATCTGGCCGCTCATGAAAAAGGGCGCCCTACCGAGCGCCCTTTTCAGAATCTTGCGGGGCAATCTCAGCCCTTCTTCAAGCACTCACGCCCAAGCAATTCCGCAATTTGCACTGTGTTCAATGCGGCGCCCTTGCGCAAATTGTCCGATACGCACCACAGGTTCAGACCATTGTCGATGGTGCTGTCCTGACGGACGCGGCTGATGAAGGTCGCAAAGTCACCCACACATTCGACGGGCGTGACGTATCCACCGTCTTCGCGCTTATCGATGACCATCACGCCGGGCGCTTCGCGCAGAATGTCGCGTGCTTCATCCTCGTCAAGGAACTCCTCAAACTCGATGTTCACCGCCTCAGAGTGACCGACGAACACCGGCACGCGAACACAAGTGGCCGTGACCTTGATCTTGGGATCAACGATCTTTTTAGTCTCGGCGACCATCTTCCATTCTTCCTTAGTCTCACCGCCGTCCATAAACTTATCAATATGCGGGATCACATTGAAGGCGATCTGCTTGGTGAACTGCTTTGGCGGCTTATCGTCTGTGGGATTGTAGATCGACTTTGTCTGATCCCAAAGTTCATCAATGCCGCCCTTACCCGCGCCGGAAACTGACTGATAGGTGCTCACAACCACACGCTTGATACCCGCCCGGTCGTGCAGCGGCTTGAGCGCCACAACCATCTGTGCCGTCGAACAGTTCGGATTCGCGATGATGTTTCTCTTGGTATAGCCGTGGATGGCATCAGCATTCACCTCAGGCACGATCAACGGTACATCGGCGTCATAGCGATAAAGCGAAGAGTTATCGATCACGACACAGCCCGCTTTCGCGGCCTTGGGTGCGTAAATCTTCGTGGCGTCGGATCCAACAGCAAAAAGCGCCATATCCCAGCCGGTGAAATCAAAGGTATCAAGGTCCTGCGTTGTTAGGGTTTTCTCGCCAAAGCTAACTTCCGTGCCCAGTGATTTACGGCTGGCAAGTACGGCAATCTCGTCGATCGGGAAGGCCCGTTCGTTGAGAATGTTCAGCATTTCGCGGCCCACATTTCCAGTGGCACCGGCAACGACGATTCGATAGCCCATTTGGCTGGCTCCTTGTTACAGATGTGCCCCTTTACCGCGTGGGTGCTGGAAGGGGAAGAGCAAGCGAACAAGGGCATGCAACTTGACAACATTCCATTATTTCATTAATACATGGATTATGGAATCAAAAGATGCAATTTCCGGGCTCAGCGCCCTTGCCCACGACGGCCGCCTTGGCTTGTTTCGACTGCTGGTGCAGGCTGGTCCGGGCGGTATAGCCGCCGGCAAACTCGCCGAGGCCGCCGGGGCCGCCTTCACAACAACATCAGCACAACTAACAGTCCTGATGAACGCAGGGCTGATCACGAACCGCCGCGCCGGGCGGTCCATCATCTATGCGGCCAACTACGATGGGATCCGCAGCCTCTTTGCCTTTCTGCTGTCAGATTGTTGTCAGGCACGCCCTGAAATCATGGCAGATCTTATTGATCTGGCCCGCAACCCCACACAGGAGCCAACGACATGAACCGCTTTCACATCCACGTAAACGTCGACGACCTCGACACATCCATTGCATTTTACACCAACCTCTTTGCCACCATGCCGACGGTGAAAAAAGATGACTACGC
This sequence comes from uncultured Alphaproteobacteria bacterium, assembly GCA_929200255.1. Lineage (GTDB taxonomy): Bacteria > Pseudomonadota > Alphaproteobacteria > Rhodobacterales > Rhodobacteraceae > Yoonia. Next base: position 6,470 of record CAKMYZ010000031.1, on the reverse strand, counting down.
CAAATGGCTATTGGACGACCCCACCGTCAACTTCGCCATCTCGGTGCGTGAAGGGGTGAAGCCCGGCCTCAACCACGTTGGCCTGCAAACTAATACCCGCGAAGGGTTGGAAGCAATCAGCGCCCGGCTAGAACATGCGGACGCCACAACCTTTGATGAGGAAAACACCACCTGTTGCTATGCGGTGTCTGATAAAACATGGGTGCAAGACCCCGCTGGTCTACGATGGGAAACATTCTACACAATGGGCGATGCGGCAACCTACGGGCGGGATGCATCGGACGTCATCTACGCAGCGATCAGCGATCAGCCGGGTGAGAAGGGCAAGGCGGCTGCCTGCTGCTAGCCCGCGAAGCGTGGCTCCAGCTCGGGTCATGATACCACAGTCATTGCAACGCCCATGTCAACAGAGTAACGGCATGGGTGGCTATTCCCAACCATGCCGTTCCGACAGTTGTCATGAAGACGGGCCAACTGCAGTGTAGCGCGACCCATCCCCCAGAGATTTAGAGTTGCACGCGATAACGACCTTCGCGAAATTCGACACGCACGGCACTCAACGGCACGGCATCAACCGACTGCCCGGTTGCTTGGCAATTGGTGTCGACCCCAACCAATTCGGTGTCCCAATTCGAATTCGAGGCCTCAGTGAAGAAGCGCAAATTGCGCATTATCGTCTGGCCATCTACTGTGACTCGCGCCAGCCGCATAGCCTCGCGATTAAGCTTGCGCGCACTACCTGGCCCGCGCCCGGTATAGGCACCGCAAACGAAAACCTCACCGTTCCGCTCAATGGCGGTGTAACGGTAAAGCAAACCACCTACTCTTGACCAGTCCAGACCTCCGCCACCGAACTCTCTTGTGACAACCGGATTACTCACCGAAGCAGGCTGCTCAGCGGCATCCGCATCTGCCACAACGACATTCTCAGGTGTTGTCCGCGGACTTTCTGGCGTCACGCAGGCGGCCAAAGAAAAACCTATCAACAGGGCGGATACCCTCTTTCCTATTCTCAAAAACACAGCAACTTCCAATTGTTTTATTGACGGCATGCATCAACTATACGCTGTTGATCTCATTGCCAAGCGCCGTGCCGGACATTTTGGGGCTGAATGCCGTTACTTCGGGGTCATCTTTCTAAAGTGAGGTCAGCTTTGGAGCATCGGCGATGCAAGTCCAACAAGAATCACCCTGCGAGTAAGATCAGAGCAAGGCGAGGTAACTGAGGTCGATCAGTCGGCCTGAAAAGCACCGACAATAAGAATGTCGTCGGGCGTGTCATTGATCAGGACAACACCGCCCAATTCATCGGCCTGTGGGCCAAAGAATGTACCACCGGTTTGCGATGTGGTGCCCGAACCGCCTAATCGGGCAAACTGACCTGTACCGCTCACCGTACCGCCGGAGAAATTGTCCCCACTGATCGTACCGTTTGTGAGAATGATCGTTCCGACATTGGTAACGCTGCCACCACCGGAGTTGCGGCCCGAGAGGTTGAAGAATCGTCCATCAATATCGTTTGTGCCCCACGTGGCCGTGAACTCTGCGTTGCCTGTCAGCACCAGTGTGTCCGTTTCAAAGGCGGCTGTCATACCCACCCATCCCTCGTTGTAGTTTGTCACACCAGCGGTCGGCAAATCGCCCGCCCGAACATCAAGCCCGACGGCACCAAAGACATTATCACCGGTGATCCTGACAATGCGGGAAAATTCACCGTTCGCCGGGTTGGTATAGATGGCGTCATCGACATCTGTACCATTCAACAAATCGCCACTGATCGCGCCACTGCTGTAAACGATACTCACCGCGTCATTGTTGTGGCGTGTTTGCCCTTCTAGCAAGACATAGGCCATACCAGCGGACCCAGAAGCACTGCGGTCGTTAAGATTGGCATAGGCACCATCGACAATCTCATCAGGTGGGTCAGTCGGCTCTGTCGAATTGCCTCCACCGCCGCCGCCGGGCGCTGCACCACATGCCGCAAGCGCAAGCGCCGAAAGAACAATCGGCACATGCCGCAAAATAAGAGTGTTCATTACATGAAATCCGATGCTGACAGTATTGCGTCTTCGATAACAATCGAAAAATCGACGCCGTTCTGATTGTAGGTAAAGACGGTATCGCCGCCCGACGTGCTGAGGTTGCCCTGACCAACGCTGAACCCCACAAGGTCAATGATGTCAGCGTCAACCTCAAAATCGAGGATCCGGTTGTCGCCGTTTGTGCGGTCAAATACGAATGTATCTGCGCCACCGCCACCCTCCAGGATGTCGTTGCCCGATCCGGCGATCAGAACATCATCGCCCGAAATGAAACTGCCACTGGGATCACCGCGCAACACGTCATTGCCCGAACCCCCATCAAGCGTGTCATTACCAATACCACCGATCAGTGTGTCTCTGCCACTGTTGCCTTCGGCGTCAATCTGACCGCCACCACCGATGATCGTGTCATTGCCGCTACCCCCGAAAATGTCGTTGCTACCGCGGGTATCTACCAAGTGATCGTTGCCACCTTGACCGTGCAGAGTGTCATTCCCTGCACCGCCGTAGAAAACATCTCGCTGTTGGGTGCCATTTAGTTGATCATTGCCGCCTTTGGCCAAGGCTGTCTGCCCGACACCCACAAATTGAAAATTGGCATCCTCACTGGCGTTCGACCACTGCTTCGCGCCATAGAGGTTCTGAATACCGGCGATGTCGTCGTCACCAAGTGTCCTTGATCCGCGGTTGGCCGTCGCATTCATGATGGAATCAGAGACATTGAAGTGATCCAGACCAAGGGCATGGCCGATCTCATGCAGCATCACCTGAAAGAATGTGAACGCGCCGCTTGACCCGTTTGCGATCCATGTCTCATTGGCATCCATTGAGACATTGGATTCATCGATTTCCACCAGACCGTTCCCATTAGCATCATTGGGGTTATAGAAGGTATTTGCGACACCAATCGTACTGCCGCTCAATGGTGCGACATCAATGTCAATATCCGAACCGGTTGAAGTACCCGTAAACCGAAATGTAAGCCCCGCAACTGCAGCCCAGGTATCAAACGCGTCGCGGGTTGCCTGGCGAAAGTCTTCGATCTGCGAACCAGCAACGATGCTCAGCCCTGCGAGGTTCATGGACCAAGTGATTTCACCGCTGGCCTGGCCCCGCACGTCGTTGTTCCATTTGAAATTTGCGTTGCCCCCCTGAGAGGTCCCAACGCTAATCAGCGAAAAGGCGTCGGTGTCAGACTCCAGGTAGTCGTCTGCGCCACACCCAACGCAACCACAAAGAACGCACATCTTTTAATTCCTTTTCAAGCATCGATCATCAGCAGCTTAGCATTTCCGCCTGAATAGATCAGCAACACGCCCAGACTATGTCAACAACTCCCCTTTGAAAAACACGGCAAAGAATTGCCGACTGAATTCGCGTTCGACAAATCGACCCACCCAACTGAATGCGGGCATTGTCATATCCACACACAATTCTTACGGGATCGATACGTCGTCGGGTTTGATAGTTTGCCAATCATTCGGTTTAGGCTGAAATGCTGTATCATCGCCAACCCTACTTCCAAACGCAAAAGGCTCCCGGAACACCGGGAGCCTTTCATATTCAATCTTCGCCGGTCTTACAGACCAGTGCTCACATCAATCGTGTTGCCTTCTTCCAGCGTCACATAGGCTTTCTTCACGTCTTTACGTGTGCCCAATGCGCCGCGGAAGCGCTTCACTTTACCTTTGGTGATCGTTGTGTTGACCGCCTTGACCTTCACACCAAAGAGGCTTTCAACAGCTTCCTTGATCATCGGTTTGTTGGCGTCGATTGCCACTTCGAAAACAACGGCATTGGCTTCGGATGCCAATGTTGCTTTCTCGGTGATGACCGGCTTGCGGATCACATCGTAATGTTCTGCCTTGGCGTTCATGACAAACGAGCCTCCAGAGCTTCGACGCCTGCTTTGGTCAACACAAGTGTGTCGCTGCGCAGGATGTCATACACGTTCGCGCCTTGTGACGGGAGAACGTTGATTGTTGTGATGTTGGCGGCGGCCTTTTTGAAGTCAGCGTTGACTTCGGAACCGTCGATGATCAGCGCGCGCTTCCAGCCCAAAGACCCGACCGTTTTGGCCAATGCCGATGTCTTGGCGTCTTTGACGTTGATATCCTCAACGATCACCAGCTCACCTGCGGCCACTTTCGCGGACAGGGCGTGCTTGAGGCCAAGCTTGCGGAACTTCTTGGGCAGATCATGCGCGTGGCTACGGGGCGTTGGGCCCTTGTAGACACCACCGGACCGGAAGATCGGCGCACCGCGCGAGCCGTGACGTGCGCCACCTGTGCCCTTTTGGCGATAGATCTTCTTGGTGGAATAGCTCACTTCGGAACGACCCAGCACATCATGTGTGCCTGCCATTGCCTTGTTACGCTGCCAGCGGACGACGCGGTGCAGGATATCCTTGCGCGGCTCAAGACCGAAGATTTCGTCGTTCAGTTCGACGGAACCGGCCTTCTTGCCGTCCAGTTTGATTGCATCAGCCTTCATTATTTATCACCTTCTTCTGGCGCGGCATCATCTGCCGAGGCTTCAGTTGTGGCTTCTGCTTCAGCAGCCTCCAGTGCGGCCTGTTCTGCTTCGGCAGCGGCCTTGGCGGCGGCTTCCTCTTCAGCGGCAGCGGCGGCGGCAGCTTCTTCAGCCAAACGCTTGGCTTCTTCGTCCATGGACTGCAGACCAGCAGGGTAAATCACGTTTTCAGGTGTCGGTTTTTTGACCGCATCCTTGATTGTGACCCAGCCGCCCTTGGAACCAGGAACAGCACCTTTGACCATGATCACGCCACGGTCGGCATCCGTCTTGACGACCTGCAGGTTCTGAGTGGTGACTTTCGCCGCACCCATGTGACCGGCCATCTTCTTGCCTTTGAAGACTTTGCCCGGATCCTGACACTGGCCCGTGGAGCCATGCGAACGGTGAGAGATCGAAACACCGTGTGTCGCACGCAAACCGCCAAAGTTGTGGCGCTTCATGGCACCGGCAAAACCCTTACCGATGGATGTGCCACAAACGTCAACAAACTGACCTTCGAAGTAGTGGTTTGCTGTCAGCGTCTCACCAACATTGATCATGTTCTCGGGGGCCACGCGGAACTCGGCGACCTTGCGCTTGGGTTCAACTTTGGCCGCAGCAAAGTGACCACGCATCGCTTTGGATGTGCGTTTCGCCTTGGCATTGCCTGTACCCAGCTGAACAGCTGTGTAGCCGTTGGTGTCAGCAGTACGCTGTGCCACAACCTGCAGGTTTTCGAGGGAAAGAACGGTCACAGGGATCTGCTTGCCGTCTTCCATGAAAAGCCGGGTCATGCCGACTTTCTTTGCGATAAGTCCAGTACGGAGCATCAGTGAAACCCCTTATACTGAAATCTGAACATCAACACCGGCAGCCAGATCGAGCTTCATAAGCGCGTCCACGGTCTGTGGTGTTGGGTCGATGATGTCGAGAAGGCGCTTGTGCGTACGGATCTCGAACTGATCGCGGGATTTCTTGTCCACGTGGGGGCCACGCAGAACGGTGAACTTTTCGATCTTGTTTGGAAGTGGGATCGGTCCACGCACGCTTGCGCCTGTGCGCTTTGCTGTGCTGACGATTTCCTGTGTGCTTGCATCAAGCACCCGGAAATCAAACGCCTTAAGGCGAATACGGATGTTTTGGCTCGCTGCCATGTCATCACCCTTTAACTAGGGTCTTAACGGATTGGACGAAGCCGGCTCATCCGACCCCCTCATCGCGTCTTTTTCTCCAACGTATAAAGGGCACGCGAGGCGCACCCTTGTTGGATTGGGCTGCTATAGGGGGAGTCGGCGGAGGTGTAAAGGGCAAAGGCGAACAGATCGGTAGCAACTACTTTCCGCCTGTAGCCCAAAAAATGGCAGCTGCCGCAAGTGCGGGAATTGTAAACCACAGCAGCAAAATAGGTACCGCTCCGCGCGCTGATCTACGCTTTCTCAACCAAACTTCCCTGACTCGCTCATCGAACGGGCCGTCAACTGAACAGCGGAGTGTGGAACCGCGCCGCTCAACTAGCCCTTCCAGTTGCTTTTTACGAGAGAGCATTTCTTCGCGTGATCCAAACTCTATGAAGAATGTTATCTTTCCATGCGTCTCGACCGTAAACTCAAGCGCATCGACTTTGCTGAAGCCGAACTCTTGCAATATGCTAATAACATCATCGACCGGCGTCACGTCGTCATTGTGGAGTTGCAATGCAAAAAGTTGAATAGTCATGCTTTCTATCATGGTACGATTGGTCTTGAATTGCATCACATAAGACGTGGGAAATACAAAAAGGCCGCCCCGGATGGAGCGGCCTTTTGATTGTTTTGCCTTTGTGGGTTCTCGGCGATTGCTGCGCAATCACCTGCCACCCACTAGGTGCGTTTCGCTGCGCGAAGCCGCCCCTTACTCGACGATTTTGGACACGAC
>CAKMYZ010000030.1 GCA_929200255.1 uncultured Alphaproteobacteria bacterium | reverse complement strand
ATGGACATAAACGCGCTCGTAATAAGCGGATCGGACCCGGGGGCGGTACCCGGCGTCTCCACCATCACGGCTCATTTGGCCAGCGAGGGGACGAAATAGGATCGACGAACGTCTAAAGGGGTTTGCTTTGTTTCGGTGAGATACCACCGTTATCGGTTCAAATTGTATAGTTGCAAATGACAACAATGCACCGATGGCAGTCGCAGCGTAAGCTGTGCCTAATATCGAACTTTAACTCCTTGGGTTTTGCGACCTAAGGCGGGGTTCGCAGGTACCTGGCAACAGAAACCTGCACTTCCCCTCTTTGAATTGCCTGAGCAAAGCCATTGTGACTTGCAATGCTGTGGCAGTCTGCGCACCATAAACCGATGAGAATTCTACGGTTTGCATGTGCCGCCCTGCTGTCTGCGGCCCCGATTGTTGCTGCGGCCTGCGATACGGCGCTGATCCTGACAATCGATGTGTCCAACTCAATTGATTCTGCCGAATACCGCCTGCAGACGGACGGCTTGGCGGATGCCCTGCAAGACCCCGAAATTGTCAATACAATGGTTGCGGGTGGCACGACTATCGCTGTGGTGCAATGGTCGGGTGCGGACAGGCAGACTGTCTCTATTCCATGGACGCAGGTGCGAACGGCATTGGACGCCCAATCGCTTTCTGACCAGGCCCGGCAAATGCCCCGTGCTTTTGTGCTGTCGGACACCGCCCCGGCCGAGGCAATCTACTTTTCGCTGGGGCTGTTTGATCAGGTCACCAACTGCGCGCGCCGGGTGATTGATGTCTCGGGCGACGGTACACCCAACGGCGGATCGGATGTGCGCGCCGCACGCAATGCAGCCGAACGTGCAGGCGTCACCATCAATGGCATCGCCATTGAATCCATGGGGGTGGCAATCACCAACTTCTACCGCAGTTCCGTCATCACCCGTAACGGCTTTGTCATGACCGCCCGCACCCACCGCGAATACCCCGCCACGCTGCGTGCCAAGATCCTGCGTGAGATCAGCCGGATCTTTGGATAGGCTTGACGTCATCAGACCGATCTCGCATGAATGGTCCATGGGGTCCGCGAACACCCTGTAAGGCCCTGGCCAAAGTGTCGCATCCGCTGACCACTTCAGAAGGGATGCACCCGTGGCTGATTTCAATCAGACTCCCCCCGCCGAACTGATCCGCGTCTTCGGGCGTATCGGGCTTTTGTCCTTTGGTGGCCCTGCGGCACAAATCGCCCTGATGCACAAGGAACTGGTCGAAAATCGGGAATGGCTGACAGAACAACAATTCTTGCGCGCGTTGTCCTTTTGCATGCTCTTACCGGGCCCCGAGGCCATGCAACTGGCCACCCATGCCGGGTGGAGACGGCAGGGCATTATCGGGGGGCTGATCGGGGGCGGGTTGTTTGTGCTGCCCGGCGCAGTGGTGATCTTTGCACTGGCGCTGGCCTACGGTGCCTACGGCAGTTTACCCGCGGTTCAGGCCCTATTTCTGGGCGTGAAAGCCACCGTTGTGATCATCGTGATCGAAGCGCTGATCAAAATCGGCCGGCGGGCGCTGACATCGCAAAAGCACATCCTGATTGCCGCCTGCGCCTTTATTGCACTCTTTGTCTTTGCCCTACCCTTCCCGCTTGTGGTCGCACTTGCTGCGATTGCCGGGGCAATTGGTGCGGATGGTCAAGAAACCACGGCTTCCCCGCCCCCCGGAAACTTGCGCGGCAGTCTGCGTGTTCTACTGATCGGCCTTATGATCTGGGCCGCGCCTTTCGCGCCTATTGTAGCCGCTGGCAATACCTTTCTGATGGATGTCGCTGTCTTCTTTTCGACCCTTGCGGTGGTCACATTCGGTGGGGCCTACGCGGTTCTGGCCTATGTGACCCAAGAGGCCGTGGTTGGGTTTGGTTGGCTAAGTACATCCCAGATGATGGATGCATTGGGATTGGCAGAAACAACGCCGGGGCCATTGATCCTTGTGACGCAATTCGTGGGAATGATTGCAGGATTGGCCGAAGCCGGGCCCGGCATGGCCGTGCTTGCGGGGCTGCTGACACTTTGGGTAACATTTGTACCCTGCTTCATCTGGATATTTGCAGGCGCGCCGCTGATCGATTGGCTGGATGGCAAACCACGCTTGCGCGCGGCCTTGGCCGCGATCACCGCAGCCGTTGTCGGCGTGATCGCCAATCTGTCGTTGTGGTTCGCATTGCATGTGGTTTTTGGGACGGTCAACCCTGTCACCACCGGCCCCATCAAAACGGTGCTTCCTGAGCTAAGCACATTGAACCCGCTTGCCTTGGCGCTGGCCGTGATTGCGGCCCTGCTGCTGCTTTGGCGGCGTTGGTCGCTGCCATTGGTTCTGCTCATTTCGGCGGCACTGAGCCTGTTTGTGAGCCTTGGTTCGGCTTTGGTGTAATCCGCCCCTTTTCACGCCCAAGGAATCCCCTATGTTAACCCTGAACGAAGGGGATATGCACTGTGACCACCACGATCGATTATGGAAATCTGATGCACAGCGCAATGCGCAGCTTGATCCAGAACGTGTTGACGGATGTGCAAAAAGAAGGGCTGCCCGGGGCGCATCACTTCTTTATCACCTTCGACACGATGCATCCGGATGTTGAAATCGCCGACTGGCTGTCAGATCGCTATCCCGGCGAGATGACGATCGTTGTGCAGCACTGGTTTGCGGACCTTAAGGTCACAAACGAAGGGTTCACCATCACGTTGAATTTTGGGGATAACCCTGAAACGCTCTATGTGCCCTATGATGCGATCAAGACGTTCGTCGATCCATCGGTTGAATTCGGCCTGCGTTTTGAAACACAGGACGACGATGCCGCTGAACCCGCCACCGTCGCCGAAGAAGCCCCGATGGAAGAGATGGTCGAACCGGATGACGACCCCGAAAGTGCGCCGAAAGAAGCGGAAGTTGTCAGCCTCGATCAGTTTCGCAAGCCCTAGGGGCAGGACCGCAACGACGTATTGAACACGCGGCCCTTGACCAACCATGCCGCACCAAAGGCGAACAGGGCGGCCCATTCGCCATAAAGGATGACCCGTTGCGAAAAGAACCCGCGCAACGCGTCCAGCTGGCTGAGCCCCATCACAATCATTGCCACGGCGATCACCAAGGCGCAGGCCGCATAGATGCGGTTACGCCATGATTTGACGCGGGTGAGTTTTTGCGTTTGCGGATCTTTGTCACTCTCTCCGAAGTGTCGAAAGATGACCGCACAAAAATAGAACATGATCGAAAACAGCACAAACGCCGCGCCGTAGTGGATCATCCCGACACCGGGGAACAACTCAAAGGCCGTTCTGAAGACAACGGTTGGCTGCTCAGCATCAATCGCCCCAAACATGCGAGCATTAAAGATTGCTTCCGAGCAGCCCGCATTCTCTGTCGGGAAGACGGCAACCAACAATCCCGCGATGCCCCCTGCCATCGCAAGATAGCGAACAGCCCGCGCTTCTGCCCGGTAAGAGGACAACAGCACGCCGATAAACGCCAAGGTCATGACAAAGACAACACCTGCGAATTGGCTGTAGTAGTAGTGGCTTAGGCTGTTGCGAAAGCACGGATGATCCGAGTAACGATCAACAATGATGAGTGCTGGCGGTAACAGAATCGCCGTCAGGCCAATGACGGAAATCACGATGCGCTGATTGCGCAAAGCCTCGGCGACGGGCGGGCTTACCCATTTGGGATCAAAAGGTTTTTCCTTATCGGGATCCAATCCAAACACGACAAATCTCCTTTTTTCAATGCGGCCATTTCACCACGAACCAACCACTCTGTCATTGTTTGCCTTCGCCAGCCCGATTGGATATCCCTGCGCACAACCAGCAACGATAAGGTGTTCCCATGACCGATACACGCACTGAAACCGACAGCTTTGGTCCTTTGGAGGTGCCCTCGGATCGGTACTGGGGCGCGCAGACACAGCGCTCGATCATGAATTTCCCCATCGGTTGGGAAAAGCAGCCGGTCGCGATTATCCGCGGGCTTGGTGTGATCAAACAGGCCTGTGCGATGGCCAACAAGGCGCGCGGCAAGCTTGATCCGGCACTGGCCGACGCCATGATTGCCGCCGCGGCAGAGGTTGTCGCGGGCAAGCTTGATGACCACTTTCCGCTCGTCGTCTGGCAGACCGGATCTGGCACACAATCGAACATGAACGCCAATGAGGTGATCTCGAACCGTGCGATTGAGATGCTGGGCGGCACGATTGGATCCAAGGACCCTGTTCACCCCAATGATCATTGCAATATGGGGCAATCTTCGAACGATACCTTCCCCACGGCAATGCATATCGCCGTGGCCACAACCGCGCATAATGTGTTGCTGCCGGGGCTTGAAAAGCTACACAACGCCTTGGCCCAAAAGACCAAGGATTTTGGCGACATCATCAAGATCGGCCGCACCCACACAATGGATGCGACACCGCTGACGCTTGGCCAGGAGTTTTCTGGCTACACTCATCAGGTTGCCATGGGCATTCGACGGATCAAAGCCGCCCTGCCCGCGATTTATGAATTGGCTCAGGGTGGGACAGCTGTTGGCACCGGGTTGAACACGCCCAAAGGTTGGGGCGAAACAGTTGCCGCCAATATGGCCGAAATCACCGGCCTGCCCTTCGTGACAGCGCCCAATAAGTTCGAGGCGCTCGCCGCTCATGACGCGCTGGTCGAAATGTCAGGCGCGCTTAAAACGGTGGCGGCCAGCCTCTACAAGATCGCCGCGGACATCCGCATGTTGGGTTCGGGCCCGCGGTGTGGTTTGGGCGAATTGATGTTACCTGAAAACGAGCCCGGATCGTCGATCATGCCGGGCAAGGTCAATCCAACACAGGTTGAGGCGATGACGCAAGTTTGCACCCATGTCATGGGCAATGATGCCGCCGTGGGGTTTGCAGGCAGTCAGGGGCATTTCGAACTGAACGTGATGAAACCAATGATGGCCTATAACGTGTTGCAATCCATGCAGTTAATTGGCGACGCTTCTGTCACTTTCACTGATAATTGTGTCACTGGCATTCAGGCTGACCGGACCCGAATTGAAAAACTGATGCGGGAATCACTGATGTTGGTGACGGCACTTGCCCCCACAATCGGTTATGACAACGCAACAACCGTCGCCAAGACCGCGCATAAGAACGGCACCACCCTCAAGGAAGAGGCGATCAAACTGGGATTCGTGGATGAGGCCACATTTGACGACGTTGTGCGCCCAGAGGACATGATCGGACCCAAATGAAGCCGATCAACCTCAACAAAGCACGCAAAGCCAAGACGCGGGCCGAGGCAAAGGCCAAGGCGGACGCAAATGCCGTTCGCTTTGGCCGCAGCAAGGCCCAACAAGTGCTTGAGGCGTCTCAGGCCGAACAGGCCAGCAAGCGTTTATCACAACTGAGGTTCGAAGAAGAATGACCCAACGCCGCCCCATCAAACGCTCACTCACCCTGCGCGGCCACCGCACGAGCGTGTCATTGGAAGACATTTTTTGGGATCAATTTCGCCAGATTGTGGAAACCGATGAAAAAACCATCAATGGTTTGGCCGCTGAAATAGACGCGACGCGCGGCGATATCGGCCTCGCGTCTGCAATCAGGGTTTATGTTCTGGAACGCGCCTTGGACCGCGATCAGTCCTTGGCGTAAAGCGCACCGCGCAGTGATGACAAGCGATCGCGGTCGCGCGTCTCAGATGCATTCATCTTGGCGGGTTTGACCGCCTTTGGCTTAGGCGTCGATTTGTCGAACAAACGCGCCAATTGCTCACCTTCGAGAGGTGCCTTCGTCCTGGTGATATTCAGATCAAGCGCTTTCTTCTTTTTGCGCCCGAACAATCCACCACGAGAAGATCCTGGAAGAGAGATTGTCATTGTGACCCCCGGCTAACTAACAAAAAGAAACTAACATAACTGCGCCACAGTCGTGCCATAAAAAGATTAACGGCACAATTCGATAACGGACAAAACTCGCATCGAATTCTGAAGAACTACCATTCAACCATCTGATATATATAAATAATATGTACGTTAACCAATGAGTGGAAGATTGCCGATGCGTTTCTGACAATATCGTGATGGGCGACTTTATCCTACTCTGTATCCAAACTGGAAACAGATAATGCGTTTCGTCGCCCGATTCGGAGCATGATCCCACAGCGCGCGCGCACCGTCAGATGTGCAACGGGAACCGGAACCCGACCATCAACAGGCGTGAACCGGTAGGCCCGCAGCAACCCCGCCAACACGACCACGCCTTCGATCATAGCAAACCCCGCCCCGGTACAGACCCGTGGCCCGGCGGAAAACGGCATGTATGCATCGCGCGCGCTTTGACTGCCGGCCTCTGTTTTCCAGCGCGCCGGGTCAAACGCATCTGGATCGTCCCACAATCGGATATGCCGGTGTTGGTGCCAGGGTGACAGCACGACCTGTGCCCCTCGCTTAATCCGCCGGCCACGGAATGTCGTCTCCTCCTGGGTCTCGCGCACCATCATCGGAACCGGCGGGTAAAGGCGGAGTGTCTCGCGGAACACATCGCGCGTTTGCTTCAACTGCGACAGGTCCGCAAAATCGCCAGAGAACGCCGCCGCCTCTGCGGCCAGATGGTCCTGCCATTCCGGATGCGTCGCCAAAAGATATAGTGCCCATGCAATAGCCGACGCACTGGTTTCATGTCCCGCCAGAAAAAAGATCGCGACCTGATCGACCATTTCGGCACGTGTGAAGGTTTCACCCGTTTCGGGATCTGCTGTCGTCAGTATCTTTGTGGCCAGATCATCAGGCGCAGCGCCTGCGGTAATCAATTCCAACCGTCGATCCACAAGTTGTGTGATGAGTTGCCGAATGCGCCGTGCCGTCTGGCGCGTTCGCCGCTTGAAGAACCGGGGCATCCAATTGGGACCAGGAATGAAGGCGGCAAGGTTCAGGATCGGCTGACTACGCTGATAATCGCGAAAGGCTGCAAAGACCTCTTGCGCGATCTCATCCTCGATCGGGATCGAGAACAACGTGCGAAAAATCACATCCGCCGCGATGTGGCTGGTGAGCGCCTCAACCTCCTGCGGTTCGTCATTCGCGATGGCGGCAAAACGGCTCACCCCCGCGTTTGTTGCCGCAAGAATACCGGGGTAGGTATCGCGCAGCCTGCCCCCTTCGAAGGCCGGGTCAATGATCCGGCGTTGGCGCTTCCAGATTGCACCATTGGTCAGGAAAACACTGTTCCCCAAGAGCGGCCGCAATCCCGCCCCTATCCGATCGGACTTCGGGTAGGCATCAGGATTGCCACGCAAGACCTCTTTGACCAATACAGGATCGTTCACCAGATAGCTGCGAAAGAACGGCGTGCGGAACTCGGCCATCCAGGCGCGGTAAAGCTTGGCAGGTTGAGCTGACAGAATATCCCGTCTGAACAACCGCAGATACCGCCAAAGCGAAACCTTTTCGGGGCGGGGGGCCGGTTTCGGGGGCAGCACTGTCACGGCAGCATCGCGGTGTATTTTGACACAGGCGTATCGATCCTGGATTTCGAGGGGCCGCGCCCCCGAAACCGTTCACGCAGGAATAGCGGCCCCGCGGTGATCTGAAAGTAATCGTAGTCCTTGGGCTGATCGAATGCGCAAAGATATTGAAAATGCAGCCGGAAAAACCGCCATCGCAGTGATGTCCACTTTGCGGGTGACAGGCTTTGGGTGAAAGCCGCGGAAATCACCAGGGGCCAGCGTTTGCCCGGCGGTGTGACACCACTGACGCCGACGGGGTCACACAGCGCAAAACAGCAACCATCCCCCGGTGCCGAAACATCAACCCATGTGAAGTTCTCCTGCGTGGCCAAAAACGCAAGATCGCGGCGCAAACGTCGCGCACGCGGCAGGAACGACATCATCGGCACGACATGCCCGAGCGACAAAAACGCCAACCGCGCGCCGTCAGCTTTCACATGCCCGGCCCGGATCACGTCCGCCAGGATCGACACCGCCAGATGCGCACCCGATGAATGGCCGACCACCAATACCTCATCCACCTCATCGGCAAGCGCTGCCGCGATGGCTTGGGCAAACTGGCCCATCCGTTCTTCCAACTCTGGCGGGTTTTCACCGCGCAGCCGGGCGGAAAACGCATAATCATGCATCAGGTAGTAAGCAAAAAGTCTGTTGTCTTTCGCCTTGAACCACCGCAACAGCACGGTGAGGCAGACCACAAACAACGCCCAGTAAAGGCCCCAGGCCACCCATCCAACACTGTCGAAAACCGCGCCGTCCGTTAGCCCCACAAGCCCTAGCGCGCCCATGACCAACCGATAGACAAGCCCGCCAACCAGCGCCCCTGCCAAAATCGCCACAGCAAGCTGCGCCAAAAGCATCAGTACCGGATAAAGGGCCGCTATCACCGGCCCCTTACGCATCCACATCAAGCGCCGCAACGTGCCGGTACGGATGTATATCCATGATGTGTGAAGAAGCTGCCAATAGGTTGCCGGGATCGATTGCGCCATGCTGTCGCGCACAATATCCGACCAGACCAGCACATCGACCTGCGCCAGCGCAGGCTGCCCATCGATCCGTGCGGCCACCGACCAGCGAAAGCTGTCCTCGGCAGTTTCCGCCTTCACGGCAATCTCATAACCGCTGATGTCCGCCTGTGCCGCAGCCTCTTTGCGATAAAGCTCGCGATACCGTCTGGGATGCATCGGATCATAGCCGGGAATATGAAAAACCCGGCGTCTTGTGACCTGTTGATTGGTTGCGCTCATCCCTGCCCCATACTGATGCCGGGTCTAGGTTAGCGGCACGCGGATCAACCCACCAGTGCAAGGGCGGGAAATTGCTCAAGCAGCCAATAACTGAGTGCGGCAAACTGGCCCGTGATCATCATCAAACCAACAGTCCAGAGCAGCAGACCAGAGGCTTTTTCAATCCGGTCCATATGGCGCTTCATCCAACCCATTACACCTTTGAGACACGGAAAGAACGCTGCAACCAGCAAAAACGGGATACCAAGGCCAAGCGCATAAACCGCCAAAAGCACCGTCCCGCGCAACACATCACCTTCCGAGGCTGCAAGGCTGAGGATCGCACCAAGGATCGGGCCCAGACAGGGTGTCCAGCCAAAGGCAAAGGCAAGCCCCAAAAGGTAGGCACCAAATGCGGATCCGCCCTTGTCACCCGCGTCAACACGCAACTCCCGATCCAGAAAACTGATCCGAAAGACACCCACAAAATGCGCACCAAGGATCATGATCATCGCCCCGGCCACAACGATGAACCAGTCCTGCACCTGCAACAGCATCCGTCCCATCTGCGAGAAGGCGAGACCCAGCAGCAAAAAAACCGTCGATAGCCCTAGAACAAAGAACACCGCCGACAGGAATACTCGCCGCCGGGCCTGTGTGGTTTCTTCCATCTCACTGACGGACACACCGCCCATATAGGCCAGATAGGGCGGGACAACGGGCAGCACACAGGGGCTGAGGAACGACAGGATTCCGGCCAGCATGGCAACCAACATCGCAGGCAGCAAACCGGCATCAAAGATCATCGTCGTGTCGAGCATATGGCGTTCCTTCCTGTCTTACCTAACCACGCAAAAGGCCCGCGTCACGGGCCATCTTGTCACAACTTGGTGGACAGGTTGAAACATCCAGACCTACGCTATGCCAAATCTCCTGCAATCGGTTCGCTGTGTTCAGGTATCAGCCTTCTGTGACCGATTTGGGTATTTCACCGGACTATGCCAAAGCGGCCTGAATTCCAGCGATGATGGTAGCCGCAAAGGAACGGTCTTCTGCGTCAACGACAGCGACGCGCACAAGCCCGCTCTGCCCCACGGTTTAGGCGACTGCGTCGTCTACGACGCACGACAGCTTTGAGCCTCATCCCTAACAAAATGGAATCCCCTTGTCGAAAACAGAACATCTGTGTGCTGATTTTCAAAATAAGATTGGCGCACCCGAGAGGATTCGAACCTCTGGCCTCTGCCTTCGGAGGGCAGCGCTCTATCCAGCTGAGCTACGGGTGCTTGGGCGTGTCTATAGCTGCGCGCCCCGTCCCTCGCAACGCCAAAGTAGCGTGTTCTCAGGCAAAAAGGTCGTGGCAAAGCTCCAACGCGTCAATCAACACGTCCACCTCATCGGTGGTGTTATACATCGCGAATGACGCCCGGCAGGTGGCGCCCACGCCCATATGCTCCATCAAGGGCATTGCGCAATGGGTTCCGGCCCGCACCGCCACGCCCTTTTTATCAAGCACGGTCGAGATGTCATGCGCATGTGCAGCCCCTTCCAGGGTGAAGGAAAAGATCGCACCTTTGGTCGCGGACTGGCCCTGCACGTTTAACCAGTTCAGCCCGTCAAGGCGCGCGCGCGCGTAATCGCAGATGGCCTTCTCATGGGCTGCAATCCTGTCCAGCCCCACCCCCATCATGTATTCAAGTGCCGCGCCCATCCCGATGGTCTGCACAATCCCCGGTGTGCCCGCCTCAAACTTCATCGGCGGGTCATTCCAGGTGACCGCATCGCGTGTCACCTCGCGGATCATATCGCCGCCGCCCATGAAGGGGCGCATTTCGGCCATCCGCTCTTTGCGGACATAGATCGCACCAGAACCGGATGGGCCATAGAGCTTATGCCCGGTGATCGCATAGAAATCACAGCCAATGTCGGCCACATCAACGGGCATATGCACAGCAGATTGGCTGCCATCCACCAGAACAGGAACGCCCTTTGCATGCGCCTCTGCGGTGATGGTTTTGACATCAACAACCGTGCCCAGAACATTGGACATATGGGTAACCGCAACCAGTTTGGTCTTGGGCCCGATCGCATCAATCACCTGCTGAGGATCAAGGTCCCCATTGGCATCTACATCCACCCATTTGATCACGACGCCCTGCCGTTCGCGCAGAAAATGCCACGGCACGATATTGGCGTGATGTTCCATGATCGACAGCACGATCTCATCCCCCCGTTCCAGCCGTGGCATGGCCCAGCTGTAGGCGACCATATTGATCCCCTCGGTGGTGCCAGAGTTGATGATGATATCATCCTCAGAAGGCGCATTCAGGAACCGCGCAATGGTCCCGCGCACAGCTTCATATTTCTCGGTCGCCAGATTGCTGAGATAGTGCAAACCGCGGTGGACGTTGGCGTACTCCTCTGCATAGCCGCGCGTCACCGCATCGATGACCACCTGCGGCTTCTGGGCAGAGGCCCCATTGTCGAGGTAAACCAGCGGCTTGCCGTTCACCTCGCGGGCAAGAATAGGAAAATCGCTGCGGATTTTTGCGATGTCATAACTCATGTCGGGCCTCCGGCATTTACGATGCCAAATACGGTCAGGAAAATGCTAGATAGCAGGGCTGTTCCGATCAGCGCGACAGCAACCACAACAGTGGTCTTGAGCAGATTGTCAAAACCGTGCAAGACTTTGATGAAATTCATAAAACACCAAATTAGCGCACCAAAGGCCAGCAGGCCGAAAATGCCGGCAATCGCCGGGCTGATCAGCACAAGCACCATCTGAACCGCTTCCAGGGTCAGGCTGATGGCTTGAAACCAGACCATGAGTATCAAGCTGCCGTTCACCGTGCCATGGCCGCCCAACATCCGGCCAGCATACGACAATGCAAAGACAAACATCACCAGAAAGACGGCCATCACAGCCAAAAGGCCAAAGGGCGTCGTGGGCAGCATCTGATCCTGCATCGCGATGGGGGTCTTGGTGATATACTGCAAAGTGCTCACAAAGATGACGTTCAGCACGGCTGTCAGCGCCAAAGCAGTCCAAAGCACATCATGCGGGACCTGCATCGCCAGCGCCCTACGCGCAGAGGCGGTGGGCTCCATGATCGAGGTCCAGACGGCCTGCATCCAGCTTTGGAACGTCACATTCATGATCCGCTTTCTGCCTCGCGCAGGGATTGGACCCAGATAATGGTAAAGGCGGCGACCCAGATAGCCCCTATCAGGTTAGTTTGGGGGCCCGGCCCGACAAAGCCGGCCATCAGCCCGTGCAACAGCAAAACCGGTACTGTGGCCAACATACTCCAGAACAGGGCAAGCCGCGCGCCATAATAGTCGCCCTTGCCCCCCAGTATCTTCGCCACCAGATGGGTCAATGCAGCCAAAATATAGAGAAACAGTGGCCAAATCATCAACCACGCCAGGAACTCATAGGCCATGAGCCGGTCCAGCGCAGGCACCTCTGCGCCCGGTGCCAACTCAAACCCTGCAGCTTGACGCGACAAGCGCGGCCACTGGGCGACAAAAATCAGAAAACAACTGATCATCAGATAGGCAATCGCCCGATCCTCGCGCCTGCCTTGGTCCAGCAGGTCGCGCATCACCCGGCGCGGCCCGCGCCAGGTGCGCATGATATCTTGGGTGACTGGCATTAGCGGTGACGGGCCAGCCAGCCTTCCAGCCGGTCCCTCAGTTCCTCAGCAAGGCCTTCATCCGCAATCTCTTCCAAGGCTTCCGCAAGAAAGGACAATGTCAGCAGATTGCGCGCGTCTTCATGCGGCACCCCGCGAGAGCGCAGATAGAACAACGCGGTTTCATCAATCGCGCCAGAAGTAGACCCGTGTGAACACGCCACATCATCGGCGTAAATCTCAAGCTCCGGTTTGGCCAGAAATTGGCTATCATCATCCAGTAGCAGTGATTGGCTGATCTGATAGCCATCCGTTTTCTGCGCGCCTTCCTTCACAAGGATCTTGCCCTGAAACACGCCTGTCGCCCCGTTGCGCAGCACTTTCTTAAAGACCTGACGGCTTTCGCAATTCACTGCATCATGGGTGATGAACACCGTATCATCATGGTGGAAATCTTTGCCGTCGCCGACGCAAACGCCCGCCACATGGGCAGTGGCGTCATCGCCGACAATCTCAAGCACACATTCGTTACGCGTCAGTACGCCGTTGAAGGTTAGCGTGAAAGATTTGAACGTCGATTCCGCCGCAATTCTTGCAAAACAGTGCGTTACGGCACGACGTTCATGGTCGCGACCCTGTGCCCGGACATGATGGAAAGTGCCACCATCGGCCACATCAACCTCAAGCAGTTTGGAAAACCGTGCCGCTGCAGGGCCGGTTTCCAACAATGTGACCTCTGCACCCGGCTCAACCTTGACCAGATTGTGCAAAACCGCATCGGAGGTTTCATCACGATGCAGATAGATCAGATTGATCGGCTTGGCAGCTTTTGCTGTTGCCCGGATCACAACGCCATCCGTCGCCACCGCGGTGTTCAGCGCGGCCAATGTGCGGGCAACAGGCTTTTGGCCCCGCGCCTCTAACACACCGTAAACATCCTTGGCCCAGTGAATGTCGGTAGCCATCGCATCGCTCAGGCGTTCGATCTCAAGCCCTTCTGCGGCCAGATCATCGGACGCCTCTGCATCAAACACGCCGTCGACAAAGACAACGCGCACACGGTCAACCGCATCAAAAAGTGCGGCTTCCTCGGAGTGGAACAGGGCCGCCTGCCCTACTGCGGCATCGGTCAGTGTGGTCGGATCAGTATACTTCCAATACTCATCGCGCTTTGTCGGCAGGCCCATCTCGCGGACCCGGGCCATTGCATCCGCACGCGCGGCGTTTGCCCATGCGGCCCCTGTTGGCAAGGTGACCCCGGCCAAACGCGCCTCTGTCGTATCAGACTTCAGTTTTGCCAGTGCCATCAGGCCACCTCTGCCAGAATGTCGGCATATCCGTTGTTTTCAACCTCAAGGGCCAGCTCTGGGCCACCGGATTTCACAATGCGACCGTCTGCCATGATATGCACGATATCGGGTTTGATGTGATCCAGCAGACGTTGATAGTGGGTGATCACAAGGAACGACCGACCTTCGGAGCGCAGGGCATTCACGCCCTCGGACACCAATTTCATCGCATCTACATCAAGGCCAGAGTCGGTTTCATCCAAAATGCACATCTTTGGTTCCAGCATGGCCATCTGCAGGATTTCATTGCGCTTTTTCTCGCCGCCCGAGAAGCCAACATTGACCGGACGCTTCAGCATATCGGCATCAATCTTGAGACTTTTGGCCTTGGCACGCACCTCTTTGAGGAAATCGGCCGCACTCAGCTCTTCTTCGCCGCGCGACTTGCGTTGGGCGTTCACGGCTGTACGCAGGAAGGTCATGTTACCAACACCGGGAATTTCAACAGGGTATTGGAACGCGAGAAACAGGCCAAGAGCCGCACGCTCTTCCGGCTCCATGTCCAGCAGATCGTTGCCTTCCAGCGTCGCCGAACCGCCCGTCACCTCATAGCCGTCACGGCCCGACAGAACATAGGACAAGGTCGATTTGCCAGAGCCATTTGGCCCCATGATCGCATGCACCATACCGGGTTCAATCTTCAGATCGACACCCTTGAGGATTTGCTTGTCTTCTTCTTCCAGTTTGACCTCTAGGCCTTTGATTTCCAGCATTTTCTGCTCCTCAATACTCTATTTACGCGCAACCGAAAAAACCCCGCACGGACGCATCCGGCAGGGTTTGGTTGCAAATTGGGTTGTTTATGATTGTGGGGTCGGAAGCCCGTAGACCTGTCCGCGATACACCACGGAATGTTGCGTGGTTTTTTCCAATACCTCGTCCACATAGGCCTGTGTGTAGATCACCGCCATCTGATCCGGCCAGCGCCAGATGATGTTGTGCCCCATTGTCATCATGATCAGCAGGCCAGCGGTTTGCGCCAGGCGCGCCCCGATCGTGCGTCGGTTCATGAGGGCGGACAGGGTCACCACAGCCCAGAAGCCGACGAACAGTTCCAGATGGAAAACGATGTTTTCCGGTATTGCGGCCTCGAAATAGCGAATACGCAGCACCTGTGCGGCCATCATCCCCAGCGCGCCGATAATCATCGACACGATCAACGGCCCGAGGATCTCTTCCTCTTTTTGGGTCTTTTTCTTGATCTTGTCGCGGCTCACCCGTTTGGGCACGTGCATACCAAGATCGGGATCGTAGTAAGAGGTGTTGCGTGGATTCTTGATGCGCTTGATCCGCGCGTTGAAGTCGTTGATATCCTGTTTCGCCGTAGCCATGGCGCACCGTCCCGTTACTTGTCCGTTGGCCACGTGATCGCAGCAAACTGGGGCAAGAAATGGGCCGCGCGGTGACGGATGCGCGGAATTTAGATAACGGCGCGGCACCGATCATTTCCAGACCTCCCACCATGCGGGCTCGGGCTCTGGCAGCACCAACTCTTCAATTTGGGGACCAAGAGTGATCACCGCATCTTCGATAGAACCAACCGCGCTGAACGCAATGAACCAGCCCAATATCAGGCCACCCACAGGCCCCAGAAAGACTTGATCAAAACCATCGCGCAACGTGAACGCGTCAACCATAAAGCCATAGATGGCGCAGATCACGATCACGGTAATCGACAGCACCATCAGGTTTTCGTACATCCCGCCCAAGAACTGCGCGACAGCATTGTCTTCCCACGCGGGCACGCTGCCGGCGATCAGGGTCAGAAGCCCCAATAGCAACGTCCCGGTGAAACCAACGGCAAGGCCCCAAATGGCGGGATGTTTTGCCTTGATATACTGCCAACGCGTCACCCGCCGACCACTATCCCATGACGGCAGCTGATCGTCGGGCGCGACCTCTTTCAAGGCAGACCGGTTTTGATCAGAGTTGCTCAAGGCATTAATCCCCACAGGCGCGAACACGTCTATCCAACCGACCCTTCCAGCGAAATCGCCACAAGCGCCTGCGCTTCCATTGCAAACTCCATCGGCAAAGCCTGCAACACGTCCTTGCAGAACCCGTTGACGACCAAGGCAACGGCCTCTTCCTCGTCCATCCCGCGCGAGCGGCAATAGAACAGTTGGTCATCATCCACTTTGGATGTCGTCGCCTCGTGTTCAACACGGCTGCTGTTATTCTTGACCTCAATGTAGGGCACCGTATGCGCCCCGCATTTATCGCCGATCAGCAGGCTGTCGCATTGGGTGTAGTTGCGCGAAGACTTTGCCTTGGGATGCATCGACACCAGACCGCGATAGGTATTTTGCGCTTTGCCCGCGCTGATCCCTTTGGACACGATCCGTGACTTGGTGTTCTTGCCCAGATGCACCATCTTTGTGCCAGTATCGGCCTGCTGCATGTTGTTGGCGATCGCGATGGAATAGAACTCGCCCTGGCTGTCGTCACCGCGCAGGATACAGCTTGGGTATTTCCATGTGACGGCAGAGCCCGTTTCAACCTGCGTCCACATCACCTTGGCCCGGTCGCCCCGGCAATCGGCGCGTTTGGTGACAAAGTTGTAGATACCGCCATTGCCGTTTTCGTCACCGGGGTACCAGTTCTGCACGGTGGAGTATTTCACCTCGGCGTCTTCCTCGATGATAATCTCAACGACCGCGGCATGCAGTTGGGCTGTATCACGCTGGGGTGCGGTGCAGCCTTCCAGATAGGACACGTATGATCCCTTGTCAGCGATGATCAGCGTCCGCTCAAACTGGCCCGTATTTTCCGCATTGATACGGAAATAGGTGGACAGTTCCATCGGGCAGCGCACGCCCGGCGGGATATAGACGAAAGACCCGTCAGAGAAGACGGCAGAATTCAGCGTCGCATAAAAGTTGTCTGATGGCGGCACGACAGTGCCAAGGTATTTCTTGACCAACTCCGGGTGCTTTTCAATCGCCTCCGAGATCGAACAAAAGATGACCCCGGCCTTCTCGAGTTCTTTCTGGAAGGTCGTGCCAACGGACACGCTGTCAAACACCGCATCTACAGCCACTTTGCGGCCTTCGGCAGGCGCATCCTCTGCGCCCTCGACACCGGCCAGGATCATCTGCTCTTTCAGAGGAATGCCCAGTTTTTCGTATGTTGCCAATAGCTTGGGGTCCACCTCGTCCAGTGACTTGGGCTTCTCTTCCATGCTTTTGGGGCGGGCGTAGTAGTAGATGTCCTGAAAATCGATGTCAGGGTAGTCGACCATCGCCCATGTGGGTTCTTCGATCTTTTCCCAGCGTTCAAAGGCCTGTAAACGCCAATCGGTCATCCACTGCGGTTCATTGTTCTTGGACGAAATCAGGCGCACGATATCGGGGGTCACGCCCTTGGGCGCATATTCCATCTCGATCTCGGTTTCCCAGCCGTATTTATAAGCACCAGAGAGTTCCTTGACCGCATCCACGGTCTCTTGATCAACGCCTTCCTTGACCGCAACATCATCCAAAGCTGCCATATCCTGTTCCTCTCAAGCGGCTCTGCGCCGTGCTCTCTTTTCGCTCCAGGCCTGCGCAAAGCGCATGACCTCGTCTTCTGTTGTCTCAACGCCCAACGACACGCGCACGGCGCTTGCTGCAACTTCATCGTCTAGCCCCAGCGCTTTCAAAACCCGGCTGGTCTTGACCTTGCCACTGGAACAGGCAGACCCTGCCGAAATCGCAAACCCTGCCAGATCCATCGCCATGACCTGCGTCTCACCTTTCCACCCTGGTGACGCAAAGCAACTGGTGTTTGGCAAACGCTGAAACTCTTTCCCGACAAAAATAGTCTCATTTTCGGCAGCCTCAATGGCGTTTTCTAGAATATTTCTAAGTTTGGCAACCCGGTCCCATTTGCCATCGGCCAAATCTTTTTGCGCGGCCACTGCTGCGGCACCCATTCCCGCGATGGCAGCCACGTTCTCGGTGCCGGACCGACGGCCCATTTCCTGACCGCCGCCCTTGATTTGGGCCGCAATTTCCGTGCCTTGCGGAAAGATCAGCGCGCCAACGCCGTTGGGGCCACCAAATTTATGCGCCGATAGGAACACCATCCCAACCCCGGCCCATGAAAACGCAAACGGCAGCCTGCCAAAACCTTGCGTGATGTCGCTCACCGCCAAACCCTGCGGTAAATCCTGAATGATCCCGGTTTCAGAGTTGGCAAGCTGCACTGTGGACGCCGCCGGATCAATGACCTGCACCGCCCCATCCACAACCGGCAATTCTGCCTTAACCCAGGCGTGCACGGCGTCATGCTCAATCGGCGCTGCATTCAAATCGCGCCCGGCCAAAGCCAGCGCCGCGGCCTCCGTCGCCCCGGAGGTAAATACAACATCGGCATTCGCGGCACCAACGGCCTCAGCCACCTGTGCCCGCGCGGTTTCAACAATGCCCTTGGCGGCACGCCCTTCAGCATGGACTGAAGAGGGATTGCCCACAACATCCATGGCGTCCAGCATCGCACTGCGGGCCTCAGCCCTGAGCGGCGTCGTCGCATTGTGATCCAGATAAGTTCGACTCACTTCGCAATGCCTTCCACTTTTGCCTTCGCCCGCAAATCGACATCAAGCTGCATGGCGACATCGAAACCCAGTTCAAGTTCAGCACCGCGTGGAAAATCCTCGGGTACATCTTCCCCAAGCCAAGTCAGGGCATTCTCCAAGACCGCGCCAGAAACCCTGACGTACTCAGGGTCTTCGCCAACCATCCAGTTTACGAGGCGTCCACCAAGCCACCCTGCTCTATTACGCGCCTGACGGGTCTCTGCGACGCGGCGTGCAACGTAGATAAGACAATCGTCCGGACCCATCGCAACTTTGTCAGCGAGCGCCGCAAATTGCGCGCCAAAACGGCTGACTGGATTTGATACACGTGACGCATGTGTCACCGCAGCCTCCCACGAACCGTGGTCCTGCTTTGGTGTTACGACGCGAATGCGTGGTGTACCAGATGTAGCGCTTCGCATTACGCGTCATCCACCACTTCAAACAGTGCAGGCACCGCCGGGCATGGGGCCAGTTCATTGCTCACCACATCCGACAGTCGTGCCTGATGCAGGAACACATAGACATGGGCGCTCAGCCCCTCCCACAACCGGTTGGTCATGGATTGCGCGCGCGATCCACATGCCGCACCGGATGCCCCTGCCCCTTTGTGCATGGCCGATACGGTTTCATCCACCGCACCCAAAATCTCAACCACCCGAATGTCAGACGGTGGGCGCGCCAAGCGATATCCACCACCGGGCCCGCGCACCGAATCCACCAGACCCGCGCGGCGCAGTTTCACAAACAACTGCTCTAAATACGCCAATGAGATATCCTGGCGCTTGGAAATCTCGGTCAAATTGACCAATGCAGCGTCTTCCTGCAACGCAAGATCGGCCAGAGCGACCATCGCGTAACGGCCCTTGGTGCTTAATTTCATGCATCATCCCCCGGCAGCAGGCAGAATCTCGACGCGCCACTGGCGCTATTTCATTGACGGCGCAGCCTTGCGTCATTACTTCACCTTGACCACGCGAGATTGCGCGCGGCCCAATTTAGAATCTTTCTAAAGTGTCCGAGCGTTTTCGTCAAGAATGCCACGGACGCGCAAAGGAGCGACGGACCAAGTATGCCCGAAGTCATCTTCCCCGGCCCAGAAGGACGCCTTGAAGGGCGCTATCACCCGCAAAAAGACCGCGACGCGCCGATCGCCATCGTGCTGCATCCGCACCCGCAGTTCGGCGGGACGATGAACAACCGCGTGGTCTATCACCTGCACTATGCTTTCTATAACATGGGGTTCACCGTGCTGCGGTTTAACTTCCGCGGCGTTGGTCGGTCTCAAGGTGAATATGATCAGGGTGTGGGAGAGCTGTCGGATGCGGCCTCAGCCCTCGACTATCTGCAATCGATGAACAGTAACGCCAAACACTGCTGGGTCGCCGGTTTCTCGTTCGGGGCATGGATCGGCATGCAGCTTCTGATGCGCCGACCAGAGATTACGGGCTTTATCTCTGTCTCGCCACCGGCCAACATGTATGACTTCAGCTTCCTTGCACCCTGCCCGTCTTCGGGGCTGATCATCAACGGCTCAAACGACCGGGTGGCGCCCCCTGCGGATACGGTAAACCTGGTGAACAAGCTGCACGAGCAGAAGGGCATCACCATCACCCATGATGAGATGGAAGGCGCCGGGCATTTCTTCGAAGACCCGCATATGGATCCGATGATTGACACGGTGCGCACTTACGTGCGCCGTCGCCTGACAGAAACCACGCGCTAGCCATGGCCGACGAATATGTCATGAGGGTTGCCGGCGAATTGGCCGATCTTGCATTGGCCGATGAAAAGCGCAGCGGTGATGAGACCATCATCGACAATATCAGCGAAATCCTTGGGGCGTCATCCCAGACCCTGCAAGAGGCCTATATGACAGCGATCCGCGTCCGCCGCGCCGAGCGGCGCGCACGCGAGTTGCTCAAGAACCGGTCGCCCGGACAGGCGGACGCCGAACCACCGGAAATGGATGACGCCGCCACAGAACCTGAGCCCGTGGAAACGGGCACTATTCATCTGGGCGACGGCAGAGCTCAAGACCTCGTCCAGATCGAAGACGCCTCGCTCAAGGATATCGATCCGTCTGCTGACGGGACCGGCGACCATGGAAGCAAGAGCCCCCCAACTGCTGGCCAACAGATTGTCCCATCCCGCACCACACGCGGGAAGTAATCACCATGGACCGGGTCGATGCGCAGCTGACCTTTCTGACTGAGGCTGACAAGCTGAAATCCGTTCTGCGTGGCACCACGCTTTGCGACGGGACACGCCGAGAGAACTCCGGCGAACATAGCTGGCATATCGCCCTCTACGCAATGGTCATGGCCGAGCACGCCAACCGCCCTATCAACCTCGACCGGGTCATCAAGATGCTGCTCATCCATGACCTTGTTGAAATCGACGCGGGCGACAACCCGATCCACGGCGATCATGACCCGGCCGCAACCGACGTTATCGAACAAGCCGCCGCAACCCGTATTTTCGGGCTGCTGCCGGGTGATCAAGCGCAAGCGTTCCGCGCACTTTGGGATGAATTCGAAGCGGCTGAAACGGATGATGCGATCTTTGCCAAATCCATCGATAGGGTGCAGCCTGTTGTGTCAAACCTTGAAACGGGCGGTGGCACATGGCCTGAATACAATGTGACGGCAGCACAACTACAATCCCGCGTTGGTGCCAAGGTTGAGCGCGGCGCGCCAGCAATCTGGGCCGCGCTGAAGGCGCGCATCGATGCGTGGTTTGCGCAGGCCACAACCGGCGCCAAAGAGTAGAGAGCACTATGAAAAACGTCTGCGGAGGGTGCCTGTGCGGCAAGGTTCGGTTTACGGCAACAGGTGCGCCCAAACGGGTCGGTCTCTGCCACTGTCTGGATTGCCGCAAACATCACGGCGCGCTGTTTTTTGCGGCAGCGATCTTTGATGCCGCATCCATTCGTGTCACAGGCGAGACGCAGCAGTATGAAGGTCGCCATTTCTGTTCCACCTGCGGGTCTTCTGTCTTTGCCCGCACCGGGGATGAGGTGGAACTGCATCTTGGCGCGCTGGACCAGCCGGATGTCTTCACCCCAACCTATGAGATCTGGACCGACCGGCGCGAAAACTGGCTGCCACCTTTTGCGGAGCTGCAGCAATACCCGCGTGAGAACGACTGATATTGCCCCGGCAAACCAGACGGAACGGTTATTCCCCCTATACAAACCCGCCGCAGAGGCGTAGTGCGCGGGCCTTACCCGCCGCCAGAAAGCCCGCGCCATGATCACGACCCTCGCCGATGCCCTCACCAAACAAGGCTATACTGACCTGACACCTGTGCAAGAGGCCGTCACGGATGAGGCGCTTGTCGGTCAGGATCTTCTGGTATCAGCGCAAACCGGATCAGGCAAAACCGTTGGCTTTGGACTTGCCATCGGCCCCACAATCCTTAGCGAGGATGGCCAGTTTGGCCCGGCCGGCGCACCGCTGGCCCTGATCATCGCGCCGACCCGCGAACTGGCCTTACAGGTGAAACGCGAGTTGCAGTGGCTTTATGCCGGTGCTGGCGCCACCCTCGCCTCTTGTGTTGGCGGCATGGATTTCCGCGATGAGCGCCGCAGTCTGGAACGTGGCGCGCATATCGTTGTGGCCACACCGGGACGCCTGCGCGATCACATCATGCGCAACACAATTGACCTGTCCGAGATCAAGGCGGTGGTGCTGGACGAAGCTGATGAAATGCTTGACCTGGGTTTTCGCGAAGACCTTGAATTCATCCTTGGCGAAGCGCCCGAAACCCGCCGCACCCTGATGTTTTCGGCCACTGTGCCGCCGATGATCGCGAAACTGGCAAAGTCCTACCAGCGTGACGCCGTCCGCATTGCGACAGCAACCAAGGAAAAGCAACACAGCGATATCGAATATCGCGCGCTTTCCGTGGCCAATCACGACGTCGACGCCGCCATCATCAATGTGCTGCGCTACTACGATGCCCCCAACGCCATCGTCTTCGCCAACACCCGGGCCATGGTGACACGGCTGACAACGCGGCTGTCCAATCGCGGCTTTGCCGTTGTGGCGCTGTCGGGTGAGCTTAGCCAGGCCGAACGTTCCAACGCGCTGCAAGCCATGCGCGACGGGCGCGCCAAGGTCTGTGTGGCCACCGATGTGGCCGCGCGCGGGATCGACCTGCCGAACCTTGAACTGGTGATCCACGCTGAGCTGCCAACCAACGCCGAAACTCTGCTGCACCGCTCTGGCCGCACAGGGCGCGCCGGGCGCAAGGGCATTTCGGCCATGATCGTGCCTGCCAAGATGAAACGGCGCGGTGAAAACCTTCTCAAATGGGGGAAGCTGACTGCGGAATGGTCGGTGCCGCCCACCGCTGACGAGGTGACTGCCAAGGACGAAGAACGCCTGTTGACGGATGCGGTCTGGTCCGAAGATTTTACAGAAGACGAACAGGCCTTCGCGGCGCGCTTGCTGGCACAGCACACCCCCGAGAAAATCGCCGCCGCTTACCTGCGCCTCTATGCGGGCAAGCAATCGGCACCTGAATTCATTTCCGAATACAAAGATGGCCCCGCTGCCAAAGAACGCAAGCCACGCGAGGCGAAATCCTTTGGCCCCTCCAAATGGTTCAGCGTCGATGTGGGTCGTGAAGGCAAGGCCGAGGCCCGTTGGCTGCTGCCGATGATCTGCAAGGCTGGCGACATTACCAAGAACGAGATTGGCGCGATCCGCATTCAGCCCAACGAGACTTTTGTCGAAATTTCGGAGCCTGCGGTGGCCGGCTTCCTGCGTGCTGTCGGCAGTGACATGCGGTTGGAAAACCAGGCGACGCTTACCGCGCTTGACGGCGCGCCACAGCTGGGCGAACGCGGCCCGCGCAAGACCAAGCGGGACTATGACAACCGCCCCAAGCGTGACCACGGAAGTAAGTCACAGCGCGATAGCAAACCCAAACGGCATGCCCCGCGCGACCAATCTCCGCCGCCGCCGTCCCAACAGGATGACATCGCTGCAATTCAACCGATTCCCGGTGCCGCAGACGACCACAAAGCGCGTAAACCGCGCCATAAGCCAGAACGCCGCGATCATGGTGAGGCCCTGACAGAAAAACGCAAAAAGCCCCCTTACAAAGGTAAACCTGGCGGTAAAAAACCGCCACATAAGGGTAAATCAGGTTTCAGTTCTGACACAAAGCCCCGCAAACCAGGGGCAGGAAAGCCGGGGGGAAAACCCGCCGGTCGCGCCACAGACACCTCTAAACGGTTCACACCTCCAGGTGGAAAATCCAAACCACGCAAGGGTTTAGGAAAAGGCGGGAACGCAACACCACGGCGCGGGAAGTCATAGAACTAAGGGCAATGGTCACATTTTTGTCACGTCACAACCGTGTTGGCGGCACAGTATACTCGTCAGATTGGGTGTAATCTTTGTAGGATAACCCTACGCGTATGCGAAAGGACCAGAAAATGGCCACTGCAAAACCGATTGAACCTCAGCCTGCCCCAGCGCCACGTCCAACACCATCGGCGTCCCGGTTGCAGGGCAAGCCTCAGACGCCCGTTTATACGGATTACGCGAGCATCTGACACGACACGTCTTCAGGCTGGTGAGGTCACTGCCAGCAGGATCGCCCTCCCCGATCCGTCCCCGATCTCACTGGCCTTTTTTTCTGACCCGATATCATCGGGACATGGCAGCGCTTACCTCAATCAAAAACATCGGCCCGGCGTTTGAAGCGTCACTGCAATCTGTGGGCATCACCACCGCAGAAGAGCTGCGTGCGATGGGTGCAGACGCAGCCTATGCCAAATTGCTTGAAGGCGGATCAAAACCCCATTTCATCGGCTACTATGTGCTGCATATGGCGCTGCAAGGCCGCCCGTGGAACGACTGTAAGGGCGACGAAAAGAAGGCCTTGCGCAAGCAGTTTGACAAGATCAAAACCAAAAGCTTTGATCAAAACCGATCCGAGCTAGAACGGTTTTTGAATCAGATCGGGGTGGTTGAGGTTGATCCTTAGTGTCGATTAGACGGCCGCGTCGCGGACCTTTCAGACCTTCGCCGCACTGGCCCCAATGGCCGCTCCAGCGCTTTGCTG
>CAKMYZ010000029.1 GCA_929200255.1 uncultured Alphaproteobacteria bacterium | reverse complement strand
TCACTTAGCTATCCAAGCTGCGGCGCAAAAATGGGTGGATTCGTCTATTTCAAAAACCATCAATGTAGCCGCCGATACGAGTTACGGCGCATTCAGACAGATATATTTAGATGCATCCGCACTGGGCGTGAATGGCTGCACAACCTTTCGCGAAAATTCTGATGTTTACGACAGCATCTTGCAGGATGCCTCGCTGCCAACGATCAAAGAGTGCAAATTGACATCGGATGGTGGCACGACAACTTGCCTGCCGCTAGGCGCGATGATGGACAATCAAGACGCGGTCACATCTGTTAATCAGCTCGGCCAATGCGACTGCGGGAAGCCCGACATCTCGATGGCGGGCGGGTGCAGCACGTGTCTGAATTGTGGTACGTCAAAATGTGAGATTTGATTTAGGACACGAGACTTGACAGGACATATCACTATGTTTCGGTGCCGCTACGGTCTGGATGGGCGAACTGGATTAAGTCCCAGCGGTTCCCCCACAGGTCAGTCCATACCGCCACACGTCCGTAGGATTCTTTCCGCGGGGGCTCAATGGCTGCACCGGCCATTTCCAAACGTTTGTAATCATTTTCGAAATCTTGCGATTCAAGAAATAGCCAAACGCGTCCACCGCCTTGTTCACCGACTGCCGATTGTTGACGGTCGCCAACAGCGCGAGCCAACAGGATTTCGGTCTCTCCCTCAGGTGGAGCGATACGAACCCAGCGTTTGCCGTTTCCTAAGTCTGTGTCTTCACGACATGTGAACCCGATACGTCGAAAGAACACGAGAGCCTCGTCATAGTCGGGCACAAGAAGAGAGAATAAGGCGATGCGAGTAGGCACACGTTGTACGTATGGCATCCAAGTGTTCAACGCAAGTAAGCCTTCATCTTCTTGGCTTGAGCAATAGCTGCACCAGCAAAAGGTCGCTCTGTCCTGTGTGGATCGCATCTGCTTTGCAAGAAAAAATGCGTTGATTGCGCGGTTGGTCAGTACAGTCCTGTGTCCGGCCTTTGATCGCGGCGTCGATACTTGCCGCTGGCCTTGATGGGTTCCGTAAACCTGCTCCCAATCGGCGACGCGAACCCGTGAGTTCAGGACAAAGCACGGGATTTCAGGTTTTCGGATGACCGCACTTGCCATCATGGGGTCTGCTCCGGTAGGGGGCAGGATCGTACGTTCTCATGAGCGTTTTTGATTTCCTCGACACGATTAGACTACCCCGCTGGCGCGGGATGGTCAAAATATGTAGCCTGTGCATGGCGCTGGAGACGAGCGTCTCGAACCGATGGTTTTCATGCTCTCATCCGCGGGTTGGTTACCGCCCTACCTAATACGATACGGGCTTGCCTCTTTCTAGTACCGGATGTCTGTCCCAACGTACGCCGAGGGTTTCCTTCAGGCTCTCAATCCGACCCGAGGTGATCAGCTCTTCCCAGGCTTCCTGTGCGGCCAGATGATCTGAGGGGATCGGATCGGCTTTGATGTGGCGCTTCAGGGTCTTTCGACTGAATAAATTCATAAATTAAGGGGCTTTCTGAGAGTCATCCCACGGCAGCGAAACGTACAGGTCGCGCATGAGGGTGAAGCGCTCTTCGAAAGGCGGCAGATCCCTCACTTCCAAGGCCATCGTGTCCCAGTCGGCTGCTGCGCGCCGCTTGATTTCTGGGTCGTCCACGGACTCCTGCTTTGCCTCAATACCCCGGCTTCGGCATTTTTCGATCAGTGTTGCCAGAATTGCGGCTTTATCGGCCCCGCTAAAATCATGGTCATCGATCAGATAGGCGATGTCATAGACGTCCTGACGGCGATAGCGCTTTCTAATTGGTTGTTGCAGCAGGGCGCGCATTTTTTCGGCGATGAGCTCGTGCATGGTGAACGCGCGCACGGCGACGCCCGCACCGATGAGATTTAGTTCTTGATATGCGTAGACTTGGTCTCTGAAGCTGATTTCAATATCGAGCACTCTCGATGCGATGCCATCCGCCAGTTTTTGCTCTTCTTTTGTGCCGCGTTTGGCTGAGCCAATCCGAACCAACAGCGCCGGGAAAGCATGCCCTTCAAAGTTGAGTGGTTTGGGGAACTTTTTCACAGTTTGCACACGGCAGATCAGGTCCAAATGCCCAAGCTGGATGGCGGCGCGAGGAAATAATGGGTCCAGCTCAGCCCTTATGTTCTCAGCAAACCCGTGAGGCTCGACTGTGGAGGTGAAATCTATGTCGCTTGTCTGACGGTTGCTCTTGAAGGCCAAGGCCATTGCCGCCCCACCCTTGAGGATCAAGGTGTTTTTCAGGTTGGGCGCTAAGCCTATCGCTGCGAGTACGATCTCGGCCACTTGTCTGTCCCGATGTTGCGTTGGGTCTGCCCGTGCCGCATCAACCCACGCCCTGACATCGACATTAACAATATCGTAATCGATGGTCTCATCAGGCTCAGACATTTATTGAAATCATCCACTTCTCAGAAAATACAGGCGCATACTCTGCATCGGGGTCGAGTTTGCGCGATCCACCCCTTTGGGCATACTGCTCCCAGTTGTGAATGGCGGGATGATCTATGTCCATGACTTCCGTAAGAATATAACCAGCGCGAACCTTGGCGATTTTGCTATCAAGCTGATCTACTGCCTTGATAATTTCTTCCGCCCAAGGTTCTGCCTCTCGCTCCCAAACATCGAGGACATGGCGTATGCCGCCGCATAAGCCCGGTTCAGTCAACATATCCGCAAAGGTTTGTCCGATGGAGGTAATGCGAGTTTGCTCGTCGCTCACTGGGGAGGTCGTCCAGGGTTGGCTTGAGACATGAACAATTACCGGACGGCGGCGGATCGTCTCTTTGAAACCTGGCCGGTTCAAAACTGGTTTTTCGATATCTTCGACATCCGGTAAGTCTTCACCCACTTTCGTGTTCCGAAGGGTGTTCCAAATGGCGCGTTTTGGGGTGGTCATATGGAGTGCTTGGGGGTTGCGATCCGTGAGACCATATTTCTGCATGGCTGACAGATGAGATACGTAAGAAAAAGGATCAGCAATGCATGCCACTTCTTCAGCAGTACCGGCCCGTGTAGCCTGGGTTACGCGCCATACATTGGAGCGAAAATCGGTATCAGCTGTGATAACACGTTTGGTTTCGAGGCGTTTGATAGCGTTCTTTGCGCGTGTCTGGTCCCACCCTTGCGGCATTCGTTTGAGGGGCTCTTCGCCCCAGACCTTTGCGATAAACAGCCCATGCCCCAATATGAAAAAATCATAATACGTGACGATTGGATAATCACGATGCAGGAGCGCTTTTTCTAAGCCTTCAGTAAAGTTCATGTGAGTACGATATCCATATGTCCTAAGGACATATGGATATCGTATTCCGATGTGTCAAGAGGGAGTATGAGAAATCTCGACATACTGATTGACCACTGATATCCCTTACCCTATGTCCTAAGGACATAGGGTAAGGGATATCGTACTTACTTTCCAGCGCTCGAATTTATCGAGTGAACATAGAGAGTTGCTGGGGCTCAACCCAATACCCCCGCCGCCTCTTAGCAGTTTCCAGCCCAATCAACGCCCCGACCGCCTGATCCTCGCTGTCAAACCAATCCATGCGTACTTGCCCCCCTTGCCCTATGCGACCCCACTCCCGATAGAGCGTCCATTCACCAAACAGGTTTGGCATGACGGAAATCCGGTAAAACCGGGCGACATTATATGAAGGCTGGCGTTTTTCGAGATAGGTTTGCATGGCTCAGAGATGATACTTGCGCGCGATTTCGAGGGCTTCGGCCTGTTCAGTGCCGATGTATTCTTTCGTACTTTCGATGCTGGCATGGCCGAGCAGCAGCTGGGCCGCGCGCAGGTTGCCGGTTTGTTGGTAGATGTGGGTCGGGAAGGTTCGGCGCAGCGAATGCAGCCCGTAGAGACTGGGATCAAGACGGGCCTTTTCAAGCCAGGACTTGAACAGCCGCCAGAGCTGGCTTTCGCTGAGGTGAGTGTGGGACCACCTTGCCCCCTGCCCCGTGAATAACCATGCATGCATCTGCTTTTCAGAGGCGGCGAGATAGGCACGCAGGCTGTCACGCGTCCCCGACGACAGCCGCGCTTGGACCGGGCGCGCATTGCGGCTTTCTGTCTTCTTCTGGCGGATCTCAACG
This sequence comes from uncultured Alphaproteobacteria bacterium, assembly GCA_929200255.1. Lineage (GTDB taxonomy): Bacteria > Pseudomonadota > Alphaproteobacteria > Rhodobacterales > Rhodobacteraceae > Yoonia. Next base: position 20,911 of record CAKMYZ010000029.1, on the reverse strand, counting down.
ATCTCGCGGACCCCTGCCGGGGTTGCCACGTCCGAAACCTGCAGCCGCACGAGATCCGAGCCCCGGAAGCTCGTATCAAGTGCAGTGTTGAACAACGCCAGATCACGCAGCGCACGATCCTGGCCTAGGATCATCCGGATCAGCGCAACTTGGTCGGGCGTCAGCGGTGGCTTTTTGCCCACGACACGGCCTTTGTTCCAGGTGGTCTCAGGTGCAGTCGGCATCCACAAATCCTTGCAAGCTTATTGTATAAATATACCTATATACCGTGCATAATGAAAGTAGCATGTTGCGCCATGTGGCACTTTACTCAGGTTTTGTTGGGTTTTGGCCTGCGGGTGCATGCGAGCTTTTAACCAAAAGCTCGCATGGCTCTCCCTCAATAGACAAAAGTCACCTTAGGGTGATCGTTGGCCCACTTTCTATTGTTGAAGGTTGCATCTCTTCTGGGCGCAGCCCTAATATCGATCCCACAATTGTGGAACTTAGGTTCAAATCGCTTTGGACAGTCAAGCCATCAACAACTCCACCATCAATTGCTATCCTAGTCGCTCTTTTGAGCATCTGCGGCTGCTCTATCTGGATGGCATCATCGAGTGGTTCACGAGTGCGCCATTTTTTTGCACTCACCTGCTTGCGTAAACTAAGCACCTGGTGATCAGTTAAGATCCCCAAGTCTGCGCAGCGGTAAATCTGCGCGGATATAGCCACCTTCCATCGTTCTTTTAGAGGAATGAAATTTGTGATCCTTGTCGAAAATACCTCATTTGGATAACTTAATCTCGGCAGCAAAAGCGCGCCAGCAAATCTATTTGCTTCAGCCTCCACCCTTTTTAAGACTTCTTTTTCTTCCAACTCTTCAGAACCTACACCTTGATGGAGCACTAGATGCCCAAGCTCGTGAGCCATATCGAAGCGTCGCCTTACTGCGGTAGTATCGTCAGAGCCCGTGATGATGAAGGGTTTTGTTCCGCTCCAGTATGAAAAAGCGTTTACTTTTCCAGCGGTTACAGGAAGGTGGCCTACAAAAACTCCCCTGCTCTCAATTAGTTTGGTGAGATTTCCTATCGGGCCCAGACCCAACCCCCAAGATGTTCGAACAGACTCGGCTGCAGATTCTATTTCTTCCTCTGAATAGCCGTCACCTTCGGATGGGGATGGTACTTCTGGAATTTGAACATCTGGAAAATTGACTGCCACATTGAGATAAGCGGCAATTTCGGAGAGCCAGTCAGTTAGTACATCGCATTGCTCATTACGCTTCTTTGTTGCTGCGCCAAATGCTCGATAAGTGCGTGCACTAAATGGTCCAAAGGCCTCTCGTTCCGGAGCAACAAAATAAGATATTGGCTGGTCCAATACGCGCGCGATCATTCTGAGAGTTTCCGCTTCTGGCAGTTTTGCTCCTTGCTCATATGCCGACACAGCCTGACGTGTCAGACCAATATCTTTCGCAAGATCAGTCTGTGTCATAGCTTTTGCTTTTCGAGCTTTCTGCAATTTTGTCGGGTTAAGCCGCTTGGATGGATTTGGGGTGCCACCTCGACTCAAAAAGGAAACTACATTCTCAGACATTTCCGTTATCGCTCGACCACTTTTGAATTTCATCCTTTAGGCTCAAGATGGCTTCTTCATCCTCTGCTTCAACGGGCGGAAGATCATCTTCAATAACGTGTGCGGTACGCATTAGATTTGTAGTTCGGTAGAGCCACTTGCGTTTGGAGGGGTGCGCCATACCAAGGTGCGCAAAATCTAATGTCTTGTGCCCATGGGTCAGCACGAATCCTGGGACGCCCTCCAGACGAACTTCTTCTTCCATTTCAGGAAAAAGATATGGAGTATTCGCCATAGCGTTATTTTGCCTAAAGCAAACTGGGCGGGGTGGTTTCTTAGCGCTGTCGACTAAGCTGATACTTACCGTAGCTGCTTCTGTCCGGATTCGAAGATAGCGCCCAGTTGGGCGAGCGAAGGAAGCCCAGCCACAGTCGAATGGCCATTGGCCAGTCGATACCAATTTTTCAAACGCCAAGTCGACAGCCCAAGTCCTTACCCGTCCATGTTGCTCTCGCGCCGAGACGACATCCAAAATTGGGTTCTCTGCAGCAAGTTCATCGGCAGCCTTATAAGCTTGCTTCAACGTAGTAGGGATCAGAGCTCGCTGTGTTGGCGAGATTTGGTCATTGAGAAAATGACCGGCTTCAACTTTGCGTTCAGACACGGCGTCCAGCTCCTTCTTTGATGTGCTACGCAACCGTTTCGGAAATTTATGCTGTTTTGTCAACCAGTCTTTCTGTTACGGGCATTCTTCGGATTTTTAAGCGGCTTCAGCAAATCGCTCGGTCACGTAGGTCATGGGCTGTGAACTGATTGTGCTGCTCTACAAGACCGCTTGGAGCAGAGTGTCAACGCTAGAGACTAGCCTTGCTCACCTATACCTACTTTATTGGCGTAGACGTCCCACATTTCCTCTACTAGCTGGCCCTGTGTAATGCCGCGGCGTTCAGCCTCTGCTGCTATTGCCTCCCCTACCCCCGGAAAAACTTTGGGGTGTAGTTGGTGTGTCCGTGGGCTTGGCTTTCGCCCAGGCTTTTTCCTTGGGGTGCGATCAACAAAACCGCGAGCCTCACCCACTTCATCAACCTTCCGCACATCCGCCGGGCCAGTATCTTTGGGCCTTGCCGTAAGCCCCGCTAGTCTATTTGAGCCGCTCATACACTGCCTCCGTAAATGCTGTGGCGTTCAGTAGAGCCTTGTCCACCTTGCCTCCGGTCACAATCTCAGGATTGTTCAACATCGATGTGAGATCGCCGCCATAGGCAAAAAGCTCCGAGAACGCTGCGCGAGCCACAAGGGACGGTTCGATCATGTCGATCCCTGCCCCGCGTAATTGGTTTTCGAGTTCTTTTTGTACCCTGCTCTTTACCGCTGCGCTTGTCTTGGTCAGAACTACCGCATGTCTGATCGTTCGGCTTAGCGCCTCTTCTTCTTCCCGAACAAGCGCGAGTGCTTCCGATCCAATCTCGGCATCTAACGCGGTGGGCTGCATCGGCACGATAACTAGATCAGCCTGTGAAATGGCACGGCTCACCAATTGTGAAGCTACGCCTTCAAGATCGACGATCACGATCTTGCCGTCCCCATCCGCTTTTTTGATTGTGGTCACAATCTCCGAACGCCCAATATCGCTGTGAAGTGTGACGCCCTTGGGCAACCCGTGGGATGCCCAACGTGTAAGTGACTTGTTCGGGTCACAATCTAAGGCAGTCACATCAGCGCCCATCCGAGCGAACTCTGATGCCAGCAGAACTGCACAAGTAGACTTTCCAACTCCGCCCTTGGGGCTCGCCATTACGATGACCGGCATTTAACCAACCTGTTTTATTTCCCTAACCGGAAACGTATCCGCAACCGGATTTAAATTCAATACCTGTTATTTTTCTAATACCGGTATTATTTCTATTACCTGATTTAAATTCCGTACCGGTTTTATTTCCGTAACCGGAATTAAATTCAATCATGGGCGTCCCCTTTTCTCAAACCAGCTCTCACAAAACTTGATATAGTGCTTAGTTGGGTGCTTCGGCTCAATCTCTTCTTTGCCGCACCAACGACGCCACTCATGCTCCAGATGTCGAGTATCCCAGCCAGGAGCAGCTTCACGCGCAGCATCATACGCATCGGGTTCAAGCCGCCCCTCGAACACATCCTCTTGTGGGGTAGGGACCGAGCCACGGGAATAGAATACAGCCTGAGCCCCCTCAAGACGAAGGCTGTAATCTGGGATGTGATCGTGAGCTACATCCTCCGCAACGATCTTAGAAATAAGGCGTTTAAACTCTTTGTCAGTGGAGTAGGAGCCGCACTTGTCCTTGAGCTTAGTCAGACTGATTGCCCACCGCTGCTTATATCCACAGTGCTTACGCGCAATCTCATAAAGACGGCGTTCCAACGGCTTTCGAAGCCGGAAATAGTTCCGGCTAAGCGTGAGAACCTCACGAGCATTGATGGCATTGAACACCCAGTCCGACAGCTTGACTTCGATTTCCTGCATCCGGCCATCTCGGGTTTCCCGAACTATACGGTAGCGGTCGATCAGGCCGAAACCATCGAGCACTTCGGTGTCTGCCGTTGTGATATTTGTGGCAATACGAGTCCCGGAAAGCCGCTCAAATGCGGCTCTAAGCTGCTCATAGCCGCGACCGTCCGTGCCTCTGTTGGTTGAGGTCAGTAGGTCAAACGCCTTGAAACGTATAGTCTGGTTGACCTCTCGGCCATCATTCAAAGCCGCAATGACTTGAGAAATACAGAAAATCAGGATGTCACGATCATAAACTGTCGCCAGTCCTTTGACCGACGGAACGACCTCAACAAAAACATCGCCGTTCTCATATCGACGGATGTTCTTGTCAGGCTTCGTCGAGATCGAGAACACAGGATGCTCCATTGAGGCCATATCACCCTTGGGCGCAGCATCAAATATATCGCAAACGAAGAAATCGCCTTGCTGCATTCGATCCGGCAGAAGAGGGGATCGTGCTTTCGTGTTATTACCCACCATGGACCCTAAATTCGTGTTATCGCACACCGAGTCAAGTTCTTTCGTGCTAACACACACCAGCAGGTAGAAACGTGCTACTACACACCAAGTTTCGTGTTAACACACACCTTTGAACGTGTTAATACACACCAATGTTTTTTTAACTCATTGTTTGATAAATAAAAAATGACCGTCCGAAGGTACGTAACACATATATTAACTCATATTTAACACAAGAAGGCTGACAACAAGATCCAACCCACCATCAGTTGAGCGGGTTCTCATCATACAATCCACGGTACCGCTTACTTTCAAAATACCGGTTCTGCTTAGCTCTAAGTGGTTTCCGGTTGCCTATCAGCACCAAAACCTCATCTGTTTTCATCTCCGTAATTTGCTCAGGCGTCATAAGCTTCTGACGCTGCTCGGAGTAGGACAAATCTCTTCCCTCTGAGCTGGTTTTACCTTCACGAATTTGCTGAGAATAGACAGTGCCTTCCCCGAGGTGGCGCACAGCCCATTCAGCAGTGCCAATATCATTCAGGTTGAACAATCGCTTGGTGATACACGAGCCAAAAATGCTGTCCGCATCGTTCTTGCCATAGGCTTTGATTACCTGGCCTATGTCTTGGGTGACAAACAACGCTTCGACACCAGCTCCAGCCGCAACATTGGCGATGTTCATAATTTGCTCCATACGCCCCATGCGCACAAACTCATCCAGAACCAGCAGAATAGGGGCTTTCACTTTACGCCGCCCATCCTGACGCACCACCGTGCCGAGAACAAGATTGATAAACAGCCGCATGAACACGGCTTGCTTGTCCACCTGATCCAGCGGAACGGCAATGAATAGATCAAGCCTGTCATCCAGCAGATCTTCCATACGAAAACTTGATCGGGTCAGGAAGTGCCGCATTGCGTCCGATTGCATCCACGAGAAGGCTTTGGCGATTGAGGTTTGGATGCTGCCCCGTTCGCGATCACCGGCTCGCAGGATGGTTGCGGCGACCTGGGCGGGTCGATGACCGACCAGATCGGCATTGTCCGCCCAAGCTTGAAGCGTCGTATCGAGGTCCGCCGCCATCAGCAGGTCTGCGACAGTGATCAGATTACGCCGTTCGGGATTTTCTTGCGTGACGACGACTTCCAGCGCGCCAGCCACGAGCTGACGGGCCATTTCAGAAAAGTGCGCGCCGTCGCCATCTTCGGGCTTCACAAGACCATCGGCGACAACCTCGATATCGCGAGACAGCTCGTGCGGTCGGATATAATCCAGTGGGTTGAATTGGTCTGATGCATCTTCGATCAACCCAAACGGATTGAGCACGGCCACCTTGCGGCCCAACGCGCTTCTGTGGCGTCTTGTGACGGCAAAGTTCTCTCCCTTGATATCAAGCGCGACAACCGGCCCTTGATGCTCAAGGATTGCCGGTATGACTGCACTCACACCTTTGCCTCCTCTCGTGCCTGAGACGACCAGGTGGTGACCGCCGCGCCAACCCTGCGCATCGTTCTTGGCGTAACGCAAAATTTTGCCTTTGTGCAGGGCAAGCGGCAGGCCGGATTTATTGCGGGCGAGCTTGGCAATGTCTGTGGGTTCCATCCATCCGGCCTGCCACGGGCCGGTTCTGGAGTTACGGTTGCGACGAATGCGCGGGTTGAATGCTGCCGTCAGCGGTGTCGATATTGCGATGGCGAGCCCAACGACCCCAACGCAAAATGATGTCATGACCGCGATGGTCTGAAGTTGGGAATATCGGCTCAGGCTTTGCGTTGCCTCCCAGACTGCGCGGGACAGGGGCCACCCAGCATCACGCCAGGTTAGATAGGTGGCCTGTATACCGCCCAGGATGTCCTTGAGGGACCATAGGCCCCTGCAACCAGGCAGAGCCAGCCTGCGAGCTTCAGGAGGCCCCTGTAGCGCTCCGCAGCCGTTCCCAGCGTATCAACGATGACCGCGAGGCCGATCAATGGGAAGGCATAGGCGGTCAGTGGCAATAGCGGGAGATACGCAGGCAATCCAAGAAAGGCCACAGCCGCAAGGAGTCCTGCCCCAAACATCATGATCCAGTGGCGGGGTTCCAGAATGAGATTCATGGCTGGGCCTTTCCGTCATCGGGAAACAGTTTTTGCCAGAGCCCGCGTGTCCGATCCCTCTGCGTGAGACGGTCGGGCAGGTCGCGCCGCACGATGCTTTGCAAAGCAGGTTCGGCGCTCAAATTGTCGAAGACCAAATTACCCAGGAGCCATTTGATGCGGTCTTCGTCTTTCTTTTGTTCGAGACGACGCCGGGCGGAGAGGGCGTCAATCTGTGCATCGATCTGCGCTTTCTTCTCAGCCAGTTCTTCGAGGCGAGTGTCGGTCGGGCGTCTTTGGGGCATGGGGCAACCTCAGTAGGAAACAGGGCCAACGTAGCGTTAGAATGATAGGTTGAAAAGAGATAAATGCGCGCTTATACATTGTCTTCAACAACGTGCGCGGTTGCAAGTCTTGGGAACAAGCTGAAACCTTGATGTATGGTGTGACGATTGGCATAGAAAATGCGGCCTTGCCGCATGCAGAGGGCGCGGCCCTCACACTCCCTGCCAGCGGAACAGCCGCTGGACCCTATTTGTGAAAGGCGATCTTTTTTGGCGATATTCCATCTCAGTGCGAAGGTGATTGGACGGTCAGGGGGCCGGTCATCGGTCGCAGCCGCCGCCTACCGGACGGCTGGGCGGCTGCGGGATGACCGGCAGGGGATTGAGCACGATTACAGCCGTAAGGGCGGGGTGGTTCATACTGAAATCATAGCCCCTGAAAATGCGCCCGACTGGATGCGCGATCGTGATCAGCTATGGAATGCGGTCGAGGCGGTTGAGAAGCGCAAGGACGCGCAGCTCGCCCGCGAGATCGAAGTGGCCTTGCCGCGTGAGTTAGATCGGGCAGGGCGGTTGGAGCTGCTGCGCGGGTTCGTGCAGCGTGAATTTGTGGACCGAGGGATGATCGCGGATGTGGCGGTGCATGAAGGCAAGGCGCGAGACGGGCAAGGGCAACCGCATGCGCATGTCATGTTGACCATGCGGGAGATGACTGGCGACGGGTTCGGCAAAAAGGGTCGGGCGTGGAATGGGCCGGACGTACTTGTCGGGTGGCGCGAGGCCTGGGCCCGGGATGCCAATGCGGCGCTTGAGCGGGCAGGGCGGGATGAGCGGATCGATCATCGCACGCTTGATGCGCAGCGCGATGAGGCAGAGCGCAATGCGGAGCGCGCGCGGGATGCGGGGCAGGAGGAGCTTGCCCTGGATCACGACAAGAAAGTTGTTGAGCTCAACCGTGAGCCGGAACCAAAGTTGGGGTCATCTGCCAATGCGCAGGAAAAGCGCGGCATCCAGACCGAGCGTGGCGATGCCTTCCGTGCGGTACAAGATCGCAATGCGCAGCGCCAGGATCTGGGCTGGCGGCAGTTGGAATTGCGGCTGGAGCTGGCAGAGCGCGGGCGCGCGCTCATTGAGGCCGCGAAAGAGCGGCTGGATGCGCTCTGGGGGCGGGCTGAAGCGGCGATGTCACGGATCAAGGAGAGGGTGATGGGTGAAGTTGAGAGGCCAGATGTTGGTGACGGGCGTGGTGATCTCGACCAACGCCGTGCGGCATTGTTGGGACATGATGTTCCGTCGCCGGAGGTGCAGGCACCGGACATCGGCCGTGAGCGGTCGACATCGGACAATCCAGATCAGGCACGGCGGGATGCCGTTCTTGGGCGACAAACGGCTGATCGTTCCGGTCAGGGCTCTGCGCGGGAAGCCTTACCACTTGACCGAGAGCAAGAGCCGCGCAATGCTGTCTTAGGTAGGCATCCAGAACGCGGCAGGGATCAGCCGGACCGTGATGACAATCAGCGCAAAGATCAAGACAGAGAAAGGTAAGGTATGTTTTTAGAAAAATATAATAAAGACAAGCCAGCGGTGCGGCAGATGGCACAACGCATTGCCATGAGTGGCGCGCAGGTCTTTGACCACAGCGACGATTTTGCTGCGCGCTATGGGGCAGAAGCACCTGACATGATCTCCAAAGGTGGCCTTTTGGCGGCTTTGGATGAGGTTGGATTGTGGGCTACACCCGCTAGTTACGGCGGCGTTGCGCGAGACCAACCGCATGGTCTGAAAATTGAAATGCGGGGTATTTAACTCTATGTTCGGATGGTTAAAGAAACGATTTAGCTTAGACCTTGTTCTGGCCAGTATTTGCCTAGGTCAAGGGATGCGTAGTGCCACCTCGCTTACAGTAAGAAGCACTCTTGCTGGGGCAAACACAGAGGTATTCCCACGGCGAAACCCAAAGACCTTCCAGTCGCAGGATGTTGTGCCCTGGGCGGCGAGTTTGCTTTGTCTTATTTATCGCGCAGGCGCATGGTTGCGCGGATGGGAGCTTGAATCACTGCGGATCGGTTTGTGCGAAGAAAATGCGGACGATGAAGCACTTGTGTCGCTGTTTGAGCGCAGCCAAATGCCGCGTCGGTGGCGATCTGGCGACAGCCTTCCCATAGAATGGCAGTGCGATGAATTGATTGCCCGGCTTGTACGAGAAGGAAAAAATCCGCTGACACGTCAAGCTTTTGACGCCGTTTGATTAAGACAAAGAAATAAAAGCTTCAGGCTCACCATAGAACAACGCTGTTCTGCGCACCCCCCTTCGCTGACAGATGCCTGAGTGATCATCGAACCTCCGTCAAGGACGCTGCGCGCCAGCAAAGCTGGTCAAAATCCTTGACGCGGAACTCATGATCACTCCAACCGGCATCAGCGAAGGCGGCTCCGAAGAACAAATAGGGGTCGATTGCGGAGAGTGTGGAATCCTAAGGCATCCGTCAATAAAAACAGGGCTGACCGTTTGGGCCATATTGATTGAGACATGAGAAAAGACACAGACCCTTCGTAGCACAGCGATGTATGTGTCTTTGTCCGCAATCTTGGTGTGAGGTTTCGCACACGCACCCTGAACCGCCCCTTGTTTGCCGGAGGCTGATTATTTGGTCTGGATTGATTGCTATGAGCAGAGGATACGTACGATCTCTTTAGCTCGCACTTCAGGTGCGATGATTACCCGTCGATCGCTGGTACAATCGGGATCGAACGGCATGATAATGGCACCCAATTCTGGCGCCAACCCACGTACAGCGGAAAAATCTGTGAACTCTCCGTCATAGGAAACCAGTGCTGCAAAATCACCGGTCAGAAAGCGTATGCTATCGAAAACGGGAGCCCAAGATTGGAACACGCGCTTGCACGACAGATCAAGCCGGTTGAGACATGCCTGCGCTACCGGATCGCCCTTGATGGCATACCCTTGGGTCCAGCCAACCGTGGCGCGTCGTAGCGGAAGGTCAACCGATAGCGGGCTTAGCCGAATATCGTTGTGAAAAACGCCGGCACCGGTGGCCCCATAAATCAGATCGTTTTGCACGGGCTCATACAGGATACCGCCGACGGCCTGTTCTTCGTAAAACAGCCCCAAGATGACCCCGAAAATGGGAATGCCTTGGACGAAATTATTGGTTCCATCCAGCGGGTCCAACACCCAGGACCACGGGGCCGATCCGTCGAAAGTGCCTGCTTCTTCGGACCAGACAGGATGATCGGGAAAGGCGGTGCGGATTGCATCAAGTACCAAACGCTCGCACTCCAGATCAACGCTGGTTAGAACGTCGATATCGGATTTTTGATCGGTGTCGTATGCCTGACGAAAGCGTATCTGGGCTTGTTTTCCTGCTAATTGCACGGGGGCAATTAAGCCGCGTAACAGGCTCATGGCAACATGCGGGGCATAGCTCATTGCAGGCCTATCATTTGGTTACAACGCTATCGGTTTTGTCATGGATGCTGTGGCGCTGTTTGTCCCTGACAGCGCCCACCAGCCAAAGCGCATAAGTCGCCGCAACCGTTATGCCAGAGATCAATAACATCACAGCAATTGTGTCGCTGAACGCCGCATGAAATGCCTCCGCCGCTAAAGCGTTCAACTCGCTCGGTACCTTCAACGCACCTGCAAGCAATTGGGACAACATGCGCGAAACCCCTACATCCCCAGCCAGCTGGTTGGCATCAGTCTGTGCGTGTTTGGCCCACTGCATTGCCGAGAGCCACAGCACACTGCCGAACGCTGCCGAGGCCGCTGCCTCACTGCCCAAACGCATGGTATTGATCAGGCTGGCGGCACGAGTCACTTCGCTGTCACCCACTTCGGATAGAGCCTGCGCGTCGGTCAAACTGAATAGCATGCCGGTCCCTGCGCCAATTAACCCCAGCATCACAACGATGCATCGCGGTGCCTCCGGCGTTACGGTGGTCAAGAAACCAACCATTCCCGCTAGGATCAGAAGCGCCGATACAGAGAAAATCGTGCTTGCTCGCACTCCACGGTTAAGTAACGGGCTTGTCACCATTGGAAAAATTACCATTGGAATTGTCAGTGCCGTCATGATCCAGCCAATCGAAACCGTCGCAACGCCCTGAACCACAAAAAGATAGGTGGGCATATAAAGTAGGAACACGAAAAAGCTAAACGATGGAAACACCGCACTGACCGTCCAGGCCCAGAATGGTGCTGATAGGAGGTGCGTGCGGCTTGGCCGCCGCCAGCGCGTGATCAGTATTTGCGCAAAACCCAACGCCGCCACGCTTCCTGCGATCCGAACGGTCAAGTCGCCAAGACCTGCTGACGGACCTTCGATGACGAGGTAGAAAAACCCTACTAGTGCAAGGAAGTAGACCACTGCATCAATAGCGTGAAACTTGCGTGGGGTGGATGGGGTTGCATCTGCTTTGCTGATGCTTGCCATTAACACGCCAGCCGTCAGGAACAACGCAGCTTGGCCCCAAAAGACAGCGTACCAGCCAAAGGCGGTTGAGATGGTTGCCGCAAGCAGTGGGCCTAGCGCTAAGCCCGCGCCAATTGCTGTGCCAAACCACGAAAAGGCGCGATTGCGCGCTGCACCCGTGGTCATTGCTGCTAGAATAGGCGGTCCGGTCGCCAGCAGGGCGGCAGCCCCGCATCCAGCTATACCGCGGGCGATTAATAGGGTCGCATAATTTGAGGATAACGCCGATAGGACTGAGGCCGCGCCAATCAATAGCGCTCCTGCTCCAAAAACGCGGAACTTACCTAGATCCATGGCCAAGGTACCTGCTGGAACGGTAAGTCCTGCCGAGCAAAGTAGAAAGATGGTAAAAATCCATTGGATCTCGACAAGTGCGATGTCAAAGCTGGCACCAATATCTGGGCCCAGGGTGCCAATACCCGAAATTGTAGCGGGCACACTGAAGAACGCTATTAGCACAGCTATCAGGTTTAAGGTTTGTTCTTTGTTCAAGACATTCGTCCTTAACCCACGCAAAAAGCCAGTTTCAACCTATAGTGTTTCTGCGACTATTGAGTCGCAACCTATATCGGTATCGTTGTGATGAAAATGGAAATCGTCGCCTGATCCGACCTAGATCGCGGATCATCGAAATCGTGCTGCGAGGTACGATCAGACGTTGTCCATCCTTATTGGTTACTTGGATCTCGATTGCTTCGACGTCCATATCTATAATTGTGCCATAACAAATCATACACTCGTCTGATATTCGCACTGTAGCGCGGGTCGCGATAATGTCTTGCAAGATCGATGACAGAATTTCTCCTAGTCCAGAGCGTCCTTCATTAGTTGGCGGAGGTACGTGCGCAATGGTGGTTATGTTTGGCATCGAATCAATCCTGATTTTTGAAGAAGAAAACGGTCAGTAATCAGCGCAGTCACGAAAGACGCAGTGATTACGGTCAATAAAGTTCGGTTGTCGATCATGTCTGCAGCAAAGGCGAAGCTAGCCATCGCAATACCAGGTCCACCGCGGGTGTTCATCGCTACCGCAAAAAGGTTGTTGGAGACATCCCGTGGATTGGTAGCGTCAAGCGCTAGCTTGACAAACCCGATCTTGAGCACTGATGACCAAAGGATAAATATAGCCATGTGCCGAAACGATAACGTCCCGGCGAAGGTCAGAGACACCCCAATGGCGGCAAAGTACAGTGGTACGAGCCCTAGCTCTGCGCGGCGCCAAATATCCTTGTCCCGGCCTTTGGTGAAGCCACAGTTAGCATGAATTATTCCAGCACAAAGCGCAGCGATCATCACTTCGCCGTTCATTGCAGTGGCTACAGCCACCATGGTCAACAAAACTCCCACGCCGAAAGAAAACTCTGAACGTGGGCTTGATATCGGCGATTTATAATGGGTCGAAAAACTTCGCATCATCGCGATCATCGCGAAGGTTGCAAAGTAAATCGCTAAATTGGGCCACAGCGCATGTCCAACCCCAAGCGCATTGGCCATGTTACCCTTATGCAGGTTGTGCACGACGCTCAATAGCAACCAAAGAACTAGATCGACGATGCACGCAGCCAGTAAGATGGTTTTGGCAAACTCAGTAGTCAACAATTGGCGTTCACGAAAGATCTTTGTCAAGAATGGTACTGAAGTGACAACCGCGCACAAGGCAAAAACCATCTGATAAGCTTGTGCTTCGCGCCCAGGAGGCATCGGATTACCTCCCGCAAATTTGATTGCCAATCCCGCCGTCAAGTAGGCCGGAACTAGCACGAACAGTGCGCTTACTGCCAAAATCCACGTGCGCGGTCTGATTCCGTCAGAGGGTGAAAACAATATGCTGTTGCCGGCTGCAAACATTAAGATGCTCAAGCCGATCCAGTAGAAAAAGTCAAAAGCCCAATTCTGAAGTGCCTGTCCGCCTTGAACGGTCCCGAAGATGTCGGCGACACTGGGTCCAAGAACTATGCCAGCTGCTAGTGCACCGAGAAACTCGGGCAGTCGCAACCAGCGAAATAATATGCTTGCGAACAATGCAGACACAACCAGCAGCAACAATCGAAGCACTGGGATCAAGCCGACAGCTATAGCTTCAGACAGCACTCCTTATCTCCTACAAAATGCCAGCGCGCACGGCTTCGTAAACCGCGTGGGTGGTGTTGCCCGCACTTAACTTCTGTCGGGCGTTCGTGATGTGGAACTCCACCGTACGCCGAGTGATTCCAACAATCTGACCGACCTCTTCCATGCTCTTGCCTTTCGAAACCCAGACAAGGCAGCGGTGTTCTTGAGTGCTAAGGTTGGTGCAAGGGCCAGTGTGAAACACCCTCAGCTGCCGTAGGCGTCGGTCGCACTCCATGCCCAACAGCGGTAAGAACCGTTCAGAGTGCAAGATTTGTAAACAGTTGGCTTTTTCTAGCCCCAAAAGAACCAGCTGAGCGCGCCTATGCTTCGGGCTGGCGATGCGCAGGCAGCAACCGTAGCCAGAAACCGGTTGTTCGCCAAAATAATCCAGAACCTCGCCGAACATGGTGCTGATTTCGGAACGATCTAGCAAAATACCTTCGCTTGAGGTGCAGGTGACAAAAGCTGGACAAGTTGGCTCGCCGCATAACTCGCGTGCGCCAGTAGCCCCTAATACCATATCGGCAGCACTGGAAGTTTTGTTCAAATAAAGAAAATTAGTGGCACCGACAACACTAACGAATTCTTTCATGACCGGAATGAATTCGTCTGGGTCGGTGACTTGCTCACAGTAACTCAAAAACCGCGGAAAAGGATTAAATATATTCATCTATTGTGGGCTCCTATAGATATTATCGCTAGGAATTTGTGCGCTAGAGAATCCGGTACGTCTTATTAGGATTACCTAGTAATGTGGTTTTGGCTCCCTGTGTGATTTCACAGTGGTTGCTTTCGGCGAACAATCGCTGATTGTATTTGAGCCTTTTTAGAAAGTGGATTGCGATCTTAGTTCATGGGTATCTGCTGCATATTAGAAATGTTGGGTTCTCTTCGCCGAAGTGATCACGGAGCTCCTAGGAATTCTGAGACATTGAGCCATATTTTGTGATATCATATTGATATAATTACAAAAAAATATGGATACTCACTTTTCTTCATGTCAGTATGGCAGAAGCAACTTACGGAAACCATTCTAAGCAATGATGTCTTACACCTGTGATCAAGCACAGTTTCGGAAATGTATAGACTGATGCAGCATTTGTGAACATGCCGAAAGAAATTTTCCGTGAACAGCCTTAAGGAGAAATATAATGCTGCAGACTGACACAAAATTGTTGCTTGATGACGTCAACACTTCAATAGCTGCGCTTGACCGGGACGTTCATAATGAAAGCGTCATCGAAAAAAACATGGCTTTCATGAAAGGCCTGGCGGGAAGCGATGTCCCACGCAGATTATTGAACGAAATCCTAGCGTCTCCCGATCAAATGTCGACAATTGCGGCTCGGTCATATGAGCACGTAAATCATTTCTCAAAAATTGTGCTAGTCGATAACCCTGATCCTAAAGGATATCGCCTGACAATGCATGTCTGGACGCGGAATCAAGCCAAAGAGGCTCAGAAAGAAGAATTGATTCACAATCATCGATTCAGCTTTTGGTCGCATATCTTTTGTGGACAAATGAAATCGCAGAATTTCCATGAAGCTGATGCGCCATCGTTTGAACGCAAAGATTTTCGGCGTTACGTCTATCGGCCCAGTACGACAGGCAACATCCATAGTTGCAACTTTGACAAGGATGCTCAGCTGGTTCGGGAACCTGATACGGTCGTGTCGCGCGGTGATGTTTATTACTTGAATTATCTAACTACGCACCGGGTGGTTTTCCCGAAAACTGAACCGTGCCTGTGTACTTTCGTGCTACGAGGTCCGCGTGAACGGGACCATTCGTTCACTTACAATACTTTTTACCCAGAGCGCGGAATGGAAAGCAGCGTGCCTATGATGTCGCCTGAACAGTTGCGCCAGAAACTAGAATTTGTTCTGGAGGTAACACAATGACTAAACTCAAGGTCAACACGGGAAATTCGGACCGTCCGATATACCAGATCGGTCAGGGCCACAATCTTTTCAACCAGCTAGCTGTCAAGGTCGAAATGGACCGCGTGGATGACGCTGCCTACTTCAAGTGGCTTGATGAGGTGCCCGCTGAGATAGCCAAAGAAATACCGGGTGTCACTTTTCTGGAACGCGATGGTGTACGCACGGCTCCACCGACCAATATCGCTGTGTACTACGATACCGACGACTACAAACTTCTGCCAAGTGGCGCACTTTTACGAACCTCCTGCAGCGTTCTGACGCATGCGTTTTGCGCGTTTAAGATGCCTGAAGATCGGTTTGGAAATCGGCTGGACCGGCGTCACGTATTTGAGGGTGATAAGAAGGCGATAATCCAGAACGCTCCCTATTCTTCTGAGGCGGTGGGTATCGTTAAGAGTTTGTTGTCGCGTACTGACATCGACCATCCAGGCAAGTTTCTAAAGTCTGAGATGAACATCGACCCTACTGATCTGTCACCTGCTTTGATTTTATTTGGTCGGCGTTCGACTTTCTTTGTACGGATTGATGATCTGGATGTGCTGCGCTGTTCGATTGACCGCTCTGCTGTTGCCGACTTCCGGCGTGATCCCGACTGTGAAAATCGCAAGGAATTTCGTGAAGTTGAATTGTCAATTTACCCACGCATCCCGGAGGCCATCGCCTCTGATCCGCGTGTGGTGTCGACTATTGAGTTTTTGCGGGAAAGTCTTTGTAAAAGTTTTGATACGCAAGTGACACACAATATCAAGTACCAGCGTGGCTCGGAATTGTTGGGCTTGAGTCAACCCAACTAACTGTCATGACTGACCTTCTCAGCAGTCAGTTTTTGCATTTGGTGCTTTTGCGGCATGGGTACTCTGAGTGGCAGGCCGGTCTGACGCGGGACCGCGATAGTGCGCTCACGTCGATTGGCCATCAACAGGCACCCTATTTGGCGAGAAGGATGCGCAGCATGCTTGATACCGACCAAAACGCCCGATTGATTAGCAGCCCGATGCGGCGGGCTTTAGAAACAGTTATTGGTATCGATCCGCACCCATGCACCGATGCCCGGCTGGCTGAAGCGGAGTTTCACGTTGCTTCCCAACTGCGTCCTCAACGCGGGCCGCTCGATCCCGCGCTCAATGGTGTTGCTTTCGCTGACTATGCTGCGTTCCGCAGCGGTGTTTATGCCGTCTTGGCAGGGTATTCAGAACAAAAGCGTGGAGGCACACTGGTTTTGATGACCCATGGCGGCGTGATCAAAACAATGCTGCGAATTATTTCTGGCACTGAAGGTATCGACTTCAAGATTGGAAATTGTTCGCTTAGCGAAGCGCGTTGGGATGGGAAACGTTGGCAGATTCAACGCACTAATGACCAGTCCCACCTACCGGCTAGTTTGATCACATAGAGGAAGAAAATGAACGTTCATCATGACATCGATAACGATTTTTGCCCTCCGGAGAAGAATCTTGGGGTCTTTCTGGAGAATGGTCGGACCACAATGTTCCTGCCCCACCGCTCCGAAGGTGCGCGCAACAACGGCATTTGTTTTTTCAAACCCGAATTGTGTCATGCTGGACTGAAGATTTGTTTTACTGCTCTGAATGCACTCTACAGGAGGTCTCGTGCTGCAGGCATCTCTGTCACTGGGTTATATGGATTTAGCGGTGTCGAGTTGGTAACAAACGGGGTTTTGGATCGCATTTACAGTGATATCGCGCGAAACGCGGCGCTTAGTTTCTGCGCATCAACCACGCCGGACAAATTCGCAACAATCGCCGACACCGCCTTTGGTCGGGCAGTGCCGGTGCGTGGGGGTTTGGCTATGGCACGTTCTGGTGTGCCGCCGGCAACTCTTTTGAAGGCGTGGCAAGCAGCGCCGGAAGTTCATCGCGTTGAACCGGAATGCTACGCTGCCCCAATCACCTTCAAAGGGCAGAAAATTCTGTTGATCAACGGTTTCTACCCTTACCAAGTGGCACAATATGAAGCCAAAGACGCACGTATCCTACTGGCCTTCCTTGAAACTGAACGGGACTTTTCTTGGTTAAAGACAAGGTTTCAAGGCGACGCTGACCCGGACAGGCGTGTACCGGGTAGCTTTCGCGGTTTTCTGTCTGAGGAAATGACACGGTCTGGACATCCTGCTCTTACAACGTCGCTTAATGGAATGCATATGTCCGGCTCGGTTAGTGACGGCCAGCACGAAGCATCTATCTTTTCGGCCTACATAATAGAGTGCGGGCTGTGATGGGGCAAACATCTCGCAGTTATGTCATCGGCGATGTGCATGCTTGCCTGCCTGAATTGAAGCGGCTGCTGCGCAAGATCGGATACAGACCCGAACATGATAGGATCGTGTTCGCTGGTGATCTGGTTGGGCGCGGCCCTCAGCCGCTAGAAACACTGGAATTCGTGCAGGGATTGGGACAGCATTGTGTGAACGTTATGGGCAACCATGATCTAGACCTGATCGCCCAAGGCTACCCAGTTGATACCTCTACATTGCAGCGCCGTCACCACACAAATAACGCACCACTTGAGATCACTCGACGCTGGCGTGTGGTCATTCAGTGGCTAGCGCGGTCTCCCTTTCTTTATGAAGATAAAATGCATGATGTCATCATCACACATGCTGGCGTGCCGCCACAGTTGTCGCTGTCGGAAGCTACCGAATATGCTCGCGTTCTCGAGAGTCGCATGTGCAAGAACGGACCGCCATTTGCGCAGCGCTTGATTGCCGTCCCCGTAACGGACCTCGCCCGCGTGCGGTCATCTGATGACTTCTTGCGGTTTATTGCTACGGGCTTAACGCGAATCAAATTTTGCGCTGATGACGGATCATTTGAGTTGTCCGTCAAGGGCGCGCCAGAAACGGCGCCACATGGGCTGAGCCCTTGGTTTCGGTTGCGGGACGCCTCCCGCGACGGTGGGTGCACGCTGATCTACGGTCATTGGGCCGCACTGGGAGTCCACCGAGAAGGCCATAGCCTGTGCATAGATGACGGCTGTGTCTTTGGTGGTGCGCTGGCGGCAGTTGAATTAGCTCCCGGGCTGCCCGTCACTCGCGTTACCAGTCGATTCAACGTTTGGTCACGTACCAACACCCTTGCCAAAACGGAGATGTGTCATGACGCCGAACAAAGCAACAGCGCTTGAAATTGAAAGGAAATTCTTGGTGCGCGGTTCGTTTCCGCAGGATCCGGCACCGTTGAAGATTACTCAAGGTTATCTACCGAATACCAACGGCAGTGAATTACGTATTCGCTGTGAAAACGACCAATTCTTTCTCACCCGCAAGGAACGCCTGAATGCCACAACCGCCCGCGAAACCACTTGTTTTCTACCTGTAGAGATTGGACAGGACATGATGCGCCTATGCTCTGGGGGCACGTTGATCCAAAAGCACAGACACCAGATCCAAGTCGGTGGTCACCTATGGGAAGTCGATGAATATCTCGATGTCAATGCCGGGCTGGTGGTTGCCGAAATCGAATTGAGTGATAGCAGCGAACGTTTTCACATGCCGACGTGGGTTAGTGACGAGGTGACCGATGATCCTGACTACAAGAACGCTGCGCTCTTTCGTGGCACATATGCCAATGCGCAAACCGGCATGCTACGTCGGATGGGGATAGAATGATGGACGATCTACGAACATGTGACGCTGTTCAACCTAATTTGCAGGCCCTTTCGTGGGAGATATGGGATCGCAAATACCGCCTACGCGCACTGGACGGCACACCCATCGATATAACCCCCGACGACACGCTGATCCGCGTGGCACGCGCTGTAGCGCACGTTGAAAGCGAATCCATCCGCCAAGAATGGGAGACCAAGTTTCTTTGGGCATTGCGGAATGGCGCGATCCCGGCTGGGCGCATACTGACCAACCTTGGGGCTGAGGTTGCGCATACTCTTGGAACGCAAGGTGCTTCAACCATCAATTGCGTCGTCTCCAAGCGGTTGAACGACGATTTCCCGTCCATCTTGGATGCTGTCCGAGATGCTGGCCTGACGCTCAAGGCTGGTTGTGGAATCGGCTACGATTTCTCCACCATCCGGCCTGAGGGCGCGCTTGTTCGCGGTAACAAGACCGGGGCCTGCGGACCGTTGGTGATCATGGATATCTTAGATCGGCTTTGCCAAAGTATTTCTACTGCTGGCCAACGGCGTGGGGCGCAGATGGCCGTGATGGATATTCGGCATCCCAATATTTTCGAATTTATCGAAGCTAAACGTACTAAGGGGCGATTGCAGAACTTCAACCTGTCGGTGCTGGTGCCCGACGCCTTTCTCGACGCGCTGTACAATGGGGCCGATTGGCCACTTATCTTCCCGCTGGATCCTGCACGTCTAGGTGAGTTGGATGAGGATCGGATCACTTGGCAACCTTATCCCGACACTGGCAACTGCCTACACAATGAGAACGGACACGTCGCCTGCGAAATCATCCGAACGGTCCCGGCAAGTGAGCTGTGGGACAAGATTATGCGATCAACCTACACGTTTTCCGAACCAGGCGTGCTTTTTATCGACCGGATCAACAACAACAACAACAATTGGTACTGCGAAACCATTCGCGCGACTAACCCCTGCGGTGAACAACCCTTACCGCCTTCCGGCGCTTGTCTTTTGGGATCGATAAACCTGACAGGCTTTGTCACGCGCCCTTTCACGCCCAGTGCCAGCTTTGATTGGGATCGTTACGAAAAGGTGGTGTCGATCTTTGTACGCCTGCTCGACAACGTGGTCGATTTGAACGACCTACCCTTGGATGAGCAACGTGATGAGATTTTGCGTAAACGCCGTCACGGCATGGGTGTGCTGGGCCTAGGTAGCGCAATAGCGATGCTAGGCATGCAATATGGCGACGCCAGGTCGTGTGCCTTTACCGAAGAGGTGATGAAATCAATGGCGCTGGTCGGTTGGCGACAAGCGGTGGCTCTTGCCCGTGAAAAGGGTCCCGCACCGATTATGGATGAGCCAGTCATCTTGCAAAGTTACCATTTGGCGAGATGTCCGGAGCTAGCGCAACGTGGCTTGGCTATCGGTCAAAAGATTACAGGGAAAGAACTGTTTGCTGCCAACGTAGGTTATATGAGCCGGCTCGCAACCGCCTGTCCCAGCCTTCTAGACGAGATTCGCGAGAACGGAGCCCGGTTCACCCACCACACGTCAATTGCACCCACGGGCACAATTGCGCTGTCTTTCGGCAACAATGCGAGCAGTGGTATAGAGCCTAGCTTTCGCCATGCCTATACACGCAAGGTCTTGGCAGACGACATGTGCACACAAGTCGCGCATCGGGTCGAAAGTTTCGAATTCAGGGCCCTTCGGGAGGTGATGGGACCCGGAATCGCACCTGAAACCCTTCCGGATCATTTTGTTACCACCAATTCGATACCGTTCGCGGGTCACTTAGCTATCCAAGCTGCGGCGCAAAAATGGGTGGATTCGTCTATTTCAAAA
>CAKMYZ010000028.1 GCA_929200255.1 uncultured Alphaproteobacteria bacterium | reverse complement strand
GAAGGAGCCGAAGCGGTCGTTCCTGCAACCCGCAGCATCAGTGAGTAAGGGCTCAAACCGGCCATTCGTTGCCTTCTTTGAAATGCCGGGCAAATGTCGTTTGTCACCAGGTTTATCTTACCCCGCGGGCCTCACATCGCTCCCTTCTGCCGTCGGGCAGCGACAGCCCACACCCTAAAAAGTAAATACCCTTCACATTGCCATCAGAATCAGTTATGTTAACGGTATGAACATAGCACAAGACATTGATTTCGAACTCGCCCGCCTGCGCAAAGTTGCGTGGCGCATGGACGCTCTTTTTTACATCCCCCGGACCAACATTTCGGTCGGTCTGGATAACATCGTGGGCTTGGTCCCGGTGGTGGGCGACGCGCTGACAGCGCTCCCCTCACTCTGGCTGATCAACGAGGCGCGCAAATTGGGCGCATCGCCGGGCACCTTGGCCTATATGACGCTGAACACAGTGCTCGACTTTTTCGTCGGCATGGTGCCGGTGATCGGGGATATCTTTGACGTGATATATAACGCAAATATACGTAATTACCGTGCGTTAGAGTACAATCTTAACAAAAAAGCCGCCCACGCCAAAACGGTGCGGACGGCCTTTGGGAACGTCAGGTGGGTGAAACCCACGTTGATTGGTTAACCGACCAGCTCAAGCCCGGAAAAGAAGAATGCAATCTCTTCTGCCGCCGTCTCTGGGGCATCGGACCCGTGGACCGAGTTTTCGCCGATGGACAGCGCGAATTCCTTGCGGATCGTGCCTTCTGCGGCGTCAGCTGGGTTGGTTGCACCCATGACTTCGCGGTTCTTTGCAATCGCGTCTTCGCCTTCCAGAACCTGCACCACAATCGGCTCAGAAATCATGAATTCGCACAGTTCACCAAAGAACGGGCGCTCGGCATGGACACCATAGAACTGCTGGGCCTGTGCCAGTGTCAGCTGGATGCGCTTGGACGCAACGATACGCAGGCCCGCGTCTTCGAATTTGGCCACGATCTGACCGGTCAGGTTACGCTTTGTGGCGTCTGGTTTGATGATAGAGAATGTACGCTGAATAGCCATGTGAAGCCTCTTGGATATGACGGGCGTTTGGGCCCGATGAAATGATGGCTGCGCCCTACCATGCCGCCCCAAACATGAAAAGCGGTGATTTGATCATTGCTGGATCGGCAGCCGCCGGGCAGCAAGCGCCAAAACGGTGATGGCAATCACCCCCGCCACAACATAGCCGCCAAGGATCATCTGGATATCGGCATATGGCATCGTGTCCGTGCTTTGCGTGGCACCCGAGGCAATAAAGAGCGTGGCGGCAAACAAGACCCGCCCACACAGGCTTTGCAGTGACAGGTAGGTCGCCCGTGCCTCATCCCGCAACAGTGGTTGGATACGGGCGTTGATAAAGGGCTTTGAAAGGGCGTCCGGCACCATCCGCAAGAGCAAGACAGCAATCACAATCGGCGCATTGGTCAGCGCCAGCACGCCCGACAGCGCAATCTGCATCCCGAAAGCCAGCAAAAGGATCGCCACAAGCCCAACGCGATGCCGCAACCGCGTGGCAAAGAATGAGGCCACAACCGACAACAGCATCATCACCGTCGTCACCACCCCACTGAACATGGGCGCATCCTGCGCCAGCCCCACGGAGGCCAGCGCCTCTTGAATGAACGGTTGCCCAAAAACATAGGGAATATGGCTGAACCCATACATCAGCACCGCCAGCGCAAAGAGCCAGATCAACACCGGATGGCGTAGCGCATCACCCAGGGCCTTGAGCCGCATGACCTCGCCCGCCTGCGGGGTGGTGCCCTGTCGGGGCGGCTCCACAAAGCGCAGGCTGATAACGATCCCCGCGAAAAGCGCCACAGCCGACAGAACGAAGGTCAACGGAAAAGAGTAAAGCGCAATCGCACCCCCAGTGACCGCCGAAATGGCAAGGGCCGCAAAGGTAAAGCGCCAGGCTTTGACCTCTTGCGCTTCAACATCATCTGCACGTCCGGCGGCGGCGAGGGATTCGTACAAAAACGCACTATCGGTGCCGGACAGAAACGCGCCACCCGCCCCCATCATGATCTGCCCTGCCGCAAAAACCGCGAAACTATCACCCACCGCCAAAAGGCAGGCGCCGATCGTGCTGCAACACCCTGCAATGATCAACGTCATCCGCCGCCCGAACCGGTCAGAGGCATAACCCGATGGCGCCTCCAGAACGGTTGTTGCAAGATCGGCAATGGCATAAAGCATGATCGCCTCTGCCGCCGATAATTTGGCCTGAAAATACAAGAACCAGACAGCCTGCGCAAAGATCAGGCTCTGTAGCAGTTTGAACCAGGGGTAAAAGGTAACATTGCGGTTTGCCGTGGCGATTTGGCTGGACATATGGTGATGCTATGGTCTTTGGCGCCGGCTGACCAGTATTGCCCCATAAAACGCAGCGCATCCCCCCATTGACCCCGCACCAGCGATCAATCATAGCCGCCCCATGCTCAAGATTTCAGACATCACATACTCTGTCGACGGCCGTACATTGGTCGAACACGCCACTGTCACGATCCCCACCGGCCATAAGGTCGGGTTGGTCGGACGCAATGGATCCGGCAAGACGACGCTCTTCCGGGTGATCCGCGGCGAGATGGTGCTGGACACCGGTAATGTGAGCATCCCCAAGGGTTGGAAAATTGGGGGCGTCAGCCAAGAGGTGCCGGGCAACGAGGTCTCGCTGATCAACACTGTGTTGCGCGCCGACACGGAACGCGAAGCACTGCTGGTCGAAGCGGAAACTGCAACAGACCCCGCCCGCATCGCCGAGGTGCAAACCCGGCTTGCCGACATCGAAGCATGGTCAGCCGAAGCACGCGCCGCCACCATCCTGCGCGGTCTGGGCTTTACGCATGACGAACAGCAGATGCCCTGCTCTGCCTTCTCTGGCGGCTGGCGGATGCGCGTGGCTTTGGCTGCGGTTCTCTTTAGTGAGCCCGACCTGCTGTTGCTGGACGAGCCGACAAACTACCTCGACCTCGAAGGGGCGCTTTGGCTGGAAAACTATCTGGTCAAATACCCCCATACCGTGCTGATCGTAAGCCACGACCGTGAACTGCTGAACCGTTCGGTGGGCGGCATCCTGCATCTCGAAGACAAAGGGCTGATCTACTACACCGGACCCTATGACACCTTCGCCAAACAGCGTGCCGCCAACCGGGCGGTTCAGGCGGCTGCGGCCAAGAAACAAGATGCCCAGCGTCAGCATTTGCAGGCTTTCGTGGACCGGTTCAAAGCCAAGGCCTCCAAGGCCAAACAAGCCCAATCCCGCGTCAAAATGCTGGAAAAGATGGAAACCATTCGCGCGCCCGAAGACGCCGCGCGCACCGTTTTCACCTTTCCCGAACCCGAAGAGCTTTCGCCGCCCATCATCGCCACCGAAGGGGCGGCCGTAGGCTATGGCGACACCAACATCCTGCACGATTTGAACCTGCGGATTGATCAGGACGATCGTATCGCCCTTCTGGGCCGCAACGGTGAAGGGAAGTCGACGCTTTCCAAAATGCTGTCCGACCGCCTGCCTATATCACGTGGCAAAATGGTGACATCAAACAAGCTGCGTATTGGTTTCTTTGCACAGCATCAGGTGGATGAATTGCGGATCGAGGAAACCCCGCTTGACCACCTTTTCCGCGAACGGCCCAATGAGGGGCAAGCGAAGCTGCGCGCGCGTTTGGCAGGCTTCGGCCTTGGCGCTGATCAGGCCGATACCGAAGTGGGCCGCTTGTCAGGTGGGCAGAAGGCACGCCTGTCATTGCTGCTGGCCACCCTGCCCGCACCGCATCTGCTGATCCTTGATGAGCCGACCAACCACCTTGACATCGAAAGCCGCGAAGCCCTGGTTGAGGCGCTCACCGCGTATTCCGGTGCCGTCATCCTCGTCAGTCACGACATGCATCTGCTGTCGATGGTCGCCGACCGGCTCTGGCTGGTTAAAGACGGGCGTGTGAACCCTTACGACGAAGACCTGCAAGCCTATCGCAAGATGCTGCTGACACCGGAAAAGCCACGCGAAAAGGACAAGCCCACCCCCGTCAGAACGGCCAAACCTTCGCGCGAGGCGCTGATGGCGCTACGCTCTGACGTGCGCAAAAACGAAGAGCGGGTCAAAAAGATCAACGAGATGCGCGACAAGCTCGCCCAAAAACTGGCCGATCCGACCCTCTATGAGGACGGCAAAGCAGGTGAGTTGGCCACGTGGAACAAGAAATACGCCGAAGTCATGGACGGGTTGGAGCGGGCCGAGGCCATGTGGATGACTGCCCTCGAAAAACTAGAAAAGGCCGAAAACGGCTAACCCGCAGCTTTCTATGTCCCATCAAACTTCCGCCGGAGGCATCGTAACGCTTGCAACCAGACGCAAGCATCTGCCAAACAGAATACCATGACCGAACTTCCCGCCCTGATCGCCGCATTCACCACGATGTTCATCATTCTGGACCCGCCGGGGCTTGCGCCTGTGTTCATTGCCCTAACCCAGGGAATGAGCGCCGCACAACGCCGTGCCATCGCGGTCCGCGCGTGCATCGTCTCTGCCGTTTTGATGATCTTGTTTCTTTTCCTGGGCGAGGCCGTGCTAGGCTTTATCGGGATCTCGATGGACGCATTCCGCATTGCCGGTGGTATTCTGCTATTCCTGACCGCACTCGACATGTTGTTTCAGCGGCGGCAAGCCCGGCGCGAGGACAGCGCCGCCGAAGGACAGGCCGAACACCATGATGACCCATCCGTTTTCCCACTTGCCCTGCCGCTTATCGTGGGGCCAGGTGCGATTACTACGATTATCCTGTTGGCAGGCGAAGCACAGAGCGCGGCGGATTTCGGGGCCATCGCCGCAGTCTTGATGGCGGTCCTGCTGATCACCCTTCTGTCATTCCTTGCCGCCCCTGCGATTGAACGGATCTTGGGCAAGACCGGTCTTAACATTGTGACCCGCGTGTTGGGGATGTTGCTGGCCGCTCTGGCCGTACAATTCGTGCTTGATGGATTGCGGGGTTTCGGGATCGGGGCGTAATGCCTATATCATCCCTATGACAACTGACCAAATCATGCAGTTGACCTATCTGGTGCTGCTTGGCCTAGCCATTGGCGGCTCTGCCATTGTGGCGGGCCGCACCAACATGGGCAAAACGGCGCAACAGGCGGCGATCTGGGCGCTGATCTTTGTTGGCGTCATTGGCGCCTATGGGCTGTGGGAAGACATTAGCAATGATGTGACCGCGCGCCAGTCCTTCATCGATGACGACACCGTGAAGGTCCCGCGCAGCCCCGATGGGCATTACTACCTGACCCTGGAAATAGACGGCACGCCTGTGGAATTCGTGGTAGATACAGGTGCCAGCCAGGTCGTGCTGTCGCAGCTGGATGCGCGGCGGATCGGGATTGACCCTGCCAGCCTACGCTATTCCGGGTCGGCAAACACGGCCAATGGGGTCGTGCGTACGGCCCCGGTTGTCTTGGACAAGGTCGCACTGGGCGATATGGTCGAGCTGCGGTTACCTGCGGTTGTCAATGGCGGGCCGATGGATGAATCGCTGCTCGGCATGACCTATCTGGGGCTCTACGGCCGGATCGAAATTTCTAACGGTGTGTTGGTGCTGAACCGATGATCAAACGGCTTTCGCTTTGCCTGCTACTGGCGGCATGTTCTACGCAGGCAGAGCTGCCAGAGGATTTCGATCCGACATTTCAGTTCTTCCTGCCAAACGAATAATCAAGCAATCAACTGTGGCCAGATCGCACGATTACGCGATGCAAATGGGGCGATATGCCCAATGCGGTCTAACCCATAATCTGCGGGCACGACAGTCAGCTGGGACTTACGCGCGCGCTGGTGAAACTCCATCATCCGCCAGACGCAACGCGGCGGTACCAGTGCATCGTCAGCAATCGCGACCAGCTTCAATGGGGCCTTCAGCCCGCCCAGATCAGGCAGCGGCAGCGGATCGCCCATGTCAGACATGAACGCACCGCGATTGCTGCACCAGCGACGCCACTGCCAGTAGACACCCGCTGGAATATCCTCGCCAAAGCGCAGCCGCTTGCCCGGCATGTAGCCTGTCAGCCAGGTGGCCAGTGGGCCGACGATAAACCAAAATGCGAGCGCGGTCAGCCGGTAGGGAAACGGATGGTCAGACAGATTCACAGGGCCAGAGGCCACAGTGATCACCCGATCAACCCGGTCAAGATCGCGCTGAAACGCCAACATCAGCCCGCCCAGCGAGTGCCCGATAACCCAAAGTGGTAAATTGGGAAACATCTGTGACAGGTGGTCCCGCGCCGCCTGCTGATCATGGACCCCCCAGTCAGCCATGGTTGCATCCGATGTCTTCAAATCGCGGCGCGCGGAGGCCCCGAAATCGCGGTAATCGAAAGTCATGCAAATAATGTTCTGCGTCTCGGCCAGCCATTGCGCGAAAGCGGCGTAGTAGCTCTGTGGCACGCCGGTCGCCCCGTTTAATACCGCAACGGCACGCGCAGGTGTCCGTGTCAGGTAAAGCCGCGCGGCGAGCCGCCGCCCCCCAGAATAAAACTGTTGCTGCATGTAATCGGCTGGTGCGTGCATGTTCATATCACTCTCCCATAGTAGACCGGTCGGTCTATTTTTGAGAAGTAGACCAATCGGTCTATCACCGCAACATCTATTTGCGCATGACATGGGCTGCAGATTGGTCGCCGATGCCAATGGCTAGATCAAATGGCCAACACGTTCTTGCAGCCTTGGGATCAGATCCTTCGAGAACCACGGGTTCGACTTGAGCCACCTGTTATTCCTCGGGCTTGGATGGGGCAAGACAATCTGTTTCGGCCATACGTCCTGCCAAGACTTTACAGCCTGGGTCACTGAATATTTGGCGTATCGGGGCAAATGCCAGTCAATGGCGAAACGACCAATCACTATGGTGAAGTCGACTGACACCAAAGTTTGCATCACTTCGTCACGCCAGGTCGCTGCGCATTCGGTGCGGGGTGGCAAATCGCCATTCTTGCCCGTACCCGGAAAGCAGAACCCCATTGGTACAATAGCAATGTTTGACGCATCGTAGAACGTATCACGGGACACGCCCAACCAATCCCGCAACCTGTCACCCGACGGATCGTCAAAGGGCACGCCCTTGCGGTGTGTAATGCGCCCCGGCGCCTGCCCAACGATCAGCAGTTTTGAGGATGGGCTGAACTGCAGGATGGGTCGTGGCCCAAGCGGAAGCCCATCGCAGACAGTACAAGCTTTAATTCTGTTACCTAAATCAGAAGGCAGTGCCTGTGTCATTTCGCCCTCAATCGTTTTGGGCGGCAAGCATCTGCCGCCCGGTGTTTTCCTTGGGTCCCTAGGCCGCCGCAGGCCCGTCTTCCGGCTGATGCAATCCGACGACAGCCAATACGGTCAACCCAAGACCCATGTAGTACCAGAATTCGATACCCACGAACCCAAGGGCGACCGGGGCAGCGACAAAAGCAATGCCCACAAGGCCATCTACCGCCAGATGCAAGGAATAAGGCAAGACCCGCACCACGCCCAGATGATGGTCGGTCAATATCGTCAGTGTAAACGCGGCAACCCCGGTGACAACAGACAGCCAAAGGGCCAGCGGGTTATCGGCACCCAGCCCAAACAGAAACGGCATTGTCATGAGGCCAAGAGCAACCGGATAGTCGAGATAGGCATGGATAGTTTTCGTTATGAAGCGTGGAAACATGGTTTGATGTCCTTTCGATGTGCCGACAGTGGCAACGTTGATAGGACAGAAGTAGCGACCAGAACCGTTCGCGAACATGCGCGGCAGTCCAGCATTCCGCACAGATCGTTCAGAACTGCGAACGATCTGCCAGTATGGATTTGCGAAACTCGGCAGGGGACATTCCTGATTCTTTCTTGAATGTGCGCGCAAAAGCCGAGTCAGATGCATACCCCGCGCTTTCGGCGGCATCAGTCAAAGACGACCCATTCGTCAAAAGCACTTTCTTGGCAATTTCCATCCGCCATTTGGTGACATAGTCAATCGGCGTCATATCCATTGTTTTCTGGAACTGAACGGCAAACCCTGTCCGGGACATACCAGCAGCCTGCGCGAGCGTTTCAACTGTCCAGCTGTTTGCCGGTGTCTTATGAAAGGCATCCAGCGCACGACTAAGGTTTTTGTCAGCAAAGGCACCTAGCCCCCACGCAAGCGCATCATCTCCTTCGATGAAGGATCGGACGGCCTGCGCCAAAATTGTTTCGGACATTTTGAGCGCAATCAGGTCGCCACCCATTTTTTTCCCGCCCGTTTCTTCACCGATCATCCGCAGCGTGGCTTCCATCCAGCGCCCTGCATTTTCACCGTAGTTCTTAAGGTGAATAAATGGCGGCAGGCGCTCCATGAGAATGTGGCGCGCACTTGGATCAAAGGCGAAATGCCCACAAATCAGTTGGGTCTCGCTATGCTGTTCATCACCACCATAGACAAGGACCCCCGTTCCGTTGAACCCAGACGCTTCCAAGACGGCGTCAAGGGGCATGATCGTGCGCGCGGGGTCATGGCCACAGTATAAGTCATGAGCGGCCCCATGTGGGATGATGACCAGATCCCCCTGCGCCATGTCGACGGGTTCTGCCACACCGTTGACCCGCACTAGACAACCACCGCGATGGGCAAAGTGAAACCTCGCGACATTTTCGTAACTCGGAACCGCAACGCCCCATGGCTTTGTAAAAGATGTGCGGAAATAGATTGTCCCGCGCATCGACAGGTTGGTCAGAATATCACTCAGTAGATCAAGCATAGTGGAACCATACTGACGAAAGCGAATGTGTACAGAGGCCTGAACGATCTGCACAGCATTCAGGACGATCGCGCATTCAAACGGCTCAGTTCACTGCGTAACTCTGTCGGCATCGAAACCCTACGGAGCTCCACATGATGAAGAAACTACTACCCACCGTCGCAATCACCCTTTCTCTGATCGGTGCTCAGGCCTCCGCACAGGATGTCGCTGAGATGAACGACCTTGAATACGCGCATATCGCCTATACCGCTGATAACATTGATATTCGCTACGCCCATCTGGCCCTGGCGCTGTCGCGCAATCCAGATATCCACGACTTTGCAAATACCATGATCCGCGATCACACGGCGGTCAACGAAGCCGCATTGGATCTTCTCGACAAGTTGGGCGCAACCGCGCAAGACAACGCGTTCAGCCAAACACTCAACGCGAATGCCGACGAGATCATTGACGGCTTTGTCAAACTGCGTGGCGCAGAGTTTGATGCGGCTTATGCAGCCAATGAACTTGCCTACCACAAGGCCGTGAATGACCTTGTTGAGAACACGATGATCCCAAATATCGACAACGCCGAAGTGAAAGCGCTCTTCACCCAAGGCCTTGAGATTTTCAAAGCCCACGAAGCGCACGCCGAAATGATGGTCGAGGCACTGCAATAATGCGGGATTTGCTGACACGTCGGGATATCATTGTTGGGGCGACTGCAATTACAGTCGCTCCGATCCCGCAGGCCCTTCGCGCAAATACGCCAGCGATTCATGAGGTGGCGATTCAATCGTTCCAATTCGGTCCAGCAATCCTCCGCGTGCGCGTCGGAGACGCCATTCGATGGACCAATCACGACCTTGCGCCACATACGGCAACTGCGGATCAGTTTGGTTGGGACACGGGGACATTGGAGCGCGGCGAGATGGCTGCAATCAAGGTGACTGCGGGCATGGAGCTGTCATACTTTTGCATCTTTCACCCCCACATGAAGGGCAGGGTCGTACTTGTTGCGTAAGATGACCAGCGCAGCAGCTTACGGTGCAGTATTTACTTCTCGGCCTTCTTTGTCCAACGTCCGTCCTCTTGCGCCCAATACTGTGCGCTGCATCCTGCATCCGTCAACGCCTTCCATTGGCCGCGCGCTTGATCCAACGCTGCGCCATTATGCCCGTCGAACAGGATGCAGACCCGCTCCAGTGCGGTCATCTCTGCGGCCGTCACGTCGGCGCCGGCAACACTCATCACACAGGCAAACCCATCACTGGGCGCATCGCCCAGCAGCACCGGCTGGTCTGCATCATACGGCCCGCCCGCCAGCCCATGCGGCAGAAACCCATCGTCCGGCCCCTGCCACAGCACGTCATCCAAGCGTTTCAGTAGCGCATCATCGGTTCCGCGCACCAATACCCGCCAGCCTGCGCCACGTGCCTTGCCAATCAGCATAGGCAGGGTCGCCTCCAGCGGGGTGTCGGTCAGGTGGTAGAAGAACGCGGCCCCCATGCATTAACTCTCGTAGTTGTCGGCAATGAACCGGTTCAGCGCCATCACGCCCCAGCCAGTTGCCCCGGCAGGCGCCAGTGCTGTCTCTTTCTTCGCACTTGCGGTGCCGGCAATGTCAAGGTGCGCCCAAGGCACATCATCCTTCACGAACCGTTGTAGGAACTGTGCTGCGGTGATTGAACCCGCCGGGCGCCCGCCGGTATTTTTCATATCCGCAATCCGCGATTTCAGCAGGTCGTCATAGGCTGGCCCCATCGGCATGCGCCACGCGCCTTCGCCTTCGGTTTTCGCGGCTTTGACGAAGGCCGCGCTCAACGCATCGGAATTGGAAAACACGCCTGCGTTTTCATGCCCCAGGGCGATAATCATCGCGCCGGTCAGCGTGGCCAGATTAATCATACCCACAGGCTTGAACCGTTCTTGCGCATACCACAGCACATCGGCCAGCACCAAACGCCCTTCGGCGTCGGTGTTGATAACCTCAATTGTGTCACCCTTCATCGATTTGATGACATCACCGGGGCGGGTTGCGGTGCCGGATGGCATATTTTCAACCAATCCAACCAAGCCAACAACATTGGCCTTGGCCTTGCGCAGCGCCAACGCGCGCATCACACCCGAGACCACACCGGCCCCGCCCATATCCATCGTCATGTCTTCCATGCCGTCTGCGGGTTTAAGGCTGATGCCCCCGGTATCGAACACAACCCCCTTGCCCACCAAGGCAAAGGGCGCTTCATCTCCACCGCCATTCCATTTCATGACGACAACCTTGGACGGGCTGGCCGACCCCTGCCCCACGCTCAGCAATGTGCGCATGCCTAGTTTTGCCAATTCCTCTTCCTCAAGGATCTCGACATCAAGACCAAGGTCCTGCATCGCAGCCAGCCTTGCCGCAAAATCGTCAGTGGTCAGCACATTGGCCGGCTCATTGGTCAAATCGCGGGTAAAGAACACACCTTCGGCAATGGCGGCCATTGGGGCTGCGGATTTGGCAACCTCTTCGGGCTTTGAAACCATAAAGGCGATCTTGCCCTTTGGTTTGGCCGCTGCCGTCTTATGCGCATCAAAATCGTAGCCACGCAGCGCAAGGCCCAATGCAATCTCATCTGCGCGCGCGATCGTACCGCCCAGGATCAACAGATCCTTGCCGCCTTGCGCCTTGGCCAGTTGCGCACCGGCCTTGCGAGCATCTTGGCTACTGGGACGGCGGCCCAGTTTGATGACGCAGACAGCCTCGGCAACCAAACCCGTAGGATAGGCAATTGATGACAGATCACCGGCCGCCATTTTTTCAAAACCAGTACTGTCCACAAACCGCGCCAGCGCCTTGCGGGTCAGTGTGTTAACCTTGCGCGCGCCTGCGTCCAGCTTGCCATCATGATCGACAAAGACAACAATCTTGCCGGGGGCGCGGGCCACAGCGTCAAGATCGACAGATTTGAAGTGGATTTCAGCAGGCGTCGTCATAAGCGTTCCTTTGGCAAAAATGTGTGTTGCGCCAGTCCTAGCCTGCCGCCACACCAATGACCAGATAGCGGTTCAATCCGCAGCAAGCTTGCGTTAGTTTGCCCCGGAAACGGCAGGCAACCACCACCGAAAGGCAGCGTATTGGCACGATTTGACAGATACATGCTGTCGCAGTTGATGGTGCTCTTTGGCTTTTTCAGTCTGGTGCTTGTGTTGATCTATTGGATCAACCAGGCGGTTGTACTGTTTGACCAACTGATTTCAGACGGCCAGTCGGCGGGGGTTTTCCTTGAGTTTACAGCACTTTCACTGCCATCCGTGATCCGGCTAGCCCTGCCGTTGGCAGGTTTTGCGGCTGCTGTCTACGTCACCAACCGCATGTCAACCGAAGCCGAGCTGACGGTCGTGCAGGCGACAGGCTATTCGCCGTTTCGGCTGGCCCGCCCAGTGGCCTACTTCGGGTTGATCGTGGCGGCGATCATGTCGATCCTGATGCATATTCTTGTCCCGCTCAGCAGCGCCCGGTTGGATGCCCGCGAGGCGGATATCGCTCAGAACATCACTGCACGGCTGTTGACCGAAGGGCAGTTTATCGAACCGGTCAATGGCGTGACTTTCTACATCCGCGAAATCACCCCTTCCGGAGAACTGCTTGACATTTTTCTGACAGATGGCCGAAGCGCTCGTGATGAGGTGACCTACACTGCATCCAAGGCCTTTCTGATCCGCGAGAACAACAGCACCCAACTGGTGATGATTGACGGCATGGTACAGACCCTACGCAACGAGGACCAAAAACTTTTTACCACCACCTTTGATGATTTCGCCTATAACATAAGCAACCTGATCGGCGAACGCCGCAGCACCCGCAGGCGCGACTCGCATGTGTTTACCTGGGAATTGCTACACCCAACGCCTGCGTTGATTGCAGAAACCCGCAGATCCAAGGCGCAGCTGCTCGCCAAAGCCCACGACAGGTTTAGCCAGTCCATTCTGGGCATGGTTGCAGCCCTGCTTGGATTTTCGGCTCTCATGGTTGGGGGCTACAGTCGCTTTGGCGTCTGGAAACAGATTATGGCCGCAATTGCCCTGATCATCGTGGTCAAAGCCTTTGAAACAACCGGCCTGCGGCTCGCCCGTAGCAATGAGGCACTTTGGTTTGCAACCTATCTGCCCAGTCTAGTAGGGTTCATCATCATTTGGCTCCTCCTGTTCTGGGCGGGCCGGCCAACCCTGTTCAAGCGGCGGATCAGCGGGGCGACCTCATCATGATCCTGCACCGGTATTTCGCGCGCCGTTTCCTGATGACCTTTCTAGGCGTGGCCGCCATCTTTTTTCTGATCATGCTCTTTATTGACCTGATTGAGCAGATGCGACGTTATGCGAGCCCGGAGACAAGCTTTTTCGACATCCTGGCCCTCAGCCTGCTGAATATCCCCAAAGGTATCTATCAGATCATGCCATTGATCATGATCCTTGCGGCAATTGCGCTCTTTCTCAGCCTTGCGCGTTCATCCGAGATGGTGGTGACACGCGCGGCAGGGCGGTCCGCGATGCGCGCGCTTATGGCGCCACTGACAGTTGCCTTAATGATCGGGCTTTTTGCCGTGGCCATTCTGAACCCGATTGTGGCCAGCACATCGAAGCAATTTGAAACGCGCAGTGATGCGCTGCGCGGCAATGCCTCGGTCCTCTCCATCGGGTCTACGGGCCTTTGGCTGCGGCAGGGCAGTACTGAGGGGCAAACCGTGATCCGGGCGCAGGGCGCGAATTTGGATGGTACCCTGCTGGCAAACGTAACCTTTCTGACCTTCGGGCCGGACGGAAACCCTGCACAGCGCATCAATGCTGCTTCCGCTGAACTGACCACTGGCGCTTGGCTTTTGCGTGAT
The DNA here is from genome assembly GCA_929200255.1 of uncultured Alphaproteobacteria bacterium. Classification (GTDB taxonomy): domain Bacteria; phylum Pseudomonadota; class Alphaproteobacteria; order Rhodobacterales; family Rhodobacteraceae; genus Yoonia. The sequence continues at coordinate 19,617 of CAKMYZ010000028.1, read as the reverse complement.
GCAAAATCTTGGGCCTTGCAGGATGAGACAACTCCAGAAGCCGGGGCGGTCACGCACGTGCAGCTCTCGGTGCCCTCAACACTGACCCCCGATCAAATCCGGGACAGTTTCGGCACACCTTCATCGATCCCTATCTGGGAGCTCCCCGCATTTATCGAGCGACTGCGCGCCGCCGGTTTTTCGGCCCAACGTCACCTTGTCTGGTTCCACGGCGAACTGGCGGTACCTTTCTTCTTTGTTGCCATGGTCCTGCTCGCTGCCAGCTTTACACTGCGCCACCAGCGCGGCGGGCGCACGGGGCTGATGGTGACCACTGCGGTGCTTCTGGCGTTTGTTGTCTATTTCGTCCGCAACTTTGCTTTGGTTCTGGGCGAAAACGGGCAGTTGCCCGCCGTACTGGCAGCCTGGGCACCACCACTTGCCGCGATCAGCCTGTCGCTGGGCATCCTGCTGCATAACGAGGACGGGTAATGCGGTTCCTGATCCTTTTTATTCTGTCATGGCTTCTTCCGAGCATGTTGTTGGCGCAGGGGGCTGCGACACTCGTGGCTGACAGGGTAGCACTGAACGCGGACGATCAACTTGTGGCTTCGGGCAATGTAGAGGTGCTTTTTGATGGCAGCCGCCTCACGGCGCAGCGGATCGTCTTCGATCAGCCGAGTGACACATTGCAGATCACCGGACCGATATTCATTCAGACGGAAGACGGCACGATCCTGACGGCAACCGAGGCGACACTCGACCCGCGCCTGGAAAATGGCATCCTGCAAGGCGCACGCATTGTACTGGACCAGCAGCTGCAACTTGCTGCCAATCAGATTGACCGGCGCGAGGGGCGCTATTCTCAACTTTACAAAGTGGCTGCAACGTCATGCCGGGTCTGCGGTACTGGCCCAGCTCTCTGGGATATTCGGGCCGAACGGGTTGTCCACGACACATACGAACGCCAGCTCTACTTTGAGAATGCGATATTCCGCCTCCGCGGTGTGCCGGTGATCTGGTTGCCCCGCATGCGTCTGCCCGACCCCACCCTGGAGCGCGCAACGGGTTTTCTGATCCCTGAGCAACGCAACACCAACCGTTTGGGCACCGGGATCAAAATCCCCTATTTTGTCACTTTGGGGGATCATCGCGACGTGACGCTGACGCCGTATCTATCTGCGGAAACCACCACGCTTGAGATCATTTACAGGCAAGCCTTCGCCAATGGAAACATCAGGGTCGAAGGTGCCGTGAGTAATGACACACTTGAAACAACGGACCGGTCCTACATTTTCGCCGAAGGCCGCTTTGATCTTGGCAATGACTACCAGCTCAACTTTGACATCGAAGCCGTCAGTGACGATGCCTATCTGATCGACTATGGCTATGCGGACAAAGACCGGCTTGATAGTGCGATCAGTTTGCGGCGACTGGCGGATACGTCGCTCTATCAGGCGCGCTTTACCTACTACCAGACCCTGCGTGACGACGAGTCAAACGCGTCACTGCCCCCCATCATTGCCGATATCGGTTACGAACAGCGCCTGCGCCCTGCTGTGGGGGGTACGCTCAAATACGGCGCGGACATTGAAACAGCCTACCGCTACAGCGACGTCGACGGTGATCGGGGACGTGATGTCACACGGCTGGGGACCCAAGCCACTTGGCAAGACAGCTGGATCCTGCCCACGGGTCTATTGGCACAGGCAAAACTGGGCGCGCAGGCCGATCTCTATGCGATTGGCGATGACAGCGCCTATGCACGACAGGATCTGCGGATGATACCCTATGGCGGCGCGATCTTTCGCTGGCCCTTGGGCATGCAGGGGGCACGGGGCACAACGCATCTGCTGGAACCGGTGATCAGCCTGTCCTGGGCCGAAATCTATGGTGGCACCCCGCCCAACGAGGATAGCATACGCACCGAATTAGACGCCGCCAACCTTTTTGCCCTGTCGCGCTTTGCGGGTGATGACGCGTTTGAAACCGGGGCGCAATTGGCGACCGGATTGGCCTGGACACGTAGTGGGGCCGCTGGTGGATCGTCAAGGTTGGGGGTCGGGCGGGTCGTCCGGCAGGGCGCGCCGATCGGGTTCACCCGATCATCAGGTCTGGATGAACGGCAATCAGACTGGCTTGTCGCCGGGCAAGTCACTCTGCCTGACGGGTTCCTTTTCGACGCACGCAGCCTTTGGGATGATACCGGCGGATTGACGGTTGCAGACAGCCGGATTGTCTGGGGCAATGAAACGGTATCATTGGCAGCGAATTACATCTGGCAACGGCGCGACGCGGCAGAGGATCGGCCCGGGACAGTGTCGGAATGGTCCTTTGACAGTTCTTTTGAACTCAGTGATGCATGGACGCTGTCGCTTGACGGGCGCTACGATGTTGCCGCCGACCGGCCAGTGCGCGGTGGTATCGGGCTGGAATGGCGAAACGAATGCGTGACCATCGACGTTTCGGCCTCGCGCCGTTACACGTCTTCCGATACGGTTGCGCCAACAACAACTTTTGGCTTAAGCGGCTCTATCAGCGGCTTTTCAACAGGACGGGCTGCAGGCGGCATCGGCACGGGTTGCAGGAATTGATGATGACAAGATTTTTGAAGATTGGTCAGATATTGACTGTGGCTGTGGTACTGGTCGCCGCGGCTGGCACGCAGGGTATTGCGCAGGGCCAACTTGCCCCTGCAATCACTGTTGATGACCGCGTCATCACGCAATACGAGTTGAACCAGCGCGCGCGCCTGTTGCAGGTTTTCCGCACACCGGGCGATGTGACCGAGGCGGCACGTGAAGCCCTGATCGAAGATCGCCTTAAGGAAAAGGAAATGGCGCGCTTCGGCGTCCAGATATCAGACGCCGAACTTCAGCAAGAGCTTGAGGCCTTTGCTGGTCGTGCCAATATGTCCTTGCCCGAATTCACGCGCGTGTTGTCACAAAATGCGGTCGATATCAGCACGCTTGAGGATTTTGTCCGTGTCGGTGTGCTTTGGCGAAATTTTGTCCGTGGCCGCTTTGGACGCCAGGTGCAAATCACCGACACCGACGTTGAACGGGCCCTCGCAAGTCGCGGTGCATCCCCGACCCAGCTTGAGGTGCTGCTGACCGAGATCATCATCGCAGCCCCGCCTGACCGTGCGGCGCGCGCGCGTCAGGCCGCGGATCAGATTTCGCGACTGCGCACATTCGCAGAATTTGAAAGCGCAGCCCGTCAGGTCTCGGCCCTGCCATCACGCGAAAATGGCGGTCGGCTGGACTGGTTGCCCATTCAGAACTACCCGCCGCAACTGCGCCAGCTTTTGCTTGATCTGGGCACAGGCGAAGTCACCGAACCTATCGAGATCCCAAATGGCATCGCCCTGTTCCAAAAGCGCGGCCAACGCGAGGCCCGCGGCCCGGTTCAGGCACCGGTCAGCATTGATTACGCCGCCTATTACATTCCGGGCGGGCAATCGGACGATGGCCGCAGGCTGGCTGCGCAAGTCAGCGATCAGGTCGATACCTGTGACGATCTTTATGGCGTCGCCCGCAACCAGCCCCAGGAAGCTCTGGATCGGCTGACAGTGGCACCGTCCGAAGTTTCACAGGATATCGCCTTGGAACTGGCGCGGCTTGATCCCGGCGAAATCTCTACCAATCTGACCCGCAACAACGGGGAAACGCTGGTCTTTCTGATGCTCTGCGCGCGTAACTATGGGGATACCGGGACAATTGATCGCGATGCGATCCGCAGGCAGCTCCGTAGTCAACGCCTTGCCGCTTTGGCCGAGGCTTTGCTGGAAGACCTTCGCGCCTCGGCCGTCATTCGTCCCTGATGAAACCCGTTGCGATCAGCTGCGGCGAACCGGCTGGCATCGGGCCTGAAATAGCGGTCGCGGCATGGTCCGCCCTCAAATCCGAAATACCGCTTTTGTGGATTGGCGACCCGAACCACCTGCCTGATGGCACGCCGGTGCATCAGGCCGCCGACCCAAGCGACATTCACCCCGCCAAACTTACCGTGCTGGCACGCGATTTCGGAGCACCCGCACTTGCGGGCAAACCCAACCCCGCGCATGCCCAGGGCGTGGTTGACGCCATCCGTGACGGGGTTGATCTGGTGCGCGCAGGTGCTGCCCGCGCGCTTTGCACCGCACCCATCCACAAGGCCGCCCTGATTGATGGGGCCGATTTCGCCTATCCCGGCCACACCGAGTATCTGGCCGCACTGGCAGGCACCCAGCAGGTTGTGATGATGTTGGCCTGCTCTGCGTTGCGCGTCGTCCCCACCACGATCCATGTTCCGCTGGCAGCCGTGCCCAACACACTGACCGCCAGCCTATTGACCGATACACTTTTGATTACCCATGCCGCATTGCGCCGGGATTTCGGCATCACAAACCCACGCATCGCGGTGGCTGGGCTGAACCCTCATGCCGGTGAGGATGGCAAGATGGGCAGTGAAGAAGCAGAGATGATCAACCCGGTGCTGGATGCTTTGCGCGCGCAGGGAATGGATATCGCCGGGCCACTGTCGGCTGACACGATGTTCCACGCCGCGGCGCGCCAGCATTATGACGTGGCGGTCTGCATGTACCACGATCAGGCGCTGATCCCGATCAAGACATTGGATTTCTCTGGCGGGGTGAACGTCACGCTGGGCCTGCCCTTTATCCGCACCTCGCCCGACCATGGCACGGCCTTTGATATCGCAGGCAAGGGCGTTGCGGATGCCACATCAATGATCGCCGCTATCCGCATGGCCGCCCAGATGGCCGATGCCCGCGAGCGGACATGAGCATCGACGCCCTGCCCCCACTGCGCGAGGTGATCGCGACGCATGATCTTGCGGCCAAGAAATCACTTGGGCAGAACTTCCTGCTTGATCTGAACCTGACGGCCAAAATCGCGCGGCTGGCCGGGGATGTGTCACAAGCGGATGTGCTGGAAATCGGGCCCGGGCCCGGTGGCCTGACGCGCGGGCTGCTGGCCGAAGGCGCGCGCCGGGTTCTGGCCATCGAAAAAGACCCGCGCTGCATGCCCGCACTGGCCGAGATTGCTGCGGCCTACCCCGGGCAACTGCAAACCATCAACGGTGACGCGCTTGATGTGAACCCGCTGGAACATCTGACAGCGCCGATCAAGATCGCCGCCAACCTGCCCTATAATGTGGGCACCGAACTGTTGGTGCGCTGGCTCACCCCGCCCGCGTGGCCGCCATTTTGGGAAAGCCTGACGCTGATGTTCCAGCGCGAGGTGGCACAACGGATCGTGGCGAAACCGGGCAATAAGGCCTACGGACGGCTGGCTTTGCTGGCACAATGGCGGACAGATGCGCGGATCGTGCTGGAGCTGCCACCAGAGGCTTTCAGTCCCCCCCCAAAGGTCAATTCAGCCGTGGTGCATCTGGCAGCCCTGCCCGCGCCACGTTACCCGGCTGATCCGGGCACATTAAACAAAGTGGTAGCCGCCGCATTTAACCAAAGGCGCAAGATGCTGCGGTCAGCGCTGAAATCGGTCAGCGCGGATATCGAGGATCACCTGATCGCTGCGGGGATCAAACCAACCGAACGGGCCGAACAGGTTGAGCTAGAGGCGTTCTGCGCGTTGGCGCGTAGCCTTGATCGTGGCTAAAGCCACCTAAGCAAAAAGCCCTTCGCAATCGAAGGGCTTTGGAATTACTCAGCGGCCTCTGGGGTGTTGCCCGTATCAGGTGCCTTCCCCTCATCAGGGTTGGCGCGGGGCTTGCGCGGTGGGCGCTGTCTACGGGGGCGCTGGGGTTTTTCCTCGGGTGTTTCCACCAGACCAGAACCTTGATCATCGCTGCGGGCATCCTGAGCACGATCAGGCTGGTCCATGTTGGACGGATCATTGGCCGCAGCTTCTTGCGCTTTCAGGCGTTCCTGACGTTCACGGTCACGTTCGGCCTGACGTGCGCGGTTCTGCTCTTCCTGCTCTTCACGCTTGGCGTCGACCTCGCGCTGCGCTTCGGCCAGCAAACGGGTGTAATGCTCTGCGTGTTGCGCAAAGTTTTCGGCATCGACACGGTCGCCAGACAACACGGCATCACGGTGAAGCTGGTTGTATTTCTCGATAATTTGTTGCGGCGTACCGCGCACTTTGCCATCAGGACCCGAGCTGTCAAAAACCCGATTGATGATGTTTCCGCCCGAGGGCCGGTTATTGCGGTTCTTATTCCGCGACCGTGACTTCGATGATCTCATTGATATGCTTTCAAGCCTTTGGCTGTCGTTGCGCTGGCCGGTATCACGCATGTTCCGCGCGTCTGATGTCTATGGCCTTGCGATGTTCTGGCGACTGATCGGGGGGAGATCCAAACCGGGCCTCACCCTGCCGATGCGCATGATTAAACACGCAAGAGGTGTCAAAACAAGAGTAAATCGGCAAATTGTCGTGTTTTTGGACCTGATCAGCCGAGGATAGCCGGAATTCAAGGCATATGCCCAACCACAACCCTGTCCCGGCCATCAAGGTCAGGGATCACGCGAATCTGTGTGAACCCTGCTTTTCCCATCATCTGGGAGACGGCCAGCGCCTGCGTCGGGCCGATCTCGACGATCAGGCGCCCACCAGCGGTCAGGTAATCCGGCGCGCTGGCGGTGATATTGCGATAGGCGGTCAGACCGTCGGCTTCGTCTGTCAGGGCGATGCGGGGCTCAAACAGGCGAACCTCTGGTTGCAAGCCCCTCATTTCCTCAGCAGCGATATAGGGGGGATTTGAAACGATCAGGTCGTATTGCCCATCCACGGCGTCAAACCAATGCGATGACTTGAACGTCGCCCGCGTAGACACGCCGATCTGTGCTGCGTTACGTGCAGCCAAATCCAAGGCAGCCGCAGAGATATCGGTACCAACACCCTTGGCCAGTTCCAGTTGATCAAGGATCGACAAAAGGATGCAACCACTGCCCGTCCCCAAATCAAGAACACGCACAGCTGGGCGTTCAAGCGCAACTTCAACCAGTATTTCGGTATCAGGACGCGGGTCCAATACGTCTGCCGTGACGATGAAACGCTGCTTGTAGAAATCGCGGTAGCCCAGCACATGCGACAGCGGCATACGCTTTGCACGCTCTGCGATCTTGGCAAAGAAGTCCGCCTGGTCAGACGCCGCACGCCACATAATACGCGCCTCGCGCTGTGGGTCGGGCACATCTGCCTGCGCAAGGGTCACCGCGCCCGCGCGCAGCGCCTCTGCTTCGGTCACGCGCCCATTTCCGCCAGCAACGTCGCCTGCGCATCCGCCTGCAACGCTGAAACCACCTCATCCAGATCGCCCTGCATGACCTGCCCCAGCGAATAAAGCGTCAGGTTGATCCGATGATCTGTCATGCGCCCCTGCGGGAAGTTATAGGTGCGGATGCGTTCAGACCGATCCCCCGACCCGACCTGAGATTTCCGATCAGCGGAGCGTTCGTCATCCACCCTCTGGCGTTCCAGATCAAACAGCCGGGTTTTCAGAACCTGCATCGCGATCTCGCGGTTGCGGTGCTGCGACTTTTCAGAGCTGACAACGATGATCCCGGTCGGTTCGTGCAGAATACGTACCGCAGAATCGGTTGTGTTCACGTGCTGGCCACCTGACCCGGATGCGCGCATTGTATCAATGCGGATATCCGCCGGATTGATCTCGATGTCGACGTCTTCCGCTTCCGGCAGCACGGCGACCGTCGCGGCAGAGGTGTGAATACGTCCACCACTCTCCGTCTCAGGGACGCGCTGCACCCGGTGGACGCCGCTTTCGTATTTCATTTTGGCAAAGACACCTTCTCCTGCGATGCGCGCGACGACTTCCTTAATGCCGCCCAGCTCGCTCTGGGTTTCTTCCAGTATCTCGAAACGCCACCCCTGATCTTCGGCATAGCGTTGGTACATGCGCAGCAGGTCACCCGCGAACAACCCGGCCTCATCACCACCGGTACCGGGGCGAATTTCCAGCAAGGCTGGCCGCCCGTCCGCCGCATCCTTTGGCAACAGGGCCAGTTGCACGTCATGCTCTGACGCTGCGACCTGCGCGCGCAACTCTGGCAGTTCAGCTTCGGCCAGCTCCTTCATCTCGGGATCAGAGAGCATTGCCTCGGCTTCTGCGATTTGTTCAATCAGGGCTTTATAGGCGGTCACTGTCTCGACCACCGGGCGCAGGTCGGCGTATTCTTTGCCCAGCTTGGCGATGTCACTGCCAGCACTGCCGTCAGCCATCTTTGCTTCAAGAAACTGAAACCTATCAATCAGTTGTGCTATTTTTTCAGGTGCGATCATGGTTAACGCCTGTGGCTGATCAAAGCGGTTCGGTCAAGGGGCCAAGTGCATCAAGCCATGCGAAAATCCGGGCCTTGTTCACGCCCAGGTCAGACTGACCAAAGCGCAGCCGGCCATAGACAACCAAAAGATCACCCTGCGTGCCAACGGTTGTATAGTCTGGAAAACCCCACAGGCGGGACCGTGTTTGGTAGGTGACCATACCCTCGGCCACCTGCCCGGCCACAACACGCGTCCGCGAGGTCGCCATGGCGATTTTGTCCAACTCAGTCAGGACATCTGCCGCTGGCGCTGTCATCCGGCGCGCGGCCAAAAAACTGCCGACCTCCCGCGTATCACCGACCCCCGAAACATCGGGCAGCATATGCCATCGGGCGGATTTCTGTGGCGCAAAACGCACATAGAGCCACGCCCCAAGCACCGTCGCGACAAAAATGATAAAGATACGTCCCGTCATGGTCACCACGGCAAGGCTTTTCACGATTTTGTGTACAGTTTTTGCTCCGAAACTGCCCCCTACCTATACGGCACTCCGGGCAGGATGGAGAGCATTTCAAACATCAGGTTTGCCCCGGTCAGCGCAGTATTGCCCGAGGTATCATAAGGAGGCGACACCTCAACCAGATCACAGCCCACAATGTTCAGGCCCCGCAACCCGCGGATCAATTCCATCGCTTGGGGCGTCGTCAGCCCCCCAATTTCCGGTGTGCCCGTACCGGGTGCATAGGCGGGGTCCAGGCTGTCGATATCATAGGTGATGTAGCAAGGCTGATCACCGATTTTTGTTTTGATGTCAGCAGCCAATGGGGTCAGCGATTTATGCCAAAGATCAGGGGCAAGATACTGATTGAACCCCCAGCCTCCGGCCTCGGTAAAATCATCTGCCGTGTAGCCAGTGCCGCGCAAGCCAATCTGAAACACCTTGTCAGCGGTGATGATCCCCTCCTCATAGGCGCGCCGAAACACGGTGCCATGGGTTTCACGCATGCCGAACATCTCATCATTCACATCTGCATGGGCGTCCACATGCACCAGTGCAACAGGCCCATGCTTTGCCGCCACCGCGCGCAAAACCGGCAGCGTCAACGTATGGTCACCGCCCAGCGTCATCGGAATGACGTCATACTTGAGGTATGCCGCGTAAGCCTCTGTAATAATACGGATACTATCGCTCAACGAGAATGTATTGATCGCCACATCCCCAAGGTCTGCACATTGCAGCCCGTCAAATGGTGCCGCACCTGTCTGGATATTGTAGGGTCGGATCATCGCCGATTGTTCACGCAGCTGCTTTGGGCCCATCCGCGTACCGGACCGCCAGGATGTGCCAATATCCATGGGGATGCCGATGAACCCCACATCAAGTCCCGCGGCCGACCCGGCCTCTGGCAGGCGCATAAAGCTTTGCGGCCCGGCAAACCGTGCCAGATCGTTCCCGGAAATCGGTTGATTGGGCATTACTTACCCCTTCTGTTCCAAAGTGCGAGGCAACAAAGTTCCATCGCGGCGTGCGCCCCGGCAATCGCTGTGGCACCGCTGGTATCGTAGGGCGGTGAAACCTCGACCACATCGCCACCAACCAAATTGATCCCTGCCATGTCACGCAAGATCGCGGCCGTTTGCCATGATGCCAGCCCACCCCAGACCGGTGTGCCGGTGCCGGGTGCAAACGCAGGGTCAAGCGCGTCGATATCAAAGGACACATAGGTCGGGTGATCGCCAACACGATCCTTGATTTGCTGCGCCACCCAGGCCGCACCATTTTCGTGGCAGGTCCGCGCGCCAATATATGGCATACCAAGGTAGTCATCACATTCCGTACGGATCCCCACCTGAACGGACCGGGTCACGTCAACCACCCCCAGTTTCACCGCCTTATACATCATCGTGCCATGATCAATCCGCGCCATGTCGTCATCAGGCCAAAGATCGGAATGGGCGTCAAACTGCACCACGGACATCGGCCCATATTTTTCAGCATAGGCGCGCAGGATCGGCAGCGTGATAAAGTGATCGCCGCCCAGCGTAATCGCCGGGCAGCCCTGCCCCAGTATCCCCGCGATATGCGCCTGCACCAGATCCGGCACGCCCGGAACATTGGCGTAATCAAATGCCACATCGCCGAAATCGGCAATGGCAAATTCGGCCAGCGGGTCAAACCCGTCCCAGCCGTAAGGTGGGTCAAAAGGCTGCAGCGCAGATGCCTCGCGAATGGCGCGCGGCCCAAAGCGCGTACCGGGCCTATGCGTGACCGCCTGATCGAAAGGCACGCCGGTGACGGCCAGATCGAACCCGGCCAAATCCTTGGTGTAGGTCCGGCGCAAAAAAGAGACCGCACCGCCAAAAGCATTTTCATAGGCCAACCCACGCCGGTCCTTGCCTGAAAAGGCCCTGTCTACCACGTCTCTTGCTTTCATAAGTGTCACCGCACCCTCTCCTTCTTTGTTCAGTCAAATTTCCGCCGGAGGTATCGCTCCGAGTTGGCCTTTAGGCTGCGGGCAAAGCGCGCTCTACAAGCCGCGCAAAAAACGAGGCGCCCGCAGGGGCCGCGTTGTCGTCAAAGTCATATCCCGGATGATGCAGACCGGGTGTATTCCCATTGCCCACAAACAAATACGCCCCGGGACGTTCCTCCAGCATATATGCAAAATCCTCTGCCCCCATGTCGCGCAGGCGATCGGGGTCCACGTTGTCTGAAATTTCTTTGGCAACATCCGCCGCAAAGCTGGATTTCTCGGGGGTGTTGATCGTCGCAGGATACCCGATGTCATAGTCCAGCTTGGCCTCAACATTATATGCCGCAGCATGACCCGCCACGATCTCGGTCAGGCGTTTGCGGACCATGTCCTGCGTACTGGATTTGAACGTACGTACTGTGCCGTTGATATAGGCCTTCTCGGGGATGATGTTGTCGGCGGTCCCTGTGTGTATCTGCGTGATCGAAACAACCAGATCATCATGGGCAAAATGATTGCGGCTGACGATCGTCTGAATGGCATTGGCCATGCCCACAGCAGCCACAATGGGGTCAACTGTTTCATGGGGCGTCGCGCCGTGTCCGCCCTCGCCTGTGATGTAGATATGAAACGTATCAACAGCGGCGAGGATTGGACCGGGCGTGGTGTAGAACGCGCCAACGGGTGTGCCGGGGGCGCTGTGCAGCGCATAGACCTCAGCAATCTCAAACCGGTCCAAGATCCCCTCTTGCACCATGATCTGCGCGCCACCGCCGCCCTCTTCGGCGGGCTGGAAGATGAAGGCGACACGCCCGGCAAAATTGCGGGTCTCTGCCAGATAACGCGCAGCCCCCAACAGCATGGTCGTGTGCCCATCATGGCCGCAAGCATGCATCTTACCTGGATTGGTTGATGCATAATCGAGGCCGGTTTCCTCATCCATCGGCAACGCATCCATATCGGCACGCAGTCCAACTGTCGGCCCCGCCGCCTTGCCGTTCAGAATGGCCACCACGCCAGAGGTGGCAATCCCTTTGTGGATTTCATCCACACCAAACTCGCGCAAACGCGCCACAACAAATGCCGCCGTTTGATGGCAGTCAAACTGCAACTCTGGGTTGGCATGCAGATGCCTGCGCCACCCGGTCATGTCCTGGGCGAAATCGGCGATACGATTGATAACGGGCATCTCTGGCGCTCCGGGTTGTCTGTCTCTAAGTTGGCAGTTGACCTTAACGAGGGGCCCTGTGCAATGGCTGATAACACATTGATTTTTGACCCCAAGGGCGGGATGCCGCGCCTGTTGGAGATCATGCGCCGCCTGCGCGACCCACAAACCGGCTGCCCTTGGGACATCGAGCAGGATTTTGACAGCATTGCCCCCTACACGATTGAAGAGGCCTATGAAGTTGCAGACGCCATCGCCCGGCAAGACTGGGGCGAATTGGAAGGCGAATTGGGTGATCTGCTATTGCAGACCGTCTATCACACACAGATGGGTGCAGAGGCTGGCCGCTTCACCTTTGACAGCGTCGTGAAAGCGATCAGCGACAAGATGGTCGCGCGCCATCCACATGTTTTTGGTGATGAAAGTCGCAATAAGTCCGCAGCACAACAGACCGTCGATTGGGAAAAGATCAAAGCCGCAGAGCGCGCCGGCAAATCCCAGACGCGCACGCTGGATGGTGTCGCAACCGAACTGCCTGCGCTGACGCGTGCGGTGAAGCTGCAAAAGCGGGCAGCGCGCGTCGGATTTGACTGGCCCGATACGACCCATGTGATTGACAAAATTGTCGAAGAGGCCGGTGAGTTGGTCGAGGCGCGCGATCAGCTGACCCAGGCCGAGGTCGAAGAGGAATTTGGCGATCTGCTGTTTGTGGTCGCGAACCTTGCCCGGCACCTTGAGATTGATCCAGAGGCCGCCCTGCGTGCCACCAACGCCAAATTTATCCGCAGGTTCACAGCGGTTGAGGACGCGCTTGCGGCACAAGGGAAAACCCCTGATGAGAGTGATCTGGTTGAAATGGATGCTTTGTGGGATCAGGTGAAAGCCACAGAAAAGAACCTGTGATGCATGCATCTGGTCGGCTGTCTGCCCTCGCCCAGACGTCCTCAAAGAGATTTAGTAACAAAAGAAGAGAGAGAAACTGACATGCAAATGCAAGATGTCGTCGCCGTTGTCACTGGTGGTGCTTCAGGGTTGGGGGCCGCAACAGCACGTGGGTTTCGGACCGCTGGCGCAAAGGTCACGATCTTTGATCGAGACCCGGCCGGCGCCGATTTTGCCGCGACGATTGGTGCCGGATTTGCCGTTGTCGATGTGACAGATGAGGCCAGCGTGACCACCGGTTTAGATGCGGTCACCGGGCTGAATGCGGTGGTCAACTGTGCGGGCATCGCCACAACCGAAAAAACATTGGGCCGCGATGGCCCACATGATCAGGCCAGTTTTGAGCGTACAGTCGCCATCAACCTTTCTGGTTCATTCAACGTGGGCCGTTTGGCAGCGGCGCACATGCAGGATGGTGGTGTAATCATCAACACGGCCTCTGTTGCTGCCTTTGACGGGCAAAAGGGTCAGGCGGCTTATGCGGCCTCCAAGGCAGGGATCACCGGGCTATCGTTGCCCATGGCCCGCGATTTGGCCCGCAACGGTATTCGCGTGATGGCCATCGCACCGGGCATTTTCCGCACGCCGATGCTGGAAGGTCTGGGCGAAGAGGTGATGGCGGGGCTGGCCAAGGATGTCATCTATCCCGACCGCTTGGGTGATCCGACAGAGTTTGCCGCATTGGCGCAGTTTATTGTGGAATGTGAATACCTCAACGGCACAACCATCCGGTTGGATGGCGCATTGCGGATGCCTTAGCCCGCGGCTTTCTCTTCCAGCATCAGCCATTCGTCCTCTGCATCCAATAGCGCAGTTTGCCGCGCAACCAGCGCATCTGTTGCCTTTTGGAACTTCACCGGGTTTTCGGTGAAAAGTGCGGGATCAGCGAGCAGTACTTCGAGCTTGCTGATCTCGGCTGTGATCTTGTCGATCACGCCGGGCAGTTCTTCCAGGCGGTGCTTTTCCGTGAACGACAGGCCGGTTGGCTTGACCTTCTTTTCTGCCGTTTTTTCCCTCTTTGCCAAAGGCTTACTTGCCTCTTTAGCCTCTTGAAAATCGCCGCCGCGTTGCGTCCGGTAGTCGCTCCAGCCACCGGCATAGACAACCGCCTGCCCGTTGCCTTCCATGGCGATGGTTGTCGTGGCCACCCGGTCCAGAAAATCGCGGTCGTGACTGACCAACAGCACCGTGCCATCATAATCGCCCAAAATGTCCTGCAACAGATCCAGCGTTTCAATGTCCAGATCGTTCGTCGGTTCGTCAAGCACCAGCAGGTTGCTTTCCCGCGCCATCAGCCGGGCCAGCAACAGCCGCGCCTTTTCACCCCCCGACAGCGCCCGGACCGGCGCCCGCGCCTGTGCCTCGTCAAAAAGGAAATCCTTAAGATAGCCCACCACATGTTTGGGTTGGCCACGCACCATGACCTGATCGGACTTGCCAGAGACACCCAATTCAGGATCATTGGCGAGGTTTTCCCATAGCGACATATCAGGGTTCAGCGCCGCGCGTGTCTGGTCAAAGACCGCGATGTCCAGATTTGTGCCCAGCTTCACCGACCCCGCGTCAGGGGCCACCTGCCCCAGCAGCATTTTGATCAGCGTGGTTTTACCCACCCCATTGGGGCCGACAAATGCGATACGGTCGCCGCGCTGCACGGTCAGGTCAAAATTCCTGACGATGGATTTGCCGTCAAAGGATTTGGACAGGCCAAAGGCCTCCATCACCTTTTTTCCGGATGTTGTGCCGCCGTCAAAGGCCATCGCTGCCGTGCCTTGGCGTTTGATCTGTGCGGCCCGCTCCGCCCGCAATGCCTGTAAGGCCCGCACCCGGCCTTGGTTACGCTTGCGCCGGGCCGAAATGCCTTCGACAGCCCAACGCGCCTCGGCCTTAATCTTGCGGTTCAGCTTGTGGCGCTGCTGATCTTCTTCTTCCCATAGCTTGTCGCGCCAAGCCTCAAAATGTTCAAACCCCTGTTCGGCGCGCCGCACCTGGCCCCGGTCAATCCAAAGCGTCGCGCGGGTCAAAGCCCGCAGAAACGCGCGGTCGTGGCTGATCAGGACAAATGCGGCGCGGGTTTGTTTCAACTCTTGTTCAAGCCATGCAATGGCCTCGATATCCAAATGGTTTGTCGGCTCATCCAGCAGCATCAGTTCCGGCGCTTCGGCCATCAGCTTGGCCAAGGCGGTGCGCCGCCGTTCCCCGCCTGACGCTGTGTTCACGTCGCCTGCCGGATCGAATTTCAGGCCCTCTGCCACCATTTCAACCTTGTAAGCCTCGTCAGGGTCCAACCCGCTGGCGGCATAGTCACCCAAGGTCGCGTAACCAGCCATTGATGGATCCTGCTCCATATAGCCGACCTGCACACCGGGCGTTGCCACCCTTGTGCCGCTGTCGGCTTGCACCAATCCGGCCATCACCTTCATGAGGGTCGATTTCCCCGATCCGTTACGCCCAACCAGCGCCACCCGGTCGCCCGGCTGGATCACCAGGGACAGGTCTTCGAACACAGGATCGCCGCCGAATGTGAGTGCGATATCAGAAAGCTGGAGTAAGGGTGCTTTGGCCATGTCCGCGTGGCTATGACAGTGCCGTGATAAGCGCAAGCCTGTGCCTTGGCGAACCGGGACCGCAGCCCTACATTAGGCGCGACACGAGAAGACAAAAGGTGATCCCATGGACAAGATCAAAAAATCAGACGCCGAATGGCGCGCCCAGCTTTCCAATATGGCCTATAAGGTCACGCGCAAACATGGGACCGAGCGGGCGGGCACGCATGAGGATTTCCCCAAAGGTCCGGGCACATACATGTGTGTGTGCTGCGGCGCCCCCCTGTTCAATCAGGATGCCAAGTTCGAAAGCGGCACCGGCTGGCCGTCATTCTATCAACCTGTGGAAGGCGAAACCGTGGGCGAAAGCGTTGACCGCAGTTTTTTCATGAAGCGGACCGAAGTACATTGTAACCGCTGCGAGGCGCATCTGGGGCATGTGTTTCCCGATGGGCCGCAGCCGACGGGGCTGCGGTATTGTATCAATGGGGTCGCGCTGGAGTTTGAGGCGGGCGAGTAAGGCGCGGGGTTGATCCGCGTTCCCGCCGTGGCGGGAATGGCAGGTTTGAGCCCAGAGTCACCAATGCTGCACTACGCATGAATGTCTGCATTTGACAGTTTGAAGCAAGAAACGGGTTGCATCGTTGAATGTGCGTTACACAGTTCACAATAATTAGGAGGCATCATGCGCAAGACACTATCAGCACCCGCTTTTTCTCATTTCCACGATCAATGGCATCTGTCCCCCGGCCTCGACACGGGCGGATATGTCTTTTTCTCTGGTGTGACCGGCTGTCGGCCTGATGGAACGGTCGCGAGTGATCCAGAGGGTCAGTTCCGGGACGCATTCTCGTTTCTTGCAGACACTCTGGCGGCAGGTGATCTGGGTTGGGAAGATGTTGTGGAAATGACAACCTATCACGTCGATCTACGAAGGCACTTGGATGCGTTCATCAAAGTCAAAGACGAATTCGTCACCGCTCCCTATCCGGCTTGGTCGTGCATCGGAACGACGGAGCTGATTACTGAAGGAACACTGGTGGAAATCCGGGTTATCTGCCAACGTCCTGAAGACGATTGAAGATCAAGGTTGAGGTTCTGTTGTGAAAATCATGTGTCTGAATGGGTGGGGCGGGAAACTGCATGAAGAGCTGCTGCCTTATATCGAAAACAACGCACCCGATGTCCTCTGCCTTCAAGAAGTCGTCCACAGCCCTGCGTCAGACAAGGACTGGCTGACTTATCGCGATGGCGATCACATCCTTCCTCAGCGCGCAAATTTTTTCCGGGATGTCTCCAACGCGCTGCCCGAGCATGTGGCCGTGTTTTGTCCAGCGGCGCAGGGTGTTTTGTGGGACGAAGAGCAATCCGTTCCCTCGCAATGGGGTCTCGCCACTTTCGTTCATCGCACCTTTCCGATCATCAATCAGGTTCAGGGGTTCGTCCATAAAGGTTTCTCCCCGGTCGGCTATGGCGATCATCCCCGGTCCCGCAGCGCCCATGGAGTTCGCGTTTACGACTATGAGGCTGACCGGCCTGTCAGTGTGACGCACATGCACGGCCTACGCGATCTGAATGGAAAGATGGACACGCCGGAGCGTGCTGCGCAGGCGCGAAAGTTGCTCGACCTTTCGCATGCAGTGTCCGAGGCGGGCGACCTGTCAGTTATCTGCGGCGACTTCAATGTCGAACCCGACAGTAAGACCCTTCAGATACTAGCTGACGCTGGATATTCCGAGTTGGTAATCGGGCGCGGGTTCACCAGCACCCGGAATTCTCAGTACAAGAAACCGGGCAAGTTTGCGGACTACATGCTTATCAACCGAGAGGACGTGATTAAGGATTTCGATGTGGTCTGTAATCCCGAGGTCTCGGATCACTGTCCTTTAGTTCTCGATCTGTAGATTGGACCAGAGCGGCCATCCGTCCGTCTGAATCGAACGGCGGAAAAGTCCGCTCAGCCGCCACCTAGCACGGTTTTGGCGCGACAAACTCGACCAAAAGCATCGGATGACCGGTGTGAGCCCAAAGTGCATGATGCTGCGGTGTCAATGAATGGCTGCTTTGCTCATTCGCTCATCCTAACTTGGCAATGACTTTGATCTCCAATAGCAGATTGGGGTCTGCGAGATTGACCACTCCGACGGCGGTCCAATTCGGAAACGGTGGTTTTGGAAATGCGGCATGTTTCACGGATGAAAAAGCGTCGAAGTGATCATACATGCCGACGTGAAATGTGGTTACGTCAACAATGTCATCAAATCCACACCCTGCGGCGGACAGGACATCGCGCAAGTTTGCAAATGCCTGGTCGAACTGCGCCTTTGGATCCGCGATCGCCGCACCTGCCACATCGACGCCCACTTGTCCCGATACAAATAGGAATCCTCCGCTCCTGACTGCTGCGGCGTACCCGTATGTGTCGTAGCTGGCTTGCTTGTTTTTCGGAAAAACAACATCTCTCACGGCAAATTCTATTCCTATACGATTGCATTGAAATTATATCTATGCGAATGTATTGAAACAGTCAAGCGAGTTGAGAAATGCCGCGACCAAAATCCTATGATCGACAGGAAGCCATCGAGAAAGCCTGCATTGCCTTTTGGCAACATGGGTTTCAGGCTTTGGGCGTTCGCGGACTGGAGCAGCAAACCGGGATCAACCAATTCGCCATTCGATCGGAGTTTGGAGGTAAGGAGGGGCTCTTCCTGGAAGCTCTACACTACTACAGCAAAGCAGCAATCACGCATGAAATGGCGCCTATGAAAACCGGGGCCATTCCTGAGATCATCGCTTTCTTCGATGGTCTTGTGACACCGGGATCAATGACATCCAGCCCGTATGGATGCCTTATGGTGAACACCGGGGTCGAGAATGCACGGATCAAGAGCCCGGTCTTGGCAGATGTTACAGCGCAGTATTGGGCGGCGCTGAACGATCACTTCGTTCGAGCTCTCGAAAATGAGCAGAAACTTCTGAAGAATCAGGCAATTTTTGACGTTGAAGACTTGGCCACTGGGCTAGTCTCAGCAGTCATGGGCATTCACGTCCAAAATCGTCAGCAGCAAGACGAAACGGCGGGACGCGCGCTCGTCAATCTCATATGCAACTTTCTTGACAACCTGAAAGCACCGACGTGACTGCCGATTTTCAACAGGTAGATGGGTTTCAAGACCTGTTTGTCGGTCGGTTGAAAAAACTGAGCTGCACCGCATTCCGTATGCGCGATGGCAGCATCTGCCTGTATAGCCCAATTGCTGGACTGGAAACGGCATTTGCACATTACCAAAGTGAACTGGGTGAAGTAACTGCCCTATTGGCTCCCAATCACTATCATAACAAAGGACTTAATGCTCATATCGAGCTTTTCCCAAACGCGATGCTGTATTGTTCTTCTGCAGCACGACCACGGCTGTCAAAAATTACTGGGTTGACGTTCAGCAGTCTTGACCGATTGCGAGAAAAGCTTCCCGAGGGATCAGATTTGCACGAACCGGCTGGCCTGAAGACGGGAGAAGTCTGGTTGCAAGTCTCATCAACTAAGGAATGCGCCCTAGCTGTGACCGACGCGTTCAGCGCAGCACTCCTCCCTTTGGGAGCCCATGCTGATTGTGCAAGCCTCCTGGGAACTTTCCCAAGTTACGGGATAAAAGACACAGGTTCTTACAAAACCTGGGCAACTCAGTTTTTGACAGCGACGGCACCCTCGATCTTGTTGCCCTGCCATGGCTCGCCAGTGAAATCCGTCGATCTTATCGCGCAACTCATCGATCTAATTGAAAGAGAGATTTGATGTCGGCATCGCCGAAGCCGACCTTGGCGCAGGCGCAGCGAAAGTCGATAAAGTCCGCGCTGCGGACCTTGCTCACGACGAGCGTGGACGGCAGAAGTGCGGACTTAGTTACCGTTCGTTTCTCTAACAACAGTCTCGATAAAGTCGCGAAGTGTTTTGAGCGCTTCACTTGGCCTGTCACCGACAACACCATGACCACAATTTTTGAATTTGACGTATCTGGTCCGATCCGGATGTAAATTCTCAACGATTGTTTCACTAAACTCGGGTGGCGTAATCGGGTCTTCTTCACCAACCATTACCAAGGCGGGGCATTCGATTTTAGAAAGGTCGTTGCGATAGTCAAACTGTCCATGTTCATTATTTGGGCCATTAAACCAAAGAGCTGTGTCGTTCCGCCAAAGCACCCAAACTGTTGAATGTCATTGAGAACTGACCCGGTAGCCCCATAAATTGTCACTGAGAA
>CAKMYZ010000027.1 GCA_929200255.1 uncultured Alphaproteobacteria bacterium | reverse complement strand
GAGCAACTGACTTTTAATCAGTAGGTCGATGGTTCGAACCCATCACGGCTCACCATTTTATGTCTTAGAGATCAAGACGATAAAGGCCGCCCATTGGGGCGACCTTTGGTTTATGGACTTGGTTCTGCAACGTCTCTGCGACATTGCATTGCTAGAGACGATTAGAATGGAATCTTGTCGTCGCCATCATCTGGGATCGGGCCAAATGGATCAGTTCCGCCTAGAAGGCCGCTTGGAACGGTGGCGCCAAGTTTGCGATTTTCGTCGCGTGTCGTAACAACCAAGTTCCAAGGAACATGCAGTCCGCAAACGATGTGTTTGCCTGTTTCCACACACACGCCGCACAAAGCGACTTTGTGGTGTACATCATGAGGTACACCTGTCCAGAATTCGCGCTCTACGGCTTTCTCGTACCTCTTGAGAATGCAGCTTAACTGATCGTCAGTTATCCATTTCGGCAATGCGTTGTGCTCAATCGCACGTCGCAGCGCTTGGTCATAGCGACGCTTTGCTTGATGCTTCGCACGGTATCGTGCGTGACGATCCATTGTTGTGAGTTCGACTTGCCAATTCAGCATTCTTTCGCGCTGAGCGGCTTCGACTGCCTCTTCCATTTGAAGGAGTTCAGTTTGTTCCACCGGGTCTACCGGCCAAGGGTTTACAAGATTCATCTCGAATCCTTTCTATGAAAGGCAAAAGGACATCGAGCTTCATCGAAGAAATCCGACACCGTTTGCAATCAATTCCTGATGGCAATCAGCGGTGTGCGGATTGGGGCACGGTTAAGGAATCCAGTCCCGCGCAACGACTTGTTCAGTAACCTCAACTGTGCTGGCAAGTCAACGATAACTGAAACAATCTACGTTTGGGTTCCTATGCCATGCCAGCTCGGTGGTAGGCAGCGAAGCACCCAAGGAGTAGTCTAACTTTTCAGTTGTGCCTGCCAAATGATAATCGAAACATAGCTGCGCCTGTTCAAGAACTCTCGCTTGGTAAACTGTTCTACTTGGCTCGATCAGTGCTGAAGTCAGGCATTACAGTGGTAGAGAGCCTTGTTCTTCTTCTTCCGGCTCAACGCTAAGCATTTGTTCACCCAATATATCTTTTCGAGCAACGCCTGCATAATCTGAGATCAGACCAATAATGATCTTTGCTTCTAGCGAATCTATTTTTGAAGGGTGCTTTAGATTGATCGAGTAACACTCCTTTTCTAGTCCGAAAGCCCCCTTATGAAGCTGCGCTCCCGATCCAGCACGCGAAAAAAATTCAATCAGCCCATCGATTGGCATGCTCAGGACGGCTTTATCAAATCCAGTTCTAATCTGAGCGGCAATACCGCCTGTAGGGTCGGCAAATTCGGTGACAACAGACTCTGCAAAGTCGAGAAAACTGTTCCCCGTGGATTTCTCGGAACTGCCAAATAGAAGTCCACTTTTGAAATATGCTTTTCGTTGTGGCGCTTCTGAAAGCGCCTTCTCTCGACCAAGAAAATCAGCGCCGATAGCAACCAAAGCGCACATAAGGTACGCACCGCGCGTGATAGGTCCCGGATGCCTTTCCCTCTCCACTGCCAACCTAAGTAGTTCTGCAGCCTGATCGACCCACCGATTGAGGGCTGAAAAAGTTATTCCGTCCGATATATTGCTTTTGGCGTCATCAATAATAGTCTTCAGACTCTTGCGGTCGATGTTTGTATTCTTCCATTCATGGTCTGCCTGTTCTGCCGAAATGCGCTCCCGGGCGGCAGAAAACCTTTTTACTACGGCGTCAAAAATCGGACCGCTGATGACACGTACATCCGACTTGGCCGCAAATTCATACACTGATGGTTTCGCACCCTGAGTTGCCAAGATAGCCTCATCTGCTCTCAGCATGGTTTGAAGACCCTTGACCCAAATTGCACGTTCAAAAGGCTTGCCTCGCCGTTTGTTCTTGATGTCTACAATCGTGATGTGTCGCGAATAAGCATTCGGCCTGCCATACACCCATAGATCGACGTCAGTCACATCCTCAGTGCCAGATCGAACTGGTATGCCACGCAAGACAAAAGAACCATTCTCAGCAAAGTACTCTCTCAAAGCTTCCTCTGCTTGTCCGCCCTTGTCTGGTTCCCCACGGCTCTTGGCCATCTCATTTCTTCCTTAAGATGTTGAGAGAATTGGATATGTCCGAAGATGCTGTCGTCACTGGTTTCTTCCTTTCCGCCAATCTAGCTGACTCTGGCCCTGAATAGGACGCCGCGCTAGCGCCGACGATCACCTCTGCGGCTGCCGCAGATGCATCTCCTCTTAGGATCAACTCTCTTGCCATCTTTCCAACTTCAGGCTTTTCTAGCGTCAGGCGATGTCCTGCATCTGACGTTGTCACCGTGACAACTCCGCGTCGCTCAAGAACCTTATAATCCTGCCTCAACGCATTTGCCCAACCTTCAACGTAACCTCGATTAATTAGCGCATTCATAAGGGTCAATGGATCCTGAATTCTGCCTCTCGCCGAGTGGCTTTTCACAATGCCATATGTCAAGCTTGCCGCCAACGCTTTTGCATCGTCCAACATATCTGCTAAGCCATTAGGAATGAATTTAGAAATTGCTTCTGGCTTAGTGACAAATTCTGTTTGTCCAGCTTCATTCGATACAACACTAACTTCGAAATATGCGATCTGATGAAGTTTCCGCCAGAGCTCATCTCCTAGCACCCGCTTCAATGCGCCAGATTGCATACAGCCGCATTTCTCCAACAATGCATCCGCTTGTATGATCCTTTCGCGTTCACTCTCAGACAAACTTCCCAGCAGATGCATGGCTTTTGACGCTTGGTCACGCTTAAAGAGAGCTCCGTTGAAATATAGTCGATCTGTGCCGTCACCTTCGTAATCAGAAAAGCCAATCTGTTCGGATTGTTGAAATAGGTCGTTTCGCTGCACTGCTGACAATTGATACTTGTCGGAAAGTTCTTCCTCACAATCTTCTCGTCGTACCGGAGTATGACTACCAATCTCCGCAAGCTCGACAGCGGCGTGCTCTAACCCTGTTGGATTCTGAGAAGCAAAAATATTGGCTGCATGTTCAAGTAGACTCGCTTGCGTCACACCCAAAACTGCTACATCGGTTTGTGTGTGTTGTATCAAGCCTTGAGAGGTCAACTCGCTGAGAAGACCAGGTAATTCGAGCTTTCTGATACCAAGGCTGTGAGCGAGTACCACGATCCTTTTCATCGGCACCGTGCCTTGGGATTCCTTGGAAATAACCGAAAGAAGACGAGCTGAACGTCCAGCTGTTGCAATGCCTTCAAAAGAAACGCTGTTCGTTTGAATCAACTTCTGATCGTGATGTAGGAGCCATGCTCCTTGGGTTTTTTTGTCCACAGCTATACCAAACCAAATAAATTTCGAGAAAGTGCGTGTTGTTTTGGTACTTTATGCGTGACGTTGTAACAAGGTGCCTGAATAGGTATTTCAACTCAGGGGTGCAGAGGCGTGTAGCGTGATGAGCAAACGACTGACAACGGGCGTTGAACTAGGTGAGTACGCTAGTTCCATTTTGCGCCAAGCCCAAACCTTTGACCGCGACGTGATTTGGGAAAACCGCGCCCCCGGCGAGCGGCATCATTCAGGCGTTGAACAAATGTTGTTGGCGTTCGCCATGGAGTTGGCGTTGAAGGCTTGGTACGTCTTTGACCATGACAAGGACGACTTCAAAAGAACACACAACTTGCTCAAGCTGTACGACGAGCTCAAGCTCGAAAGTCAGGACAGGCTAGAGAAGGAATTCCAGCAGACGGTAGTGCCTTACCACCCGAATGGGCTCTACATAGAATTCGGGATTAAAGATGTACTGCGTCAACACGCTGACGCGTTCATTGATTGGCGCTATCTTCATGAACGTAAGAAGCGCGGCATGAGTTTTCATACCAGCACTTTCATAGCGACTCTTGAAATGGTCCTGCGTGTATTTCGGACACGCTACAAAACGGTTAAGGTTGAACCGCTAATGGCGACACGCACAAAACCGTCTAGTTGAGCGACATCAATACCACCCGCGTAACTGAGCCTGCCCAATGGTTTGTGGCTTGAGGTACTGAGCAGCGAAGCAGCCAATGATCAACGAAATTGCAGCGTCGCCGTGCCCTGATGCTGTGCGCGATTGCCCAATCACGGAGTTGCCAGCAGCTGTTGTCTGCACCGTGAAAGACGCAAGTTCAGCCTCAAGCTCATCGCGCATTGCAAGATCATGCGCAAATGTAAGCTCGCCCGTAGAGAACAAGACTGCTGTGTTCTCCACCATCAAGGTTTTCGATGCGTTGATGTAGCGACCAGACCGCCGCCAATCACTTCCCGCCGTGAACTGGACAGCGTAGTGGTCAACGCCTTGGTCGTTCAGCAGGTCGGACATCACACGTCCAAGCCCCGTTCCGTCTATGACCAGCTTTGACTTTCCAGCAAACGGAACAGCGTTGCGCAGGCGCACCAAATAATCCGCAACCGAAACATAGCTGGCACCGCGAAATTTGTCCGCAAAGACCACGGTCAATGTGCGCGGACCAAGGACGCAGACACCATCCTGCGTGGTGGGCAACTGTTCGTCTTCAATGACGACCGTCGATGAAAAATCGTGGCTCTGGCCGAGGTCGCAGCCCATCCAGTAGCGGCGGTATCCGAGCACCCGTGAGACAGCGGGATCGCCGCCCGTATCATTCGTGATCGTACCATCGTTGCGTTCGATGAGGCTTATAGCTTCGGACATATCGCACCTTTCGTGCTTGTGGCGGCTTCAATGACAGACAAGTCAAAATACGCCTGACCGTCTGTCAGGAATTGGCATTCTACTTCTTGCTTAAAGCGGGTAGCGGACAACTGTTTACGCAGCCGTTCAACACGGGCGTGTAAACGGGGGATTGATGTGCCGGGAACCTTGATGCGGTGAATGCCGTCATCGGGCTTAGCGTCGAGGAATAGCTGGGCGAACATGTTGTTTTTGCCAGCCGGGGTGGACGCATAGAATGTCTGGCCGTCGTCTTTAAGCATCGGCAACAGCGCGACCACGACGTCTTCGCCCGCGTTGTGGCCGGGCAGATAGGCCATCTCATCGACAAGTAGCAGATCGGCTGTATAACCACGGATCGTTGCGCCTGACGCGGGTACTGCGATGAACCTTCCACCGTTGTTCGTTTCGATTTCCGTTTGCGTTGCCCGCTCGACCACAAGATCGGTGCATTTGAGGTATTGCGCTACCTTGCGAGTGATTTCCATCGTTTGTCTGGAAGCGGGAGCCAAGCAGATGACGGTGCCACCTCGTTCGAGTTCGATGACACCGCGCGTTGCGAGAACGCTAGATTTTCCTGCCTGCCGACAGATCAAGGTGGCGACTGTCTGTGCGTCGGACGTGATGGCTTCAATTTGCCAAGGATCAGGCCACGCGTTCGGAAACTCTTGCGACAAGAAGTGCGCCATCTTCGCTGCCGGATTGAGGTCGCGCTCAACCGCGCGCAGCCAATCTGTGAACCCATCCAACGGCATCAGAGACCAACGCCTTCTGCTTCTTTGGTCACACTCAGTGCATGAAAATTCATTGCTTTCAGGAGCGGCAAACGCGCTTCGGGAACCTGATCGACAACCTCTTTCAGAATTTCACGCATCACGCGCCACTCTTTGCTCTCAGCCAATGAGACATTGACGGTAAGATTCTGTGCCAATTTTCCTTGAAGCTGCGCCACGTCGCGGAGGACAAGTCTGAGCGAATTTAGCCCCGCAAGGGCAAACGCTGGGTCGTCATTCTGTTCCGCTTGCGTGATGATGGCGTCAACACGCCGGGCTAGACTTTCATAGGAACGGGACACGTCCAAGCGCTCTTCATTCAGCACGCCCGTGGCTTTTTCTACCCGCGTCATGCGTGCCTCTGCCATGATCTCGCGCCGCATTTCTTCGGTTATGTACTTCTTGATGAACCGCGACACTTGGCTCCCGTGGATGCCACACATCGCGGCCACTTCAAGCTGTGTCTTGTTCCCAAGGACGAGGTCTTTGATGATCTCGTCTTTGTCCGCACGCATGTTGATGGTGTGGGTCGCGCCGCTATTCTTATTTCCCATCGCGACCACCCAGAACTGTGGTTGGGTCATCCGTCGCGACGCCGTACAACGGTGCTACTAAATCAAAAACCCATCGAAAGTGTTTCCTTTGACCCTTACCCACAACAAAACGAACAGCGTCGCGTGCAATATCTTTTCTGGTCCCCTGCCCAAGAAGGTCATTCTCGCAGTCAACCGGATCGACGTTAAGGAACGCCAAGTCATGGATCACGCGGGCGTACAGTAACGCCTGCGCATCGGAGCGATGATCGACAATCAGGTCGCGCGGTTGCCGACCCACACGGTGAATGGCACCATCGTCCAGAACGCGAAAGTCGTTTGCCGGGTACAGGCAACAATGCCAAACACCGATATGTAGCGCGACTTGCTGTTTTGGTGTTAAGTTATTCGCCGTCATTGGAACCAGCCTGTGCCGCCGACGCCATCAACGATAACTTGGTTTGCATGTGGTCGGGCAAATCGCTTTCGTCTTTGAACGTCACCATCCGATAGCCATCGCGTTCAGCAGCAAGACCGTTCTGAATGATGCCCGCGCCGCCATTGGCGACATCGGCACGGACGTACCGCAGCTTTTGAGCTGTATCGTCGATGTGATCGACGATGGACGTATCAACCTCCCGCGATTGATAGCTGGCTGGGCGCTCTTGTTGAGCAGACGGGCGATCATCAATCAGCTCCAAGGAAACGTTTAGCTCGGTGGCTTTCGCCTGCGCTGCTGCGTATTTACGCGGATCAAGAGCGTCTGTTCTGCTCAAGCGGATAGCGTCGCCCTTGCGATATCCGTCAACATCATCGCTGTTGCCCGCCAATTGTTTCTCGGCCAACGCTGTCATGGACGCGAGAGAGGCAAGCAGATCATCTGTCTTTTGGGTTGAGGGTGGTGCGTCGGACTTCGGGCCTTTCAGCTTCGTCAGCAGTTCACCATTCATCTTATAAACGTCGTCATATTTCTTGTCTTGCGCTTCAACTTTTTCAGTCAACGCAGTGACCTGTGCAATCAAGGCTTGCAGGGCGGCGGTCGTCTCATCGGCCATTGTGATACTCCATATGCAAAAACGAGAGGCCGCTTTCGTGACCCCTCGCTCAGTTTTTGCAACAGAGTGTCAGGTACGACCTACATCGTTGTTTTCGGTCCCAAAGGGTGAGGGTGTCGACCGAAGAAGAAGGTGGAACAGGAGTTAAAGAAGGTGTTGCTATGCGTCCGCCGTTAGGTTTGCGAACCAATCGTCCATGACGGCAGATCGTGCGGGTTCGGGCATCGGTGTTACGGGAGGCGGCATCGCACCAGTGGCTTTCGCTTTGATGGGATTTGGCTTGGCTGATTTTGGGCGCTGGAATTGCCGTTGATAGACCACGCGTGCCGCGTCAACCTGCGCTTGTTTGAATTGCTCGACGCACGCACGCTCAACGCCCGGTATCGCAAGGGTTGGATCGCGTTCGCCCATCAGAATTTCATGCACGTATCGACGCAGTACATCGCTGTCGATGCCGATCAAGTCACATAGGAAACGACGGTGCGCCGCCCATTCTCCAGCGCCGGAGGTAAGAAAGCTGATAGCCTCCGAGCGGACCAGTTCCTTCTGGGTATAGCTGGATGCCGGGGCGAACGCATCATGGAATGCCTGCTGGATTACAGTAGCGAACAATTCCCCACACCCGCGTGCGTTGTAGCGGGCATGATCATCGAAAGGAGTTGTTGTCATGCGTCCGTGGTCAGGTCGGCGATGATGTGAGGCACCCATGCCAATGGGATTTCTGCGACGGGTTTAGATGCAACTGAGACTTTGACATGGGTTGCTGTCCGCGACAGGCTGTAATCGCTGAATTCCTGTATCGCTGGCTTCATCGGATCGAAGATGTTGGCGAGGTCGGCGGCCAAGGAAGTGTTAGGAATGGGCGTCGAGGCTTCCTTCGTCAGCATATGGCAGGCAAGGGTTGTCGGGTTCGTTGGTGTCGCTGTGTAATCGCGCATGTCGTCGCTCCAATGGATGCGCTGATTAGTTGAAAGCACCAAGGCTCACAGAGGTTAAGGATACCTCAGGAGCCTTGGTGCGACGCATCGAACAGGCCAAGAGGCGGACCTATTCAACGCACGTGCGACGCGCATCTCGTCACGATCAAATGTTTATCAACTGTCTTCGGTGATGTGTCGGCAGTTTAAGGTATTGCTGCAGGTTTTTGAGGTGGATCAACTTAGAGCCACCTCAACTTCAAACCTCGAACGACTCATCCAGCGTGCCTCTTGAATGACCGATGTTTAAGTGCACCATCGAATCCGGTGAAAACGCTTTCTTCGTGTCCGTGACATGCGCTAGCCATTGCGATTAAGCGCCTTCGCCACAATAGCCATTGCCGCCAAATCTGGCGCTCCGTCATCGTCCTTAACAATCCCGTCCTGTGTTGGCCGAAATACCGAATGCATCATTATAGCCCTGTGTTCTTCAGGAATGCTCTGGTCAGCGTTCATTGCAAGATAAGTCTCGACGAATGCCTTTCGTTCAGAAGCGTCTAGCGCAAGATGTCTTTCACTCAGATAGACTTTGTTCTGTAGTCGTAGAACCCAAAGAGCCAAAGTCGTAATCAAGAACGCAGTGCCTACCGCCAATGGACCTCTTGCCGAAAACTGCTTCTCACATAAGACATCGCCGTCAACATTCGAACAGGTCTCCATCGTAAATAGGTTTGCAAACCATTCACCGGAACCTACTAAGAATGAAACTGATGTAACTGCTAGCAAAAGCAGAATGCACCAATACAAAGCTCGCGCTTTCGACGCATTTTCAACATGCGCAGCGGCCCGCTCTCCCCAAAGAGTCACTGGCGCCTCAAACTTAAGCTTTTCAAAGTATGCAGAATGTGTGGAATCAAACGCCGAGTCCCACTTTTCGACGATGGATCGATCAATTCTTCGAGCTTTGAGATAAGCCTTCCGGAACAGTGTTTTTCCGGCATGAATGTTTGTTTTTGCATCAAGCAGTGCATCATTGGTGGCATCGCTTGCTGATCGAGCCGAATTGAGTTCGTCTTCGACCTTTTTGACGTAACTCTTGGCGACCTGCACCTCTTTGCTTGCTGCAGCACCGGACACGGTGAGTTTCTTGGCAATTTCGGCTGACCTAGCACCCCAAATTATTGCACTTCCAACTGTTAGGGGCTTCAAGACCGACAGATTTCGCAGGTTATCGGGTATGAATTGTGGTTTCATCTCGTGGAAGTATGCCATTAGCACAGACTGAAACTCTTTCATTTGACCCTTTTCGAACAAATCAAACAATACCAAACCCTCCGGTGAATGAGACAGCGGAAGAATGATTGCTTCGAAGTCGATGTTTTCACTTTCTATGTCAGTGTCATCTTCTTCGTTCGGAGTACGAGTGTCATCTCGTATGATCTCGATCAACGTGTCATGCTCAATGAACTGGGCAGCGCCGACGTTGGGGTAGCTTTCTGTGCTGAATTCATCAAAGAAACTCCACTCTTCGGACTCTGTTTGCAAGATTGCCAAGAGCCTATCCTTTGAATCTTCCGCTAGTATGGCTTGTCCATTTGCGACTACCCGGTACTTCAATGCCATATCATTCAATCCCATTGATCTGTTCTAATTTCATCAGGTGAACCACGAGGTACAATTGAAATCAATGGACTCGCCCTTGGGCAACGCCGCCAAGCCCCTCATAGGTTGCGCACACGCTTAGCATAACATCGGTCAGAATTGCGCGGTTGGCGCAATGGATTTGCATGTTCTCCTTGCCGTAGACAGTTGCGCCTAACAGATTCAGCACATTAATCAGATTTTAGTCAGATCTGGCGCGAATGTTGTAGAAACTAAGGGCTTCTGCAACATCGCAACAGAATTTCTGTATTGGTTTTCGTTGGTTACGGCCCAAGACAGACTGATCTTGTATCAATTGGTCACGGTTTAGACCGCAATTTATTGTGGTACGAACAATGCCTTGCAGAGAACGCGACGGTGGTGCGGCCAACTGCTGGCGATATCAAAAGCTTGCGTGTCGGGGCGTGACACGTGACCAAGGGGGTGACACGACCTTAACCTCTTGTTTCTAAAGGCGCTGTGTCGGCTGTGTCAGTTGTGTCATATCAAAAATATTATATTAGAGAACATGCGTCCTGCTTTTGGAACACACGTGGGCACAGCCGTAAAAATTTCCCCCCGCACAACTGACACACCCGACACGCTGACTTCTAACCGCTTGGTTCACAACAAAAACGGGTGTGTCGCCATTAGCAACACACCCGACACGTTTCCCCAACCCTGACACGTTAGTAAGGCGAAAGAGCCTCATCTGGCGGCTCCCACGGCCTCCATTCCGCATCTTCACCGTAGTCACCCGCTGTCAGCGTGCTGATGTGTCCACGGAATTGATCCAGTGGACCCAGATCACGACCGCGCTGACGGCTTTCTCCCAGCGCACGCACTACGAAACCTGCATCCTGTGTCTGCGCTTTGTGGACATCAGTTACATGAAACGCACTACGAACGCTCCTTGCAAACGGAACCAAATCATCGACACGCCCATAGACGTCCTCTGGCGACATGTATCGACCACCCGGACGCTTCTGTACCTCCCGCGTCAACGTTTTGATCGATATGATGCCGCATCCTTTGGTGTCATCCGGCACAACACCGTCTTCCGCGATTTGGTGAAGCACGGCCAGTACAGGATCAGAGCGCAGCTTGTCTTCTGACTTTGCATCTGTGCCGTATGGAAACGTAAGCGTTTCATGAACGACCGGAAAATGTAGCAGATAATGTAGTATCGCTGACGGCCCGCCATCCGACTTTACGAAGTCATAGTATGGTTTCCAAAATGTGAATGCCTGCGATTTGCCGTCATCGGTCATTAGATCATAGGGCTGTTTGACTTCAATAATCGTCCAGCGCCTGTCATCACGTTCAACATGCACTGCTTGCTTGTTGTTCGTCGTGGCGATCAACCGATGCACGTTCTTGCCGCGAAATGGTGCCTTGTGTTTTTGTTCGTATGTCCATTCCTTTGACGTGATTAGATTTTTCAGCGCATCAGCATCCTGCTTCGAACCATGAAAAATCGACTCTTCGCAGGCGATGAAAGTGCAGCCAAACAGATCGCGATTGAACTGGCTGAACAAACGCTTGGATTCAGTGACGACATGCATTGATCGCGGGTCAAGTATACGTGCTAAGATTTGCTCTTGCAGAAATGACTTGCCTGCGCCCTGTGGTCCGCGCAACGCTATTGCTGTCGGCGTAGATGGTTCAGTCGGTCGTTGCATTGCATCTGCCAACCACATTGTAACCCAGTGTGCCAAAGCCGTGTCGCCATTACATAGGACGTTCTCAATGTAATCGGTGAACGGCGCAACATCGCCAGCTAATGGCGACACGCGAAAACCACGGAAGACGTTGTAACCACGGCCCCCATAGTCGTCGGGTTCACACACCACGCCTTCGAACTCGTCACGGTCAATGTCCGCCAACCAGAGTTTCGCTATCGGCACCGTGAATTTGCCCATTCGAATGGTGTGCATTGCCGTCTTATCCAGCATGTCGTGTTTTGAATAGGTCACGAAGTGATCTGCCGACTTGCGCACATATTCGATCTTGCCGTCGATATCGATCACCGCCCAATCGCGATTGAACTTTTCGACAACCCGGTAGTTAGTTTGCGCTGGTGAACCCTTTTCGAGCTTGATTGCGCCATTCCAAATTCGCTCAATGTCAGCATTCTTTAGAGGCCCAGAGTCCTTATCGCCTTTGCGCTTGGCGAATAGTTCATGAAACTTTTCAGCCTCGTTGTTTAGACGATACAGTTCGCTCTTCATGTCAGAGTCGGTCCAACCACGCGCTTGCATTGACCTCGCAATGCGCATCAGTAAGTCGTCACGTCCCGCAGGGTCATCAGGCACCCTGTAACCGATATCTGATGCATCAATGTCCGGTTCAGCGCTCGCCATATCGATGAGAAGCTGCTTGTCGATGCGACAGTTCTCATCGAAGTGAATAATCAACGATAGCGCGTCTTCGTGATCCCATGAATGCTTTGCGCCGCTTTCATCAATGTACCACGCAATCGGTCGTTGTTGACCACGCATGGGCAAATTTACCGAAGTAGGATCATCATCGGGGCCAATGATTTTCTGTGATGCTTTCGGAAATACCTCGATATCTTTATGCCAAGCTTTTGGCATGTTGCGACGCTTGGCCACTAGAAAGTCATGCATTTGCTTTGCTGAAACTGGCTCAGTAGGAAAGACTACAATGTGCAATCCCTTCGATTTAGTTCGAAAGGCGACAGACGGGCAGCGCATCCGTCTTGCAGCCTCAATCACATCATCTTCGGCCATATTGTAGATGTCGAAATCAAGCACGCCATATGCGCATGTGCTGTCTGACTTGACCGGTGACAAACCGTATGACTGTTTGGCTTGCAAGTGATCCCAAGCCATTGCTGGTGTTATTGGACCATCAACCTTTTTATAATTGGCGCCCGTTTTGCCTTTGTCGTTTCGTGTACCGTTTGGCACCACTCTGATGTGGCGGTCTTGATTGCCATCGAAAAGCTTCAAGAAAAGCGCACCAGCGTTCTCTTCGTTTGTGAATTCTTCCATTTCGTCCATTCCTTTGAACAGACGCAGGTGTCACCTCAATCCGCGGTTTTCAGCACCATGACAAATGGCTATAAATAGCCATCAATTTTCCGATTGTCGTGATGTGATCCGAGGCGTGAGTGAGTAGTGACACTCGCGCCTCGTTTACTTTATTTCGTGTGAATTTGCCCATGCGATGACCGTATCTCGGTCATACATGATTGAGCGCGCGGACAGATGCAGGAACGGTGGTCCCTTACGATCGCGTCGCCATTCATACAAAATATCTGGTGACTTCCCGAGAAACGCCGCGCACTGCGCCGTGTTCATCAGTTTCGGCGTCGTAACGCCATTAAGTTGTGCGGCCAAGGCTTTCACGTCCTCGCGAAGCGCACGTATTTCTAATTCAAGATCGTTCACAACGGTCTCCAATCTATAGTACGATTAGACGCAGGTTTCCGTTGCTACTGCTGGCTTAATTCCCTCATGACGGAAGGTAGCCAGCGTCCTGTCCCGTCGATATGGCCACACCAAGTGATTAATGCGGATGCCCGCCCTGATGCATCACGACATTTAGTCGGGGTGTTTGATCTGATCAACCACTACTTGAGGTGTTAATCCGCATTCCTCGATTATTCGGTTTGCGATGAGGTTGGCATCCCCGTGATTGGCCGAGCCCTGATCATAGATGTCTTGAACCTTCTTGGGAGTGTCGCCCCGTAGCTCATCGATGATATATTCCGGCAATCGGGCGCGCCGCGCCGCTGTTGTGAACAGCCTGCGACAGTCATGTTGGCGAAGCAATTTCTTGTCGCCATCATAGAGCGCTCCCATATGATCGATGTGCCCTGTTTTCGACCGTGACATGAATACATGCCCCTCGCGATGCGGAAGGCGTGTCAGCGCCTCAGCCACGATGTCTGCGATAGGAAACGTCCGGCTCATGCCGTTCTTCATTTCAGTGAGCGAGATTGTTTTTGCATCTAATTTGATCTGATCCCAAGTTAGCGACCGTGCGCCTTCGGACCGAAACCCCGTGAACAGCATCATTAGCCAAGCCGTCCTTTGGATCAGGTTTGGCCTTCCCAAAATCAGTTCAAGCGCGGGCCATTCTTTGTTTGGGTCAAATAAGATGTGGCTGGCTGGCCGATGCCGCTGCATGACCTTTAGGTCCGCAGAGACGTCGAAACACCGTCGCAGCGTTGCCGCCCGCTTGAAGGCCATGCGAATAATCTGCGCAAGATGCAATGCCGTTGATGGCGACATCCCTTTCAGTGCGTCTTCCAGCATTGGCAGCGTGATATTTTCAATCGGCTTCGCAAATAGATCAGAGAGATGATACTCAATTTGCCGCTGATATTCGTCTGTAGTTGATTTCTTTGCTGTCGATCTTTCAACGTGGCTTTCGAAGGCATCCATCAATGTCTTGACGCCCGTTGCGTTCGCATCTGTCCCCGTTGAAAGCTCGTCTATTTTCTGGCGCGCAATCTCAATGGCCGCGTCGCCATTAGCAATCTCCGGCCAGCGCCCAACAGTGATTGAACGCACTTTTCCGTTGATCCGTTTCGACATAATCCAAGTCTTTGTTTGGACACCGACCGCAAGCCTTAGGCCTTTTAGAGCGTCGCCATGATGGCGATAGAAGCTAGTCTCTTTACCCGACGGTTTAATGGCCTGTATCTTTGGGCGCGACCGTAGGTTTGCTAAATTTGGCATATCGGACCTCTGCAACAATCTCTGCGACATTCGTTCCCGATGTAATACGACCTAAGCAGAATTGGCCCAACCGATCTTCTGCTCAATACCGGCATTTTACCTTTAAAAATATATGCTTACCCGATGTATCCCGGTCTAACCCTAACACACCATTCCGACTTTTAATCAGTAGGTCGATGGTTCGAACCCATCACGGCTCACCATTTTTTCTTTTGACGTGACGAATGACATCTGATCGTTCCTTTGCGACAGACTTTTGTCCTTTTTTGTTGGCAATCAGAGGTTCATCCCATTCCGGTCCTTGCGCTCAACTTAGATGAGCCGCCAACAAACAAGAGGGCGTTCTAGAGATTCAAAAGCGGAACCGTTCCTCTAGGTGGAGGTAAAGCTGGTGGTTGAGGCCTCCTCCCAAAATTAGCGTTGGCGGTGTCTCTGTTGAATGCAATAAGGTGCGAGGGCTTTGCTTCCTTCCGAGCTCAAATCAGGCTAGAAAGCTGCTGAAAAAGGTAAAAATTTGCCGTTAAGAATTGAAGCCAACCGTAAGAAAGAACTTGGGGCATTTTATACGCACCAAGGCCTCACGGACCTGATTTGCGCTTGGGCTATCGTCTCTCCCAATGTGACCGTTCTTGAGCCTAGCTTCGGCGGGTGTGGTTTCTTGCGCTCTGCAAGAGATCGATTGATTTCGATTGGCTCCAATGTAGCACCCAGTCAGATCTACGGATGTGACATTGATCCAACAGCATTTTCCCATCTTTCTGATTTGTTCGAGCAACCGATAGATCTTGAAAATTTTCATGAGGGCGATTTCTTAGATCTGAGTTTTCCATCTTCGTGGCCCCAAAAGTTTGACACAATTGTGGGTAATCCTCCGTATCTACCCTATCGCAAAATAGACACTGAACAACGAGAACAAGTCCTTAGGTCGCTCGTCGGTCAAGACCTTGAACTCGAACGAAGAGCCAGTCTTTGGGCCTATTTTGTCGCAATATCTGTCGCCCGTGTTGCCAGTGATGGTAGAATGGCATGGGTACTTCCAAGCAGCTTCCTCTATGCAAATTACTCTGAAAAATTGCGTAAATTTGTTCGCCGAAATTTTGATGACGTATGCGCATTTGAGCTGAAGGAACGTCAGTTTCTATTGGAAGGAACTGAGGAGAAAACAGTTGTTCTCCTCGCCAAGGATAAGTTGGCGGATGATAAGGTAGGTGTCTCGTCGGACATACAACTGGTTCAATGTGACGGAGTCAAAGACTTGGGGCCAGCGATACGAAATTGGTCAGATGGTCAGCTTAATGTATCTGCAAGTTGCGGGTCATCCGTTCTAGATAGCCTGACGTCAGGTCCAAAATCACTTTTCACAAAGCTAAGAACCGACGATAGCTGCTCGATACTCAAAGAACATCTTCAAGTTCGAATTGGTCTCGTAACCGGAAACAACACTTTCTTTGTTTTGGATGAACAGCGGCGCGAAGAATTAGACCTAAGGGCGGCTGAATTGGGTAAAATACTGCCGCGCTTCCACTTTGCCAAAGGTTTGAGCTTCCAACAAGAGGATCATGACGTGCTTTTGGCGAACGGCGGAAGAGGCAACCTTGTCAGTGTCTCAGATCAAAATGGGCAATCTGTGCCGTTGCAATCCTACTTGGACGGATACGATGCTGATGCCAAAGAACGTTGTTCGACGTTCAAGAAACGCCGGATTTGGTGCCTGACTGAGGACAATTCCCCTCCGGATGCATTCTTTCCGGTTATGCATCATCTTGGCCCACGCCTCGTCTTGAACGATGCTCAAATTAACTGCACCAATACAATTCACCGCGTCTATTTCAATGAAGGCCTCGCCAGATACCAAAGGCGGCTGATCTGCATCTCGTTGCTATCCACGTTCTCTCAGATTTCCGCCGAGACTTGCGGACGTTCCTATGGATCAGGGGCGCTAAAACATGAGCCCCGTGAAGCTGAAAAGATCGAGATGCTGCTACCTGTTGTTAGCCACAACAAGATAAACTCAGCTTTCAAGAAGATTGACCGAATTTTGCGCGGTGGTAATTTAGATGAGGCGCGGCAGATTGCTGATGTTCTGATATTTGAAGCACTGGAAATCGCGGACCCCAAGTCATCTATAGCCATACTGCGCTCGGGACTACAGCAATTGAGAGACCATCGCCATAGATAGCACTCAGTCTTGGCGCCGGGGCCTTATGCCCAGTTCGATGCCCATGCATCTTTGAGAATTGTGGACCCTCGGGGATTGCCTAAGCAGTTCTGCAGTTTCGCCAGGTAATTTTCGTAGCAAAGATTTTGGAAAAGACAAATGTGGCTGCACCAGCTCGGATCATCCCGAAGCACCATCCACTCTTCTTCAAAGAAATTGGCTAAAATCGTTTCGCACATGAGAGCCAAATCCATGGGTGGATGGTTCCACCTAGGCTCTTTTATCGGATGATCTAACGCCCGTGCCTGATCATGATTCCTGCCCCCGAACTGCAGATGAAACAATGGCCCAGTCTGCGCGACGCCATTTACCATATTTGCCTGATCAAGATGCCAACGAGAACTTGGGTCTCCATTTTCATCTTCAATTACAACAGCAAGATCAAAACTGTCAAAAGGAGGCCGGTCTGCGTGGGTTTGGTTTACCTGAATATCGGCGTAGTCGATACGTGGCAGGACCTTTTTTCCATCTGATGTCACGCCAAAATTGAAGGCTATGGGATTTTTTCGATCGACAAAAAGCCGCCACTGCTGGCTACGTCTCCCACGTTTAAGCTCTTCTGCTACGCGATAGAGCGTAGATCTTCCTTCAGGCTTCAGCACACCAGCACTGAAAAGTTTGGCGGCAATCGCTTTAAGTGCTTTGCTTGCATCCACGGCCCGTATGTTAGTCATGTGTTTTGATCACCCTGGGAACTCCATTGCCTTAACGGCATTCACCAAGTCCTCATCAGAATCATCCATTGTGATTGACGGGCGTATTTCCAAATAACGGTCGTCATGGATGCAGCGCCAGCACACCCTCCTCCGCTTAGAAAAGCTAGGGAGGCTTGATTCAAAAACACCAGCAGAATGCCGCATTTCAGTGCCTTCCCCACAACAAGCACAAGCAAAAGCGATCAACTCGTCAGGCTTTTTTGTCCACGTGGAGCTCGCCGCTTCGAAGGGCTCATCCAAAGTTGCCGATAATTTTTCAGCGCGTTCGGCAGCCGTGAAGCCGGTCGCACGCTTGCCAAATACCTCATCCGCCAAATCATCAACTAAGTGAGACCAAAAGCGGGGCCAGCCGGTAGAAAAAATTCCACGGTAATCGGCTGATCTTTGGACAAGAAGAGCTGATATTCTTTCATCGTGATTCAGATCAACGCCAAAGCGTGCGCAGGCCTCGTTAATGCCAATCAATGGCCCGCTTCTGTGTATCAATTGGTTCAGCAATAACCCTGCAGCAATATGTGGTGCGGCTGCATTTGACATTGGGAGCGTAAGTTCTTGGTAATCTAAAAGATCAGCGTCATCGCCTTCCAGTCCAGTTAGAGTCACTAGATCGAAATTCCCAAGCTGTGACTTCAGTAAAATATATCCGTTACAAAGACTTATGAGTTCCCTTCGAACCGGGTCTTTGTCGTCGTTGACTTCGCTTTTCACATACAACGCATCGAAGAGGTCATGCGAGGTTTTGTCCGGTTCGTACTGATCTCGAATTTTGTCTTCGCTTGAAACCAGAACAATGGGGAAGTCCCCTTCTGGAGCATCGATCGCGAGGTCGCGCAATTGCTGCGCCATAGCGCCCGCTTTATAGGCCTCATTGTCGTCTAGATCTCCAAGATCCTCATCGAGGCGGTAGTCCAGCGCAAGCAAATCGGGTTTACGAGAAAAGATATCGTTTGAATGAACAGTAAGTGAACGAGGCCTCTCATGAACTATTTTCAGTTCGCCCCGTGTCGTCATCTGTTCTGCGTAGACAGCCTCATCATCATTATCGTCAATAAATATGCCACTTAAGGTCACTCTTCTGCCTCGCTGGCCAAGATCTTAAACTCGATCCGGCAGTTAAATCCGTCAGATGGTTCGACAACCGCCACACTGCCACCATAGCTTTCAGCAATATCAGCGACGATTTTTAGTCCAAGCCCAGTGCCGGGTCCTGACACGCCATCATCATCCGCCGTCAAAGTTGTCGTGAAAAAAGCATCGAATATTTGATTTTGTTGTTCTTCCACGATTCCTGCTCCGTTGTCCTCAAAACCTACAATCACAAAGTCACCTTCTTGACGAGCATCCATCCGGATTTTCCGTTTGGACACTTTGGCTTTTTTCATGGACTTAATGGAGTTGGTAAGAAAATTCAGTAACACTGAATCAAATTCGCTAGCGTGCATTTCAATCGTACGAAGGTTAGAGGGCGTTACCGCAGGCGGATCAAATTTGACTCTCTGCTTAGACATATAGCTTTCAAATTGAGTGGTAAATCGCTCTAAGGCACCCCCAACCGATAGTTCTCGAAGGTCCCGGCTTTCTGTTTTCGACATGAGGCCCGCGATGTAACCACCGATATCGAAAAGGCGCCCAGTGGAAAGCTCAAGCTTCTCAAGCTGTTCAAGCAGGCCTGCCCTTTCTTCGCTTTTAGGCAAGGCGTCGGCTTCTTCATGGAGAAGTTGTAGGCGGGCTCGAATGGCCTCTTGAGCACCTTTTACCTCATGTCCAAAGACACTGATCGATAGACCGAGTGAAGCCAAAAGCCTGAGCATCGCTTCATATTGTAGGGTGGCTTGTTTTCGTCGCGCGGCCTCTTCTTCCGACGCTTTTGCATCCTCCCGAGCCAGTCTTAGGGCTCTGAGGGCTGCTTGCGCCGCAGGATCAGGTTTTGGCGGCCCCTGCGTTCCTTCATCCCCTGCTGCGCCTTGGTCTGTTTCGGGCTTTGAACCACCTTCAATGAGCTCGATCGCAGTTTGTATTGTGTCAGACGCAGGCCTTACTTCTGAGACAAACCCAGGCTGAGAGGGACTCTGCTTACGATTACGCATCGCAGCCACCCGCTTTAGAGCCCAAATCAGTGCTTCGCTAGAGAATTTTCTTAGCAAGTCAAACGCGTCATTTTCCTGCAGACCTTCACGGCTTGCCGTTTCGTCTAAATCTGGATTCTTTTCGCTATCA
This sequence comes from uncultured Alphaproteobacteria bacterium, assembly GCA_929200255.1. Taxonomy (GTDB): domain Bacteria; phylum Pseudomonadota; class Alphaproteobacteria; order Rhodobacterales; family Rhodobacteraceae; genus Yoonia. The sequence continues at coordinate 13,766 of CAKMYZ010000027.1, read as the reverse complement.
ATACTAACCTGGCCAAAGAAGTTTCTGTTGTTACCAGGAGCAATAAACACCCGTCGGGCAACCGCGGAATCTAAGCCAAGCCAGTCATCACTTGGTTCACCGTATGGCAAGACCCTGAATCCATTTCGATAAACCCTGATTCCGCCGTAAGCCTGCCCCATCCTGATTGCATCATTTTGCTTCATCCCAGAAAGAGCATCGGGTGAATAAATGAAGTAACTTGAAGTCAATTCTACGGGGCCAAGTTCCCCGTAGTTCTCATCAAAATCTTGTTTGTCGTCGAGGCCTAGTTTCTTTGAAATCACACGAACCCAAGCCTTGCCATCTGGCTCGATCCTAGCCTCAATCTTGGCGATTGCCTGATTCAGAAAGTCATTCTCGATGGAGAATGAATCAGTTCGTGTTTCGTTGGTATGGCCATCGACACGAACTAAAAAACCCGGATCGGCGCGCTTACCGGCAACTTTGCCTTCGATACTGGCGATCTTAAATGGTGGCTGTAGCAACAGTACAGCTCTCCATACTCGAGATATTGCCGATGCTGACCAAGGATCTCTAAGGTTGTTGATCCGAAGTTCAGTTCCTTGCTCTTTTTCTGGTTTCGCAAATCGAGTCACATCATTGAAAACTTCGTTCAGATCTCGACCTGCTTTAAATTCGGTATCCCAATCAAAGTTGACAGAATAACCAAATGCTTCACCGGCAGGTTTTGTTATCAATTCCAGTGTCTCACCGAGGCGTTGAACTGCGAAACGTCCAATACCTTTTCGTCCAGCCCGCTTGCGATGAAATATGGGTGAGAGTGGTTGCTCCGCTTTTGTGTCGGTGGATATCCTCATCCAGCTGTTTCGTATGACATCCATGGACATACCAGATCCATTGTCCGATATGACCAGCGTCCCTCCGGCCTTGCGGTTATTACTAAAGATCAGGTCTACACTTGACGCGTCAGCATCATAGGCGTTTTTGATGAGCTCAGACAGGGCGGTGTCTTGCTTTCCAACAAGCTCAACACCAAGCCTCTGAATGTGGCCTGCATCCACAGAAAATCTTACATTATCAGGGTCTTGGTCGATCTCGCTTCGTGTCAGGCTTTCAATCAGCCGCCAGTTCGGGGTTTCCTTAGAGAGCTCGTGCTCAATAACTACTTTGATTGACTTCTCTTGCATTCTCACAAGATACTGCATCGGCTCTAATCAGCAAGCCGTAAGCGCATTCAATTACCGGCAGCGATCCATATTCTGATCAGGTGACTGCCTAGATGGGATATGATACGCTGGGTCAAATTGGCCAAGGGAGAGCACAGTGTCTGTAGATTTGGTAGTTATCCAACAGGTTCAGCAAGAAGGTTGGCAGAAACTCGTTGCTGAATGGGGACATGGAAAGGCCCAACCTCGCTATCACTATGGGAGTGACTGTACTTTGGAGCGCTTTCCAAATCATCTGGTGCTGCAGGGACCTCATCCGTCGGGCAGTGGGTTTACAGATTCAGGTTTTCTGGTCGATGGCGCACGCAAAGTCGTTGGCGGAGTTGATGCGATCAATACTGCCTACTGAATTTTCCAACTCAATCACGTAAAATTCATTGGTACTTCAACGTCTGCTTTCAACACGCGATGAAGTTCGTATCGCAAATGCAGCGAATGTCCTCCCGTCACGCTATCACTTGAACAACTCAACCACATCCAACTCAAGCGCATCAGCGATCCGAATGATCACCTTCAGTCCAGGATTGCGTTCGCCGCGTTCAATCCCGCCAATGTAAGTCCGGTCCAAATCTACAGCATGGGCAAACCTTTCTTGTGAAAAGCCGCGCGCCTTGCGTGCTTCCCGAAGGTTGCGACCAAAATCGCCAACTGTGAACTTCTGCCCCATACCCCTTGAGGCAAGAAAGATGTTTTATCGTCTACGGACTAATCGTATCATTTCTATGTTAACGGTGCTATCATCGTCGAATGAGAGACAGTTCGGAGATTGGGAATGTTGAACTCCATTGAGATTAAGCCAGTCGAAAGAGACAGTAGCGATTTCCTCAAGCTTGAGGAATTTGCGAACGCCCAGTTGTCGGCGGTCCTTGCTGACAACTCGGGCACATTGTTCTCACGCCTTTTGACACATGTCAGGTTTTCAAAGCTGAATGCGCAGCTCTCGTTTTTTGGGTGGGCGATCAAACGTGACCGACAATTGATACCGGTCAGAATCCGTGGGCAGGTGCAACACAGGGAGAAGCCGGAGGAGAGCGAGAACAGCATAGACAACGTCGAAGCAAATCGCGAGAGAGTGAAACGTGCATATGTGCAAACCGGCAAGATTATTGACCCACAATCTGGTAGAGTTTTGCCACGTTCAGAGGGCAATAGGTTCGGAATCTCGTGATCGAATTTGAACCAAAATCCCGTTTTGAACAGGCCCCGACACGAAATTCAGGCAAAAATTAGAAAAATTAGAAAAATTAGAATTTATTTTCGGCGGCATCCGCCAGAAAACTATTACAGATCCATGCAATTTAGATCGTTTTTACGTTTGTGATCACAATGTAATGGGCGGCCACACGACGGAAGAAGATATACATATAATCCAGTTCTCTCGCGCCTTTCTGGTATGGGCATCGGCAACTGCCCGTCGGTTAAGAACTGAAACTTTGCGGGATCTCTGAGCACTGATATCCACGACGAACGGCTTCGGTAAACATATAATGTATATGTATATCTGAGGCTTACGATACGCCAGAGCCAGTGTTTCGCCCAGGTCGCCGATATTGTGCGAACGGCAACCTTTACGTACATCTTATGCTAAAGCTGATTCGTTTTCGGCGTAATTTGACCAATGGTCTGGGTCGCTGACTCAGGCTGCTTGAGGGCTTAGGTGAGATGGAATTGAACTTCGAACGCCACCGCTTGATCCGAGCTGAGCTCCGAAAACGTGGAATAACTCTCGCTCAAATCGCATTGGACATGGGCAAAGATCCGTCAAGCTTGAGCAGTTGTTGTATCGGACGATTTTATAGTCAGGCTATCCAAGAAGAGATAAGCCGGCGTATCGAACGGCAACCGACAGAATTATTTGTTGAGCGCTATGATACGGAGGGACTGCCAACGCCACACAAAAAATAACCACCCAAAACGACGAAAGCTCGGGCGCTGAAACACCCGAGCAATCTAGAACAGATTAAATCCGCTCATCTTGTTATAGGATTTGATCCCACTTCCAGCGTCGAAAGTCAAGCTTTTCGCGGCCGCATAGCGGCCCGCGCACGGCATTTCTTTTCATAAATCTAGCTGAACAGGGATTTCCATGTTTACAGAACCAAGAGTCCTGCGCGCTGCGCAGGCAATGTACGATTGCGACCTGCAACAACTGCTTGATCTGGCGGTATTGCCGGACCCGATTCTCACAGATCACGAAATCTGGGACTACCTCCAACCAACGTCATGTTTCGACGAGGTGCAGTCATGATGCACCCCCTCCTAACCAGCACTGGTTACCGCGAGCCGCTTCCCAGTATCTCAACCCGCAAGATCGCGATGCGATCACGAACGAGTTGTCGAGGGTTCATCCCAGTTTGGCTGGCATCCGAACAGTGGTGGAGACGCATCGTCTTTGAAAGTTACCTTGAGCTGATGTTCATCCAGTTGATCCTAGCGCAGGGCAATGTCTATGACATCTGGGAACAACCTCCAGCAGTCCCATTTGTACGAGACAACGGCAAAAGCGCTCAGCACTTCTTCGATTTCCTGATCACGTGGATGGACGGTTCCACGACCGCCTATGCTGTGAAACCATTCGAACTTGTACAAAGAAGACGCTTCGATTCCGAGATCGCGCTCATCGCATCGCAAACACCCAAGTCTTTCGCGGACGAAGTGCGCTTGTTCACGGATGCTGGCTTCCATCGCTATGACGCAGTTAACGCGTCCCGTTTCCATCAGTTCTCAAAATCCCCCGATGCTGAAGCAGACGTGGCAGTTGCTGAGCAAATTCAAGCGCTGACAGAACCCACCACCGTCGGCGACATCGTAGAGCAAACTGGATTGGCCGGTCGCGCATATCGCGCTGCTGTCTGCGCGATTTTCAGAGGCGATCTTGTGCAGGTGAAAGGTGGTCTCATCGACTACCCGACTGCTGTGAAGCGGGGTACAATGCCATGCTGAAACAACGATTTACAACAAATGATCGCGCATTCATTGGGTATCCGCCCCATTGCAGATTTTTGGGTCAGGATGAGACAACAACCAGTTGGCTGAGAGAAGGTGGAAAGGGTGGCGTAGAACACTACACCTACGAACAATTGGCCGAGTTTCAAAAGTCATCTCAGTGGCGATATGATCGGGACTATTACGATCTCAGCCAAACAAAGCTTGCGACGTCTATGCCAGCTTTGACCTTGGATCACCTGTCTGATCATTCACGCAAAAAGACCATTTGGTACTTCGTCATCTGCATGGCGTTGAAGGCGATGTACGACGCAGGCGAGATATCTCTGACGGATGCCAGCATCGGTTTGGGGAAGGCGACACTTCAAGCCAAGATGAACGAAATTGAATCAAAACGTCACAACATCGGCGTCACGATTCAGGGGTTCACGGATATGAACTCACGCAAGTTGCCGTGCACCAAAACCATACGGACCAAGTTCGCAACGCTCAGGCGTTTTGGTTACAATCTTCTGAGCCTTTCGCCCGGTTGGTATCGCGCAACCAAAGTCGGGGCAAAATTTGACGAAGAGACCGAAGTCATTGTTCTGCGTTTGATCCGTGAAATCGCAAGCCGAGAGATGAACAACAAGGCGGAGATCGCTCGAGAGGTCATCAAGCGGCTCATTAGACTAAACTTAGAACGAGCGGATGAGGGGGTTGCGCCGCTAGGGGTTCCTTCTCAACGTACCGTTGAAAGACGCATCTCGACCATGAACCAGGCTGAACTCTATGCGATTTTCCATGGGGTCCCTGCAGCACGGAAGGAGTTTGCCCTTTCCGCCGGGGGAATTGCGAAACAATTCCTCATTGATCGGATCGAATTCGATGAATGTGAAATGGACTTGATCTCATACTTTAGTGAATTGGGCATCTACGACTGCCTGCCTGACCACGTGAAGAAGTCTTTGCCCCATGGAAGGCGCTGGTTTTGTTGCGCAATCGATACCCGATCACGTGTCATTCTCGGTATTCGTGTCGCCAAAAATCCATCGGCAGAAGAGGCCATCAAACTTCTGAGAATGGTGGTTCGTGACAAAACTGACATCGCCAAGGCGATGGGCGCGGAGTCGCCGTGGCCCTTCTTCGGTGGGCTTGGAACTGTTGCATGTGACACCGGGTCCGCCTTCGCCAGTGATGAGTTTATTTCTGCGGTCACCGCACTTGGCGGCACGATGTTCTTTCCAACCGTGAAGGTGCCAGAGCTGCGTGCTGAAATCGAGCGTGTGTTTGGCACGCTAAACTCAAAGCTGCTGATACGGATATTTGGTCGCGCATTCCACAAACCTTCAGCACGTGGCGACTATGATTCCGAAGGACGCGCTATTCTCGACGATGACGATCTTACCCGGATTCTGACGATCTTCTTCGTGGATTTCTATCATCATCACCAACACACCGGTTTGGACTTTCAATCTCCTGCCGATTGCTGGGATGAACTCGAGAAAAAGTACTTTGTTAATGCGCCACCAGACCGCCACACGATCCGGTCTGCTGTCGGTATCAGCATGCAGCGGAAACTCTCGAAACGCGGTATCGTTGTGTTTGGCAACCACTACACGTGCCCAGAACTCCAAGAGTATTGGCACTCCCATGCAAATCGCCAGATGCGGATCAAAGTCGATCCGCACGATATTGGCGCGATTTCCATTTTGATCGGCGACACTTGGGTCACGGCGGATTCATTGGATTGCGATCTTGACGGCGTTCATTTGGCCAATTGGGTTGCTGAGTTCCGCGAAATTCGAACCCACAACAAGGCGAAAAGTGAGCTGTCGAGCGACCTACGCGAACGCGCCCTGAAGAACATCGATGCCATCTGCCACAGTGCTGCACTACGTGCGGGTGTCGGTCCCCACGATCTCACAAAAGAACAAGTCCTCAAACTACAGGGTGACTTGTTTCACGGGACAACTTTCAAACCACGACCAGACATTGGTTCGCCCTCTGACGAACCAGAACTCATGGGGCAGCGCTTTGAAACGGGGACAGCGATCAAACCCAGCAACATCCAATCTCAACCCCAAGAGAAAGGCTGGGACGACCCAATCGACAACACCAAACCCACTGCAAAACCAACTCTGAAACTGGAGGACAAATAATGTCATTGAACAAAGAAAAAGCGATCGCCACAGGACGAGTAATCTCAGATCTTTGCGCAAAATTCGTTCCAAACACGCACTTTGCTGATCTTCAGTACCAATTCGATCTTTTACTCTACCGGCGTAGGGCCGAACTGGAAGCGGGGCGCTCCAGCGAAGCGCGGGGCATCGTCCTGATTGGCAATTCGGGGTCGGGCAAATCCACAGCGATTTCGCATCTATTCAACCGACACCCCGATCTGCAACTTCTGACGCCCGGCAAGGTTAGGGCAGACGTAGTCAGCCTTTCGGTTCCGTCGCCCGCGACCCTCAAACACGTGGGGCTGTCCTGTCTCAATGCGCTTGGATACCCACTCCGGCGCGAGCGCACCGCTGGCATCATCTGGGAGCTACTTCAGGGGCATCTTGAACAGCGCCAGACGCTGTTTCTGCATTTGGACGAGGCGCAGGATCTTCATATCAATCGTAATGAGCGCGAGATGCAATCGGTCGTGAATACATTGAAGTCCCTGATGCAAAACCGGCTTTGGCCAACAGGCATTGTGTTGAGCGGGATGCCATCGCTGATAGATCTTCTTCACCTCGACCCGCAACTATCACGGCGGTTCGTTCCGATTCATCTGGCTCCGATCAGCTTCACAAGTCACGGCAATATCTTGCCCGAAATTGTGGCCCAGTATCTCGATGCGGCAAAGTTGCCGATCGCAGATGGTACCTACAGTGCGGAGTTCACAAAACGTCTTATACATGCGGGTGCCGGTGAGCTTGGCTTGGTCATTGAGCTCATCATTGCCGCGATCGAAGAAGCCTTGCTAGAAGATCATTCACCGCTCGGCTTGCGCGATTTTGCGGCAGCGTTTCGTCGCCGATCTGGCTGCGTTGATGACCTGAACCCGTTCCTGTGTGACGACTACCGCGCTGTGGATGCGCGGGCGCTGTTGGCCACACCAGAGGAGGAGGTCGATTTACTGACGCCCCATGCGAAGTACCGCCGGAGGGCTGCATAATGCGACTTGGCTTAACTCTCCCGCTTCGTCCGGCGCAGACCATAACGTCGTTGGTTTCAAATCTGGCTGCCTTCAATGGCAGCCAGTACGCTCAGGATTTCGCACAAGACATGATCATAAACTGGAAAGGCCTCGCCAAGGGGCTGCCTGAAGAGGTCGATCATGTCTCAGAATTGTCGGGTGTTCCACGAGAGCAATTGAACCGATATAGGAGCGAGCTCGTTCTTGGTCGGGATGATCACAAGAGCTTTCGGGTCGCTGGAGAAACGGTTTCCAATCGCCAATTTCTTCGCGGCAGATTACGGGTTTGCCCGCACTGCCTGCTGGCCGATCGCGAAAAGCACGGACAGTTTGGGCCATATACCCGCATCTATTGGCACATCTCATCAATCCGCACCTGCCATCAGCATCATACGTTTTTAGTGGATCTACCCGATGCCGAGTTTCCGCGTGATATGCATGACACCTTCGCCCGCATCCGCGATCATTGGGACATTATTGAAGAAGCTGCGATGCAGGGCCAGTCTCGAGCACCGTCGAAATTCGAGAGCTACCTGGTTGGTCGATTAGATGGTAAAACAACGGACCCAGCTCTTGATGATTTGCCGTTTGAGATCGTCGCAAAGACTGCTGAGATGCTTGGATTGGCGATCACTTATGGCCCCAAGGCGTCGTTCTCCAAGTCGACTGACAACGAACTGGCTGAAGCAGGTGCCGCTGGATTTGTAGCTATCGCCAAAGGCGGTGACGGTATTAATGCTGCTTTGAGGTCTATTCAAAACAAGTCGTCTGGCCCTCGCGCGGGTCACTATACGGACTTCGGGCACTTTGCGCGCTGGCTAGAACGTATGTCCCATGATGATCGGTATGAACCGATCCGCGCAATCTACAGACACTACGTTTTTCACAACTATCCGATTGGAAAGGGCGAAGTTGTCTTGGGAGAAAAATGCCCAAAGCGCCATCTACATTCGTTTGTCACCATCGCCAACGAATTCGAAATGGATCCGCATCGTCTGAAGAGTTTTCTAGGTGGGTTTGGATTTGCTGATAGAAAGTCAAACCGCAAGCCTACAGCGGATGAGTTAGGGTATTTTCCAGCTGAAGAAAGCGAAACCCGTATTCGCGAGGTGGCTGATGTCGTTGATCGGATCGAGGCTGCGGCACACCTGAATGTAAACCGCCCCCTGTTTGACCGATTGCGCAAGATCGGTGTGGTGCAACCGGTCGCCGCGTTTGATGGTTTGAAAGGGCTGTACAAACCGGACCATCTTGATCGGGTGTTAGCCCAATTTCTCGATCGGGCTGAGGCTGTGGACGTGTTGGCAGGGAGCCGCATGGAACTCGGCGTCGCATGTAACAAGGCCAAAGTGACTGTTGAGCAAGTTGCTCCTCTCATCCTGGATGGCACCGTCAAATGGCTTGGTAGAATGCGGAGACTTGAGGGGCTGGCATCGCTGGCGGTTGATCTCGAAGAAGTCCTCGATCAATTCGAGGGGCCACCATTGGAGGGCTACACAAAGCAACAGCTAAAGCGAATGTTGCGCGTCAATGATCCAACAGTCACATACCTTGTGAACGAGAGGTACATCAGGGCCTGCGAGACCCGCCACCCTCGCTCTCGCCGGCCAATGTCGATCATTCCAACAGAGGCCCATGATGGGTTTCTCGAACGCTATGTCACATTGGGAATTCTGGCCAATCAGGTTGGGACGCAAGCCCGGCATGTATCTTCGCGGTTAGAACAGCTTAAGATTGATCCGATCCAGCTGGCACCTCGGTTTAGCAAAATCTATGAACGAAAACATCTGGCGGGCGTCATTGGCGATAGCGGCTGGATAACGGATGAACCTGCATCCAAAGGGAGTATTTAGGATGACGAATTGGTACACAGCAGACACGCATTTCGGGCATGAGAACGTCATCCCGTTCTGTGGCCGCCCGTTCCGCAGCGCCGGTCACATGGACACCGTGCTGATAGAAAACCTCTGGTCCAAGGTTGGCCCGGACGATGACCTTTGGATCGTGGGTGATTTTGCTTTCGGCCCAAAATCAAAAGAGCCAGAATATCTCAACATGCTATTTGGTCAGCTCCCAGGTGGGCGCAAACATCTGATCATCGGCAACCATGATTTGGAGCCAACGCTGGAACTGCCATGGGACAGTATCTCGCACCTGACTGAAGTCAGGGACGGACCTAAAAACCAGGCCCACACACTGTGCCATTACCCAATGATCACGTGGAACCACGCCCGCCGGGATGCGCTTCAGGTCTTCGGTCATGTCCACAACAATTGGAGGGGCTCGCGCAACAGCGTCAACGTCGGTGTCGATGTTTGGGATTTCATGCCTGTCCAGTTCGAAGATATCGCGCGTCGTGCCAAATCTCTGCCTGTGAATAAGCATTGGCAGGATGTTGAGCACAACGCGAAGGAGCTGAAGTGATGAATAAGCACGTTGCCAATTATGGCGGAACTAAGACTTCTATTTTCACCCGGTTCAATAACTTCCAACGCTTGCAGCGTTGGAAACAAGCAATACAGTGTTGCCAATATTCAGAATAAATTTTTGGGAGCCTAGAACATGGCGCAGATACAAGTCGATATGTTTGCTGTTGAATTGGGGCTTTCAGTCCTGCTTCAGTTTGAATCTGAAGGTGAGACCGTAAGTGTTCTGGCCGATGCAGGCAGCAAAAAATACAAGGTAAACAAGAAACTCGAGGACTCTATCGCGATCAACAAGGAAGGAAAATTACGCATAGATTTGATGATTGGCACTCATTACGACGGGGATCATCTCAACGGTTTGGTCGACATCATTGAAAGCCACGGTGTTGAAATCGGAGAAGCCTGGATGCCACCGGTCGCGAATGATGCACAAACACAATTCTTAACCAGCGAGATCGAAACTGATGCAATGCTTGGGATTCAATTCGCAAGCCCCGACGGCGATCAAATCCTCGAGGAATATTTAAGGTTCAAGGCTCAAACTTGTCACAGCGCTTGTGAGTTTGAACACGAATTCGACGATTTTGAAGGGATTGAGAGATCGTCGGAACATTTAGAGATAGTGCGTGGATCCGTTTTTCCAAGAATACAGGATGATCAAAAATCAGATAGCTCCGATTGGGACAAATTGTTCAAGGCTCATCTTGATGATGCGTACCGCACGTTAGGTGCTTCAAAGGTGGGTCATGCGGACTTGGACATTAGAAGCCCAAACGAATTTGATGAGGATGACGAACTGTTGCATTCTCAAAACCGGTTTAGCCGCCTGCGTAGAGACGGTCGACTCCGTATGGATTCGTTTAGCCGTTCATTTCTGCAACGAGAGTTCGAATATGGGTCCGACGCGAAAGCTCTAGCTCACATCCGAGTTTCAGCCGCAAAAGATGCGATAAATGCGAAATCGCTAGCCAAAGTTGTAAAGGCCTTGAAGAAACGAAACATCAAAACTCGATATGCAACGATTGATGACGGGAAACCGCGCAAATTCCTTTGGGACCCGGTTGCCCGCAGGTTCACGTCAGGACCGAATTCCAAGGCGAGAGAGCCAAGTTTTACGCTACTTGGACCCTCGATAGGTTTGGTCAAGAAACACTGGCGTAGCTTGCCTATCGGTACTTATGCATACGCATCATTCCTAAAATCTGTGCCGATTGAAAAAATCACGCCAAGCAATGAACTTAGCTACATTGGCGTTTTTGAGTGCCACGGCCAACGTATCCTCGTCAGCGGCGATGCTGGTTGCGTTGACTTTATGCCGACCAAGAACAAGCCGTTTCACCCAAAGCTAATCGCACAGATGGATCAACTTGATATCGTTCAAGTGGCGCACCATGCAGGTCACAATGCTCACTTCTACAATTGTTTGCTTGAGAGCAAATTCAACCAACAATCATCACCCGCATATTTGTTGTTATCTCACGGAACTGATGACAAGTTTCGGCCATCTGAGATTTTTAGCCGGTTTATTGAAGAGCTGGGAAGGGATGAGCACGAGGTTCAGTTGCTTTTCACCTCCACGCCGAAAGAGGCAAAAGTACGCGATATTAAACATCTTATAGCACCAACGGTTGGACCGGCGGAAACCGCTGGGGACGTCAGACTTAGCTTTGATGGCAATAGCTGGAACGTAAAGTCACATCATGTCGAAGTACCATGGGCAGCAGTCTGAAATTTCTGAAAGACAAGAAATGATCGAGAAATACAAAATTTTTGCTGCGGCGGGTACAACCGCATTTGTGACTATGTCTACTGGACTGGGCTTCGCTATTAGGTTTTTATACGATGCGCGTGATTATCCAGAATTACAGCTGCTTTTGCTTTCCATCGTAGCTCTTGTGATTGGGACAATGACGGGGGCGGGAGGGCTTGGGCTTGCTGGTTTTATTTTGAATGCCATGTCCGATCATGAAAACAAAAACAAGCCGGAGGGTTGGTGGCAACATACCTTGTTTTGGACACTTCGAACTCTGACAATCCCGTTGGCGATCCTTCTGCTAGCCATCAGTACTTATGCCTTCTTTACTGTTTCAGAACTATTGAGTGATCGACTGGCTGGGCTAACTGCCGAGATCGAAGCTCGGATCCCATCGAAAGCTGATTAAGTGTTTTGACTTAAGAGGCAGTTCATTGAGCATGCCGGCCATTGGCCGGTATTTTTTTGCTCCGAGAAAGGAAAAAAGCTCTGTCAAAAAAGGAAAAACAGTTGTCGCAGCTTGAGTATCCTGCATAATAAAAACAGGGGCTTAGCCAAAATCAGAGGAAATGTCTCATGACATTTCACATCTTTTTATATCAACGTATTAGTGGCTTGTTCCCACACTGGAAGTTTGCCTCTCGGATTTCCGGAAGCAATACGGAAGCAACTGGATAGCAAATTCCGCGTGGCTTGGGAGCAACACCAGTCGAGCCGCCCGAATCGTGAAAACACCCCTCAGAACCGCTTGCACGTTTTGCGTGCAGACGGCATCGTCGTGTCACTGCGTGGGGTAACGGCTATGATCCTTTATAAGACAATCGCCCTAAGGTTTGGACGCTATCTCGACAACGAGCAGCCGGGGAACGTGCCCGGCCCTGATGGGCAGTTGGTCTCGCCTGAGGACATCCGCCAGCACTGGAAAAGCGTTCTCAGCGATCTCGCCTCGGCGAGGATCTATTTGCTTGACCACCATGCCGCGAATTACCTCGATTCTTTGCGAATGGATGTTCAAGGAATGCCATGGGAACAACGGGCGGAATCCGACATTCAAAGCTATGTGAAAGAAGTCGACTTTCCGCGTGACCTCATTTGGATTGAATATGATGATCGGAAATTGTGGGAACATCGCGCAACGCGAGGAATAACAACCCTTAGCGAGGAAGAATTGAACAACCGACATCAGCGAGGGTTCCTCTTTGACAATCGGTTGCCTGAAAAGTTGACCGTGCGTCTTTTCTCTGCCGTGACTGACAACATGTTCGCTGATGCGCCCTTCGTTTTTGAGATATCGAAAGCACAAGATGGTCGCCCCAACTTTGATAACACCAGTTGGCAACTCCAAAGGACCGTAATTGCGGGACTTATGCGGCTCGGACTATTGGACAGTGAAGAAGCGGTGAGGGACTATTTCGAGGAGCATAAAGGTCACCTCACGTACGAGATGGTAATAGGCTTTATGCTTTTTGCAGCTCTTGCTGCGCGGGAAGACGACCTGCTGTTGCAAGAGGTTCCAAGCCTCTCAACTGCTCAGGTCAAGACCGCACGGAAATTTGGCAAGTCTTGGATGACCGAAACGCTAAAGTCTCATGTTACCATCCGGATTGGACCGGCAGCTGAGCGGCATATTACTGAGCAAAGAGCGAGGCTCCGTTTTGAGAAGGATCAGGCCGTAAGCCGAGCTACACCGACAGAGCACTGGGTGGCAGAACATGAGAGGCGATATTCTAACGGGAAAGTGGTGCGGGTTCGGGCGCACAAGCGCGGGCAAACAGCAGGTAGGGATTTGCCAGTGCGGGTAGTGGGACCTAGAATGGGAGGTTGAACCATGCAGCAGTTGCGCTCGAGAGCGGAGAATGAACCTAGGAAATGTGCCGTGCGATCGTAGACGGCCCTTAACTGTCTCATAGTTTGCTAAATTCGCATAGCGCAGCTCATACGGGGCAGAAGTTCAGTTCGAAGAATACAGAACATCAGATATTTGGACACTCGCCCCCTTCTTCAGCCTCCCCTGCCGCATTGTGTTGATCAATCTGAGCCAAATAATTCAGATGACCCAATAGGCGGGCAGCATCTTCTCCGCGACATTTTTTTGTTTCGATAACGTGACGGTAAGCGCGCAGTTTATTGCGGTAGCCCTTAGTTAACTTCACCTGATCGTCATTCACAATCAGGCCATGAACCTTGAGGCGCGCAGGTGCTTCTGCAAAATGTCTGACGTCAGCGCCTATGGGACCAAATAGGGCAATTTGCTAAAAGAGGGT
>CAKMYZ010000026.1 GCA_929200255.1 uncultured Alphaproteobacteria bacterium | reverse complement strand
ATCAGATTGAAACGCAGTTTCAACAGCGCCGGGTCAAGTTTCTCATTATTGATGACTTGATGGGGTTTGCGGCTATGGCGGCTCATTCGGAATTGAAAGTGTCGCAGAGGATGTCGATTTCACCTACTCCTTTGAAATTGATGGGGAATGGGGCGACGGTTATTCGTTGGGTTCAGCGACCATCAGCGCCAGCCGTCAAATCGGAACTGGCACTCTTCGAGGCGGCGCAAGCCTCGATTCCAATGGCAATGCCGGGCTCTCTGGCTTGTTGACATTTGACCTATGAGAAAGGCGCCCATAGCGTCACGGTCTGGCGCTGGAGATTATGGTGGAAAGCATGTCTCCTTCGTCCTGGCCTCTCATGACAAGTAAATGACGGCTGCGGTGCGGGTGTTTGCGGACAGGAGAGCCTTTTGGCGCACTGCTGATCACAACACCTGCCCCGCCGCAACAAAAGGCAGCCGCCCCACACGATCACGGACGGCATGTGGCTTTGTGTTCATATCGCCCGTGGCCAACCTGTGACAGAGCCCTTGCGGAAACTCTGTCCATGGAATGGGAGGTTCGACCAGACCTCGGTTTGTGCGACAAGTCCGTGGGGGACTGGTCGTTGAGTTGGTGATCCGTACTACTCTCATCGTCAGGAAAAGCCCGGCTGTTTCTTTGCTGGTATACTGATATGGGTGGGGCCAGAAACAGGGACCCACGTCATGACATCACCTCAGACAGTTGCGGCTGACCTCGCCAGCGCGATTGCATCGTTCTCGAACCTACCTGCGATGTCGGATAGCACTGGGTCAATCACCTACGACAGGCTCGGTCAGTTTGTTTCCACAATGGGTCTGCATCTGGAAACAACGCGGGTTGTGGGCATCTTTGGCTCTCCCTGTGTTGGGATGGCGGCCAGCGCTGTCGCCTGCGTGATCCATGGTCGCCCGTTTGTTCATCTTGATCCGGCAATGCCACAGATGGTGCTGCACAATATTGTGTCCGAGCTGCGGGTTGACCTGATTATCACCTGCGCGCCCGCCGCACCGGGCCAGTTGCCAGGTGACTGCACAACAGTTGATGCCAACGATTTGCTTAGTGAAGCGCCTGCACCTTACACCCCATTGCGTGCCGCGTCTGTCGCACCTGCCGACCCGATCTACCTTGTGGCAACGTCCGGCACGACGGGACGGCCCAAATGCATACCCGTCTCGCAAGATGCGGCCTATTTGTCGTATCTTTGGCGCGATGCATTTACACCTTACGGCCCCGATATGCGCATCGGCATCTACGTCTTCGCAATTTGGGAGATGTTTCGCCCGCTGCGCAAGGGCGCGGACCTGTGGTTTCCTGATGCCAGCACCCTGTTTGCGCCGGGAAAACTTGCTGATTTTCTGATCGCGAATGACATCTATGAAATGCTGTTCACCCCGTCATTCTATGACACGTTTCTCAATGCGCTCGGCGCAGAAAAGGCGGCAAAACTGCCGCTTGCGCGCGTGGTCCTGAATGGTGAGGTCGTGAGCGATGACTTGATCATGGCCTCACTTGCCAAATTGCCTGACGCGGCCTTGTGGAACCTTTACAGCATCTGCGAAACCCATGACGTCTGCATGTCGCATCTGACAGGGCCCGCAGGCGATGCGCCTGTCTCTGTTGGCGTTCCGATGGAACATCTGCGCGCCGTTATTCTGGATGAAACCGATGCGGTTTGCCCTACTGGCGTGTCTGGGCAGTTGCATTTCGAAGGCCCCCGGATGCTTGGCCCGGGATATGTGAACCGCCCCGAAGAGACACGATTGCGGTTTCGTGAACTGACCCTCAACGGGCGTCAAACGCGGCTCTATGATACTGGTGATCAGGCTTGGGTTGATGCCACTGGCGCGCTGCATATCGAGGGGCGGATTGCCCATATGCTTAAGCTGCGTGGGTTTTCTATTCAGACCAAGGAACTGACCGATACCATGCGCGACAGGCTTGCGTTTTCCAGTGCTGCCCCATGGGTGGCAGAGGTCGGTTCACGGGGGCAGAGCCTGATCTTTTACTATGCCGCAGATGCTGAACAAGCCCGACGGAATGCCGAAGGCTGGGGTATTGTGACGGGCTCCAATGTCATACCAGCAACCCTTGCTGCCGAGTTGCGCGCCGTGCTGCCGGCCTATTGCGTTCCCTCGTTTCTGGTGCAGATGGACGCATTGCCACTGCATCCGGTATCGGGAAAGGCAAATTTGCGCGCCCTTCCCGCGGTTGAAGACACCACCCATGAAACGGACGATGCAGAAGACGCGGTCATTGCGGCGGCTGCCTTGGCGATGTCGTGTGCGCCGTCACAAATTGATCCAGCGCTTAGCTTTCATGATCAGGGTGGCGATTCACTCATGTGCGTGACGCTGATGCTGGAACTGGAAAAGGTCTATGGGATGCCGGTCGATTTTGACCTTGCTATGAACGTCCCGTTACACCGGCTTGATCAGCTCATGACCAGAGAGGCAGATGCCCCCGCACCGACAAAGAACTTCGACAGACCCGGCATCCTGCTGACCGGCGCGACCGGTTTTCTGGGCGGTCATGTTCTGGCCAAGGCGGCCCGCGGTCTGCCGCCCGACGAAGTTGTCTATTGCCTGGTCAGGGACAAGAACCGTGGCGCACGTGACCGGCTGGACGAGGTGGCTTTGGCGCATGGGGTCGCACCTGACCGCTATGTCATTGTGCATGGCACCCTTGATGCGCCACGTTTTGCGCTGGAGCAAAGGGCCTACGCTGCACTGACGGTGTCTACGCGCAAGGTCATCCACTGTGCGGCGATGGTGAACCTTGCCATCGGCCGCGACGAGATGCTGGATTGGTCCGCGCGTGGGATAGAGGCGGTTCTGACCTTCTGCGCAGATGCGGGCGCTGACCTGCGCTTTACCTCATCAAGTGCCGTCTTCCCTGACCGCGGCGGCCCATGGCCTGAAACCACGGCGACCGTTTGGGATAGCTGCACTGGCTATGGTGCAGCCAAGATCGCGGCTGAAGACGCAATTCGCGCGTCCGGCATCCCCGCAGCGATCGTGCGTCTGCCTTCGCTCTACGATCTGGAGACCCCCAATTTACGCGACATTTATGAGATCATCCTCAAAGCATCCTTGCGCGCCGGCCATATGCCGCAATCGCTTGAGTTCCCGATGACTGATGTGACGGCGGCCGCCGCATTCCTGCTTGGCCCCATCACGGCCCCCGATGGCCCGATCTACAACTTAATGGCTGATGTCCGCATCGCGCCGAAGTGTTCAAATGCTCTTGCGCCAACAGAGTGGCTGGCCAAGGTCGCGCTGGACCCAGGCATCGCCAAGGTGATCGCTGATTTCCCGGACACCCTATGCGCCGACGCAACCTTCGAGAATACTGCCGCCCGCGCAATGTGGGCGCGGATAAGCGACCAGCCCTTTGAAATCATCAGCGGCGGCGACACCTTGCTGGCGCAGCGCGCGTGCGACTACCAAAGCGACCCTGCGTTGACCTGAAAGTCTTCCATCGTCAACGCGCGGGCCGCATCGCTGGCCAGAAATGCGGCAAGCTCTGCGACTTCAGAGGGCTGAACAAGTTGGTTCTGCGGGTTTGACTTGGCATATTCGGCGCGCACCTGTTCCAACGTCTGGCCGGTGCTTTGCATATCGGCGTCGATAAACCGCCGCAGCATCTCGGTCTCGACCCATGTCGGGCTGATCGACACGCAGGTTACGCCGTGCGCTGCACCTTCCAGACTGACACAGCGGCCCAACCCCAAAAGCCCTGCCTTGGACGCACAATAGGCAGCGTTGTTGGCCATCCCATTGTGGGCCGCAACCGAGGCCATATTGATGATCCGCCCCCAACCCTTGCGCTTCATATGCGGCATGACAGCCCGGATCATACGGAAGGTCCCGCTCAGGTTCGTGTCGATGTGATCGTCCCAGACTTGATCCGGATGATCGATGACGGCGGCTTCGTCATAAACGCCAGCCGCATTCACCAGAATATCAACGCCACCCCGCGCCGCAGCAATATCGGCAACGAACGCATCCACGCTCTCTCGGGATTGCACATCAAGAGCGGCAGCCATGATTTGGCCCGCGTCAGGCCCGAGGATGGTACTGACATGAGTACTGTCGGCCGCGCTCCGCGCACCTACGAAAACGGCTGTACCGTCTTTTGCCAGCCTGCGTGCAATCGCGAGCCCCATGCCCGACAGTCCACCTGTCACAATTGCTGTCTTATGTCCTGATGTCATGTCGCTCTGCTCTTGTTTCAATTTTGGAATACCAGTTTGCTATGCTGAAAACAGTGTGGGTTCAAAAGCAATCTTGCAGCCTTTCGAACCAATTTTGCCCATATTCCGGCAAACGACAGGTCGGCTTTGATGACTCTAGGCCGCGCGTCGCCTTAGGGTGATCCATAGTGTGGCGGCGATGATCAATACGGCCCCCGCCCAAAAACCTGATTTTGGCAGTTCGTCGAAGACGAAATAGCCGACCGTCGTTGAGAAGACCAAGCTGGCATAAGAAAGCACGGACAGAAATCCGGCCTGCCCATAGCGGTGCGCTCTTAGAAAGCAGAACTGAGCAGATTGCGCAAAGATCCCAATGGCCAGCAATGTGGGCCAATTGTTAAAAGGCACCGGTTGCCATGTGAGCAAGGCAAAAGGGGCCGCGATCACAGTGAGGCCTGCTGTGTAGAACGTCATCATGACAACCGTTGGGGCCGCGACCAGTTTGCGGGTCGTGATGACAGCACCTGTCGCCGCAAAGACCACCAGTACTTGTGCCGCCAACCCCCAACCGCCTGACAAACCCGAAGGGTCCACAGCAATCACCACCCCGATCAACCCAATGACTGCGGCGATCCAGCGGTCGCGGGTGATAAGTTCGTTCAGTAACCAGGCCGCTGCGATCATTGTCAAAATCGGCCGGGTAAAGCTTATCGCTGTGAACAGCGCCAGCGGGAGTCGGGAAATCGCGAAAAAGCTTGCGGTGAGGGCGATTGCGGAGAACCCCACTCGAAGCGCGTGCAGCCGCAGATCAGGCAGCCCGCGGAACGCATGTCGATACCGCCACACCCATGGCAGCATCAGCAGGAACCCAACACCGGCCCGCAGGAAAACCAGTTGGAATGCAGGGTATCCCAAGCCCAAGGCCTTGACGATTGACAGCGCCCAGATGTTTAGCGCCATATCCGCCAGCAGCCATCCTGCCGCCAACCCGTTGCGGGGTGGATCAGTTTCGTTTGGCAAGCAGGTTGGCCATCAAACGAAACGCGCCAGCGGTGAGTTTCTCCATCTGATGATGCAGGATAAGTGACGTATGCACATGACGCCCTTGACCTACATCTGCTATCAAAAGCGCGCCTTTCAGGGGTGCCTCGCCCGGGTCATTCATCGCGATGAGCGGGGTATAGGCCGGATCCCACGACTTCGCGAAGTAAAGCCCACGTTCTTTATGCCAATCCGCCCAATCGGCATCGCTGATCTGATTGGGGTGATTCAATAGCGCATGATCCGGAGCCAGAACGGTGATGGCAGCGTCCTCGTCCGTGACCCGCCAGCGCAGTGAAGGTTGCCCAATCTCCAGCCGGAATGGTGCGGTTGTCTCCGGATCCCAATTGTCCCATGGACGGTGATACAAAGTGATCAGCGTGCCGCCCGCGCGCACCCAATCATGAATACGTGGCATCGCCTCTGCCAGACCGGGGCGGAACTTCATTGAGAAAATGCCGATCACCAGCGTGTCACACCTGGCGAGCACAGCATCGGTCAAATCCGCGCCTGACAGGTCGGTGACCTTCACGCCCATATGCTCCAGCCACAAACAAACCCTGTCATTACCGCCGCCGATGTAGCCGACCTGCCCGGCAGGGAGTGCCGCATCAATCACACGCACCTGGGCTTTGGCTGGGCGCACCAGCGCGCGGGGTGCAATATGCGCACGGCGGATGTGGCGCAGGCTGCTCGCATCTTGCCCGTCCAGGGTCAATGCAAGATCATAGAGCCCGGGTGACACATCTGCAGGGGCCGACACGACAAAGCCGCCTTCGCTGTTCTGGACGGTCCAGCCATCGGGTACGCGTAATTCAGGCGTTGCACCAGTTGGCGCGATATCGCTGACGCCAATCACGACAGAGCGGTCGCTTTGCGCGAGATTGATGATATCAGCATCTGGCTGTAGTGCGGCAGAGCGCTGCGGCAAGACAACCGGCGGCACGTCGAATGGTACACCGGCAACAGCGGTCACGCCGTGCACGGTCAACGCCACGTCGATGCAAGGTGCGTTGGGTTGATTTGGCAGATATGTGCTCGGATAGGGATCACTGATGGCGGCATTTGTGTCGAGCGTGATGGACCCTTCCTGCGCTGACCAACCGTCCGGAACCCGGGGGGTCAAATCCAACGCACCGGCGTCGGCCGAAAACTCACCGGTCCATGTTGTGCTGTCACCGGGGTGCAGGATGTCGTCCTGTAAAGAGGCACGCACATCCACACCCGCAGCAAGTTGAATCACGCGGATGAGTTGTTCGTCCTTTCGGGTCAACTTGTGGCGAATGTCGGCCGGGCATGTCTCCGCCGCGCGTCGCAAATCCATCAAGGCTTTGCTGGCATTTCCCAAGACTGCGGCGGCGTCTGGAAAGGTTGCCAAGGCCGCGTCGCATGCATCCTGCACAACAGCCAAACCCGGAACATCCAGATCGCGCAAGGTTTGCGGTAGCCCTGATGCAAGCCCTTCATCCGGCCCGTCCACATGTGACTGTGCAAGATGCAGCGGAAAATCAGTCTCTTCACCCGGTGGTACCCAGCGACCCATGGCTTGTGTCGCATGCAGCACGCGGCTTTGCTGGCCAATGCGCGCAAAACGCCATCCTGTGACCGGATCTTTGCCAGACGCAGGAATTGTGAGCGTCGCAGGCGGCGGCGGCAAATCGTCGTCATAGGCCTGTCCAGCCCCGGACCAGGCGGGCAAATACATCTTTTTGACCTGCCAGACCCGCAAGGCGCTGCCTGCAAAGTCAGGGTCGGCGGCAAGGTCCATGACCTCATGCGCCGCCTGTGTCATCGCACGGTGGTGCCCGTGTTGACCAGGCACGTCCAGGAAGGTTGGGCAGATGATGTCAGGCCGCTCTGTGCGGATGATGTCGACAAACCGTGAAAGGGTCCGGCCCCGGCCCCATTTTGCCAATGTTTCATCGCCAGACTTGGAAAAACCAAAGTCAAAGATCGTATCATCGGGGTCAACCGACAACCAATACATCCGCAGATCAAGACGGTCGCAGGCGGCCTCCATTTCGGCGGTGCGGAGCGCGCCCAAGGCAAATTCTGTCTCTGTTCCGATATTGTTTTGGCCGCCTTCGCCACGGGTCGAACAGGCGTAGGAGATATCTATACCATCTTGAAACCGCAGCGCGGCGAGCATCGCTGAGATCTCGTCATCAGGGTGTGCACCTGTGTTCATGAACGACACGGTGCTTTTCAATGCGCACAGCGCCTGCCACAGGGTCACAATGCGCGGGCTGTCACGTTCGGCAGCAATCCGGGCCTGATCTGAAAGGGGCATGGTTTGCTTCCTTTTAATGCGCGTGGGGAACGGGCGAACTTAACGCCCGGTTCAGTATCAGTGCTGCGGCACCCAAGGTTGCGGTCATGCGTCCAGACGCACCGCGCATTAAGCGCGAGTGTGGCGCATTTGGCCGGTTCGATACGGAAAGGTCCGGCAACGGCGCGTGTGCAACCAGATGATCCAGAACGGCATCTGGCATCGCGCCGCCCAGAATGACCGTCTGCGGATCGAACATGTTTTCGACAATGGCCATCGCGTGACCGAGTGCTGCACTGGCCGACTTGAGCCAAGCCATGAGGTCGGGGTCATTTTGCTGGTAGAACTGGTTCAGCGTGTCGACATTGTGCGCGTCCTTGCCCGCCAATTGCAGATGCCGTTGAACAGACAGGCGGCTCAGGGCGTTTTCCAGGTTACCGCTCTGATCAGGGATCGGGATATGTCCTATTTCACCTGCATTGCCATAGGCGCCGCGCATCAGCTGACCGCCATGCACCAGCCCTAATCCCAAGCCAGCCCCAAAATACAGGTACGCATAGGATGTGATATCCTGTGCCACGCCATTGATCCGTTCTGCCATCGCAGCGGCATTGGCATCGTTGCTTAACACCACGGGCAATCCAATGGCCTCTGCAAAAAGCGTTTCGGCATCAACCTCTTGCCAACCGGGCAGATCAGACCCCATCCCTGCGATGCCCGTTTCACCAAAAGGCCCAGGCATAACAATGCCAGCGCCCAACGTCCGGTGTCGCGCATTTGGCACCTGATCCAACGCGCGGGCATACAGTGCTTTGACATGTGTCATCACGATATCGGGTTGGGTTTCACTGACCGCGATACGTTCCGTGGCGACAGCCTTGCCATGCATGTCCAGAAGTGCGGCAAAGATCGCATCCGGGCGGACCTCGATCCCCAAGGCATAGCCGCCTTCGGGGTTTAGTGCATACTGGATGGCCGGCAATCCGCGCCCAGCGCTCACGCGGCCCATTTCCAACAACAGGCCGTCTTGCGATAGCTCTGCAATGATGTTGCTCACCGTCTGTGTCGTCAGTGAAAGCGCCCGCGCAATCTCTGCGCGGCCCATCGCACCAGCGGTCCGCAATTGCCCCAAGATGGCCTGACGGTTGCGGTGTTTGGATCGCTCAGCATTGCTGCCTGTTGGAAGGGGAAGCACAATCATAATCTCCGACTAACTCAATTCATTTGAATTATCAATCCAATTGAGTTAACCCTGACGCATGAGTTCAACAATGGACCGCTACCGCCAACATGGGAGACGTATGATGAAACTACATTTGAAAGGTCTGGTCCTTGCCGGATTAACATCCTCTGCCGCACTATTTGCGAGTGCCGCGAACGCCGTTGAGATCGAATACTGGCAATACTTCTTCGGTGCGCGGGTCGAGGCGATGGAAACGCTGATCGCCAACTTCGAGGCCGCCAATCCGGATATCACTGTCACGATGACGCATTTCCCCTATGCCGATTACCGCACCAAAGTTGCCGCAGCGATCCCTGCCGGTGAAGGGCCCGACGTGGTGCAGTTGTTCTATGGCTGGCTGAACGACTATGTCGAAGCAGAACTGATCCAGCCTTTGCCCGCGGATACCTTTCCTGCCACACAAATTGATGAAGAGTTCTTTCCGATGGTGCAGGCCATGAAGGACGGCGATGCCTATTGGGCCTTGCCCACAGCGGTCCGCAGCCTGGCGCTGTTCTACAATGAACGCCTGCTGGAAGAGGCCGGGTTGGACGGTCCGCCCGAAACTTTGGATGAAATGATGGCTGCCGCCGCTGCAATGACGAAAACGGATGCAGCAGGCAACATTACGCAAGTCGGCATCACGGCAGGCATGACCGCGCAAGATCACCACTGGTGGCGCGAAGGTCTGGTGCGCCAAAACGGAGGTGAGCCTTACGTCGATGACTACAGAACCGTGAATTATGACAGCGATGCCGGCTTGGCGGCGTTGGAATTCTATACGAATATGTTCCTGGGCGATCCGCCTGTGACCGCGATCGGGTTTATGGATGAACCGCAAGCTGCCTTCAAAGCCGGACGCGCAGGCATGCATATCGATGGATCATTCCGGATCGGATCGCTTGCTGATCAGCGTGGCCTGAATTGGGGTGTGACCGAGTTGCCTGCCAATGCTGACGGGGTACGGTCGAATTACTCATCCTACTGGGTCAACGCCATCACGACCAAAGCCGAAGGCGAAAGATATGAAGCTTCGGTCAAGTTCATGGAATACATCACCTCGGACGAGGCCATGCAGATCTGGCTGGATGTGGTGGGTGAACTGCCCGCTAAACCCTCTGTCGGTCTGACAGAGGAAAACGCCAATGACGAAACCTTTGGCCCCTTCATCCGGGGATTGGCATACGCCAACACCACCAAATTCGCCAATGAGTCCGGCCAGCGCCAGCTGATGGTGGAAATGATCGAACGGATACAGCTTGAAGGGATGGCGCCAGCTGAAAGCCTCGCCATTGCAGCAGAAGCTGAGCAACAGCTGCTTGACGAATACTACGCCGAATAGGCCACTCACTCCCGCTCCGGCCTCTTTGGGTCGGGGCGGTCGGTCCTTCATAAGGCTAGCTTCATGTATCGCAACCTGACCATCCGCCAGAAACAGATTGTCTGGGCTTGGGCCTTTCTGGCGTTGCCCGTGCTGTTCTATACGGTCATTCGGTTCTATCCGACCGGCAATGCTATTCTGATCAGCTTTCAGAACTGGAACCTGCTGGGCAGCCGCACGTGGGCCGGATTGGAAAACTATCAAAAGCTGTGGAACGACCCTGTATTCTGGAAGGTTTTCAAGAACACTTTTGTCTACTTGCTGCTGGGCACGCCTATCAGCCTCGTCCTGTCCTTCGTCATCGCCTACCACCTTGACAAGCTGCGGTTCATGCATGGCTTCTTGCGGATGCTGTATTTCCTGCCCTTCATGACAAGTGCTGTCGCGATGGCGTGGGTGTGGCGCTGGTTTTACCAGGATGTGCCCATCGGGTTGTTCAACAATATCCTGGCCGGTTTTGGCATCCCGCAAATCGCATTCCTGCAATCCACCACCAACGCATTGCCTGCCGTATTGGCGCCAGCCGTTTGGGCCGGGCTTGGATTTCAGGTCATCATCTTCATGGCGGGGCTACGGGCGATACCGACCAGCTACTACGAGGCGGCAAAGATCGACGGTGTCGGCTGGTTCACCGTGCTGACCCAGATCACGCTACCACTTCTGCGCCCCACAATCGTGTTTATCGTGGTGTTTTCGTCCATTGGATTCCTGCGGATTTTTGACCACGTTTTCAACATGACAACCAACAACCTTGGGGGACCGCTTAACGCAACAAAGCCCCTGGTTTTGATGATCTACGACACGGCGTTCAACGGGTTCGATATGGGCTATGCCGCTGCGCAAACCGTGGTGCTATTCACCATCCTGCTGATTGTTTCGCTCATTCAGTTGCGCCTGTTGAGGAGCAACTGAATGACTGACATCACACCCACAGCCGACGCGCTATTGATGCCCAAATCCGCACCACGCACGCGCAACATGGGCCAGATTATCCGCTGGCTGCTGCTATTCATCGGCGGGATCATCATGGTCATGCCGATTGCCTATATGATCTCGACCTCGCTGAAGTGGCCGCATGAGGTTTACAACGTCAATCTGATCCCCGATGAGCCAACCATCGAAAACTATACATTTGTTCTGGAAGACGGGCGTTTTTACTGGTGGTTTGTCAACTCTATCATCATCGCCACGATTACCACGATCTGTAACCTGCTGTTTGATTCACTGGTCGGCTATACCCTGTGCAAATTCCGGTTTCCGGGGCGGACAATCGTCTTTATTGCAATCTTGTCCACCCTGATGATCCCAACCGAAATGCTGGTGATCCCATGGTACCTGATGTCGCAATCATTTGGCTGGCTCGACAGTTATTGGGGGATCATGTTTCCGGGTCTGATGACGGCCTTTGGCACATTCCTGATGAAGCAATTCTTTGAAAGCGTCCCCGACGACTTTATCGAAGCGGCCCGTATTGATGGCCTGAACGAACTACAAATTTGGTGGACGGTCGCGATGCCCTTGGTAAAACCCGCCTTGGCCGCCCTTGCGATCTTTGTCTTTCTGGGCAATTGGACCGCGTTTTTATGGCCGCTGATCGTCACCAACTCAGTCGATATGTATACGATCCCTGTGGGCCTGTCGGGTTTCGGGGACGAGGCCGATGTCGCATGGGAACTGATCATGACAGGGGCCGCGATTTCCACGATCCCGACGCTTGTTGTGTTCTTGATCTTCCAGCGGTTCATCATTCGCGGCGTTGTCATGGCGGGGCTTAAGGGATGACAGACAATAGCGTGTTCCCTGACCCAACTTACAAGGACACCGTCCTTGCGCCGCTATTCGAAGGGGTCAAAACTCACTATGCCGGGCATATGGCCGCGATCAACCGTGCGCATCTGGTGATGCTGGTCGAAACCGGCATTCTTGAAAGGACCGGCGGTCGAAAGATCGCACAAGCACTGGATGCCATCGATGCTGAAACCGATGTCGCGGCCCTGACCTATACTGGCGAGCACGAGGACTACTTCTTTTACGTCGAAGCTGAATTGCGCCGCCGTCTGGGCGATCTTGGCGGTGCGCTGCACACGGCCCGTTCGCGCAACGATATGGATCATACCCTGTTCAAAATGGCCTTGCGCACGCGCGCCGAAACCATGCTGGCCCAGATCACCACCCTGACCGATGCGTTGATCAACAAAGCGCGTGATGAGGCTGATACCCTGATCGTGGCTTACACGCACGGCCAGCCTGCACAACCCACAACCTTTGGCCACTACCTTGGCGCCATGATCGAGGTGCTGAACCGGGACGCACAGCGCCTGTCTGCGGCTATCGACAATCTCGGCCACTGCCCGATGGGGGCGGCGGCGATCACGACCTCCGGTTTTCCCATCGACCGCACCCGCATGGCCGCGCTTCTAGGGTTCGAAGGCCCGCTTGTGAACTCTTACGGGTGCATCGCTTCGGTTGATTACGTGACCGGGCTTTATTCGGCGATCAAACTGGTATTCCTGCATTTGGGACGTGTTGTGCAGGATCTTGCTTTTTGGTCCAGCTTTGAGGTCGGTCAGCTTTATATCCCCAACTCTTTGGTTCAGATCAGTTCGATCATGCCGCAAAAGCGCAATCCGGTCCCGATCGAGCATATGCGCCATTTGGCCTCGGTCACCTGCGGGCGCTGTGACATGGTGGTGAACACGATGCATAATACGCCGTTCACGGACATGAACGATAGCGAGGGTGAGGTGCAGCAATCCGGTTATGCTGCCTTTGAAAGCGGTGGCCGGGTACTGGCGTTGTTGACCGCCTTTCTGCCCGCATGTTCGATCAACACCAAAAACGTCCGCCGCAATACAGATGCGGCATCCATCACGATCACCGAACTTGCCGACACGCTTGTTCGTGATGAAGGCCTGACATTTCGTCAAGCGCACGAGGTCGCGGCAGATGTCGCCTGCAACCTTGAGGGCGCGCCGCTGTCGGCAGGGTTTGAAACTTTTCAATCGGCATTTCAGGCGGCTATGGGCCAACAGCCTGGGATGGATCGTAGGGTCTTCGAAACCGCGACCAGTCCGGAAACCTTCGTTGCACGTCGTGATCGCATCGGGGGCCCGGCGCCAGCGGCGCTCGACGCGGCGCTCGCATTGTATGCACAGATTGTGTCCGCAGTGCAGAATGAAAGCGCATCCCGAAAACAGCGCATCGCGGAGGCCGAAACGACCCGCGCCGCAGCCTATGCTCAATTACTGGAGACCTGACCTTGGCCAATCTCGCCCTGCGCAAACTGACGAAATCCTACGGTACAACAGAGGTGTTGCATGGCATCTCTCTGGATGTCGCAGATGGTGAATTTGTGGTGTTTGTCGGCCCTTCCGGCTGCGGCAAATCCACGACATTGCGGATGATCGCAGGGCTTGAGGAAACCACGAGTGGTATCATCGAAATCGGCGGACGTGAGGTGAATAACCTCGAACCCAAAGAGCGCGACATCGCGATGGTTTTCCAGAACTACGCCATCTACCCACATATGTCGGTCAAGAAAAACATCGCCTTCGGCTTACGCTCTTCAAAAATACCAAAGGCAGATAAAGAGGCGCGAATACAAGAGGTTGCAGGTATCCTCGATATGGTTGACCTGCTGGATCGCAAGCCAAGCCAGTTGTCAGGCGGGCAACGCCAACGTGTCGCCATCGGGCGTGCAATGGTGCGTGATCCTGCGGTGTTCCTGTTTGATGAACCGCTGTCGAACCTTGATGCGCAGTTGCGTACCCAAATGCGCCTTGAGATCAAGAAACTGCACCAACGCGTCGGCAATACCATTATTTTTGTAACCCACGATCAGGTCGAGGCCATGACGATGGCCGACAGGATCGTCATCATGAAAGACGGCTACATTCAACAGGTGGGCACACCGGCTGAGGTGTTTCACAAACCTGCAAATACCTTTGTTGCGCGGTTTATCGGTGCGCCGTCAATGAACTTGCTTGCCGGGCAGATTGAGGACACCACCGTGACCCTTGGCACCGGTCAGAAAGTCACCGTTCCTACCCTTGCCTCAACCGGCAACGGTGGCATTTTGTTGGGGGTTCGGCCTGATGATTTGCACCCGAACAGCGCGAACCCCATTATCACTGGTACAGTCACGCTGCGCGAACCTTTGGGGTCTGAAACACTTATCTATGTCGAGACACCATCGGGTGAAATCATCGCAAAAGCCGACGGGCGCACACCACCGGCCGTGGGCGAGGCCGTGACGCTTGGTGCGGACCCTCAAAACTTGCATGTTTTTGATGTCAGCACCGGACAGGCACTCTCATGAACAAACCGATCCTCTGTGCCGGTAGGCTTTATTGTGATCTGGTTTTCGCCGACGCGCCTCGCCTGCCCACTCTTGGCACCGAGGTTTTTGCGCCTAACCTGTCGCTCTGTGCTGGTGGAGGCGCATTCATCACCGGTGCAACGCTTGCATCCATGGGGCATTCTGTCTGGCAGTTTTCGATGCTGCCTGCAGCCCCATTTGACACCCTCGTTCTGGCAGACATGAAAGAACATCATGTTGTGGCCACCGCCTGCAAACCGGCTGCCACCGGCGTCGATCCACAGATTACGGTGGCCGTTGGGTTGCAAAGTGACCGTGCGTTTCTGACCCGTGCAGATGGTCCAGCCTTGCCTGATCCCACCACGATCCGTTTCTCGGATTTTGCGCATCTGCATATTGGCGAATTGAAAACCCTGCAAGAGATGCCCGCGTTGTTGGGTATGGCAAAATCGGCAGGTTTGACGGTCTCTCTTGATTGCAGTTGGCAGGATAACTACGACAAGAGCGCTGCGGATTTGATCGCCGCCGTCGACGTATTCCTACCCAATGAATACGAGGTTGCGGCCCTTGCGGCTGTTGGCGTGCCAGAGACCTGCGCGCCTCTGACCGTCATCAAAAGCGGCGTGAACGGCGCTAGAGCGCGGGCGCGCACCGATGACGCATGGACACAAAGTGTTGCTGCCCCGGTTAAGGTCGTGGATGCGACTGGCGCTGGTGACGCATTCAACGCCGGTTTCCTGTCGTGCTGGCTGGATCGGGCGCCGATTGAACAATGCCTGTCCAAAGGCAATGCCTGCGGTGCCGCCGCTGTGCAGGCGCTTGGCGGTGCAGGGGGTTTCAAAACAACCGGTGAGCGTGTAGCCCTACCCGATACTTAGATATTCCCCCTGATACGGCGCGACTGCAATGAAGGACAAGAGGGTGGAGCGCGGGGCACCAAAGTTGCAACCTCCTTTACCTGACGATGCATCAATGATTGCCGGGGCCGGTGTTTTTGCCAGAGCCGGTGAACCGATGCCTGCTTTGCGCCCATTGTGCCCGCCGCTACCGCTTGTCACAGCATTTCGGCAATGACCCGCCCTTCGTATGCTTTGGTGCCAGGTTTCGCGAGCTGTGCGGTCCTTTGTCCCTTCAGCTCAGGGAACAGAGATAAGATCTCATTCATCTGATCAGAATTAAGCACGCCCAGACCACAGCCGTCGGCAAAGAAACTCTCAGACCACACACCGTCGCCGCAAATGACCTCGTGCCGGTCAAACATAATGTGAATGTAGAATACGAGGCCGTTGGGGCGGCGCAAAATCGTCTGTCCGTTGATCAGGTGCTTTGCGGCTACAAATGCTTCATCGACCCCCAGTAAGAGTTGTGTCGCCTCACCAGTAACAAGCATGCGGTGGTTGGGTGAGACGAGCGTATCCCGAACCGCGCCAAGCGTTCCTTTGCGAAAACTGATGGGAGCCATAGATCCGATAGCAGGGACGCACCGTTGTCCAATCCATCGTATTGGTTGAAGCCCATTGTCTCTCGTCTGCACCAAACTACCAATGGACAACTGCTCTATGCTGCGGTCGCCCTCGGCTGTTTTGATGGATGTTCCCAACGTGAAGCATGCAAATTGTGAATACAGAACGCCGTCGCTGTTGCCGATGTTCCCTTCACTGGTGAATTCATAGGTCTGCCCCGGCACCATGGGGGAGTTGGTGATGAACGCCGTTGTGGTATTGTTTCCCGTGTTGTTTGAGCCGAGTGTGATCGAGTAACCTTCAAAGCCGTCATCTGTGGTTAATACGTAGTTGATCACGACCCTCGAACCAGCGGGATAGGTTGTTCCGTCAATTGTGATCGGAACTGCCAATACCTGGCCAGGGTCACCAATTTCATTCAACGAGCCATCATCGTCATTCACGATGATCTGTTGGGGCGAGGCAGTGGCGTTGAGTTCCAACTGCCAGGGCGGGGAACCTTGGGCCTGAGCACCCTGTTCATTTGGCACTGCATCAAGTGGCCCGGCGGTATTAAAATCACCGGTCGCATAGACCCACTGCAAGACAAAGTCAGGCATCGCCACCCCATTACATTTGGGACCATAGTCGCTCTCACGTGAAAAAAATACAAGCAAGGCGTGTTTTTGGTTTTGAAGATACAAATCAGGATTGGACCGGGACCCCAACCTTGGATGCCGCGCGTTTGCAGTCGTCTGGTCTGCCTGCTCTGATGTGTCTTGATGCGACCTGATAATATCCATTGTTCATAATGGACATCTTGAGGACGGATATGAGGTGCATTGGTGGGCTGGAGTAGAGGGTAGTTCTGACGGCGCCTTTGACTTGGATGGCCTTGTCGTAGGCGCTGCTATTTCCTGTTAGAAGCAGCGGCACGCCAGGACTAAGAAACAAAAAAACGCCCACCAAATGGTGGGCGTTTTCTATTCCGGTGGTCGTTTTTGTCGTTTTAGCGACGCAGGCCCAGACGCTTGATCAGGTCCTGATAGCGGGCCTCGTCCTTGCCTTTGGTGTAATCCAGAAGCTTACGGCGCTGGGCGACCATCTTAAGCAGGCCACGGCGGCCGTGATTGTCTTTTTTGTGGGTCTTGAAGTGCTCTGTCAGCGTCGCAATGCGGCTGGACAGGATCGCAATCTGCACCTCAGGGGAGCCAGTGTCACCCTCTTTGGTTGCAAAATCCTTCATGATCTTTGCTTTGTCTTCAGCAGTAATCGACATCGGGGTCTCCTTATATCTAAAGGTTGATGGCGCGATCCGGGATGTCGTCCAGAAAGGCCCGTGGAGGGCCCGAACAAGGGAAACCTTGTACGGATGCGTCGCTTTAGGGGGATTCCCTGCAAAAGGAAAGGTTTTTGTTAGGCTGCGATCAAGGTGACACTATCGGTGTCCAACTCATCAAGATCAAGGAAGGTCGCAATCACCTCTTCTCCGGCCATCAGAACAAGCCCGTCTTCGGTTATTGTTGTTCGTAGTTCCGGCGCATCGCCCTCATAGGTAATCTCGATCTTGTCCATCTGTGCGTCGTAATCTTCCACAATGACGTCATTCTGGTCCTTCAGGGCAAAGAGATCCGCACCGGTCCCCCCGTTGAGCGTATCACCGGCCCCGCCCATCAGCACATCATCCCCGGCCCCGCCATTGATAAAGTCGGCATCATCGTCGCCGCGGTCATACAGCACGTCGTCCCCTGATCCGCCGTGCAGCGTATCGGCACCCGCACCACCGACCAGCACATCATCGTCCAGCGAGCCCAACAGGGCGTCATCCCCATCGCCACCCATCAGCAGGTCATCACCGCTACCACCGTTGAGCATGTCATCGCCATCACCGCCTTGCAGGATATCATCACCCACATGTCCGTTCAGTTGGTCTGCTCCACTGCCTGCATCCAGTTGGTCATCCCCTCGCCCGCCATGCAGTACATCATCACCAGCGTTGCTGATCAGAAGGTCGTTGCCGTCCTCCCCATCCAAATAGTCATCACCAGCGCCGGTCACGATTGTATCGTCACTGTCGCCAGCAAAGACCACCGTGTCATCATTGCTTGGAGCAATCAGGTCATCAATTGGTTTGATCGGCTGACTGGGGTCGTCCTGATCGAGGTTCGCCTCCTCGTCTGGCGCGGGGGCATCGTCATCTGTATCTGCGATGAAGAACGCCGTCGCGGCGACCCCCATCAATCCCAAGAGTGCGAGCATGTCAGTTACCAGTACATATTCGAGTCGCCCCCGACCCGCAGGGCATTTGATACCACAGATGGGCCGCTCAAAGGTGTCCAAAATGAATGAATGGTTAATGCTGTAAGGACCTCAGGATGCGATCCAAAGCGCTGGGTTCTGGCTGTAGCTGATGTATAGGGGGTGTTTTGGGTGCCCGTGTTTGCTCAGCCCCAAGGTGTAGATCGGTTTGCCAATGGCGCGCAGAACAGCTTCCATTTCCGGGCCTCGGTTCAGATGCGATCCATGGGTGCCCCATGCGGCGATCACCTGATCGGCCCATGTCGCCCCGTCACGGATGATCACATCATTTTCCGGGCCGATCGGATCAACAGCTTTGCGCATCAAGGCGGGGTCAGTTTCCCGCCACGCAAAAATGTTGGTCACCCGGAATGCGCCGAAACCCAGAGCACGCGCGCGCCGCTCGCATCGCTCGACCGTCGGGTCGTTTTGTACCTCGGTCGCCTTAGAGGGGTTCAGCATCACAAAGAGTACGCGCTTGCCCTTCGGATCCCAGGTGCGGGTCAGCGCGTAGCGATACCTTTCGCAGTCAGAATACACAGCCGTGGATGGCGCATCATCCTTGATATGCGTGCGGGTGATCACGTCTGCGGGGGTACAAAGACGCGTGAGGGCTGCATGTCACCACCACGGTAGGTGCCGACGGCAATGGCTTGTCCCTCGTAAGAGGCCCAAACCTCTTCGCCGAAGTCGATCCCGCTGGCGATCACCGGGGCCGGGTTTCCATTGCGCAGCTTGGCGACGCTTTCGGCCGGGCAACGGACCTCAGGCAGGTCAGTCAGGCCGACTTCCAAAGGTTGCAGAAACTGATCAAGTTCGGGTGTTTTGGCAAGCGCATCAACCTGATCCATACTCACGCCATCAGCCGCTTCAAAGGGGCCCGACCAGACACGGCGCAGCGATTTGACATGGGCCTTGCATGCAAGCGCTTCTCCCAGGTCACGCGCAATTGCCCGGACATATCCACCTTTGCCACATGTCATCTCAAGCTCTGCATGGTCGGGATCGGGACGATCAACCAACAACAACTCTTCCACCCATAACGGGCGTGCGGATAGTGCCATCTCTTCGCCCTCGCGGGCCTTCTTGTAAGCGCGCTCGCCGTCAATCTTTACGGCTGAGAATTGCGGAGGCACTTGCATGATATCCCCAACGAAACCACTCAAGGCGGATTTGATCGCGTCGTCGTCTGGGCGCAGGTCAGATGTCGCAATCACTTCGCCTTCGGCGTCGTCGGTATTGGTGGCCTGCCCAAAACGTACGGTAAAACGATAAGCTTTCAGCGCGTCAGTGATGTAGGGCACGGTCTTGGTGGCTTCGCCCAAGGCCATGGCCAGAACGCCCGTTGCTTCAGGGTCCAGCGTGCCGGCATGACCTGCCTTCTTGGCATCCAAGGCCCAGCGGACCTTATTCACTACAGCGGTCGAAGTGATACCTGCGGGTTTGTCAACAACCAACCAGCCCGAGATATCCCGCCCTTTGCGTTTGCGCGCCATGTCATGCCCTTTTCAGAATGGAGGCTTGCTAGTGGGAAGTGGTGCGGGGGTCAATGCTCGGGCTGGCACAGGTGACCCAAGCGGGCCGCCGAGCAGCGCATCTTTGTCCCGATGCCGATGGGTTATTGTTTGCGAGGGCCTTTAGCGGCTCTCCAACACTTCTAAAAACGCCCCGCCAAAGCGATCCGCGTATTTGTCACCGATCAGACGGGCGATGTTGTCGAGATCGGCGTTACGCAGCTGTGCCACCTTTGCCAGCATGGATGCGGAACAGCTCATCGGTTTATCTGCCCCATGTGGGCCGCGACTAAGCGCTGCCTGCACCTGCATCAGTTGATCATAAACCGCGCCTTCGTCGCGCCCGGCCAGTTTGCGCCGCATCGGGTGGACCTCTTCAACCGCCCCGGCGATCACTTCAAGGAAAGCGCGCCCGTAGTTTTCCAGTTTTTTGGCCCCAACGCCGCCGATATGTGCCATGTCATCAAGGCTCATCGGGCGCTTCTCGGCCATCTCGATCAGGGTACGATCGTTGAAGATGATATAGGCTGGTGCATTAACCTGTTCCGCTAGGTAACGTCGCTTTGCCTTAAGCGCTGACAGCAGCGGCGCGTTTTCTTCGCTGACAAGCATCCGTACCTTGGGGCCGCTGCCGCGTGCGGCCTTGATCGTGTCGCGCCGCAACTCAATCGCGGCCTCGCCGCGCAGGATTGGGCGGGCGTGTTCAGTCATGCGCAGCGCGCCGTGCCGCTCGCGGTCGGGGCGCAACAGATCATGACCCATCATCTGCCGAAAAATCGCCTGCCACTGGCGTTTGTCATAGTCTTTGCCGACCCCAAAGGTGGGCAGGTTGTCATGGCCGCGCTGCATGATCTTATCGGTCGGGTTGCCCATCACAATATCGATAAGATGGCCTGCGCCGAACCATTCTTCGGTACGCAAGGCCGCAGACAGCGCCATACGCACTGCTGTCGTCCCATCAAAAATCTCCGCCGGCTTGTCACACAGGTCGCAGTTGCCGCAGGGTTGTGGCGCCTCTCCAAAATACTCCAGCAGGTTCTGCCGCCGACAGCGCAGCGCCTCGGCCAGCCCGAGCAATGCATTCAACCGCCCATGATCTGCTGCGCGGCGCTCGGGCGGTGCCAACCCTTCATCAATTTGCTGGCGGCGAAACCGAATGTCATCAGGCCCGAACAAGGTCAGTGTTTCGGCCGGCGCGCCGTCACGACCGGCGCGCCCGATTTCCTGATAATAAGCTTCGATCGACTTAGGAAGATCGGCGTGGGCGACCCAACGAATATCAGGTTTGTCGATCCCCATCCCAAAGGCGACGGTGGCGCAGACGATCAGCCCATCTTCTTGCTGAAAGCGGCGCTCGACGATGCGCCTGTCTTCGGCCTCCATCCCGCCGTGGTAGTGGCATGCACTATGACCCGCTTCGCCCAAGGCGTTGGCCAACGTCTCGGTCTTGGCGCGGGTGCCGCAGTAGACAATCCCGGATTGGCCCTTGCGTGCCGCCGCGAAGCTGAGGATCTGGTTGCGCGGGCCGTCTTTGACAGCAAAGGCAAGATGGATGTTTGGCCGATCAAAGCCGCGCAGAAATGTTGCGGGCTGCCGCCCGTCAAACAGCTTTTGAACGATCTCATCACGGGTCTCTGCATCGGCCGTCGCGGTGAATGCGGCCAGGGGAACATCCAGGGTTCGGCGCAGATCGCCAATGCGCAGATAATCCGGTCGAAAGTCATGCCCCCATTGGCTGACGCAATGAGCCTCATCCACCGCAATCATGCTGACACCGGCCCGGCGCAGCATGTTGATCGTCCCGCCAGAGGCGAGCCGTTCGGGTGCCATGTACAGCAGCTTGAGCGTGCCTGCCTCCAGCGCTGCCCAGACGGCCTCGGTTTCTTCTGGTGTGTTGCCAGACGTCAGCGCGCCTGCTTCAACGCCTGCCTCGCGCAGACCACGGACCTGATCACGCATCAGCGCGATCAGCGGAGATATGACAACCGTAACCCCGCCGCGCACGATGGCGGGCAGTTGGAAACACAGCGACTTGCCGCCACCCGTGGGCATGATGGCCAGGGTGTTTTGACCGGCCACAACCGCATCGACAATCTCGCCCTGACCAGGACGAAACGCATCAAAGCCGAAAACATCGCTGAGAAGTGTGGCTGTGGACACCAAAATGACCCTGTTGATTTTTGCTTACGGGCTGCTCTTGCGCGTCACAATCCCACGCCCAGAATCGGTTCACAAGTGGTCAACACACTGCAAGTCAAAAAAGGGCTGCACCTGAAGTCAGGTGCAGCCCAAGTGGACAGTGGGGGAGGGTCCGGAGGGGACTTAGCGGTCGATGTCGAAGTCGCGCTCGGCAACTGTTACGCCGCCCACTTTCAAGAGCGCGATGACGTCCTGCCGAGGGGGAATGCCGACGTTGACACGCACATCGGCGTTTGCGCCTGCGTTCACCGATTCGGTGCCCAGCAGTTTGCCAATTTCGCCTTTGGCGTAGTCGTAGATTTCGACAACGCCAGCGCCTTCGGAGGTCACCAAACCGAGCTCCAGAGTGGACGAGCTCTCGAGGCGCTCACCGAATCCAAAGTAGCTGTCGGCAGAGGCAACAGAAGCAGTTGCAGCGATTGTTGCGGCGACCAGTGCGATTGATTTGATAGACATGTTTTCGTTCCTTTTCAGTCTGTTATCGACGGTGGGAGAACCGTGTTTGATTTGGTGTGCAGCGGGTCGTGCTGCGTTTCGGTGAGTTGAAGATTGTGCTTTCCCGTCCATTCGAAAAGGGCTGCGGCGATCACGAAATTGGTGATCAATGTGATCACGCATGGTACTTGACATAAGGAACTGGGCATCATCAGGCGCGCACTGCGCATTGGCGCACAGAAACCCATGCTGATCTGTGCGACTGCGGACCGAAGGCCCTACCAAACTGGATCAATATTTTTTCAGCCGTTCACAGATTTCAGTCTGGCGCAAATCCGTGAGCATGCATTGTTTCTGTGTTCTCGCGCTGCTGTGACGCATGTGACATGCGCGAGGCATCTATCCGCAGATATTTGCCCCCGAAACGGAGGTCACACGCGCAGTCTTGAGTCGTTGCAAACCCGGTGCGCAGCCCGTAACTCTATACCCTCAGGAGGAGTTCCATGGGTGAAGTCATATTGGTGCGGCATGGGCAGGCGAATTCCGGTGCAACGGATGAAGAAAGCTATGACCGCCTGTCTGATTTGGGCCACCAGCAAGCCAAATGGCTGGGCGACTATTTCAGAGATCGCGAAGCTCCCTTTGACAAGGTCATCTCGGGCAGCCTGCGCCGCCATCGCGAAACGGCGGCGGGCATCGGATACGCTGCACCCGAGATTGATGAACGCCTCAATGAGATGGATTACTTCAATCTGGGTCAGGCGCTGGAGGACGTGCACGGTGTGCCTTTCCCCGGGCCAGAAGACTTTGCAACCCACGTCCCTCAGGTGATGCGTGCCTGGCACAATGCAGAGATCAAGGGTGTCGAAACCTTTGCATCATTCGAGGATCGCGTCACATCCGTGTTGCAAGAAGCCGCCAAACCGGGTGCGCGGGTCCTTTGCCTGACGTCAGGCGGTGTGATCGGAATGATCATCCGGCATCTGCTGAACCTTGACCCAACCCGCATGGCGCATGTGTTGCTGCCGATCATGAACAGCTCGGTCCACCGGGTGCATGTAATTCCGCAAGGGCCGATCTTGGCCAGCTTCAACGCCATTCCGCATCTGGATCACGATGACCGTGCCCACGCCATGACCCACTACTGAAAGCCATCAAATGCTGACACTTCACTATGCTCCCAAAACGATCTCAATCGCCGTGGCCATTGCGCTAGAAGAGTTGGACATTCCCTATCAGGCAGTCCGTGTCGATTTCGCCAGTGCCGAACAAACCAAAGAGGCCTATCGCAAGATCAATCCCAAAGGCCGCGTGCCCGCACTGGTGACGCCAGAGGGCATATTGACGGAAACGCCAGCTATTCTCGAATACGCGGCTCCTTCCCTTGTTCCTGGTGATGCGTTTGCCGCCGCCAAAATGCGCGAGCTGATCTCTTACCTGAACGCCACGATGCACCCCC
Source organism: uncultured Alphaproteobacteria bacterium (assembly GCA_929200255.1). Classification (GTDB taxonomy): domain Bacteria; phylum Pseudomonadota; class Alphaproteobacteria; order Rhodobacterales; family Rhodobacteraceae; genus Yoonia. Next base: position 10,157 of record CAKMYZ010000026.1, on the reverse strand, counting down.
ACCATGCTCACGGCATCCGGGGTGAGCGTTGGGCGGATGAGGAAAGCTCTTTTGCTGATATGAAACGCAAGGTTCCCGAACGGATCGCAGATTGCGCAACACATCTGGAAGAAACCCTGCCAAGCCTCCCATACCAGATCGGAATAATGGAGGTTCTGTCGGATGCTTACCTCTACGTGGTGCTAACTTGGCTGCCCGGGGATGGCGTTGATATTTCAAGCTATCCACTGCTTGCCGCCTTTCAGGGCAAGATGAACGAACGCGCATCTGTGCAGGCCGTCCGTGCCAAAGGCATGCTTTGATGCCGCATCTGTGGGTTCGGTCAGAACAGCGCGCCAATGAGGAACGTGTCGGACTGACACCGCGGGGGGCGGCCAAGCTTTTAGACGCCGGGTTTGCGATCACGGTTGAGCAAAGCGCGCAACGTAGTCTGCCAATCGCGGATTATGCGGCTGCGGGGTGTAGTATTGCGCCAGAGTTTGCATGGGTTGATGCACCAAATGACGCGATCATTTTTGGCCTGAAAGAACTTCCCGAGGATGGCACGCCGCTGCGCCATCGCCACATCATGTTTGGCCATGCCTATAAAGGACAACCGGCAGGGCAGGCACTGTTGCAGCGGTTCAAGGCCGGCGGCGGGACGTTGCTTGATCTTGAATATCTCACAGATGCTGATGGGCGGCGCGTGGCGGCTTTTGGGTATTGGGCGGGATATGCAGGGGCGGCTGTGTCCGTCATGTGCTGGCTGGCGCAGCAGAATGGTAAGGCGGCCGGACCGGTCAAGACTTATCCAAGTGCCGACCATCTGTTGCCGGCCCTTCAACGGGATTTGACGGCGCTGGGCACCAAACGACCCACGGCACTGATCATCGGGGCCTTGGGACGTGTTGGCAACGGGGCTGCCGATCTATGTCAGGCGCTGGACGTTGCGACAACCCGTTGGGACATGGCTGAAACCGCATCTGGCGGGCCGTTCCCACAGGTGTTGGCCCATGACATCTTCCTCAATTGCATTCTGGCGCGCCCTGGCACGCCGGTGTTTGTGCCCGCCAATGCCAAGGCGATGCCGCGGCAATTGTCCGTCATTGGTGATATCGCATGTGACCCCGACAGCGATTTTTCACCCATCAAGGTTTACGACCGCACAACAACCTGGGATCAGCCGGCACTCAGGGTGCATGATCAGCCCGTGCTGGATGTCACAGCGATTGACAACCTGCCGTCGATGCTACCGGCCGAAAGCAGTGTGGATTTCGCGGAACAGCTTTTGCCGCATCTTCTGACGCTTGAGACGGACGCAGATGGCGTCTGGGCGCGCGCACAAGAGTGCTTTGCAAGGGCTGTAACCTGATGGGGTATATGGTCGAAGGCCATTATCATGAAGGTGATGACGTCACAAAGACGCTGCCCAATGGCGAATGGGAACGGAGCCGTAGTACGGTGCGTAACTGGGTTGGTGATGCCGATTTCCCGGCAGAGGCTGCGCGTTACCACCTGTTTGTTGCCTGGAACTGCCCCTGGGCGCATCGCACCTTGCTGACCCGTGCCATCAAAGGGTTGGACGCGATCACAGTGTCCTACGCCAAACCCAACCGGGACGCACAAGGGTGGGTTTTCGATGCAGTAGGGGAATTTGCCGACCCGCACCTTGGTGTACGGGCCGTGCATGAGGTCTATAGCAGGGATCCGATGCGCTATACCGGGCGACTGACGGTGCCGGTGCTTTGGGATAAGGTGCAGGCGCGGATGGTCAGCAATGAAAGCGCCGACATCGTGCGCATGTTGAACGCCAGCTTTGATGGGCCTGATCTGTTCCCCGATGGATTGGCAAAGGACATCAATCGCTGGAACGACCTGATCTACGATACCGTCAACAACGGCGTCTATCGTGCGGGCTTTGCCTCAACGCAATCAGCTTATGAACAAGCTGCGTATCAGGTCTTTGAAACCTTGGACAAGATCGATGCCCATCTGGCGACCAACCTTTGGCTCTGCGGTGATCAATTTACCGAAGCGGATTCGCGGCTCTTTCCGACACTGGCGCGATTTGACGTGGCTTACCACTACGCGTTTCGGTGCAATCTGAAGAAGTTGTCGGATTATGCGCATCTATGGCCCTATGCCAAACGCATCTATGCCATGCCCGGTGTGGCAGAAACCGTGCGGTTCGAATTCTACAAACGTGGCTATTTCAGCGCGAGCAAAAAACGTAATCCGCTGGGGATCATACCCATCGGACCCATCATTGATTGGGGCTGCGGGGACTGATCCTAGGCTGGACGATAAAGATCGTCCTCTGCAGCAATCGCATCAGCACCCAGCGCTTCCATCCCGGCCTCCAGGTGATCAGAAAGATGCGGCGATCCTTTGAGGTAGTTAGCGGTTGGTGTTGTCGCCTCGTGTGCAGCCGTTTCCAGTGCATCGGCAAGGTCTTCTGGTTCAAAACTACCGCGCCCGATCCAGAAGACTGCCACAAGCCCAACCTTTTCGTCGTCGGTCAACTGGTCCACAAAGCCATTGAACTCATTCTCTGCCCGGTCAAGTTCGCGGGCCAGAATAATAACCTCGGCAATTTTGTCAGCGGAAATTGGTAGCATGTTGCGCCCTCCTTTAGCCTGAACATGGCGCAGGATAGCACAGCTGGCCTTGATCTGGCGCAAGGCAGATGTAAGTCGCCGAGATCATTTTTTATCGCGGGCCGCTTTCTCTTCTTTGGTCAGTTTGTTGTTCCACTGATTATTGCTCAGCCCAAGCTCGGTCGGGGGCGGCTTAGTTTTGCCAACACTGACCTTACCACCTTTGCTCAGGAACTCCTGAATGAGGGCATCATCGGTTGTGGGTTTGGGGACATGTTTCATAACGCTGACGGTAGCCGAGGACGGCCAAAGCAGCAATAACTGCTTACTGACCTGATCTCAGACACAGTGTGAGCCTTCGTTCAATTTAGGGATTGGCGAGACCGTTCATGTTGCGTTAAGAAAGGCTTAACGGTGGGTGTTTGTTGGGCGCCGTGTTAGCTGATTCTAGTGCCAGAGGTTGGCTTAGGGTCTTAATGTTTGGTTAAAAAGTTACGGGTTAACGATGAAAAAATACACTCTACCTATGCTCATGGGGCTTGCCGCCTGTTCGAGCGTCGACGATTCTATCGAAACTGTCACAGTTACAAGCGAAACCGTGGCGGTTGGCAGTGTCCCGATTGATGTTCGGTACGATGCTGGAACCGACAGTGTTATCTACTCAATTGGCGGAGGAGATGTTGCGACAATGTCGCGCCGGGCAACGGCTGATCACGGCTCGTTCGCAGCGTTCGAGGATGCCGTGAACGGATATTACGCGTTTCGGTCTGTATCAGCTTCCGGTGACTCTGCAATCACGGTTGGTGCGACAGAGGGTACAACCAACATCCTGAGCGCGAATTATGAACGCATCAATGACACCGCCTTGCCGGTTTCTGGTGACACCACATACACTGGGAATTATCTGGGTCTGATCACTGCATCCGGCAGCACCGACCCGGGGTCTGTTGTGACCGGCAACATGAGCCTGACAGCGGACTTTGGGACGTCGATGGTGTCCGGTTCAATAACCGGTCGCCTTGTTGCCGATATCGCTTCGCTTGCTTCCAATGCCGAATCGACGACGGATATCGCACTCAACGCTACTGCCTTAGATGATCAGGGTGGGTATTCGGGCGACGCTTCGGGGGGTGTCTTCACGACTGACACAGGCGCAAACGTTTATACGACTGCGTCGGGCCGATATACTGGATTCATCAGTGGTGCGACAGCCGATGAAACTGTAGGCGGCATCGTCATCACGTATGATCGGTCATCAGGCTCTGGCGGCCCATCCCAGCTTGTGGAAACCGGCGGCTTTATCGCTACTGAGTGATTGCTGTACTTTCTGGAGCCTAAAATGGGCAGGACTTCGGTCCTGCCCTTTCGCGTTTTAGCTCACTTGGCCCCGAACAGCCTGTAGTACATCCAGTCAGGCATAAGCTGAGACAGCCGGAACACCCAGGAAAACACCATTGGGAAGCTTTTCTTGAAGGTATCGGTGTTCATGTGATCGAATACCTCTTGCGCGGCATCCTTGGCCGACATGATGAACGGCATGTCAAAGTCGTTCTTTTCCGTCAATCGCGTCTTGATAAAGCCAGGGTTGACCAACTGCACGTCAATCGGTGATTTCCGTAAATCCGCCTGCATCGATTCCGCCAGAGACATCATGCCCGCCTTGGACGAGCAGTAACCAATAGCCCCCGGCAAGCCGCGGAAACCAGACAGCGAACCGACAAGGACGATGTGACCCGCGTTCTTAGCGACCATGGGCCTGATGACTGCGCCAACAACGCGCGAGGCGCCAAGGAAATTCACCTCGCCCATCATGTCGGCCTTTTCATTGTTCCAGTCCTGCGCTTTCATGGGCCAGTAGACCCCTGCCAGATAGACAACACCGTCGATATCGCCAAGCTGTTGTGCGGCTTCTTCCACCGCGGCGCGGTTCGCCACATCAACGGTAACGTAGGAGGCTTTGCCAGGTAGTTCCTGCACCAAGTCCTTCAAACGGTCCTCTGATCTGGCAGAGACAACCACGTCGGCCCCGGCACGGCTTAGACAAAAGGCCACTTCGCGGCCTAGCCCCTCGCTTGCGCCTACAAGCCAATAGCGTTTTCCTGACCAGTTCCTCACATCATTCTCCGGCGTAGACATTTTCTTTGGGTCGCATGGTTGCGACCAGTTCGGCGACCTTGATCCCGAATTTGCGGAATTGGCTGCGGTTCATGATATTGCCGTTGGCCATCAGATACATCCAGTCGGTGACGTCCAGTGCGTGGCCTCCCGCTTCTTTCGTCAGCTTGATGCGGTAGTTCAACAGCACCGCTGACCCGCTTTGCCGGCCCGTACCGGTACCGATGACATCGGGCGCTTCCGCCTTGATCCGACCGTCGTTGCCAAGGGTCAGGGTCCAGACCCGATCTTGCACCTGTCCGCTGTCATAGTGGAATTTTTCAACCATCGTGCAGACGTTGCCGTGCCACGTGGCCACAAAATCAGCCACGAAGCGCGAGGACACCTTGCCCGTAGGCCCGTAGATGACACCTTCGCATTGCACCGGACCATTGAACCGCTCTTGGATATCGAAGATCGCCCCATCTGCATAGTCATCGGGTTTTTGCGCCCGGAATGACATATAGCGCGTCTTGGCAAAGACCACTGCACCCATCAGGGCCGCGCCTATCGTCAAATACGTCAGAACCGACATCATCTAATCCTCAAGTTCCGTCACCAGCAGAAGGCCGATGGCGACAAGTTTCAAAAGCGACGGCACAAGTGCATAAAGCACTGTCAGCATCGTGATGGCTTTGGCAGGCAAAGCGGTTGCTCCGGCCTGAAAACCTGATCGTTCAAGAAGCGGCAGCAAGAGTACCGCAGCGAAGGCAAGCGTGAACTTGTTCACGAGATTCCAAAGCCCGAACCCCTGCCCCCCATTGGGCGAGATCACGGACAAACGTCTGGCAAACATCGCAGGCAGCAAAGTCAGGTCTGCCCCGATGGTCGCTCCACTTAATACGCAGATAACCGCAAAGGGGATCACATCGCCGGTCGCCAAGGTGAGTGTGTAGCCAAACGACGCAACAGCCAGCAGCATCGCAGCGATCAGTACGGGCTTGGCCCCGAACCGCTTTGCCAGCATCGACCAGATCGGCGAAGACAGTGCCGCAGCCAGAAAAAACAACACCAATAGCGCGCCTTCCCAACCCACAGCACCCAGTTTGCTTTCCACATAGAACAGGAACAGAGTTGACGATACGGCGAGTGGTGCGGCGTTTACCAGGGCCAGTACAAGCAGCTTACGCACTGTTGTGTCCCGGATAATTTCGCGGATTTGCGATGGTTCTTGGCTGACCCGTTCCTTCCATTCTGGCCACATGACGATGGCGGCGATCAGCGTAAGGGTGGCAAAGCCAAAGGCGAAGGCGGCAAATGGATCGGCGACAACACCGATCAGTACTGAGGGGACAACCGCGGCGATACACACCCCCAGCAGCGCCCCGCTTTCGCGCCAGGCGGCCAGCCGGACGTGCCCCATTGGATCGTCGCCCGCTTTGCTGACACCTTGGGCGTAGAAGTTGATTGTCAGGAAACTGAACGCGGTGAACAGTCCGGTCACTGTGATCCCGAACCACCACAATGGGTCAATTGGGGGGGCGACTGCAAAAAGGCCAATCATCGACAGCGCCATGACAAAGGCGGCGAGGGTGATGGCAGGTTTCTTGCCTCCCTGCAGCCGTTCGCTGATCCATCCCAGTACCGGGTCCTGGATCATGTCAAAGAGCCGCATCGCAAAGAGCAGGGCCCCTAATGCGGCAAGGCTCACGCCAAATGTGTCGGCGTAATATTTCGGCGCGTAGATATAGATTGGCAGGCCAGCCCCGGACAAGATCGCCGCAAAGACCGCGTACGCAGGCAGCCGCTCTGCGAACGCTGTCATCTGCTGACCTCCTTTGCCGGTGGCTGTGGCTGGGATCGGAAGGTCGCGCCTTTCCACCAGAGTTTGATTGCTTGCCAGTGGATCAGCGCCAAGACACGCCGAGATCCGAAAGGCCTGCGAAGTGCTGCCTTGATGATAGAGGCATTGGTGATCGGTTTGCGCGCGCCGGTCAATGTGGCGATCAGGCCACCGTTGCCCCGCGAATAGTCGATCCATATGCCGATGCTGTCGGGCTGGGTGTCAAAACGGAAGGTGTAGCCCCCCGCAACAGGCTGAAACGGCGACACATGCATTAGTTTTTGGGCTGACAGTGTTTCGTCTTTGGTAATCGCGCGCCCGTCTTCATGGCGGCACAGGTAGGAATGACGGTCGCCGAAGGTATTGGTCACCTCTGCAATGACCGTCGTAAGCGCATCATCTTCATTGTAGCAAAGCCAGAACGAGACCGGGTTGAAAACATGGCCCAAAACGCGCGGTTGGGCGAGCAGTGCGATCCGTGCCGCGTCTGTGACCGCATAAGCAGCCAGCACCTCACGCACCCAAGGCGCCCCTTTGCCCTGCTTGGGTGCGCCTCCGTGGTCACTGTCTTGCAGCGACATCAGGTTGCCAGCATTGCGTGAGAATAGGATGGGGGTCCGCGCTTCAGCTTCAAAATCCGTCAGCACATAGTCGATGGAATAGCGAAAGGCGTTTTTGGTTACCCCCCGCCGCCCATGATAGGTTTCGGCCGCGATATGATGCACAACGGATGTCACTCTGCCGCCAGTTTCATGTGATTGGCGGCATTCAGGGAATGCACAACGTCGAGTGCGCTGGACAGCCCGTCTTCGTGAAAACCGTTCTTCATCCAAGCACCACAGAACCATGTGCGGTTCGACCCGTTGATCGCTGCTGCCGTCTCTTGGGCTGCGATTGCCGCTAGATCATAGACCGGGTGGCGCAAGGTGACCTCATCCCAGATTAGCTCTTCCTTAATGGGGCGATTGGAATTCAGCGTGACCATCATATCATCGCCCGTCAGCCAGGGTTGGAGGGAGTTCATCCAATAGGTCAGGTTAATCTCAGTGTCGGTGCGCTGGGTATCCTCCGAATAAATCCACGACGACCAGACCTGACGCCGCTTTGGCATGATTGATGTATCGGAATGCAGGACGATCCTGTTGGGTTGATAGCGGACAGCGCCCAGGATCGAGGTTTCGACTGCTGTGGCGTCGGACAATAGTGCCAACGTATCGTCAGAATGGGTGGCAAAGATGACCTCATCAAAATGTTCCCAGTCGCCACCATGCACCTTTACATCCGCACCAATGTGCGTGCGACGTACGGCATTGACCGGGGCACCAAGGCGCATATCGATCCCGCGGTTTCGCATGTCCGTCAAAAGCCGCGACACATAGGCCTCAGAGCCGCCTTTGACTGTATACCACTGATGTTGACCGGTTGCCCCCAACAGGGCGTGGTTGTCGAAGAAGCGCATCATCGCATAAGCGGGAAAATCGAGGATTTTCTCTTTGGGCGTTGACCAGATCGCCCCGGAGAAGGGGAGCAGATAATGGTCCCGAAAGAAGTCGCTCAGGTTGAGCTTCCGCAGGAGTTCCCCAATGGTCAGCGTCGCATCCTTGCTGGCCTCCAACCCATTGGCATTGAAGTGCAGGATGTCGCGGACCATACGCAGAAATTTTGGACTGGCCACGTTGCTGCGCTGCGCAAAAAGCGCGTTCAGGCTGGCAAGCCCATACTCCATCCTGCCCCCACGAAAGGATGCGCCAAAGCTCATATTGCTTTTGGTGACAGGCACATCAAGGTGGTCAAAAAGGCGGGTCAGGTTGGGATAGTTGGCGTAATTAAAGACGATAAAGCCGGTATCAACCGGCTGATCACGGTTCGGTCCTGCCATCCGTGTGCGGGCATGGCCGCCAGGGCGTGTTTCGGCCTCAAACAGAACGACGCGGTGGTCACTGGCAAGTGCATGCGCTGCCCCCATCCCCGAAATACCTGCCCCAATGACCGCAATCTTTCTGGGCACGGCCGTCCCGGTTTCAAATGGCATTCTTGTCGCGCTCCGTCTTTTTTAGGCGTTCTTTTTTCTTACGCAGCACCTGCTTAGACGGATCATAAGAAAATCAGCTGCCGATGTGATCCATTTGATTTCCTGCCGCGTAGTAATGTCATGTTGACGGAAACGAACACCCTCACCAAAGCTGAAGTTCCTACTGCAATTGCGGTCAAGGGTGCTACGGTGCAGCAACAATATGTGAAGGTGGGGAAACGCAAAGTGACAGCCGATGCGGCAAGCAAGCGCATGGCCTGGGTTGTTCAGGTCTATGCGATACGTGACAGTCAGGACCGCACTGCGTTCGCGGAACTGTTTGCGTATTTCGCGCCACGGGTGAAGTCATTTTTGATGAAATCCGGGGCCAGTCCAGATTTGGCAGAAGAATGCGCACAAGACGTCATGGCGACCCTTTGGAACAAAGCCCATATGTTTGATCCGGCGAAGGCGAGTGTGTCCACATGGATTTTCACCATCGCCCGAAATCGCAAGATCGACATTCTGCGCAAACAGCGCAGGCCGGAACCCGAAGACCTACCATGGGGCCCGGAAGCAGAGCCTGATCAGGCCGACGCGATTGGTCTGCAACAAGAAACAGAACAACTCGGACGAGCGATCGCTGCACTGCCCGAGGAACAAAGGAAACTGATCGAACGTGCCTATTTTGGCGAGTTGAGCCATAGCGAAATTGCCGCTGAAACCGGCCTGCCGCTTGGGACGATCAAATCGAGGATTAGGTTGGCGCTGGATCGCCTGCGCCATGCAATGAAATGATGACCGTATGAGACAGATTAAACACCACCTAACCGAACCGCTCCTGATGGGTTATGCCGCTGGCACGCTGCCCGAGGCGTTTAACCTCGTGGTCGCGACCCATATCAGCATGTGCGATACCTGCCGCGCCGCGCTGGCCGAATACGAAGCTGTTGGTGGCGAAGTGATGCTCGAGGCCGGACCGGTTGATGTTGCCGACGATGCACTTGCGGCGACGCTCGCCAAGATTGATGGCAGTCCGGTGCAAGAAACGATGCGCCCTGCGCGCAAAGCCGACAGCATCTTCCCTGGCCCGCTTCAGGATTATGTTTCGGGCGACCCTGATACATTGAAGTGGCGCAAGGTCGGCGGTGGTGTCAGTCAACTGGTGTTGAAGACTTCTAACGACGCTAGCGTGCGCCTGTTGCGCATCCCTGCCGGAACCGCAGTGCCTGACCACGGCCACCGCGGTACAGAGCTGACGTTGGTTCTGCAAGGGGCCTTCACGGATGAAGAGGACCGGTTTGGTGTCGGCGATGTCGAGGTTGCAAACGAAGACCTGCACCACACGCCAGTGGCCGAAAGCGGGATGGATTGTATTTGCCTTGCCGCAACAGATGCACCTCTGCGCTTTAACGGATTGATACCACGGATCGCCCAGCGATTTGTCGGTATCTGACCACTCACGAATGCCCCGGCGACAGTCGGACATTTTCGTAGCATTGCTGTCAACGGCGGTGGAAAAGTCCGCCACTGGCATGATCGGTCGATCCTGCCCAATGTTCTGGCCGATGGGGTCGACATCTGTCTTGCCCCCTTAAAACTGTGCCAAAGTTGGCTTAGTTTTGGAGATTGG
>CAKMYZ010000025.1 GCA_929200255.1 uncultured Alphaproteobacteria bacterium | reverse complement strand
ACCCTCTTTTAGCAAATTGCCCTATTTGGTCCCATAGGCGCTGACGTCAGACACTTCCAGGACTTGTGCAGCGTCTCGGGTCAAAAATCCACTTTGCGCACCTTCGGAATGTGCGGCGCGAAAGTGAAAGCGTCCCAAACAGCTTCCATGAAGCTGCTCACCTTGAAGGATCGACGGACATGGTTTCCGTTGTTGCAGCCCTCCTGGCGGAAGAAACCCGACGAAAACATGAGGGCCGTGCTGACAGTGAAATACCGTTTCGCCCAGACCATGGTCAGGACATTCTCAGCGATTTGCAGTCAGATGCGCAGCCAGGTTACCCAGCAGTCGGTCGTTTAAAAGGGTTGGCAGAATTGAGAGGAATAGTCGCTGCTTTATCGGTTTGATGCGTCGAACCTGCGCTATTCGGCTTTCAAACGGTTCTTGTTCTGACCAACCGCGGGCCGGGTTGGATACCTCATAGTGACACTCCGCCGAGCCTATCGGGTGTCCATCTTCACCGACCAAAAGGGCTCTAAGACCGGACGTGCCAGGATCGATACCGAGGAACGTCACTGGCGGCTGCCATCAACTTTGAGCAGGGATTGCTCTGTTGTTCCATCAAACAGGTGCGACGTGTTCTTACGTATCTGAAAAGATACTTGATCCCCCTCAACAGGTCTGTTTCGGGAAGGAACCAACGCATGAAATTGCACTTCGCCCACCTGAAAACCAACAAGTGTCTGATCACCATGATATTCAATGAGGGGTCTGGTCCGGTAGGGGGTAGGATAGTACGTTAAGCACTCATTAGTGGCAATTTCAGCCTCTAAAGTTGGAATGTAGCGTCAAACCCTGACTGTCCTGCCTTCGTGAAACGCACAATTCGGTTCTCCGGAATACGTTTTGCCCAGCTCAAGTTTTCCATCTGAGTGAGCAACGCACGACCAAGGCTACCTGCAAGGTGTGATCGGCGCTCACTCCAATCCAGGCACTCCCGGCAAAGGGGGGATTTCTTCGTTGTGAGCGCATTCAGATCAATTCCAAAATCGCGGACAAAGCTCGCTCCCGTTTTCGTCAAAGTAAGGCCATCAGCGCTCATGTCGAGGAAACCCTGACGCAGAAAGCTGTCATACATCTGTATGCCCATATGACCTGCGAGGTGATTGTAGCATACGCGCGCCTTCCGAAGTTCCACATCACGTGGCCCTGTTCGGGTTCGCAAATGTCCTGATCCGGCAGCGAGCCCCATCAGGGCTTCGAGAACATGGGCCACCTCATCATTTGCCAGAGAAAAGTATTTGTGACGTCCTTGTTTGCGCGGCATCAGTAGGCCGCCTTCGTCCAGTTTCGCCAGATGCGAGCTGGCGGTTTGCAGGGTAATTCCTGCTTCCTGAGACAATTCTGTCGCCGTCAAGGCTTTGCCGCTCATCAATGCTGTCAGCATGTTTGCACGGGCGGGATCACCGATCAGCGCGGCGATGCGGGCTATGTCTGGGCCATCTTTCATAGTTCGACCATAGTCGAAGCATTTCAGTCAGGCAATGCGTTAGATTTGAGTCAAATCATAAATGAGGACCACCATGCTGACCTGTGTCATCCGTTATCACATTGATCCAACGAAAAAAGAGCAGTTTGAACAATATGCCCGCAACTGGGGCCAAGCTATCCCGCGATGTGGCGCAGATCTGGTTGGGTATTACGCACCGCACGAAGGGTCGAGTACGCTTGGTTATGGGATCTACAACATCCCATCGCTGGCCGAATACGAAGCCTACCGCACACGGTTGGCAAATGATCCACTTGGCATGGAAAACTATGAATTCGCTATGAAAGAGAAATTCCTGCTGCGCGAAGACAGGGCGTTTCTCAAATTGGCGTCTGCCCCGCACGGGGCGCAGAAATGATCGCCGTCATATTCGAAGTGGAGCCAGCACTAGGGCGGCAGCAAAGGTATCTTGATATTGCGGCTGAATTGCGCCCGCTCGTGGACGAAATCGACGGCTTTATCTCTATCGAACGGTTCCAGTCCCTGACCCATGCAGGGCGCATTTTATCGCTGTCCTTTTGGCGCGACGAGGAGGCGATTGCCGAGTGGCGAAGGCTGGAACAGCACCGCTTTGCACAATCAGAAGGGCGCTCAGGGGTGTTTCAGAACTATCGACTGCGGGTGGCAAAAGTTACGCGTGACTACGGTCTTTTAGAGCGCGATCAGGCTCCTGCGGATTCCGTTCAGCATCATACTATTGAAGGGGTGGCAAAATGAATGAAGCCATATTCACGATCTTTGTGGCCTGGGCCGCGCTCGCCGCCGCCGCAATTTCTCCCGGTCCCAATATGGTCGCCATTGTTCCCGTCAGCCCATGGTCGGTGTAGATACGATCTGGGTCAACGCCGAGATTTTCCAATGCCTGTTTCTGCGCCAAATTTATTGACCAGAGTAACGGAACGAAAATTGTCCACTCAGCGGACGTCTTGCGGAGCGGGTCAGTGAACCCATGCAAGCCCAACTGAATTCATTGCTGACGGGCTTGGTCGATGAGCGCGTCAGCTGATTTGTCTGGTTGCGTCAGTTTGAGGCGGGACAGAATTCGGCTGGGGCCAGCCGCCTTCTGGATCGGCTGGAATTTTCGCAGGCGCTCGGAGTTTCAACCGAAATACTGAACGACACGCCACCTCATCGGATTACCCGGTTGCGCAGACAGGGTGACCGGTATTTTGCGGATGGGTTGCGGGACATTACCAGTGATCGGCGATTGGCCATTCTGGCGGTCTGTGCAGTGGATTGGCAAGCGGCCATCGCTGATGCCGTTGTCGAAACCCATGGGCAAGCTGGATAGTCAGGCACAAGTGACGCACGAAAACAAAGAAGGGGCCCGATGGGGCCCCTTCTCGATCCTTGTCTGCGAAAAGCCTACGCCTCGCCACCCTCTGGTGTTTCAACGATCAGATCATCGTACGTCTCACCTTCGGTCACATCACCCTCCATCGCCATGGGCGCGGCCAGTGCTGCGGCTTGTTCAGCCTCTTCACGGCGGGCTTCAATGACCACGTTGTCACGCTCTTGCGCCACGCGGCGCATTTGCTGTGTCGCACCACCGGTCCCCGCAGGGATCAGACGACCCACGATCACGTTCTCTTTGAGACCGATCAGCTTGTCGCGTTTACCCTGCACGGATGCTTCGGTCAGAACACGTGTCGTTTCCTGGAACGATGCGGCAGAGATAAACGAACGGGTCTGCAACGACGCTTTGGTGATACCAAGCAGGATCGGCTCGCCCTGCGCAGGGCGGTCGCCCCGGGCAAGTGCCTTTGCATTGGCTTCATCAAATTCGGCCTTATCGACGTTTTCGCCTTTCAGCAGGACGGTGTCGCCACTGTCCTGAATCTCCCACTTCTGGAGCATCTGGCGCACGATAACTTCGATGTGTTTGTCGTTGATCTTCACACCCTGCAGGCGGTACACGTCCTGCACTTCGTCGATCATATAGTCCGCAAGCGCCTCGACCCCCATAACCGCAAGAATGTCGTGCGGGGCTGGGTTGCCGTCCATGATGTAGTCGCCCTTCTGGACAAAGTCACCTTCCGCAACAGGGATGTGCTTGCCTTTGGGCACCATGTATTCGACCTTCACCTCTGAATCGTCAGCGGATTCAATCGCGATGCGGCGCTTGTTCTTATAGTCCTTGCCAAAACGCACGTAGCCATCGATTTCGGCGATGATCGCGTGATCCTTTGGACGGCGGGCTTCGAACAGTTCGGCCACACGTGGCAGACCACCGGTGATGTCCTTGGTCTTGGCGCCTTCACGCGGGATACGCGCGACAACGTCGCCGGCCTTGATCGCTTCGCCGTCTTCGACAGACAGAACCGCATCCACGGACATCGGATAAGCGACAGGGTTGCCGTCTTCTTTGACCGCGGCTTCGCCATCCTTACCAAGAACGATGATCTTTGGGGCAAGCTCATTACCCTTGGGGGCCGCGCGCCAGTCAGCCACAATGCGCTGGGTCATACCCGTTGCATCATCGGTGTCCTCGCGAACCGCAATCCCATTGACCAGATCAACGTATTTGGCTGTACCGGACTGTTCGGCGATGATCGGCAAGGTATAGGGATCCCATTCGAACAATTTGTCACCGCGTAGGATGTCCTGGCCGTCTTTGACAAAGACCTTAGAGCCGTAACCAACCTTGTGGCTGGCAAGCTCGTTCTCGTCCGCATCCATGATCGAAAGGGTCATGTTACGCCCCATGACGACCATTTCTCCGGATGCGTTCTCCAACAGGTTCTCGTTGTCGAAACGCACCTTGCCGGGCTGCGACGCCTCCTGGAACGATTGCTGACCACCCTGCGCAACACCACCAATGTGGAACGTCCGCATGGTCAGCTGCGTGCCAGGTTCACCGATGGACTGTGCCGCGATGATACCGACGGCTTCACCAATGTTGACGCGTGTACCGCGGGCGAGGTCACGACCGTAGCACATGGCGCAAACGCCATCCTCTGACTCGCACGTCAGCGGCGAACGGATCCGCAGCTTGGTGATGCCCGCCACGTCGATCATGTCAGCCCTACGCTCGTCGATCAGTTCGCCGGCTTCGATGATCACCTCATCCGTACCCGGCTTGATGACATCATCAGCAGAGACACGACCCAACACACGCTCGGCCAGTGACGCAACAACTTCACCATCGTTCACAGCAGCTTCGGCAGTGATCGCACGCTCTGTCCCGCAATCGACCTCACGGACGATGCAATCTTGGGCGACGTCCACCAAACGACGTGTCAGGTAACCCGAGTTCGCAGTTTTCAACGCCGTATCCGACAGACCCTTACGGGCACCGTGGGTAGAGTTGAAGTATTCAAGAACGGTCAGACCTTCCTTAAAGTTCGAGATGATCGGCGTTTCGATGATCTCGCCGTTTGGCTTGGCCATCAGGCCACGCATGCCGCCCAACTGCTTCATCTGTGTGACCGAGCCACGCGCACCGGAGTGGGCCATCATGTAGACCGAGTTCGGCTCACCCTGTGATCCATCTTCCATAGTTGGCGTTGTACCAATCGTGGCCATCATCGCGTCAGTGACTTTGTCATTTGACTTTGACCAGGCATCGACAACTTTGTTGTACTTTTCGCCCTGTGTGATCAGGCCGTCCATGTACTGCTGTTCAAAGTCTTTGACCTGCTCACGTGTCTCATTGACAAGGTCCCACTTGGTATCGGGCACAACCATGTCGTCCTTACCAAACGAAATGCCTGCCTTGAACGCTTCACGGAAACCCATGGTCATGATCTGGTCACAGAAGATGACAGATTCCTTCTGACCGCAGTAGCGATAGACCGTATCGATGACCTGCTGCACTTCTTTCTTACGCAGCAGACGGTTGACCAGTGCAAACGGCGCTTTGGCATTCAACGGCAATAGCGCACCCAGGCGCAAACGGCCCGGCGTGGTTTCAAAGCGCGCGTGCACTTCGTTACCTTCCTCGTCAATCTGCGTCATCCGCGCGTTGATCTTGGCGTGCAGATGTACCTCACCGGCGGTCAAGGCGTGTTCAACTTCCTCGATATCTGAGAAGTTCATGCCCTCACCCTTCATGCCGTCACGCATGATGGTGGTGTAGTAAAGGCCAAGGATCATATCCTGTGATGGTACGATGATCGGCGCACCATTTGATGGCGACAATACGTTGTTTGTCGACATCATCAGAACGCGGGCTTCCAGCTGGGCCTCAAGGCTCAGCGGAACGTGTACCGCCATCTGGTCACCATCAAAGTCGGCGTTAAACGCAGAACAGACCAGCGGGTGCAGCTGAATGGCCTTACCCTCGATCAGCACAGGTTCAAACGCCTGAATACCCAACCGGTGCAGCGTTGGCGCACGGTTCAGCATGACCGGGTGTTCGCGGATGACCTCATCCAGGATATCCCAGACCTCTGGACGTTCTTTTTCGACCAGTTTCTTGGCTTGCTTGACGGTCGACGACAGACCTTTGGCTTCCAGACGCGAATAGATGAACGGCTTGAACAGCTCCAGCGCCATCTTCTTGGGCAGGCCGCACTGATGCAGTTTCAGCTCTGGGCCGGTCACAATGACCGAACGGCCAGAGAAATCGACGCGCTTACCCAAAAGGTTCTGGCGGAAACGACCTTGCTTACCTTTCAGCATGTCGGACAGCGATTTCAACGGACGCTTGTTGGCGCCGGTGATCACACGGCCACGACGGCCGTTGTCGAATAATGCATCCACAGATTCCTGCAACATCCGCTTTTCGTTGCGGACGATGATGTCAGGTGCGCGCAATTCGATCAGGCGCTTCAGACGGTTGTTGCGGTTGATCACACGACGATAGAGATCGTTCAGGTCAGAGGTCGCGAAACGGCCACCATCCAGTGGCACCAGCGGGCGCAGCTCCGGCGGGATCACGGGGATCACGGTCAGAACCATCCACTCCGGACGGTTGCCGCTTTCAAGGAAGTTCTCGACAATCTTCAGACGCTTGATGATCTTTTTCGGCTTCAGCTCGCCTGTGGCCTCTTTGAGGTCAGCACGCAATTGCTCTGCTTCAGATTCAAGATCGATCTGAGACAGCATTTCGCGGATCGCTTCGGCACCAATGTTGGCCTGGAACGCGTCCATGCCATACAGGTCCTGTGCATCGTTGAACTCTTCCTCGGTCATCAACTGACCGTAGGTCAGGTCAGTCAGGCCGGGTTCAATCACCACGTAGTTTTCGAAATACAGGATCCGCTCAAGATCGCGCAGTGTCATGTCCAGCATCAGGCCGATGCGGGATGGCAACGACTTGAGGAACCAAATGTGCGCGACAGGTGCGGCCAGCTCAATATGGCCCATACGCTCGCGACGGACCTTTTGAAGCGTGACTTCGACACCGCATTTTTCGCAGACAACGCCGCGATACTTCATGCGCTTGTATTTGCCGCAAAGGCATTCGTAATCTTTGATTGGGCCAAAGATACGTGCACAGAACAGGCCATCGCGTTCTGGCTTGAACGTCCGGTAGTTAATGGTTTCCGGCTTTTTGATCTCACCAAAGGACCACGACAGAATCCGTTCGGGAGAGGCCAGAGAGACCTTGATTTCGTCAAACGTTTTCGCCGGTGTGAGCGGGTTAAACGGGTTATTTGTCAGTTCCTGGTTCATCTTGTTACCTCGAATATCGGGTGGAGAGGGAAGAGATCAAAATTCTTCATACGAAGAATTTTGATCAGCGCGAGAATTTTCGGGCGAAAATTCTCGCTTACTCTTCATCCTCCGCATCCAGGAGTTCCATATTGAGGCCAAGGCCCCTGACTTCTTTCACAAGCACATTGAACGACTCTGGCACGCCGGCCTCAAAGTTGTCCTCGCCTTTCACGATGCTTTCATAGACTTTCGTCCGCCCTGCCACGTCATCTGACTTCACAGTCAGCATTTCCTGCAAGGTGTAAGCCGCGCCGTAGGCTTCCAGTGCCCAGACTTCCATTTCCCCGAAACGCTGGCCGCCGAACTGGGCTTTACCACCCAGAGGCTGCTGCGTGACAAGGCTATAAGGTCCGGTGGAACGCGCGTGAATCTTGTCGTCAACAAGGTGGTGCAACTTCAGCAGATACTTCACACCAACTGTCACAGGGCGGCTGAACTGCTCGCCTGTACGGCCATCGTAAAGGATCGACTGACCAGAGGTCGAGAAACCGGCGCGGACAAGCGCGTCGTTCACATCAGCCTCTTTCGCGCCGTCGAAGACTGGCGTTGCAATTGGCACACCGCGTGTGACATTGCCTGCTGCCTCAATCAACTCACCTTCGTCCATACCAGCGATGCCTTCGTCATAGACGTTGTCACCATAGACGATCTTCATCGCATCGCGCACAGGTGTCAGATCACCAGAGCGGCGGTATTCACCCAGCGCTTCGTCAATCTGCAGACCCAGACCGCGTGCGGCCCAGCCCATGTGGGTTTCCAGAATCTGACCGACGTTCATACGCGATGGCACGCCCAATGGGTTCAGACAGAAATCGACAGGTGTTCCGTCCGCAAGGAACGGCATGTCTTCCATCGGTACAACCTTGGAAATCACACCTTTGTTGCCGTGACGACCGGCCATCTTGTCACCGGGCTGCAACTTGCGCTTCACGGCCACGAAGACTTTGACCATCTTCATCACACCCGGGGGCAGATCATCGCCGCGGCGCACTTTCTCGACTTTGTCCTCGAACCGGGCGTCCATTGCACGTTTCTGGATTTCGTACTGCTCGTTCAGTGCTTCCACGATCTTGGCGTCATCTTCATCAGCCATGGCCAACTGCCACCACTGACCACGGGTCAGATCGGCAACGCTTTCCTCGGATACAACTGACCCGGACTTAAAGCCCTTCGGCCCCTTGGCGGCTTTCTTACCGCTGATGATGTCCCACAGACGCGCATAGATGTTGCGGTCAAGAATGACCATTTCATCGTCGCGGTCACGGGCAAGGCGCTCAACCTCTTCACGTTCGATCTGCAAAGCACGTTCGTCTTTTTCCACGCCGTGGCGGTTAAAGACACGCACCTCTACGACCGTACCAAAGTCACCCGGTGGCAGACGCAGGGATGTGTCGCGCACATCGGACGCTTTTTCACCAAAGATGGCGCGCAGAAGCTTTTCTTCTGGTGTCATCGGGCTTTCGCCCTTTGGTGTGATCTTGCCCACAAGGATATCTGCGGGGCCAACTTCGGCACCGATATACACGATCCCGGCCTCATCAAGGTTGCGCAGGGCTTCCTCGCCGACGTTGGGAATATCGCGGGTGATTTCCTCTGGCCCAAGCTTGGTATCACGGGCGGCAACTTCGAATTCCTCAATGTGGATCGAGGTGAAGACGTCATCGCGCACGATACGCTCTGAGATCAGGATACTATCTTCGTAGTTATAGCCGTTCCACGGCATAAACGCGACAACCACGTTCTTACCAAGGGCCAGTTCACCGATGTCAGTGGATGGGCCATCGGCCACAACTTGACCTTTTTGCACTTTGTCACCCACCTTCACCAGCGGACGCTGGTTGATGCAGGTATTCTGGTTGGAGCGCTGGAACTTTCTCATGCGATAGATGTCAACGCCAGCGTCGCCCAGCTCAAGATCCTCTGTTGCACGGATAACGATACGCTGGGCATCAACCTGGTCGATGATCCCGGCGCGTTTCGCCATGATCGCAGCACCCGAATCGCGCGCCACAACCTCTTCAATCCCGGTACCAACCAATGGGGCCTCGGCCTGCAGCAGTGGAACCGCCTGACGTTGCATGTTCGAGCCCATCAAGGCCCGGTTCGCATCGTCGTTTTCAAGGAACGGGATCAAGGACGCCGCAACAGAGACAAGCTGCTTTGGCGACACGTCGATCAGATCCACGTTTTCGCGCGGGCTCAGCGTGTAGTCGCCGTTCTTACGGGTCGAAACCAGTTCGTTGTTGAACGATCCATCACCCGCCATATTCGCGTTGGCCTGCGCCACAGTGTGACGCATTTCCTCGGTCGCGGACATGTATTGTACGTCGTCTGTGACCTTACCGTCTGTGACCTTGCGGTATGGTGTTTCGATAAAGCCGTATTTGTTCACACGGGCGAATGTCGCCAGCGAGTTAATCAGACCAATGTTCGGCCCTTCCGGTGTCTCAATCGGGCACATGCGACCATAGTGGGTTGGGTGCACATCGCGCACCTCAAATCCTGCACGTTCGCGTGTCAGGCCGCCAGGCCCAAGAGCCGACAGGCGACGCTTGTGCGTCACTTCGGACAATGGGTTGGTCTGGTCCATGAACTGCGACAGTTGGGAAGAGCCGAAGAATTCACGCACCGCCGCGGCAGCAGGCTTGGCGTTGATCAGATCCTGCGGCATCACTGTGTCGATTTCGACAGATGACATACGCTCTTTGATGGCACGCTCCATGCGCAGCAAACCAACACGGTACTGGTTCTCCATCAACTCACCCACAGACCGCACGCGACGGTTGCCAAGGTGGTCGATATCATCAACATCGCCCTTGCCGTCACGCAGTTCAACCAGGGCTTTGATGCAGGCGACAATGTCTTCCTTACGCAGAGTACGCACGGTGTCTTCGGCATCCAGATCCAAGCGCATGTTCATCTTCACACGGCCCACAGCGGACAGGTCATAGCGCTCGCTGTCAAAGAACAATGTGTCGAACAGTGCAGAAGCGGAATCAACGGTCGGCGGCTCACCCGGGCGCATCACCCGGTAGATATCCATGAGCGCCGTTTCGCGGTTCATGTTCTTATCCGAAGCCATCGTGTTGCGCATGTAGGCGCCAACAGTGACATTATCGATATCCAGCACAGGGATCGTCTTGATGCCCGCATCAACGAGATCTTTCAGCGTACCGCCGATCACTTCACCGTCTTTGTCCATCTCCAGCGTCAACTCATCACCGGCTTCGACGTAGATCGCCCCGGTTTCTTCGTTGATGATGTCCTCGGACACGAACTTGCCCAGAATATTCTCGTATGGAACGGACAGATCGGTCACTTCACCGGCATCGATCAGCTTCTTGACGGAACGCGGGGTGACCTTCTCGCCGGCTTTGGCAATCACTTCACCTGTCTTGGCATCAACCAGATCAAAAGCAGGGCGTGTGCCGCGCACGCGCTCTGGGAAGAACTTGGTGGTCCAGGCTTTGCCCTTCTTGTCCAGCTTGTAGTCGACAGTGTTATAGTAGGCATTCATGATGCCTTCCTGATCCAGACCCAGCGCATAAAGCAGCGTTGTCACCGGCAGTTTGCGGCGACGGTCAATCCGGCAGAACACAAGGTCCTTGGCGTCGAATTCGAAGTCGAGCCAGCTGCCGCGGTATGGGATAATGCGGCAGGCAAACAGAAGCTTACCAGAAGAGTGGGTTTTGCCCTTGTCGTGATCAAAGAACACACCGGGTGAACGGTGCATCTGGGATACGATCACGCGCTCGGTGCCGTTAACAACAAATGTGCCGTTTGGCGTCATCAAAGGCATGTCGCCCATGAACACGTCTTGTTCCTTGATGTCCTTGACGGACTTCGCACCTGTGTCTTCGTCTACTTCAAACACGATCAGACGGAGGGTGACCTTGAGCGGCGCGCTGTAAGTCATGTCGCGCTGCTGGCATTCCTCAACATCATATTTCGGCTTTTCCAACTCGTACTTGACGAACTCAAGCACCGCGGTCTCATTGAAATCCTTGATCGGGAACACCGACTGAAAGACACCTTTGATGCCTTCACCGTCCAGCGGTGTATCACTGTCGCCAGAGCGCAGGAACAAGTCATAGGATGATTTTTGAACCTCAATAAGGTTCGGCATTTCAAGTACTTCGCGGATTTTACCGTAGTACTTGCGTAGACGTTTCTGACCAAGGAAGGTTGAAGCCATGTGAGCCGGGTCTCCATAATGTCGTAAACGCGCTTTGGCTGGGATACCAAAACGCGTCCGATTTACGGTGAGGGTCGCTTCAATACCTGAGGTGTATCCCAAACACCTCTCCCGAAACGACCAACTTACCTGTCAAAACGCGCGCAGTAGGGCGCTTTGAAAGATAAGTTTCAAATGAGTAAGTTTTGCTATTTCCGAATGCTGCGCCGACCAGAACCTGCCAACTAAGAGAGATTCGGGTAAAGTTCAAGGGTTGTAGGGGGAATCAACGGTTTTTTTGAGTTAGAGTTAGTCTTTGCCTGTGCAACGCATCTACCTGACCACCAGTGCAGCTTTGTCTGAACAAAACCACCACCCTATCAACAACCATCCATGCCCAACCATAGAGCCAACGTTTTTGTTCTTATTCAGCCACCCAAATCCTCAAGACGGATCGCCCCAGAGTTCCGCACCTCGCCGATCAGCCATATTGCGGCCTCTTGCAGAAAGTGACCGTAGTCGTAGGTAATTAGATCACCGTTTGGTGTAAACAACCGGCATCGCTCTTCCGAACATAGATACTCTTGAACATCCACAAACCTCGCGCCATTGGCAATAGTCGCTTCTGCCATACTTTGAGACACTTCTGCGCGATCCTCGCGGCGCACAGACATGGCAATGTCTGCGATAGTGGCAAGACCGGAGTCTGCGTACTTCATGAGTATAAGCGGCACGTCAGTTGTATACTCCATCGTAGGGCCCATAACGATGACGTTTGGCACATGCTCTGTAAGATGGGCTACGGTTATGCCCACTGCCTCCAGATCTCTCGATTTCCACCGTCCCGATACAATCACAGCGTCAAGGTCCGCTTCCGGTATGAAGCTTTCCAGAAGAGTACGCGCCAAATCCGTGCATGGTTGTTTGCCGTCATAATTGAGAAGAGGGCGGCACCCCGATGCTGTGGCCTGCATAATGCTCACTTCGGGATACACGGCAACGAATGCATCATGGAAGTGCGATGCATGACTATCACCGATCAGCAGCACATTCGCTCTTGTATCGGACAGGATCAGGCAATCCTCTACACTGAAATCCTCGTTTCCGTTACACGACCCGCTGCCCCCGTCCTCAGCATCGCGAAGATCGGCCTCATAACGCAGATAAGGCAGGTATTCTATTTGCCGTGGCGTCAGGCCCGCCAAATAGCGCTTTTCATTGTCGAGTGCTGCAAATGCAATCACAGACGCCAGCATGCCAACCGCGGATAACGCAAGAACTTGGCCTCGTGTGCGTGACCAGCGATACTCTGCTTTTCGCACGGGCTGCTCCACCCAGAGCCATGTGAAGTACGATAGAACAAAGGTCGCAAGAATGAGAATTGCGATTTGCAGTAGGGTCAGCTCGGGCCCAAAGTGTAGCCTGGCAAAGACAAACAATGGTTGGTGCCAGAGGTAGACACTATAGCTGATCAGGCCGATCCCCACGAGCGGCGCACACGACAACAGCTTTTGAACGTAGGTGGATGGGTGCGCGAACATCAGCACGAGACAGGCACCCAAGACTGGCAAGAGCGTGTAGACAGATGGAAATGGCGTTGAAGTATCAAATAGTATTATTGCCGCCACGATCATCGCCAACCCGATTATGGCCAGAGGCTCGCTTGGCTTAGGGCTGCGTGATATGAGCCAGATCGCGCAAAGCGCTCCGGCCATCAATTCCCACACGCGCGATGGCGTGAAAAAGAAGTTTACCTCTGGCTCGTGCACGGAACCCCACTGACTAAGACCAAGGCTTACAAAGAAGAGGACAATCAGAACACCAGTGAGGACGGCAGGACGCATCCTAGTCATAAGGAGCAAAGGGAATAGTAAATAAAACTGCTCCTCCACTCCAAGGCTCCAAGGCTCCAAGTATGAAGAAGTGGCTGTTCTTCCGCTGACAGTGCGAAATATCCAACATTCTCCCAAAAATGAACGTTGGAAAGGAAAAGAGATGTCGCCGCAACACTCCGTAAGAAATCTGGGAATTCCCAAAATGGGATCCAGTTGTACCCTGCAACAACCGTGGCTGTAAGAACAAGAAACAATGCGGGAAGAATGCGACGCGCACGCTTTTCGTAGAAAGTCAGCAACGAGAAGTTGCCGCCATCCTGCGCGCGCAAGATCAGCGTTGTGATCAGAAAGCCAGATTTAACAAAAAAGACATCAACACCTACAAAGCCGCCAGTGATGCCGGGGATACTCGCATGGTACAAAATGACGGGCACAACCGCGACGGCGCGCAGCCCATCAATCTCAGCTCTGTAATTCATATTCCCCACAACTTGATGGATATATTGGGCCGCAATAACTCAAGGCGCGGGTTGCAATCAAGCAATTGAGAACGAAATCTTGGTTCATACGGTAAAATGAAAATCCGGCTACGGCCGCAAAGCCAATTGCTGCCACGACGAAAAAAAACCGGGCCGCTTACACGACCCGGTTCTTTTTGATCAAATCGATCTGGCTTAGGCCAGTTCGACCTCGGCGCCAGCTGCTTCCAGCTTGGCTTTGATCTCTTCCGCTTCTGCTTTTGCAGCGCCTTCTTTGATCTTGCCACCAGCTTCGACAAGGTCTTTGGCTTCTTTCAGGCCAAGACCTGTAATGCCGCGGACTTCTTTGATGACGTTGATTTTGGACGCGCCAGCATTTTTGAGAACGACGTCGAATTCTGTCTTCTCAGCAGCCGCATCGCCACCACCATCGGCAGGGCCTGCCATCATGACAGCGCCGCCAGCTGCTGGCTCAATGCCATACTCGTCCTTGAGGATGGTTTTCAGTTCTTGTGCTTCGAGAAGGGTCAGACCAACGATCTCTTCAGCAAGTTTTTTCAGATCAGCCATTTTATGCTTTCCGTTTCAGTTATGTGTGTTCCAACGTGGGGGCGACACCCCCAAGTCAATTCAGATGCTTTATGCAGCTTTCTCTTCGATGGTCGAAAGAATGCTTGCGATACCCGATGCAGGCGCGCCAATGGCCCCGGCGATGTTGCTTGCAGGTGCCCCGATGCAGCCCACGATAGAAGCAATAAGCTCCTCGCGTGATGGCATCCCGGCAACGGCTTTCACACCAGCGACGTCCAGTGCTGTATCGCCCATAGCACCGCCAAGAATGACAAGCTTGTCATTCTCTTTGGCGTATTTGTCGACAACCTTCGCCGCGGCGACGGGGTCTTCAGAATAAGCGAGTACAGTCATGCCTTCGAGGTATTCCGCAATGCTTGCGCATGGCTTACCCTCGATGGCGATTTTGGCGAGCTTGTTCTTGGCAACGCGTACGGAACCGCCCGCTTCACGCATGTGCGCGCGCAGGTCCTGCATTTCAGCAACTGTCATGCCTTCGTAGTGGGCAACCACTACAACGCCAGAGCTTTCAAAGATCTGGCCGAGATCGTCGACCAGCTGTTCTTTTTGTGCTCTATCCACAGTTTCACTCCAAGTTTGGGGTTTCCCCCGGCTCAATTTTGTCAAACGGCTTGGCCGCCCAACATCTACAGTCCATTTGCAAACGGGGCGTGCCAGGCAAGCCTCAAAAGAGCCTTAGGAATTCTGGTCTATCCCGTCTCAGGCAGGAATTAGCGGCAATATGCCAACCCACCGTCTCGGACGAATAAAGGTACGGGCGAATCAAACGCGCGCGCCTCGGCGACTGCATACTGCGGTTACATCGGTTTTCCAAGAGAGGCCGTTGCCTATATGACGGGGTTTTTTGTTTAGGGTTGCCATATCGCTAGCGAACCAATCAAAAAGCCCCCGCCGACTACTCAGCAGGGGCTTCTTTGTTTCTGACCTACCACAGGGCAGGCCCCGGCTTACCAATCTTCGCGAACAATCGTCCGTGTCTTGATTGGCAGCTTCATCGCGGCCAGGCGCAGGGCCTCGCGAGCGATTGTTTCGTTCACGCCGTCGATTTCGAACATCACGCGGCCGGGTTTGACCTTACATGCCCAGAAATCAATGGAGCCCTTACCCTTACCCATACGTACTTCGACGGGCTTGGACGTCACTGGCGTATCTGGGAAGATACGGATCCAGACACGGCCCTGACGCTTCATGTGACGCGTCATGGCACGACGTGCGGCTTCGATCTGACGGGCTGTGATCCGCTCAGGCTCAATGGCTTTCAGGCCATATGTGCCGAAGTTCAGATCAGAACCGCCTTTGGCTTCACCACGGATACGGCCTTTATGCAGTTTCCGGTGCTTTGTACGCTTTGGCTGTAGCATTCAATCAGCTCCCCTTAGCGACGTGGGCCGCGAGGGACAGCGCCCTCTTGCAGCTCAGCATGTTTGCGGTCGTGCGCTGATGGATCGTGCTCCATGATCTCACCTTTGTAGATGAAGACCTTGATGCCGATGATCCCATAAGGCGTCATCGCCTCATACAGTGCATAGTCGATATCGGCGCGCAATGTGTGCAGCGGCACGCGACCTTCACGGTACCATTCTGTACGTGCAATCTCTGCACCACCCAGACGGCCGGCAAGGTTCACACGGATACCCAAGGCACCCATGCGCATCGCGTTCTGTACCGAGCGCTTCATCGCGCGACGGAAAGACACACGGCGTTCAAGCTGCTGACCAATGCTTTCGGCAACCAAGGCTGCGTCAAGTTCCGGCTTGCGCACTTCAACGATATTCAGGTGCAGCTCAGAGTCTGTGAGCGCGGCAAGTTTCTTGCGCAAACCTTCGATGTCTGCACCTTTCTTACCAATGATCACACCAGGGCGGGCTGCGTGGATCGTAACGCGGCACTTCTTGTGCGGACGTTCGATGATCACGCGGCTGATGCCGGACTGTGCGCATTCCTTCTTGATGAAGTCCTTAATCTTAAGGTCCTCCAACAAAAGGTCGCCATAGTCTTTGGTGTCAGCGTACCAACGGCTATCCCAGGTGCGGTTGACCTGAAGACGCATACCGATCGGGTTTACTTTGTTACCCATTATGATTGCTCCTCAACTTGACGCACCTTGATGGTGATTTCAGCGAATGGCTTGATGATCTTGCCAAAACGACCGCGAGCCCGTGGGCGTCCGCGCTTCATGGTCAAGTTCTTGCCGACATAAGCCTCTGCGACGACCAGTTCATCGACGTCAAGGTTGTGGTTGTTCTCTGCGTTGGCGATGGCCGACTGAAGACATTTCTTCACATCGTCCGAAATCCGCTTTTTGGAGAAAGTCAGGTCAGTCAGTGCCTGCTCGACTTTCTTGCCGCGGATCAGGCCAGCAACGAGGTTCAGCTTTTGCGGGGACGTGCGAAGCATGCGCAGTTTTGCCATTGCTTCGTTATCGGCCACGCGGCGGGGATTCTTATCCTTGCTCATGGCTTACTTCCGCTTCGCTTTTTTATCAGCGGCATGGCCATAATAGGTCCGTGTTGGGGAATATTCACCAAACTTCTGACCAATCATGTCTTCGCTGACATTGACAGGGATGTGCTTCTTGCCGTTGTACACACCAAAGGTGAGGCCAACGAACTGAGGCAGGATTGTTGAACGGCGCGACCAGATCTTGATCACTTCGTTGCGGCCGCTTTCGCGGGATGCTTCTGCTTTTTTCAAAACATAGGCGTCCACAAAGGGGCCTTTCCAGACGGAACGAGCCATAATTAACGACCCTTCTTCTTGGCATGACGCGAACGCACGATAAGGCGCTGCGATGCTTTGTTTTTGTTACGAGTGCGCTTGCCCTTGGTGTCTTTACCCCAAGGGGTGACAGGCGTCCGACCACCAGATGTGCGGCCTTCACCACCACCGTGCGGGTGGTCGATCGGGTTCATGGCAACACCACGGACACTTGGGCGGATGCCCTTGTGGCGGGTACGGCCCGCTTTACCGAAGTTCTGGTTTGAATTGTCAGGGTTAGACACAGCACCAACGGTCGCCATGCATTCCTGACGGATCAGGCGCAATTCACCGGAAGACAGGCGGACCTGTGCGTAGCCACCATCACGGCCCACAAACTGGGCGTAAGTACCAGCAGCACGGGCGATCTGGCCGCCTTTGCCCGGCTTCATTTCGATGTTGTGAATGATCGTACCGATTGGCATGCCGCTGAAGGGCATGGCGTTACCCGGCTTAATGTCAGCCTTGGCAGATGCGATCACCTTGTCGCCAACAGCAAGGCGCTGCGGGGCAAGGATGTAATTCTGTGTACCGTCTTCGTACTGGATCAGCGCGATGAATGCGGTGCGGTTCGGGTCATATTCGATCCGTGCGACAACAGCGGACATGTCCAGCTTGTTCCGCTTGAAATCGACGATGCGGTAAAGACGCTTTGCGCCCCCACCAATACGACGCATTGTAATCCGTCCGGTGTTGTTCCGGCCGCCTGATTTCGTAAGACCCTCAGTGAGAGACTTAACAGGACGTCCTTTCCAAAGCTCCGAACGGTCGATCAGCACCAGCCCACGCTGGCCCGGCGTCGTCGGTTTGTACGACTTGAGTGCCATGTTAGCTTCTTCCGTTTGCTTGGCGGGCCTACTGGGTAGACCCTGATGTGAAAGGCCCCCGTAGGTGCCCATAGTAACAATAACAACACCCCGGAACGAATCCCGAGGTGCGGCGATGGGTGGCGTATAGAGGGGGATACGGGAGGTGGCAACCTAAGTTTAGAGTCTTACCCTTCAAAAGCACCGCTTAGAACGATGCGGTTGCTTCACAGGCAGTCATGGCGCGCGCACCAAGGCCAT
This sequence comes from uncultured Alphaproteobacteria bacterium, assembly GCA_929200255.1. Lineage (GTDB taxonomy): Bacteria > Pseudomonadota > Alphaproteobacteria > Rhodobacterales > Rhodobacteraceae > Yoonia. The sequence continues at coordinate 21,087 of CAKMYZ010000025.1, read as the reverse complement.
CATCGTTTACATGTACCCCCTACCGAACATCACAAAGCTTGGGGGATGGTCGCGAAAGCGATCGCCGACATGAATGCCTTTGGGCACCTGCCTTAACGTGCAGAGATGCGTCTCCAAACGTTGAGGCGGCCAAGAGTTCTTTCAATCCGATTTGCGGGCCCCGACCCGCAAAGAGAGTTGGGGAACAAAAAGATCCTCACACCGGCATCGCTGTCGTCTGCCGGACCGTGCGCAGCGCAAAGGACGATTGCATCTGCGCCACCCCCGGCAATGTCGCAAGATAACGCCGATGGATCCGTGCAAAATCTTCGGTGTCGCCCGCCACGACCTTGAGCAGATAGTCCGCAGTGCCCGCCATCAAATGGCATTCGAGCACATCCGGCACCCTTGCGACCGCCTTTTCAAAGGCATCAAGCACCTCGTCGGCCTGCCCACTCAGTGTGATTTCGACAAAGACGGTCGTAGGGCGACCCACTTTGCGCGGATCCAGCAGGGCCACGTAGTCGCGAATGAAACCCTCCTTTTCCAGACGGTGTACGCGCCGGTGACAGGCAGAGGCCGACAGATTGGCCTGCTCTGATAGATCCGCGTTCGAGATGCGGCCTTTCTTTTGCAAAATCTCAAGGATTCGACGATCAATACTGTCCAGTTTCATCTTGCGCACGTTCCTTCGAACATTTTCGAGTTTTACGCGTATTTCTACCACCGTTATCGCAAACAACAAGGAAGCAATCGTCTGACATTGCTCAGACACAGGCAGATCATCCATTCCAGAACAGGGAGAGACAGATCATGCGCATTGGGTGCCCAAAAGAGATCAAACCACAGGAATTCCGCGTTGGCCTGACGCCAAACGCCGCTGGCGAAGCGGTGAACCACGGCCATAGCGTTGTGATGGAGCAAGGCGCGGGCCTCGGCGCCGGGTTTACCGACGATGACTATCTCGCCGTCGGGGCCGAGATAGCAGCCACTGCCGCAGATGTTTTTGCTGCCGCCGACTTGATCGTCAAGGTGAAGGAACCGCAGGCTGTTGAGCGTAAGATGCTGCGCGAAGGTCAGATTTTGTTCACCTATCTGCACCTTGCCCCCGATCCAGCACAGACGCATGATCTGATGGCATCCGGTGCCACCTGCATTGCCTATGAAACTGTGACCGACGACCGGGGTGGCCTGCCGCTGCTTGCACCGATGTCAGAAGTGGCAGGGCGGCTTGCACCACAGGTCGGCGCATGGACCCTGCAAAAGGCCAATGGCGGGCGCGGTGTGCTGATGGGCGGTGTGCCGGGTGTGGGCCCTGCGCGGGTTCTCGTCATTGGCGGCGGCGTGGTGGGCACACATGCCGCCAAGATCGCCGCAGGCATGGGGGCAGACGTCACCGTCCTTGACCGGTCCTTGCCCCGTTTGCGTTACCTTGATGATGTCTTTGGCGGACAGTTCAAAAACAGCTACGCCAGCGCTGGCAACACGATGGAGCTGGCACGCGACGCCGACATGATCATCGGTGCCGTGCTGATCCCCGGTGCGGCGGCGCCCAAACTGATCTCCAGAGCGCAGCTGTCCGAACTCAAGCCCGGCGCAGCGCTTGTGGATGTGGCGATTGATCAGGGCGGGTGTTTTGAAACCTCCAAGGCGACAACGCATCAGGATCCGGTCTACGACGTGGACGGGATCATGCATTACTGTGTCGCGAACATGCCCGGTGCCGTTGCCCGGACATCAACCATTGCCCTGGGCAACGCGACGATGCCCTTCATGCTTGCATTGGCGAACAAAGGTTGGCGGCAGGCATGTGAGGATGACCCGCATCTGCTGAACGGGTTGAACGTGCATGCCGGGCAGTTGACCTATGCTGCCGTGGGCAAAGCGCTGGGTATTGATGTGATCTCACCAGACCTCGCGTTAAAAGGGTAAGTAGCGGCCAACCTGCCGCCACGTTGGTGCGGGACTGCAAACAGGACGGGGCTGTCGGATGCCGGGGTTACGACACCGGCAGCTTTGGCCCCGCCCAAATGGTTGCTGACAATCAATCTCCAGCCGTTTTTAGCTTCATAAGGCTGGACAGGTGCGAGTCACGCTTGAGCAGGAACGCTCTGAGCAAGTCAGGATACTGTTCGGAAACAGCCTGTTTTATTGATGGGCGCGCCGCCAGTTCTTTTCGCCACGCCTGCACCTTTGCTTTGCCAGTCAAGATGCCAAAGTCGCCGATTTCATCAAATGTATCGAAGTATCGGAACACCGGGCCAAAAACCACATCAACCAACGAGAAATCACGCCCCGCGAAAAACGGGCCATCACCCAGTTGTTCCTCTAACTGAGTGAGCTTTTTGTTCAATACGGCCACCTTCTGATCGAATGCATCTACATCCCCGGCGCTGTAAAATCCGCCTATGTCGTTCAGGATTGATGAACCGAACTCGATCCACCCTCGATGCTGCGCGCGGGCCATGGGATCGCTGGGATGAAGCGGGAGTGGTTGCGTATCTTCCAGATACTCCAGAATCGCTACGGATTCGAAAATTGGTCGCTGATCATGAGACAAGACAGGCGTCTTACCAAGCGGTGAGAGTGCCAGAAACCAATCAGGTTTGTTAGCAAGATCAATGTCAGTGCGTTCAAAAGGCACGCCTTTCTCAAACATGGAAATCGACGCGCGTTGAACATAGGGGCAGAGCGTGTGGCTCATCAGGTGCAGGGTCATTTACCGATTCCTAGTAGATGCAATTGCATCTAAATAGGTGACAAATCCACCCACGTCAATATTGATGCAAATGCATCTTTGTACGTATATTGCACCATGACCAACCCGACCTCACAGACCACACGTATCTGGACATCGCTGCTCACAGTTAGCCAAGACTTAACAGATAGCATTGAAGCCGAATTGAAGACCCACGGACTACCGAAGTTAAGCTGGTACGACGCGCTGCTTGAAATCGAAAAAGCCGGGGCTGACGGAATTCGCCCTTATGAGCTGAAAGAACGATTGCTCCTGCCTCAGTATGGGACATCGCGCCTCCTGGACAGGATCGCAAAGGCTGGCCTTATCACGCGACAGGATGTTGAAAATGATGGCCGAGGACAGATCATCAGACTGACCCCAAAGGGGCGCGACACCCGCAAGGTCATGTGGCCAATCTATGCTGCGATGCTGGTCAGATCCATCGAACACAGGCTCAGCAATTCCGAAGCTGTCGCGCTTGGGCGCCTCCTTAGCAAACTGGCGAAACCCCGGAGCTGACAACCGTCCAACGGCGCCGACCACTTTGGGCCTACCTCGCTGACTTGCCGGGCGGCGTAGCGGCCTGTAGCGTCACGGCCAAGCTGATAGGACACACAACGATGCCCAAGATCGCAATCAACGGAAGACAACTGCACTATCACGACGCCGGATCAGGGCCCGAAACCATCATCTTTTCGCATGGCTATCTGATGGACCACCGTATGTTCGCGGCACAGATTGCAGCGCTCAGCCAATCCTACCGGGTAATCGCCTATGATCACCGCGGACATGGACAAAGTGACCCCTGCCTGAAACCCTTTGGTCTATATGATCTGGTAGGTGATGCGGCTGAGTTGATTGACGCACTCTGTGATGGACCGGTGCATTTTGCGGGCATGTCGACAGGCGGCTATGTGGGAATGCGGCTGTTGTTGAAACGACCCAAGCTCATCAAATCCCTGATCCTGATTGATACGAGCGCCGGTGCCGAAGATCCCATCAGCCTGAAGCAATACGATCGGTTGCTATTTTTTGTGCGACTTTTTGGGATCCCGCCCATTTTGGGTAAAGTGCTGCCCTTAATGATGGGACAGACCTTTCGGACAGACCCCGACAGACGGGAAGACTTTAACAGCTGGAAAGCTTATATTGGCAGGTTGAACAAAACATCAGTACGACATTTCGGGCGGGCCATCTTTGATCGTGACGACGTGCTGGACGATCTGCGTGCGGTCGGATCACCACCCCCTACGCTGATCGTGGTTGGTGCCGAGGATATCCCGACGCCACCTTCCGATGCCAAGGCGATGCATGCGGCAATCGTCGGGTCGCGCTTTGTGCAGGTGCCCGATGCCGGGCACACATCCCCAGTGGAGCAACCCGAAGCCGTGACTGATGCACTCACCGAGTTTCTGCGGGGTTTAGGCTGACCTGGGGTTAGGGCCCTATTCGGGCGAGTACAGCTTGCGTATTCGATTGCCGGAACCGCAAACAAAGGGCCCGCTACACGAGCGGGCCCTTCTCAACACGTTCCCAATTGCGATCAGGCCTTTGCCTTGAGCGCATCGCGAATTTCAGCCAGAAGTTCCTCGGTGGTTGGACCCTTTGGCTCGTCGGTGGCTTCAACCGGCGGAGTAGCTGCTGCTTTGACCTTATTGACGTAGCGCACCAGCATGAACACCACAAAGGCGATGATCAGGAAGTTGATGATCGCCATGATGAAAGCACCATAGGCAAAGATCGAGGCACCGGCCTCGCGTGCGGCCTCAAGCGATGCGCCCTCTGGCACGTCACCACCCAGCACGGCGTAGTTATTGGTGAAATCGACACCGCCGGACACAAGGCCGATGATCGGGTTAATCAGATCGCCCACCAATGATGTCACAATCGCGGTAAAGGCCGCACCAATGATGATACCCACGGCCATGTCCATGACATTGCCCTTGGCGATGAAGTCTTTGAATTCGTTAAGCATAGTTGTCCCCATTGTGTTGTTTTGGCGCGTTGGTCTTTGGCCCACTGCGCAACTGCGCACATTGTTACGCATATTCCATCACAGAGACACGGGTTTTATTCATCTGATTTCCCCCTACCTTTAGATGATCGAAATTTTGAAAAGGAGGTCGCATCATGGCTGACCTATCCGCCTTCCCGATCACAGCCCGCTGGCCCGCCAAGGACCCATCCGTGATCCAGCTTTATGCCTATCCCACGCCCAACGGTGTGAAAGTGTCCATCGCACTTGAGGAAATGGGCCTTGCATATGAACCGCATCTGGTGACGCTGAGGGACGAGGACGTCAAAAGCGAAGCCTTCCTGTCACTGAACCCCAATAACAAAATCCCTGCGATCATTGACCCCAATGGGCCAGATGGCCCGATCGGTATTTTTGAAAGCGGAGCAATTTTGCTGTATCTTGCTGAAAAATCGGGAAAGTTCATTGGCTCCAACGGTGCGGACAAGGCCAAGATCACCCAATGGCTGATGTTCCAGATGGGCGGGCTTGGCCCGATGTTGGGGCAGATGGGCTTTTTCTACAAATTCGCGGGCAAAGACATCGACGACCCGCGCCCGCGTGAACGTTACCGGGATGAGGCGATCCGCCTGCTGGCCGTTGTGGACAAGCAGTTGGAAGGCCAAGACTGGATCGCAGGGGAGTATTCCATCGCAGATATGGCAATCGCGCCATGGATCAACGCGCTGGAGTTTTATGGCACGAAGGATGCGGTCGGCTATCACGACCTCAAAAACGTCCCCGCCTATGTTGAGCGGTTTTTTGCGCGCCCAGCAGTAGAAAAGGGCAAGCGGATCCCTGATCCGTCCTAATGCCTGACATCAAAACCTGCACAGTGGGTAACGGCCCGCTGTGCAGACAAACTTGCCATTCACGCAGTGCAATTGCTGATCGAAACTGACGCCTCCACCCAATCCTGAAGCACAGGTTTTGACGCAGCTCCGGTCCTGTTTGCTACCACCTGACCATCACTAAAAATAAACAGCGCTGGGATACCTCGCACCCCTAAACTCATTGAGGTATTTGGCGCTTCATCAACGTCGGCTTGTAACACTTTCACCTGCCCTTTGAGTTCAATTGCAAGAGCATTCAATGATGGTTCAATTTGCTTGCATGGTGCACACCAACGGGTCCCAAATTCGACCAAAACCGGTATCTCGGACTGATACACTGCGGCATCAAATGTGGCGTCGGTGACAGATTCCAGGGGCATGATTTACCTCTTAGTTAAGTGACAAAGAACGTGGAGTTCACTCTTTGCCACGCCTCTATTTATGTTAAAGTGTTTAAATAGATTTTTGCAGATGATCCCTCGAACTCACGATAGACAACAATACATGCCCTACACTCCTGAGCACCGTGCCCGCACCAAGAAAAAAGTCATCGATGCTGCGAGAAAGCAGTTTAATTTGAAAGGGTTCGATGGTGTTTCGATTGACCAGATTATGAAAGCTGCCGGACTGTCACGTGGCGGCTTTTATCACCACTTCAAAGACAAGGAGCAACTTTTTGCGGCATCAGTTGATAGCTTCTGCGAAGATTTTGCAAAGACAGTCGATGCAGATACGACCCTTTCCGGGCCAGCGCTCATAGAGGCATTCATGAATGGGTACATCGACAAAACCCAACTTGCACATGATGATGAGACCCTTTGCCCAATGATTGCGGTGCCATCCGATGTTTCCCGACAGGGGCCTGAAGTAAAGATTGCCTACCAGCGTGTCCTTGAAACGATGCTTGGTCTTTTTCAAGACAACCTGAATTCCCCCTCGAAGACGCGGAACCGCAAGGTTGCACTGACGCTTTGCATGATCACGGTTGGAGGAATGGTCCTTGCGCGCGCGATCGATGACAGTTCGTTTCAGGCCGAATTGATGGCGGCCGCACGCGAGGGGGCCAAGAACCTCGGGCTGTCGAATTGACGCCCCTTGAAATGCACCATCCAGGATTAAATAGGACTGGCATTTGTCCACGGTGCGGCATCTGACCGTTTGGGCTTATGCCCATCATTCACCGCCACCACAGGCGCCCTACCCCGGCAGCACCCCATCCAGCACGTAGCGTAGGATCTTCACCACCTGCTCGGGCGTCTCCACCACCGCCAGCGCCGCTGCATCCACCTCTTTCAGCGGATGCTCATGCTCGGCACCGTGCATCACAATCAGCGACTTGCCCAAGGCAGCGGCATAGCCTGCGTCAAAGGCCGCGTTCCACTGTTTGTATTTCTCGCCAAAGCGTACCACCACGATATCCGCGTTTTGAATGCCATGCCGCGTGCGGATCGCGTTGAGGTTAGCACCCTTGTTGTCGTGCCAGAATTTCTTGTCCTCTGACCCCATGATCGCGACCCCGCAATCATCAGATGCAGCGTGGTCGGTCACCGGGCTGTCAAAGCTGACATCCAGCCCCTGCGCCCCGCCGGTGATCTGGTCGCGCCAATCTGTGTGGATTTCGCCCGAAAGATATATTTTCAATGTCATGGTCGCGGCTCCTTCAATTCAATTGCCTGGTAAAATAGACTTTATCCCCGTCGCGGCCAGCCTCTTCCCACCCGGTTTTTCGGTAAAACGCCTGGGTTGCAGCCATCTTTGCATGGGTCGCCAATTGCACCTGACGATGGCCCGCAGCAGTCGCAGCAGCCAGCGCCTGATCAATCAGCGCGGTGCCTATCCCATGCCCACCCGCATCAGGATGCACGGCCAGATTGGCGATGTGCGCCTGTGTGCCAAGCACCAGAACAATCCCGCCACACACGATGCCGCCCTGCTCCGCCACCCAGACGTTGTGGTCTCTGATATCCTCGGCGATACCCTCAGTGACCGGCGGTAAACCCAGAGTTTGAAATGGGGCGTAGGCGGCAACCAGCACCGCGGTCAAACCCACCACGTCGACCTGGGTCGCGCGCCGCAGGGTCATCCGCGCAAGCTACCCCCGGTGGCTTTGGTCACCTTCTCGACGATCTTGGCGCTGACCGCTTCGATATCCGCATCCTTCAGTGTTTTATCTGTCGGCTGTAGTCGCACCGTGACCGCAAGGGATTTCTTGCCCTCGCCCAGCGACCCACCGATGAATTCGTCAAAGACGCGCACGTCCGTGATCAGCGCCTTATCCGCGCCTGCCGCGGCATTCACCAGCGTCAGCGCTTCGACCTCTGCATCAACCACAAAGGCAAAGTCGCGTTCGACCGCTTGCAAATCCGTTGCGGCCAGTGCGGCCCGTGTCGCAGTCTTGTTCTTTGGTGTCGGCACCTCGTCCGGCCAGATGGTAAAGCCCACGGCGGGGCCTTTGATATCCATTTCCCGCAGGACACGTGGGTGCAATTCGCCAAAGATGCCCAGCACTTTTTTCGGGCCAAGGCAGATTTTGCCATGCCGTCCCGGATGCCACCAGTCGGACGCACCGCGCAGGATTTGCACCTTGGCGGGGGCGCCAATGGCAGCCAGCACCGCCTCCGCGTCGGCCTTCGCGTCGTAAAGATCAACACTCCGCGATGTCCCATGCACGTCCTTCGGCCCCGTACGCCCGATCAACACGCCTGAGACCAGCATATGCTGTTCGCCCGGCTCGCCACCGTGGAACCCGGCACCAACCTCAAACAAGGCCATATCCATGAAGCCCCGCGCCTGATTGCGCGCCGCAGCCCGCAGCAATCCAGGCAACAAATTGGGCCGCATATGCGACATTTCCGAACTGATCGGGTTTTCCAGCATGGTCGCATCGTCGCCACCGCCAAACAGCGTGGCGGCCTGCGCATCAATAAAACTGTAGGTGACACATTCATTGTACCCCAATGCCGCCGCCGTGCGCCGCGCCGCCTGCTGACGTTTCTGGCCCGGCGTCAGAATGGGTTTTGGCACGCCTGCCTCCACGCGCGGCAAGGGTTTACCTTGCAGCTTGGTCAGGGATGCGACGCGCGCGACCTCTTCCACCAGATCGGCCTGCCCCTGCACATCTGGGCGCCAGGACGGCACATGCGCCATGTCGCCCTCCATGGTGAAACCAAGGGCGGTCAGGGTGTTGCGCTGCGTGGCCTCTGGGATGTCCATACCAACCAACGAAATGACACGTTTGGCGTCCAGTTTGTAAGCGCGGGATGTATCAGGCACCGCGCCTGCCTGGATCAGCTCAGAGGCTTCGCCGCCTGCATGATCCACGATCATCCGCACAGCATGCTCCAGTCCCTCAGGCGTAAACGCCGGATCCACGCCGCGTTCAAACCGATAGCGGGCATCTGAATTGATCTTCAGTGCGCGGCCTGTGTAGGCGATCTGCACCGGGTCCCAATAGGCGCTTTCAACAAGGACATTCACGGTATCTGCGGTGCAGCCGGTTTCAGCCCCACCCATCACACCGGCGATGCTTTCAGGGCCGTTGTCATCAGAAATGACCATCTGACCTGCTTGCAGGGTATAGTCTTTATCATCCAGCGCGGTGATACTCTCGCCCCCCGCAGCACGATGCACCCGCAGATTGCCTGCCACTTCATCCGCGTCAAAAACGTGCAAAGGGCGGTTCAGATCATAGGTGAACCAATTGGTGACATCGACAAGAAAGCTGATCGGGCGCAGGCCAATCGCGCGCAGCTGCGCTTGCAACCAGTCAGGGCTGGGGCCGTTTTTTACACCCTTGATCAGACGACCGCAAAAGACCGGGCAGCCATCGCGGGTGTCATCATCAATCGTGACATTCAGACCCGCCGTGAAGCTAGCAGGCACCGGATCAACAGCCAGCGGTTTCAACACGCCAAGGCCCCGTGCTGCAAGATCACGAGCGATGCCACGCACGCCCAGCGCATCGGGACGGTTGGGTGTGATCGCAATCTCTATCACCGGATCGACACGCTCTGGTTTGTTACTGGCCAGCCAATCGGTGAAACGCTCGCCCACGTCGCCCGAGGGCAGTTCGATGATGCCATCATGTTCGTCTGACAGCTCCATCTCGCGTTCGGAACACATCATGCCGTGGCTTTCGATCCCGCGGATTTTGCCAACGCCGATGGTGGTATCAATGCCGGGAACATAGGTGCCGGGGCTGGCGATCACAACGGTGATGCCTGCGCGGGCATTGGGTGCGCCGCAGATAATCTGGGTGGGGCCATCGGCAGTATCCACCTGACAGACCTTCAACCGATCCGCATCGGGGTGTTTCTCCGCGCTCACCACCTTGCCGATCTTGAACTCTGCAAGGCGTTCGGCGGGGTTTTCGATGCCCTCAACCTCAAGTCCGAGGTCGGTCAGCGCATAGGCGATGTCAGCCACTGACGCGTCAGTTTCAAGGTGGTGTTTCAGCCAGGAAAGCGTGAATTTCATCGGAGGACCCTGCGGATAGAATATGTTGCTAGCGGCTTAACGGATTGGCGCAGAATGGGGAAGAGGCGTCAAAGCTCGCGCCCGGCCAGATCCTCAACCAGTTCGAAATGTTCAAAGACCAGCATCATTTCAGTGTCAAAGCCGCCGTTGCGTTTAAAGAACGCCTTGTGGTCCTTGCGCCAGCCCAGCAGGCTGTCGTTCTCACCCTCTGCCAGCGCCATCTCTTCGGTCACGTCACAATAGCGGATTTCCTGCACCTGGGTGGTGCGGATCACCAGTGCCGGGGTGCCATCCCAATTCGCCGCGATATCGCAGCGGCCGACGACAGGCATCGCCTCAGGCTCGCCTTCGAAATCGGATAGCGCACCGCAAGTGGCGGTCTTCTTGCCTTGGCGGACAAGGGCGATAAGGCGTTGGCAGAGTTCGGCACTATCGCCGAACTTGAACGTACCCGCGCCGGGGTATGTGTCTTGCAGGTCTTCGGTGTCGTTGGTCATTTGGGGCCTCGTCGGGTGGGTTTGGGGCGCGTGGGTTTCACCCACCCTACAGTGATTTGGAACGGAACGGGAGGGCAGCGCCCGGACCTCGGGGAGGCGCCAAGGCAGTTCTGTCTGGCATGGCGTGGTCACAATCGCTGACCTCAGAGTATGGTGCGACGTTGCAAAAGCGCCCTCCCCATGGGGGAGGTCCGGGCGCTGCCCGGCGAGCCGGGCGGGCTCCAACTCATCTACATTACTTTTCTTTTTCGGTTGCTTCAGTGCTCGCTCTAAGCTTGTCCCATTCTTTTCGATGTCGAAACCGCTCAAGTTGAAATCTTGGCTGCGTCAAGAACATCTCAGATTTCAACTGCTCGCGTAGAACACCAAGTGCTTCATTAAGCTGTGCCACCAAATACTGTCTGTCCTCATCGGTCCAACTCTTGCGATCCGCATCCCGCAGAGCAGCAAAACGATTGAAAAATTCATCAGAGATTATCATCGCGCGAGGCGAAGCGTGGAGTAAGAAATCTGCGCTGGTATTTTGAAATTTTTCGTAGGCCTGCAAAACCAGCTCAGATTCTGGATCATTGGGCCTATGCATTAACTCGCGACCCAAATCATAAGTTGCCGCAAAGTAATTTCCGTATGCCTTTGTCCGATGCTCCATTATCGAATCGGCATTGTCCCACCATCTTTTGAGGATGTACCCGGCTACCGCAAACAACAGGGCAAGCCAACTTACGGACAGTGCCGTGCCACTCACCGACTCAAACCACCATGCAGCGTCGGCTGATCCAGCGCCGCGAACCCATAATGCCGCAGCCACCGCAAATCGCTGTCAAAGAAAGCCCGCAAATCAGGGATCCCGTATTTCAGCATCGCGATCCGGTCGATGCCCATGCCAAAGGCAAAGCCTTGCCATTCGGCGGGGTCAATCCCGCCAGCTTCCAGCACCTTGGGATGCACCATGCCGGACCCCAAAATCTCCAACCAGTCATCGCCCTCACCCACTTTCAGCGTGCCGCCTTCCCATGAACAGCGGATGTCAACCTCGGCCGATGGTTCGGTGAAGGGGAAGTGGGACGCGCGGAAGCGGATATCGACGTTATCGACCTCAAAGTAGCTTTTGACGAACTCTTCCAGCACCCATTTGAGGTTCGCCATGGAGATGTCTTTGTCAATCGCCAGCCCCTCGACCTGATGGAACATCGGCGTGTGCGTCTGGTCGTAGTCAGCGCGATAGACCCGACCGGGGCAGATGATACGGGTGGGGGCGCCTGTGGCCTCCATCGACCGGATCTGAACCGGGCTGGTATGCGTGCGCAGCACATGGGGCGGACGGTTATCGCCCGCGGCACGGTGGGTATAAAACGTATCCATTTCCGCCCGGGCCGGGTGGTGGCCAGGGATGTTGAGCGCGTCGAAGTTGTACCAATCGCTTTCGATCTGCGGGCCTTCGGCCACGCGAAAGCCCATATCGGCAAAGATCGCGGTGACCTCTTCGGTGACTTGGGAAATCGGGTGGATGGAGCCTTGACGGCGCGCACGCGACGGCAGCGTCACATCCAGCCATTCGCCGCGCAGACGGGCATCAAGGGCGGCATCGGCAAGGCCGGCCTTTTTGGCGGAGAGCGCCGAATTGATTTCATCCTTCAGGGCGTTCAGCGCAGGACCAGCGACCTGCCGTTCCTCTGCCGTCATCTTGCCCAGTTCGCGCATTTTCAGGCTGATCTCGCCTTTTTTGCCGACGGCCTGCACGCGTAGGTCTTCAATCGCGGCTTCATCGGCGGCATCGGCAATCAAACCAAGATATTTTTGTTTCAGATCGTCCATCAGGTCAGCCCTTAGCAAATGTTAGGGCGGTGCTAGCGAAATGGGTGCTTGGTTGCAAGCATGCCGGAGACGACGCGTGCCGTTGACCACAGGCTGACGCAGCCCTAAACCTTGGTACCTGAGGTTGGACCACAAGCAAGCAGGCGGCGACGTGCCAGACAAGACTATCAACCTGGATGGGCAAGACCCTATTGGTGCTGGCGCACAGCAGACGGTGTACCAACACCCCACAGCACCCGATCAGTTAATCAAAGTCGCCCGTCCATCCAAGAAGCGCTATGAGGGTCGCAGACCCGCCTCGCGCCGCTATCGTCAGATGCGGATCTGGCATTTGGAGATGAGCGAGTATCTGGCGGCAATGGTCCGGCTTGGCCATCATTTCGACCGCATGCCGCGGATGTATGGGTTTTGCGATACGTCGCTGGGACCGGGTTATGTGGTCGAGCGGATCACAACGTCCAGCGGCACTCTGGCACCCGAGCTTAAGACGGTTCTGACAGCGCTGGACGGTGATCAGCCACGCTATGATGCCCTGTTTGCCGACGCCAATCAGCTGTTTGATGATCTACTGACCGCAGGTGTGGAATGGAAAGACATCGGTTTGCAGAACGCTTTGGTGACGGGCGACGACGTGCCAAAGCTGGTGATCATCGACGGTATCGGCAACACCGCCTTCCTCCCTCTGACGCAGTTGAGCCATCGCGCCTTCAAGATGCGCAACCAGCGGGACAGGCAGATGTTTCTGGAGAAGATGCGCCCCTTTGATCCGTCCAAAAGCTGACACATCAGCATCACCTACCGAGTAAGGGAGTAAGCCAGAATGATGCGGGTAAATTTCGCCTTTCGGGATGCGTCCGGACCCATGAAGAACCTCGTTGTCAGCATTTATGTCGGGTGGCCTTGCGCAACCGCTGGCACAACTTTTGGGGAACATCTTCTCACCCGCCGCATTTGGAAACGGCGATGACAGCCCCGCCCCCGGGCGCACAGACAAAAAAGGCCGCGCAGTTTCCTGCACGGCTTTTCAGAATATTTGAGGTTGCGGGGCCTTACGCGGCCAGCGCATCCTTGGCTTTGCCAACGATTGTCGCAAACGCATCAGGTTCGTTGACAGCCAGATCGGCCAGGACCTTACGGTCAACTTCAATACCGGCCAGTGTCAGGCCGTTGATGAACTTGGAATAGTTCAGGCTCTCATCCACGGAACGAACACCTGCGTTGATCCGCTGGATCCACAATGCGCGGAAGTTGCGCTTGCGGTTGTGACGGTCACGCGTGGCGTATTGGTTGGCTTTGTCGACGGCCTGCTTGGCGACCTTGAAGGTCTTGGAGCGGCGATCGTAATATCCTTTGGCAGCGTCGAGAACTTTCTTGTGACGACGGTGCGTGACGGTTCCACCTTTAACTCGCATATCAAATTCTCCTTATTTCGCGTAGGGCATCATAGGCTTGATGATACCTTCATCAGCCTTGCACAGGGTTGTGGTGCCGCGTGCGTTACGCAGGAATTTGTTTGTGCGCTTGATCATGCCATGACGCTTGCCCGCCTGGGCCGCCACAACACGGCCAGAGGCCGTCACTTTGAACCGCTTTTTGCAGCTCGACTTTGTCTTCATCTTCGGCATTTCCGTCTCCTCTTTCGGGTCGGTCGGAACGCGCGACTCGGCATGCCATACTGGCCGGACGCGCGGGTGAAGGCCGCCATATAGGATGCATCCCCATTTGGCGCAAGGGCTTAGTTCATATACCGGCCCAGAACTTCGACGATCACATCGTCAAGCGTATCAAGGCTGTAGGTATCCGGGTTTTCCTGAGCGGCATAGGCAATTGCCCCGCCGCCAACTAACAGCATCATCATCGCCATTTTGGGCCAACGCCGATCTGCATAAGCGCTCACCGTAGCGGGAATAACAAAAGCCAATAGCGTCACGCCAATGACAAATATCAGATCAAAATCCATGCAACTGTCCCGTGCTGCGCCCCCGGACCAGTCCTATTCGGTTTCGGAGGCGTAGATCAACCTTTCAGCACAAGGCGCCACGCGCAGGATGTTGGTGGACCCCGGCGTATTGAACGGCACACCTGCGGTTACAACGACCATATCGTCTTCACCGGCCAGCATTTGCGACTTTGCAGCCCGGACGGCCGCAATGACCGCATCCTTAAAGCGGTGTACCTCACCAGTGACCACACAGTTGGTGCCCCAGGACAGGCACAACCGTCGCGCAGTGTTAAGATCATTGGTCAGCGCGATAATCGGAACGCGGGGCCGTTCGCGCGAGACCAACAAGGCGGTTGTGCCCGATTGCGAGAAGCAGCAAATCGCTTTGACATCCGTCGTCTCGGCAATTTCGCGGGCAGCAGATACGATACCATCAGCCACCGATGTCCGTTCGGCCCTGCGCGAGGCTTCGATGATGTCGGTATAGGTTGGGTCGGCTTCGACCTCGCCTGCAACGTTGCTCATCGTACTGACCGCTTCAATGGGGTAAGATCCTGCTGCGGATTCAGCCGACAACATGATCGCATCTGCCCCTTCATAGATCGCGGTCGCCACGTCCGAGACTTCGGCGCGGGTGGGCATCGGTGAATCGATCATCGATTCCAGCATCTGTGTCGCCACGATCACCGGCTTGGCAGCGGCCCGGCATTTGCGCACCAGTTGTTTCTGGATCGGGGGCACGTTCTGTACGGGCAATTCAACACCCAGATCACCACGGGCGACCATGATCCCGTCAGAAACCGCCAAGATACTGTCAAACACCTTCACTGCGTTGGGTTTTTCAATTTTGGACAGGATCGCCGCACGGCCTTTGGCCAGTTTGCGGGCCTCTTCCACATCTGCCGGGCGCTGCACAAATGACAGCGCCAGCCAGTCAACACCCAGATCACAGACAAACTCCAGATCCTTGCGGTCTTTGTCGGACAGGGCAGCCAATGGCAGGACCACATCAGGCACGTTCACGCCCTTGCGATTGGATATCGTGCCACCCACAACAACCTCGCAATCGGCGAAACTCGCACCGCACTCCTTGACCCGCAGCTTAATCTTACCGTCATTAACCAGCAGATGGGCACCGGGCTCGAGCGCGTCGAAAATCTCTTTGTGGGGGAGCTTCACGCGCGTGGCATCGCCCTCTGCATCCTCCAGATCAAGGCGGAAGGATGCGCCTTCAACCAGTTCTTCTTCATCCTTGGCGAAGACACCAACCCGCAGCTTCGGCCCCTGCAAATCAGCCAGAATCGAAATCGGGCTGTCGAGGTCTTTTTCCACCTGGCGGATGATCTCATGGCGGACCTTAATCTCAGCGTGATCACCATGAGACATGTTCAGACGAAATACATCGGCACCGGCCTCGTGCAATGCGCGGATCATCTCGTAGTCGTTAGAGGCTGGTCCAAGCGTCGCGACGATTTTCACATTACGGTGGCGTTTCATGTCTGATCCTTCATGCGTCAAGCGCCGTTAGCGTTAACAGCGCAGCTGGCGCCCTTATTGCGCAATTCCATTCCGGCATCAACTCCGCCAGTTGCGCAGTTTTCGCGCGACGCCGAGCGCCTTGATTTCCAATACGCCAATGCCACAGCGGCCAGCCGGTCGCGCTCTTTTCATGCCCTGCGCTTTAGCCTAAAGGGCGTAACAAAGGAATGACACTGCGATGACCAACGACCCGTTTGAGATTGCCGGGGCCGACCGCCCCGGTAGATGGCTTGTGGCCTGCGATCACGCCACCAATCATGTCCCCGGTTGGGTGCATGGGGGTGATCTTGGCCTGCCTGCGGCAGATATGGACCGGCACATCGCCTATGATATCGGGGCCGCAGGTGTGACCCGCCATCTGGCCACGGTGCTGAACAGCCCCGCCATCCTGTCGCGGTTCTCGCGGTTGGTCTGTGACCCCAACCGCGGTGAGGACGACCCCACCATCATGATGCGCCTTTACGACGGCACGATCATTCCGGCGAACCGCAACGCCGATGAGACCGAGAAAGAAGAACGCCTACAGCGGCTATATCGCCCGTATCACGTGGCCTATGCCGATCTGGCCAACAAGATCGGCGACCCGATCATCTGCGCTGTACACAGTTTCACCCCACGCCTGAACGGCCGCCCACCGCGCCCTTGGGAAATTGGTGTGCTCTACGCCGACGACGACAGGTTGGCGAAACCGTTCATGGCCGCCTGCCGCGATGCAGGATGGGTCACAGGAGACAATCAGCCCTATTCCGGCCATCTGCCCGGCGACGCCGTGGACCGCCATGCGCTGCAACATGGGCGCCCCAACGTCCTGATAGAGTTGCGCCAAGACCTGATCGCTGATGATGCCGGACAAACCCTTTGGGCAAATCGGTTGGCTTCTGTATTGTCGGACGTACTGGCCCAATCCGGCCTCTGAGGAGAACACCATGGACGAGCAAACCCGTATCGAACTTGAAGCTGCCGCTTTTCGCCGTCTGCGCAAGCATCTGATGGAAGACCGCACAGATGCGCAGAATATCGACATGATGAACCTTGCAGGCTTCTGCCGGAACTGCCTGTCACGCTGGTATCAGGAAGCCGCAAATGAGCGCGGCATCGAGATGACGAAAGACGAAGGGCGCGAAGCGTTCTACGGGATGACGATGGACGAGTGGAAGGCGAACTATCAGACCGAGGCGTCGCCGGAAGCAAAAGAAGCGTTTAAGGTCAGTCATGGCTAGGCGTCGCCTTCACGCCCTGGCCACGGTCGTTTTCGGATTGTGGGCGACATCATACGCCGCCGCCTTTGCGGAAGCCGTAGATTGGAAAGATGGCGCGTTGGGTCACCTTTCTGAACACATCGGCACCCACAACTATCAGGCCATCTTGCACGACGAAATTGTCGCACGCGAATTGCGACGATTGCTGGGCGACGACATTGACCTGCTTCATGATCGATTGGTCGTACATTCACCTATTGGATTTAGCGGGACATGCATCGCTCTCCACGGAAACGCTCCACGTAAGGGTGGCGGCGAAATGGCCTATCTTTCGATGTGCCCCAGGACCGGGGATATTGCTGTCGCCCTCGCCGCAGATGGTCACGTCGAGGTGTACGCTTCCACGACGAATTATTCGCACCTGGACCATGGCGTGCGGCAGTGGATTTCGCATTATTTCTTCAATGCAAATGGACCGCACGGTACACCCGATAGCGTCCAACTTCTCACAAGGTAGATCAGCCATGCTCGAACGGCTTACCACATTTTTTAATAACCCAACGGGATATCGCACGCCATTGCCAGAGGCGGATGCGAGCCATGCAATGGGCGCGCTACTGGTGCGCGCAGCGAAGGCCGACAAACACTATCTGTTCGAAGAAATCGCGATGATCGACCGGATCCTTGCCCAGCGCCACGGGATCAACCCGGTCGCGGCTGCCAAGATGCGTGCCGAGTGCGAAGTGCTGGAAAAGGACATCCCCGACACAACGGCCATCGCCGACATTCTGGAACACGCCATCGGAGTGGACGAGAAAGAGGCGACGCTGACCGCCCTCTGGCAAGTCGTTTTTGCAGATGGGATCAAACACGACGAAGAAGACGAGCTGCTGCACCGGATCGAAGCGGTTCTGGGGGTCGCTCCAGAGCGCGCGAAAGAGTTACAAAGACGGGTTGCGGGGGTATGACTGGCGCTACTTCACCCAGGCCCGTGATCGCCTATGTCTACTCTGCGCATTCCGTCTTTGCCTACCTTGGCTCTGCCAAACTGGCGGCAATCTGTGCGGCGCGTGATGTCACGCTGGTCCACAAACCCATCCTCCTTTCACCTGTCGTTGAAGCCCAGGGCAGCGTACCATTTGCACAGCGCTCACAAGCCCACGCCGATTACTTTTTCGGGCGCGAGATTGCGCGTTGGGCCGAATACCGGGACGTACCGATCATCAACTTCCGACCCACCTATCACGATGCAGACTATAGCCTTGCCTCTGGCATGATCATCGCCTTGGGTGAAGCGGGGATGGCGGTTGACCAGATGGCACATGCTATCTTGGAGGCGCATTGGCGCGATGATGCCGACCTCTCCAACCCCTCAACACTTGCCAACATCGCCGCAGCATTGGGCCATGATGCGCAATCACTGATCGCGCGCGCGGCCTCGAATGGCTGCCAGGATGTGTTGCACATCAAACACCAAATGGGCGCAGGTAAACAGTGTCTTTGGCTCACCCACCTATATCGTGGATGGCGACGCCTTTTATGGGCAGGATCGGTTAGAGCTTGTTGAACGGGCACTGCAAAAGCCCTTTGCAGCCCCTGACGGGCGCCCCCGGGTTGACAGTACATAGCGCCGCCCGTGCCAACCCAACGATTTTCGTGACAGGGTCTGTTGCAATCACCAAAATCAGAGAACGGGCAGATCGATATGGATGATACGCAACGCAACAATCAGGCCATGTCAGGCAACGTTCAGGGCGTTGAACTGCCCACTGGATGCCTGGTGACATCGATGTTCATCCTGCTGCCCATTGTGGCCGTGATTGTCGCGGTGATCCTCTAGGCATCTCCACCCGCTTCGCAAACCGACTAACCGTAGATCAGAGTTCGCCTCGACATTGTCCATGGAACAGCCGGGAAAGACCGGCCCTAGACAGCCGCCTTCCGGCTTTCTTCCAGATAGATCTCGCGCAGCCGTGTCACCACCGCCCCCGGTTCACCCACGCCGATGGCTTCCCCGTCAATCTCGACAACTGGCATCACGAAGGTGCTGGCTGAGGTGATGAACGCCTCATCCGCCGCCTGTGCCTCGGCAATGGTAAAACAGCGTTCCTCGACTTTCATCTGTGCCTCTTTGGCAAAGCGCAACACGGCAGCGCGGGTGATCCCATGCAGGATTTCACTGCCCAGATGCCGGGTGATGATGGTGTTGTCCTTGACGATATAGGCGTTGTTGGATGTGCCTTCGGTCACGGCTCCGTCCTCGACCATCCATGCATCATCGACACCGGCGGCCTTGGCCATCATCTTGCCCATGGATGGGAAAAGCAGTTGCACCGTCTTAATGTCGCGGCGCGCCCAGCGCTGATCCTTGATCGAGATCACTTTGATCCCTTTCTTGGCCGCAGGGCTGTTGGCCAAATCAGGCTTGTTCTGGGTGAACAGTACCACGGTCGGCATCGTCGTTTCCGGGTCAGGGAAGACAAAGTCGCGATCATCAGGGGCACCGCGTGTGATTTGCAGATAGATCATCCCTTCCTCAACCGCGTTCAGGCGCACCAGCTCGCGATGAACCCCTAGCAGATCGGGCAGGACCGCAGGGTGCGGCATGTCCAGTGCGTTCAATGACCGCTCCAACCGTTTGGCGTGGCCTGCAAAATCGATCAGCTTGCCATCCAGTACCGAGGTCACCTCGTACACCCCGTCGGCCATCAGAAAGCCCCGGTCAAAGATCGACACTTTGGCCTCATTTTCTAGCAGGTACTCTCCGTTGACGTAGACTGTGCGCATGGTCATCCCCAAAGTGCGGCGGCGGGCGGATGCACGCCGTTCTCATCGAAATTCAAAGGTTCATCCCGGTCTTCGGCCAATAGCAGCGGGCCGTCAAGGTCGGTAAACGCCACGCCCTGCGCCAGAATGGTCGCCGGGGCCATGGCGAGGGACGACCCCACCATACAGCCCACCATCACCTGATACCCCTCGGCAAGCGCCTGGGCTTTCAGCGCCAATGCCTCAGTCAGACCGCCGGTCTTATCCAACTTGATATTCACCATGTCGTATTTGCCCTTCAGCGTGGGCAGGCTGGCGCGATCATGACAGCTTTCGTCGGCGCAGATGGGCAGTGGGCGGTCAATCTCGGCCAGCATACCGTCTTGACCCGCGGGCAAGGGCTGCTCGACCATCTGCACACCAAGGCGGATCAGATGGGGGGCGAGGTCAGTATAAACTCCCGCTGTCCAGCCCTCATTCGCGTCAACGATGATCGGGGTGTCGGGGGCACCGCGGCGCACGGCCTCGAGCCGGGCCATATCATCAGGCGTGCCAAGTTTGATTTTCAAAAGCGGGCGCGATGCACTCCGGGCCGCCTGCTGTTCCATCGCATCGGGCGTATCCAGCGACAGCGTGTAGGCGGTCACCTCTGGGTGCGGCATGGGCAGGCCCAGCAAGTCCCAGACGCGCTTGCCTGCGCTTTTTGCCGCATGATCCCAGAATGCGCAGTCCAGCGCGTTGCGGGCTGCCCCGGCGGGCAGGGCAGCGGGCAAATCCGCCCACCCCCCAGTGAAACCCACGATCTGATCTGTCACGCTCTCCAGAGTTTCGCCATAACGGGCATAGGGCACACACTCGCCCCTGCCCACCACGCCATCGGCAGCAATGGTCGCCGTCAAAACTTTGGCCTGCGTGCGCGACCCGCGGCTGATCTTAAACACTTGCGCCAGCTGGAACACATCACGGGCAACAGATATCTGCATGTCCACTCTTCTTCTGTTCAAAAGTATCCGGCCTTATGTATCAAACGCACCAAGCGGGGTGTGAGGGGCGATTAAGGTTTTAATCATTTCCACCATAATGCAGCTTATTCCCTTGACTGGCGGTTCCGTAGGCAGCAGCGGGCAAAACGTATTCGTCTTCAGACTTGCCTTGCATAGCTTCGATGATCCCTCTCGGATCAACGAAGAAGCAATACTTGAGATATTGTCCATCGCGGAAAACGTCTTTGCACTGGACCTGTCACGGTTTGATGCCGCTCCTTTGATAGCATTTATTGCAACAAAG
>CAKMYZ010000024.1:11540-39633 GCA_929200255.1 uncultured Alphaproteobacteria bacterium | reverse complement strand
AAAGTAGCTTAATTTACGCCAAAACCTGTCCAAACATCGGGGAGTAGCTCAGTCGTTCCTCGCATCATCGTAGATGTGGCTGAACGCAAACCCTACAAAGCAAGCGGCGGCAGCAATGGGCATACTGAACAGATCAACGTACGTACCGATGGTGGCGAGTTGATCGACATCAGACAGCGGTCAGAGATTGTAAAGTCTCTGAGCGTATACAAGCTTACTCGCGCGTACTACGATGCGAGTGATGATAATGCCCTCCAAACCATCGCCGATATCGTTGAAGGGGAGATCAACTGATGTCCGATATCAAGATTAACGAAGTAGTTAATATCATTCAGGATGCTGGCGGAAGGATCGTCGGTAGAACCAGATTGCAAAAGATTGCCTACCTTTTGACTGCCACTGGGTTGGATGATAATTTTAGGTTTGCATACAAGCACTACGGCCCATTCAGTGAGGACCTAGCTTCTTCGGCTGAGTTTGGCACTTTGATCGGCAACCTGCATGAGACGAAAGATCAGACTCAGTGGGGAGCGACCTACTCGACATACACTGTCGATGGAGAACAGCCTGCAAATGCGGCTGACCCGCGCCATGGCCTAGCCTCCCTCGCAGCAGTGGCAGACTCGATTGAATTAGAACTTGCGGCGACCGCTGTTTTCTTGTCTCGCGAAGGCTACCCAGACCCCTGGGCGGAAACTGCGCAAAGAAAACCTGAGAAGGCCCTTGGAAACAGAATTGCTAACGCAAAAACTCTTTTGAGGACCCTGTCGGAGATTGAGGTTCCCAAACCTATACACCCCGCACTTTTCAACTGACCCTTAGTGCCTCACACAAGCAACGACCCAGATGCTTGATGACTTCAATTCATTCAATGTGAACCTGTGAGAAATCAGTAAGGGACATATCTGACCTGCCACTCGATCTGGTGGCATAACCCTCGCATTCGATACTTTCGGGTCAATTTTCGATACAATCAACTTGGCAATCGCTACAGGAGCAGCAATATTTCCCTTAAAATATTGCGATTAATCGCCACTTCACACTCATGGAAAATTTGATTCCAGGGTCGCCCACCATTCTACTCCTCCCGGAACCTATCCCACGAGATGATAGATCCAAGTGCGTCACTTGGCCCGTTCTGTTTTGGCCAGCGCATCTCGCAGCGCATCGCCAGCAAGATTGATGGCAAGGACAGAAACGACGACGGCCAGACCGGGCCAGATCATCTGAAGGGGCGTGGAGCGCATGTGAACGCGGGCATCCAGTAACATAGTCCCCCATTCCGGCATCGGAGGCTGCACACCAAAGCCGAGGAACCCCAGCGATGAGATGCCCAGGATTGCCCGGGCAAACATGCCGGTCCACACAACGGTAAGCGATGGAAGCAGAGACGGCAGATAGTGCCACCGGGCGATGTAGAGGGGCGACATACCAGCCAACCTTGCCTGAATGACGTAGCCCCGTGATTGCAGTGACAGGCCGATGCCACGGGCCACGCGGGCGTAGCGCATCCAGCTAGTCACACTCAGGGCAAAGATCAGGCTCCATGTGCCTGCCCCCATGAGCCCCGCAATCACCACGGCTGCGACCAGTTCGGGAAATGATAGGAAGGTATCGGTTGTCCGCATCACCACCCAATCTGCCAGCTTCCCACCAAGCGCAGCCAGAAGACCGATCAAAGTGCCGACACACAAGCCAATCAACGATATCAGGAACGCCAAACCCAATGACCACCGCGCTCCATGCAATATCCGGGACAGGATATCCCGCCCAAGCGCGTCGGTTCCCAGAAAAAACTCGTCACCGGGCGGCGAAAGGCGCTTTGGTATATTGATGGTCGACGGATCGTGGGTTGCGAGCAGCGGTCCAAAGACAACAAAGAGCAGAATAGCTGCACCTATGACGGCGACGCTACGCATCGGGCTCTCCGATCCGGGGATCAAGCACCCGGTAGACCACGTCGATGATGAGGTTGACCACCACGAAGACCAGCGCGGTGAGCAGCACGACCGCCTGCACATGGGGGAAATCCCGCGCAAGTATCGCTGATGTCAGAAACGATCCCAGACCCGGCCGTCCAAAGATGACCTCAACCACGACAACGCCTTCGAGCAAGAAGGCAAGCTCCAACCCGAAGACCGTGACTACCGGCACCGCGGCGTGGGGTCCGATATGATCGCGCCCAATCGCTCTGTCTGAAACGCCGCGGTGCCTGAACGCCGCAAGGAACGGTTGTTCCCACGCTTCAAGGATGCCGGAACGGATGATCCGGGTCAGCGATGCCGCGATACCAAGCCCCAGCGTGAGTGCCGGCAGGACCGCATGTGTCGGAGTGCGCGCCCCCATCGCGGGCAGCCATGCCAGCTGCACAGCAAAGAGCAGAATCAGCAATAGCCCCAGCCAAAAGGCCGGAATGGCTGTGCCAAGCGATGCGATGGCCACAGCAAAACGATCCATAAACCCGCCAGGCCGTCGCGTGGCGAGGATGGCCAGAGGCAGAGAGATCGCAAGGCCAATGGCCAGTGCTGTGATTGCCAGAGGAAAACTGTAGGTTGCCGCTACCCAGAGGTCAGGGCCAACCGGGCGGCCTGTGACCGATGAATTCCCAAAGTCAAACAAGAGCAAGGGGCCAATCCAGTTGAGAAAGGCCGCCCAGAACGATGCATTCAGTCCGGCCTCTGCCCGCACCTGGTCAATCACATCCTGGGTTGGAACGGCATTGAACCGTGCGATGGCAATGGCTTGAGCCGGATCGCCAGGTGCGTTCCACAATAAGGCAAACGTCAGTAAGGCTGTGCCCGTCAGGACGACCATGGCCCGAACCAAAAAACCCACCACTGTTAGCATCATGCTGCAACCTCAATCGATCCCAGAGCGACAGCAGCGTCCCGCAATGCCTGACAATAGCTCGATCCTGGGTTCGTCACGAATGACCCGGGATCGCTGATGCTTTCGATCTGCCCGTCTTTCAGAACCGCTATTGAATCGGCAAAAGCCAACGCATAGCCGAGGTCATGGGTCACGATGAGCGCAGCAAACCCCTCCTCTTGTTGCATGTCGGCGATCAACCGGGCGGTGTGTTTTTGGGTTACCGCATCCAGCGCGGATAACGGTTCGTCAAATAGAATCAGAGGAGGCGCTGCGATCAGCGCCCGCAAGATACCAACCCGCTGCACCTGCCCTACGGAAACTTCTCTGGGCCGCCGTTCAAGCAGCTCCATCGGGAGTTCGAGACCACGACAAAGCCGCGCAATGCGTTCATTGGTGACGCTCTGCTCTTGCCCGAGAACCGGTTCTCGCACCGCCCGCATAAGCGGCCAGACAGGGTTGAAGGCGGATCGCGGCTCTTGCATCACCAATGCAGGCCGACACGACGAGACAGGCTGATGATCCCATGTGATCGCGCCGGCCGATGGGCGCAAGAGGCCGAGAATGGATGCGATCAAGGTGGATTTCCCGGCACCGCTTTCCCCGACAACGGCAAGGGTCTTTCCCGCGGACAGCGACAAGGACACATTCCGGAGGGCCACCGCAGCCCCGCGTTTTGCCCAAATGTGATCGACCCTCAGCATGGCACCTCCATCCAATTGCGATGCGCGGCCAGACGTTTTGCCTCTGATGTCTGTGGGTTGTTCAGGATTTTACCGGTCTCGGCCTCTTCGACCAGCCGCCCGGCAGCCATGACCATCAAATGGCTGACCCTGCGCGCTGCCAAGCCCAGGTCATGCGTGATCAACACCATGGCCGTGTTCGTACGTTCCAGATGTCGATCCAGCAGATTCATCGTCGCAGCAGCAATCACGGGGTCAAGTGCCGACGTCGGCTCATCCAGAACGATAAGATCGGGCGTCCCCATCAGGGCCATAGCGATGACAAACCGCTGTTGCATCCCCCTGCTCCAGCCCCAAGGCCGTTTGCGCAGGTCACCGCCATCAATCTTCAGCGCTGAGAATATGGCACGTTGATGCGCTGCCCCATCTGCGAGCCCCCGTGCCTGTGCGGCCTCATGCCAATGAAAGGCCAAGCTGCGAAGTGGGTCGAGGGCTTCATCAGGGCTTTGCGGAACATGGGCGACTTGGAGCCCCTGCGCCTTCAGAGCGTCGATCAATGCATGGCCCAGCGTCGACTTTCCCGAGCCTGAAGCACCCACGAGCCCGATGCGTGCACCGGGCTCAATCTCAACAGATGTTGGATGCAGAATTATCCGACCCGAACGCATAGCGCTCAGGCCGATGGCAGAGAGTGTCATTCCGTGAAGGTCGTCTCGTGTGTAATCCAGTAGGTTTCGGTCGGATGTACGGCGTAGCCTTTCAGGCCCGGGTTCGCAACGTTGGTTTGGGCGACGTGGAAGACCGGGATCATGGCGGTGTCTGCCGCAATAATCTGTTGCACCTGATCATAGATTGCTTTGCGATCTTCATGTGCAAAGGTCAGGCGGCCATCTTCCAAAAGCTTATCAAGCGCTGGATTTGCATAGCCACCAGAGTTCGATCCCCCATCTGACTTCAGAAGCGTCTCCAGCACGGCGCCGGGGTCGCCCTGCGGTGTTGTAACCCAGGCTTGCAGGAACATGTCGGCTTCGCCTGCGGCAATCAGATCGTTGCTGGCACCCCATTCACCGATGCGGATATTTGCACCAACACCAATTGCGGACAGGAACGCCTGTGTGAGTTCTGCTGTCGGCGGAAGGGCTGCCCGGGACGCATAGGTCACGATGTCAATCTCCAGCGGTTCGCCCTCCAGCATCCAGCGATCACCTTCTTTGACCGCGCCTGCTGCGGCCAGAAGTTCTTCGGCTTTGGACGGATCGTAGTCGGTGGAAAGGTCCGCAGCCCAGCCCATGCCATCTGGGAAAATTGTCTCGGCAGGAACACCACCAACACCAGAGAGGACCGCATCAACGATACCTTGGCGATCAATCGCAGTGGATACGGCCTGCCGGATCAGCGGATTCGCCATGGGTCCGTTTGCTGCATTCACCGTGTAGAAGTAAAGCCGCGCGGTCGGTGCCGCAAAGCCCAGCGCACCGGTTTCCTTGATGCGGGCAAAGTCGGTCTCGGGGTAGTTGATGACCATGTCGACCTCGCCGGCTTCAAAGGCCAAAGCTGCGGTGGTCGGGTCGCCGATTGCAACAACCCGCACCTCATCAAGACCAGGTTCCCCCAATCGGTAATCGGTGTTCACCTCGGCGCGATACAACTGGTCTGGGATAGCTTCCTTGAAGACGAATGGTCCTGTCGCGTTGATCGGAAATTCCTGTGACGGTTCACCTAGAATAGCGATACCAGGCTCCGAAAGGGACCATGGGAATGCCGCATTCGGACTATTCGTTTCGAACACAACCACGTTGTTGCCATCCGTCGTCATCGACGCCAGATCCAACAGTTTGGACACACGGACATTGTTACCGGGGTGCCCTTCGGTGGAGATCGGTGTGATCGCGTCGATCACGGCCTGTGATGTAACTGGTGACCCGTCGTGAAAGGTCAGCCCATCGCGGAGTGTGACACGCCAGGTGGTCGGTGAGGCCTGTTCGATACTCTCGGCCAAGCGTGGGTAGAGGCCTAGCTCATAGTCAATGCCCATCAAGGTTTCTGTCACCCCGGTCTGGTTTGACATCCAGCCGTTGTATTCCGCCCGAGGGTCCGGCACTTCAGCAGTTGGGCCGAAGCCAACTGCAATGGTCAGGCTGTCTTCTTGGGCAGCGGCCGGGCAAGCCGTACTGAGCGCCAACAACGCAGCACCGATAAGGCGGGAAAAGTGAGACATAGGTCGTTCCTCTAGACGTGAGATTTGGTTTTGAAAGTGGTGGATTGCCGGTCACGGGCAAGTGTGCGGGCTTCGGCTTGGCTGAGTGATATCAGTATTTCCTCTGGTGTCAGCCCTCTTGTAAGGGACCTTGACCAGATACGTTTGGCAGATACTGGCGACCATGGCAGGGCTGCCTGTGACAGCCAGCCACGCAAAGGTTCTGGCAATGCGTCATAAGCTGCCATCGGATCACCGGACCGGCGCTTTCGACGCAGGCTGCTTTGCCCCAGATTGCGGTTCATAACTCATCCGCGGTGTCAAAGACGGGGTCAATGACAAGCACGAGTCTGCTTTCACCTGTCCCTTCGATAGGTGGCGATCGGTGCAGCAGCCCAGATGGGGTTCGGCCCGGCCAAAGCGTTCCTTTCAGTAAGATCGGCGCTCCGGTTTGAACCGTAAAGACACGTGTTGGATCGGCATTGGCGATTGATATCCCGTACTGCGTTCCTGTCCCACGGTAGGTGCATACCAAACGCCCGATAACGGCATCTATATGGAACTTGCGACAGGCGTTAGTCGTGATCACAGATAGCCGCAGCCTGTGGTATGCCGCTCCCATCAGCTCCGCGAACCGATCGGACAAGGAGACGACATCCGCCTCAAACCAATCCCGCTCTGGTCCTTCTGGCAGACCGGCAATATCGCAAAGGCGCGCGACTGCATCGGCAACGGCATGGGCCCTTACAACAACCCGACCGCACGGCAAATTCTCTGGGTCAAGATGATCAAGCCAGGCTTGCCTCTCAGGTGGGGTCTGTCGTCGCCAAATCGCCGCGGCACATCCAGGCTTGAGAAACGTTGCCAAAAATGAAGGATCATCAGCAATAGCCACACCGACCGCCGCATCGCCCATTGTCTTTCGCAGCGGCTTC
This sequence comes from uncultured Alphaproteobacteria bacterium, assembly GCA_929200255.1. Classification (GTDB taxonomy): domain Bacteria; phylum Pseudomonadota; class Alphaproteobacteria; order Rhodobacterales; family Rhodobacteraceae; genus Yoonia. The sequence goes on along the minus strand of CAKMYZ010000024.1, from coordinate 32,950 downwards.
ACGCCGCATCCTCGACCCGACGCCACAGAGGGAATGGGTCGGGATAATCTGGCAGGTCATGCGGTCCGGTCGTCGCGACGGCAGGCACAAGGCAGGCGTCCAGCCGCGCCTTCAAGGCAGGCCAGTCGATACCGGCCCCAATAAAGACGATTTCTTGTCGGCGGTCACCCCAGGGTTCCTGCCAATGCGCATTCATATACGCAATCGCGCTGTCATTTGCCGGCCTGCGCTCTAGTGGAACAGATGCCCACCACGTGCCAAGTGGCTTGACCGAAGACAAAGCCCCAGCCAGAGAAAACTCTGCCACCCAGTCGGACCTGGTGGATATCCAGAAATGACCTTTCGCCCGGATCACCCCAGGCAGGTCGCCATTCAGAACCTCCAGAATGCGTTCCGGAACAAACGGTAATCTGGCCCGGTAAACGTATGAAGCGACGCCGTATTCCTCGGTCTCTGGTACGTGATCGGCAAACCCATAAAGCTCTTTGGCCCACATCGGGTGCTCATGCGCCTGTGCAAAATCGAACAGCCCGGTGTCGAGGATCTTTTCCGCCGCAACAGTTGATTGGTTGGTCTCGATAATCTCTGTATCTGCATTGAGGCTACGGATAATCTTGCGGGCCGCATCAACCTTGTCGGCACCGGCATCATCGACCTTGTTCAGGATCACCACATCGGCAAACTCGATCTGGTCAGTCAGCAGATGGACCAATGTGCGCTCGTCTTCCTCGCCCATCGTCTCGCCGCGATCACTTAGAAAATCATGGCTGGAGTAGTCGTTCATCAGGTTCACGGCATCGACCACTGTAACCATTGTGTCGAGCCGGGCCACATCCGACAGACTATTGCCTGTTTCATCCCGAAAATCGAAGGTCGCGGCGACGGGCAAAGGCTCCGAGATACCGGTCGATTCAATGAGCAGGTAATCGAAACGCCCTTCAGCGGCAAGGCGGCGCACCTCATCCAACAGGTCATCCCGCAACGTGCAGCAGATACAACCGTTGGACATCTCGACCAGCGTTTCATCAGTGCGGCTGAGTTCCGTATCCGCCCGCACGAGATCCGCATCGATGTTCACTTCGGACATATCATTCACGATGACAGCCACTCTGCGTCCTTCGCGGTTGTTGAGGACCTTGTTGAGAAGCGTGGTCTTACCCGCCCCCAGAAATCCAGAGAGAACAGTAACCGGAAGGCGCGCATCTGACATTTAGTGACTCCATGGAGGATTTAGAACATCACGCAACTTACGATGTTACTAGACAAATGCAACTGCAATTGTTACCTGTGTTTGCGGCTTGGAGAAAAACTGCGAATGAAGCGTAACAGCCGCCTGTCTTTAGCCTTGCATACGCTCAGCCACATGGCTGGTGATCCAACTCAAATACGAACATCAGCCGATATTGCAGACCACGCCGGGACGAACCCGGTTGTTGTGCGCAGGGTGCTTGGTAAACTTCGCGAGGCCGGGCTACTCACCTCGGAAAAAGGCCACGCTGGCGGCTGGAAACTGGCCGCATCACCGGAAAAAATTACCCTGGCGGATGTCTATCTCGCACTCGACGAAAGCCTCGTCGCGGCGCCGAATGATGAACCCGTTCCATCATGTTCCCTCGAACACGCCCTGCATGAACGGGTTACCGGGGTCTTGAAGGACATCGAACAGAGCCTGATAAACCGGCTGGGTGAGACCACCATCTCTGAGGTGTGCACCCCTTAGTGCAACGCTTTTGCGACGATGCACCATCCCAAATTCACAGGACCAATCGCAAGTGATAATGCACTATTATATCTGAGTGAAAAAGTCGGATTGACTTATCTGACAAAAACACTCAGACATGGGCCTGTGTCCAGCCACTCCACCAGCATCAGGGGAAGCCCGACCATCGAAAGATGAAAGGATTCGCCGGATGCCAGGCCCTGAACAAACACAATCGGATAAACCACTCACCACCCCCGCAGACCGATCAGAGATCACAGAAATCTGGTTTCAGTCTGGGGGGAGTAACGGCTGTTCGTTAGAATGGTGGCTTGATCAGAACAATCGCACGTCCCTGCTGAAAGAGGGGCTGCGCTGATGTCACTTCATCACCCTCAAGAAACATCAGCTACCACGCCTAAGGCTTTGCCAACCTACCTGGCCGAAGATCTGACCAAAGGTGCCGATCAAGCTCAGATCATCTTACATGACCAAGTCTACATTCTGCGGGTGACGCGGGCCGGTAAATTGATCCTGACCAAATGACCAATTCTTACGGAAAACACGGCAGTGCATCCGTTGGTTTCATCTCCGAGTTGGACGCGATTGAGGCTGCATCGGTCATCTATCTTAGGCTTTGGTGTGATGGGCCAGAAGCGCAGGCCAATGTCTGGAGAGACTTTGCATCCATGCTCGGCCCGGATCGCGGGCGCAAGGCGCTGAAGTCCTTCGAAGATCTTTGTGTCCTATGTTGCCAATACGGGCGCCGGCCGCTGATGCGGCATTCGCTGCATTGCAAGTGCTTGGGGGCTGACGAGTCCTGCTTTGCAAACTTCATCAGTGCGGCGGCAATGGGGGAACGTAAGGATGCGATGCTCATCGCGACCCTTCTGGTGCGGCCCGACGTGGCCCCCATGCTGACCTCCCTCGCCGCTGAAGTCGGGCACGCGCTGAAGCAAATGAAACTATGTGCACCGCGTCAGCAAAGCGGCGCCCTGGAAAATCAACCCACAAAACCAACGATACTTCACTAGAACGGAACAGTTAAATGAAACACACCTTCCTCTCATCCACCGCGCTTCTTGCGGCATTTGCAACACCAGCCCTTGCAGTGGATACAACAAAGGTACTTGAGACCTACGCTGATATTGCAGCCGCGAACTACGCAGATAGCCTGACGACCGCACAGACACTGCAAGATGCGGTTAACGCCCTGATTGCCGCACCATCAGCAGAAGCCTTGCAAGCGGCGAAAGGCGCGTGGCTGGCGGCCCGTGTCCCGTATCAGCAGACGGAGGTGTTTCGCTTTGGCAATGCCATCGTGGATGACTGGGAAGGCAAGGTAAATGCCTGGCCACTTGATGAGGGCCTTATTGACTACGTCGATGGCTCCTATGGCGGCCCATCCGACGAAAACAGCTTTGCTGCTCTCAATGTCATTGCCAACCCAACCTTTGCCCTGTCGGGTCAGAACGTCGATGCAACCGCAATCACACCAACCTTGCTAGAGGAGACCCTGCACGAAGCAGATGGGGTCGAGGCAAACGTGGCCACGGGGTATCATGCCATTGAGTTCCTGCTTTGGGGCCAGGACCTGAATGGCCATGGCGATGGTGCAGGCAACAGACCATGGACCGACTATGCTGCGGGCGCGGATTGCACAAATGGCAATTGCGATCGTCGCGCAGACTATCTGCTGGCCGCAACCGACCTGCTTGTCGCGGATCTTGACTGGATGACGGCCCAATGGGCCGATGATGGTGCCGCGCGCGCTGATCTAACAGCCAACGCAGAGGTAGGCCTCGCCGCAATCCTCACAGGTATGGGATCCTTGTCCTATGGCGAAACGGCGGGAGAACGGATGCGCCTTGGCGTGATGCTGAATGATCCTGAAGAGGAACACAGCTGCTTTGCTGACAACACACATAATGATCACTTCTACAACGGTGTCGGCATCCAGAACGTGTACCATGGTGAATACATCCGTGCGGATGGGTCACGCGTTTCAGGACCTTCACTGTCTGATCTGGTCGCTGAAGTAGATCCTGCACTGGATGCCGAGATGGCAGCCAAGCTGAGCAGTGCTGTCCTTGCTCTTGGTCGGATCAAGACGGCTGCTGAATCAGGTTTTGCGTATGATCAGATGCTGGAGCGCGGCAGTGCAGCGGGTGAAGCCCTGATCATGGGCGGCGTCAACGGATTGATTGATCAGACACGCTCCATTGAACGGATCGTCGCAACCTTGGGTGTTGAGCAGATTAACATCGAAGGCTCTGACAGCCTCGATGATCCTGAGGCTGTGTTCCAGTAACGCCACCGCAAAGGCGAAAAGCAACCTCGACTATCCGGAGCAAGAACAACCGGATCGTACGGGTAAGTCTAGTTGAGAAAATATGCGCAACTTAAAGCATCCAAAATGGATGAAACTGAGTAACCTGTTGGTGCCGTCACTGGTTGTCGGCACCATCTTACTGGCTGAACAGTCAACCGGGGGATCACAGTGGTCGCTTGGCGACCCACATCTGAATGTGGTCTCTCGTACCGCAAATGAAGCAACCCGCATCACCGCCGTGACGGCGTTGGCGGTGGATTTCGCGGCGCACCAACAGTTTGAGGCCAGACCTGCAGGTGCCGCAACTGCGCGCGCCATCCAGACCGCAGATGCATTCTCGCAACCATCTGCCAACATCCCCTTTGCGGGTGAGTTAGACTTCAAAGTTGGAAATGGCCTGTTCCGCAAGCTCTGGGTGTCGTCGCCTTCGTCCACATTGGCATCTGACGGTTTGGGGCCGCTTTACAACGCCCGGTCCTGTCAAAGGTGTCACATCAAAGATGGGCGGGGACACCCGCCAGAAAATGCCGAAGATAACGCTGTGTCCATGTTTCTAAGGGTATCTATTCCTGGCCCCGACGACGCCGCGATCTTGGAAATCGCTGACTACATTGCCACACTGCCAGACCCGACCTACGGCACCCAACTGCAGGATTTTGCGGTTCAAGGTCATGCATCGGAGTATCGGCTTGGCATCACCTACGAAGAAGAACGCATCGTCCTGGCAGACGGTTCAGAAGTTTCTCTGCGGCATCCGACCTATACGGCCGATAACCTTGGCTATGGCCCCCTGCACCCTGATGCAATGTTCAGCCCAAGGGTCGCGCCGCAGATGATTGGTTTGGGCTTACTAGAGGCGATCCCTGCCGCCGACATTCTTTCGGCTGCGGACCCTGATGATCTTGATGGTGACGGTATCTCTGGTCGCCCAAATGTCGTTTGGTCATATGAATTTGATCAACCAATGCTTGGCCGTTTCGGGTTGAAAGCCGGCAGCCCAACAATCCGTCAGCAATCCGCAGAAGCCTTCCGCGGGGACATCGGTATCTCAAGCCCGTTGTTCCCATCCGGTGCGGGCGAATGCACCGGGGCGCAGTCAGCCTGCCAAACAGCGATCCACGGTGATGGTGACGATCGCTTAACAGAGATTGATGATGTTGGACTAGATTTGGTGACCTTCTACAGCCGTAACCTGGCGGTTCCTGCACGTCGCAACATGGACGACCCAGCGGTACTGCGCGGCAAACAGGTGTTTTACGAAACAGGCTGCACCTCCTGTCACAGGCCCAGCTTTGTGACGCACCGGCTGGAAGACCGCCCTGAACAAAGCTTTCAACTCATCTGGCCATACACCGATATGCTACTGCACGACATGGGGCCAGCCTTAGCTGACAACAGACCCGAGGCCCGGGCAACAGGGCGCGAGTGGCGGACGCCCCCGCTGTGGGGCATCGGCCTGACGGAACAAGTCAGCGGCCATACCTATTTTCTGCACGATGGGCGCGCGCGATCCTTGCTGGAAGCCATCCTTTGGCACGGCGGCGAAGCGCAACGACAACGTGATGCGGTGGTAGAGATGCGCACCTCTGACCGCGACGCCCTGATCACTTATTTGGAAAGCCTATGACGCGTCTACTTCTCACGGTGGCGCTGTTGATGATGCCGCTTTGGGTTCAAGCCCAAACAAGGACCGAAGTCATCCAAACCGTGGTGGACGACCACATCCTGCCGGGCTTTTCGGGGCTCGCTACGCAAGCCAGTCGTTTGGCAGCGGCCGCGAAGCATGATTGCAACCCCGCGTCCACCGCACTGCGTACCGCCTATAGTCAGGCCTTTGATGCTTGGGTCTCTGTCAGCCATCTAAGGTTCGGACCAACCGAGTTTGGCAACCGCGCCTTTGCATTGGCGTTCTGGCCCGACAGCCGTGGTGCAACCCCACGCAGCTTGAACCAACTGATATCCAGCCAAGACCCCATTGCCTTGTCAGCGGCATCATACGCCGAGGCGTCGATAGCAGCTCGTGGTTTCTATGCGCTGGAGTTTCTGCTGTACGATGAAACGCTGATGTCAGCAGGTGATGCCACCTATCATTGTACGCTGATCCAGACCATCACCGATGACATCGCGTCCTTGACGCAGGCCATTTCTGATGACTGGCAGTCTACCTATGCCGCGATACTGACGCAGCCGGCCGCTGACGGCACCTACCGCAGTGATGATGAAGTGCTGCGAGAGCTGTTCAATACCCTCGCAACCGGTTTGGAATTCACATCCGAAACACGGTTGGGCCGCCCTCTTGGCACCTTTGATCGCCCCCGACCAACACGGGCCGAGGTGTGGCGATCAGGGCGGTCCACCACACATGTCATGCTCAGCCTGGAGGCGTTGCAAATGATCGCCAATCATCTTGCTGTGCGGGACCCCGCTTTGTCAGCGAGACTGGATCAGCGTTTTGATCGTGCACGCATGCAACTGGAAAACCTGGACGATCCAGTTTTCGCCACAAGCGCGGACCCGCAAGCGCGTCTCAAAATCGAAGTGATCCAACAATCCGTCGATGCAATTCGCACCATCGTTCGGGATGAGCTGGGACCAACACTTGGCGTCGCGGCTGGCTTCAACGCGTTAGATGGTGACTGACATGAACGGGCGACGTCAATTCCTCGGAGGTTTGCTCGCAACGGGATTGATCCCCAAGCTGACATGGGCAGATGCAGGGTCACCCTCATTTCTATCCGCAGCTGCCAAGCCAGATGGCAGCCATGTGCTCTGCGGTATCGGCGATAATCTTCAGGTGCTGTTTCAAATCCCATTGCCCGCCCGTGGTCACGCTGCCACAGCACATCCTACAAAGCCAGAAGCCGTCGCATTCGCCCGCAGGCCAGGGACATTCGCCCTTGTGATCGACTGCGTGTCCGGAACCCAGACCGCGCGGCTTGACGCCCCCCACGGGCGGCATTTCTACGGTCACGGAACGTTCTCTGCGGACGGCGACCTGCTGTTCACGACCGAGAACGATTATGACGCAGGACAAGGCCGCATTGGCGTGTGGGATGCACGCCAAGGCTACCGGCGCATTGACGAATGGAGCAGCGGTGGGATTGGGCCACATGATATCCAAAACACTCCACATAGGGATACTCTGGTTGTCGCCAATGGCGGCATCGACACCCACCCAGACTCGGGACGCGCCAAACTCAACATCCCCACAATGCGGCCCAACCTTGCATATGTCACAAGTGGTGGGCTGATCGAGGTTGCAGAACTTCCAAGGGGTCACCAGAAAAACTCCATCCGCCACCTCGCGGTCAGCGATGCGGGTGAGGTGGCATTTGGTATGCAGTGGCAGGATGAGCAATCCGCCGAAACCTTGGTTGGCCTGCACAGGCTAGGCGCGCCGGTTCAACTGATGTCAACACCGCAAGACGACGTGCGCAAAATGAATGGTTATGTTGGTAGCATTGCCTTCGGGAAAGGCGGTCGCACTGTTGTAGCGACATCCCCGCGTGGCGGCATTGTTCAGTTCTTTGACACGGTGTCGCAGAGCCATACGCAAAGTACAGAGTTTACTGATGCTTGCGGCCTTGCTGCGCATAACATGGGGCTCGTCGTCTCTAGTGGCACTGGTGAACTTAGGCAGATCGATCAAAACAGTATCAGCCTGTCGCGAAACTTCGATCTGGCTTGGGACAATCATCTGGTGGCAATTGGCTGATCAGGGCGACACATCAGCCCCGTATCTCTGTGCATTTGGCATCAATGATGCCAAACCGTCGTGCCCGGGTTTGCTACTGCACCATCGCATCGCTCCAGGCCCGCAGGAACGCCTGCCGGTTCATCCGGTCCAGATAGACAAGCAGCGCCGGCCCTAGCCGGATCGGGCCGTAGGCCCGTGCTTCGGGTTGATCCGCCGCCCCCAAAGGCGGCAGCACCCATGTTTCGGGTGTGTCCCTGAGCCCCTCTTGCAGCAGCCGGTCAAGAAAGAGCGCCGCCGCTTCCGTCTGTGTGGCCGTTGCCGGGATCAATGCTGTGCGCAGCATAACTGTCGCATAGTCCTCCAGCTCCAACACTTCGAGCCGATCATCGCGTGCGATCCGTTCAGCAGCGTAGGACCCCAGCACATTATAGGCCAAGGCCAACCGCCCGGACCCCACATCATCGATCATCTGGGCCGAACAGCAATAAAGGGCCGTCCCCTGCCGCCCCATCAATTCCGACAGACGCCAAAACGTGTCAGAGTTCCGCGCCTCTTGCGTGGCAAAGAGATAGCCCAATCCGCTTTGACGTACGTCATAGGTGCCGATGGAAGCCTCAAACACATCAGGGTTCTGTCGCAAGAGCGCGATCAACTCCTGCCGCGTTTTTGGGCGGGGCAGACCAGCAAAGCGTTCACGAGAGATCACAGCGACGGCGGGTTCTGCGGTAAAGGCAAAAACCTGATCGCGCCAACGTGCCCAAGACGGCAGCGCATCCGTCACAGGCGAACTATAGGCTTGCGCCGCCCCGTCGTTGGCCAGTTGGAACTGCAAATCCATGGCCGAAGATATCGCTACATCAAAAACTTCGCCGTCCCGAATGGCCGCATGCAATGCCGTGCTGGATGCCACATAGTAATCGATACCCACTGCGGGTTGCTCTGTCTGAAACTGCAGGATGAAGGGTTCGAACACATCCAAATCCGCCGTGGACACAACCGTGATCGTTGTCGCGCCCATGCCAGGATAGTGCTTCTGGTCTTCGACCTCCAACGCCTGTGCGCCCGCGGCCGCAAGCCAGATCACAGCCGCTAAGCTGCGGGTAAAATGAGTGACACACATGCCCCTACCCCATCACTTGGCGTCGTCAGTTCCAAGCGCCCACCATGGGCGATCAACACGTCCTCGGCAATGGTCAGGCCAAGGCCGGAACCGACAACTTTGTCCACATTGCCCCCGCGCGTGAAGCGGCCTGTCAGCGCAGGCAGTGAGGCTGCCGAGAACCCACGACCCTGATCCCGCACGGTAAGCCGCCACTGTGCGTGGCCGTCTTGTTCCAATGTCACGCTCACTTCGGTTTCGCCGGGCGAGTATTTGATTGAGTTGTCCAACACATTGCGCAGCGCGCTTTCCAGAAGGATCAGATCGCCGCACACAGCTGCTGGCGGCGCGGCATCCAGCCGAAAGCTGATATCTTTCATCTCTGCGGTGGGTGACAGGCTTTCGGCGACCCGAACCGCCAGATCGGCCAAATCCACCTCATCGCGGGTCAGCGCTTCGGCGCGAAAGCTGACAGTGGCGTGATCTAACAACTGACTGGCCGAGCGTGAGCTTTCATCCACCGCGCGGATAACGCGCCGTAACATTTTCTTTTCATTTTCTTTTTCAACGGTATGAAGAGCCAACTCCGCTTGCGCGCGCACCGTCGCCAAGGGTGTGCGGACGCGGTGTGCCGCTTCGGCGATAAATTCTTCAGATCGGCGGATCGACTGGCCCAAACGCTCCATCAGGCGGTTGAGGGCGGTCAGCAAAGGCGACAACTCATCCGGCACCTTGCGCCGCAGGGGCCGCAGGTCAGACGGCCCGCGCCGGGTGACGGCCTGCGCAAAGGTATTCAGAGGCCGCAAGGAACTATTCGCTGCAACTGCGCCCAGCCCCACGGCAAGCAGGAAGAACGCCACGGACAGCACGGCCGCCGTGCGTGACAGCCCGGTGCCGATCGCCTCGACCCCGGTTCGGGTCTGCCCCACGCTGACCACAACCGGCACCGGTTGCTGACCTGCCAGCACCGTGCGCTGCACCGATACAACGCGCACCTGATCGCCCCGGTAACTGATGGTTCTGACGGCAACATCGCCGGGCCGATCGGGCAAGAGGGGCGGGATCAGATCATCATAGCCGGTGATGGTCTCTCCCCCTGCTGCCACACGGTAGAACACCCGATCCTCACCAATGGCATTGAGCATGGCAAAGGCTGAATATGGCAGTTCCAGCAGTATGGTGCCCTGCTCGCTGCGCAGCGCCTCTGCAATCGTGGTGGCCGAAGCAACCAACACGTTATCCTGTGTGCGCTCTGCCGCTTCACGGGCAAAGCTGGTGACCATCCACCATGACAGGATCGCCAGAACCGCCGCAATGATAGCCAACAGAACCGTCAGCCGCCGCCCGATGGAGCGCCACCAAAACGGACTGCGTGCCGCGTCGTTCATGGTGCGCTCAACCGGTAACCCATCCCGCGGACGGTTTCGATCTGCACGCCTGCGTCAGCCAGACGACGGCGCAAGCGGCCAACATAGACCTCTATGGCGTTTTCGCTGACCTCAGCGTCCTGCGGGAACAACCGGTCGAGCAGTTGTGATTTTGACAGGATTTGCCCCTGATTGCGGGCAAAAACCTCTAGCAGGCGCAACTCGCGGTTCCGCAAGGTGTGGCTGGTTCCATCCTGCGTCAACATACCCGATGATGGGTCAAAAAAGGCGGCCCCCAACGGGATGACCGCAGGCATTGGCGTGCCACGCCTGCGCAGGACGGCCCGGCAGCGCGCCTCCAACTCACCAAAATCAAAGGGTTTCGTCAGGTAATCATCGGCACCAAGATCAAGCGTATCAACCCGGTCCGACACCTGACTGCGCGCAGTCAGCACGATCACCGGCAGACGTTCTGCGGTGCGTGTCTTGCGCAGAAATTCGCGCCCATCCCCGTCGGGCAACATCACGTCCAGCAGCATCAGATCATAGTCGGCGACCGCAAGCCATTCTTCGGCCTCGGCCAGGGTTTTGGCATGATCCGCCGCATGACCCTCCAAGGACAATCGCCCGGTGATGGCCTCGCCCAGCTCGACGTTGTCTTCAACCAGCAAGAAGCGCATTGGTCTTTCATCCCCATCTGCACAGGTGGTCACTGAAACAGCCTGCGCAAAAAACAACCGTCGTGTCAGGCTTGTGTCAGCTTGGCATGCGGTAGTTCAGCATGGGCGGCGAAACACCGTCTGTCAAATGGGAGGAACTCTAATGACAAATACGATGACCCGCCGGGTCGTGATGGCGGCTGCTGCCGCCACACTCGCATTCGCAAACCCTGTGTCCGCTGATGGGCATCAGGTTATGGACGAAATCAACTTTCTGATCCCCGGTGGCGCCGGCGGCGGTTGGGATGGCACAGCCCGCGGCACAGGCGAAGCCCTGACCGGCGCAGGCCTTGTTGGCACCGCATCCTACGAAAACATGTCCGGCGGCGGTGGCGGCGTGGCCATTGCCCACCTGATCGGGAACGCAGATTCACTGCAGAACACCATGATGGTAAACTCGACGCCCATCGTGATCCGGTCGCTGACTGGCGTATTTCCGCAAAGCTTCCGCGACCTGACTTTGGTTGCTGGCACCATTGGTGACTATGCGGCCATCGTTGTAAACACGGACAGCGACATCCAGTCGATGGATGATCTGTTGGCCGCTTACCGTGCTGATGGCATGAGCTTTGCCGTTGGTGGTGGTTCGGTGCCGGGCGGACTTGACCACCTCGTTGCAGCATCTGTGATGCAGGCGGCAGGCGAAGACCCCACAGCGTTCAACTACATCCCTTACGATGCGGGTGGCGCTGCGATGGCGGGTTTGCTGTCTGGCGAGATTCAGGCCCTATCCACAGGCTTTTCAGAAGCGGTCACACTGGCGCAGCAGGGTGAAGTCCGTATCTTGGGTGTCACCTCGGATGCGCGCGTCCCAGCGTTTGATGACGCCCCAACCATGAAAGAGCAGGGCCTTGATACAACCTTCGTCAACTGGCGTGGTTTCTTTGCGGCCCCCGGCCTGCCTGACGACAAGCTGGCGATGATGCAGGACGCCATTGCGAAGATGTACGATACCCCGGAATGGGAAGACGTGCGCGCGCGCAATGGTTGGGTCAACATCTACAACAACGGCGATGATTTTCGCGCCTTCCTTGAAGAACAAGAACAGGTGATCGGTGATCTGATGAAGACACTCGGCTTCCTATAAGCCTTAGTCAAAGGACCGTCCTGCGGATATGCGGGACGGTCACAACATACGAACTTTCGGGGAGGGACGTTCATGGCGTTGGATCGTTGGATCGCGCTGATCTTTGTCACATTCTGCTGCATCTATGGCTATGCCGCATTTTTTACCATGGATCAGCTTCTTCCCCCTTTTATGCAACGTAACCCTGTCTGGCCGTCAACCTTTCCCAAAGTGTTGGCCGTTCTTGGCGTTATCGTGGGCATGATCGTCTTGCTTGGTTTCGAGAAAACTGATGACACAAGTGACGAACCAAGCGCGACCGAGATCAACTATCGCCGTCTGGGCGATTACAAGATCGGTCAGGCGCTGATGCTTCTGGGGCTCATGGTGCTTTACGCGCTGATGCTGCGTCCTGCGGGCTTTCTCATTTCGACCACCACATTTCTGGTCGCTGGCAGTGCGATCCTGGGAGAGCGCAAGTTCCTCATCATGATCCCTGTCGCGGCCCTCGCCACCGGCTTTGTCTGGTATTTGGTGCAAGAGGTGCTTGGCATCTTCCTGCGTCCGTTTCCGTTTTTCATAGGGATGTAAGCGATGCTTGAGGGTATTTTCATCGGCCTTGAGGCGGCATTCTCTGTCCAGAACATCCTCATGGTTGTTGCAGGCTGTCTGATCGGCACATTCATCGGTATGCTGCCCGGTCTGGGGCCAATGTCGATCATCGCGATCATGATCCCGGTTGCCATTACGCTGGGCGACCCTGCCGCAGCGCTGATCCTGCTGGCGGGTGTCTACTATGGCGCGATCTTTGGCGGTTCAACCTCGTCCATTCTGCTGAATGCACCGGGCGTCGCAGGCACGGTCGCGACCAGCTTTGACGGCTACCCGATGGCGCGCAAGGGTCAGGCCGGCAAGGCGCTGACGATCGCGGCTGTCGCCAGCTTTGCTGGCGGCACCATCGGTGCAATCCTTTTAATGATCTTTGCGCCCGCCTTGTCATCGGTTGCCCTACTGTTCCACTCCGCCGAATATTTCGCCCTCATGGTCGTTGGTCTTTCAGCTATTGCAGCATTCGCGGGCACGGGTCAGGTCGCCAAGGCCCTGATGATGACGATTCTTGGCCTGATCCTTGCCACGGTAGGCGAAGGTGCCCTGTTCAACATGCCACGCTTCACCATGGGGATGATGGACCTGCAATCCGGCATCAGCTTTATCACACTGGCCATGGCGATGTTCGCCCTGCCCGAGGCAATGTTCCTCGTCCTGAATCCGGCGCGCGGCGCCAGCGGCGAAGGCAGCGGCAAGATTACAAACCTGCAGTTTTCGCGCGCAGAAGGCAAAGCGATGATCCCGGTGATCGGGCGTCAATCCGTGCAGGGCTTCTTTATCGGGGTGCTTCCCGGCGCAGGTGCGACAATTGCGTCATTCCTCGGCTATGCGGTGGAACGCAATATCGCCAAAGGGGATGAGCAGGCCGAATTCGGCAAAGGATCGGTCAAGGGCCTTGCCGCGCCGGAAACCGCCAACAACGCAGCTTGCACAGGATCATTCGTACCACTGCTGACGCTTGGCATCCCCGGTTCGGGCACGACCGCCATTTTGCTGGGCGCGTTGATTGCACTGAACGTCACCCCCGGCCCGCGTTTGATGATCGACACGCCAGAGATTTTCTGGGCCGTCATCATATCGATGTTCATCGGCAATCTGGTGCTTTTGATACTGAACCTGCCATTGATCCCCTATATCGCGAAAATCCTGTCGATCCCGCGCAACTATCTGATCCCCTTCATCCTCTTCTTCACATTGATGGGGGCCTATATCGGGCAAAACAATGCAACCGAGCTGCTGTTGCTGGTGGGTCTTGGGGTGATGGCGACAATCTTCCGCTTTGCGGATTACCCGCTTGCCCCGCTGCTGATCGGCTTCATCCTTGGCACCATGCTGGAAGACAACTTTGCCCGCTCCATGCAGCTTTATCGGGGTCTCGACTTTATCATCGCGCGCCCGATGACTCTGGGTCTGCTGGTTTTGGCGGGTCTGCTGGTGCTGTTGCCAAGCTACCGGTCCCGCCGCGCACGTAAACGGGCCGAGGGTGTGGCTGACGGAGACTAAGGTCAGACATCAGTCGTTGGCGCAGGGAAATCCGGCAACACCCCAGATAAGTAGGTCATCGATATGTTCCTGCAGGCTGTATGGGGCAGGCGCGCGACCTCCGCCGGGGTTCCAGGCCCAATGCAGGATCAGGTCGTGGTTCAGATGTTCGGCCAGCTCCAGCATCGTACGCCCACCGTTGCGATCAGGATCACGCAGCTGATTGCATATCTCATCAGATGACTTGCCGAACCATTCGGCCTCGACCGGGGCCAGTTGCCAGTTCATCGCCACTTGCGGGGCGGCATGGGGCGTGTCGTTCAGCCCCTCGCGGTAGGCGTGACAAGTGCTGCATTGGATGGTCTCGGCCCCGATACGACTGTCGCCTGCGTTGATATTCATGCCATGCGCGCGCGTGCGTCCATAGGAAGGCCCTGACCACATCGGGCGGTTATCCGCGCCAACATGGCAATTCGAACAACGCGGGTGCGCGGCAACTTCATAGATCCGCGAAAACGCATCGAGCCCCTCTTCGATGGAAACCGAACCTTCCGCCGGTGGTATGATCGATATATCCGTTTCATCCGACCAAACGGTTGAGGGGATCGTGAGGGCCGCAAGCAGCCCGATTGCAAATTGGCGCAAAGACATGCCCGACCTCACACAAAATCGATAAATTTGTTGAACGGCATTTCGCGCAGCCGTTGCCCGGTCGCCGCAAAAATCGCATTCGCCAGGGCCGGTGCTGCAGGTGGCACGGGCGGTTCGCCGATCCCGCGCACATGGCTGTTGTTTTCCAACCCTTTCACGATGATCTCGGGGCATTGATACATGCGCATGGCTTCATGGGCGTGATAGTTGGTTTGCTGTGCCATGCCATCGGCATAGGTGATTTCGGCGTTGATCGCGTGACCAAGGCCAAAGATGACGCCGCCCTGCACAAGGTTTTCAAAGTTCACCGGATCAATGACCCTGCCCACGTCGCAAGCCACCCATACTTTATCAAGTTTGATCCCGGCCTGGGTTGCTGTCACATGAACAACCTCTGCTGTGGGCACGCCAAAACTTTCCACAAATGCCACGCCGCGCCCCTGATTTGGGGCCAGTTCCCCGCCCCAGGACGACATATCGGCCACGGCCTCAAGCACCTTGCGCGACACATCGTGATCGATCAGGCGAATACGTTCTGCCATCGGGTCGGCACCGGCAGCATGGATCAATTCATCCAGAAAACTGTCAAAGATGAACCCCGCCGCAGGCGCGCCAACCGCGCGCCAAGATGACGTCGGCGCCAGTTCAGGCGCACGGTAGGCCGACATACGGTAGTTGGGAATGGCGTAGGGGTTATTCCACGCACCCGCCGCGATCTGCATGTCCGGACCCGGGACAGGGATCCCGGCCCGCGCCATCTGTGATGACATTACTGATGGTGCTGCAATCGCCACATCAATCGTTTCAACCTGACCATTTGATACTGCGCCTTTGGCGCGTCCCATGGCGATGTGGCGGGGAAAGTCCTGCGCGAAATCCTCTTCGCGCGAATAGGTCAGTTTGACCGGCGTCCCGCGCATCTGGTTCGCAATTTCAGCGGCCTGCCTGATGTATTCAAACTCCAGCCTGTGACCAAAGCTTCCGCCGATAAACTGGTTGTGGAAGGTAATCTGCGCCTCATCATGGCCCGTCACGCCGGAGATGATCGTCAAAAGCTGGCGCGGCATCTGATGGCCGGTCCAAATCTCAACCGAATCGTCGGTGACCACCACAATCGCATTAAGCGGCTCAAGCGGCGCATGGGCCACATAGGGCGAGCGGTACTCTGCCGCGACCACAGCCCCACGGGCCAGCGCGCCGTCAACGTCACCATCATCACGCCACTGGCGATCCAACTGGTCAGGGTTGAAGGAGGCCGCCAGCGCCGCCCAATGCCCGTCCATTGCGGGCGGATAAGGCGGGGTGCCCCATGTCACCTCGATTGCATTGGCCGCCTGAATGGCACGCCAGGTGTTATCGGCAATGACCACCAGACCATCTGTAATCTCCAGCACGTCTGAAACACCGCGCATCGCGCGCGCGGCAGAGGCATCGTAGTCGACGATCTCCCCGCTCCGGCAAGGATCAAGGCGCACTGCGGCATGGACCATGCCATCCACGGACAAATCAATACCGTAATCCAGCGTGCCAGTGGATTTGCCGACGATGTCCAACCGTTCCATCGGCTTGCCAATGAGCCGCCACGCGCTGGGATCGCGTAAGGTGATGTTCTCAACCGGATCAAGCGCCGCTGCGGCATTGGCTAAGGCCGTATAGGGTATTTCGGTGCCATCGGGCAGGATCACAGCACCTGATTTGGTTTTTAGCTCGGCCACCGGCACGCCATATTCCTGTGATGCGGCCAGCTTCAGCGTCTCGCGTGCGACGGCCCCGGCATAGCGCAGTTTGTCAAAGCTGTCAGCCATCGACGTTGATCCCCCGGTGCCTTGCAGCCCGATCACTTTCATCAGCCCACCCATCATCGAACGGGTCGTCTCAGCCGCAAAGCTTTGGTCGGTCGATTTGAATGGCGCGCCCTCGGCCGCCATCGCAGTGTTCCAATATGCCGGGCTTGGCGCACCGAAACTCACCTCAAACTGACCAAAATCAAGGTCCAGTTCTTCGGCGATCAGCGCTGCCTGCGCCGAGACAACCCCCTGCCCTTTGTCGCTGTGCGGGGTGATGAGCGTGATCGTCTGGCCGTCGATCTTGACCCAAGGGTTAAAGGTTGCCTCGCCAGCGGCAAGGTCGTCTTCAAGCGGGTTCGGAATGTCACGTTTGACGAGGTATGTGCCAAAGGCCACACCGCCCGCGACAGCGACGGACCCAAAAAGAAACGTGCGGCGGGCAATGGTGCGTGCGCGTCCCATGATCAGGCCTCCTGCATTTTGGCGGCGGCGGTTTTGATCGCGGCACGGATACGTGGATAGGTGCCACACCGGCAAAGGTTCCCACTCATCACTGCATCGATATCGTCATCACTGGGGTCAGGATTGGTGTCCAGCAGCGTCACCGCCTGCATGATCTGGCCAGACTGGCAGTAACCACATTGCGCCACCTGATGTTCAACCCAGGCCGCCTGCATCACATGCATAGCGTCTGGTGTGCCCAGCCCTTCGATGGTGGTGATATCAGCCCCGTCCGCCGAGGCCGCAGTCACCTGACAACTGCGCACCGCCAGCCCGTCCATCTGCACCGTGCAGGCCCCGCATTGGGCAATCCCACAACCGTATTTTACACTGGTGACCCCCAACTCATCCCGCAACACCCACAACAGCGGCATGTCATCTTCGACATCAACATTGCGTATCTTGCCATTTACGGTGATTTGCATAAGGGACCCCTGTTGATCAAAATTGACGATTGGACATTTTTCATACATCTGTACAATTTGACATACAAAGTCAATGGGACGAAAACAACCGCAATGAATGACCGCGATAAAAAGTTGATTGTTGCCGCCCATGCTGTCTTTTCCCGTTACGGGGTCAGCAAGACGACAATGCATGATATCGCCCGCGAGGCGGGCGTAGCACGGCAAACCCTTTACAACGCCTATCCCAACAAAGAGGCCATGCTGCGCGCAGCGGTGCGTGTCTCTGCCCAGGAAACTTACGCCAGTGTTGAAACGGCGTGGACCGGCCAGACTAAGCTTTCCGAAAAGATCGAGACATTCTTTCAGCTGGGCCCGCTCACTTGGTACGACATGGTGGTCGCCTCCCCCGAGATGGGCGACTTGATCGACGGCATCCATACCATCGCAAAAGACGAGATGAGCGAGTTCGCGGCGCTGTGGCGAGAACGGTTCGAACGCCTGATCAAAGACCACACCAAACCGGGCTCTGCTGCCTATGAAGACGCAGCGGCAACTGCGGATTTTCTCTATTCTACAAGCGTCAATGCAAAACTCGACGCGGCCGATCGTGACACTGTGGAATCGCGCCTTGCGATCCTCAAACGGTCCGTTCTGGCGCTGGTCGCAACGTAGTATTGCCGCTGGACAGACGCGCCTGCAAGCCTCACACATTACCTATGACCACACGCGCTTCATCCTTTAACATCATGATCGTAGGGCAAGCTGGGCGGCTGGAGTATGAGGCGCTACTGTTTGCCGCCTCGTTGCGCAGGTTCAGCCCCGGCTTTGACGGCCAACTTTTTGTGGCCGAGCCGCAGCCCGGTCCGCTATGGAAAGGCGACCCGCGCATGTCGGTCCCTGTGAAGGACGCGCTAATCGAACTGGGCGCGCAAATCCGCCCCTTTGACAGCCTACATTTTGGTCAGGACTATCCGCAAGGCAACAAGATTGAGGGGCTGCAGGTCCTGCCTGCTGGCGCGCCTTTCGTCTTTTTTGACACCGATACGCTGATCACAGGTGACATCGCCACCCTGCCCTTTGACTTTGACCGCCCTGCCGCCTCGATGCGGCGTGGGGCCACATGGCCGGTGGAAGAACTGTACTGGCCCGGATACACCGCTATCTGGAAATCGCTTTATGACAGGTTTGGTCTGGATTTCGAAGGCTCGCTGGATCTGTCGCAACCGGATGAATACTGGGAGCGGTATCTCTATTTCAACGCGGGCTGGTTCTTTGGCAATGACCCCGCAACCTTCGGCCAGCGCTTTGCCGATTACGCGGTCTCCATCCGCGATGATCCCCCGCCAGAGCTGGTAATCCAGCCCCTTGACCCTTGGTTGGATCAGGTGGCATTGCCGCTTGTCATCCATGGGCTGGGCGGCGGACGCCCGGGCCCCGGCCTTGATGGGCTGGACGGTGAGGTCACCTGCCACTGGCGCGTCCTGCCGTTGTTTTACGCCCAGGCAACGGATCAGCAGATTGCCATGCTGGAAGAGGTCTCAGCCCCCAACAAGATCAAGAAACGGCTCAAACAACATGAGCCGTTCAAACGGATGATTTACCAAGGGCGTGGTCACAAGGTGCGGGCGATGTTCGACCGCAACAACCTGCCCCGGCATGAACGCGCATTGCGCAACAAGATCAAATCTGCCGGGTTCTGGATGCGCTAGGATCAGGTCAGAATGAAATTCCTGTTCCGCCCCGCAATGCGAAACACCGGTTGACCGCTCCGCCCGGCACATAAGGCGTTTGTTCTTTGATGACGCCGGGCGTTGAGTGCCCGCCCGTTTGCGCCTACACCTTTCGGCAACAGATTTAAGGGAGATAAGACATGACCGACGGCCCAACATATGGCTTTGACACGTTGCAGATTCACGCAGGCGCCCGTCCTGATCCGGCCACCGGGGCACGACAGGTGCCGATCTATCAAACAACCGCCTATGTATTCCGCGATGCCGAACACGCGGCGGCTTTGTTCAACCTGCAAGAGGTGGGTTACATCTACTCGCGACTGACCAACCCCACGGTCGCTGCCTTGCAGGAGCGTATTGCCACACTTGAAGGTGGCGTCGGCGGTGTGTGCTGTTCGTCGGGTCACGCGGCCCAGATCATGGCGCTTTTCCCGCTGATGCGGTCGGGGCGCAATATCATCGCTTCCAGCCGTTTGTACGGTGGCACAGTCACGCAGTTCAGCCAGACGATCAAGCGCTTCGGCTGGTCCGCCAAGTTCGTGGATTTCGACGATCATGCAGCTGTTGCGGCGGCCATCGATGATGACACGCGCGCCGTCTTTTGCGAAGCCATCGCCAACCCTGGCGGGCATATCACCGACCTTGATGCCATCTCTGCCATCTCTGACAAGGCAGGCATTCCGCTGATCGTGGACAACACATCTGCGACGCCCTACCTGTGCCGCCCGATTGAGCATGGGGCGACCTTGGTTGTGCACTCGACCACGAAATACCTCACCGGCAACGGCACCGTGACAGGCGGTTGCGTTGTCGACAGCGGCAAGTTCGACTGGACCGCAAACGACAAGTTCCCCTCGCTAAGCGAGCCCGAGCCAGCCTACCACGGCCTGAAGTTCGCTGAAACATTCGGCCCCCTCGCCTTTACGTTCCACGGCATTGCCATCGGCCTGCGTGATCTGGGCATGACGATGAACCCGCAGGCCGCCCATTACACGCTGATGGGCATCGAAACCCTGTCATTGCGCATGGAGCGCCATGTGGAAAACGCAATGAAAGTTGCCAAATGGCTCGAGGATGATCCGCGCACGGAGTATGTAACCTACGCCGGTCTTGACAGTTCGCCCTACGCCCATCTAGTGCCAAAAATCTGCCCCAAGGGTGCAGGCGCTTTGTTCACTGTGGCTGTCAAGGGCGGCTATGACGCTTGCGTTAAACTCGTCGATAGCCTTGAGATATTTAGCCATGTGGCTAACCTTGGGGATACGCGCAGCCTGATCATCCATTCCGCATCGACCACCCACCGGCAACTGACAGCCGAGCAGCAAGAAGCCGCTGGTGCAGGCCCCGGTATTGTGCGCCTGTCTATCGGCACCGAGGATGTAGACGACATCATCGCTGACCTGGACCAGGCCTTGGCCAAAGCCACGGCATGATGCCAAACCCGTGACAACGCAAAGGCCGCCCATGCCCTTGGCGTCGGCGGCTTTGTGCTGTAGGGTTCGCGCCTGGAGGGCAAAACACGTTTTGCCTGCGGAACCAACATGCTAGAGCGTGCGGATGATCACCAATTTTGCGCTATCGCTTTCCTTTGAGGGAATAGAGCTTCTGCACCGTGTGCCGCGCGGCTGGCGGCGCATTGGACGTGCTGATGTCAGCAGTGATACCCTTGACGCTGATCTGGCTGATCTGCGCGAAAAGGCCGACGCGCTGGCGCCCGATGGTTTGCGTACCAAGCTGATCATCCCACTGGACCAGATCAAATATGTCGCCATCGACGGCACCCAGACCACAGACGCCGACATCGCGGATGAACTGGACGGTTCCACCCCCTACAGCCTTGATGAACTGGTCATCGACGTAGAGCGTTTCGGCGGCCGCACCCATATTGCCGCTGTTGCCAAGGAAACGCTGCAAGAGGCCGAAATCTTTGCCGCCGCCCATGGATTCAAACCTGTGGCATTTGTCGCCGTACCAGAGCCTTTCACCTTCCAAAAAGAGGTGTTCTTTGGCCAGACCTCCATGATGGCCGACATTCTGGGACCGGGCGTAGAGGCAAAGCGCGAAGACCTGCCCGTCATGATCGTGGGCACACGGATCAAATCGCGCCTTCTGGTCTTTGATCTGCCCGAAGAGGTGCAAGAGGAAGCCTACCGCGATGATCTAGCCACGCTTTTGTCACCAAATGACAAGCCGGCGTCAACTGAGGTTGCTGAGGTTGCTGAGGTTGCTGAGGTTGCTGAGGTTGCTGAGGTTGCTGAGGTTGC
>CAKMYZ010000024.1:0-11440 GCA_929200255.1 uncultured Alphaproteobacteria bacterium | reverse complement strand
TGAGGAGCAATCGTCGGAACCGGATGACGCGCAAGTGGAAATCCCGCCCAAACAACAAATTTGGGTCGATGAGGTTCCGGCAGAATACTACCCGCCTGTTGTGGACACGCCCGCACTCGCAGAACCCGCAACATCGGTTGTGCCCGTCAATCCCACGCTCGCCGCTCTGCCCTTGCTGGACAGGATCATCCCAGAGGTGCATCAGCCACCGGCCCAAGGGGGCAAAGCACCCTTGGTCGCCCCCAAGAGCAAAACCGCCGGTGATACGCCGAAACTGGCCGCTGCGGCGCCTGCCGCCATCCGGACAACCACTCCAGCGCCAAAACATGACACCCGCACCCCCCTGATCGCCGCAGGCATCGGGGCTGCCGCCCTTGTTCTGGGCGGTCTGCTGTGGTCCCAGGTTGGCGGGAACGAGACGGCCCCATCTACTGAAATCGCTGTCGTGCCAAGCGAGGTTGCCCCTGCTTCGGCTGAACCTGAAACCATTGCGGCAGCAACGCCCGAACTGAGCGAGCCCGCTCCGACCGCTGAAGTTGCCGCAGTTCCAAGCGACGTTGTACCTGCTCTGACTGAACCTGAAACCGCAGCAGCACCTGAACTGCCGGACATACCCCCAATCATACCCGACATTACGGTTGGCACATTCGGCCTGAACGAAACCACAGCGACCGGTCTGCCGTCGATTGCTGCATTGGACGGTTTTTCAACCGCTGACGCACCCGCGCCCATCGTCGCTGCCGAAGCTGATCTGCTGCCACGACCCATAGGGCCTCAACCTGAACCGCCTGCCGAACAGACGGCAGAAGTAGACCCTGCACCACGCCCAGCGGGCCAGGTGCTCAGCCCGGATGAAGCTGCGCGGATTTATGCGGCCACGGGCGTCTGGCAGCGCGCGCCACGGTTTTTCGATCAGCCCACTGGCGCGATCCCCATTGATTTTACAGCACCCGCAAGCATGCCCGCACCGGAACGGGTGGCACAGCCCGCGTTGCCTGCGACAGACAGCCTTGAAACCGATCTGGGCTTTCTCGCCCCCGCAAACCCGCCGCCACCAGAAGCAGTGTTCCCCCGGGATGAGAACGGGTTTATTCTGGCAACACCCGAAGGCACCCTAACACCGGAGGGCGCG
Source organism: uncultured Alphaproteobacteria bacterium (assembly GCA_929200255.1). GTDB lineage: Bacteria > Pseudomonadota > Alphaproteobacteria > Rhodobacterales > Rhodobacteraceae > Yoonia. Next base: position 10,308 of record CAKMYZ010000024.1, on the reverse strand, counting down.
TTGGTGATTGCTGGCTTGCCCGATCTCGTGATCACACCACGCCCAGAGCTGAGGCAGGCCGATCTGGATCGCATGGCGCTTCTGGCACCTGCACCGGAGGGGGTTGTGATCATTGCCGGGCGACCCTCGGTCAATCCGCCGCTGCGCCCGGCAGACGCTGCCTTGCCCGTGCCTGAAAACACGCCCACCAACGATGCAGAGGTCGCAGAATCGGACGGCGCACCGCTACCGCCAGACACACAGGAGGATACCCCGACGCCGGGCAGTGTTGGTCTTGCCGGGTTGGCATTGCAAAACAGCGGTGCAGCGGCTTTGGACGACGGGCTTGTCGCCGCCGATGATCCGCGACCGCAATTGCGCCCCAACGGTCTGGCCCCTCCCAGCGATCCCGCCACGCCAGATATCACCGCGATTATTGCCGGGATTGAGTCTGAAGCCGCAACGCTGCGCTTTGACAACAGCACCTCGCTTGCGGTCGCCCAATCGATCCGCCCGGGACGCCGCCCAGGCGATTTTGAGACAGTTGTTGCCGCAGCACTTGCGCGGGCTGCAACCCGACCTGCGTCAACCACCCCTGCCCCCGCTGTTGCTGCAACCGTGGCCCCGCAGAACTATACCCCCGTCCCTGGCGGCGTGGCCCGCGCTGCCACCCAGGAAGACGCGATCCGCCTGCGAGAGATCAATCTGATCGGTGTCTACGGTCGTCCCAACGCCCGCCGCGCCTTGGTACGACTGAGCAATGGGCGCTACGTCCGGGTAGAAATCGGCAGCGCGCTGGACGGCGGTCAGGTCACGGCGATTGGCGACTCCGCGCTGAATTACGTCAAACGCGGACGCACCTATGCGATTGAGCTACCAAGCGGATAGCATCTGCGCAGGTGAAAATGGGGCGGCCCCCGGTGGTATCAACCGCCCGCTTCACCCCTTAACTGGCCTTCAACACACCCCGGTCAATCTGGTCTGCTTCGATGCTTTCAAAAAGCGCCTTGAAGTTGCCTTCGCCAAAGCCATCGTCACCCTTGCGCTGAATGAACTCAAAGAAGATCGGACCAATGACCGTCTTTGAAAAGATTTGCAGCAGGATGCGAGTTTCACCGCCGTCAACAACCCCTTCCCCATCGATCAGAATGCCGTGTTTCATCATCCGATCCTTGGGTTCATCGTGACCCACCACCCGCTCATAGCTGAGGTCGTAGTAGGTGCTGGGGGGTTTCGGCATGAACTTGATGCCGCGATCCGCAATCTCATCCGTTGCCTCATAGAGATCATGCGCGCCGACGGCGATGTGCTGGATACCTTCACCGTTGTAGCGCTTGAGGTATTCGACGATCTGTCCGGTCTCACCCCGATCCTCATTGATCGGGATGCGGATACGTCCGCAAGGCGAGGTCAGCGCACGCGATAGCAGCCCGGTGAATTTGCCTTCGATATCAAAGAAGCGGATTTCGCGGAAGTTGAACAAGTCGCCATAAAACTTGAACCAAATGTCCATGTTTCCCTTGTGCACATTGTGCGTGAGGTGATCGAGGTAGTGGAAACCGACGCCAGCGGGATGTGCATCTGACACCCAGTTGAATTCGTCATTGTAGGGGTTGGCCTCGTAGTATTGATCAATGAAATAGATCAGGCTACCGCCGATGCCCACAATCGCCGGAACATCCATTGCCTTGCCGTCACCTTCATATGGCGTAGCACCCTTGCTAACCGCGTGATCAAACGCATGCTGTGCATCAACGACGCGCCAACCCATAGAGGGCGCGCAGGGGCCGTGCTCGGTCACGAATTCGCGGGCATGGCTGCCTGGTTCATTGTTGATCACGTAAGTGATGTCGCCCTGCTGCCAAAGCTCGATGTCCTTGGATTTGTGTGTGGCCGTGTGGGTATAGCCCATCTTGCCAAACAGCTCGCGCAGTGTCTCAGGCTCGGGATGTGCGAACTCCACAAACTCAAACCCGTCGGTGCCAGCGGGGTTCTCTTCGCTGATTGTGGCTTTCGGTGCGTCGTGAGGGAAAGGTCCCATGGCTCATCTCCTGAAATGCTTTGTGCCAGCATAGCCGCGATGTGTTGACTATTTCTGGCAACATAGGCGATCATACAGCAAATTTGTGCGCAAATTTCGCACGTTTCACGCCATACTTGCAGGAAACTCGCATGCAACTTGACCCGGCTGACCTTCAACTCCTCGCGGCCCTTCAACGCGATTCCACCCAGACGGCGCAGGAACTAGGTGACACGCTCAATATGTCGGCCTCGCAAGCCGGGCGGCGCAAGCTGCGGCTGGAAAGCGAAGGAATCATCGCAGGGTATCGCGCCTATCTGGACCCCGAAAAGGTAGGGCTGACCGTGCAAGCCTTCATCCAGATTGTCATGGCCACCCATACAGAGCAAAACGCCCGCGATTTCGTGCGCCTGACCAAAACCCGTGCCGAGATTGTCGGTGCCTGGACCCTGACGGGTGACGCGGACTATCTGCTGCGCATCTACTGTGCCGACCTCACTGCCCTGAACCTGCTGGTACAGCAGGTGTTGCTGCCACATCCGGCCGTCAGCCGCGTGCAAAGCCAGATCGTGATGGAACGGGTGAAATCGGATGCCCCTTTGCCCTTATGACGCGGCCCCATGCGACAGATTGCCAAGGGCTGGATCACCTCTTTCAAGTCGTTTGAGACCCGGTAAACTAACCATGAGGTATTTGAGACAATTTAACGCTTAAGCAGGCATAAAGCACAAATGGAATCGTTCCTCTTTCAAGCCACGATCTATCTTGGAGCCGCGGTCATTGCCGTGCCTTTGGCCGCGCGCCTTGGGCTTGGATCTGTGCTGGGGTATCTGCTTGCAGGCATCGTCATCGGCCCCCTGACCGGGCTTGTTGGCTCTGAAACCAAGGACCTGCAACATTTTGCAGAATTTGGCGTTGTGATGATGCTGTTTCTGATCGGGCTGGAGCTTGAGCCGCGAGCGCTGTGGAACATGCGTCAAAGATTGATCGGCCTGGGCGGTTTGCAGATCGGTCTGACGATGCTTGCCATCACCGGCGGCGCCTTAGCGATGGGTTATCCGCTGAACACCTCACTCGCGATTGGGATGATCTTTGCACTGTCATCAACAGCGATTGTGCTGCAAACCCTGACCGAAAAAGGGCTGATGCAAACCGGTGGTGGTCGCGCGACGTTCTCGGTTCTGCTGACACAGGACATCGCCGTCATCCCGATGCTGGCTTTCCTACCGTTGCTGGCAGTGCCGGTGCTGATGCAGGCCGAACCTGATGGCTCGCTTTCGCTACCCGCGGCGAACCATGATGCGGCGCAGCACGCCGCGCTAAGCCTTGTTGAAGGCCTGCCCGGCTGGGGTGTGACGCTGGTGACATTGGGGGCTGTGGCCGTTGTCATTCTTGCAGGTATTTTCCTGACCCGTCCGGTGTTCCGCTATATCCACCACGCGCGCTTGCGCGAAATGTATACTGCCCTTGCCCTGCTGATGGTGGTCGCCACAGCCGTCCTGATGGGCCTTGTTGGCCTGTCCCCGGCGTTAGGCACATTTCTGGCGGGTGTGGTGCTTGCCAACTCAGAATTCCGACACGAGTTGGAAAGCGATCTTGAACCGTTCAAGGGGCTGTTGCTGGGTCTGTTTTTCATCACCGTGGGTGCAGGGATCGACTTTGCCCTTCTATTCAGCAACCCCTTCGTCGTTGTCAGCCTCGCGGTGGGGATCATCGTTGTCAAAGGGCTGATCCTCTATGGGCTTGCCCTGCTCTTTCGGTTGCGGGGCAAGGACCGGTGGCTCTTTACACTTGGGCTGGCGCAGGCTGGTGAATTTGGCTTTGTCCTGGTGTCCTTCTCGCTGCAACAGGGTGTGTTAAGCGACGGTCTGGGCGGCAGGCTGTTACTGATCATCGCGCTCTCGATGCTGATCACACCACTGCTGTTCATCATCTACGATATCCTCAGCCGGCAGATGCATGTGGCCGAAGACGAAGAACATGACGAGGTCGATGAACAAGGTACGGTGATCATCGCAGGCATCGGTCGCTTTGGGCAGATCGTGAACCGTTTGGTCCAAAGTGCGGGGTTCGATACGGTGGTTGTTGACAACAACCTTGCCACCGTCCAGATGATGCGCAAATTTGGATTTCGGGGCTTTTTTGGTGATCCAACCCGGCCTGATCTGTTGAATGCGGCAGGGTTGGAGGATGCCCGCGTACTTGTTATCGCAATTGATGACAAACCGGCGGCGGTCAAGGTTGTTCGCCACGCCCGCAAGGCCCGTCCCGATCTGCATATCATCGCCCGCGCGCGCGACAGGGTGCATGTGCATGAGCTTTATGACGCAGGTGCCAATGATATCGTCCGTGAGATGTTTGACAGCTCACTGCGCGCGGGACGCTATGCGTTGGAAAACCTCGGGCTTAGCGAATTTGAGGCCGCAGAGGTCGAAACCGCCTTTTACCACCACGATCGCATGGCCCTGCGCGAGCTGGCCGAACTATGGAAACCCGGCGTCCCGATGAGTGACGTACCGGAGTATGTAGAGCGTGCACGCAAACTCAATAGCGCCCTGGAGATGGAACTTTCGGCCCGTCAACAGGCCACCGAGACAAAGTCCCAGAAAAACTAGCCGTCGCTGACGCCAGCTTCTGCAAAGGTTGCCATGCCGGAATGGCAGGCAATTGCACCTTTGAGCACCCCAATTGCCAATGCAGCGCCCGACCCTTCACCAAGGCGCAAACCGAGGCTGAGCAGCGGGTCTTTGCCGATGGCGGTCAGCAGGCGCTGGTGCGCGCCTTCCGCGCTGAGATGCCCAGCCACAGCGTGATCCAAGGCACCCTCCACGGCCCTTGCCAACACCGCAGCGGCGGCGGAACAGATGAAACCGTCCAAAATCACCGGAATGCGATGATGCCGTGCTGCCGCGATCGCGCCCGCCATCGCGGCTAACTCGCGCCCGCCAAGGCAACGCAGCGCCTCCAACGGATCGTCCGTATCATGCAGGGTCAGGCCTTTGGCCACCACATCGATTTTCCGCTCCAACCCGTCATCGTCCACACCAGTGCCTCGCCCGGTCCAATCGGCGGCATCTCCCCCCAGCACGGCGGCAGCGACCGCAGCCGCAGCCGTGGTATTGCCGATACCCATTTCGCCGGTAACCAGAAGGTCCGCGTCCGGATCCACAGCGCTCCAGCCGGTTTGCAGGGCCTCTACAACTTCAGCCTCGGTCATTGCAGGGGCCGTCGTGAAATCAGCAGTGGGTCTATCCAGTGACAGCGGGTACACATCCATCTTGGCGCCAAATGCCTTGGACAGCTGATTGATCGCAGCCCCGCCATGTTCAAAGTTTGCAACCATTTGCGCCGTGACTTCTGGCGGAAACGCCGAAACGCCCTGCGCGCAAACGCCGTGGTTCCCTGCAAAGATGATCACCTGTGGTGCGTTGATTTGTGGACGTGCATCGCCGCGCCAACTCGCGTACCAGATCGCCAGATCCTCCAGACGGCCGAGCGCACCGGGCGGTTTGGTCAATTGTCCATTGCGCTCTTGCGCGCCCGAAAGGGCGGCTGCGTTGGGTCCAGCGGCCTTGGCAAGCGTGTCACGAAAGGCGGTTAGTGTCGAAAATGGCGCTTGCATCAGGTCCTCGTTCACGGCAAATCTTGCGCCTTGTTTAGCCCAGATCGCATCTTAGAAAACCCCTGATAGGACACCCCCTTGTTCAAACACGACACGCGCCTGATTGCCCCGGTTGATTTGCCTGCAGCACTTGGGCTTTTGACGCGACTGCCCGTCATCGTCGATGGCAAGGCCGCAATCGCGCGCGGGGCCGCAGCGGCCTGGGCCTATCCGCTGGTTGGTGTGGTTGTGGGTGTGATCCTTGCCACTGTGATCCCCCTTCTTTTGTGGGTTGGCGTGCCCGGTGGCATCATCGCGGGGCTTGTTCTGGCCCTGTCTGTGGTCCTCACCGGGGCGATGCACGAAGACGGGTTGGCCGATAGCGCCGACGGGCTCTGGGGCGGCTGGACCAAATCGCGCCGGCTGGACATCATGAAAGACAGCCATATTGGCGTCTACGGCGTCTGTGCGATTGCATTGTCACTGCTGATCCGCTGGTTGGCACTGGTGGTGATCATCTCTGTCGGCGCCTACTGGGTGGCCCTCATCGCCGTAGGCGCCCTGAGCCGCGCAAGCATGGTTGTGCTGATGGCGGTTCTGCCCAACGCGCGCGGCAGCGGGTTAAGCAGCAGCGTCGGACGCCCGCCAGAGGCCGCGGTCTGGTTGGCAATCGGGATTGCCGTGGCGTCTGCCGCACTGTGCGGGATGATGACGCTAGTGTTGGTGGCCGCCGCAGCAACTGCGGTTTGTGCTGCGATTGCCAAGGCCAAAATCGGCGGCCAGACCGGTGATATTCTGGGGGCAACACAGCAAATCACGGAACTAACCTTGCTGATCGCGGTCGTGGTGATAGGCACCTAGACGCGCGGCCCGCTAAATTTCACCTGCCCTGCACGAGGCTCAGATCAAAGATCGCGCGGCGACACGAACACCCTTTCCGGCTGAACCGCGCGCCGATGGCACGTCTGCACCCTACGTTCCCAAGTCCCTGATATGCCGCCTGCCGATGATCCACGCATGTGTTGAGCGGGGCTATCTTCATCAATATCAATCGCAATGGGTTACGCGGACATGATGCCCCCGCTGGTAGCGGTGAGGCGAGAAGGGCATCTGGCAGCGCCGGTTTTGAGAACGCGCCATTCAGGGCGCGGCCGACTTTCGGCGCCATGTAGAACATTGTTAGCGGAACCCAGTGAAACACCGGTTAGACCGGGCGCCGGAAGATTGGCCATGTTCAAGTTTCCGCAGGGTGGATCCTATGGCCACTTGGTGGATGCGAGTTCGCGAAAATGATCGCCCGCAGGGGCGTCGAGCGCTTCGGCACAGGTGGCACATATCGACACCGCACAGCATCCGCAGGCCCACCAGAGACAAGATGAGAGATCAGCGGGACGTCAGGCGTGGTGCAAAGGGGGCATGTCATGGGGGTGAGGTGTAGGTGGGTTTGGTGACACGTGGTTTCTACGTATGCTTGACAAAATTGGCTCCTGTTCCTAATTTGTTCTTGCATTTAGGAGTGTGTGGATTGCCAATTTTCGAAGACCCGGCCAAAACAAAGTTTCTGAAAGACAAGAGCAGACCTGTGGAAGGCTCTACAAAGGGGTTTCGGCACATCACCGAGATCGGCTTCGACGATCTGACTTACAAAGTTCTAAAGCACTTTGAAGCATGCGGAAACAGGGCTATGTTCTTGGATCGCGTTATGGGGTTAGGAGAAAATGTCTTTCAAAGTCCAATTGAACGAGCCGTTTTTGCTTTCTTTCTTACTTCAGATTTTGGGATCGGAGTTGAAGACAATAAAGTTCATACTGTCTTGCCGGGAGACCCTTTTCCAAAAATGCTATTTGAAGAGAAGTCCGTTGCCATCTGCCCTCAACATCAGGTTGAAAGCTATTTTCTAGATTTCGGAGTTTTCATTAATACTGGCGATTTTTGCATGGCCTTCGACTTCGAATGCGATGGCATCGATTTTCACGGGCGTAACAACGCCCAAATATCTCATGATTTCAACAGAGATAGAGTTCTGTCGGAGAATAAGTTCCAGATATACCGCGCGTCGGGCTCGGACATAAACAAACACCCCCTGTACGAAGTTGAGAAATTTGGATTGGAAGTTGAGAGTCAGTTAACTGGATTGAGGCGTGCCGCGTAACTAGATTTGAGGTGGGTTTCACCCACCCTACGTTAGCGTTGAACCCTCACCCATCCATCTTCAACGCCGAAATAAACGCTTCCTGCGGAATATCCACTTTCCCAAACTGCCGCATCTTTTTCTTACCCGCCTTCTGCTTGTCCAGCAGCTTGCGTTTCCGGGTCGCGTCCCCGCCGTAGCATTTGGCGGTCACGTCTTTGCGCAGTGCTGACAGCGTTTCGCGGGCGATCACCTTGCCGCCGATGGCCGCCTGGATCGGGATTTTGAACATGTGGCGGGGGATCAGGTCTTTGAGCTTTTCGACCATCGCCCGCCCCCGCATTTCCGCGCGATCCCGGTGTACCATCATCGACAGCGCATCAACGGGTTCGTCGTTCACCAGCACGGACATTTTCACCAGATTGTCCTGCTGGTAACCCGTCATCTGATAGTCAAAGGATGCATAGCCCTTGGTCACGGATTTCAGGCGGTCGTAGAAATCAAACACCACCTCGTTCAGGGGCAGATCGTAGACCACCATGGCGCGACTACCTGCGTAGGTCAGGTCCTGCTGCACGCCGCGCCGATCCTGGCAGAGTTTCAGCACGTCACCCAGATATTCATCCGGCACAAGGATTGTCGCCTTGATCCGTGGTTCTTCCAGATGGTCCACATGGGTCATGTCGGGCATGTCGGCGGGGTTGTGCAATTCGATCATTTCACCGTCGCGCATGTAGACGTGATAGATGACCGATGGCGCGGTGGTGATCAGTTCGATGTTGTATTCGCGTTCAATCCGGTCGCGGATCACTTCAAGGTGCAACAGCCCCAGGAAACCACAGCGGAAGCCAAAGCCAAGTGCGGCCGACGTCTCCATCTCGTTGCTAAACGACGCGTCGTTCAGTGCCAGTTTGTCGATCGCGTCACGCAGGTCTTCGAATTCAGAGCTGTCCACCGGGAATAGCCCACAGAAAACCACCGGCTGCGCAGGTTTGAAACCGTCCAGCGCCACCTCGGTTCCTTTGCGTTCCGATGTGATTGTGTCGCCCACCCGCGTGTCGCGCACCTGTTTGATCGAGGCGGTGATAAAACCGATCTCGCCCGGTCCCAGTTCGGCCACGTCCTGCATTTGCGGCCGGAACACCCCGATCTTGTCGATCCCGTGCACCGTGCCGTTGGACATGAATTTGACCCGGTCATTCTTCTTCATCACGCCGTCGATGACGCGCACCAGAACGATCACCCCAAGATAGCTGTCGTACCAGCTATCCACCAGCATCGCCTTGAGCGGGGCATCCCGGTCGCCTTTGGGGGCGGGCAGCAGGTTGACGATGGCCTCCAGCGTGTCATGGATGCCGATGCCCGTTTTGGCCGACACCTGGATCGCATCGGTGGCGTCGATCCCGATGACATCTTCGATTTGTTCTGCCACCCGGTCACATTCCGCCGCAGGCAGGTCGATCTTGTTCAGCACCGGCACGATTTCATGATCGGCATCAATGGCTTGGTAGACATTGGCAAGCGTCTGCGCCTCGACCCCCTGGGTGCTGTCAACCACCAGCAAGGACCCTTCGACAGCGCGCATGGATCGCGATACCTCATAGGCGAAATCGACGTGGCCGGGCGTGTCGATCAGGTTCAGCACATAAGCCTCACCATTGTCAGCCGTGTAGTCGATGCGCACGGTGTTGGCTTTGATGGTGATCCCGCGTTCCCGCTCGATATCCATACTGTCAAGAAGCTGCGCCTTCATATCCCGGTCGGCCACCGTGTTGGTGGACTGGATAAGGCGATCAGCGAGGGTCGATTTCCCGTGGTCGATATGAGCAACGATCGAGAAATTACGGATATGCGATAGGTCTGTCATAGCAGGGATATGAGGGGCTTTTGGGGGGCGGTCAAGTGGGATGGTGGCATAGGCGCAACTATGCGTCTGACCCATAGTACACTAAGCAATGAGAGTTATCGCCGTTTCTTCGAAGTGCAAACAAGGACTTGATCAACTACCACCTTTGCGTCCTCAGCATACCGCAACAGGCTAGCTTTTTTAATACCGACAGTGCCTCCGTGAGCCACGGAATTTCTGACGTAATAGATTGATTCAATTCCAGCAACTCTCTGATCATTATTTTGGACCCAATCATCAAAAGACTTCGCCCAGTCTTCATCAAATCGTGTCAGTAACTGTCGTATCGCCGCACATTTGAAGTTAGTGCCTCTTTTAAAGTGAGACTTCACAAAATTCAGGACTTGCGGTTGAGCCTTCTTCTTTAGTCGTTCAACCACAATGATCTCAATCGATCGTTCAACATAGCCACAAACTAAGACAGCACCAAAACGCCTAAGTTGATCACCTGTCGGATCACCATCATCCATTGAACAAGCAGTATCGATGAAGTCGGTCAATTTTTTATATCGACTAACCAATTGCAGCTGCATTTTAGTTTAGTAAGAACTTTCGCGCTAACTCTCTTCGCTGTCTTACCGAATCTTCATCAGCTGTTGATTGAGCCCAGCTTGCTTCTGTCCGTCGTCAGGGTTTTTGGAACCAATGGCAGCTTAACTTAAGAGAGAGTT
>CAKMYZ010000023.1 GCA_929200255.1 uncultured Alphaproteobacteria bacterium | reverse complement strand
AGTTCCAGAAACCCTGCTCAAAAGTGGCCCATAGAAATGGGGCTGGACATCTGAGGGCTTCGTTTCTTCTCGTAGTCGAGTAAATCATAAACGAGACTGCGGTTCACTTTTGTTGGGCTAAGTTGACCGTTGCAAAGATGTTAGCCTGCGTTGCCACGTCGGCCCCAACAAAGACCGACACACTGACATCAAAGCCACGGCCATCGAGAGCGGTTAACCCCGCAACCCGATGTTGGCCGTCCAAGATGCTCGCGACGTCGTAAATCTGCTTCCCCTCGGAAGTCACTAGTTTTAGGACGCCTGCATCCTCATCGAAGATCGCATTGTCGCTGTTCACCGCAAGGATCACTGCGGTTGGGAAGGTAGCGTCCTCAGTACAAACGTATTTCTTCAGCTCTTTGGTTCGGCTCGGAGATAGACGTCGTTGAATGCCAATATATTCGTCAAACTCGTTTTCCTGTAACCTCCGTTCAGCCGAATAGGCGGGGGTATGTGTTCTCTTCGTCATAGGGATCACCTTTGGAGTGTTTTACTCTCCGGTAAACCCGGGGCGGTTCAAGGTGATTATTTTCATCGAGGTTAAAAACTCTGACGACGAGCAATCTGCAAGTCCAGCGTGCAAGCTGTCGTGGCCAGATCGGCTACAGCAATTCAACCCGCGCATGGAGCTATTCCGGCAGTTGAACTGATTAAAACTCCATGCCGTAACAGATCAACGCCATCCAGTGCAGCAGAAAGGACGCGGCGAGATAGGGCCCAAACCTGATCTCCTTCGCGCGTGGGCTATTGCTGCAGACGGCGACAAAGAGCCCAGTCAATGCTGCAACCAGTAACATAGATGGTAGCATCCAGACGCCCAGCCATGCACCTGATGCTGCAAACAATTTTGCGTCGCCAAGACCCAGCCCCTCAGTCCCGCGCAGATGGTAAAATGCAGTGCCGATGGCCCAAAAGGCGCCGTAACCCAATAGAGCTCCCCAGACCGCTGCAGTTGGAATGCCCCCCACAATCACTGTGTTTATCAGTAGTCCGGCGACGATCAAAGGAAGCGTCCAGCGATCCGGCAATCGCCCGGTCTGGTGGTCAATCAGGGCAAGGCGCAACAGGCCAACCGCAAGAAATGCGCTTGCGGCAACAATCAGGAAGAGGCGGTGATCAATCACAGCATAAGCCATGCACGATAACCTCGCGGTTTAAAATTATCTTCGTCTTGCTGAAACTAATTTCCGCAGCGCCCGTGTCTTCTATGTCAGCGCCTCCTTCGTGTTGGATGTCTCAAATCAGGCACACGCCATTGACCGGGATTGTTCTTGTTTATCCGGGCGCGCTTCCAGGGGGGGGCGACTGAGAAGTGAATGAAACCAGAAAGGGTAATTCCATGAGAAGACCAATCAACAAAATATTACAGGGCAGTAGCGCAATTCTTCTGTGCGCTTTGGCGACGACAGGGGGCGCGTCCTCGCACAGAGAGGCTCCGGGGATCACCGAGCAACCCAAAATCGACGCGACAGATTTTTATATGTTTCGCAGCTATGAACCGGAACGCTCTGGCTATGTCACGCTGATTGCAAACTATCAGCCGCTACAAGCACCATATGGCGGTCCAAATTATTTCACGATGGACCCCGACGCGATTTACGAAATCCACATTGATAACGACGGCGACGCCGTTGAAGACATCACCTTCCAGTTTGCATTCGACAACTCGCTTGTCGGCGGCACGGGTGTTCAACTGCCCATCGGCGAGGAGGTCGTTTCGATTCCACTGCGCGCTGCCGGTCAATTGTCCGCAGGCATGCCGACGGCAGCCTTAGGTGAAACCGAGCAGTATTCCGTAACGATGATCACAGGAGATCGGCGCAGTGGAGATGCTACGCCTCTCAGTCATGGGGCCGGTGCGGTGTTTACAAAGCCAATCGACAATGTTGGTAACAAAACGCTCCCCGATTACGATGCATATGCGAACGCATATATCTATGATGATGTATCCTTGCCGGGGTGTGCTGCGCCCGCAAAAGTGTTTGTCGGGCAGCGTGCCGAAGCATTTGCTGTGAACTTGGGTGAAGTTTTTGATCTTGTTAATCTTGTTCCGATCCAAGGTGGAAACTCCGTCAGTTGGCCGCAATACGACACTGGCACGCCGTTTACTGGTGGCATTATGCAGGATCGGGCCAATGACGATCTGATTGGGGCAGCCAACGTGACTTCCATCGCGATTGAAGTGCCAATCGATTGTTTGACTGCCGGTGGTGACCCGGTAATTGGTGGTTGGACAACGGCCAGCCTGCCACAGGCTGAACTTGAAGATCCGTCGCCGACGTATGAAGCAACCTCCAAATATGGCGGTGCTTGGGTTCAGCAGTCGCGCTTGTCTGCACCGCTTGTCAATGAAGTGGTGATTGGCCTGCCTGACAAGGACCTGTTCAATGCAGCAGAACCAACACAGGACTCAGCACTTGCAGTCTACGTGACCAATCCAACACTTCCGGCATTGATCGATATTCTGTTTCGTGAGGCTGTAGGTTCAAGCAGTAACATTGCACCTACTGTCGACGCGGATGGGCGCAATGATCTGGTCGCAGCCTTCTTGACGGGCTTTACTGGTCCAAATGGTCCCTTCAACGCCTCTTCTAATCCTGATGCGGTTGCATCCGAAATGATGCGTTTGAATACTGCCGTTGCCCCTACGCCACGCGCCGATCAGCATACGTTTGGCTTGGTTGCAGAAGATCTGGCTGGTTTCCCGAATGGACGCCGCCCAGGGGATGACACAGTTGATATCGCATTGCGGGTTGTAATGGGTGCTTTGTGCCACCCCGTGCCATTGGGTGCAGAACTGGGTGTGCCAGGCGCGGTCGAGGATACTGAAAGTGACCTGGTGAACCTTGGATTCTGTACGCCTGACGAAGCGCCGGTAGGCAATCAGCCGTTGACGGATGGCGCACCTTTGCGCGCAACCGAGCTTGGGAACGCATTCCCGTACCTCAACTCTCCGCTTGCCGGTTCACCAAACTAAGGAGTTTAGGAAAGGAGATATACGATGTTAAAGAAAATAACCTTTCTTATGTTTGGTGCTGCCTTCGTTGTCGCATGTGACAATAATTCGGCGAACAGTGGGATCAATTCACTGGGTAGCGATTTCGTTCGCGCGTTCAATCAAGACCCAAACGACGAACCGCTTGATGCAAGCGAATTGACGTTGGCGATGACACCGACGAGAGAACCGTTTAATCCGTAAGGAGAAAGACGCTTCGAAGAATAGTGCAGCCGCCGGATAAGGGCGGCTGCATTTTCTATTGGCGTAGCGGGCGTGTTAGCGAAGTCAATTGTCGCGTATTTACGATGACGCGCCCGCCGCCTATTTCAGGGATACGTACAAGCCTGCTGTGCAAATCTACCTTGGTGCCGTCAACTTCGGCACGGATCGCCACATCAAAAACATCCGAGGTAAACCCAGCCCCGTTCAAGACGATGACGCCAACGTCCCTCAAATCATCTCGCGTCAGGAAACCCGCCTTTGTGCGTCGCGCAATCAGTTGCCGGACCGCAGCCGGATTGGCCAAGACCGCCGAAAGAACGACAGTATCCGCCGTATTGACATTGATAGAGCCGGGAATGGGCAGGCAAGCAACCACCGGATCAAGGATATCGCGGCTTGTAGGGTCAAGGCTCTCGATTTCATCAAGTGTGCTGACACGGCCTTTGCGCGTGACCTCTTGTATAATGGCGGGCCCAAGTGCAGCAGGCAGCTCCAAAGCCGCGAGGAGGCGCGCGAATATCTGCTGTTGTACCACGGAGGCGCCGGCAAGGCTGTTAATGTCAAAGCGGCTCTGCACGTCTGTAATGGTAAGCGAGAATTCCCCGGTTGCCAGATTGACCCGCTCTTGTTGAACTTGCGCCCACTCTTCGGTGAAATGGTCGGTATCTGGGGCTGTGATCATGTCGCGTTGCAGCGCCAACACTGCGGTCAATTCAGCACCTGAGGCAATGGCCTGCCCTTGCGCCTGAGCGAAAGCACGCTGCGACCGTGTAAGGCTACCCTCTTGGCTGACGAACATCAGCACGATGATCGCAGCCCCCAGCGCTAGAACGACCAGTACGTTGATCAAGATCACACCGCTGTCTGGCTTGCGGTTCATTCGCGCACCGGCAAGGTTAGTTGTACGAGTTTTGCGATGACGGTGTCCTGAGCAAGCGTCACCCGCAATTCCACCGCTATTGCATCAAGATCTTGTGCGGCAACGGGCCATACATCATGCCAGGCCTGATCCGTCGCAAAGATACGAAACGATACATTGTCGATATCCGACAATAGGATCTGGTTCAGTCGATCTTCGGCGTTCGGATCACCGCTTTCCCGCACGAGGCTTTTCTCGTCATGCAAATACCTCAGAGCGACGTTGCCAGCACTGTCGAGCGTAAGTTGATCGCCGCTAATCCCGATCGTGCCGGCAGTGGCCTGTGTCAGGTCACGTCCGAACAGGGTTAGGCTGCGGTCAATTTCGGCCAGCCGGTCAAGTCGCCCATCGGTTTGGTTCTGCGCCCGCAATATCGTGTCGAGCGTGGTGAAACTGGCCAGCCCGACCAAGGCAAAGATCACCAATGCCACAAGTATCTCGACCAGTGTGATCCCCGACTGACTATCGCGTGTCATACGCCAGCTGTACCGATCAGGGTCACGGCCCCTTCGGCAACGCCTAGGATAGCAAGGCCGCGTTCGCATTGACCGTTCTCTAGAATGCGGAATGGCCCCAGCACACCATCAAAACCCGCTTGGCGGGTCAGGCCTTCGCGGTTTTGCTGACCAATTCGACCTAACAGTCGTGCCATCTCCACGGCGTCAAAAGCCAACCCAGCAATAATACCGGCATCACTGACCCCTGATTGCTCCATCGCCAATGCAAAAGCTTCAAATCGGATGGGATCAGGGGCAGCAAACCAGCTACCCTGAAGACCTGCTATGCGGAACGGTTGGATTGTTGACCACTGGTCGGACCCGAGTATCTGAATGCCCGCGCCGCCTATGGCTGCCGCTTGTGCCGCAAATGGACCACTGGTGATCGGCAAATAGACCGCGTCGGGCAGCACGCCACCATTTGCTTGCCTCAAACTGTCAACGACGCCAGTTGCGGAAGACGCAGTGACAGGTGTGTTCAGCGTGATACCAAAACCTTCGGCAGCGGTGCGCGCGGCAACGATGGACAACTGCCCAAAGGCACCCGGAGGCACCATCATTCCAATCCGGCCAATCCCGCGCCCGGCAGCGAAGCCGAACACGGATTTGGCTGATTGCAGCGGTGTGACGCCAAAGACTACAAGATCGCGTGCTGCAATGGAGGTGTCGTTTGACAATGATACAACCGTAACGTCGCGACCGACTGCTGCGGCTACAGCACGGCTTTGACCCGAAAAAAGGGGGCCAAGCAGCATATTTGCACCTCCAGCGACAGCACGCTCTGCTGCGGCCACGGCACTCGCCTCGGTATCGCCGCTGTCTTCTACGCTAATTTCTGCTCTGGGCCCGACGCCAGTACCGCCAAGGCTTGCAGCATTGCGCATGATCTGTCCTAATGACGCGCGCGGTCCCGAAAGTGGTGCCAGCAGCGATGCACGCCCGACCGTCCCGATTGGCGGCAGTGGTGTTTCGCCGACTTGGTCCAACGCAGCACAACCAGACAAACCGAAAAGAGCCGATGCCCCAGCCAAACCCCTCAGAAATGCACGCCGATTCACGTCCGAAGCGGGGCTTGTCGCAGTTGTTAGGATTAGCTCTGAAGTTTGTGTTTTTGACATTTTTCGTAACCCTTGTTTTCCTCATCGCGGTGTTGGCGATCTTTCCAGCCCGTGCTGTGACGCAGGTTGTCACGCCTCCGGCACAAGTCACAGCAATTTATGGCAGTCTCTGGAATGGGCGCGTCACCCTGACTGGCGGATATGTTGTCGAGTGGAGGACCGATCCGGGCCAGATTGTTTTCGGACGATTCACCGGTGATGCGGTTCTCAAGGGCGCGGACACACAAGTCACCGGAACCTTTGCTGCAACACCATTCAGTCTCAGCGCACAAGATATCGCGGGGCGTGCCGGGCCGGGGCTCTTGCAATTGTTCCCTGCGCTGCTGGTTGAGAGCTGCGAAACCCGTGCGGTTGTCGATATTGCGGCAATTCGGCTTGATCGCAAGTCGGCCTTTGCAGACGGCACCGTGGCCATTGACGCGGGTACCTGCACCGACACGTCGGGTACGGTCATCACTTTACCGCAAACCCGGGTGAACCTTGGAAGTGAGGCACGCAATCTTACCGCGGTCTTGTCTGATCGTGACAGCCAATTGGCCAAAGCGACGCTGGCCAGTGACCGTCGCTTGATTTTGCGGGTCGAGCCCGAAGGCGCGGTCTTGATCCCGGGTTTGCCGACAGGCGGTCCAATCATCATCGAATATCCCTTCTGATCATCCCACCAAACTGTTCAGGTTCACAATAGGCAGCAGGATTGCCAGTACCAACAACATCACGATGCCACCCATCAACAACAGCACCGCAGGCTCGACCAGCGCTACAAGTGTTGAAACCAAGGCCTTTAACTCACGCGATTGATCGGCGGCAGCACGGGTTAAAGTGCGATCAAGCACACCGCCAGCCTCGCCACTGGCAACCATGGCGACCAAAATTGGTGGAAATACCTGTGTCGCCTCCAATGCTTGCGACAGTGGCACGCCCTCGCGTACCCGTGTCGTGGCGGATGTGATCTTGTCCCTGATATGCAGGTTGGGCACCGTCTTAGCTGCGGCCGTTAAGGCATCCATCAGCGGCACCTGACTGACGACAAGCGTGGCAAGTGTGCCCGCAAATTGGGCGGTGTTTGCCTTCATCGTGAAGGCACGGGTTACAACCGATCGCGCCAGCAGTTGGTGCCAGTGCAGCCGAAAGGCAGGTTGCCGCAAAAGTAGACCCGCGCCGATGATCAAGCCGACAGCCCCCAAGAGCGCAAGCGGACCCCATGTCGTAATGAAACCGCTTAGACGAATCAGGGACTTCGTGAGCCAAGGTAAATCGGCGCCACGCGCGGTGAACACCCTGACGATGTCGGGAACAACAAAGGTCAAAAGTGCGACAATCACGGCAAGCGAAACCAGTGCAAGAATTGCCGGATAGAGCAGGGCCAGCTGCACGGTCTGCCTATTTTTGGCACGGTTTTCCACGAAGTCTGACAAATGGTCCATGACCTGTCCCAATTGACTGGATGCTTCGCCAGCGGCAACTGACGCCCTGTAATACTCCCCAAAGACTTGCGGGTAATCATCAAGCGCTTGCGCAAAACTGCGCCCATCCAGAACGGACGCACGCAGGTTGAGCAACATCGACGAAACCTGCGCTTGCCGTGTCTGATCTGCGACAGTCTTCAACGCTTCTTCGATAGATATGCGCGACCCTATCAGCGTCGCAAGCTGGCGTGTCAGCAATGTTAGTGCCTTGTTGCTGATCCGCTTGCGCCACGGGAAACTACTTTGCGAGGTACTTGCCTTGGATGATGTCTGGTCGATTGAGACCGGCATCAATTGTCTTGCGCGCAGTGCCTTTCTGGCGTCTGCGGCGTTATTCGCCTCGATGATGCCCTTGGTATTGCGGCCATTCGGGTCCAGTGCCTGATAAGAAAAAGCAGCCATCTTTTAGGATTCAATTGCCCCATTCGGGTCGTCGTGAACGGCGCGGGCGACCTCTTGTGCTGTCGTATGACCGTCTCGCATTTTGGCGATGCCGTCGGCCAGTATGCCGGGGCCGCGCGTTCGCACGGCAGCAATTAGCTCTGCTTCCGAAATGCCATCATGCATCAATTTTTCTAACCCGCTGTCCACCTCAATCACCTCATAAAGGGGTATCCGGCCCTTGAAACCTGTACCATTGCAGGTATCGCATCCAGTGCCGCGCGGCATGATGCTGCCAGCGGGAATTTGCCCTGACAGAAGCGCGCTTTCGGCTTCGGTGATCGTGTGGTCTTGCCGGCAATCGGGGCAACACCGGCGCACCAGACGTTGTGCCACCAGCCCACGCAACATCGGTGCCAGTAAAAACCGTTCAACGCCCATTTCGACCAATCGCGCAACAGCGCCTACAGCCGTATTGGTGTGGAGCGTTGACATCACAAGGTGCCCCGTCATCGCGCTTTCCACTGCGATCTGAGCAGTTTCGCGGTCGCGAATTTCGCCGACCATGATGACGTCGGGATCTTGGCGCAAAATAGCCCGCAGCCCACGTGCGAAACTCAATTCGGTCTTGGCGTTGACTTGCATTTGACCGACCCCATCCATCGTGTATTCGATGGGATCTTCAACCGTCATGATGTTTCGCTCGGGATCGTTTAGCATATCAAGCCCGGCATAAAGTGTAGTGGTCTTACCTGAACCCGTTGGCCCAGTAACCAAAACAAGCCCGTCAGGGCGAAGTAGTATCCGCTTGAGGGTGTGCAAATCGCGGTTTGACAACCCCAAATGATCAATGCCGCGCAAGGTCTGGCTGCGGTCCAGCAGGCGCAGGACGACCCGTTCGCCAAATTGCGATGGAATCGTCGAAATCCGCACGTCAAGATCGTAACCGCCGACGCGTAAACTAACGCGCCCGTCCTGGGGCATGCGTTTTTCGGCAATATCAAGTTTGCCCATAACTTTGATCCGGCTGACCAAGAGTGGGGCAAGTGCCCGCTTGGGCGTGATAACATCCCGCAACATGCCATCAATGCGAAACCGGACGTGCAATCTGCGCTCTTCAGTTTCGATATGAATGTCCGATGCGCCCTCTTTCACGGCTTCCAGCAACAGGGCATTGATCAGACGGATCACCGGTGCGTCATCATTTTGGGCCAGCAAGTCATCGGTCAAAGCTGCCGTGTCTGCAATCGACGCAAGACTTGCATCCGCGTCTACGGCGTCGTGTGCTGCGGCAGCACTGTCTTGATAGGCCGCACTGATCGCGGCTTCGAACGCAGTGGCGGAAATCTCGCTGAATTGCAGGTTTGTTCGGCCCGAAATCCGTTGCGCCTCAAGCAAGGCCGATACCGGCGTTTCGGTGCGGTGTTGGCAAAGGATACCATCATCCCCTGTGGACAAGAGGACACCCATGGATTGTGCGAAACTATAGGTGAGGTGTGGCGTCGTGGTGTCGGTGTCCATTACAGATCCTCCAGCGTTGCGCGGGCAGAGACCGTGCCGGGTGCCGTCCGGCGGTCAATCTCGATGGCGTTGACCTTTACCGATTGTGCATATTCCAGTTCAGTGATCCAAAGAAGCAGTTGGGTAAAATCTGCGTCATCCAGTGTGACACGTACAGCCGCCCCGTCAGGTTCGATCCGTCGCAACACCAACCCCGCCGCCTCGGCAGACTGTGTCACACGCACAGAAATCGGGTCGTTCAATTGTCGGGATACCGGGGCAATTGGCGTTGTTTGTGCGGTTGCCGCGGTCTCCGTTACCAGCCTGTATGCTGCGATCTGCGACGCGTAATCCGCGCGTGCCAACGACAGTGGAACCCATAAGAACTGATATGCAGCCACCATAAGCGCAAGTGGCAGGCCAATCAGAATCAACAGTCGTTCACGCAGTGTCAGGCGACTTAAATATGCTTTCATGGCTCTGCCTTTGTGATGCGGAATTCTGCTTCGGCGACGCCGTTACTTGCGTTGGCGGGCCCGATCCTGACCGAGAACGCAGACGTGTCCAGTGCCGTTTGAATGGTTTGCAGCGCTTTTAGATCGGTCGCTTGGATCAGAAGAACCATGGTGCTGTCTTGGTCTGACCATGCAAGTCTGCGAAACTCGGGTGGGTCGACATCAGGTGGCAATGCGACTGCCAGAACCTCCATCAATTCAGTGAGGAAAGGCAGGAATGCACCGCGATCACGGCGCGTAGGCGCTGATGATAGCCGTGCGAGCACGGGTTCAATATTGGTGCCCAGCACAACATTCGGTAACCGTGTTGCGATCGCGGCCTGTGCCGTTGCACGCTCGCGTTCTGCGATTCTGCGCAGCCCAATGGTTTCCGCTGCAACCAGTCCCAGTAGAGACATCAGCGTCACCGACACGACAATGCCCGCGACGACAGCGTGTCGCAGGCGTGGCGCTGATGCATGGTGGTTCGCTGCCGCAAGCCGAAATCGCAGTTCCGTTGGGTCGGGAGAGGGTGGATTTGCGGACAGGTCGGTCGCGGGCAGTTCGGTAGGTAATGGGTCTGCCAGCGATGTCAGAGAGGGCTTTCCGGATTTCGCCCAGAGCATTGGCAATGCGTCCATTGCGACCGCAAACCCCGTTCCATCGGCTGCTCGCACCAATGCCCTGCCACCTGATCGCCAAACAGCCCAGCTATTTTCAGCCATTGGGCGCGGGACAAGAAATATTTCTGGAAATGTTGCAAGATCTGACGGGAACGCATCAAGGATATGGCGGCTCACAACCAGCGCAAGCGTCGTCTTTTTGTCCTGATTGGCGATGGGGCCTTCAAACACACGCGATTTATCAATCTGCTCGGCTATCATTTCCTCGACGGCATAAGTCAGGACCATCTGTCTTTGGCGCGGTTTTGTCTTCGGGAGAACGACGTTGAAGGTTCCCACAAACTCGGCGGGGACAATGCAAGGCGCTTCCAACCGTGAATCGGAAAACACCGACCTGGCACGATCTGAAAGAACCAGATTGTGCGGTTGCAAGTAGGACACGTTTTCAGAAGGCACGACTTCAGGAGGGCCGACAGCCAGAAAATCTTGTTTAACGCATTGATTTATCACGAAAAAGTGCCTTCCCAAGGACCTCAGTTCTATTGTATCATATTTGAACACACGCAAGCAGAAGGGAAATAGTTTCATGTGGCGGCTCGATAATGATGTCACCAAACGGAAAGCAAAGCGTCGTCCTGACGCTGGCGTCACGCTTATCGAAATGATGGTGGTTTTGGTGATCATCGCGATTGTTGCAGCTGTGATTGTGCCCAATGTGATCGGACGCCCGGACGAGGCCCGTTTCGCCGTGGCAAAAACAGATATGCGCGCGATTGGCAGTGCGCTGGAGTTATATCGGCTGGATAACCAAACATATCCGACTACCGCCCAGGGGATCGCGGCGCTTGTGACACGACCGACCATATCCCCCGAGCCGCGCAATTGGGCAAATGGTGGCTATCTTGGTCAAGTACCGCTCGATCCTTGGGGAAATGAATATCTCTATCGTGCGCCAGGCGAAACAGCCGCCTTTGATCTGGTGACATTTGGTGCTGATGGTGTCCCTGGTGGCGATGGGCCGAATGCAGACCTTGTGAATGGGTTCGCGACGGAGTCAAATTGATGGCCCGACGCGATTCACAATCCGGCATTACACTTGTCGAGGTTCTTGTTGTCTTGGTCTTGATCGGCGTGTTGACAAGCGCTGTAGCTTTGCGAATCGGATCCCTTGATCGCGGCGACAATATCGCACGTGAGGCAGAGCTTTTGACCGCTCGACTGAACCGTGCGGCGGACGAGATATTGATCACCGGTAGTGCGATGGCGTTTGCATGGGAACCTAGTACGTATCATTTTTTATTGGATGACGGCATGGGTAAGCGGGTCCATCCGGTTAAAATACTTGGTGAACCCCATCAGCTTCCATCAGGAATTACTCTGACGGCGGACGCGCAATCGACAGGTGAATATGTTGTTTCCTCGGACTTGTTGCCTCTTTCAGAAGGTGCATTGCACATTCAATTGTCTGGTGGAGATGTGGTTGAATTGATCCGATTTGACGGTGCATCAGCGCGCCGCGAAACGCCACCATCATGACGACCACACGCGATTCACAAGCAGGTTTTACGCTGATCGAAGCATTGATCGCGATGGCAGTCCTGGCCCTTGGTGCGATGTCGCTATTGTCGGCGGCGGAGGAGAACACCAAGCGCATTTCGGACGTGACAGATCGCACCAGCGCACGGTGGCTTGCGGATTACAGGCTAACTGCCCTTCGTTTGGGTATTCCATCGGAGTTGGACGAAATGATGGGGCTCCGATTCAAGATCGAGAATCGGATGCAAGAAACATCCGATTCAAATCTAATTCAGATAACTGTCGGAGCAGCATTGGTGGGCGAAAATCAAGCGCTATTTGTCCTGGATGGTTATGCAAGCGCACAGGTCCTGCCATGAAATTTCTTAACGTAAAGATGGTTCGTGGGCTAATCGCCATGATCGCTCTTGGGTTCGTGGCAACGGCGGCAGCGCCGGCCTATTGGCGACTACAGGGGTATGACGCTGTCTTGCCGCGGGCTGGGCTTGTGCAAGAGGTGCCTGAGCAGGTCGCTCCACCAATTGATATTGGTCCGATCATCGCCCTTTCTCCATTCGGGCGTAGACCCGATGTCCAACCGACCATGCCAGAGCAGAACAGTGCTTCGCTTGATCTTGTTCTGCTCGGGGTTATTCTCAGTGGCGATGCATCACGATCATTGGCGTTGATTGAGTCAGAGGGGGCGGAGGCGAAGTATCGTTCGGGCGACACGATTGCAGACGTAGCGGTGCTTCGGACCATCGCGACCGATTACATCGATGTTGCGGTCGGCGACGAAACGCGGCGCATCTCATTTGCAGGGAAAGAGGCTGAAGGGCGTGCTGCCAATGATGCCCCTACGGGCATGGATAAATTAGCTGCCATGATGACCACCGGGCAGGGAACGACGATCAGTGAACGTAATGATGATGCAGCGAATTTCCGGCCTGTCACGACGCAGGACTATATCAACATGTGGCGCGACCGTATTACTGCAAATCCGGCGGAGGTTTTGGATTCAATTGGTTTGGTGCCGACGGAAAACGGCTATAGAGTATCGGAAAACCATGATAGCGGCGTCAGCCGCGCGGGATTGCAGGCTGGTGATGTCGTGACAACCCTGAATGGAGAACCGGTTGGTGATGTCGACAATGACCGACTGCTTTATGATCAGGTCGCAGCTTCCGGTATGGCCCGTTTAGAAATCGAAAGGGGTGGGCGGACGATTGTGATGTCGTTTCCGCTAAGATGATGACACATATATTAAGAGTATTTGTAACTGCGCTTTTGTTGGGCTGGGTATCACCCGCGCATGCGCAGATTGAAAATGAAACGTTTGTCATCAACCTGCGCGATGCGGACATCGCGACCTTGGTTGAGCAGATATCCGAGATTACCGGACGCACATTGGTGCTTGACCCCGCTCTCTCCGGCGATGTCACGGTCGTTTCGACCGAGGCCCTGAATGCGGAAGGGGTATGGACGTTGTTCCAGTCAATTCTGCGGGTGCGTGGTTTTGTGGCGGTGCAAGCCGGGTCGATCTGGCAGGTGATCCCTGAGGCAGAGGCGCGCACGGCCTCCGGTGCAAATGACCCTACAACTGAGTCGGGCAGCCAGGATTTCGTGACAGAAATGCAGCGCCTCAGTCGGCTGCCCGCAACCGAGGCCGTCCGCGTGCTGCGGCCGCTCATCTCTGACAGCGGATATATCGAAGCCCTCGAAGACCCTAATGCCATCGTCATTACCGATACGCGCGCGAATGTTGATCGGATTGTAACCATCGCACGATCCCTGGATACAGACACTCAGGCGCGGTCCGAGGTGATCCGCTTTCGCAGCGCCAATGCTGCTGATGTCGGAAGATCAATAATTGAGGTCATGGGCGCTGCGGGTACGCGCGCCCGGCTGTCGGTCGATCCTGTTGCGAACCTTTTGCTTGTCCGCGGAACCCGCGCAGAAATACAGGAAATCCGCGAATTGGCCGATCGTTTGGATGTGGCCCCGCGCCGTGACCCCGAAGCCAGAGTAACCACAACCCTGTTCAATCTTCAGTTTGGAGATGCGATGATTATCGCTGAAATCATTCAAGACAGTGTCGGTGACGCAACGGATATCACCAACATTGTCGCCCAAAGTATTGGTGCACCTGAAAACGCAGCAGGCGTAGATGAAGGGCAATTCGTTGACATTGACCGCAGCGTTCCTTCCATGGCGGTGACAATCACCCCATCGCGCGAAACCAATTCGATTATTGTGCGAGGCACCACAGCGCAAGTTGCGGAAATCGGGCAGTTGATCCGCGCGCTTGATGTGCGTCGCCCGCAGGTTATGATTGAGGCGGCGATTGTCGAAGTATCAGGTGATGTGGCGGAACGGTTGGGTGCGCAACTCGGTTTTGGTGACGGCGCACCTGACGGCGCTATTGCAACGACGTCTTTTGGCAATGGTGGGGTATCCTTGCAAAACGTCTTGGCTGCCGTCGGAACACCTGCATCCGCGGCAATCTCGACTGGCCTCACATTGGCTGGTGGGCAAAATGACTTTGGTATTCTTGTACAGGCACTATCCCAATCAACGCGTGCGCGCCTCTTATCGACGCCGTCTGTGACGACACTTGATAACGAACCCGCCACTATCGTTGTTGGCCAAAACGTGCCGTTTCGGACCGGCAGCTTTGCCACAGACGGCAACACGGCCACACCCTTTACCACAATCGAACGGCGCGACGTTGGCATCACGATGAACGTCGTGCCGCGTATAACGGAAGGTGGTGTCGTTCAGCTTTCGATTGAGCAGGAAATTTCAAGCTTGGTAAATGCAAACATTGAAGGTGCGGCGGACCTTGTGACCAATCGAAGGGTCATCAACACCACAGTGATGGCAGACAATCGGGGAACGGTTGTGTTGGGTGGGCTAATTACCGACGATCGTATCAGCGGAGAAAACAAAGTCCCGGGTCTTGGCGATGTGCCGGTGCTTGGCGAACTGTTCAGGTCGCGCAATGCACAGGAAACCCGGCGCACGCTTTTCGTTTTCTTGCGCCCCACAATCTTGCGGAGCCGAGAGGATATTCAAAACGCTGCAGAGAACCGCTATAGTCGGCTGCGTAATGCACAGACCAACCAAGGTTCGGGCTCCATACTGCAAGAGCAGCAGATCAATCAGCTGCCGCTAGAAATACAGGGGCTTTACTGAGTGTTTTCGAAGCTTGCACAGCAATACTGTCCAATCTTTGGACAGTTTCCGGTGCTGCTGTGGCAGCTCGTAAGCCAGAAACGTTTTGTGAGTTCGCAGCCACATGAGTTCGTTGTTCAGCCCCTGTAAAGAGTGGATCGCATTTAAGGCGAAGCTGTTTGGCCCTGAAGCCCATACTTTGCGGGCAAAGGACACGCCATTGTAGTCAATCACTGCAACAAAAATGATAGCGCTGACGACGATTAGGGTCGAAACCCGCACAATCCCACGCTGGATTGATGCGTAAGGCTAGTATATTATATCAATAGTAACAAATGCTTAGAAAAATATGACGCTGCTCAATAGCGTTACATACCCTAGTTCGACAATTGCAGCTTTGTCTCCTGCCAAATATCAACGAGAGCCCACTCTTGGTCTTTAATTGCTTTGACATCTCCAACTTTCGCAGCAGCCTCGATCTCTTTGAGAGTACCGCGTAACTGGTCTGCACCAAATACGGCGGCACTACCGGCGACCTTGTGAGAGTAAGTCGATATTTCCAAGTAGTCGCGCACCTCGTCCGCCCCTAGCCACTCACGAAATTCGTCTACTTCACTGACGAACCTGGAGCGCAGTCTGACGTAGGTTTCTTCACCCAGTGCCTCACGCGTTTCGGCGTTATGGCTCTTGTTGATCATTGGGATCTCACAGTTTTCGCGGACACCGCCAGTTTTCTTAAGAAGGGCTCGCAGTGCATCCCTTGACAGCGGCTTGGTCAAAATGTCGTTCATACCATCAGCAAGGAATTCCTTTTGCTCTTCGGGCATCGCGTTGGCTGTGAGTGCAACAATAACCGCATCTTTGCAGGCACCGTTACCCGCACGGATGGCGCGGGTTGCGGCGCGACCGTCCATTATTGGCATGCTGATATCCATCAGGATGAGGTCAAATCGCGTTGTTTTTGCGGTATCGACGCCCTGACGGCCGTCACTCGCTTCAACGACGGTGTGCCTTTCTGACTGAAGCATTTCGCGCGCAACAATCCGGTTGATTTCATTGTCTTCAACCAAGAGCACAAGCTGCGATTGACCCGGCTGGTGGGGGGCGACATCGTCGCCATTGTCCTCTTCCGGGGCGTCTGCGATTGAGACCGGCAGTCTTACCCAAAATGTACTGCCTTGGCCCAGAATGCTATCTACACCGATTTCACCGCCCAACGCATGAACAAACCGTTTTGCTATGCTGAGCCCAAGGCCGGTCCCACCGACATCACGGTCATATGCGGTATTGCCGGTGACAAAATCGTCGAAGACGCGCTTCGCGAGGTCTTCGGACATACCTGGGCCCGTATCTTGTATTTTCACGAACAGCTCAGGCGCATCTGATGTGCCTGTATTTTCAACAATAACGGTCACCTTCCCACGCCGCGTGAATTTCACAGCATTGCCGATCAAATTCATCATAACATGCTGAAGCCGATCATGGTCAGACAGAACCCAATCCATGCTTGGGCCGTGCCAATCCCAAGTCAAAGAGGTTTCGTTCTTTGCAGCGGTACTGCCCTGATTGTCTATAATATCTTGAAACAATGCAGAAATATTTACTGGCTCTGATCGGGTATTGAGTTTGCCCGCGTCGTAACGTGTGATGTCTAGGACATCTGATATGTGGCTCATCAACAAGCGCCCGGACGTTTCCATATAGCCAAGGTAGCGGTCTTGTTGCTGAGATAATTCAGTGTCTCGCAGCAGGTTCATATTGCCTAGCAGCCCATTTAGCGGTGTCCGAATTTCGTGGCTCATGGTCGACAGGAAGTCCGTCTTCAACTTCTCGCTTGCAAGAGCTTTGTCGCGCGCTTCGACGAGCTCTGCTTCGTCGGCAACCCGTTTTGAAATGTCGCGCAAAAAGGCGATGAAAATCTCTCCTTCGTCTGTTGCTGCGGATTGAATGGCCAGTTCCACAGGGAAAATGCGACCATCGTGGTGTTTGGCTTCTAGTTGCACCCGGCCTTTGCCAACGACGCGTTTTTCGCCCCTGTTTCGCATACGTTCCATGCCTGCATCGTGGGCATCACGCAGGTGGTCCGGAACGATGACTGACCCGATCTCTTGACCCAGCACGTCTTTTTCCACGCGGCCAAAGATGTGCTCGGCTGCCGGATTGAACTCTAGGATCAGACCGTTGGAATCGCAGACGATCACACCATCCAGCGATGTGCTCATCACGGTTGTCATGCGTGTTGATGTCTGGTGGTTTTCCTGCTCGCGTCTTGTAATCTGCGCATTCAGGCGGTTGAGGAATAGAATCGCCATCAACAACACCCCGATGAGGGTCACAATTGCAATAGCCAGCTGTGTCATCGTGCGCGCAACGGCTTCACGTTGACTGTCGGCAGACTGCGCAAATGCGTCTAGTCCAGAATTTCCCAAGGCGCGAACGGTTGGAGCGATGTCCTCAGATAGTCTTAGTAGCTGAGGGATTTGCCCAAGGAGATCATCGTCAGGGCTATCAATGATCGTGACAGCTTCGTCCAGGAAGGCGACCAAACCATCCAAATGCAGGCTGGATGACGGATCAGAACGGAGCTCTTCAAAAACGGTTGCTTCCCGAATGGTTGCGACGCGGCTGTAGAAGACGTCGAATTCAAGTCGAAGCTCTGCTGGGTTAACCGGCTCTAGGTCGATTTGTTGTGTGAATTCAAGGAACTCGACTTGCGTCTGAACCAGTGCCCATTGTACGTTGTCAGATCGAGCAGAACCAAGCAATCGGATTTCACGTGATACATTGTCGGTCAAAAGCGCAATCGCGCCGACAGCCACAAGGCCAGCAAGCATGGCGAGCTTGCGGCCGTTGCTTTTACGCGCTGGAAGGTTATTGAGCACCCGAGATATCCCTTCATCTGATGTCGATGGAGTAACCCCGAAAGTTACTGAATGACTTCGACCCTGTCGAGTTGCCAGATGCTACGCGAGTAAATTACTTCGGTACGATAGTCTGCTTCACTATCGTAAGGGTAGATTACCCAAAGGGGGCCTTTATCTCGTACGGACATTTCCGCGCCATCCATCAGATAGGCAATAATTGGTCCACCTTCGACGGCGTCAGTGACCGGTATCTCGACTGTGTAGTCATTAATTGCAGTTGCAAGAAGTCGGCCGTTTTCCATGCCAAGCACATCTATAAGATCGACCAGAGATACACCCGTAAAGGTATGGACCCCGTCTGTCCAAATCGTGGATGTCTCAAAAGTTGTTGCTGGAAGAGCTGATAGCATCTGACGATCAAGTGTCAGCGTTTCATCTACGTTCGTTGCAGAAATATCCCCTGAAACGGTCAAAATGACTTCACCCTGCGGCGCGGGAAGGTCGTCAGCCGATGCAGGTGAGATCAAGCCGAAGATAAGAACAAGGCTAAGTGAAGTCTGCGCAATTCGGGTCAGCATAGGATCATCCTTTTAAATTGTTTGACCCGTTTATCATCCAATGCGTGTGCACTCATGTGGGCATCCGTATATCCACCTATCCGATCGGATAGGTAGTTTGGCCATTTGCCTATGCAGTAACGTCATGGATTGCCGGGTGGAAAAATCCCCCCTGTTTCTTCGCCCATGAATGGTCATAGTTGTGTTGTAAACCACCTCAAGCTGACGAGGACCATGTGATGCGCATACTGGTAGCAGACGACCACGACTTACTAAGAGACACACTTGTGATGTTTCTCAATAATGAAGGAAGTATTGAAACTTCTGCCGTCGGAACATTTTCGCAGGCTGTTGAGCGGATTGAAGCGGATGCCCCCTATGATCTGATCCTGCTCGATTACAATATGCCTGGAATGAACGGGCTTGACGGGTTGAAGGCAGCAATGGCGATGGGCGATGGGCAAAGAGTGGCGTTGATCTCTGGTGAGGCAACAAAGAAGGTTGCAGAAAGTGCTTTGGAAGCTGGCGCTGCGGGGTTTATCCCAAAATCGCTGCCTGCGAAATCCTTGGTGAACGCTGTGAAATTTATGGCAATGGGC
Source organism: uncultured Alphaproteobacteria bacterium (assembly GCA_929200255.1). Lineage (GTDB taxonomy): Bacteria > Pseudomonadota > Alphaproteobacteria > Rhodobacterales > Rhodobacteraceae > Yoonia. The sequence continues at coordinate 20,688 of CAKMYZ010000023.1, read as the reverse complement.
GAGCAATACGCGCCAATTGATTTTATGACGACGGCAGAAGAGGTTGAAACACACCCCCTGGCTAAAAAGCTTACCGAACGGGAGCAGCAAGTTCTTAAGGGTTTGACAGAGGGTAAGTCGAACAAGGAAATTGCGCGTGATCTGGACATCCAAGAGCCTACGGTCAAACTGCATATGAAAACACTTTACCGTAAGCTTGAAGCGTCAAATAGAACACAAGCGGCGTTGATCGCGCGCGAAGCAGGGCTGTTCTAAACCTATCCATTCGGACTAATTTTGGTTCAAATGCGCTGATGATCAATCCGATCTCGCAGTTCTAAACACATTCTGAACCAGATATCCCGTACGTATGGAGATACACAACTGTACATGCGCGCGGGTCAGAAAGGGCAACCAAGCTGCCGTTGAAATGGAATTTTATTCGCCTTGAAGTTGAAGAAAGTGGCGAAAATTTTAGTGATGTCTTGTGGCTTTGTGTGCGGGGGCCGGCACAGATGTGATTTTGACACCGTTAAGCCAGATTTCACGTATATCAGTGAACTAGTCAGCTCCATTTCTTGAAAATCACGCATAAGTTGAGTAGTGAGTTACCAATGCCATTGGCCCGTTTGAAAATTATTGTTGCTGAAGACAGCGAGCTGCAAAGGCTTTACCTTTGCAGCCTGATCAATGAACTCGGTCATCACGCGATCGAGGCTGAGGACGGGTATGAGGCGCTGGAACTGGCTGTTGAGACGGGTGTGAAGATTGTTATCAGCGATCTGCGAATGCCTAAACTTGACGGAATTCGGCTTACGCGAAAACTCCGCGAACTTGACTTGGGGTACTACATCCACGTCATCATGCTGACGGATACTGATGACGCGGAAGATCGTGTTGAGGCGCTCCGGGTGGGTGCCGACGACTTTATCTCCAAGGGCAGCAGTACTGAGGTGCTCAAGGCGCGGATCAGAACTGCTACTCGTCTCATCAATCATGCAGATGAACTTGCAGAGCGTACGCGCGTATTGAAAGAGGCGAACGAACGGATTGAAGAAGATTTGCGCACCGCAGCAACAGCGCAACGACAATTGCTGCCTAACTTGCAAGAAGACATTATGGGGTTTGAGGTTGCATCGGCATTTGTACCGTCAGCTATCGTGTCAGGCGACATGTTCGGTTGCTTTGCACTAAACGACCAAAAATTGGGGTTTTATGCGGTTGATGTGTCAGGTCATGGCGTACACGCCTCACTGCTGTCCGTCGCAATCGGGCATTTGGTGACTCCAGATTATTTTCGCACACACGCATTTGATGCCAATGGGCGACCCGATCCGGCGAATATGATTGATGTGTTGAATCAGCGTTTCAGCGTGTCCGAAAACGATGACTACTTCACGATGTTTTGTGGGATTATCGACAGGGCATCAGGTCATGTCGATTACTGTCAGGCGGGATACCCTTCGGCATTCTATGTTGACCGATACGGACGCGCTATATCGGTTGGGGAAGGGGGCTTTCCTGTCGGGATGATCCCCACGGCAACCTATGACAACAGCGAACACCATTTTGAGGTGGGTGCTGCGTTGGTTATATGTTCTGACGCTGCAGCCGAAGCAGAAAACACTTCTGGTCAACTATTTGGAGATACACGCGTGCGCGATGTAACGCAGCTATTTCCGTCGGTTCGCGCAAACAAGATTCCTAACGAAATGGTTAGAGCCTTAGACGAATGGCGTGACGGCGCCCCCCTAGAAGACGACCTGACGGTTGTCATGTTAGAAAGGAAAGCCTCCCATGATACACTCTAAGACACATGATCCCAACATTACGGTGATCGGACCAGGAGCAGAGAGGCTCACTGCCATGAACGCCAAGGTGTTCAAGGACGAAGTGACGGATCTGATCAACGGCGGTGCTACGCAACTCATTGTTGATTTCAAAGACGTATCTTTTTTAGATTCATCCGGTCTTGGAGCCCTTGTCGGGGTTTTAAAAAAGATTGGCCATCGCGGCGAATTGTCTGTCTCGGGCCTTAGCAATGATGTCAAACAGATGTTTCGGATTTGCCGGATGGATCGTGTCTTCAAGGTTTATGATGACGTGGATTCAGCTGTTCAGTCGATGGCTGAAAGCCAGTGATCACAAGCCGCCATCAGGTGCAAAACACGCTTGAGCAAGTGGACCAGCTGGTCAAGTTTCTAGCGGCTCGCATCCGTGTGGCGCTTGGTCCTGATACGGCGTTCAGATTTGAATTGTGCCTGTCGGAAGCTCTGACAAACATCGTCAAGCATGCAAAACCGAATGACAGAAAAGGGTTGATCGATGTCATCACCACCGATCGCGATGACACGGTGTTGGTTGAGATATTCGACCCGGTTGGCACCGAGGCTTTTGATCCGCGCAATCACGCGACGGACTTGGAAAACGTAGACTCTTTGGCAGAAAAAGGTCGGGGGCTTGGCCTTATCATGCAATGTGCCGACGTCGTCGACTATGGCCGGTCAGGTGATCGCAACCGCCTTGCGTTGCAATTCGCAAAGGCTGTTGTGACGCAAGCTGGAGAAGAAGAATGAAAACGAGGAAAATTCTTAACTTATTGCTCGCTGTTGCATTCGTTATCTTTGGCATGTCTGGCGGGGGTACGGTATGGGCGCAAGAAGCAGAGGAAGCACCGCTTGTTCTGACCATCGACGGTGTCACACTGAATGGTCAAGACTATCGCAGTGTGACAATCACGTCGGAGACACCGCTTACGATCACGGCGTCTGAACCCATTGTGGCAGAGTGTGCACGTGGTTTGCAGAACCAATCTACCGCACATGTAGGCAGGAACGGTCAGCTGACTGAGCGTGAGTTTGCAATGGCCCAAACGGCTTGGTCCTACTTCGAGACCTTCTTCCAACCTGACACAGGCTTGGTAAACGCTGTCGGGAACTACCCATCAACGACGCTTTGGGACACAGCGTCATATATCAGTGCCTTGGCCGCTGCCTATGAGCTGTGCGTAATCGACAAGCGGGAATTCGACAGCCGTGCCACACAGCTTCTGAATACGTTGCGCAACCTACAGCTTTATCGGGGTGAGGCCCCTAACAAAGTGTACAATTCTGCGACGGGCGAGATGGTCAACTATGCAAACGAGCCCGGTGAGATTGGCATGTCCGCAAACGACATCGGTCGCCTTTTGGTTTGGTTGCAAATTATCAAGGAACGCCACCCCCACCTAGCTAACAGCGTCGACAATGTGCCAATGCGCTGGAATTTCTGCAATTTGATCAACGAAGACGGTCGGATGTTTGGATCGTTCACTCAGGATAATGGCGAAACACGCTACGTTCAGGAGGGTCGTCTAGGTTACGAGGAATACGCGGCGAAAGGCTTTGCCCTTTGGGGGTTTGATGTGGATCGGGCCATGTCTCCGGAACCACTGGCCTACACGACAATCTACGGTGTACCTGTCCCCCATGATGGGCGTGACCCGCGCGTCTTCAAAAGCCAGAATTACGTGCTGACCGAGGGTTACATCCTTGACGGGTTGGAAATGGGCTGGGATTTGCCAACCGACAATTCCAACGACGGGTTGGTGGCCAGCAACGGGTGGCGTGCCGAGTTTGCCAATCGCATCTACCTTGTTCAGCAGCGCCGTTTTGAACAGACCGGGATCATCACGGCACGGTCGGAGCATCAGGTCGAAGGCCGCCCCTACTTTGTTTACGACAGCATCTTTGCCGATGGTTATCCATGGAACACGTTAGATCCAACGGGTGAATACCAGCCTGATCGCGCGGCGGTATCTGCCAAGGCCGCTGTTGGTCTTTGGGCGCTTTGGGACACTGTTTATACTGATTTGTTGTTCGAAACCGTCGCGGATTTATCCCAACCAGGCCGCGGATTCTACGAGGGTCTCTACGAAAATGGAAATGGCTTTATCCCACTACAAACCGCCAACAATAACGGGGTTATCCTGGCCGCATTGCTGTACAAAGTACAGGGCCCCATCTTGCAGCATGTGAACCAAAACACACAAGTTTGGGACACTGCGTTTAATGGCACGGACATCCGTGACAACAAATGCCACCCTAACCGTATGGTCGAAGAAATCCGGTGCTGTGCCTGTGCGAATGCGAACACGGTACCGCCGGTCATTCCAATTGAGGAATTCCTGTACTGTCGTCCAGTGGTTGGGGATGGCGAAATCGGGGCGGTCGACTGCAGTACCGTCGAACATGATCTTGCGCCGCCACAGGTGCGCCAAGTGCTACCATCAAGCTGCTCTATTCCGACGTCGAATCCATGACGAGTTCAACCAAACCACGTCTCGTCTGGTTTGATGCGAACCGTGTATTTGCGGCATTCGGTGTGGTTCTGATTCACTCGTCCACAGATTTTGGCGGGCAAGCATTTCCAGATGCAACCCAGGGGGAGCGATTTATTCCCGTCTTCATGCGGTCGTTGGGCGAGTTTTCAGGCTCTGAGTTGTTCTTTATGTTTTCGTTGTTTCTGATGGCGATGCGGGTGGACAAAAAGATGCCTACCTACGGAATTGCCATTTCGCAGCAAGCCCGACGCTTGCTTGTACCATTCCTGTTTTGGGCAGTGTTCTACGCTTTCTTCAGACTGCTGAAGGCAGATGCGTTCAACTACACGCCTTACATCTGGGATCAGCTTGGGCAGGTGCAAAGCTGGTTTGGATATCTGATTTTGGGCAAATCCCAATATCATATGCACTTTTTGCCCACGCTATTTGCGCTGCTGTTATTCTACCCGGTGATGCGGTCGGCAACACGTTACCCAATTTTGGGTCTGACGGTAGTTATCACCATTGGCGTGATGAACAATACCCAAGCGTTCCTATGGGGTTTAGACATCGACCCACCAGCGCGGGAATACATTATTCGAGCCCTCAAGGTTTTGGGCTATGTGGGTTACGGCATGGCTGCATTTGCAATCTATGGCTTGTGGAACGATGGTATTCCACGTGGTGAATCTCGCCTCATTCGTCGTGTTGGGCTGTATTTCGCGGCGATGGCCTATATCGCCACCTTACCTTTCTTCAGCATCGCTTTTGAAACGGGCGAGTGGGGTATCCGCCGTGGCTGGGATTTCTACGGACATTTCTTGATGCCGGTCTTTGTCTTTAGCATCTTCATGGGTGGTCAATACCTGCAATGGTCTAGCCGTTGGAGCCTCTTGTCCAAATACACATTCGGGGTTTACCTCGTGCATCCGCTGGTGATTGACGTTTTTGATGTCATCATTTTCAAAACTGGCATGTCCCAATACATGGCGCCTTGGATGATCGTGATGGGGCGGTTTGCCTTTGTGTTACCCATGTCGTTTGCCGTGACCATAGGTCTGTCCAAACTCAAACCCTTGGCATGGACCATCGGGCTGGGTCGAACCCCGTGGGATATCGTGCGATCCAGTAGAGCGAGCACATGAACCGTGGATGATTACTTCCTGAAATACAACGATCGCCAACCAGAGCCGCCCATACTTTATTCCGCCATGCGTGAGCTGCTTTGGCAATTCCTCGCTGTGATCGCCTTGGTCGTGGGGGCGTGGTACATCTGGTGGCGCTGGACGGGGTCGCTGAACCCAGATGCGATGTGGTTTGCGGTTCCACTTGCGGCGGCCGAAAGCTGTGCTTTTTTTGGAATGGTCCTATTCGTCTTTAATCTTTGGAAAGATGACCCGATTGAAATCACCGACCCGCCAGCAACGCTGCGTGACATCGCGCCAGAGCACCCTGAGGGCCGGCGGCCATTGTCTGTTGACGTCATGTTTGCGACCTACAACGAAGACCCGGAATTGGTTCGGTTGGGTATTCAGGACGCCAAGACCATCACCTATCCGCATACAATCGATATTCGCATTCATGTTCTTGATGACGGGTGCCGCGATGAGATGCGTCAGGTCAGCGATGACGAAGGCGCCAACTACATAGCGCGGACGACCAATGAGGGCTTTAAAGCAGGAAACCTGCGCCATGCAATGGAGCAGACCTCGGGCGATTTGTTGATCATCTGCGATGCTGACACGCGGCCGTTTCCGACCATTCTTGAGAATACCTTAGGCTATTTCAAGGACCCAAAAATGGCATGGGTCCAAACACCACAATGGTTTTACGACCTTCCAGACGGTGAAACGCTGGATGCGATGATGACGCGTCAGTTTGGTCGCTGGGGCGGCTTTCTGGCCCGCACAATTCAGAAAGTTGTAGGGCCAGTGCAAGTTGGTACTGATCCATTCGTAAGTGACCCCAAGATGTTTTACGACATTATCCAGCGTCGCCGGAATTGGGCGAATGCCTCGTTTTGCTGCGGGGCGGGGTCCATTCACCGGCGCGAGGCCGTTATGGAAGCGGCCCTGCGCAGCTTTGGTCAAAAGGTCGAGACCAGAACCCACGCGACAGAAGAAGTGATTACCGTCTCAAGCAAAGAGCGCGACATCGCGCCCGACCTTATGGATGCCGTCCGGACCGAGGCGGCAACAACTGAGGTTCTGACCCCATACAAGTTCCACGTTTCCGAAGACATCTATACATCCATTGTAATGCATTCGGACCGTGAACGCGGTTGGAAATCGAAGATGCACCCAATAGTGGAAAGCAAGATGCTATCGCCACAAGACCTTCTGACGTGGACGGTGCAACGTTACAAATATGCAGGCGGTAGCCTTGATATTTTGGTGAACGACAATCCGCTTTTTCGACGTGGGCTGACATTCCCACAGCGTGTGATGTACGCCACCACCTTTTATTCCTATCTGGCACCGATCTGGAACTTGATCTTTCTTATTGCTCCCATCGTCTACCTTACCACGGGTGTTTCACCGGTGTCGGCCTACTCGGCAGAGTTCTTCTGGCACCTGATCCCGTTCCTTGTCACGCTTGAGCTTGCGATGATGGCGGGAACCTGGGGCGTGTCCGGGTTTGCAGCCAAGTCCAGTTATCTGTCCTTCTTTCCGCTCGGGTTGCGGGCGATTTGGGCTGTGATCAAAGGTCAGCAGATTTCATTTAAGGTCACGCCAAAGGTGCGCCAGTCGGGCAACTTCTTGGCACTGGTTCGGCCCCAAATAGGGATCGTCATACTGACCGTCATTGCGGGTGTTTGGAGTCTGGGCGCATTGGCCCTTGGTTCCACATCTCATTCAGCCACAGGCGTGGTGTCGAACCTCCTTTGGGGGTTTAATAACTGTCTTGCGATGTTGGGCATAATTGGCGCGGCGCTCTGGGTGCCTGTGACGGACGAAGGGAACGACGCTTCATGACTTTCAAAAGCAACCTTATCAAAGCGCGCAGCCACATCGTTTTTCTTGTTGCCCTTGGCTGCGGTCTGGCATTGGTCACTGCCATCGACGACCGCATTGGTGAAAGCGACCAGTCTCAAGGAAGCGGAGGGCACATGGCGCAATTCGAAGACACTGCGCCGTTACCGCTTGCAATAACTGGTACGTCGTCTGAGCTGGATTTGGAACATGCCCGCATCGCGTGGCGCTACTTTCAGAATAATACCAACGAAATCACAGGTCTTGTGAATTCAACCGATAACTACCCGTCCACGACGATGTGGGAAACTGGCTCCTATTTCGTCGCGACGATGTCTGCAAACCGGCTTGGCATCATTGACCGTGACGAGGCGGTGGCGCGTATTGGGTTCGCGTTAGATACTCTTAACAGCGTTCGCTTATTTGATGGGCTGTTGCCGAACAAGGCCTACAACGTTCGCACTGGTGAGCTAGTGAACTACGCGAATGAGCCTGTAGAGCGTGGCCTGGGTTGGTCGGCTCTGGATGTTGCGCGCATGGTTGCGGCGCTCGGTCATGTCGAAGCTAATTATCCCGAGCTTGCACCCGAAACGACACGACTTCTCGAAAGATGGAGTCTGTCAGACATGGTTGAAGACGGGCAGCTTATTGGCGGCAACGTTGCGGATGGCAACCTGCGGCGTGATCAAGAAGGCCGAGTTGGCTATGAACAATATGCTGCCAAGGCGATGATGTTGTATGGTTTTGACATGTACCGTGCCTACAATGCAGAGCGCCACCTGATGGTCCGTGAGGTGCAAGGCCAGCCGATCCCGGTCGACACACGGTTGCACCGCAATATCACGCCCGCGTTTACCGTCAGCGAACCTTACTTATTTGACGGATTGGAATTTGGGTTCGATGCGCGATCATTGCGATTTGCATCAACGATCTACAGAGCCCAAGAAGCACGTTACCGCGAGACTGGCGTTCTGACGGCGGTCAGTGAATCACATATCGATGTCGCGCCCTACTTTATCTATTCTTCTGTGTGGGGTGGGGGCGCGCCCTGGGCCGTTATGACATTCAGCGGTGACAGAATGGACAGCAAACGTACAGTTACCATAAAGGTATCATTCGCATGGGATGCGCTGTTTGGCACCGACTATACCCGTGAATTGGTGGCCGCAATTGCGCCATTGGGCGATCCTGAGCGGGGCTGGCCGGAAGGCATTTACGAGATGGATGGCACAACAAACAGCTCGGTGACGGTTAACACCAATGCAGTGGTCTTGGCCGCCTTGGCTTTTCGCGCGCATGGCCCCCTGATCCGAGTTGGACAATGAAACCAATTGCGTCGGCATGCGTAGCGACCTTATGTGCATCCGCTTCAGTTGCCGTCGCTGAACCCTGCGTATCGGCAACGTTTGAGCGGCCGTTGCCCAATGCCACACGCGTCGTCACTCATGTGTCTGATGTGCCGTCAGCTCAGTTCCCAGTGTTTTGGCAAGAAGGTATTCTCGAGGGTTTTCGATTTAAGATCCTTGCGAGTAGGGAAGGGACCGTGCGCCCGATAGATAACCGCGAAGATTGGGTCGTTTCGATTACCTGCCATTCGTCGGATTTGACCTGTGAATTGTCCATGAAAGGTGCGCCACCGCAAACAGCAGTTACTGTTGCAAACAAGATAGGCCAGTGCTTGGTTGGTGCACAGTTGGATGGAGAAACCACTGGGCCCCCACCTCCAGGAGCAAGCGCTTTGGAAACTTTATCGGGCACCTCTCAAACGGAACGGCCCACATGCGGTAGCGCGGCGATAGATGAGGTCAGCGACATCGCTATCATGCAACGTTTGCTAATCATGGCTGGAGAAGATCCAGGGCCTGTGGATGGAGTTTTGGGCGCGCTCACATTCTCTGCGATGGAGGCCTTTGCGGCAGGCGTCGACCGGAATACGTCAATTTCAGACGTGATTGCCTTGCTTGATGCACGCTTGTGCGCGAACGCTGATTGAATACTGACGCCCATCGGGTTTCAGCAATCGGCCCTTTTAGTCATTGTTGTATGCCACTGAACACGGATGATGGCCCGAAGGATGCCCGACCTATCCTTTTGGGGCACTAGCCATCTCTTTGACCTTCAGCATTTTATTCAGGTTCCAGGTAAATTGGTCCCAATGATAGTCCGGTCGATTAGTGGCGCTTCTGTCTCGTAAGGGTTGGGGGCTGATCGGTCGAAATTTGAATGGATATGAAATGCCTAACAACATCAACCAGTCGTTTTTTGATATTATCGGAACTGTCGAGGATGACGTTATCTCCAATGTGGAAAACCATCCCCTTAGCAGCGGGCCAGCAGAGGCGCCAAAGATCAACGGCCGAGAGGGCGATGACGTTATTGTTGCCACGGTCGCAAATGACCTCGCCGCCGGCGATATGGTTGGGAATGAGTGGGCCTATGAGAATGGTGAATGGGTCTACAACCGAGCCGATGTCATTGTGTCCGATTACGGCGCCAACGTGTCTTTTGACGACACGATCACAACGGGGGCGGGCAACGATGTTTTGCTTGGCAACGGTGGTAGCGACACACTGAATGCAGGCGCCGGGAATGACCGTATCAACGCAGGGCACGGCAATGATATCGCATTCGGCGGCAACGGCGACGATATCTTGAACCTAGAAGACGGCAATGATGTCGCAGAGGGCGGATACGGTGATGATATCGTCAACGGGGGTGTTGGTGATGATATCATTTATGGTGACATCAAAGGTGACAACTTGCTCGCGGGTTGTGATGTCAAGGCTTCAACCTTTGAAGACCTGGCAGAGACGGGCCATTGGACGATGGCAGACACGCATGGGCAGTCCATGATTTCGCAGTCCGCCGAAACAGTGGCCGGTGAAACTTATACAATCTCGTTCGACCTTGCAGCTAACCTTGCTGGTGGGCGATCAACAGGCACCGTCGAGGTGATCTGGAACGGCGAAGTAATAGGCACTGTTCAAGCAACCTCTGGCGCATATGAAACATTCGAAATCGATGTGGTTAGCACGGGCGATGAGGGCGAGCTTAGCTTCAATGTGCTCGACGGTGTCTCAGCCGTGCAATACAATTTTGAAGGCCCTATCATCTCGTATGATGTTGACATGGCGATTGGTGGTGACTTGGCCACCGTTCAGGCCTTTGCGCCGGGGCAGGCCAATCTCTATCAAGTTATCGATGGGCACCTGAACGTGTTTGACGTGAACGCCAAAGATTACGTCACAGTGGGCGATCAGCCCGACTTCAAGATCAACTCAATTGGCTTCAATGTTGAAGATGACCTGATCTACGGTGTCGCCAAATCTGCTGGTGTGGATTCTCTCGGCAACTCAGTGAGTACGTCAGACATCGTTATGGTCGATGCTGCCGGTGACACGTACCGGATTGGCGAGGGCTTCTACGGTGACTACGTTGGTGATTTTGACGACAGCAGTAACCTGTGGACATTTCACTCGAGCCTGAACCGGCTCAGCGTTGTGGATGTTGATGCTTTGGATGCAAACGGAAACCCCGAAATCTCTCATTATAAGTTCCCTGCCAATTTGTTCTCTGATCGGACATACGACATCGCTTTCAACGCCGAGGATGGAAAGTTCTATGCGGTTGTTGCGCCCAGACAGAACGGCGGTGCCGGAAAAGTTGTCGCAATTGATGTGAGCACGATTGCAGACGGCGGAATGCCAACATTCACCGAAATAGCAATTACAGGCACATTGTATGACGGCACGATGGAGCCCGGTCTCGCAAAGGGCGCATATGGTGCAGTCTTCCTGGATGGTGAAGGGAATCTGTATTTCGGTCTGAACAATGGCGACCATGATCTGAATGCATCCACTGGAAGTGATGGAGCAATTTTTAAGGTGAATGTCGATTGGGAAGCAGGACAAGCCTACGCTGAATTCATGTCAGAAGCCCCTGCCACCGGCTCTAACGATGGTGCGGTCGATCCGCGCTCAACTGATGCATTTTCGGAAATCGATGCGGACGCAGCTGTGCTGATCCAAGACCCTAAGTTGACCCTGGTGGACGGCGGCAATGACGACTTGCGCGGTGGCATTGGCAACGATGAAATCCATGGCAATGGCGGCAATGACGAAATTAACGGCGGGGTTGGTGACGACATTCTGTTTGGCGATCAAGGTGATGACACCGTAAACGGTGGCGCAGGCGATGATACGGTCTCAGGCGGTACTGGGGATGACAAAATGCTCGGCGGCGCGGGCAATGATACTATGTTGGGCGATGACGGGACTGACTACCTTCACGGTGGTGACGGCGACGATACCCTGTCAGGCGGCGAAGGTACTGACAAGATGGTTGGTGGCTCTGGCTCAGATATCATCGACGGGGGTCAAGGCAATGACAACCTCTGGGGCGGTAACTGGTCCGGGGATGACACAACTGATACGTTCGTATTCTCATCGGGTACGGGCAAAGACTACGTCCATGACTTTGAAACCGACGTTGATCTCATAGATCTGTCTCACTTTGGCACAAACTTGAACGCGGTGAACGGCGTGACAACAGATCTGGGATGGGCAACAGCGATTGATCTCCAGCGGTTGGATGGCGGGCAAGACGGCGACAGAATCGTTCTCTTGTCGGTCGATGCAAACGACCTTACATTCGACAGCTTCGTGTTCTAACACGCAACGTTGCGACCAAGCTTCGCCGCGAGAACCGTCTGCTTCGAGAGGGGAGAGACCTGCAAAAGAGCGATCCCGTTCTTTGCGGAACGAAGCAAATGAGGGGCGTATTCATTGCAGAGAATAAGTACGCTTCGTCGGCCAACCGTCTGAGCAACATCATGGATGTCAGCCCTCTTGGATATTGAGCCTATTACGCGCCAGCCAATGTTAGGGTCAGGACCCCAGGCAGCAGATCAAATCCAGGGTTTGGCGTCGTGAGTAAGCATCGGCACGACATTTTCTTGCCGAAAGTTCTGATCTTTTCCCCTTACCAAATTGCAGGTGTGACATTTAACATCAGCGTCAAGATGCAAACCCGGTAAAAGGAAACCACCTATGTCTATCCTCAAACGCGGCCTCAAGGGCGCGCCTGTTAAACGGTTGCAAAAGAAACTTGGCGTCGCTGACGACGGTGATTTCGGTCCCGGCACTGAAAAGGCTTTCAAGGAATGGCAGGCCGCCAATGGTCTGGCCGCGGACGGCATTGCCGGGCCTGACACCTTTGCCGCCATTGGCCTGCCAGAACTGATCTTGCTGCGCAAAGGATCGCGTGGAGAGCAGGTTAAGAAGATGCAAACCGGGCTGGGTATTGATGCCGATGGTATCTTTGGTTCCGGTACAGAGGCGAAAGTGAAGCAGTTTCAGGCCTCCTTTGGTTTGGCAGAGGACGGCATGGCTGGCCCGGAAACACTGGCCAAGCTCAACACATTTGCGGCCATGATCACCCCGCAGGTTATCCAGCAAGCTGCTGTGCAGCCGGATGAGGAACATTTTGAGGCGGAGGCTCTGCCCGAGATTAAAGGTGTGGAGGTTGTTCAGGCAGCGGCAGAGGAACAGCCACCCACATCGGCCTGGGGCCGCGTGAAGGGCTGGTTTTCTTAACGACCAACACAGCCCTCGCCGCACGCGGCGAGGGTTAGCCCCAGCTGTAGTTAAAGCTGACCGAAACCCTGTCATCCTCGGCCATATTCATCGGCACTTCGTGCCGCAGCCAACTTTCCCAAAGCAGCACCTCGCCAACCGCAGGTTTGGCGTAAAAGAATGTACGCAACTCGTCGCGCGCGTCCTTCATCCGCGTCGGTGCCGCCATCATCATTGCCAGGCGCGGATCTTCGAATTTGATCGCACTCGCCCCATCGGGCATCGTCACGTATGTGGTCCCGCTGATCACCGAATGGGGGTGGATGTGCCCGGTGTGGATGCCACCCTCGGGCAGGATGTTGATCCAGATATCCTCAAGTTGCAGCTTTTTGTCGCCCAGATCAAACTGAACATCCTGGGCAAAGGCGGTGACATGGGCGTCCAATACCTTGACCAGATCCGCAAAGATCGGAAAACGCCAAGGCAGGTCACTCAACGAGGCATAGGACGTGTAGCCCGCATAGCCGTTCTTTTCGCACCAATCTTGGCCCGCCTCGTCGTCATGGGCGATGGCGTAGCAGGAATTTTCCAGCTCTTTAGGGTCGATGGGTGCACCATGCGCAGAGAGTTGGGCGTGATACAGGCGAGTCGCGAAAAGGGATGTGATATTGGGCATAGGGCCTTCATACAGCGAGAAATCTACCCACGCGAGGGCGGTTTTTCCGCTTGATGGCCGCGATTAGTGCTAAAATTGGGCCAACAGGCCAGATTTTACCTCATTGCTGCCATAGAGCGTTCCTAGCGTCTATTTTGTTAATCAGATAAAAGGTGATATCCAATGCGTATACTGAACTCCATATTACTCACCACTGGCTTATGTGCCGCGGCCTCTGCAGCCTCCGCGCAGTCTGTGGCTTGCGGTCAGGACTACATCGTTGAACCCGGTGACTATCTGTCAACCATTGCAGAGCGCGCCTATGGCAGCCCCGGTAGTTTCAACTTGATCTACAGTGCCAATGCAGATGTCATCGGCCCTAACCCTGGCATGATCAATGTGGGCGACCGGCTGTTCGTTCCTTGCATCAATGGCGATCTGGGCGAGTCCGCAGCAAACGCGGCGGCAATCCGCAATACTGACACCACCGAACGCCTGCCTGCGCCAGCAGAAGACCGTCCGATTCGTGTGCTGACGGCGACCGGTTGGGCCCCCTTCATGGATGAGGATCAGGCGCAGGGCGGTCTTTTGACCGAAATTATCAACATCGCGCTTGAAAATGCGGACGGCGATCCGGAATATCAGATCGACTTTATCAATGACGACGGCGCACACCTGAACCCGCTGATTGTGGACCACGCCTATGACCTCAGCATCGGCTGGAGCCAGCCCAACTGCGATATAATGGAGAAGTTGGAGGATGAATCCCAGTTCCGCTGCAACAACCTCGACTTCAGCGATCCGCTTTATGAAGAGGTGTTGGGCTACTTCAGCGAAGCTTCCGATCCCGTCATGAACGCTCACGTTGAAATGATCGGCAAGCGGATTTGCCGGGCCGAGGCCTACACATTGGCACCGCTGGAAGGCGTTGATCTGGTGGAGCCGACAATTACGATTGTTCGCGCGCCGACATCTGCCGACTGCATCAACTTTGTGTTGGAAGACAAGGCGGATGTTGCACTGGTTGCCGTTGACGTCGCCGATGGCCGGATCAGTGAGCTGGGCGCCTCCTCGCAGATGCAAATGCATGAGGCGCTGACCTTTGTTGACGTGCTGCACGCTGTGATCGCCAAAACCCACCCACGCAACGAAGAGATTATGGCGGTGGTGAACAATGGTTTGGGTAACATCAAAGACAGCGGCCTGTGGTTTGAAACCGTGCGCCGTCATATGACGGCCTTCCGGGCTGCTAACCAGTAAGCTAGACCGTATGATCGACGCGCCCCTGCCTGAAATGGCGGGGGCGTTTTCGTTTTGGTCAGATGGTAGCGGACCGCCGGCAACTCTTTATTCGACAAGGGGTTGCTTTGCATTGCGATGGGGTCTAAACGGCCCACTTCTACCCCACTCCACCGGAGAATCGGGTCACGCTTTTGCGGCCTGCCGGTGATGTTGACAAAGGAATATGGCATGAACGCCAATGAACTGCGGGACAAAACACCCGATCAGCTCCGCGAAGAGCTGGTGAACCTGAAAAAAGAATCCTTCAATCTGCGTTTTCAGCAGGCCACCGGTCAGCTGGAAAATACAGCAGGCATTCGTGCGGCGCGCCGCAACGCTGCCAAGGTCAAAACCATTCTGAACGAAAAAGCAGCAGCCGCTGCCAAGGAGGCTTAACCTATGCCTAAGCGTATCCTAGCCGGGGTTGTCACAAGCAACCAAAATGCGCAGACCGTCACCGTGTCGGTAGAGCGTCGTTACAAGCACCCGCTGCTTCAGAAAACCATTCGTAAGTCGAAGAAATATCGCGCTCACGATGAAAACAACGCATTCAACGTTGGTGATCAGGTCCGTATCCAGGAATGTGCACCAAAGTCGAAAACGAAACGCTGGGAGGTTGTTGCCTCCTAAGGCATCAGCACCCGGTTTAATCGAAACCCTGGGCCCCCGGACAGAAATCGGGATTTGCTCATAGGTCGGAAGGAAACCAAATGATCCAGATGCAGACCAATCTGGATGTTGCTGACAACAGCGGCGCACGCCGTGTTCAGTGCATCAAGGTTCTGGGTGGTTCTCACCGTCGTTACGCCAGTGTTGGAGACATCATTGTCGTTTCGGTGAAAGAGGCCATTCCACGTGGTCGCGTAAAGAAAGGTGACGTCCGCAAGGCCGTCGTCGTACGCACCGCCAAAGAAGTTCGCCGCGAAGATGGCACCGCCATCCGCTTTGACAGCAACGCTGCTGTCATCCTCAACAACAACAATGAACCCATTGGTACGCGTATCTTTGGCCCGGTTGTTCGCGAGTTGCGTGCAAAGAACTTCATGAAAATCATCTCGCTTGCTCCGGAGGTGCTGTAATGGCTGCTAAGCTCCGCAAAGGTGACAGTGTCGTCGTTCTGACTGGCAAGGACAAAGGCAAAACTGGTTCTATCACCAGTATTGACCCGAAATCCGGCAAAGCCATCGTGGACAGTATCAACATTGCGATCCGCCACACAAAGCAATCTCAGGCAACACAGGGTGGTCGCACGCCAAAGGCGATGCCGATCCAGCTGTCCAACCTGGCGA
This sequence comes from uncultured Alphaproteobacteria bacterium, assembly GCA_929200255.1. Taxonomy (GTDB): domain Bacteria; phylum Pseudomonadota; class Alphaproteobacteria; order Rhodobacterales; family Rhodobacteraceae; genus Yoonia. The sequence continues at coordinate 4,639 of CAKMYZ010000023.1, read as the reverse complement.
TCGTTGACAAGAATGGCAAAGCAACCCGCGTCGGCTTCCGTATGGATGGCGATAACAAGGTGCGTTTCGCCAAGACAACAGGGGATGCGATCTGATGCTTGATGCTGCAAACTATACCCCCCGCCTGAAGGACCTTTATGCATCGACCGTTCGCGCGGCGATGAAAGAAGAGTTCGGCTATAAAAACGACATGCAGATCCCGCGTTTGGATAAAATCGTCCTGAACATCGGCTGCGGTGCAGAAGCTGTCCGTGACAGCAAGAAAGCAAAAACCGCACAGGAAGATCTGACAACAATCGCCGGTCAGAAGGCCATGACAACACGCGCCAAGAAATCCATTGCTGGTTTCCGCGTTCGTGAAGACATGCCACTAGGTGCAAAGGTCACTTTGCGCGGCGACCGTATGTTTGAATTCCTCGATCGTCTGATCACGGTTGCTATGCCACGTATCCGCGATTTTCGCGGCGTATCCGGCAAATCCTTCGATGGCCGCGGCAACTATGCCACCGGCATCAAAGAGCACCTGATCTTCCCAGAGATTAACTTCGACAAGATCGATGAGAACTGGGGCATGGACATCGTGATCTGCACAACAGCGAACACTGACGCTGAAGCAAAGGCACTGTTGAAAGCTTTCAACATGCCGTTCAACAGCTAAGCGCCAGGGAGAGATTAGAAATGGCTAAGAAATCCATGATCGCACGCGAAGTGAAGCGTGAAAAGCTGGTCAAGCAGTATGCCGAAAAGCGTGCCGCCTTGAAGGCAATCATCAACGACAAAGAGGTTCCGGTAGAAGAGCGGTTCAAGGCAACCCTTGAACTGGCCAAACTGCCACGGAATTCCTCTGCGACCCGTTTGCACAACCGTTGCCAGCTCACCGGGCGCCCACACGCCTACTACCGCAAACTCAAGATCAGCCGGATCGCGCTGCGGGACCTTGGTTCCAATGGCGAAATCCCCGGCATGGTCAAGTCAAGCTGGTAAGGAGCACATATTATGAACGATCCTATCGGTGATATGCTCACACGTATCCGCAACGGCCAGATGCGCGGCAAGGCAGCGGTGGAAACACCTGCGTCCAAACTACGCGGTTGGGTTCTGGATGTGCTTTCTGACGAAGGCTACATCCGCGGTTATGAAAAGAAGGACGGCAAAGACGGCCATCCTGCTTTCAACATCGAGCTGAAGTATTACGAGGGTGCCCCTGTCATTCGTGAAGTGAAGCGGGTTTCAAAGCCTGGCCGTCGCGTTTACCTGGGCTCCAATGACATCCCATCTGTCCGTCAGGGCCTGGGTGTGTCGATTGTCTCCACCTCTCAGGGTGTGATGTCGGATGCAAAAGCACGCAGCGCCAATATCGGCGGCGAAGTGCTCTGCACTGTATTCTAAGGGGATATCATGTCTCGTATTGGTAAAAAACCGGTTGAGCTGCCATCGGGCGTTACCGCCTCTGTGTCAGGTCAAACCGTTGAAGTGAAAGGCCCCAAAGGGACCCGGACCTTCAAAGCAACCGACGATGTGACCATCAGCGTTGACGGCAATGTCGTCACCGTCGAACCACGCGGCAAATCCAAGCGCGCGCGCCAGCAGTGGGGCATGAGCCGCACAATGGTCGCAAACTTGGCAACCGGTGTTTCCGAAGGTTTCAAGAAAGAGCTTGAACTGTCGGGTGTTGGTTATCGGGCACAGATGCAGGGCAACACATTGAAGCTGTCGCTGGGTTATTCCCACGACGTCAACTTTGAAGTGCCTGAAGGTGTAACGGTTACAGCGCCAAAGCCAACGGATGTGATCGTCGAAGGTATCGACGAACAGCAGGTTGGTCAGGTCGCGGCAAATATTCGTGCTTGGCGTAAGCCTGAGCCCTACAAGGGCAAAGGTATCAAGTACAAAGGCGAATATGTCTTCCGCAAAGAAGGCAAGAAGAAGTAAGGAACGCAAAAATGGCAAACAGCAAGAGACAACTGTTTCTGAAGCGCCGCATGCGCGTTCGGAACAAGCTTCGCAACGTCACAGCCAACCAAGGCCGTGCCCGTCTTTCGGTACACCGCTCCAACAAGAACATCAGCGTCCAGCTGATCGACGACGTCAACGGCGTGACAATCGCCTCGGCTTCGTCGCTCGAAAAGGACCTTGGCGTTGTGGGCAAGAACAACATCGAAGCCGCTTCCAAAGTGGGTTCTGCGATTGCAGAGCGCGCCAAGAAGGCTGGTGTTGAGGTTGCTTATTTTGACCGTGGCGGTTTCCTCTTTCATGGCAAGATCAAGGCTTTGGCCGATGCTGCCCGTGAAGGTGGTTTGAAGATCTAATGGTGGGGGTGGGTTTCACCCACCCTACCGACACCCTGTAGGGTGGGTGAAACCCACGCTCGATGATCCGGCGCATTGCGCGACCCGTGATTGGACAAAGCCCAGATTGGGCATGATACAAAGGAACGCCATCAATGGCAGAACGTGAAAACCGCGGCCGCGGCCGTAACCGTGAAGAGCAAACACCAGAGTTTGCCGACCGTCTGGTCGCAATCAACCGTGTTTCCAAGACAGTCAAAGGCGGTAAACGCTTTGGCTTCGCCGCACTTGTTGTTGTTGGCGACCAGAAAGGCCGTGTCGGCTTTGGTAAGGGGAAAGCCAAGGAAGTTCCTGAGGCGATCCGCAAAGCCACCGAGCAAGCCAAGCGCCAGATGATCCGCGTTGCATTGCGCGATGGCCGGACGCTGCACCACGATATCGAGGGCCGTCACGGCGCTGGTAAAGTGGTCATGCGCACAGCCCCCGTTGGTACTGGTATCATCGCCGGTGGTCCAATGCGTGCCGTGTTTGAAATGTTGGGTGTGCAGGACGTTGTGTCCAAGTCCATCGGGTCCCAGAACCCATACAACATGATCCGCGCCACCATGAACGGCCTGAGTAAAGAGCAATCGCCCCGCAACGTCGCACAGCGCCGTGGCAAAAAAGTTGCTGACATTCTGCCCAAGCGTGACGAGGCCCCCGCGGCCGAAGCACCTGCTGCAGCAGACGCTTAAGGAGATTTGACAGATGGCTAAAACAATCGTCGTCAAGCAGATCGGCTCCCCGATCCGCCGCCCCGCCAAACAGCGTGCCACGCTGATCGGTCTGGGCCTGAACAAGATGAACCGCACCAAAGAACTGGAAGACACACCTTCCGTCCGCGGCATGGTCAACTCGATCAGTCATATGGTCGAGATCATCGAAGAAAAAGGCTAAAAACTCGCGGCTTTAGGATCTTGGGGCGTCATGTGAATCATGCGCCCCATTTCTTTTGCAATCGTACTGATGTGTTGTGTTGTGCCAGCGTCCGTCTTAGGACCTTTTCTATTTCCTGCTCAACAGTCTTGATCAGCTTACGATTGTCGTAGGACGCTAGCGCCTTTGCCCGGTTTCGCTCCTTAAACCCGGTCAATTGCGACAGATCCCTCGCGACAGTTTCAATAGCTGTCTCGAAGCCATCAATGTCACCTTCGCCCACCAGATAGCCATTCTCACCCTCAACCACGGCTTCGGGAATGCCAGCGTGTCGTGTGGAAATAATCGCCAGACCGCAGGACATCGCTTCCTGGATGGCCGTTGGCAGACCTTCGGTGTTTCCGTTCTTCGCTCTGACAGAATGTTGGAGGAATACCTCGGAGGTGCCAAGCATCTGGCGGACAAAATCGTGCGGGCGTGCACCGTGGAATTTCACTTTTTCAGTCATGCCAAAGTCAGCAACGATTTTTTTACAGGGTTCCAACATTGGACCGTCACCCAACATATCAAGCGTGATGTTGTCGAACCTTTGCGCGTTGCGGCAAAACGCCTCAACGGTGATATCTGGTCGCTTCTTCTCAACAAGTCTGCCAACTGCAAGAAAACTGCCGGGTCTTCTGTTTTGTGGCAGGAACCGATCAGTGTCGACACCACTTGGGACGACATGGCTGTTGGGGTGTGTCACGCCAGCGGATGCGAGTTCGTCAAGAAGGAAACGCGAGACAGCGAATACGCCATCAAGTCGCGCCATCATGCGACGGTAGCCCGCGGCTCTTAACGGTGCCCTTAGCTGCGACGATGCGTCAGCGCCACGAAAGTAGGTAAAGACAGGAATACCCATTTGGTTAGCAACCGGAGCGATCCGAAGCGCTACGTTGCCAAATTCGGCCAGCATCGCATCAGGAGCTGAGTTTTCTAGAAAGGCGCAGATGTCCTTCCGCGTCCGACCATAAGGCACTCTTGCGGTTCGATGCTTCGCGATGCTTCGCATTTTTGAGCCCAAAAAAGCCAGCTTTTCACAAGTTCCTTTCCTCGCATGCCGTGGCTTCACCCAAGAATGGTGTTCAAGACCAAAAGGGTCAGTCTCTAAGTCGTGTTCGTGCAACACGCAGACATTGCCGTCAAAAAGGTTTTGGATGTGAAAAGCAATTTGGGTTTCTTGCGGGTGGAAGTAACTTCCGGTCGCAATGCAGATTTTGGTCATGGCCAAGTAAAGTCCAACTTATCCAAAACACCTAGGCGTTCAGCCTTCTCAAGCACCAGCTTTTTGGGTTCTGCAAGCTCTGGTATGCGGTCCACATGGCACTCAACATATATTTTCTTGCTCTGTCTGACGTCAGCGCCTATGGGACCAAATAGGGCAATTTGCTAAAAGA
>CAKMYZ010000022.1 GCA_929200255.1 uncultured Alphaproteobacteria bacterium | reverse complement strand
GCTTGGTATCCCCAAAACCGTGGCCACAGAATAAATCCGTCTGGGGAAAGGGGACGTCTGTCAATCAATCGATTTGTGCAACAAAGCCCATGGACCTGATACGAGAACTGCTAGGTGAACGATACTGCGCCACAACCGCTGATGCCAGTACGCTGGTTGGCCAGTTCAACAACAGCGCCAAAGAGAAAATCCTACTGCACTTTGAAGAGGCCGTTGCCCCAAATGACCGCGCTGTGGAAAGCAAGGTCAAGGCGCTGATCACCAACAAGACCATGACCTACAATGCAAAGGGGATTGCCGCCGTTGAGGCGCGGAATTGCGCGAGGGTGTTCATGACGTCCAACGCATCACAGGTCGCTCATATCGCGCGTCATGACCGCCGTATGTTCGTGTTGGTCGTTTCTCCTCGGCATGCAAATGACTGGGGCTATTGGGATCAATTCAGGCGGCAATATCCACATGAGATGGAAGCATTCATGCATGTTCTGCAAACCCGTGATATTTCCGCTTTCAAACCGGGTGCCATCCCGCACACTCAGGGCCGTGACGACCAGAAGCTTGAATCTGCGGTTGGGCCGGAACGGGTTCTGCGTGATTTGCTGGAAAGCGGCGTTCTGCCCCCATGTTCACGAAACGTCGGCGGAGCGTGGGAGGTGCGAACCAAAGCGCTCGCTGAGCACTTTCGGAACTTTAATATCCGCGTTGGATCAAATGCCCCGCAGCCTGCAAGGGTGTTGAAACCTATTGTCCTGATACCGGGGCGCAATCGTACCATGACCGTTTGTGGTGACTCTGCGCAGACTCATCGGGTGATCACCATCCCAGCGTTACAAGCTGCACGCGCGGCCTTCCTCCAGCATATGAATGTGGCTGAGCATGACTGGGGTGACGCTGACGACGCGGATTGGTCCTTGGAATGACCCCCCATATAGGTGGGGGTGGGGGTGGCAAGAGCCGGGAGGTCTCAATTTACACTTGAGTGAGATCTGAGGACCTAATCCGGTTTGGTGTAGCCTTTTAAGCAAGTTGGACTTTCGCTCTGACCGAGCCTATGCCTACTTCCGATCCGGCGCTGGCATAACCAAGATCGGAGAAGGCTATTTTCTCATCTAGGTTTGGCATTGGGCAATCTCTATTGATAGAGATGACAATAGAAAACGCAGGATAACGCTTTGGTGCATCGAAATTTCCCGAATGGAATTACACTTGAGGACGTCGAAGGCGGACTGCTGGTGCGACAGGGAGATGAGGCATATGTCGCCCGAAACTGGCACCTAACTCAACCCGTTGAAAAATTGGTTGAAACCGCGTTCGAATGTGGTCTGAATTGCATGATCCGTACAGATCATCCTCGTAAAAACTCCCGCTGGCCCAACACAAGGGGTGTCGTTTATCTCGCGTTCTCGCCTACGGCAGATGGGCAATGGTCTTTGGCCATCGACACGTTCCGCGAAAAAAGGGGGGAATTTGGTCACGCAGTTTTCAATGGAAAGTATCACGAGCAGTTTGTTGCGGCGGGCCTTCCTTTCACATTCGAAGCGCGGAACAAAACAGCGGGCCATCTGGTTGTCGCGCGGGACTGTGTTATTCCAGCAATTCGAGCGCTTTCAGGCTTCGATCATTCCGTTCTTACCCTTAATCACAAGGCGCATGAGAGTGAGGGTTTCACGACGGAATATGTGATTCAGCGTGAGATACTCACCAATTGGGAAAAAACGCCTTGGAGTGCATGCTACGATATTGTTCAAGATGAGTACCCTGTGGATGGCGGTTTGAATTCACGGCGTATCGACATACTTGCCCGAGACAGAAAGACGGGTGATTGGCTCGTTATCGAATTAAAGCGAGCCGAAGCGAACGCAGATGCCGTCCATCAGGTGGCTGACTACTTGCTCGCACTTGGCCAACGCGACGAGTTTGCCCATGGCCAATTGAAAGGCATTCTAGTGGCAGAACGGATTCCGTCTGCAGTTCGGGTGTTGGCCCAAAATGAATCTATAGCCACCTACGAGGTGAATTGGCCTCTAAGCCTGATTCCAACAAACTAACTCTAAACGGTCAGCTGAAACGATATTCGCATGCGTTCTAAGACGAGCTCTCTAGAATCGACAAACGAGACTTTGGCCAGCGTCAAATGCACCAAGATGTTCAATTTTTGCGTCGTACCCACGTGGGTCTTTGCCGCGTTCAAACATGATCATTGGGTTCAAGTGCATGAGCCTTGTCAGGGACTTTCGCAACATCAACAAGTGGATGTCTTTCCCATATCCGCTGACAGAGGGATGCAGGTTAGAAATTCGGTTGCCGATAATTTTGTATGCGGCATTGGCAATTGTGGAAACTTTCGTAGGGCGGTCCCGCTCAAGCAATGCTGCCAGCGCATGTGGCTCATAAGGATTTGTGCCATCGTGCATGCGAGAGTAATTGATCTTGGTAAGCCTGTGGCCCATTTCAGGTTTCCACAGGTGAGCGTGAAACTTGGGTTTGCTATCGCTCCCGTCCATCACATAAACGAGCGCGTGGCTGATTTGAGTCTTGGGATCATTTTCGCACCACTTAAGGCAATTGCCCTGCATGTCCGCCAATGCCAACTCGAAATCGCGGAAGGAATAGTATTTGCGGCCATAGATAGGATTGGACAACAGTGAACCTCCCTCGGCAGGCTCTCCGTACAAGCGAAAAGCGCCGAAAACGCGGTCATTTATCATCGCGTGGTTCAGGTCAAATCGCATCTTTTTTTCATCAAACTCCATCCCCTCTGGCACCCCGTTGATCATGATCTCACCCCTTAATCTTTGACTGCCATCAATGTATTGGATTGCCCCGCCCAACCCAATGAAAAATAAGATGCTTTTCGTGGGTTCGACAACTTGAATTAGATCGCAGCTTACCCCAGTGCGGGGCGCTTGCATCTGCTTTACAATGTCCCTCAAAACGATGGAGGTAGCTGCAATGACCCCGGAAGAAGAAGCCAAGGTTTACCATGCGTTGACGTTGAGGGCACAAGGCGGGGACGCGGACGCCGCGCGGATTCTGTTCAGTGAGAAATCGAAGCGAATTCGCCCCGTCAAATTCAGCGAATGCGAAACGCTGGATCAGCTGAAACGGGCGTTCGAGCAGTACATGGCCCAAGCCGACATTACGAAGGCAGAGTCCGAACATGCGACCAAGGCATTCGACCGGTTGTTCAAACTCATGGTTGCGCAAGAAGAGGCCAAAACACTTCACGGCAAGCAGGTGGGCCAAGTTTCTGGTTTGATGCTGGTTCCGGTCATGTCTACAACAGATTGGGAAGCCGAAGCCGCGCGCTCGCAATCCGCACTGAAACATCACGCGCGGCATTGAGGTGGATCTTTGAATCTGGGGCCTGTCTAGACCGTGCTAGTTTCCCGCTCCTAAAGTGTGCATTTCACTAACCGCATGGCGATAAGATAGGCGGGCTTGTAGATTTCATTGTGGGTTTCATTCGGCGTGATCTGCCCATGAAATAGGGCATTGCGAAGCCCATAAATCACATCAATCAATGCAGAGAAGTTCTTTCCTGCATCGTCCATGAAATCAGCGTCGCCATACGTTAGAACCTTCTGCGCCCCATGTCCTGCAAGAACACTGATAACAATGCGGGGCGAAACGGCTTCGAACATGCTTAGTAAAAGGACGCGTTGGTCTGGCTTCAAGGCGCGAAAGGTTTGGTCGTCTTCAAGCGTGATCCGGTCATGCTTTGGCAACGTCAATGCGAATGCTGCGACGGTCTTTGACGCGGAAATCTCTAGATGCACTTCGCCCTTGGTCGGGTGGTCACGTCGGCAACGGAATTGACGATTCCACTTTGTAAGTTGTTCATCTTTGTTGGCGTTTGAGCCGATATCAACAGTTTCGAAGCAGACACGACCTTTGCGCCCTTCAATAATACATTGCTGCAAATGCCGATTGAGTTCGCCGACTTGTAGGCGGAATTCCTGCGCATCGTTGCTATTGTCTTGCCAACCGCCTTCGGTATCGTGCGCGACTTTCAAGTTCTTCGCCAGCATCGGCAACGTCTTGTTCTTCACTACGTTGCCTTCGGTTTTGACCTTGTCCAACAACGCGCGGTCGGACAGGTCGCCGAACGTGTCAGTCATCCACGCGTTGAACGGTATCCATGCCTTGATGAACTGACTGAACCAATCGACTTCGGCTTGGTCGCGCCAGCGTTTTAGATTGTCCCCAAGTCCCGGCATCACACAGCCCCCATTTGGTCGAGATAGGCCAGTGCAGCCGCTTCACTGTCTTCAATGGCGATTTCTACCGCCCGCTTGGCCGCTTCAAGTAGGGAACGGGCCTTGCGGCGGGCTTCGAAGCCTTCAAGAACGATTCCAGCGATTTCAGCGGACGCCGCTTCTACTGCATCCGGCAGGTGAATGGCCAACAAATCGCTTTCACTGAACCGTGGGTGCTGCGACCCGTCTTGGCACCATTTCAGGATCGTCTGGACAGGTGCGGACCGCAGGAAGGCAAGCAGCGTTTCCGGGGCAATCGCTTCGTCAGCCTTGGTCTTGGGCCGAAGCACGATGAACTCTGATGATCCGACCGACGGAATTTTTCCGTCCGTACGCACCACAGCGATTTGACGTAGGTACGCCCGTAGTCGCGAAATGGCGACGTCACCATCATTGAAGGTTTTCTTCGTACTGCCGATTTCTTCCGTCGCAACCCGCTCTTTTTCATCGTCCAAAATTGGTTGCAATGCGTCGGTGACGTCGAAGTTTCTGACAACCGCAGGTGCACCGTCTTTCTTCGGGTTCATCATTTTTCGAATAGATGCGAACCGTTCACCTAACGGTTTTCCGGGAAGCTTTCGCAGGGCTTCTTGGACTTCTATCTTGGCGGGCATGAAATACTGTGAATCTAGCCTGCCCGATGCAAATGCGTTGATAGATGACGTAACGTAGGAAAGCGGTTCAGGCGGTGTCCAATTTGCAAGGCCCAGCGCCTTAAGTAGAACTGTTTCTGCCTTCGCAGTATTTTGTTTGACAAGATTTTGGCTGGCACGGCCAATTCGGACAATTTCGGATATTCTATCGGGAAGGTCTGTCGTCCAAGTCGGCACCCACAGTTGGTCCATATCCTCTAAAAGCAGGCTTCCTTGGATAGCGCCTCGCGTTAGGCGCTTTACTTGATTTCGCCCGTGCTTCGACTGAAGATATGTTGCCAGAACTTCAGGCGAGATTGCATGTGGTCGCAAGATCGCAAGCTTGCATGAACAGGTTGCAGGCTCTTCGCTATCGACCAAACTTAGTTCGCCGATTGTGCCTACAATAGAAAGCAAGACATCACCCCTGTGAAGGTGCGACCGCTTCATGTATTTTCGATTGAAAGCGTCTTCTGTGATGAAATTGGGCGTGGACGATTCAACAAAAAAATGCCCAACTACGTCCTGACCGCGATAGTAAGGAATGCCTTCATCCACGAAGTCTTCGCTTATTGTGAAGTGGTTCCCGTCTGAAACCCCCACCAGCGAGGCTACATTGCGCCTTTCAATTGCTTCTAGTGCGTCCTGTGTCGCAAGGAAGTCTTTCTTGAAATACTCTGCGTCGATCCGCCAAGTTCGTTCGAGTTCGCTAAACGGTGCGATTGCGGCTTCCAGCCCTCCCAACAACGCCTTTAGTTTGGCGTCATCGTGAGGGCCTAGAGAAAAAAACTTAGGCCCTCTTTCTTGGCAAATTCTATGAAGGCTTCCGCGACCCCATCTTGGGTTTTGCCCTCGTGATTGAATAGGTCGTGATCTACGATGAAGTGTCCGTGGTCATCACGCTTATTGGTGCCGTCCGGGTTCTTGACATAGACCTTTTCGCCACGGTTGTTGACGCTTTCAACCTGCTGCGTTGCGAAGAAGATATTGTAATCTTCTTCCATCGGACAAAGCGGCCCGGCGTCGGCGTCGTCATTCCATTTCTGGACGAACAGCACGCTTGTCTTTGTGCCTGTGTGAGGTTTGAACGTGTTCGGGTGCAGCCCCACGACCGCAAGGATGCGGCACTGTTCCATGATGAACTTGCGCACCCTTTGGTCGCTTGAGTTATTGAACCGGCCTTGAGGCAAAACCACGGCCATACGTCCGCCCGGTTTCAAGAAATCCAAGTTGCGTTCGATAAACAGAAGGTCTCGGCCTACGGAACTTTCGTACTTCCCATTGTCTTTCTGCGCGATGACATAAGGGGCAAGCATATCGGTTTGCTTGATATCGCCTGCGAAGGGCGGGTTCGCCATAACCACGTCGAAGTTGAAGCGTCGGAAATCGCCGCGCTTCTTGGCACGCAGTTTTTTCAGCTTCGTCCAACCCGGCCCGTAAGTCTCTTGCCATTCGTCTTGCTTGGTAGATTCTTCCCATTTCTGCCAATCAAGCGTGTTCATGTGCAAGACGTTGGTTTGGCCGTCGCCTGCAATGAGGTTCAGGCAACGCGATACACGCACGCTCTTTTCGTCGAAGTCCAGCGCGAAGACCTTGTTCGACACGTAGTCTAGGCAACGCTGCGGCTTGCGCTCTGCGGTGAAAAGGTTCGACCGGGGCAAGCCTAAATCCTCTAAGATTTCTCCCCACACATGGAACATGGAATGGACCGTGAAGCCCGCAGACCCACAGGCCGTATCAATGACGGTTTCGGGTTCCTGTGGGTTCAGCATCTTTACGCACATGTCAATTACCCAACGCGGTGTGAAATATTGGCCTTTTTCGCCTTTGGCCGATTTCGAAACTAGGTATTCAAACGCGTCGTCAACGACGTCTAGGTTCGAGTTGAACAGCTTCCATTCTTCAAGCGACCCGACGCAGACTTGCAGGTGGTCCGGGGACAGCTTGACGCGTTCATCCTCGGAAAAGACGCCGGGCCATTCATCCTTGGCTGCATCGAACAGGGTTTGGATATTCTCTTTCAGCTTCGACGCCGTATTGCTGTTACGAAAACGCAAATGCGGGTAGCGGCCTTGGTGGCAGGACATTTCATCATACAGCTTTGTGAAGACAAGCTTGAAGACTTCTTCGAACACGTCAACGCCAGCATTCGCCAGCACTTCGTCCTCGAGATCAACGATTTTCTCCCGCAGAGCCTTGTTGCCCGCCGACGATAGAGCGCGTTCGTTCTCCTTGTCTTCGAGCGTCGTTAGTGTCCACGGCTCGTTGATGATATCTTCGATATCTTGTGTCGCCGCTGGTAGATGAGGGATTTCTTGAAGGTAGTTTGGGTTTTTGCGGTTCCAAATCTTGCTGTCAGGGCCGTTGCTCCACAATGCCAATGGCGCTCCGGTTGCGTGGGTGTATGAACGAAGTTGCTCTTTTCCGTCCTTCGCTTTGCCCTGTTTAATTTCTGCAACGATGTAAGGGACGGTAGGGCGATGCTCATCGAAAATTACGATATCTGCTCTTTTTGAGGAATCGCGCCCGAATGTTATCGGATATTCAACCGCCAAGCGTTCGAGCGGATATCCGTACTTCGTCTGAAGGGCGTACAACCAATACTGGCGCACACATTCTTCCGGTTTGGCCAGGATGTCTTTCTTTCGAACAGGGCAGCGAAAATACACCCGATCGTTTTTCTCCAACAGCAAAGCATCCAACGTTAAGATTTCCGTATCAGTTAACGATTTCAACCAAGGGCCAATTTCATGCTCGCCAAATACATCAATGATTTTTTTCATTATTTTACCGCCCTTACTTCGCAGATCGTGCCGCCCCTGTCTGCCATACGTCAGGTTCGACGTGAAGTCGCAAATGGATGCTACTGCAAACTTTAAAGTCACTCTCAGACGGGCTAACGCGGGAAGCTGACACAACTATCGCCCGTGTTCTCGTGTAGAATACCTAGATGGGTTTGCCGCCCATCGCGCCGCGAGTTTAGGTTCGCATATACTACCATAAGCAACTGCACTACCGGTCAAATGTTTTTTGTTGAGAAAATATTTTAATAACAACATGTTAATATCGAAATACGGATGTTTCGCGCTTCCTATACGCCTTCATTCATCGCATAAAGTGCCCACTGCCTGTGTTGATACTTGATTATTCAATTAACAACGTATTTCCATATCAAAACATATCAACATATTGAAAATATATACAAAATCGGGAAGCGAGTACTGCCATCCAATCGACTAGAACGTATTGGACGTTTCAGACTGAGTTGGTGCGGGGTGCAGCAAGCCTGAATCGCAAAATGTCTGCTATATGTCTGCTTTCAAAATGTTGCGGTTTTAGATGCGCACCATTCTCACGTATCATATTGACTTTATTGATAAAAATGGTGCCCCCACACGGACTCGAACCGCGGACCTACTGATTACAAATCAGTTGCTCTACCAGCTGAGCTATAGGGGCACTGGCGCGTCTTGGACGCGGATCGGGCGAACCGAATGCGCGGCGTATAGCAGCAGAAATTGCCGCTTTGCAATGGTGTTTTCACTGCCACATGCGAAAAATCATGCAAAGATTGCGGGCACCCACGCAAACCTGCTTTCATGGGCTGCAAATCACCCTATGATGCCCCAAACCGCAGCACAACAAGGCCTCACATGCAGATCGCATTTCATATCGGCGCAAACTGCACAGATGAGGATCGACTGCTCAAGTCAATCCTCAAAAATGCCGATATACTGTTGCAAAACAGGATCGCCGTGCCCGGCCCCGGCAAATATCGCAAGTTGATCCGCGAGACGCTCCAGCAGCTTGATGGCGCCCTGCCCCGGCCCGAGACACGTGACATTCTCATCGATGCCATTGTCGAGGATGACAGCATCTCGCGCATTGTCCTGAGCAATGACAACTTCATTGCCGTTCCCAAGCGCATCTTTGATCATGGGCTGCTTTATCCACAGGCAGAGATGAAACTGCGCGGCCTATACCAGATTTTCGAGCAGGACGCGCTATCGCTTTATTTTGGCATCCGCAACCCAGCAAGCTTTCTGCAGGAAACTGCGACCCGTGCGGGCGCTGCCGATATCGCGACCTACCTTGGGTTTCTTACACTAGGGGAATTGCGCTGGTCTGACGTCATTGCACGGATCAGGCGCGCGGCACCCAACGCACAGCTGACTATTTGGTGCAACGAGGACACGCCGCTGATTTGGGAACAGCTGATCCGGCTGCAAACGGGCCTTGCGCCGGAGGTTCCAATCACGGGTCAGTATGACCTATTGGCACAGATTGTGACGCCAGAAGGGATGGAGGCCCTTGCACGCGCCCAGGCAGAGCTTGCCCCACAGTCCGAAGGGGCATTGCAGAACCTAATCGCAGATGTGATGGAAGAATTCGCCGTGCCTGACCAAGTCGAAGACGCCATTGACTGGCCAGAGCTTGACGCAGACACCGTCGCTGCCCTGACCGCAGCCTATGAAGACGACCTTGAGGTGATTGGACAGATGGAAGGCGTGACCCTCATCCTGCCATTCACCTGAAACTACATCCCCAAAGCGGCCTTGTACATGTCCAGGACCGCTTCTTCCTCGGCCAGATCATTGGCGTCGCGCTTGCGGATAGCCACGATCTTGCGCAGCACCTTGGTGTCGTATCCGCGCCCTTTGGCCTCTGCCATCACCTCTTTTTGTGCGTCGGCGATGTCTTTCTTTTCCGCTTCAAGCCGCTCGTAGCGTTCCACAAACTGACGCAGCTCTTGTCCGGCGACGGTGCTGCTTGTTTCGGTCACGGAATCATTCATTACGGCTCTCCTGTCAGGTTGGCCAATCCCTAGCCCCTGCCCCAAGCCCCTGCAACCCTTGCACAGGCGATTGCGGCGGGTTACCCCGCACAAAAGAAGGATGGAGCGGGTATGGAAGTTATTGTCTGGATCGGTGCGGCACTGTCAGCCCTTGGCCTCTGTGGGATTGTCTATAGCATTGTCGCTGTGGCCCGCGCCAAACGCGCCAACCTCAGCGATGAAGATCTGCGCGCCCGCGTTTCTGCCATTCTGCCCGTGAACCTAGTCGCGCTTTTCGTGTCGATGATTGGTCTGATGGCCGTGATCATCGGGGTGATGCTCGGCTAAAGTTCCGCCCCTTGATGGATGACGACCGTGGCCATGGCCGCCAGGGCGGGCACCGCCGCCCCGTATTTGCGGGCCATTTTGGGGTTTGATGCGTTGCCTGCGGCAGCGCGCGCCGCGACGCCAGCAAGGATCGCGGCCAACCTAAAGAAGGCAAAGACCAGATAGAATGGCCAATTGTCGATGCCCGGCAGCCCCCGTCGGCGCAGGTAGTCCGCCACATATGCCGCCTCGCTTGGCAGGCCCAGGGCCGCGCGGTCCACGCCTGCCAGCCCGCGCATGTCACCCTGATTTGGCAGGCGCCATTGCATACATTGATACGCAAGGTCCGCCATCGGATGCCCGAGCGTTGATAGTTCCCAATCCAGCACACCGGCGATCTGTGGCGCGTCGGGCGCAAAGATCATGTTGTCCAGCCGCCAATCGCCATGCACGAGCGACACCTGCCCATCATCGGCGGGCATATTGGCCCCCAACCAATCCATGATCAGCGCCATTGCATCGCTGGGTGCCTCTACTGAGGTCCGGTACTGGCTGCTCCATCGGTCTAATTGGCGCGCAAAATAGCTACCGGGTTTGCCGTAGTCGGCCAACCCAACGCTTGCCACATCTACGTCATGCAGCGCCGCCAAGGTCTGATTCATCGCGTCGTAGATCGCAGCGCGTTCCTTGGTCGTGCAATCAGGCAAAGCAGGATCCCAGAATACCCGACCCGGCAGGTAGCGCATGACAAAGAAATCACGTCCACTGGGGGATGCTGCAGCGTTTGCCAGATGCAACATCTTGGGCACGGGTACGTTGGTCGACGCGAGGGCCCGCATCACCCGAAATTCGCGATCTACGGCATGCGCGGAGGGCAACAACCGACCGGGGGGTTTGCTGCGCAGAACATAGTCACCGCTTTTTGCGCGCAGGTGAAATGTCGGATTGGACTGGCCGGTGCCGAATTTGGTCACATCGGTCAGCCCGTCAAATTCGTCGATGACGTTGGACAGGTACGTGTCAAGCGCTGCCAGACCGATCCCGAGGTTTTTTGCCGCTTCTTTCATGCCTCCATTAGCTCCGCTGACGCGCGCTGACGCAACCCATTGATTGACACCCGCCCAGGGCGGTGCACGATGCCCCCAAGAGTGTGGAGGATAACAATGGACCTGGGACATACCGAACGGCTGATGCCGGTACTGGCAGCGGTCAAGGCGATGATCACCGATGAGATTGCGCCGCTGGACGAGCCATTTCTGGCAGAGGTGTCGGTCGGCGATCGCTGGACATTTACCGCACGGCAGACAGACATGGTCGAAGGGCTCAAGGCCAAAGCCAAAGAGCGGGGCCTTTGGAATTTCTGGGACACGTTTCGCGATGGCCCGCAGCTCAACACCGTTGAATACGCCTATCTGGCCGAAGAAATGGGCAAAAGCCACCTCGCCGCCGAGGTTTTCAACTGCAACGCACCCGATACCGGGAATATGGAGGTCTTTGCCCGTTACGGTACGGACGCCATGAAAAAGCGCTGGCTGAAGCCGCTGATGGCGGGTGACATCCGGTCCGCCTATCTGATGACAGAGCCGGATGTGGCCAGCTCTGATGCCACGAATATTGCCATGCGTTGTGAACGCGACGGTGATGCCTATGTGCTGAACGGGCAGAAATGGTGGGCCACCGGCGCAGGTGATCCGCGCTGTGCTGTGCATATCGTGATGGTGCGCACGTCCTATGATGGCCCCAAGCACCAGCAACACGCGATGATTGTTGTGCCGGCCGATACGCCCGGTATCGAAAAACTCCGCGCGATGGAGGTTTACGGCCACGATGATGCCCCCCACGGGCACATGCATTTGGGCTATACCGATGTCCGTGTCCCGGCAGAGAATCTGCTTTTGGGCGAAGGGCGCGGGTTTGAGATTGCGCAGGGCCGTCTTGGGCCGGGGCGTATTCACCACTGCATGCGCGCGATTGGGCAGGCTGAAAAAGCGTTGGAGTTGCTTTGTGAACGGTCAGTCGCTCGCGAGGCATTTGGCAAACCGCTGGCGCAATTGGGTGAAAACTTTGACCTGATCGCCAAGGCGCGCATGGATATCGAACAGGCGCGACTGCTGTGCCTCAAGGCGGCATGGATGATGGATCAAGGTGACAAACGCGCCGCAGCCCCGTGGATCAGCCAGATCAAGGTTGTGGCCCCACAGGTGGCCCTTGATATCACCGATAAGGCCATTCAGATGTATGGGGCAGCGGGTGTTTCACAGGATACACCGTTGGCGCGTCAGTGGACGCATCTGCGCACGTTGCGCCTGGCTGATGGACCAGACGCCGTGCATCGCCGACAGGTCGCACGGGCGGAACTGGCCGGTTACGTGGCGGGGCAGAACAGCTCGTAAATCCGTTCCAGCAACGGGCGCACCCGCGGATCAGACAACCGATAATGCATGCTGCGCCCGTTGCGTTCGCAGGCCACCAGACCTTCGTTGCGCAATCGCAAAAGCTGGCCTGAAACATAGGATTGGCTGGCACCAATTGCCACTTCCAACTCTCCGACTGTCATTTCACCGGGGACAAGCGCACAGAGAATGCGCAACCGGCCAGGGTTCGCCAAGGATTTGAGCACCTCTGCCGCTTCGGTTGCGGCCGCATCCATCGGGTCGGCCATGGTCTGGATCGGTTCTTCCATATTCACACGCTTCTATCTTCTCTACTGTCGTTAACACATTTCAATATTGAAATCTTTCGAAAAGTGGCTATCATTTAACTCCAAGGAGATTTGATATGACACCCAAAGTGCACGCATTCTTCGACAATGCCACCAATACAGTTTCATACGTTGTCTGCGAGCCACAGGGCAGCACCTGTGCGATCATCGACAGTGTGCTTGATTACGATCAGGCCGCAGGGCGCACCGACACACAATCCGCGGACCAGATCATTGACTGGGTGAAATCGGAAGGGCTGACGGTCGCCTGGATACTGGAAAGCCACGTGCATGCAGACCACTTGTCGGCTGCCCCCTATTTGCAAGAGCACCTTGGCGGCAAGATCGGGATTGGCGCAAACATCACGGTGGTGCAGGACACATTTGGAAAGGTCTTTAACGAAGGCACTGAGTTTGAGCGTGACGGGTCGCAGTTTGACGCCCTCTTTGCCGATGGCGACAGCCTGCATATCGGGCAAATGCGTGTCGATGTCATGCACACGCCGGGGCACACACCGGCTTGTCTGACCTATGTTGTCAGCGATGCAGCATTTGTCGGTGATACGCTCTTTATGCCCGACTTTGGCACGGCGCGATGCGACTTCCCCGGCGGCTCTGCCGAAGATCTTTATGCATCAATCCAAAAGATCTTGTCACTGCCAGATGAGACCCGGATTTTCGTGGGCCACGACTACAAGGCGCCGGGACGAGATGAATTCGCATGGGAGACCACAGTGGGCGAACAAAAGGCGCTCAACGTGCATATCGGCGAAGGGCGCCCACTAGAAGACTTCGTGCATATGCGCGAGGCGCGGGATGCAAAATTGGGGATGCCGCGGCTGATCTTGCCGTCGCTGCAAACCAACATGCGTGCCGGTCATTTCCCCGATCCCGAAGACAACGGGCAGCGCTATTTCAAAGTGCCGATCAATCGACTTTGAACCACTAGAAATATAAGGACATATCATGCCATTGGATTGGATCATGGGGCTCGCAGGTGGCCTGCTCATCGGCACTGCTGCGGCTGTTTATCTGTTGGTAAACGGGCAAATCATGGGTGCTTCCGGCATCATCGGCGGTCTGATTGATGGCAGCGGGCGACACGATTGGAGAGAACGGGGGGCGCTGATTGCGGGCCTGATCATCGTGCCTGCCATTGCAGCCTTCATGATGGGAGGTGCCCAAACGCATCTGACAAACAACTGGGCCGTGATCATCATCGCAGGCCTGCTGGTTGGTGTCGGCACACGGCTGGCCAATGGCTGCACATCCGGGCACGGGGTTTGCGGGATTTCGCGGCTGTCTTTGCGCGGCATTGTGGCCACGGCGTTCTACATTGGCGCGGGTGGCCTGACAGTTGCCATTTTCAAACATGCTCTGGGGTTGATCTGATGCGCGGGATGATCTCATTTCTGGTTGGTGCACTCTTTGGGCTGGGGTTGCTGATTTCCGGCATGACCGACACCACCAAGGTGCAGGGTTGGCTTGATGTTTTTGGTCATTGGGATCCGACACTGGCCTTTGTGATGGGGGGGGCGATTGTACCTATGGCCGCCGCTTGGCGGTTCACACAGGGCCGCAAACCTGTGCTGGCTGACGCATTTCCGATACCGCCAGAGCCGCGCCTGGGACGCAACCTGGTGATCGGGTCAACCTTCTTTGGAATGGGATGGGGATTGGCGGGCCTGTGCCCGGGTCCGGCCATGGCATCTCTCAGTTATGGCGGTATTGGCGGTTTCATCTTCGTTGTCGCGATGCTGGCGGGGATGTTGGTCGCCCCACCCCTGCGCAACCGGCTGGACCAGCAAGCCGTAGCGGTCTAAGACGGCGGCATGGATATTCGCCAGATCAGCCCGACCTATGCCGTCTCGCCCCAGATCGGGGTTGAGGACATACCCGCAATCGCCGCTGCGGGGTTCAAGACCATCATCTGCAACAGGCCGGATGCGGAAATACCGCCAAGCCACCATGCCGCTGTGATCGCGGCAGCAGCAGAGGACGCGGGGCTGGCCTTTGTTGTGAACCCGGTGACACATCAGGGGTTAAATATGGACATGGTGCAGCTTCAGATAGCAACAATGGACGCGTCCACCGGCCCCACATTGGCCTATTGCGCCTCTGGCACGCGGTCGTCTGTTGTCTGGTCGCTTGGCCAGGCGGGGAACATGTCCACGGATGCGATTATCGCCGCAACAACAGCTGCAGGTTACGATCTGGGTGGGATGCGCGCGCAATTGGACACACTGGCCGGTCAATAGGTCTACTCATCAAGCGCCATTTCAATGCCTGACATCAGCCCGGTACCTGCTTTGCCTCCGTCCGTTTCTGCAGAATCGGCATCGACTGTCACATCAATCAGCGGCTCTTCAGGGCCGTCCAGCAAACCAGGCGACAGCACACCAGAGAGTTCCTGCGCTGCCCCCGCTGCCAGTTCGGTCAGCTGCGGCAGTGGCGCAGGCTGAAGCCGGATCGCACGCATCCCCCCAAGCTGCCCCAGCTTGGCCTGTGCGACGGTCGTCCCATCTGCAGCGCGAAGTTTGACAGAGCTGACAGTGCAACCCGGCAATGGAAGAAGCTGATCAACGCGCAACCCTTCAATCGTGGCCAACGGAACGGAAAAACTGTGAAGCTGCGCCTCCAACGTCGCATGCGCGTCTTGCACGGTCTCTTGAAACGCCGCATCCCAATCGACAGGGTCCGGGTCAACTGCGACCTGTGGTAGGGTCACTTCCGCCAGCGGCAAAACCATCGCGATCTGCCCTTGCCGTTCAGCCACGCCCAAATCTACATTCATGCGCACGACCCTGTACTTGCAATCCGCCAGCGCCAACCCGGCCGCGCGCACATCCCTGAACCGGTCATCCAACGCTGCACCATCGGCCCACCCACCAAGTGGGGTGCCGCTGACCGCTGCCGGAAATGCCTTGAGGAAAGCGCCCAAGAACGGTTCACACAATCTGTGGTCGGTCAATGTTGGCGCGCGTTCTGTGGCGGCCTGATCAATCGGTGCGCCAACGATCTGCATCTCGACAATGGCAGCGCGCAGTTGCAAATCAAGACTGACAAGCCCAACCCGTGCCCCTTCCCGGCCCAGACCAACCAGTAGCAAATCGTCCGACAGCCCGCCCAACATATCATCCAGCATGACGACATCTTCTGCAACGCTGGTCACAGTCAGCACCAGACCGATTGAATCATTGGCAGATTTCGTGAGTGCCAACCGCAACGCGCGAGAGGACGTCAGCGGGCTGTCTCCTCCCTCATCGTTCCGCGGGCGGATCATCCGCCGCAAAGGTGTCGTTTGCGTAGTGTCTGTCATGGGCCCGCTACATGCACGTCTTTGACAGCTCTAGCACCCCAGAAGTTACGTTTGTTCTAACTTAGCCGGATTTTTCGCAGGCGGCAGCGTTACACGGAATGCGCCGCCAGCCACATTCGCAAGATAGGCCACATCACCACCCAAGCGCTGCATGACCTCTCGGCAGATCGCAAGCCCAAGCCCGGCGCCACCAGCCTTTGATCCATCCGTCAGCCGTGAGAATTTTTCAAAGATCAGCGCTTGGTTGTCAGAAGCAATGCCGCTGCCATTGTCGATGAAATCTACAAATGCCCCCATGGAGGAGCGTCCGACCTTGATCGTCAGCTCCGGGGTCGCCGCATCGCAGTACTTGCGCGCATTTGAGATGAGATTGATAAAGACTTGCCCCAGTCGGTCCAAATCTGCTGTCAAATTGAAGTTCTCATCGGGACGATGGCGCAGAATGGTCAAACGGCCGTCATAGGCGCCTGAGGTACGCACAGCCCGATCCAGTAAATCCGACAGGTTGCCTGTCTGCTCGTGTAGGACGACCTGACCGTTCTCAAGGACAGCAAGATCAAGTAAATCGTCCAGGAGCCTGGTCAGCCGTACCGCTTCGTCATGGATGATCCCCGCATAGCGCGCCTGCTCATCCGTGCTCATTTCTCCCTCCCGCAGAATATCAGAGAACGAACGGATCGAGGTCATCGGCGTACGGAGTTCATGGCTGATCTGGCTGAGAAAGGCATCTTTCTGAATCGACAAGGCCGTCAGCTTGGCATTGGCATCGCGCAATGCACGCGCGGTGCGCTCCTGCTCTTTGGATTTTTCCTCAAGCCGGTTGGAATACTCAAGGATTTGCGCCGCCTCGTCCGCAACGGCAATCAAGTCCTCAACGGAAACGCTGCTGCCACCAATCAATTGGCCAATCATCGCGTGGGCAGTGGCTGCTCCAACCGAGCCTGCCAACTCGCGCTCCAGCCGCTCAATGAACTCCAATGTGACTTCCGGTAGATAGCCTGCTTTGCCCTGCGCCTTTGCCTCTTGCTCAAAGATCGCCTGCGCCTCATTCCCACCCATGATCCGCTGCGCCATGATCAGCAGATCTTCTGCACCCGCCGCCGCTGGCGTCCATGTCGGCGCCGCATTGGAGTGGTCAAACACATTGACAAACTGCGCGCCCTGCAACCGTTCCAACGGCGCAGGAAACGTGACCAATGACCCTATCACGAACATTCCCGCGTTCAGCAGCATCGACCACATAATACCATGCACCAGCGGGTCCAGGTCGGTGATACCAAAAAGTGCTTGTGGCCGCAGCCAGTTCAGGCCCCAAGGCCCATTGGTCATCACCGCCTCACTGATGATGGCGTCTGCACCAAAGCTGGGCAAAAACAGAGACCAAAGCCAGATCAACAGCCCCGTAATCAACCCCATGGCAGCACCAACGCCGGTGGCACCCCGCCAGAAAACCCCTCCAATCATGGCCGGTAGAATTTGCACCGCACCGGTGAATGAAATCAGACCAATCGCCGCAAGCGCAGTACCGCCCCCAGACACCCGGTAGTAGAGAAACCCAAGGGCCAAAATGGCCGCGATCGAAAGGCGGCGTGACAGCAGGATGACGTGACGCACATCGCCCGACATCGTCGCATGTTGCGAGCCCTGAAGACGTAACCAGAGCGGTACAACCATATGGTTGGAAACCATCGTGGCCAGCGCCAGTGTAGCGACAATCACCATTGACGTGGCCGACGACAGCCCACCCAAAAAAGACAGAACCGCCAAACCGCCCTGCCCTTGGTTCAGTGGCACCGTCAGCACGAACAGGTCCGGGTTGCTGCCTGCTGGCAAAAGATCAAGCCCGACCACCGCGATGGGCACCACAAAGAGACTCATCAGAAACAGATAAAGCGGGAAGGCCCAGCTGGCGATGTGCAGATGCCGTTCGTCGGCGTTTTCGACGACGAGCACCTGAAACATGCGCGGCAGGCACAGGAACGCGGCCGCTGACAAGAAAATCAGGCCAATCCAACGACCAGAGTTCTGATCCCACAAGTTTATCTCTGACGCGTCAATGCGCGCCAGCATCGCACCCGGCCCACCGGCCACCCCCCAGACGACAAACGCACCCACCGCAACAAGTGCCAGAAGCTTGACCACAGCTTCAACCGCGATGGCCATGACAATGCCATGGTGGCGTTCATTGGCGTCCAGGTTGCGAGTCCCGAACAGCACAGTGAACACGGCAAGGCCGATGGCCACCCAAACCGCCGCACGGTAAAAATCAGCCTGGTCCCAACTGACCCCTTCAACTTGCGAGAACACGGCGAATGACAATGTGACCGACTGAAGCTGCAGCGCGATATAGGGTGTGCCGGCAATGACGGAAATCAACGTGACAATGATCCCCAGCTGCGTGGATTTGCCAAAGCGGGATGAGACAAGGTCGGCAATGGAGGTAATACGCTGCGCCCGACCGATCCGCACCAACCGCCTGAGCACCCACCACCAACCGACCATCATAAGCGTCGGACCGAGATAGATGGTGACAAACTCCAGACCCGAACGTGCGGCATAGCCAACCGCCCCGTAAAACGTCCAAGCGGTACAATATATGCTGAGCGATAGCGTATAGATGATAGGCGATTGCAACCAATTCGAGTGGCCCGCAATCGCCCGACGTTCAGCCAAAAAAGCCACGGCGAACAGAAAAATGACATAGCCCAGCGCAATCGCGATGAGGGAGTTGAACGACATCATTCCTCTTCGCTGCCCTCAACCTCTGGTGTGTCGATGATCGGACGCATCATGCTGGCCAACGCCGCACCAAGCACGATCAGCAGAACCCAGACTCCAAAAACATAAAGCAGGCCCGCCGACCCGATCCCACCCTGCGCGTCCTGCGATGCCGCAGGCCATGTCAGTGGAATCGCCCAAAGCAGAACCCCAAGAGCCGGCAACAGCTTTGCGGCGTCACGCAACCGGCGCTGTCTGTAATTGGCCCGGTGCAGCATCACCTGCGATCTTTGGGGCCGGTTCATGCCCTCATCAGGTCGCGGACAAAGTCGCGGACCTCAGTGTTGGAAAACGGTTTGGTCATAAAGTGATTTGCCCCAAGCCGCATGGCCAGATCGCGGTCCTTTTCCTGACCACGTGCTGTCAACATCATGACGGGGACATCCTTGGTAAGATCGTTTCCACGCAGGTCGCGCAGAATATCAAACCCGCTGCGCCCTGGCAGCATGACATCAAGGATAATCATGTCAGGCGGAAAGCCCAACACCTTGTCCATCGCGGTCATGCCGTCCTCATGCGTATGAACGGTCCAGCCGTCACGCGACAGAATAAAGCTGATCGCCTCTATGATGTTTGGCTCATCTTCGATCAGAAGGACCCGCTTGCCCATCTCATCGTCTCCTCTTCCGTCGCATCGCGCCTATGCGCAGCGCCCCTGTTGTTTGACTATCGAGGCAATTGCGAAACAAGTCAAAGTGCTGTTTGCACTGCAACGCCGGAAATCGCAGGTTCACGACGACTGGCGCAGTCGCTACGCGGACAAATCCGGCAGGCAACACCAACCGACTGCGACGTGCCGGCGCTCCCATCCGGGTCAGGCACGACAAGCATGATACTTTGCACCGCGGGAGGTACATCAAAATGCGCCGGAGTGCGCGCTGTCGCAACGGCATAGCACAAGGCCCGCGACGCATTGATCCCGGGCAAGACAACTTCAAGCCTGATGGGTTGGCCGGGGCGGCTAAGCGCCAGAAAGAGCGGCCAAAGCGGGCAGGCACCACCCACGCGCGGCATGGAGAACCCGGCTACCGGTTTGACAAAAGTCAGCACTCCGGCCGCGTCGCAAACCGCGAGCCCCATGGGGGGATGGTCATTCAGGGGCGGCAGGCACGCCATGCGCCGCAAAATACGCGGCAAGGGTTCAGAAAATTCCTGTGCGATGACGCCAGGATCGTAGTTGTGGGCGCGGCAGGCTCGTTCGAACGCGGCTAAAGGAAGTGCCGCGACGTCCTTGGCATACTGAACAGCATGTGCCTGCAACAACGTAGCTGGCGCACCAGACAAGCCAGACGCCTTTACGAATGCACCAACATCAGCGCGCGCGCTTTCCAATGCAGACAAATGAAACTCGGATTGCACTAGCCAGTTTTCCATTTGCTCAAAGGCAGACATCGCCTGCTCAGCCTGTGCATCGGGCGCTTGTAGATAACTGATGAGCGCCTCGCTACTTTCGGCCAAACGCAAACTGTCATTGTGGATATTCTGATGAAAGCGGCGCTGCCAGTCTTCATCGAGCTGTTCCGGGCCCACCAGAATAGATGACGACGACCGGATCGCACTCACGGTCGAGATCACTTCATGCAACGCGCCCGCCAACACAGGATCATGGGCCATCCGGTCGCTCAGCGCCTGCGCCTGTGTTTGAAGCGCGGCGATACGGCGGGATTGGGCCGCAATCAATGCGCTCCAACCGGGATAGCGGCCGGCGCATTCCTCCGCCTTTGCGACCTCAACATCCGATCCAAGAAGGGCCGCAGCATGACGCATCTCATCGAGCAACCCCGAATCCGCCCCTTCGCTAAGAAGCGCAGCGTCGACATCCAGCGCCCGGGCGATGTCTGCCAACAATTTGCCACCGATTCTTCGGCGATTGTGTTCGATCAGGTTCAAATATGACGGTGATATACCAACTGTTTCTGCCACGGCGGCCTGCCTCAACCCACGGTCGAGTCGCTTTTCCCGGATCCGGGATCCTGCAAGCTGCTGCGCTGGCATAGCGAATTCCTCCAACAGTTTCAGTAGCTTTCTGCGCCTGCAAGAAAACCGTTTTACAAAATTGACAACTCATTTGTGCATGAATTTACAAATAAGTCCAGTCACCTCAATGACTTGTTGCTGGCAAGTGGGGCCTAAAAGAGACTGACGCCATGTTGATTGGGCGCGGAGGCCCAGCTGACAGAAAACCTTTAGGGAGGATATTGATGTCCAATTCGAAATTTTCACGCCGTGGCGTACTCAAGACAGGTATGGTTGCCAGTGCTGGCCTCGCTTTGCCGCAGTATCTGCGTGCGGACTCGCACGCTGGCTTTACCAATGCACCGGGCGACAGCGAAGTCATTCTTGGCTTCAACGTGCCACAGACGGGTCCTTACGCGGACGAGGGTGCCGACGAGCTGCGCGCCTATGAGTTGGCTGTTGAGCACCTCAACGGTGGCGGCGACGGCGGCATGTTGGGTACGTTCTCGTCCAAGGCGCTTGACGGTACAGGTATTCTGGGTCGCGAAGTAAAGTATGTTACCGGTGATACGCAGACAAAGTCCGATGCGGCACGCGCGTCTGCCCGTTCTATGATCGAAAAAGACGGCGCAATCATGATCACTGGCGGGTCATCCTCCGGTGTGGCTGTGGCCGTGCAGGCGCTTTGCCAAGAGGCAGGCATCATCTTCATGGCGGGCCTGACGCACTCCAACGACACAACTGGTAAAGACAAGCGGGCCAATGGCTTCCGCCACTTCTTTAACTCTTACATGTCCGGTGCGGCGCTCGCGCCTGTGCTTGCTGCCAACTACGGCACGGACCGTAAAGCATATCACCTGACCGCTGACTACAACTGGGGTTACACCACAGAAGAAGCGGTAAAATCCTCAACCGAAGCCATGGGTTGGGAAACTGTGAACGCTGTGAAAACGCCGCTGACACAGACGGATTTCTCGTCCTACATCGCGCCTGTCCTGAACTCTGGTGCTGACGTTCTGGTTCTGAACCACTACGGCGGGAACATGGTGAACTCGCTGACAAACGCGGTTCAGTTCGGCCTGCGCGAAGCACAGGCAAACGGCAAGAACTTCGAAATCGTCGTGCCGCTGTACTCCCGCCTCATGGCGCGTGGTGCGGGCGCAAACGTTTCTGGTATCTTTGGGTCCACCAACTGGCACTGGTCACTGCAGGACGCAGGTTCGCAAGCCTTCACACGGTCCTTCGGCACAAAGTACGGCTTCCCGCCGTCACAGGCCGCGCACACAACCTACGTGCAGACCTTGCTTTATGCTGATGCGGTCACACGCGCTGGCTCGTTCAACCCATGTGCGGTTGCCGAAGCTCTGGAAGACTTTGAGTTTGACGGTCTGGGCAATGGCCCAACACTGTACCGCGGCGCGGATCACCAGTGCTTCAAGGACGTGCTGGTCGTGAAGGGTAAAGAGAACCCAGAAAACGAATTCGACCTTCTTGAAATCGTTGAAGTCACCCCAGTTGGGCAGGTCACATACGCACCCGATCACCCACAGTTTGCAGGTGGTGCATTGGGTTCATGTAACCCAGGCGCATAAGCCAACAATACGTCGGGCCGCCCTCGTGGCGGCCTGACACCCCCTATTCTCAATCGCGCCAACCTGTGGGCCGCGATGTGGTGCAGAGCACCTTACTCTCCCGCACAACCGATCAGAGGTCGCCTCATGGACCAGTTCATTCTTCAAATTCTCAACGGGCTTGATAAAGGCTCGGCCTATGCCTTGATTGCGCTGGGACTGACACTCATCTTCGGAACCTTGGGCGTCGTCAACTTCGCCCATGGCGCGCTGTTCATGCTGGGTGCCTTTGTCGCCGTCACGATGAGCAAACTGCTCACCCTCAGCCACAAGGTTGTTGATGAGGCGCGCACAGATTTTCTGGGCAACCCGTTACAAGTGGATGTTCCCTATATCTACGACTGGTTCGGCCAGGCGGCAGGTGACGTCATTATCGATTGGGCCGTGCCGATATCAATTGTTGCGGCCATCCCAGTGATGATTGCCATCGGCTTCATCATGGAGCGGGGGCTGATCAAGCACTTCTACAAACGCCCACATGCAGACCAGATCCTTGTCACCTTTGGCCTGGCCATCGTGATCCAGGAAATTGTCAAATATTTTTATGGGGCCAACCCGATCCCAACACCCGCCCCCTCTGCTTTTGTCGGCAGCTTCGACTTCGGCGTGGTCCTTGGTTTTGACCCCAATGCGATCATCTACCCCTACTGGCGGTTAGTTTACTTTTTCTTCTCGATTGGCATCATCGCTGCGGTCTTCGCCTTCTTGCAATTCACAACCTTCGGCATGGTTGTCCGGGCTGGTATGGCCGACCGCGAGACCGTTGGCCTGCTTGGTATCGACATCGACAAGCGGTTTACGATCATGTTCGGGATTGCAGCAGCCGTCGCAGGTCTGGCGGGTGTCATGTACGCGCCGATCAACTCACCCAATTACCATATGGGCATGGATTTCCTTGTGCTGAGTTTTGTGGTGGTCGTCGTGGGCGGTATGGGCTCACTGCCTGGCGCTGTCGCGGCTGGTTTCTTGCTGGGTATTCTGGAAAGCTTTGCGTCCATGTCGGCTGTCATCGACTTCCTGCCCGGCATCAACCAGATCATCATTTACCTTGTCGCCATCATCATTCTGTTGACGCGTCCACGCGGCCTGATGGGCCGCAAAGGCGTGATGGAGGAGTAAGCCAATGCTCGGATTAGAGAAAAAAGACTTCCGGCTGTTGCTGATCGTGATCGGTCTGACGATGCTGGCCCCCTTCATTCTCAACCCTTTCCCTGAAGGGTCAGAGATGGCGCAGTTCAACGCAGGTTATCCTGACCTGATGCAGCGTTTTGTGATCTTTGGCATCTTTGCCATCGGGTTCAACATTCTGTTCGGGCTGACCGGCTATCTGTCCTTCGGTCACGCGGCGTTCCTGGGTGTGGGATCATACGCAGCCGTCTGGATGTTCAAACTGCTGAGCATGAACGTCCTGCCAGCCATCATCCTGAGTGTGATTATTGCCGGCCTCTTCTCGCTATTGATCGGTTTTATCTCCTTGCGGCGATCGGGCATCTACTTTTCGATCCTGACGCTGGCATTTGCCCAGATGTCATTCGCGCTGGCCTATTCTGTGCTGACGCCGATCACTGGTGGGGAAACCGGTTTGCAACTTGCGCTGGATGATCCGCGTATCTTTGGCGTCGCTCAGACGGCATCGGGCAACATTCCGGTTCCTGCCATCTTCGGGTTGGAAATGCGGGCAAGCTATGAGCTGGCGCTGGGTAGCTGGCTGTTTACGTTCAACGCTGGTTACTACCTCGCTGCGTTGTTCTTGATCCTGTCGTTCTATCTGGCGATCCGCATCTTCCGCTCGCCTTTCGGGATGATGTTGCGGGCGATCAAATCCAACCAGACCCGGATGAGCTATACCGGCCTGAACGCGCGCCCCTACACGCTGGCGGCCTTTGTGATCTCTGGCATGTATGCCGGTCTTGCTGGTGGGCTTATGGCCTCCATGGACCCGCTGGCGGGTGCCGAACGGATGCAATGGACGGCATCCGGCGAGGTTGTTCTGATGACCATCCTTGGCGGCGCTGGAACGCTGATTGGTCCCGTTCTGGGCGCAGGCATGATCAAGTATTTTGAGAACATCTTCTCAAAAATTAATGACACGATCCTGCACGGCTGGTTTGCCTTTCTGCCTGACGGCCTTGAGAACTTTGTTGTTGCGATCATTCACCCATTCATCGGCAAAGGCTGGCACCTGACGCTGGGCCTCGTGTTCATGCTTGTCGTGATCTTCCTGCCAGGTGGCCTTGTTCAGGGCGGACAAAAAATCGCTGCCATGTTCCGGCGTAAACAGCCGGAAGACGCGCAATCCAAAGCCACTGAACCGGCCGAGTAAGGAGTAAGACTGATGGGAATTCTTGAAGTCAAAGGCATCAACAAGCGGTTCGGCGGTCTGCAGGCGCTGGGGGACGTGAACCTCAGCGTGGCCGAGAACACAACACATGCCATCATTGGCCCCAATGGCGCGGGCAAGTCCACCTTGCTGAATGTGCTGGTGGGCAAGCTCATTCCAGACAGCGGATCAGTGATGTTTGATGGGCAATCCGTTCTGGGGCGCAAGCCGCATGAGATCAACCAAATGGGCATCAGCCGGGTGTTTCAGACGCCAGAAATCTTCAGCGATCTTAGCGTTTTTGAAAACGTCATGATCCCTTGCTTTGCCAAACGGGACGGTGCGTTTCGTATGCATGCCATCGAAAGCATCTTTGCCGAAAAGGGCATTCAACAGCAGGCTGACGAAATCCTGAACGATGTGAACATGCTTGAAAAGAAGGACATGACCGCATCCAGCCTGTCGCGCGGCGATAAACGGCGTCTGGAAATGGCGATGTGTCTTGTTCAGGATCCCAAACTGTTGCTGCTGGATGAACCGACGGCAGGCATGGCACGTGCGGATACGGAAAACACAATCAATCTGTTGAAAGAGATCCGCGCGCAACGCGGGATCACCATGGCCATTATCGAGCATGACATGAATGTGGTGTTCTCGCTGGCTGAACGGATCACCGTGCTGGCCCAGGGCATGCCACTGGTCGAGGATACGCCGGATAACATCAAGGGCCATCCCAAGGTGCGCGAAGCCTATCTTGGTGAGGCACAGGTCTAAACGCCAATTATTTTTGGCACAAAATTGTCCACAGACCGTCGATGAAAGTCTGTCACCCCGGAGACAAAAATGAACGCACCATTTAACAAAAACGCCAACAACGCCGCCACGCACCCCGCTTACCTGAGCGTGTGGGAGATCGAGGCATATTACGGCGAAAGCTACATCGTGCAAAACATCAGCTTCAACATCCATGAAGGGGAAATTCTGGCGCTGTTGGGTCGGAATGGCGCGGGTAAAACCTCTACCCTGCGCACCATCGCCCGCCTGGATGATCCAGAGCTGCGCCATGGTGAAATCTGGCTTGATCACCAGCCGCTGCATGACATGAAAAGCCATCAGGCGGCGGCGGCTGGCATCGCACTGGTGCCTGAGGATCGGCGCATTATTCCCGGCCTCACGGTCGAGGAAAACCTGCAACTGGCCCAGATCGCACCGCCGAAAGGCTGGTCACTGGAACGGATTTACGATCTGTTTCCCCGGTTGGGCGAGCGGCGCAAGCAAGAGGGTGTCACCCTGTCGGGCGGTGAACAACAGATGCTGTCGATTGCCCGCGCTTTGGCCCGTGACATCAAGGTGCTGCTGCTGGATGAACCTTATGAGGGCCTGGCCCCAGTGATCGTACAAGAGATCGCCAAGACATTGGGTATCATCCGCGATCAAGGCATCACGACGGTGATTGTTGAACAAAATGCCGTTGCTGCATTGAAACTCGCAGATCGCGCCGTGATCCTGGACACAGGCACCGTTGTTTATGACGGGTCCGCCGCCGAAGTGCTTGAGGATAGCCAATTGCGTGAGCAGTATCTGGCAATTTGATTGGCTGCAGTATTAAACATAAATGCGATCAAACTCTTCGGCGCGGCTTAAGCATTTGGTAACCGGCACGCGGGAGTCTGGCATGACCAGATTCCCTCGCTTCTCGGAGCCTAGCAATGGATACAGCACTCAACCTCCCCCTCCCGGCCGCTGCCGTCTCTTCCGATGTCTCACCGATTGAGCGCGCCATCACGACAAAAGTGCAGGCGTTGGAAAAAACTGACCGACCGGCAACTCTGCCGCCTGACCGGCCCTTTGTCGCACAGGCCGTTTCGGCCCGCCTATCGGTGGACGATATCCCCGACGATCCGACCGAAATTATGCCCGCAGAGCGGACGCTGCGGCCTTATGACGTGCCAATGCTGCCCTTTGATGCCACAGAAGACACCAATGGGGATACACCCCCGCCAGAAACCGGAGCAGCCGGAGGCAACACCACAAAAACGTCCTAAAACATTTTAGAACGGACCCCGCTTTCCACCCTCGCGGCCTTGCCCTATAAGCATGGTGATGGTTTGTGACGTAACGTCGCAGAGACGCCAAAAATATGGGCAACAGGCCGAGGACATTATGAGCAAAAAAACTTCCCACGATAGCGATGTCAGCTTTATTCAAGCGTTGGCAGAACTGTTGCGCGAAAATGATCTGACAGAGCTACAGGTCAAACGAGACTACGCTGAAAACGACAGCCTGAACGTCCGGGTCAGTCGCCAGACACAAACCATTGTCCAG
Source organism: uncultured Alphaproteobacteria bacterium (assembly GCA_929200255.1). Taxonomy (GTDB): domain Bacteria; phylum Pseudomonadota; class Alphaproteobacteria; order Rhodobacterales; family Rhodobacteraceae; genus Yoonia. The sequence continues at coordinate 16,979 of CAKMYZ010000022.1, read as the reverse complement.
CAAACCATGCCTGCGGCACCGGCCGCCGCACCAGCCGCACCGCCTGCTGCTGCCCCGGCGACATCAGCCGCGCCTGCCTCTGACAACGTCGACCCGGCAAGCCACCCCGGTGCCGTGACGTCACCCATGGTCGGCACGGTATATATGGCGCCAGAACCTGGCGCCGCTGCATTTGTCAGCGTCGGCGCTTCCGTGAAGGAAGGCGACACGCTGCTGATCATCGAAGCCATGAAAACCATGAACCATATTCCCGCACCGCGTTCTGGCACGGTGAAGCGGGTTTTGGTCGAAGACGGTGCTGCCGTCGAATTCGGCGCACCTCTCGTGATCATCGAATAAGGGCGGACCCAATGTTCGATAAAATCCTTATTGCGAACCGGGGTGAAATTGCCCTGCGTGTCGTGCGCGCCTGCCACGAAATGGGTGTCAAATCCGTTGCCGTACATTCCACGGCTGACGCCGATGCGATGCATGTGCGGATGGCGGATGAGGCGGTCTGTATTGGCCCGCCCTCCTCAACACAAAGCTATCTGTCATTTCCGGCGATCATCTCGGCCTGCGAAATCACTGGCGCGCAAGCGATCCATCCCGGCTATGGCTTCCTGTCTGAAAACGCCGCATTCGTGCAGGCTGTCGAGGATCATGACCTGACGTTCATTGGCCCCACAGCCGAGCATATCCGCGTGATGGGCGACAAGATCACCGCCAAAGACACAATGAAAGCGTTGGGCGTGCCTTGTGTGCCGGGTTCGGATGGCGGCGTGCCAACGCTGGCAGATGCCAAACGGATCGGCGAAGAAATCGGCTACCCTGTGATCATCAAAGCCACCGCAGGCGGTGGCGGACGCGGCATGAAGGTGGCCCAGACGGCCGCTGACATGGAACAGGCATTTCAATCGGCGCGGGCCGAAGGCAAAGCCGCGTTTGGCAATGACGAAGTCTATATCGAAAAATACCTGACCACACCGCGTCACATCGAAATTCAGGTGTTCGGCGATGGCAAAGGCAATGCTGTGCATTTGGGCGAGCGTGATTGTTCCCTGCAACGCCGCCACCAGAAAGTTTTTGAAGAGGCCCCGGGCCCATGCATCACGCCCGAGCTGCGCGCACGGATCGGTAAGGTATGTGCCGATGCGGTCGCCAAAATCAACTACATCGGCGCGGGTACAATCGAATTTCTGTTCGAGAACGATGAGTTCTACTTTATCGAAATGAACACCCGTTTGCAGGTCGAACATCCGGTAACCGAGGCGATTTTTGGTGTGGATCTTGTGCGCGAACAATTGCGCGTCGCATCGGGCCTGCCTATGTCCTTTGGTCAGGATGATCTGAAGATCAATGGCCATGCGATCGAGGTCCGGATCAACGCAGAGAAACTGCCCAACTTTGCCCCCTGCCCCGGCACCATTACCCAGTATCACGCGCCGGGTGGGCTTGGCGTACGCATGGATTCAGCGCTCTACGATGGTTACAGTATCCCCCCCTACTACGACAGTTTGATCGGCAAATTGATCGTGCATGGCCGTGACCGGCCAGAGGCACTTGCACGTCTGGGTCGCGCCTTGGGTGAACTGATCGTCGATGGTGTCGATACCACCATCCCACTTTTCCATGCCTTGCTGGCCGAGGACGCTGTGCAAACCGGTGAATACAACATTCACTGGCTGGAACATTGGCTCGAAGAAAACCTGCCCGCCTAGCGTCGCGTGAAGGATAGCGACCCCACCCTGACACCGGCCCTGCTCTTGCAGGCCTATCAGGTGGGTCTGTTTCCGATGTCGGAAGGGCGCGACGATCCGGAGGTGTTTTGGGTCGACCCCAAGATGCGCGGCGTGTTTCCGCTTGATGGGTTCAATATCTCGCGCAGCCTCGCACGGACGATGCGGCGCGGGCATTTCACGGTGACCTGCGATATGGCCTTTGGCGAGGTCGTCAAGGGTTGCGCCGAGCGGGATGAAACCTGGATCAACGACACAATCTTTGATCTTTATCTGCGCCTTCACCAGCAAGGTGCGGCGCATTCTGTCGAGGTTTGGCAAGGCACCGGCCTTGTTGGCGGTGTCTATGGTGTGACGATTGGCGGTGCGTTCTTTGGTGAAAGCATGTTCAGTCGTAAGACCGATGCGTCAAAGGTGGCGCTTGCCTATCTGGTTGACCGGCTTGTACTGGGCGGATTCACGTTGTTTGACACGCAGTTCATCACGGACCATCTGGCCAGTTTGGGTGCAATCGAAATTCCGCGCGCCACTTATCATGACCTGCTGGCCAATGCGATCACGTCGGACGCGTCGTTCACAGCGCCTGGCGGGCTACCGCCCGCTCAGGATGTGATACAGCGCAATGCCCAGACATCGTAGCGTGGGTGGTCCATCGCGTTAAGCGCCGGGGCCGTTGCAATAATCCAGCCTGCAAAAAGCGGCGTGCTTTCCTTGCGGTCAACTACATCGACCCGCACGAAGGCATCACCCGATGGATTGTCGACGGGATAGCGGCATTCATTCAACGTCACAGCCAGAAACCCAAGTGCTGCCATCTCGCCATTTTGCAGTGACAGATCCTTGACCTCACCGGTCAGCTTGTCGAGCACGCGCAACTCGCCACCCTGCGCAACCGAGACCTTCTGCGCTTGGGCTTCGGTTGATGTGGTCAGGTACTCCTCGGTCACCTCATTGGGTGTCGTGACCAGCTCGCCGATCAGCTCTTCCAATGGTGTGACGACAATTTCATCCTGCGCCACCAAAGGCGTTGCAAGCATCAAAAGTAATAGCGTCAAAGAAGACCGCATGTGCTGGTCCTTACTCCGGTGTCCAGGCCTCGTAGTCGGATCGCGGGGTCGGGGTTGACTTGCGGATCGATCCTGCGGGCGCATAGGCTGCCATGGTGCCGGTCAGGTTTTCCTGATGCGGCTTTTCCCAATCCTTATGCTTCAGCGCAACCTCTGATGGCGGTTCGTCCCACGTGTGGTGCAGCCAACCGTGCCAGTCGGGGGTCACGCGTGACGCTTCATTTTCGCCATTGTAAATCACCCAGCGGCGGCTGTCGTCGCTGTTATTGTAATAGACGTTGCCTTCGGCATCTTCGCCAACCTTAGTGCCATTCCGACTTGTCCAAAGCTGGGTGCCAAAGGACTGCCCATCCCACCATGTAAAGATGCGTTTGATGTTGTGACCAAGGCCCATGTCGCGTCTCCGGATTGCGTTGCTTATCCATGCACCAAGCGGTGGGAAAGGTCCAGTCTGCTTAAGCGGGGACTCGCGCTGTCACTTCGATTTCGATCTTCATTTCGGGGTTCTGTAAACCCGCCGAAATCATCGTTGCGGCAGGTTTTGCCTTGGCAAACGCCTTGGAAGTCACGGGCCAGCACTTTGCCCATTCCTCCTTATCCGGCACGATGTAGTTGACGCGCACAACATGGTCGAGCCCGCTGCCTGCCTCTGCCAGGGCCTTCGCGACTGTGCCCAGGGCATTGCTGCATTGCTCTTCGATACTGTCTGGCATGACCATCTGTGCATAGTCATAGCCGGTTGTTCCCGCGACAAATACCCAGCCGTCAGCCACAACCGCGCGGCTGTAACCTATCTGTTCTTCGAAGGGGGATCCAGTGCTGATGTGGCGGGCGGACATGGTTCAGCTCGCTGTTGCAGGCGCTTTCGTTTTGCCCTCGTCATGGATCATCAGCGGGGCCACATCAGCGGACACGGCCTCTTCGTTGACGACCACTTCGGTCACCGTGTCCATGCCAGGCAGATCGAACATCGTATCCAGCAGGATATCTTCCATGATGGACCGCAGACCACGCGCGCCGGTTTTGCGTTCAATCGCCCGCTTCGCAATAGCGCTCAGCGCATCTTCGGTGAAGGTGAGTTTTGTGCTCTCAAGATCGAGCAAACGTTGGTACTGCTTGACCAACGCGTTCTTAGGTTGGGTCAGGATTGTGATAAGAGCGTCTTCGTCAAGATCGGTCAGGGTCGCGATAACCGGTAGGCGGCCTACAAATTCCGGGATCAGGCCGAACTTCAGCAGATCCTCCGGTTCGAGGTCGGTGAAAATTTCACCGATGCCGCGGTCATCATCTTCGCGCACATCAGCGCCAAAGCCCATGGCAGAGCCTTTGCCGCGCTGCGCGATGATCTTGTCGAGGCCAGCAAATGCACCACCGCAGATGAACAGAATGTTTGTCGTGTCCACTTGCAGGAATTCCTGCTGTGGATGCTTACGGCCACCTTGTGGCGGCACCGAAGCAACCGTACCTTCCATGATCTTCAGCAGCGCCTGCTGCACGCCTTCGCCGGATACATCACGGGTGATGGACGGGTTGTCAGACTTGCGGGTGATCTTATCAACTTCATCGATATAGACGATGCCGCGCTGCGCGCGTTCCACGTTATATTCCGACGCCTGCAATAGCTTGAGAATGATATTTTCAACATCCTCACCCACATAGCCGGCCTCGGTCAATGTCGTGGCATCGGCCATGGTGAAAGGCACGTCGAGGATACGTGCCAGTGTTTGCGCCAGTAGCGTCTTACCACAGCCGGTAGGCCCGATAAGCATGATGTTGGACTTCGCCAGCTCGATATCGGATTTATCGGCGTGGTTCAGGCGTTTGTAGTGGTTATGCACGGCCACCGACAGCACGCGTTTCGCATGCGATTGGCCAATGACATAGTCATCCAGCACGCCGCAAATCTCGGAAGGTGTCGGCACGCCGTCACCCGCTTTCAATCCCGCTGTTTTGGTCTCTTCACGGATGATATCCATGCAAAGCTCAACGCACTCATCGCAGATGAAAACAGTTGGTCCAGCGATCAGCTTGCGCACTTCATGCTGACTTTTGCCACAAAAACTGCAGTAGAGCGTATTTTTGCTGTCCGTGCCGCTGCTATTCGCCATTTTAAACCTCTTGGCCTAGGGGCCGTTCACACTTCTTCGGGCTGCCTTTTTCTAACACTAGGACAGCCCGTCGAGGTCCACAATGTCAAAATGATCTTGCACGCAATGTGCTTAATTACTCACTAAAGATACAGTGCAAATGAGTCGAAATTCCGTCGAAAAGGGGAACAAACGCAGCGACATCACGGCGTTTGTTCAAAATCACGTAAACGGTGACTAATCTTCGGATTTCGTCCGGTTTTCGACGATTTCGTCGATCAAACCCCACTCCTTGGCCTCTTCTGGTGACATAAAATTGTCACGCTCCAACGCTGCTTCCACCTTTTTCAGCGTATTGCCGGTGTGACGCACGTAGATTTCGTTCAAGCGCGTCTTGAGCTTTTGCGTCTCGGCCGCGTGGATCATGATATCGGTTGCCTGCCCCTGATAGCCACCAGACGGCTGGTGCACCATCACACGAGAATTTGGCAGCGAGAAACGCATCCCCTCATGGCCTGCAGTCAGCAAAAGCGATCCCATGGACGCCGCCTGCCCGATCACCAGCGTGCTGACCTTGGGGCGGATATATTGCATTGTGTCGTATATTGACAAACCAGATGTCACCACGCCACCCGGGCTATTGATGTACATGCTGATTTCCTTTTTCGGGTTCTCCGATTCAAGGTGTAGCAACTGCGCGACAATCAACTGGCTCATCCCATCATGCACGGGGCCGTTCACAAAGATAATCCGCTCTTTCAGCAGACGGGAAAAGATATCGTAGGCGCGTTCACCCCGTGCGGTCTGTTCGACCACCATTGGGACAAGGTTCATATAAGTCTCGACGGGGTCTTGCATATTTACTGCCTCATGTTCGGACGGGACCGTCCTAGTTCAAATATCCTGACAGAGTCTTAGTGTTCGGTGTCAGGGGCTTCAAGGGCCGCAGGAAACGTTTGACGAATCGTAAGCCAACACTTACGGTAAGCCATGGCCTACGAAGATGCAATGACCGCCCTTGCCGACCCGACACGGCGCATCATCATTGACCGCTTGCGCCACGGCGCCCTGCCTGTTGCGGACATCGCGCGGGACATGGACGTCAGCCGCCCGGCGGTCAGTCAGCACCTGCGCGTGCTATCTGATGCCGGATTGCTGACCGTCACCCCATCCGGCAATCGCAGGCTCTATGCCATTGCGCCCGATGGTGTGGATGAGCTGCGCCGCTATCTGGATATGCTCTGGGATGATGCGCTGACCGCTTTTGCCCGTGCGGCAGAGGAAAAAGCAAAAGGAAACGCCAAATGAACGACCCCATCAATAAAACCCTGAAAGTGCCCCTGAATGCCACGGACGCTTTTGCGCTGTTTGCCGATCAGATCGATACGTGGTGGCCGAAGGCCTCGCATTCGATCAAAGGGGCAAGGTCCAGACTGATGTTCCCAACCCACAAGGGTGACGCAATCACCGAGACAGGCGAGGATGGTGAAATTGCCATTTGGGGCAAGCTGATCGCCTATGATCCGGGTAAATACCTTGCGTTTTCCTGGCACCCCGGGCGCAGCGAACAAGATGCGACCATCGTGACGGTTACCTTTACTGAAACCACCGACGGCACATTGTGCGAGTTGACCCATGGTGGCTTTGATATACTGGGGGATACTGCGGATGCGGTGAGCACCAGCTACCTCAGAGGGTGGGATATGGTTCTGGGCTGCTATGCAAGGGCGACCAAGATGCCGGTCTTCGCCTAGAAACAACACCTTGCTGCCAATTACCCAAAGTTGCATCCTCTGTCCGAATATAAATAGAAACAGGAGAACGGCGATGGAATGGGGACGCATCAAAACGGCGGATGGTCAGGTGCTGACCGGGGTGATCGCCGATGACATGTTGCATCCACGTGCGGCACTTGGATCCGGGGACGAAACTGGCCCGGCGGTATCGCTGGAGGGCTCAGTGATGTTGCCGCCTTGTGTGCCGGGCAAATTCATCGGGCTTTGGAACAATTTCCATGCCGCGGCCACCCAGAACGGGCTGACGCCGCCAGCGCACCCGCTGTTCTTTCTCAAACCGCTGTCATCACTTGCCGGGCCGGGCAGTACGGTCCTGCTTCCGCCTGATATCGGGCGTGTAATCTATGAAGGAGAGCTGGGCGTCGTCATCGGCCAGACCTGCAACAACGTGAGTATTGAGGAAGCGCAGAGCGCGATCTTCGGCTACACTTGCGTCAACGATATCACCGCGCTTGAGGTTCTCACCGCAGATCCTTCGTTTCCCCAATGGACCCGTGCAAAGGGTTTTGATGGGTTCGGGGTCATTGGCCCTGTCATTCAAACGGATGCGGATTGGCAGGATCTGACCATCAAAACCTTCGTCAACGACCGTGAGCGGCAGTCCTACCCGGCATCGGACATGATCATGCCACCAGCGACAATTATCAGCCACCTGTCGCGGGACATGACCCTGAACCCCGGCGATGTCATTGCCTGCGGTACCTCTGTCGGGGCGCGCCCTATCAGGGCCGGTCAGAATGTGACGGTTTCAATTGATGGCATCGGCGATTTGCCGGTCAGCATCGCAGCACCCCAATAGGGTTTAACCTGTGTGGAACAGCGACTGGAACAGCCTTGGATCAAGGCTTTCCGCAGCAAATGTTGGGCCTTCGGTTAGCACCGACACCGCGTCATGGCTGTGCAGGCTTTCCTGATGACTGGCGATTACGCGAAAATCTGAAACGCGTGGCTCCAGTTGCAACTGCTCGGTAAACAGACGCGCGGCATCTTCAACAAAGATCGGGTTCGCGGCATTCAACTCTGCAAAGGCCTGTTCATCTTCGCGTTTGACCATGACCTGCGTTTCTGTCGGCACGGCGGCGCGAGCGCGGTCAATCAGGTCTTCAAACCACAGAACATCTGCCCCGCCCTCTAGCAGCACCGAAATGCGCGCCACGGATCGTTGCGAATGTGGCGTGGCAAGCTGACCCCGGAATTGACGGGCATGTTCTGACAGTTCCAGGGAACATGGGCAGGTCGATGAATACACATAGTCGAGATGGATGATCTTCTTGCGCACACCGGCGCTTTCAACCAACTCCAGCGCAATGTCGTAATACTGATACCCCGACAAACCGGACCGCAGGCTGTCAACTTTCATCGGAAAACTGAACCGCATCTGAATACGGGCGTCAAAACTGTCCAAATCGGTCTTATAGGCATCCAGCGCCTGCTCGATCACTTCGAAGCTGAATGTCGCTTCGGCATGTTTGTAGAATGTCCGCATGATGCGGGACATATTGATGCCCTTCTTCTCAGCCTCCAGCGACACGGAACCGGTGACCGAGGTTTCAAGCGTCAGATCACCACCGTCGCGGGTGTGAAACCGGATCGGCAGGCGGAAGTTGGAGATACCCACATGCTGTATCTGCTGCTGCGCCCCCCGGATCAGGCTGGCGGGGCCATTTTGCAAATCGGGCATCGAGGCTTTGTAATCCTCATCCACCTCAAAAGCGTCCGGATACGCACGGGCAAGGGCCGGATAATTCGACACCTCCTGCCCGGGGATCAGACGCGACACAAGCGGGTCCAGTGTCGCCACCTCCTCGGCGGTGACATCGCCGGCCCAACGGCGCAGCAGTGCGAGGGCCGCTTCGGCCTCTTGTCTGGTGGGCTCACGGTCCATATCGGACAAATGGATGTTCATATCTTTGCCCCCTGCCGGTGCGTTAGATACCCTAAGATGGGGCCCATCATCGGAATTTCCAATGATTTCCCTGTAGATACGTTGCAATTCCGCCCGGCGATCAGTCATGCGCGTGTAAATGGCCACATCGTTTGACCCATATGGACAGCACTTTGGCCCCTATGGCAACATAGATTGTCTTTTTCGGACAGTACCGCCGACCTTTCTGGGCAACGCGGACCTTCATGCCCCGCGCGGCGAAATAGAAGAAAGAGCCCATTTTGACAGATGCTGCGCTTCTGCCGAATGTCTGCTATTGGCCGCCAAACTGTTTAAGGCGAATTAAGAAGTGACAAATTTACCATCGCGCTCGTTTGTGATATGCACGACACCTCGAAGTGGGAGCACGTTGCTTTGCAAGTTGCTTGCGGCAACAGGCGTCGCCGGCCTACCCGACTCACACTTTCACGCTCCTTCGGTTGAGAGGTGGTTGACTGTATACGGGCTAGACGAGACGCCATTCGTTTCTCGGAGGGCAGCTCTTCGTGCAATTTTTGACGCAGCGCTTGTTCGCGGCAAGGCCAACACGGACACTTTCGGATTACGCATGCAGCGAAGTAGCTTCGGCTTTTTCATTGATCAGCTTTCGCTGCTGTCACCAGATGCCTTGGGTGACGTTAAGCGTATCGAGAGCGTTTTCGGCCCGACGACGTTTGTCCATCTTTCTCGTAAGGATCGCGTGGCCCAAGCTATATCGCGGGTGCGGGCTGAGCAAACGGGGCTCTGGCATCGCAATGCGGACGGTTCGGTGTTGGAACGTCAGGCTCCGCCGAAGAAACCGCACTACGACCCGGATGCGATTGCTTGGCACATGAAGGAATTGAGTGCGCTCGACGACGAATGGGAACGGTGGTTCGAGCAGAACAATCTAGAACCTGTGCGCATTGCGTATGACGCTTTGTCAGAAAACCCACAAAAGGTTCTAGCAGAGGTACTTTCAGAAATCGAATGTGATCCAACCTTGGCTGAGCGGGTCGAAACACCGACTGCCAAGTTGGCGGATCGTGAAAGTCAGACTTGGGCGCAACGTTTCTTAGGCGAATACCGGCAAAGTTGATCGCATGTACCACAAGCGGCCATTCGTTCTTGAATCTTAAAGGGCAGCTCCGTCCGCTCAGCCGACCTTGAAGGCGTTGCATCGCTCAATTTGACCAACTGAAACCGTCGGATGTCTGCTCTGAGCCCACAACGAACATTGATTAAACTCTTTGAACGTGAGATTCACTGTCCATGCAGGAGCAAATATCTACAAATTACGATCGACATCTGGACTGTGTCATTGTTCGGTTTCCCGATTATGTAACAGAACGCCAAATTCGAAGCTGGATACCGGATTTCCTTAACATTCTCGAAGTGAATGAGTTGAAGGAATCCGACTTATTGCTGGATACCAATCGACATAACTTTGAAAACATTCAATGTTTAATGCTTCTACGCGAGACCTTGACGACCGAACCAGCGGTTCAGCATGCAATACGGCGCGCTGCGTTCGTGCAACCACCGTCGGTTCGTGAACCCATTGTTGTTAGCGATGCTGAAGCATATTTTTGCGAGGTCAAAGATGCGCAAGCGGCACTGCGGGCATCTAGCTTCCTTTGTGTTGATTTGAATGGCAACTAGGTTCCAGACCCATTAATCGGCTTGATGCTGAAACGGTGCTATGATTCAGGATCTCAAAATATTTTGGGGGTATGATGAGCAATCTGTATTGGCTGAGTGAGGAACAAATGGGACGGCTTATACAGTACTTCCCCAAGAGCCGAGGTAAGCCGCGGGTAGATGATAGGCGGGTATTGAGCGGAATTATCTTCATCAATCGCAATGGCTTACGATGGTGTGATGCGCCTGCAGAGTATGGTCCACCGAAGACATTGTACAACCGTTGGAAGCGGTGGAGCGATATGGGTGTATTCGCGCGGATCATGACGGGATTAGCGGCAGAGGCACCCGACAATAAAACCATCTCAATTGACGCGACCTACCTCAAAGCACACCGCACAGCCTCAAGCCTGGGGCTGAAAAAGGGGGGCGTGGACGTCTGATCGGGCAAACCAAGGGCGGAATGAACACCGAGTTGCATGCCGTCTCGGATACCTGTGGACGCCCAATTCAGTTCTTCATCAGCGCAGGTCAGATTAGTGATTACACCGGTGCCGCAGCTCTATTGAGCGATTTGCCAGATGCTGAATGGCTGCTCGCCGACCGCGGCTATGATGCCGCCTGGTTCAGAGAAGCCTTACTCGACAGGGGTATCACTCCATGTATCCCTGGTCGCAAGTCTCGCAGCAAGACCATCAAATACGACAAGCGTCGTTACAAACGCCGCAATCGGATTGAGAGAATGTTCGGACGCCTCAAAGATTGGAGACGCATTTCAACGCGCTATGACAGGTGCCCAAGGGTCTTCCTCTCGGCAATCGCGCTCGCCGCAACCGTCATATTCTGGTTATGAGTCTGGAACCTAAGAATGGCGGCCATAACAGCCGGTTGAGTTTCAGCGCGCTGGTCAGGCTTGCAACCCGCCTCTTCCACTAAGTTTGTTTTTGAAAAACTCAAGAAAAGCCACCAGCTTTGCAGGTTTGTGTTGCCGATCCGGGTAAACAACATACAGGTCTTTCCGAGGCATGCTGTATTCGGGAAGTATCTGAACAAGTTGCTCGCGTTCAATCTCGGCGTCCGCAATGAAGCGGGGAAGGCGCGCCATCCCCATGCCAGATTTCGCAGCCTCACAAATAACCTCGATATTGTCGGAACAAAAATTGCCTGACACTGAGACCTCCAGGCGCTCATCACCCTGCAAAAAGACCCACGATGATGTGTTTTCGGGATGCTGGTACAGGAGGCAATTGTGTTGGCTTAAGTCACGTGGATGCGTGATTAAATCGTTTTGGTGCAAATAGTCCGGCGCAGCGCAAACCACACTTGTCAGGCTTCCAATTTTCCTCGCCACGTAGCTGCCAGCAGAGATATGCCGGGCCGTAAAGGCCACGTCCAGCCCAGCTGTCAGCAAATCAGGAAATTGATCGTCCAAGGATAGCTCCAGCGAAAGACTGGGGTAGGCCTGCAGAAACTCCGGTATCAGAGGAGCGACATACAACTTGCCAAAGGTCATGGGCGCATGCACCTTGAGATGCCCTTCCACAGATCCGGAATGGCTCTTGGCCGCATCCGCTGCATTTGTTGCGGAAACAACAGACGATCGGGCATGAAGCAGGAATTGCTCTCCTGCCTCGGTAAGGGAAAGTGCCCGCGTTGTTCGGTGGATGAGTTTAACGGCCAGCATGGTTTCAAGGCGCGTCACACGCCTGCTGACTGCCGAAGCTGTTATGTTCAACCGCTTGGCAGCCTTTGCAAAGCTGCCGGCCATGGCAACCGCGACAAAGGTTTCCATATCTGCATAATTCATTATGCAACGCCTTTCCGCTCCTTCCCCACGATGACAACAAGGCACAGGGCCATCAAAGAGAAAAGCCCATATGCCCCGGATAGGGGCAGAATTGACCCTTGGTAGGCGTTCCCGACAAAAATCGCCAATGGGACAGAAACAAAGGTCGTCAGCGCGCCAACCAAAGCGGCCCCTGTGCCGGCCGCAGCCCCAAGAGACCGCATCGCCAGGGCGTTCAGGTTGCTGACAAGAATGCCAAAACAAAACATCATGGCCATCAGATAGCTGATCAAAATTGGCAGGGCCGGATCTGTCTGGGAAACTACGATCATGGTGACCAATGCGAGCGATAAGCTGCACATGCCCGTCAATCCGAATAGTACCAAACGCTGCATGCCGATCCCGATCACCGCCTTCCCGTTGATGAAAGACGCGGCAGCAAGGCTTAACGACATCAACGCGAAATAGAATGGATATCGTGTCCCCAGTTCATATTGGAACTGCAAAATTTGTTGAGACAGATTGAGGGAGGCAATAAACGCGCCTGACACCACCCCAAGTGCTGCGGCGTTCACCACCGCCGATTTGTTCGTCAGAACAATGCCAAGGTTCTGAAGAGTGCCTGCCCATGTAAAAGGTGAACGGGCAGAGACCGGCCGGGATTCAGGCAACCGTATCGTGAACCAGATACAGGACCCCACGCCTCCGGCGGCAAAAACCGCGAAAACTGTGCGCCAACCCAGATACGCCACGATCGTCTGACCGATGTAAGGGGATATGATTGGCACAAATGCGAAGACGACCATAATGAATGACATCACCCGCGCCATCCTCGGGCCTTCGTAGCGGTCACGAACGATTGCCAGGGTGACGACGCGTGGCGCGCCCAACCCAACTCCTTGGACGATCTGACCCACGATTAACATGGGGAACGTTGGTGCAGACCAGGAGATAACAGTTCCGAATATGAAAATGCCAAGACCCGCATTCATGGCTGGTTTTCGACCAGTCATATCCGACAACACACCGAACGAAACCTGCCCAACAGCCAAACCAGCATATAGCAGAGACACGGCCAGCCCTACCTGGGTTTGCGTGTTCAGTTTGAAATGGTCCGTCATGTCTGCGTAGGCTGGCAAGATCATATTGATGGCCAATGCCACCAGCGCCATCAATGCGGCAATCATGGCAATGAATTCGCCATCAGACACTCTGGTTGGGCTGTGCAAGACCTAGCCTCCTGAAACTTTCAACAGGCACACTCTACGCATTTGTCAGACACGGAATAACACGGTGTCTCGGAACTTCTTTCATTCCGAAACAGACGCAATCGGCGGCGGGGTCCGGTATCGCACTGTTCACGCGAGTGGTCATACATCCGCGCTGAAAAACCCGATTAGCCTCGCCTATTCATCAAGGGCCTTTGGATCGTAAAATCCGCCAGAGAGCTTCTGATGCCCCCAATCCATCATCGCCTGTAGAACCGGCTCCAGTGATTTTCCGGCGGCGCTGAGCGCGTACCGGTATCGGGTCGGGCGCTCCTGATATGCGGTTTTTTCAACAAGACCCAGGGCGATGAGCTTTTTCAAACGGCTGGCCAGGATATTTGTTGGAATACGCTCTTCGCTCCTTTGAAGGGCCTGAAACGTGTCCTTACCGTGCCACATCAGATCCCTTATTATCAGCAAGGTCCACTTGTCCCCTATCAACTCAAGACTGCGCGCAATCGAACAGCGCGATCTGAATACCAACTCTTTTGGGAGTGTGGGGTCGTGTATTGCTGCTTCTCGGTTTTTCGGTGTGACCATAGAGCCTGCATACCATAGTCACTTGCATTTTTAAAGTCTCTTCGATATGAGTCACTTTAATATTGAAAGTAACTGCCCGGAGAGGCACCTCACCCATGCTTCATACACATACATCTATCCTCGACCGAATAGGGAAGACACCGCTTGTTGAACTGGGAGGTATAGTGCCTGAGGGCTGCGCCCGGATTCTGTTGAAGATCGAATCCGAAAACCCGACAGGCAGTATGAAGGACCGGATGGCGCTCACCATGATTGAGGCGGCGGAGGCCGATGGCAGGTTGACCAAAGGCGGTCATGTTGTCGAATACACAGGTGGCAGCACCGGCGTTTCCCTTGCAATGATCTGCGCGGCAAAAGGATACAGTCTCAACATTGTCACCTCAGATGCCTTTAGCATCGAAAAACGCCGGCACATGGCTGCTTTCGGGGCAAAACTGACCATCGTGCCATCCGATGAGGGTAAGATGGACGAAGCGCTGACACGAAACATGATCGAGGCCGCGCGGGAACTCACCGAAAAGACAGTCGGGTTCTGGACTGACCAGCTGGCCAACACGGACCAGATTAAAGCCTATCACAAAATGGGTAACGAAATATGGGCGCAGACATCTGGTAAACTGGATGCCTTTGTTGCCATGACAGGCACGGCCGCGTGCTGCCGCGGCAATTCCGAAACCCTTCATGGACATAACCCCGACATCCATTGCGTAGCGGTGGAGCCAGCGGAATCTCCGGTACTCTCCACGGGGAAGACGGGGGCACATAAGATCGAAGGCGCCGGCGCGGGTTTTGTCGTCCCCCTATGGGATCCTTCCGCCGTCGATGACATTGCCACCGTATCAACGCAAGACGCCATGCAAATGGCGCGCAAGCTTGCGGCAAGCGAAGGGATTTTCGCAGGAACATCGACTGGCGGAAACGTCGCTGTTGCGATTGAGCTGGGAAAGAAGCTGGGGCCAGACGCAACCATTGTGACAATCATGTGCGATAGCGGCGTCAAGTATCTGTCGACCCCGGTCTATGCGGATCAGGGGACAAGCCCTGTGATCTGGAACCCCGCAAACGCAAAGGTGTAGCAGATGCAATCCGTCAGAAAAGTCATTGTCCCCGGCTATGGGGGGTCGGGGGAAACCCATTGGCAAACGCATTGGCAGAAAGGGTCGGCTGATTATTCACGTATCGCACCCCAAAGCTTCGATGCACCGGATCTGGAAGGCTGGCTGAAAGCGCTTGATGATAGCGTCGCCGCTCAACCAACGCCTCCGGTCATTGTGTCCCACAGCCTTGGATGCCTTCTAACGGCGGAATATTTGCACAGAACATCCAGACAAATATCAGGGGCCTTTATGGTGGCCGTGCCAGACCCGGACGGGCCCAATTTTCCAAAGGAAGACGCTGCCGAATTCGCAGATTTCTATCGCGGAGAATTGATCTGGCCTGCGCTTGTGATCGCAAGCAGCAATGACCCCTACGCATCGCCCGGCTTCGCCAGCGCGGTCACTCAATCCTGGGGCGCAGAGATCATTCAGATCGGCGCGCACGAACATATCAGTGAGATGGGAAGCTGGGAAGAAGGAAACAATTTGTTAAGCGCCTTCTGTGCCGGAGCGTCTGCTCGGTATCAGGCCACTAAATAAGGCGAACAGAATGCGCAGTTTTGAGGAATTGTTGGCAATCGCCGAACACCGTCATGGAGGGAAAAACAGTGTTGAGACCCGATTGGCACACCCGAATTCAACGAAGGTTTTGAAATCCATACCCGACGACCGTTGGTTATCAGGCATGACCCGTTCAATATTCCGCGCGGGCATTAACTGGGACATAGTCGACAGGAAATGGCCTGCGTTTGAAAACGCGTTCTTTCAGTTCTCCCCGGATATATGCCGGTCCTTACAAGAGCAGGACCTTGACCGTATCGCGGCGGATCCCTCTATCGTCCGAAACAAGGCTAAAGTTAACTCTGTGCCCAAAAACGCCAGGCTGGTAACCAAACTGTCCGAAACCCATACGTCTTGCGGTGCCTTCTTCGCGGCAAAGCAATCGGACGATTTCATAAATCTTATCGAGCTTCTGAAATCCAATGGGAGCCGGCTCGGATATGCTACATCATGCTACTTTCTGAGGTACATGGGGGTCGATGGTTTCATTCTCAACAAGGATACGCTTGCGCGCCTCAATGAAGAAGGCGTGGTTGACAATATGCCTGGCACATCACGATCGCTTGTGCCGATCCAGTCTGCCTTTGATACCTGGCGGCAGGAAAGCGGACGTTCGTTCAGCGAAATCAGTGGTGTTCTAGCGTTATCGGTCGGCGCCATCTGAGTGTAGTCAGTTTACAGCTATCTTGACGATCCTTTGACGTAGCGTTCAGATCGGGGATAATCGTTGCCAACGAGTTAGATCATGCCTGAAGCCACCCATGAGAGCACCAATCCATGAATAATAACCCGGACTATCCTAAGCTGGAAACTGAGCGGTTGTGCTTGCGGCCACCACAGGAAAAGGATTTTGAAGCATATGAAGAGTTTTTCTCAGATGCGGTCGCCTCGGAGCACTATGGCGGCCCCCTCCCGGCTCAAAGAATTTGGTCTTTGCTCGCGGCCGATCTGGGGCATTTTCAGCTTCGAGGATATGGACGCTGGGCGCTTTTCGAAAAATCCGGGTCCGGCATGGTCGGCAGTTGCGGACTATGGGCACCATTGGGTTGGCCAAGAGCTGAACTGACCTGGTGGCTTAGCATGTCGGCGCGGGGCAAAGGCTATGCAACCGAAGCATCCCTCGCGGTGATTGGCTTTGCGGTTAACACACTCGGTTGGGATCATGTGGAGACACACATGAATGACGATAATAAGGCTGCTTATAAGTTGATGAGTCGGCTTGGAGGTCAACTGATCACTCGCGAGGTCTTTCCAGATGGCGTTCCGCGCAACGTATTTCAGCTTCCACGCTCCTAACCTATGTCAATGGTATTGCTAAGTTGTTCGTTTGGCTTAACTGGGGTTGTTGTAACGAAGCTGCAGTATGTTGCATAAGCAAGTAGTTGTTTTTAAATGTTTTTTGATGCGGTGAGCAAGTTAAACCATTGATTTCATTAAACCTGGTCCTCCAGTCGGGTTAGGTGTTGAATGTCATTGAGAACTGACCCGGTAGCCCCATAAATTGTCACTGAGAAT
>CAKMYZ010000021.1 GCA_929200255.1 uncultured Alphaproteobacteria bacterium | reverse complement strand
CCGTCTGGGGTAAGGGGACGTCTGTCAATCAATCGATTTGTGCAACAAAGCCGCCTAGATTTAAAACTATCAATTCAGCGGCAACCGTGACGGTCATTTTCTTTACTTGGCCTTGCTCAATCTGATGAACAGCCAACCATTATATTATCAATCAACCTTACACCGGCCAGCCACGCAGCCGAAAAAAGGCGCGCATCGGGTTGCGTCTGGTCCAACAATGACAAATCACCGCCATCACGCAATTCCAGATAGTCGATCTCATTAAATCCCGCTGCCATGATCCGCGCCTGCGCGTCATTGCGGATCTCACTCATCGCCGCCCCATCGCGCAATTTCTCCCGCATGTCCTCCATCACCTCGGCCAGAACCGGGGCATAGACCCGCGACCGGTCCGACAGCAGCAGATTGCGCGATGACATGGCCAGCCCGTCCTCTTCGCGGATAGTGGGGCAGCCGATCACCTCAATGGGAATATCCAGATCGCGAGCCATCCGGCGCACGATCTGCAACTGCTGGTAATCCTTCTCACCAAAGAAAGCATAATCGGCAGAGGATTGGGTAAAGAGCTTGGACACCACCGTCGCCACCCCGTCAAAATGCCCCGGACGGCTTTCTCCGCAAAGCATATCCGTCAGCCCTGCCACCGACACAGTGGTGGCAAAACCGTCAGGGTAAATCTGGTCCGGCTCAGGCACGTAGATCAGATCAACACCGATACTTTCGAGCTTACGTGCGTCTTCTTCCTCGGTTCGGGGATAGTTCTTGAGGTCGTCGGGGTCGTTGAACTGCTTGGGGTTTACAAAAATCGTGACAATCACACGGTCACATTTGGCGCGGGCCGCGCGGGCCAGCGACAGATGGCCCTGATGTAGCGCACCCATTGTTGGGACAACGCCAATCGTCTCATCCGCTTTGCGCCAGCGGGCCGTCTGTTCGCGCAGCGCCACCAAAGAGCGCACAATGGGCGCAATCAATTGGGTGCCTCATCCGCAAAGATATGTTCCTTTGCGGGGAATGCGCGTGCACGCACGTCGGCGGCATAGGCCGCTATCGCCGCTTCTCCGTCGTCGCCCAGATGTGCGTATCGCTTCACAAATTTTGCTTTGAAGGCCGTGAACAGGCCCAGCATATCGTCAACCACAAGAATTTGCCCATCGCAGCCCGCGCTTGCGCCAATCCCAATGGTCGGGATTGGGATGCGTGCGGTCATCTCATCGGCAAGGGTCTGGGGCACCTTTTCCAGCACAACAGCGAAGGCACCTGCCTCGGCCACCGCAACAGCATCGGCCATGGCGGCATCGCGCGCAGCGCCGCGTCCTTGTACCTTGTAGCCGCCAAGCGTGTTGATCGACTGTGGTGTCAGCCCGATATGCGCCATCACCGGGATGCCACGGGTAACCAGAAAGGCGATCGTGTCGGCCATTGCCACGCCGCCTTCTAGCTTGACCGCCCCGGCCCCGGTCTCAGACATCAGCCGGGCGGCGTTACGAAAGGCCTGTTCGTGGCTTTCCTCATAGGACCCGAAAGGCATATCGATGACCATCATCGCCGAGGTCAAACCACGCGCGACGGCCTGGCCGTGCATAATCATCATCTCCATGGTCACGCCAAGGGTCGATGGCAGGCCATGCAGCACCATGCCAAGGCTGTCACCCACCAGCACAAAGTCGCAATGTTCATCCATCATCTGCGCCATAGGCGTGGTATAGGCCGTTAGGCTCACCAGCGGCGTACCGCCTTTGGCGGCACGGATATCATCTGGCATCGGGGCGCGTTTTTTAGCAGTGGCACTCATGATCATTTCCTGTTTGCTCACAAGGGCAATATCAGCCCAATTTGCGCCTTGCCAGCCTGAACCGTCGTTCTGAACGCCGGTGCAGGCCACAAAAGATGTTCAGGATGCGAGCATCTTTGCCGCCTGCGCAGCTTCTTTGCCTTTGAGAATAAAGTGATCGCGGTAGATCGCCTTGTGGTGATCCGTTTCCTGAAAATGATGCGGTGTCAGGCTGACCGACAATACCGGCACCTGCGTATCAAGACCCACGCGCATCAGCCCGTCAACCACAGCGCTGGCCACAAAATCATGGCGGTAGATGCCGCCATCAACAACCAGCGCGGCACAGGCAATGGCGGCATAATCGCCGGTCAACGCCAGTTTTTGCGCCAACAGGGGCATCTCGAATGCGCCCGGCACGTCAAAGACAGTCACCTGTTCTTTGGGGATTTCTGACAAGAACCCATCAAGCGCCCGGTCCACGATATCGGCATGCCACCCGGCCTTGATGAATGCAAACTGGGGAAGTGTCATATGTGATCTCCTTTGGTTCGACACGTCACCCCAAGGCATCACACAGCACATCCCGCGCCAAATTGGCGCGCAACATGCTGCATTCTCTTCCATCCGGACTATGACCGTCGGCCCAGGCATCTCACCTGATCTGCTTGACCAATGGGTTTTCCGTCAGGAAGACCCGTTGCGCTCGCGGGCTCGTGGACAGACCACATACCGCCGGTGGGGAATTTCACCCCGCCCTGAGAATAGCAGCGTTTTGACAGAGGGCCGATGATTGAGCAAGAGTGCGCAGCATGCACCACAACATCAACCTGCGTCCTGAACGCACCGACGATCAAAAGGCGCTTCATGCGCTGACCGCCGACGCCTTTGCGCCGATGGATTTCAGTGACGGGACCGAAGCAGACGCATTGGACGGATTGCGCCGGGATGGTGACCTTGCACTTTCGCTTGTCGCGGCAATGGAAGGTCAGATCATCGGCCACGTCGCCTTTTCCCCCGCGACGGTTGGCGAGACAGAGGGCGGTTGGTTTGCCCTTGGACCCATCGCAGTTAAGGCGCAATTCCAACGGCAAGGGATCGGCACAAAACTAACGCTGGCCGGGCTGGATCGGCTGAAAGGTTGGGGGGCGGCGGGCTGTGTCCTGATCGGCAATCCCAAGGTCTACGGCCCCATGGGTTTTGTCTCAGATCCGGGCCTGACCCATGGCGATCTGCCACATACTCTTGTGCAATTTGTGTCCATCAACGGCACCACTCCGCAGGGCGAGGTGACTTTCGCGCCCGCACTCCGATAGGGTCAGGGCACTGTCGCGGTCTCAAGAAAAGAGATTGCGAGCTTACGCAACATAGCTACCCTGCACTTAAGATAGCAGCGGAGGCAGCATGCGACTGGAAAACAAACGCGCAATCGTGACCGGCGGCGGATCGGGGTTCGGGGCGGGCATTGCACGCAAGTTCGCCGCAGAAGGGGCACATGTCTATGTGGCGGATATCAACCTTGCCGCAGCAAAGGCCGTCGCCACCGAGATTGGCGGGGCCGCACTGGCTTGTGACGTTGCCGACAGTGCCGCCGTCAACAGGCTGGCCCAGAAAGTTCTGAAGGAGGCCCCGCTTGATATCCTCGTCAATAATGCAGGCGTCACCCATATGCCCAGCGCACTTGAGGACGTCACAGAAGACGACTTTGACCGCGTCACAAACGTGAACATGAAATCGGTGTTTCTGCTAGCGCGCGCCTTTGTCCCCCATTTCAAAGAACGCAAGGCGGGGGTGATCCTGAATGTCGCCTCGACCGCTGGTATCTCACCCCGCCCACGGCTGAACTGGTACAATGCCTCCAAAGGTTGGATGATCACGGCAACCAAAGCCATGGCGGTTGAGCTGGCCCCTGATGGCATCCGCGTGAACGCGATTAATCCGGTGGCGGGGGAAACACCCCTGCTGAAATCCTTCATGGGCGAAGACACGCCAGAGATGCGCGCGAAATTCCTCGCGACAATCCCGTTGGGGCGCTTCTCGACGCCAGAAGACATGGGCAACGCCGCCTGTTTTCTGTGCTCGGATGAGGCCAGCATGATCACTGGCGTAGCAATGGAGGTTGACGGTGGGCGGTGCATATAAACAAGGAGCCAAAAACCTGATCACCGATGTCGCCGGGCTCAGGGTCGGAAACGCACAGGATCACAATATTAAAACCGGGACAACGGTGTTGGTCAGCAATGCCCCTTTTGTGGCCAGCGTGCATGTCATGGGCGGCGCACCGGGAACCAAAGAAACCGATCTGCTGGCCCCGGACAAAACCGTGCAGGCCGTTGATGCCCTGGTCCTGTCAGGCGGATCAGCCTTTGGGCTTGATGCCTGTTCGGGGGTGATGGACGGGCTGCGCGCCATGGGGCGTGGATTTGCCATCGGGCCGATGCGCGTTCCTATCGTGCCGGGGGCGATCATCTTTGACCTGATTAACGGCGGGGCCAAGGATTGGGGCGAAAACCCCTATCGTGCGCTTGGGCGTGCAGCACTCACCAATGCGCATAGCGACTTTGCAATCGGCACTGTCGGGGCTGGCACCGGTGCGATGGCCGCAATGCAGAAAGGCGGGCTCGGCTCGGCCTCTCTGGTCTTGCCGGGTGGCACAACGGTCGGGGCTTTGGTTGTGGTCAACGCACTTGGCAGTGTAACAACGCCGGGCGACAAGCATTTCTGGGCCGCCCCCTTTGAACTTGGGGATGAATTCGGCGGCGCAGGCCCTGATCCCGCCGCAGGTCAGGTTACCCCCGCGCCCAGCCGCAAAGAACAAGCCATGATCCAGCATGCCACTGCGGGCGCCAATACCACAATCGCCATCGTTGCCACGGATGCAGCGCTCACCAAAACGCAATGTCACAGGTTGGCGGTGACAGCGCATGACGGCATGGCGCGGGCGATTGTCCCGGCACATACACCGCTGGATGGCGATCTGGTGTTTGGGATGGCAACCGGTGACGCCTCTGGCGTTGGCGCAGACGCATTCCGCGATATTGCAGCCGCAGGTGCGACCTGTCTTAGCCGTGCGATTGCACGGGGGGTTTATGAGGCGTCGGCGGCTGAGGGGGATATCATCCCGACCTATCGCGCGATGAACGCGGACGCAGACCCATAGCGCGGCGCGCAATGGCATTGGAATACAAAAAGGGCCCGGATGCGATCCGGACCCTTTGATCGTGCCGTCTTGAACAGATCGGCTTTAGTTCAAAGCCTGATCCGTGATCACGCTTGTCCAGGCACCCACCGGCTCGGCCGAAATCACGGGGTCAGAACCGCCAGCCAACAAGGTATCAACCGTCCGCTGGTAATCCGCCGGATCAAGCGATCCGTCAGAACCCGCGGTCAACTTGGCTATCTCGCCCATCATGCGGATTTGGGCCGCTTCACCCTGCGCGCCGGTTTCATCGTTGTCCAAAACGATCCCCGCCGCCTCAACCGGGTTCTCTTCGGCCCATTTCCAACCACGCATGGAAGCACGGACAAAGCGGACCATCTTGTCGACGAACACGGGATCTTCAAGGTTCTCTTCCAGCGCGTAGATGCCGTCTTCCAACGTCGCAACGCCCTGATCTTCATACTTGAAGGTCACCAGTTCATCCTCTGACACGCCTGCATCCAATACCTGACCGTATTCGTTATAGGTCATGGTGGAAATGCAGTCGGCCTCGCGGTTCAACAGCGGATCGACGTTGAAACCCTGCTTCAGCACGGTCACACCATCCTCACCCCCATCGGTAGAGATGCCTTCCTGGCTCATCCAGCTCAGGAATGGATATTCATTGCCAAAGAACCAGACGCCAATGGTCTTGCCGCGGAAATCTGCAACGCTTTCAATACCGGTGTCCTTCCAGCAGGTCAGCATCAGGCCGGATGTCTTAAACGGCTGCGCGATATTTACCACCGGCAACCCCTTTTCGCGGGCGGCCAGGGCAGACGGCATCCAGTTCAGCATGACATCAGCACCACCGCCAGCAAGAACCTGCGGGGGCGCGATATCAGGGCCACCGGGCAGGATAGTCACATTCAGCCCTTCCTCTTCATAGAAACCCTGATCCAGCGCCACATAGTACCCGGCAAACTGGGACTGCGTGACCCACTGTAATTGCAGCGTCACATCGTTTGCATGGGCGTCAGCATGCGCCATGCCACCCAGACCTGCGGCCAGTGCCGCTGCCATCATCAACTTCTTCATTCTCTTCTCTCCAAGTTAGGTGTTACGCCCTCTTCCCGGGGCTCAGTTATTATTTGCGTTGCGATGGGTGCCAAAACGTCACCCGCCCCTCAATCCATGCTGCCAGACCGTAGAACGCGCTGCCCGCGAGGGCCGCCACGACGATCTCGGCCCAGACCATATCCAGCGCAAGTTGGCCGACAGACGTGGATATCCGAAATCCCATGCCCACCGTGGGAGAGCCGAAAAATTCAGCAACAATCGCCCCGATCAGCGCCAAAGTGGTCGCAATCTTGAGCCCGTTAAAGATAAAAGGCATCGCCGCCGGCAGGCGCAGCTTGAAGAACGTGGGCCAATAGCCTGCGCCATAGGTTCGCATCAGATCGCGCTGCATGGCGGTTGTATCACGCAATCCCGCCACGGTGTTCACAAGTATCGGGAAAAACACCATCACCGCGACCACGGCCGCCTTTGATTCCCAGTCACTGCCCAGCCAGCGCACAAATATCGGCGCCGTGCCAACAATCGGCAAGGCCGCCATGAACCCGCCCACAGGCAAGATACCGCGCGTCAGGAAATCCGATCTGTCGGCCAAAACCGCGACAGCAAAGGCCGCAAACATCCCCACAATATAGCCGGTCATCGCCCCCTTGATGATCGTCTGCACGAAATCCGCCCAAAGGATCGGCAGCTCGCCCGCAAAACGGCTTGCGATCGCTGTGGGGGGTGGCAGGATCACCGGGCTGACATCCAGCAACCGCACCAGCAATTCCCACATCATCAGCAAGGTCAGGCCAAAGATGGCCGGCACCAGCAACCGAATCAAACGGCTTTGCGCGGCAGCGCTATTGGCAAGGCGAGTGTTCACAAACCAGCCCGCAGCCCAAATCGCCAGAGCACCGATGATCGCTGTCCCCGTCATGCCGCCTGCATCCCCATGCGGCGCAACGTCCAGCGCTCCATCAGGCTAAACAGGCCCACCAAAGCCGCGGCAGTGAGCGCTGCTGCAAAAAGAGCGGCCCATGTGACCATGGGCTGGCCATATTGATCACCCACCAACATGCGCGCGCCAAAGCCCGCACGGGCACCCGTGGGCAGCTCTGCCACAATAGCCCCAACCAATGACGCTGAGATACCGATCTTCAACGAAGCAAAAAGATAGGGCACCGAGGCAGGCAAGCGCAGCTTCCAAAACCCCTGTGCGGGGCTTGCGTGATAGGTGCGCAGCAGGTCCAACTGCATCGCATCCGGGCTGCGCAACCCTTTCACCATGCCAACAACCACCGGGAAAAAGCTCAGGTAAGCACTGATCACCGCCTTGGGGAACAGCCCCTGTATCCCAATCGAACCCAGCATCACGATGATCATGGGCGCCAAAGCAAGGATCGGGATTGTCTGGCTGGCGATGGCCCAGGGCATCACGCTCATGTCCATCGCCTTGTTATAAACAATCCCGACGGCCAGCAGAATGCCAAGGCCGGTGCCAATGGCAAAACCCAGCAGCGTCGCAGAAAGCGTCACCCAGCCATGATAAACCAATGACTGACGCGAGGTGACCTTTTTCAACGCGATTGTATCCCACATCTCAGCCGCGACCTGATGCGGTGATGGCAGACGCGGCCGGTCCAACGTATAGGTCATCGCAAACAAATGCGGGTTGCGCAGGGCCAACCCAATACCGGAATGGTCTTGCCGGGCCGCCGGAGTATCCGGCATCACCGCAATGTCCTGACGCTGCGCCTGATCGGCGGTAAGATGCATGTTCATCGGCACGACGGAGGCGACCCAGAACAACAGGATCGCAGCGATCACGGTCAGAACAGGCAGCAGTGACTTCACGCGGGACCCCCTGACTTTCTTCGTCCAATCAAACGTCCCCCGGAGGGATTCCCTAGTCATCCACATGCCCCGCCCGCAGACCATCGCGCACCCGGTGTGCGATCTCGATAAATTCCGCGCTATCGCGAATATCCAAAGGCCGCTCTTTGGGCAGCGGGCTGTCAATCACATCGGTGATGCGCCCCGGACGCGGCGACATGACAACAATCTTGGTCGACAGATACACCGCCTCGGGGATTGAGTGGGTCACAAACCCAATCGTCTTTTCCGTCCGCGCCCAAAGCTGCAACAACTGCTCATTCAGATGATCGCGCACGATCTCATCCAGTGCACCAAAGGGTTCATCCATCAGCAGAATATCCGCATCAAAGGCCAGCGCGCGGGCGATCGAGGCGCGCTGCTGCATCCCGCCGGACAACTGCCAGGGAAACTTCTTCTCGAACCCCGCCAAATCAACAAGGTCCAGCACACGGCCCACCCGCTCATCCTGTTCGACTTTTGAGAATCCCATAATCTCCAGCGGCAGTTTGATATTGCCGCCAATCGTGCGCCAGGGGTAAAGACCCGCCGCCTGAAACACATAGCCATAAGCACGCGCCCGGCGCGCCTGATCCGGGGTCATTCCGTTGACGGAAATCTGCCCACCCGTCGGCGTCTCAAGCCCTGCAATACAGCGCAAGAACGTGGTCTTACCGCAGCCGGAGGGGCCAATGAAACTAACAAAGTCGCCCTTGTTAATCTCAAGGTTCACATCCTTCAGAGCATGCACAGGTCCGTCATTGGTCTGGAAAGTGAGGTTGAGGCCAGAAGCCGATATCACTGAATCAGACATCTTTCGAAACCGCTAAAACCTGAAGCACTGCAAAAGCGCCTGAAACAACCATCGCTATCACGCCCACTTGCCCATACAACCACCACCGGTCCAAGTCGAATGTTGTTCGAAAGGGCGAAAACTCTACGTGAAATGCGAATGCAAATGTTGAACTCACAAAAGCTGAGATCAACACGCTTCCCAAAAAACTAGCTCGCTCTTTAACAAACCGGCATCCAAAATAGTAAAGCGGAAAGAAAGTTGCTGCGGCAAAGAATGCAGCCTTCAGGAAAAGTACAGGGCCAAATGTGAAAGCACCGATCAATATGATCACTGAAACACCCAACCCGTAGTCGTCTCCATTTCGATCTTGAATGAGGAAAGGGCTCGCCAGTGTTGCAACGATAAAGCTCACAATAAAAGTTATACCAAAAAGCCTCGCGTAAGTTTCACTATGTTCTGCACTAACTTTCGTTGTCTCCTGCATCAAACCCCCGTCGCCGGAATACCCGACCGTTCCACTGGCTGCGGCGCCGTCAGTTCTTTCCACGATGACAGCGCGCGGTTCACCGGCGTATTCGCCTCGCGTTTCACAAACTTTCCGTGGCCTTCCTGCGTGCGCACTTCGCCATCATGGATCGCCACATGGCCGCGCGTCAGGGTAAAGCGGGGCAGGCCCGTGACCTCTTTGCCCTCAAACACGTTATAGTCGATGGCCGATTGCTGGCTTCCCGCCGTGATCGTTTTTGATTTCTTAGGGTCCCAAACCACCAGATCGGCATCAGCCCCCACCAGAACAGCCCCTTTCTTGGGGTAACAGTTCAAAATCTTCGCGATATTGGTCGAGGTCACGGCGACAAATTCATTCATCGTCAAACGGCCAGTCGCCACGCCATGGGTCCAAAGCATCGGCATCCGGTCCTCAAGGCCGCCGGTGCCATTTGGGATCTTCGTGAAATCACCCACACCATAGCGTTTCTGTTCAGTGGTAAAGGCGCAATGGTCCGTCGCCACAACGCTCAGCGATCCTGACTGCAACCCCGCCCACAGGCTATCCTGATGCTGTTTGTTGCGGAACGGCGGCGACATCACGCGGCGCGCGGCATGGTCCCAGTCTTTGTTGAAATATTCACCCTCATCCAGCGTCAGATGCTGGATCAGCGGCTCACCCCAGACGCGTTTGCCCTGCATGCGGGCGCGGCGGATCGCCTCGTGGCTGTCCTCGCAAGAGGTATGCACAACATAGAGCGGCACGCCCGCCATATCGGCGATCATGATCGCACGGTTTGTTGCCTCGCCCTCAACCTGCGGCGGGCGGGAATAGGCATGCGCCTCCGGCCCGGTGTTCCCCTCGGCCAGCAGTTTCGCGGAAAGCTCGGCCACCACATCGCCGTTTTCGGCGTGGACCATGGCAATGCCGCCCAATTCGGCCAAACGGTTAAAGCTTGCAAACAGCTCGTCATCATTCACCATCAACGCGCCTTTGTAAGCAAGGAAATGCTTGAAGGTGTTGATGCCATGATCCTTCACGACGGTTTCCATGTCGCCCCACACCTGCTCCCCCCACCATGTCACGGCCATATGGAAGGAATAGTCACAGTTGGCACGGGTCGATTTGTTGTCCCAGCGCTTGATTGCATCCAGCAGGCTTTCGCCCTGATTGGGCAGGCAAAAATCAACCACCATCGTCGTGCCGCCAGCCAGACCCGCCCGCGTGCCGCTTTCAAAATCATCGGTGGAATAGGTGCCCATGAAGGGCATTTCCAAATGCACATGCGGATCAATTCCGCCCGGCATGACATAGCAGCCGGTCGCGTCCAGTTCCTCATCCCCTTTCAGGTTCGGACCAATCTCAACGATAGTGCCGCCATCTATCAGCACGTCCGCCTTGTAGGTCAGATCATGGGTGACGATTGTTCCGTTTTTGATGACTTTGGTCATTTCCCTGTCTCCCTGACCGCCACTTGCACGGCCCTCATCTTCTTTTGTTTACAAATATCTCGGGGGAGCGAAGCGGGGGCATCGCCCCCAACTACCCCACAATCTCCGCGGTCTCGACCACCGCATGAAACAGCACATCAGTCCCCGCCGCGGCCCACTCCGGCGAAATCTCTTCCGCCTCATTGTGGCTGAGCCCATCCACACAGGGGCACATCACCATCGCGGTCGGGTAAATGTCATTGATCCAGCACGCGTCATGCCCCGCACCTGACACGATATCCATGTGAGAATACCCCAGCCGCTCTGCCGCATCACGCACAGCCGTCACGCAGGCTTCATCAAAGGCAGGCGGGTTAAACTGCCCCACAATCTCTGCCTCAAAACTCACGCCGATCTCTTCGCAGAGCGCAGGCGCTTTCGCCATCAGCTCATCAACCATCCCATTGAGTTTATCCAGAAGATGCGTGCGCATATCGACGGTAAACACCACCTTGCCGGGGATGATGTTGCGGCTGTTGGGGTAAACGTCGATATGGCCAATCGCCCCCACCGCGTTCGGTTGGTTCTTCATCGCAATCTCATGCACCAGCTCGGTGATCAGCGCCAAACCGCGGCCCGCATTTTTACGCATATGCATGGGCGTTGACCCGGTGTGGCTTTCCTTGCCTGTCACCGTGCATTCGATCCAGCGCAGCCCCTGGCCATGGGTGACAACACCGATATCCTTGCCTTCAGCCTCCAGAATCGGCCCCTGCTCGATGTGCAATTCAAAGAACGCATGCATCTTGCGGTTCCCGACCTTTTCTTCGCCTTTCCAGCCAATCCGCTCCAGCTCATCACCAAAGCGTTTGCCATCGGCATCCACCCGGTCATTTGCCCAATCGAGCGTATGCTTGCCCGCAAAAACACCCGAAGCGAGCATGGCAGGTGCGTAACGCGTGCCTTCTTCATTGGTCCAGTTCGTCACGACAATCGGGTGTTTGGTCTTGATATCCAGATCATTCAACGTGCGTAAAATTTCCAGGCCGCCAAGCACACCCAGAACGCCGTCATACTTGCCGCCCGTCGGCTGCGTATCCAAATGCGATCCGACGTAGACAGGCAGCGCATCCGGGTCAGTGCCTTCGCGGCGCGCAAACATATTGCCAATCTCATCGACACCCATGGTACAGCCAGCCGCCTCACACCATGTCTGAAACAGGTGACGGCCCTCGCTATCCTCATCAGTCAGGGTTTGGCGGTTATTGCCGCCCGCGACACCGGGGCCAATCTTGGCCATCTCCATCAGGCTGTCCCATAGCCGCTCACCGTTAATACGCAGGTTCTCTCCGGGGGCTGCCATGGCTGTCTCCTGTGGCTTAGGCATTCTTGATTTGACCAACTGGTCAAACCAACGCTAACAGTTAAGAAAGACCAGTCAAGTTTTCTGCACGTTTGCATGGAATCTGGCGGCAGTGCCGGAAAACTGGCCGCAAGGGCGGTGCCGGGCCAAAAATGAAGCAAAGGATCGCTATGGAAAAGCCGCAAACCCGGATTCAGCAGCGCAACCAGGCGGCCATCCTTAGCGCTGGTTTGAACATCTTTTCACAATACGGGTTTCGTGGATCCACACTGGACCAGATCGCAGAGGCAGCAGGCCTGTCCAAACCCAACCTGCTTTACTACTTCCCATCGAAGGAAGCGGTCCACTCTGCCCTGCTCGCGCGGTTACTGGACACCTGGCTTGACCCATTGAAAGCACTGGACGCAACCGGCGATCCCATCACCGAGATCATGGGCTACGCCCAGCGCAAACTGGCGCTCAGCCGAGATTACCCCCGCGAAAGCCGCCTGTTTGCCAATGAGGTTCTGCAAGGCGCGCCTCATATCGCCGAAGTCCTGGCAACGGATC
This sequence comes from uncultured Alphaproteobacteria bacterium, assembly GCA_929200255.1. Classification (GTDB taxonomy): domain Bacteria; phylum Pseudomonadota; class Alphaproteobacteria; order Rhodobacterales; family Rhodobacteraceae; genus Yoonia. The sequence goes on along the minus strand of CAKMYZ010000021.1, from coordinate 34,257 downwards.
TGAAAAACCTTGTTGATGAGAAAGCAAAAATCATTCGCGCGTGGTCAGAGGCAGGAAAAGTCGCAGACGTTGATCCGCACCACCTGATCTTTTCGATCTGGGCCATGACCCAGCACTATGCGGATTTCGACGTACAGGTGCGCGCCGTACTCGGCGATCGAGAACCCTACGACGGTGCTGCGGTTTTTCTGGATGCGATGTATCGGCGGTTGCTGCAGCCTTAACGAAATTTTCACCACCTTTGGCAACCTTGCGGGCATGCAGATTATTCACGCCGCAACCGTCCGTCATCCCAAGGGCAATCCAAGTTGGTGCGCTCGCATCTTTGATGCCAAGGCCGCCCGGACCGGTGGCATCGTGCACCGCGCCGTCAGGGATGTCGAACGTGAGATCGGCCGCCCTGCCTTCGTTCAGGAGGTCGGTCGTCGGGGCTTTCACCTGGTGGAATGCGGCGGGCAATTCATTGTCATCTGTAACGCGGGCAACATGATCGTCCACACTTGAAGTGCAATAATCTTCGTCCGAAGATTATTGCACCGGCCCAAGAATTTTTGACAAAAATTCTTGGTGCTACTCTGCCGCAACCGCACCGGGATTGTTGGGGTGTGTCGTCCAATTGGCGTATTCCTTTTCCACAACCTTCCCGGTCCGCGGATCAACCTCGCCCGGTGCCATCGGCTCCATCGTGATGCAGCCGTCTACCGGACAGACATCAACGCAGAGGTTGCAGGCGACGCATTCTTCATCAACCACGCGAAAGGTCCGATCGTCCGACATCGCAATCGCCTGATGGCTGGTATCTTCGCAGGCCGCATAGCAGCGACCACATTTGATGCAATCATCCTGAGAAATCTTGGCCTTAGCAACATAGTTAAGGTTCAGATACTGCCAATCGGTGACGTTCGGCACGGCACGGCCCACGACCTCTTCCACCGATGTATAGCCCTTTTCATCCATCCACAGGGACAATCCGCTAATCATCTCTTGCACGATCTTGAAACCATAGGTCATCGCCGCCGTACAAACCTGCACGTTGCCACACCCAAGGCTAATGAACTCTGCCGCATCGCGCCATGTTGTGATCCCGCCGATACCGCTAATAGGCAGGCCGTGGGTTTCCGGGTTGCGCGCAATTTCGGATACCATCGACATAGCAATGGGTTTGACGGCGGGGCCGCAATAACCCCCATGGGATCCTTTGCCATCAATCGATGGCTCTGGCGACATCGTGTCGAGGTTCACCGAAGTGATCGAATTGATCGTGTTGATCAGGCTCACCGCGTCCGCCCCGCCGCGCATGGCTGCTGCCGCGGGTTTGCGCACGTCGGTGATGTTCGGCGTCAGTTTCACGATGACCGGCTTGTCGTAATACTGCTTACACCAGCGGGTCACCATTTCGATATATTCAGGCACCTGCCCCACGGCGGCCCCCATGCCCCGTTCGCTCATCCCATGCGGGCAGCCAAAGTTCAGCTCAATCCCATCGGCGCCAGTGGCTGCAACGCGGGGGAGGATGTCTTTCCAGGCCTGCTCTTCACAAGGCACCATGATAGAGACGATCATCGCGCGGTCAGGATAGTCGGCCTTCACACGGGTAATTTCTTCGAGGTTGGTTTCAAGCGGGCGATCGGTGATCAGCTCGATGTTATTGAGACCCAGCAACCGCCGATCCGCCCCGTAAATCGCGCCATAGCGGGGGCCATTGACGTTGACGACGGGTGGGCCTTCCGCGCCAAGTGTTTTCCAGACAACGCCACCCCAACCGGCCTCAAACGCGCGGCGGACATTATATTCTTTGTCCGTCGGCGGGGCAGAGGCAAGCCAAAACGGGTTGGGGGATTTGATCCCGAGAAAATCAGTTGTCAGATCAGCCATATCGGTGTCCCTTTCTGTCGCTCCGGGCGATGTGTCCTGCCACTTGGGAATGCATCCTCAAGCGACCTTATCAAATATCATTTCTACGGGAGCGACCCGATGCTCTTCGACATTCGCCACGTAGTTTTTGAGCTTTTCGCCCGCCGTATCACCCATCAGCAGATGAATGCCCAAAGGCGGTGGACCGCCTGACCTTTCCATCGCAGCAAAGGCGTTCGCAAAAAAGCTCAACGTAAAGTCGCGACGATAGCGTTGCGCATTCAGCGAAAGACCCGCTGCTGCGGCCGCGTCAACATAAGTCGCCGCAGGTTCAACATGTGAGTTTTCTGACACATCAGACCAAGGCAGTGGGAATACCAAGGGATTCGCGCTATCATCCCGCATGACATCAAACAGCGCAAACTGACCGCCGGATCTAAGCACCCGACCTACTTCCGCGAAGAGCCGTTCTTTGTCAGCGATATTCATGCCCACATGAAACATCGTTACAAGGTCAAAGCTGCCCTCGCCCATCGGCAAATCAACGGCAGAGGCCACTTCCAACGCAATTGCCTTGTCCAAATAAACACGGGCGTTCAACGTTTGGCCAATCTCGACAAATACGGGCGTTAGATCGATCCCTGTAACGTGCGCCCCATAGCGATGGACAATGTGCCGGGCAGTTCCGCCCAAACCGCATCCGATGTCCAAGATCCTGGTGCCTGCCGAAATCTGCAGTTGTGACAACAGAGCATCGGTGGCCTCCAACCCTCCGGTATGAAACTCATCGACAGGTTTGAGGTCATCTACAGTGGCGGTTTCGACGCCTTGTTTCTTGAGTGCCTCATCAATACGGGCCAGCAGATCTTGCGTTGTATAATGCGCGGCTACACGGTGTTCGAGCGGTTCCATCTCTCTCTCCAGAGTTGCAATTCCTGTGTCCAGCGTAGCACACATCAAACCGAGAGCATTGCGTGAATATCCATTGCCGCATCGCGGCCTTCAGCGACAGCCGTCACGGTCAGATCATCACCACCGTTGGCACAATCGCCGCCGGCCCAAACACCCGCACGGCTGGTACGGCCCGCGCCAGTGACAGCAATCTTGCCCCCGTCCATGTCCAACCCGCCATCGGTGGTCAGGGTTTGGCCAATCGCCTTGAACACCTGATCGGCAGCCAAACGCACGGTTTCCCCTGTGCCTTTCAAACTGCTGCCATCATCGCTGGTGTATTCCAGTTCAATCTCGCGCACTGTGCCATTGCCATGAATGGCGACGGGTTGGGCGTTAAACATCAGGCGGACACCTTTGGAGGCCGCGAGGTCCTGTTCGTATTCACTGGCGCCCATCCGTTCACGGCCGCGACGGTAGGCGATCGTGACGTTTTGTGCCCCCAGCAGCTTGGATTGCACAGCGGCGTCCACGGCTGTCATACCGCCGCCAATAACAACAACATCGCGGCCCACGGGCAGGGCTGTCAGATCACCGGCCTGCCGCAGCTCTTTGATGAAATCGACCGCATCGCGCACGCCATCCTTGTCCTCACCCGCGCTGCGCAAGGCGTTCACACCGCCCAGACCAACGGCAAGGAAAACGGCGGAAAAGTTGCCAACCAGATCATCCAACGCGAGCTGTTCGCCCAGACGCATGCCGGTCTTGACGGTGATCCCGCCTATACCTGTCAGCCAATCCACCTCACGCGCTGCAAAATCATCGGTGGATTTATAGGCTGCGATGCCGAATTCGTTCAAACCGCCCGCCTTGGCCTCTGCATCATAAACCGTGACATCATGACCATGCATGGCAAGGCGGTGCGCGCAGGCCAACCCCGCAGGACCCGCACCCACAACAGCAACCTTCTTGCCGGTCTCGGGCGCGCGCTCGTAGGGATGGCTTTGTCTGGCCATCAGTGTATCGGTGGCGTGGCGCTGCAAGCGGCCAATCTCAACCGGTTTACCTTCGGCCAGTTCGCGCACACACGCCTGTTCGCACAGGTCCTCTGTCGGGCAGACGCGGGCGCACATACCGCCAAGGATGTTCTGATCAAAGATCGTTTTCCCCGCGGCCTCGGGCGTGCCGGTGCTGATCTGGCGGATAAAGAGGGGGATATCGATATCTGTCGGACAAGCCGTCACGCAGGGCGCATCATGGCAGAAGTAACAGCGATCGGCAGCGACTGCCGCCTCATGCGGCGCAAAAGGCGCATGCAGATCGTCAAAGTTTTCCGCAAGTGTTTCAGCGGGCAAGCGACCCTTGGTGATACCGGGCGTCATAGGTGTGGACATGGCTGCTTCCTGTCGTGGCTTGTCACAAACAGCCTGCCACAGATTTATTTTTTATCAAATGGTAAATTTTTTATAGGTCGTGAAAGGCAGATCGTTGCGCTTGTTTTACACCGTCGAGGCCTCTGGCGGAGATCCTTTTGAATAAAAGAATGAAAGGCTTAGCTTACAGACGAAACAGTTCAGCTATGCTGCGTTTGCCCATCAAATGTATAGGCGCCGCAAGCGGCGTGTCACAGTTTTCGCGAAACAATGACCCGACCGATTGCAAGTGTATCGGATGTGGCAAGACCTCAGCGACGACCAAGAGCGCGTCGACATCGGTGATAGATCACGCCCCTGGACGCGCCAACCGAACCATTCCGGCGAACGCCGTTTGCAGGGCTACCCGGTGGGCGTGACTCCCATGTTCTTTTTCCTTTGACGGGGTCGCTGTCTTGTCCTTAGCTTGGACATCGGGAAATCTAAGGAACAGCCATGAACCAGCACGCACAAAACATGATACATTGGGCCGAGCGTGTTGATATGGCTGCCGCCTTTCGCTGGACAGCGCGGTTGAACATGCACGAAGGCGTGGCCAACCACTTTAGCCTTGCGATCAACGACGACGGCACGCAGTTCCTGATGAACCCCAATCAGATGCATTTTTCGCGGATCAAAGCCAGCGACATGATCACAGTCGATGCCAATGATCCCACAACGCTGTCAGGGCCAAACGCACCCGACCCCACCGCCTGGGGATTGCATGGCGGCATCCATCGTCTTGTCCCACACGCCCGCTGTGCGATGCATGTGCATTCGATCTTTGCCACGGTGCTTGCATCATTGAAGGACAGCCGCCTGCCACCGATTGACCAGAACTGCTGCACCTTCTTTGACCGCTACGTGATCGACGACGGCTACGGCGGGTTGGCGTTTGAGGAAGAGGGCGCACGTTGTGCGGCACTTTTTGATGACCCCAGGAAAAAGGTCATGATCATGGGCAACCATGGCGTGCTGGTGATCGGCGCAACCGTCGCCGAGACTTTCAACCGAATGTACTATTTTGAACGCGCCTGCGAGACCTACATCCGCGCCCTGCAAACCGGGATGGCGCTGCGGGTGTTATCCGATGATGTTGCCGAAAAAACCGCGCAGGAAGTGGAAGACTACCCCGAACAGGACCTGCGGCACCTGGCGGAACTCAAGGCGATCTTGGATGGGGAAGGGTCAGACTACAGCGCCTAGGGCCATGATCAAACGCGCAGGCTTGCGCATCTGGGTCAGCTCGGGCACGAACCGGGCATGACACAGACGCTTCTTTCATTTGGGCACGGCTACAGTGCCCGCGCCCTGTCCCGCCTGCTGTTGCCGCAGGATTGGCGGATCATTGGCACAACCCGATCCGACGACAAGGCACCCCGCCTGATGAATGAAGGGGTTGAACCACGGATCTGGCCAGGGGCGGATATGGTCCCGGCACTGAACGCGGCGACGCATGTGCTGATCTCGGTGGCACCGGGGGATGATGGCGATCCAGTGCTGGCCGAACTGCATGATGAAATCGCCAAACGCACCGGGCAGTTCAAATGGGTGGGATATCTTTCGACCACAGGCGTCTATGGCGACCATGGCGGCGATTGGGTTGACGAAAACACCGCCCTGACCCCAGCGACCACGCGGGGCGCCGCACGGGTCAAGGCAGAGGCGGCATGGGCCGCCATCCCCGACCTGCCGCTGCATATTTTCCGGCTTGCTGGCATCTACGGCCCCGGGCGTGGGCCGTTTTCCAAAGTGCGCAACGGGACTGTGCGACGGATCATCAAAGAGGGACAGGTGTTCAGCCGCACCCATGTCGCCGACATCGCACGCGTGCTTGCAGCCTCCATCGCCAAACCCAACCGCGGTGCCGTCTATAACGTCTGCGACGATGATCCAGCACCACCGCAGGACGTGATCGCCTATGCGGCCGAATTGCTAGGGTTGCTGGTGCCTGAAGCTGTTGATTTCGCGCAGGCCGATATGTCGCCCATGGCACGCAGTTTTTATGCGGAAAGCAAAAAGGTCCGGAATGACCGCATCAAGGATGAGCTGGGGATAGAACTGCTCTACCCCAACTACCGTGCGGGGCTTAAGGCGCTACTGGCGCAGGAAATCGGCGCCTGACGGCCCAGGCAATGCCCGCATAGATCAGCATCAGAGCCATGCCGGTTGCGAGATTCACACCATAAAACACGGCGCGATCGGCAAATTCCAGATTGTTGAGGAAAGGATATGGCAACCCACTGGTTAGGGTGCCCGATGGGCTGGTATTCAGCGGTTGCAACACCAGTTCGGCCCACATCAGATAAACCGCAATCACACCAACAAGCCAGGCAAAGGCAGGGCCGATCCTGCGATAGCTACGATGTACGAAAATCGTATCAATCACCTGCAAAGCGGGGCCAAGCGCGTGCAGATACATCTCAAGATGCCATGCCCCCAACTGCCCATCGGTGGTGACGGATTTGGGATCGGCAAAGTAAAGCCGCCAGTAGAGGAGCACCACCATCGTGTTGATCACCGCCGTCATGCAGACAAACCCATCCCAACGGCGTGTCGCGCGGCCCTCTTCGATGGCCATCATGCGGCTGAATGAAAAGAACGAACCAAACAAAGCCCAGACAGTCAGAAACCGGAAGGGGCCACCGAAATGTCCCCAGTCACCAAAAATCAACATGCGAACGCAATAACCGCCCGCCAGCAAAAACGCGATCCAACGAAAAATCAGACGTGGGGTCATGGTCAAGAAATGCTCTCTCTCTTTCGGCAAAATGATGCGCGCAACACGCGCATCGCGTCCAGTGTAACGCCACGTCCACGCGACCACTTGCCCAATAGTTGTAAACATCCCATATCAGGGGCACGCTAACCAAAGGCCGCCTGCATGACCCTTCGCCAGAAAACCGCGCAGATACTGGACACCGCCTGGGTCCGCAATTTCATCATCGGCGTGATTGTCTTCAACGCCATCATCCTTGGGATGGAAACGTCAAAGTCGATCATGGCATCGGCAGGTGGTCTGATCACGATGCTGGACAACCTTTGCCTTGCGGTCTTTGTGGTCGAGCTTGCTGCCAAGATGTTCGCCCAGCGCCTGAAATTCTTTCGCAACGGCTGGAACCTGTTTGATTTTGTCATTGTCGGCATCTCACTTGTCCCCGGCAACGGCGGCCTGTCGGTGCTGCGTGCACTGCGCATCCTGCGTGTGCTGCGAATCGTCTCTGTGATGCCATCGCTGCGACGCGTGGTCGAAGGATTTGTAACCGCCCTGCCCGGTATGGGGTCGGTCTTTGCGCTGATGGGGCTGGTGTTCTATATCGCCGCCGTCATGGCGACAAAGCTTTTCGGCGCATCGTTCCCACAGTGGTTCGGCACGCTGGGCAGTTCGGGCTATTCGCTGTTCCAGATCATGACGCTGGAAAGCTGGTCCATGGGCATCGTGCGCCCGGTGATGGAGGTCTACCCCTACGCATGGGCCTTCTTTGTGCCTTTCATCATGGTCACGACATTTGCAGTGGTAAACCTGCTGGTCGGCCTGATCGTGAACTCTATGCAGGACGCCCACGCCGAGGAAGACAACGCCGCGACAGATGCCTATCGGGATGACGTGCTGGCAAAGCTTGAAGCAATTGAAAAGCGATTGGACAAACTCAACTAATCCGGCACCCGCATTCAAGCACGGCCGCAGCGTTGAGTGCTCAGGTAACGTCAGCCCAAACCGGCAAATGATCCGAGGCTTTTCGGGCAAGCGCACCTTGCTCAACCCCGGCATCAACAAGGGTTAGGTCATGGGTCAGCGCAAGGCGGTCAAGCGCTGCAATTGGGCGTGCCGCATGGAAGCTGCGACCGGGGCAATGCAGCGCGAATGATCCCTGCAACGCCTCAAATCCGCGGGCTTGGTTCCATTCGTTCATATCCCCAACCAAAACGGTACGTTTTGGGTTCGGTGCATGGGCTGCGATGACCTTGAGCTGCTTGCGGCGTGAACTTCGCAGTAATCCAAGGTGTACGCCGATAATCGTCAGCCCATCGTCGAGTGATACCACAACCGCACCCCGAGGCTCCAAACCCGGTAGGGCAATGCGCTCGGCTTGGCCAAACGCAATGCCCCGCCGGATCAGTATCGCGTTCCCATGCCAACCAATGCTGCAATCGTTCGTCGCCAGTGGTACCACATCGAAATCAGTTTCCTGCGCTATCAGGTCTTTGGGCAGGGCCGCGGGGCGGCGGCCCAAACGGTGGTCAGCTTCCTGCAGCGTCACGACATCAGCGTCCAACCGATTGATGACGTCAAGTATCCGATCGGGGTCACGGCGCCCATCAAGGCCGCGTGCTTTACGAACATTATAGCTCGCAATACGGTAGGTTCTGTCCCCGATTGGCTCTGTCATGACAATCATATAGGGACCATATGGCCAAAAACAAAAGGACATTGCTATGCTCGCGCAGATCCGGCGACAAGGCTACTTTATCCACGGTATTTGGACCTTGCTGGCCATTGCCGCAGCGGCCTCTGCTTTGGACGGCCGCTGGTCGATGACATTTGTCTCATTGGCAACCCTCGGATTGTCGCTGGCGCCTTTGGTTCTGGCGGATCGTGTCGGGATCAACCTGCCGGTGCCCTTCGTCGCCGCCGTGACCCTGTTTGTCATCGCGTCAGTTTTCATGGGTGAGGCTTTTGATTTCTACGAAAGGGTCTGGTGGTGGGATATCGCTTTGCACGGAACATCTGCGGTCGGGTTTGGCCTTGTGGGCTTTGTCTTCGTGTTCATGATGTTCGAAGGCGACAAGTTCGCAGCACCACCTTGGGCCATGTGCCTTATGGCGTTTGGGCTGGCCATGACTGCCGGTGCCTGCTGGGAGATATTTGAGTTCTTGATGGATCTGTGGTTCGGCCTGAACATGCAAAAATCAGGACTGAAAGATACCATGGGTGACCTGATTGTAGATGTCATTGGCGCAGCTTTTGCAAGTTGGTTGGGTTATGTCTATCTGCGAGCAAAGGATAGATCATTCTGGACATGGCCGATTGACCGGTTTGTCGCGCTGAACAGGCGATTGTTTCGGAAATCACGGGAATAGCCGGCCCTCGCGCATCCAGCGCCAGATTGGTGGGTTGACGCAATTTTCCTCGGAATTTCGCCACCCACCAGCGGATCGCGCAAGCTGGCTTGAACACTACAGGCGTTGATGTTTACCTGTCGAAAATTGCCGATAGAAACCTCAGGCGGGCGTGTTCATGACCAATGATGATCGGGAAATGTTACCGGTTTACCCGGAACTCGATTGCTTCCGGGAATATGACGACCCGCCCGAAATCATTCCGGGCCGATCTTCGCGCGACTGGATGGATGACACGACGCAACGGTTTGCCTACCGGTGCACGCCATTGCCCGTTGCCAATGCCAGCGGATGGGAGATTATTCTGCCATTTTCAATCACGGCACATTGGAATGGCGGCATGAAGCCAGAAGACGTGACCGTCACCTGCACTGATCCAAACCAACCGATCAACCGCATTGTCGGACCAGTCTTTGGGCACGGCATTCTGACCTTCCATCCCGGCTACCTGTTCAGGACCTCGCCGGGCTGGGCGATTATCGCGCGCGGGGCTCCAAATACTGTCAAGGACGGCATCACCGCCCTCGAAGGGCTGGTAGAAACCGATTGGCTTCCTTTTGCTTTTACCATGAACTGGCGGTTCACCCGGCCCGGTTCGGTTGAATTTGCAGCAGGTGAGGCGTTCTGCTTTCTGTCGGTGGTCCCACATGCAGCGCTTGACCATATCCAACCGCGCCTACGTAGCTTTGAAGAGGCTGAAGACCTCAAGGCGAGTTACGATCATTGGCGACGCGAACGTACGGATTTTCAGGCACGGCTGGCGCGCGGGGAACCGGAGGCGGTGAAACTTGGGTGGCAACGCGATTACGTAAAGGGGCGCGACCCATCAGGGCGGACAGAGCCCGACTTCCACCTGTCGCGGCGCACGCTCAAAAAACCCGAATAATCGCGGAAACGCCGGGTCAGGCACGCTTTTCCAGTGTCGCCACACCCATCACGTCCAACACCTTGGCTTCGATGTGTTCGGAATTCATGCCCGCCACATCGTACATCACCTTAGGGCTGGCCTGATTGATGAAGATATCCGGCAGCACCATCGAACGGAACTTCAGCCCGTGGTCGAACACACCTTCTTCGGCCAGCAATTGTGCAACATGCGAGCCAAAGCCGCCCACAGCACCCTCTTCCACCGTGATCAGCGCCTCATGGGCCGCAGCCAGTTTCAACACCAGATCACGGTCCAACGGCTTGGCAAACCGGGCATCGGCAACGGTCGGGGTGATCCCCTTGGCCGCAAGCGCCTCACAAGCCTTTGTGACCTCTTGCAAGCGCGTGCCAAATGACAGGATGGCGACCTGCTTGCCTTCCCGGATCATGCGGCCTTTGCCGATCTCCAGAACCTCTGGGGCATCGGGCATCTCAACGCCCACGCCTTCACCGCGCGGAAAGCGAAACGCAATTGGCCCGTCGTCATAGGCGGCAGCGGTGGCCACCATGCGGACCAGTTCTGCCTCATCAGCGGCGGCCATCACGACAAAGCTGGGCAAATTTGCCAGATATGCCACGTCAAACGATCCGGCATGGGTCGCGCCATCGGCACCAACCAGCCCAGCGCGATCAATGGCAAAGCGCACCGGCAAGTTCTGGATCGCCACATCATGGACAACCTGATCATAGCCACGTTGCAGAAAGGTTGAATAAAGCGCGCAGAACGGGCGCATACCTCCCGCAGCCAAACCAGCACTGAACGTCACCGCATGCTGCTCAGCGATGCCAACGTCAAAACAACGGCTGGTGTAGCGCTCCATGAACTTCGCAAGACCGGTGCCATCCGGCATCGCTGCCGTCACCGCACAGATACGCGGATCATCTGCGGCGTGCTTTAGCAGGCTTTCGGCAAATACGGATGTGTAAGACGGGGCATTGCTGGGTGCTTTCTTCTGCTCACCGGTGACCACATCAAACCTGGCCGTGGCATGGCCTTTATCGCTGGCACCCTCTGCCGGGGCGTAACCTTTGCCCTTCTTGGTGATCGCATGGATCAGGATCGGGCCGTCGGCACGCTCTTTCACTGTGCGCAAGACCGACAAGAGCTGTTCCATATCGTGGCCATCAATGGGGCCTAGGTAGGAAAACCCCAACTCTTCAAACAAGGTCCCACCCACAGTCATATGCTTGAGCATGTCCTTGGCGCGCTTGGCGCCTTCGCGGAAAGGTTCCGGCAAGAGAGACACAGCACCCTTGGCGGCGGCCTTGAATTCCTGAAACGGCTCGCCCGCATAAAGACGCGACAAATAGGACGACATCGCCCCAGTCGGCGGCGCAATCGACATCTCATTGTCATTGAGGATCACAATCAACCGCTTGCCCAAGTGACCTGCGTTGTTCATCGCCTCATAGGCCATGCCCGCCGACATTGCGCCATCGCCAATCACGGCAATGGCGTCGCCCCCTTCACCGCCCAGATCACGGGCGACGGCAAAACCAAGGGCCGCAGAGATTGAGGTACTGGAATGGGCCGCGCCAAATGGATCATATGGGCTTTCAGAGCGTTTGGTGAAACCGCTGAGCCCCCCTTCGGCGCGGAGCGTTCGAATACGGTCGCGCCGGCCGGTCAGGATTTTATGCGGATAACACTGATGTGACACATCCCAGATGATCTTGTCCTTGGGAGCATCAAAAACCGCATGCAGGGCCACGGTCATTTCAATAACACCCAAACCAGCACCAAGATGGCCACCAGTGACAGAGACCGCTGAAATCGTCTCGGCGCGCAAGTCATCGGCCAATTGACGCAGCTCTGCGTCAGATAGGGCTTTCATGTCATCAGGTGTCTTCACACGATCAAGGATCGGGGTAAGTGGCTGGCTCGGCATGGCTCTTGACCTTAGTGCGTGCGCGTCATCACAAAACGTGCGGCTTCTTTCAACGTCTCTGCATCGTCACCATAAGGTGATAGCGCATCGCAAGCCTCCTCCACCAGTTCATTTGCGCGGCTTTTTGCCCCATCTGCGCCCAACAAAGACACAAAGGTGGCCTTGCCCGCTGCAGCATCCTTACCCACAGCCTTGCCCACGATTGAGGGGTCACCAGAATGATCCAACAGGTCGTCTGCAATCTGGAAGGCAAGCCCCAGCGCATCACCATAAAGCGATAATGGCTCACGCTCGGCCTCGGCCATGCGCGGACCAACAAGGGCAGCCCATGAAATGAGCGCGCCGGTCTTACTGGCCTGCAAGGCGGTGATATCTTCCAGATCAAGCGGAAGTTGTGCGGTCTCGGCTGCAATATCGGCAGCTTGACCGCCCACCATGCCACGCACACCGACGGCATGGGACAAGGACATCAACAGGTTCAACTTGGCACGCGGGGCGCATTCCGCCTGCACCAGCAACTCAAAACCCAGGGCCTGCAACCCGTCACCTGCCAGCACGGCTGTGGCGTCATCCCATTGTTTGTGAACGGTCGGCTGACCCCGGCGCAACTCATCATCATCCATGCAGGGCAGGTCATCGTGAACCAGAGAATAGGCGTGAATACACTCAATTGCCGATGCCGCACCGACAGCCGAAACAGGATTGATGCCATGCAGGCGCGCTGTCTCCAACGCGAGAAACGCACGCAGGGCCTTTCCACCTGTCACGGCGTAAAGCATGGCGTCTGTCAGATCGCCTGACAGATCACTTAGAGCAAAGCCGATACGGGCCTGAGACACTTTGGCGGCATGGGCCATGGCGTCACTCAAAGGCCGGCGTTCAAGCGCAGAGATGCGGATTTTTGCAGGAGTATCAGTCATCAAGCTGCGCCGTCCCTTGCGGTGTGCCACCTTCGCCAAGCGTAATCTTGGCAACTTTTTCTTCGGCTTCCTTCAGCTTGGTCTCACAACGCGCCTTGAGTGCAGCCCCGCGCTCGTAGAGGGCAATGCTGTCATCCAGCGCGACATCGCCGCGCTCAAGCTGACCAACCACTGTTTCCAGCTCCTTGATCGCCTCCTCGAAACTCAGGTCTTTCACATCGCTCATCGGCCGCGTTCCTCCAGAACTCCAACATGGGCAGCAGCAGAGGCACCCAATGCATCCAAGTCATAGCCACCTTCAAGCGCCGATACCACCCGACCCGCACAATGACGGTCGGCCAGATCGCACAGGCGTGCTGTGACCCATTCAAAATCTTCCGTGGTCAGGTTCATCCCCGCCAATGGATCATTCTTATGTGCATCAAATCCGGCGGAAATAAGCAGAAGTTGCGGTGCAAAGGCGTCAACGCGCGGTAGAATCTGATTCTCCATGACCTTACGGAAAGGTTTTGACCCAGTGCCTTCGGGCAGGGGCACGTTCAGAACATTGTCGACACCCACTTCATGGGCGGCACCTGTCCCGGGATAAAGCGGGGATTGATGGGTAGAACAGAACAAAATACGCGGATCATCCTCGACCAGATCCTGCGTGCCATTGCCGTGATGCACGTCAAAATCAACAATCGCAACGCGGTTCAGCCCGTGATGCGCAAGCGCGTGTTTAGCAGCGATCGCAACATTGCCGAAAAAGCAAAAACCCATGGCGGTCTGCCGTTCAGCATGATGACCGGGTGGGCGCATCGCGGAAAAGGCATTGCTGGCCGCACCGCTCATCACCATATCGACCGCGCGGACAACACCGCCAGCGGCACGATAAGCCGCCTGTAAACTACCAACAGACATATGCGTATCGGCATCCAGCGACCGCCAGCCCTCGTCCGGGGCAGCGGCCCGGATGGCATCAACATGCGCCTTGGGATGGGCACGCAGCAGATCGTCTTCGGCGGCCAGCGGCGCAGTGGCGCGCAATAGGTCCATACCCTCCAACGCGCCTAACACCGCATCAAGCCGTGCGACCTGCTCGGGATGGCCGGGGGGCGTGACATGGGCGTAGCAATCTTCATGGGTGATCAATACAGTTGTCATATGCACAAAAGACGCAATTCGGGTGGGAAGCACAACCACCTTTGTGTGCGTTGATCCGCATGCCTTTTGCCTTGTTGATGCAGCGCCCGGCGCTAGACTGGCAGAATGTTTCGCTTTCTGCTGCATTCCGCCATTGCGGTCGTGCTGACGATACTCACGCAGATCGGTGGTCTGGCGTGGCTCGTGGCTTGCATGTTTCGCCGAAAGTTGCTCGCTTTCATACTGACCTATACCGCGATGACGGTAGCAACGGCCTTGATCGCGCCTGCCTTTGGCCGGACGGCATTAAGCTGCGCCAGCAACGGTCCGCTCCAAGTGCAAAGCTGGATGTACTGCGCGCTGAACCGGAACTACGTGACCCCTCAACTCGCAGAAGCCCTTGAACAGGCGGCGATCACGATGGACCAACGCTATCCCGGCACGACGACGCTGGTTCTGGACGCGAATTTCCCGTTCGTCGAGAACTTCCCGCTGCTGCCGCATCTGTCACATGACGATGGTGAGAAAGCGGATCTCGCATTCTACTATCAGGATGAGACCGGCTATCTGACCGGGGCCACGCGCTCTCCCATCGGCTATTTCGCTTTCGAACCGGGGCCGACCGATTGCCCCAAAACCTGGCCTTCACTCAGATGGGATTTTGCAGCGCTGCAACCCATGTGGCCCGACTTCACGCTCGACCTGCCGCGCAACCGCGCCGTCTTGCAACTGTTGGCTGACGATCCACGCATAGGCCGCATTTTCGTCGAACCCCATATCGCCCAGACCCTCAACATCGCACACCCTAAAATTCGCTTCCAGGGGTGCCGGGCCGCCCGCCACGATGACCACATCCACCTGCAACTCAGATGAATGTCAGCTCAGCCAGTTTCTTTTGTTCAAAAATGTCTCCGCCGGAGACAAACCAATAAAATAGAATCCGTGCGCAGCACGGCCCTTGGGATCACTCTGGCGACAGCATATAGCCTGCGCCCCGGACAGTTTGCAGATAGCGGGGTTGCTTGGGGTCCGCTTCAATCTTCCGGCGCAAACGTGTGATCTGTACATCCACCGCACGTTCTTGTGTTTGCCCGCCAGAGCGGCTGAGCTCCTCGACCAATCGCGCCCGCGTCACGGCCTCACCGGGGCAACCCGAGAAAATGCGCATGAGTTGGCTTTCAGTGGCCGTTAGTCGGACCAACTGATCACCCTGCCACATCTCGCCGCGTTCGATATCATAACGGACCGGACCAAGGTTGAGCACCTTGGGCAAGACAACGGCGGGTTCAGCCGTGGGAACACGACGCAGGATAGCGTTGATGCGCAGCAGCAGTTCCTTCGGCTCAAAGGGCTTGGCCAGATAATCATCCGCCCCCGCCTCAAGCCCGGTAATGCGGTCACCGGTGTCCCCCTTGGCGGTCAGCAACAGGATCGGTGTTGTGATCGTCTGGCGCAAATCACGGCAAAGCGAGATGCCATCTTCACCCGGCATCATGACATCCAGCACAATCAGATCGAATTCCAGACCGGACAAGACCCGCCGGGCATGCGCGGCATCCCGCGCCCCGCTGACCAGAAAGCCCGCGCGCATCAGGAATTTCTGCAACAATCCGCGAATACGCTCGTCGTCGTCAACAATCAGCAGGTGCGCGTCATCTGTACTCATTCCGGTCTGTCCCTCATCGCCTCATAATGGTGGCGGCTGTCTTCATCCATCATGGCCTCAAGCACCTGCCGAAATCCTACAACAGCTTCTGGGCCGGCGGCGCGGTAGGCGGCGCGCATACGGTCACGCTGTGCGTCTGAAAGGGCACGTTCCAACGCGGCACCCTCTGTTGTCAAATGCAAATGACGTTCCCTCTTGTCGCGCTGCCCTATTACACTGGACACCAGACCGTCTTCGATTAATGTGCGCAACACACGATTAAGCGATTGTTTTGTAACGCCAAGGATGGACAACAGATTATTGACGGTCGTGCCGGGGTTGCGATGGATAAAGTGGATCGCACGGTGGTGCGCGCGGCCATAGGATTTCTCGGCCAGAATGCGGTCAGGGTCAGCGGTAAAGCCGCGATAGGCAAAGAACATCGCCTCGATCCCCTTGCGCAACTGTTCATCGGTCAGGAACAGCAGGCTTTGCCCCATCTGTGGTGGCGATCCGTCATTCATTTGCAGCCTCCCTTGGCTTTCCTCGACAATACGTCAGCTTTGTTGACATTCCAAGAATCAACTGCTAGCGAAAAGTAGAAATTGCGCAACAATATGTCCGAAACGGACCTAAATGCGTAACAAATGAAAATTGACGGAGGTTGCGATGGCTGGCGCATATGATGATAGAGACGGAAAAATCTGGATGGACGGCCAATTGGTCGATTGGCGCGACGCCAAAGTCCACATTCTGACCCACGCCATGCACTATGCCTCTTCCGTATTTGAAGGCGAGCGCTGCTACGCGGGCAAGATATTCAAATCCCGCGAACACTCCGAACGCCTGATCACATCGGGCAAATTGATCGATTTTGACATCCCTTACACCGTCGATGAAATCGAAGCGGCCAAACAGGCCGCCCTCGACGCGAACGGATTGACAGACGCCTATGTACGCGCTGTCGCATGGCGCGGCGCGGGCGAAGACATGGGCGTCGCCTCGGCCCGGAACCCGGTCCATATGGCTGTCGCGGTATGGGAATGGGGTAACTACTACGGTGACGCCAAGATGAAGGGCGCCAAGCTTGACATCGCGAAATGGAAACGGCCCAGCCCGGAAACCGCGCCATCACAAGCCAAGGCAGCGGGCCTCTACATGATCGCCACCATGTCCAAACACGCGGCAGAGGCCAAGGGCTGCTCAGACGCCATGATGTTCGATTATCGCGGCTATGTGGCCGAGGCGACAGGCGCCAACATCTTTTTCGTCAAAGATGGTGAGGTGCATACACCAACCGCCGATGCTTTCCTCAACGGGCTGACACGACAGACAGTCATCGGAATGCTGCGCGACAAAGGCCTGACCGTACACGAACGTGTCATCATGCCGGATGAGTTGGAAGGGTTCGAACAATGCTGGCTTACCGGAACGGCCGCCGAAGTTACGCCAGTTGGCCAGATCGGTGACTACAACTTCGAAGTCGGCGCAATTACCCGCGAGATCTCCGAAGACTACGAGAAGCTCGTGCGCGCCTGACACTGATCATCAAGGCATCGCGAAAAAGGGAATGCACCTGCATTCCCTTTTTTGATTGGCACCCTAGCCTCCCACGTTGCCGGTTGCCTTACGCTGCTGCGCCCGTTGCAGGCCTAGCATCCGCTCGCGCCAGATGATCAGAACGCCGGCAAAGATCACGATACCTGCGCCGATCAGCATCGTGCCCGTCGGCACTTCATCAAAGATGAAGTAACCAATCAACAGCGCCAGAATCATCGACGTGTAGTCAAACGGGGCCACCAGTGACGCATCGGCATAGCGATAGCTGGAGGTCAGCAAGATCTGCCCAACCCCGCCCAACAAGCCCGCCATGATCAGCATCAGGGCAATCTGCCAACCCGGCACAACCCAGCCCCATGGCAGCGTGAAAAGCGCCAGGAACGACGATGTGATGGTGAACCAGAACACAATTGCTGCCGTGCTTTCCGTGGCGACCAGTTTGCGCACGAAAACCTGTGCCAACGCGGCCAGTACTGCCCCCATCAGGACCACAATTGCGCCCAGCGTCTCGGAAACATTCAGCGTTGCACCCACAGACAAGCGCGGCGACAACACGATCAAAACACCGACCATTCCAAGGCCAACAGCAGACAGACGAAAGGCGCGAACGTTCTCGTTCAGAAACATCGCGGCAAAGATCACAACCAGCAACGGCGCGGCATAGCCAATCGCCGTGACCTCTGGCAGAGGCAGCAGACCCAAGCCGGTAAAGCCAAGCCCCATGGCCGACGTGCCCACCAATCCGCGCCAGAAATGTCCCATCGGATTGCTGGTCTTCCAACCATCACGCAACTCATGACGGATCGCCAACCAACCCAGAATGACCGGCAACGCAAAAAGAGAGCGAAAGAAAACAGCCTGCCCCGGCGGCACATCAACCGAGGCCGCTTTCACAAGGCTGGCCATCCCCATGAACATACAGACCGACAAAATCTTAAACACAATGCCCTGAAGCGGCTGCATGACGGCCCCCTTTGACGGCCACATTAAGACGCAGGCGCACCACAGTGAAGCCATTTTTGCTTGCTTAATGGCACCGTTAGGTTATCCGCAATCAACACCACCTAAGAAGTGACATATGACAAAGACCGAGCAGACCACCCAGAACATGACCCCGCGTGACTGGGTTTTGATCCTCGCCAAATACCGCAACCCAAGCACACTGCGCAGCAGCTTTGAGCTGGCGGTCAGCCTGATCCCCTTCGTGGTGCTCTGGATACTGGCCTGTTGGGTCGCCCAGTACAGCTATCTTGCGGCCTTTGTGATTTCAGCAGCGAACGGCCTTTTCCTGCTGCGGCTCTTTTGTATTCAGCACGATTGCGGGCACGGATCGTTCTTTCAAAACCGCAACGTCAGTGACTGGATCGGACGGGCGCTTGGCGTTGTGACGCTCACGCCCTACGATGTGTGGCGGCGCAGCCACTCAATCCACCACAGCCATGCGGGTGATCTTGATCAGCGAGGCATCGGCGATGTGATGACGCTTACCGTTGAAGAATACCACCAGCGCACCGCCTTCGGACGCCTGCTTTATCGGGCCTATCGGCATCCGCTTGTGATGTTTGGTCTGGGCCCAACCTATCTGTTTTTCCTACAGAACCGTCTGCCACTTGGCCTGATGGATCAGGGTAAGAAATACTGGATCAGCGCGATGGGCACAAATGCGGCCATCCTTACGGTCCTAGGCACCATCGTTTACTTTGGCGGCTTTCAGGCACTGTTTCTTGTGTTCCTGCCAACCACGCTGATTGCAGCCTCTATCGGCGTCTGGTTGTTCTACGTCCAGCACCAGTTTGAAACGACCCATTGGGATCAGGCCGAAAACTGGCAACTGCACGAGGCCGCTCTGCATGGCAGCTCTCACTACGATCTGCCGCCAATCCTGCGGTGGTTTACGGCCAATATCGGCATCCACCATGTGCATCACCTTTACAGCCGCATCCCATTCTATCGGCTGACCGAAGTGTTGCGCGACCACAATGAACTGGTGGAGGTCAGCCGCATGACCATCGGGCAGAGCCTCAAATGCGCAAGCCTTGATCTTTGGGATGAAAAATCGCGCCGCCTTGTGTCTTTCGCAGCGGCACACAGGCTGGCCCGCGCCTAAGGCCTGGCCCTAGCCCGGCGTCACCCGCAGCACGTCGCCAGCATCACGCAGCACCAGCACCGATCCATCCTGCAACACCTCAACATCGCGGATCCGACCTGCATCCGTCAGCAGACGCTCTTCGCCAACCACCCGGCCACCTTCCAGCTTGAGCCGGACCAGCGCGCCAGGGTTCAGCGATCCGATCAGCAGATCACCCTGCCAGTCACGGTAAGGGCCGTCGTAGAACATCATGCCACCGGGCGCGATCACCGGATCCCAGTAATAGACCGGCTCCTCATACCCGGCACCGCCGGACCGGCCCTGACCAATATCAGACCCGCGATAATTGATGCCATAACTGACCACTGGCCAGCCATAGTTCAGACCAGCCTCGGGGCGGTTCAACTCATCCCCGCCACGCGGCCCATGTTCGATGGTCCAAAGCGCACCATCTGGCCCGATTGCCGCACCCTGCATATTGCGATGACCCAATGACCAGACCTGATTGTTGCCGCCGTTGCCCACAAATGGGTTGTCACGGGGCACCGTGCCATCGGCATTCAACCGGATCACCTTGCCATGGGTCGTAGTGATATCCTGCACCAACGTGCCACCATCACCCGCACCACGATCACCGGTGGTAATCCAGACAGTGCCATCCGCCATCGGAATAATGCGGCTCCCGAAATGACGGCCATTACGCGCTGGCCAATCCTGCACAAAGATATCCCTGACATTGCGCAAACTGCCGTCGCGCGCCAGCATTGCACGTGCAGCGGCTGTCACAAAGCCGGGGCGTACAGGCTTGGCATAGGTCCAGAAAATCGTGCGATCATTAGAAAAATCCGGCGAAACCGCAACATCCAACAACCCGCCCTGACCTTCAACCGCGACCTCTGGCAGGCCGATCAACGGGGCGCTGATACTGCCGTCCTCATCAATCAGGCGCAGCATCCCGCTGCGTTCGGTGACCAGAAACTGGCCAGAACCCAGTGGCGCAATGCCCCAAGGGCTATCCAGACCCTGCGCGAAAACCGTGACCTCAACACGGGTTTCGGGCAGCGCTGGCGCGCGAGTCTGATTCTGAAAAGCGGGTCGAAAATCAGCATTTGCCGGACCTTGGGCCACTTGCGCCACAGCACCCACAGGCAACAACATCAAAGCAAGAATTCGGATCATGTGCAGTCCTCCTTGAGCCGTAAGATAGCCCAGCGCGCCGCATCGGCCACCGCGGGATCGGGATCATCAACCAAAGGTGAAACGGCGGGGATCAGCGCAGGATCACCCGAATTGCCAATCGCATAGGCCACATTGCGGATAAAGCGATCCCGCCCGATACGCTTGATCGGCGAACCTGAGAAGAACGCTCGAAATGCCGCATCATCCAATTTGGCCAACGCGGCCAAGGGCGGCGCAATCAAATCATCGCGGGCTGCCAGTTTTGTATCGCGGCCTTGCTTGGCAAACTTGTTCCAGGGGCAAATCGCCAGGCAGTCATCACAGCCATAAATG
Organism: uncultured Alphaproteobacteria bacterium; assembly: GCA_929200255.1. Classification (GTDB taxonomy): domain Bacteria; phylum Pseudomonadota; class Alphaproteobacteria; order Rhodobacterales; family Rhodobacteraceae; genus Yoonia. The sequence goes on along the minus strand of CAKMYZ010000021.1, from coordinate 13,312 downwards.
CGATTGCCCATCAAGGCGCGCAAATCCGCGTCCACCGGGCCCTTATGCTCGATCGTCAGATAAGAAATGCAGCGCCGTGGATCGAGGCGATAAGGCGCAGGAAAGGCCGCAGTGGGGCAAATATCCAGACAGGCGGTGCATGATCCACAATGGCTGACCTCAGCCGCGTCAGCATCAAAGGCGAGGGTCGTAAAAATCGCCCCCAAAAAAAACCAATTCCCCAGATCACGACTCAGCAAATTCGTATGCTTGCCCTGCCAACCCAGACCGGCGGCCTGCGCCAGCGGCTTCTCCATCACGGGCGCCGTATCCACGAACACCTTAATCTCGGCCCCCGGTGCCTGTTCAATCAACCACCGCCCAACCCGTTTCAGGCGCTTCTTGACCACATCATGATAATCACGGTTTTGGGCGTAAACACTGATCGCGGCACGGTCCGGATGCCCCAAAACCGCCAAAGGGTCATGCTCCGGCGTATAAGGCTCTGCCAACATGATCACCGACCGGGCTTCGGGCCAGAGTGCTGCGGGATCAGCACGCCAGTGCATCCGTTCGGCCATCCAGCCCATTTGCCCGTGCATCCCAGCATCAACAAAAGCGGCAAGTCGCTCTGGCAACGCTGGCACAGCATCCGGGCGACACACCCCAACCGATGCAAACCCGGCCTCCAAAGCCTGTGCGGTCAGGCGCTCTTTCAGGCTTCTAGTGTTCATAAATATCTCGGGGGAGGCGCGCAGCGTCGGGGGCAGAGCCCCCTGCGCCCTCTCAATTCAAAAGTCGAGATCAGCATAATGTGCAGCAGGCTGAAACCCCGGCACCTCATCCGCCAGGATGGATCGAAAGGCAGGACGGGATTTGATCTTGGCGTACCAATCCTTCAGCACCTCATGGCGGTTCCAATCCACATCGCTTGTGTAGTCCAGACAAGACAGCTGCGCCGCAGCGGCAAAATCCGCCATTGTCATGTCATTGCCAGCCAGCCAGCGGCGCGCGTCCAGCAGATGCGCCATGTAATCAAGGTGGTATTTGATCGCCCTGGCGCCGGCTTTGACATTAGTGCTGTCAGGGTATCCGGTGCCCATGACCTTGCGATAAACGCGCTCACCGATCAGCTTCGCAGTCACCTCATGATAGAACTTGTCATCAAACCACCCCACCAGACGGCGGACTTCGCAACGGGCCTCTGCACCCGACGGAAACAGTGGTGGTGTGGGGTGTGTCTCATCCAGATACTCACAAATGGCCGCACTCTCAGACATGGTCCGGCTTCCCATCTTGAGCACGGGAACCTTGCCAGCAGGATTGCGGCGCAGAAAATCGGGATCTTGCTCCCAATAGCGCTCCTCAACCAGACCAACCTCAATCTTCTTTTCCGCCATGCACAGGCGGACTTTGCGGCAAAACGGGGACAATGGATAATGATACAGGGTGTTCATTGGTCGCTCTTTACTGGGGTTCCCCATCAATGCCGCATGCGGCGGGGCGGATCAATGGGCAGCCTATCTTCTATGCACATCGCGCATGGGTCCGCCGCCCGATCAGCCGCGGGCGAACCAACCGGAAATTGTCGCGATCTGTGTGTCGAATGTAGCAAGGTCATCTTCAATGACACGCCGCCCCGACACTTTGCGCACATCGCTACGATCTGCTTCTGCAACCAGATCCCCCACATGCAGTTCCATCTGATGAACCGGGGGGTGGCCCAGCAGTTCAACAAGCCGTACGCGCACCGCTTCGGGCTGCCCATCGCGCAGATAGCCGCATAGGGACACAAACGCATAACGACCTATGGCGGCGCGATTGATGTGAAGGGCTTCGGCCAGGGGGAAGGCCACATGCATGTCCCAAAGCGGGCCAAGCACCAGCACGTGATCAAATGCAGCCAGGTCCACACGCAGGGGATGCACAGCGGGGCGGCGCCCGTTGCGCATATTCCAGATCACCCGCGGGAAAGGATACCAATGGCGGGTTTTTACCTCTTCCAACGTCGCGCCAAGCCTGCCGGCCAGATGCCGGGCCAGAACACGGTTGTTTCCGGTGCGGGAGTAAAAAAGGATCAGGATCGACATCAGCCCATACCATAATATTGCGTGTGGGCATGTTAACCCAAAAACCGCTCAGGCTGATTGATCAGGATCAAAGTCAGCTCTCAAAGCAATCCGCACGCCCATCAGCCGCGATCGTCGCAGCCCCGCTGCGAATTTGCGCGGCACGACGACGTGTGAACGTGCTGGGATTGCTGGCGGATCGGTTCTTTGGGGATGGCAGGATCGCTGCAAGGCGTGCTGCCTGTGTGGCCGACAAATCACTGGCATCAACGCCAAAGTAATGGCGCGCGGCCGCCTGCACCCCAAACACGCCTTCGTCAAACTCGGCCACGTTCAGGTAAATCTCGATGATGCGGCGCTTGGACCAGACCGCCTCGCTCATCGGGGTCCAGAGCGCCTCAATCGCTTTGCGCGTCCAACTGCGGCCATGCCACAGGAATACGTTCTTGACGACTTGCTGCGAAATGGTCGATGCGCCCCCGCGTCCACGTTCCACTGCGGCTTGAATGGCATTCACATCCAGCCCCCAATGCAGGCAGAAATTGGCATCCTCAGCCGCCACAGCAGAGCGGGCCATCACCGGCGCGATATCCTCCATCGCGACCCATTCCTGTTTGATATTGACCAAACGATGGGCCTCAGCGCGCATGTAAGGCGTCGTCGGCGGGTTGATGAAAGCATAGAGCAGTGTCCAGAGCAGGGCAAAACCGCACAGGGATACGATACCCAAAAAAACCATCCGCCGCACAAACCGCCGCGCCCGGGCGATCAGCCCCAGCTTTTGGGTTTTCTTCGCTGGTTTCTTCTTGGGTGCCGGCTTTTTCGCCGTGCGCTTCTTTGGTGTGGTCGCCTCTGCCATCACATGACTTAAGCCATGGGCAGGTCGCGGTGGTCAAGAAGCGGCACACCCCCGCGCGATTTTCCGCGCGGAGGCGTGTCATTTATTCCGCAGGGATCGCCGCGTCTTCGATGCTCAGCGGATGCGGCAGATGCACCAGCATTTCCTTTGGGCAAACCTGCACAAAGTTCCCTTTCTCAAGATCCCAGTGCTGCAACAGATCAGCGGCCTTGCGGCTCCCGGTCTCTGCCGCGTGCCGTTCAATCAGGCCTTTCAGCTGGTCATGCCAATGGTCCACGCTCACCGGATTGGTCACCAGTGTTTCCATGTTGATCAGATCAGCCGCTTCGCCTTTGGGATCATACAGATAGGCCATCCCGCCTGTCATACCCGCACCAAAGTTGGCGCCAATCGACCCAAGGATCACGGCCACGCCGCCGGTCATATATTCACAGCCGTTGGTGCCACAGCCCTCAATCACAACTTTCGCGCCGGAATTGCGCACCGCGAACCGCTCGCCCGCGCGGCCGGCGGCAAACAGATACCCATCGGTCGCACCATAAAGAACCGTGTTCCCGATGATGGTGTTATCGGATGCCACCAGCGGACTGACCATTGGCGGGCGCACAACAATCGTACCACCCGAAAGACCCTTGCCAACATAATCATTGGCATCTCCCGACACCTCCAACTTTAGCCCCGGCGCTGCAAACGCACCCAGCGACTGCCCCGCAGAGCCGCGCAGCTTCACCGTCAGGTGGTCGGGTTGCAGATCATTGCGCATACCAAAGTTCTGTACGATGTGGCTCGACGTGCGCGTGCCGATGGTCCGCAACGTGTTCTGCACGGCATAGTCCAGCTGCATCTTTTCACCATCATTCAGGAAGCGTGCAGCATCCTTCACGATTTGCGCATCCAAGGTGTCATCCACAGCATTGCGCGGCTTGTTGCGATCATAGGTGATCTTATGCGCACCATCGACAGTGATCAGCAGCGGGTTGAGGTCCAGATCATCCAGATGGGCCGACCCACGGCTGACCTGCGTCAGCAGATCAGCGCGGCCAATCACATCGTCCAGGCTGCGCGCGCCAATCGACGCAAGAATCTCACGCACCTCGGTCGCATAGAAGGTGATCAGGTTCACAACCTTATCGGCATTGCCGGTGAACTTGCCGCGCAGCGCCTCATCCTGTGTACATACACCCACGGGGCAGGTGTTCGACTGGCATTGACGCACCATGATGCAGCCCATCGCGATCAGCGCGGCGGTGCCGATGCCGTATTCCTCGGCACCCATCATTGCAGCCATGACAATGTCACGGCCGGTCCGCAGGCCGCCATCGGTGCGCAGGGTGATACGTTCACGCAAGTTGTTCATCGCCAAGACCTGATGCGCCTCGGTCAGGCCCATTTCCCACGGCAGACCCGCGTATTTGATCGATGTACCCGGCGACGCACCTGTGCCACCATTATGACCTGAAATCAGGATCACATCAGCCTTGGCTTTGGCCACGCCAGCGGCAATCGTACCAACACCAGAGGACGACACCAGCTTGACCGTCACCTTACAACGCGGGTTGATCTGCTTGAGGTCATAGATCAGCTGCGCCAGATCCTCGATCGAGTAAATGTCGTGGTGCGGCGGTGGCGAAATCAGGGTCACCCCTTTGGTCGAATGACGCAGACGCGCGATCAAATCGGTGACCTTCATACCGGGCAGTTGACCACCCTCACCGGGCTTTGCACCCTGGGCGACCTTGATCTCTAACTCCTCGCAAGCGTTCAGATATTCCGCCGTGACACCAAAACGACCGGATGCCACCTGCTTGATCTTCGCAGACGGATTATCGCCATTGGGTTCAGGGTTGAAATGCGCGGGATCTTCACCGCCTTCACCACTGTCAGACTTTGCACCGATGCGGTTCATCGCGACGTTCAGGGTCTTATGTGCCTCGGGCGATAGCGCGCCAAGCGACATGCCGGGCGTCACAAAGCGCTTGCGGATCGCGGTGATGCTTTCCACCTCTTCAATCGGGATTTCCTTGCCCAAGGGCTTGATCGCCAGCAAATCACGCAGATGAATCGGCGGGTTGGACTGCATCGACTTGGAATATTGCTGCCACAGGGAATAGCTCGCGTTGTTGCAGGCGGCTTGCAACATATGCATGGTCTGCGCTTCCCAGGCGTGCTTTTCCCCTGACCGGCGGGCCTTGTAAAAACCACCAATGGGCAACACATCACTGCCGCCCTTCCAGCCGCGGGCATGGACTTCTTCTACCTTGGTCTGAATACCGTTGGTACCGATACCGGAAATGCGGGAATGCATCCCGGGGAAGTATTCGGCAACCATCGCACGGGACAGGCCGACAGCCTCAAAATTCAGACCACCGCGATAAGATGACAGGACGGAAATCCCCATCTTGGACATGATTTTCAACAGCCCCGCATCAATGGCCGCCCGGTAGCGGCGCATCGCATCGGTCAGCGTGTCATCAATCAACCCACGGCGCACCCGGTCCGCAATAGAATCCTGCGCAAGATAGGCATTCACCGTGGTCGCACCGCATCCGATGAGCACGGCAAAATAATGCGGATCGATACATTCAGCAGCGCGTACATTGATCGAACAGAAGGTGCGCAGCCCCTTTCTGGTCAGACCCGAATGCACAGCAGAGGTGGCCAGGATCATCGGCATCGGCACACGGTTTTCGCCCTGATGCTGGTCGGTCAGCACGATGTGCCCCGCACCAGAGCGGACGGCATCCTCGGCCTCTTCCCGGATACGGGTCAGACCGGCCATAAGCGCGCCGGCACCCGGAGCAAAGGTGCAATCAATCTCGGCCACGCTTTCGCCGAACTGGGCAAGCATCGTTTCAAATTCGGCATTTCCCACAAAGGGGCTGTCGAGCAGCAGAATCTCTGTCTGCGATGAATCCTCATCCAGCACGTTCTTGAGGTTACCAAACCGCGTCTTTAGCGACATCACCCGACTTTCGCGCAGGCTATCGATCGGCGGGTTCGTGACCTGAGAGAAATTCTGGCGAAAGAAATGTGACAACGGGCGATAGGTGTTGGACAGAACAGCCGACGGCGTGTCATCCCCCATCGACGCGATCATTTCCTTACCGTCTTCGGCCATCGGGGCCAGCACCTGCTCCAACTCTTCAATGCTGTAACCGGCGGCCATCTGGCGTTTGCGTAGCTCTTCACCGTCGTAAATCGCGGTTTCGGGCGCATCGCGCATCAAACGGCTCAGGTCAGTGACCCGCTTAACCCACGCACTAAAGGGCTGCCCCGCGGCGAGCTGGTCCTTCAGCTCTTCATCACGGAACAACTTGCCCTCTTGCATATCGACGGCAATCATCTGACCGGGGCCAAGCGCGCCCTTCTCAACAACAGTCGCCTCATCCACCGGCACCATGCCCACCTCGGACCCTGCAACAAGCAGGCCGTCACCGGTCACAACATACCGCAGAGGGCGCAGGCCATTACGATCCAAGCCGCCACAGACCCAGCGACCATCGGTCATCGCCAATGCGGCAGGGCCATCCCAGGGTTCCATCACCGCGTTGCAATAGCCGTACATGTCCTGCCACGCAGGGGGCATTTCGACGGCCTGCTGCGACCATGCCTCTGGCACCATCATGGTTTTGGCCATCGGCGCATTGCGGCCCGCACGGACCAGCACCTCAAACACGGAATCAAGGGCGGAACTATCCGACGCACCCGACGGAATGATCGGTTTGATATCCTCGGCTTTTTCGCCAAATGCGTTCGACGCCATGCGAATTTCGTGCGACCGCATCCAGTTGACGTTGCCTTTCAGGGTGTTGATCTCTCCGTTGTGGGCCAACATGCGGAATGGCTGGGCCAGCGCCCACTGCGGGAATGTGTTGGTGGAATAACGCTGGTGATAGATCGCAAAGGCGCTTTCAAACCGGGCATCCATCAGGTCGGGGTAAAACTCTGCCACCTGTTCGGCCAGCATCATGCCCTTGTAGATGATCGACCGGCAGGACAGGGAACAGATGTAGACACTGGGGATACCTGCGGCAGTTGCCGCTTTTTCGATCCGGCGGCGAATGATGTAGAGTTCGCGCTCGAACTGTTCCTCATCCATGTCCTTTTCACAGCGGATCAGAATCTGCTCGATCTCAGGACGGGTCGCGTTGGCCTTGTCGCCCAGCACTTCGGTGTTCACTGGCACATGGCGCCAGCCATAGATATAGTGACCCATCCGCAGCACTTCGGTTTCCACAATCGTACGGCAGCGCTCCTGCGCACCAAAATCCGTGCGGGGCAGGAACACCTGACCCACAGCAATCTGTTCCCCCTCTTGCGGCTCATGACCGGTACGGCGGATCTGATCCTCAAAGAACGGCACCGGGATCTGCACGTGAATGCCAGCACCGTCGCCGGTTTTTCCGTCAGCATCGACAGCACCGCGGTGCCAGACGGCCTTCAGCGCATTGATGCCCTTTTCGACCACCCCGCGGGACGCCGTGCCATCAATCGAAACAACAAGACCAACCCCACAAGAGGCATGTTCGTCGTCGTCCTTATACAGACCGTTTTCAGCCATCCACTGACGCTTGGCTTCCTCAGCTGCGACCCAGGCTTGGTCATAGGTTGTCATGGGGTGTCTCCACTTGCAGGGCAGGCTCATGCGTCAGAAATGACAACTGGTCCTGGCATGTTTCTAAGGGGGATTGGGACATGAAAAACGGATGATCCGGCCCAATAATATCTGTCAGCGAGGGCATGGGGATCGCCGCGCCAGCAAAACTCGCGCTGCCGTTTCCCTCCACCATCAGGCGGCGGTCAGGATCGATAAGGTACTCTGCGTCAACAATTGCGCGGTTTCCACCAAATCCAACCTCAAGCGATTGACTGGTGGTGGCGACGGCAAACGTGCCCGCCGAATAGCTGCGCCGTTCCGGCGTCATACGCGTCTTCCCAAACATGTCGGATTCCATGCGAGTGCCCGGGATCATGGAACTTGTGACAACCTTGCGGGATGTTACCTGCCCATCTGCAATCAGCGCATCAAAGGAAAACGGATCATCGGCGCGCACGACGTTTTCAATACCGGTGCCGGTTACCGTATCAACCTGATAGATGGTTTCAAAGTCAGGACCGTACAGCGATGCAAAGATATCGCCAAATTCATCCAGATCTTCAATGTATGTGCTGCCATCGGCACAGCGATAGGTGTTCTGAAGCGTACAATCATCGTAAAGCGCGGTCACCACAGGGGCACAGGTCGCGCGGCGCTTGGCGAAGTCATCAGCCACGGCCACGCCCGGCCAGATTACAGCCGCCAAAGGGATCACACGCACCACCATCATGAAATCGCCACCCCGCATCCATGCTTGGGACGGCTGCTCAGAAACCCGGACTCGCCGGGGTAGATGAACTCAACAGGGCGGTTGGCGCGCTCATAGCTGCCGTCAGGGGTGGTCACCGTGCCGCTGCCTGACAGGAACATGCGCCAGTTGCGGCTGATGAACTCATTGCCCTTGGCGGACCAGATGACGTTGCCCGCGCTGTCATAGGCGGTGATGTCATAAGTGGTCTCGTCCAGGGTGACGCCATCTATTGTGACCTGAAGACCCGTCAGTGTGTCCTGCCCAACATAGCGGGTGATACCGATTTCATCTGACAGGGTGCGGAAATCAAAATCATCGGCCCCGGTTTCAATCAACTCGGAAAGGGATGCACGTTCCTCTGGGTCGGGTTCCAGCGCCTCACTATGGCCGCTGAGAACATGAAAGCTTTCGATCCACTGGGTTTCACGGTCGATCATGCCCAGATAGGTCATGCCCTGTTCATCCAGCGACACCCGGCGCTGATTGCCGTCTGGGTCGGCGGCGCAGGTGAAGTAGTGGTTCACCTCGCAGCTTTCGGTCTGCACAGTAAGATAGGCATCACAGCCCGCAGGCAGACTGAACTGGGCGGGGCTTTGCTGGGCCGTGGCTGGCAGTGCCGCGCAAATCAGGGCAACAGCGACTCTCATGGCTGATAGCTCGCGTCAATTTCGTTGCATTCATACTTGGGTTGATCACTGAAAAACCCCGGCTCATCGGGATAAATGAACTCGACCGGGGACATGTCGATGATCTGGTCGGGGGTGGCGTCCTGCCATGCTTCACCAAAGAAGAACAACCGATGCTTTTCACTGACAAACTGGCGGCCACTGCCCAAGTCCAATTCGACACCATCCTGATCAACGGTGCGGCCGGAATACTCGGTATTCAGCAGTTCCTCACCGTCGATAACGGTGATTTCGCCGGTCAGGCTATCAAAGCCGACGTTGCGTTCAGTGCCGCCTTCCGTCTCAAGGGTGAAATCCCAGGTGTCGACCTGATTGGCAAACAACTCTGTCAGGGATGCAGGATCGTCAGCGGGGGTGATCAGCTGCTCATTGCCGGTGACTTTGTAGCTTTCAAGCCACTGGAATTCGGAATCAACTTTCTGGACACTGAACACACCCTGCTGGCTGATCAGGGCGATCCACTGATCACCGGGGATGTCGGCCTCGCAGGTCCAGACGTTGATCAGCACGCAAGACTTGTGCTGCACGGTCAGCTTGGCCTCACACCCTTCAGGTGCAGCAAAGCTTTGCTGGGCAACAGCAGGCGCGGCCAATGTGAGTGTTGTGAGGAGTACTAAGGGTTTTATCATTTCTTTACCTTCCGGGTCAGTGAGTGTGACCTAATCAAATTGGCTGTATGGACCAGTGTACGTACAGCGTATGTACAGGATATGTACGCCCACTGTACGTCACTTTTGACCTATTCAGCAGCCACCGTAGCCACCTGCCCCAAGTATTCCAGAATTGCCGTCGCGCAGTCACGCCCGTCGCGGATGGCCCAGACGACAAGCGAAGCACCGCGCACGATATCACCGGCGGCATAGACACCTTCCAGCGCGGTCGCCCCAGTGCCAAAGTCCGCCTTGATCGTGCCCCAGCGGGTCACGTCCAAACCATCAACGCCCCAAAGTTTCGGCAGATTCTCCGGTTCAAAGCCCAACGCCTTGATCACCAGATCAGCGCCTTCGACGTAATCGGCACCTTCTATCAATTCCGGTGCTTGACGGCCAGTTGCATCGGGCGCGCCAAGGCGCATCTTCTGCACCTTCACACCGGTGACAGCATCGCCCTCAAACCCGTTAGGGGCGGATAACCAGACAAACTCCACGCCCTCTTCCTCGGCGTTTTGCACCTCGCGTTGCGATCCGGGCATATTCGCCTTGTCGCGCCGATAAAGACATTTGACGCTTTCCGCCCCCTGGCGCACCGCGGTACGGACACAATCCATGGCCGTATCACCTCCACCGATCACGACAACGCGCTTGCCGTCTGCGTTCAGCTCACCGCTGTCGAACTCCGGCACGTCATCGCCAAAGCTTTTGCGATTGCTTGCCGCCAAATAGTCGATGGCGTTCACGATGCCCTCGGCACTGGAATCCGGCAGATCCCTTGTTTTATAGACCCCCGTCGCAATCAGCACCGCATCGTGTTTGCCACGAATGGCGTCAAACGACAGATCTTCGCCGACATTGCAGCTCAGCACGAACTGCACGCCGCCATCCTCAAGCTGCGCCATGCGCTGCATGACGATGTCTTTCTCTAACTTGAACCCGGGGATGCCATAAGTCAGCAAACCACCGCCACGATCATAGCGGTCGTAGACCGTGACCTGTACGCCCTGACGGCGCAGCATGTCAGCAGCGGCAAGACCACCGGGACCGGCACCAATGATGCCGACGCTTTCGCCCCGCTCGACATGCGGACGGATGGGCTGCACCCAACCCTCCTCAAACGCCGTGTCTGTGATGTACTTCTCAATCGAACCAATAGTCACAGTGCCATGGCCCGACTGTTCAATCACACAGTTGCCTTCGCACAGGCGATCCTGCGGGCAAATACGGCCACAGATTTCGGGAAAGGTGTTTGTGGCCTGACTGATTTCATACGCCTCTTGCAAACGGCCCTCGGCAGTCAGGCGCAGCCAGTCGGGTATATTGTTGTGTAACGGACAGTGGGTCTGGCAATAGGGCACGCCGCACTGGCTGCATCGGCTGGCTTGCTCGGCGGCCTTGTCACGGGCGTACTCTGCATAAATCTCACCGAAATCCTGATTGCGTAGATCGGGCGCACGCTTTTCCGGCATGTCGCGTTCAACCTTAGTGAACTTCAGCATTTTCTGGCCAGCCATGGCTACTCTCCCGTTTCGCGAGGCGAGCCGCCTTTTAGAACGGCTCATCTGGAAATAAAAGGCAGTATTGCTGACATATATGTGAGAAAATTCGCCTTGCTGCGGATTTTCTCATCTAGAATATCCGATATTAGGTCCGACATGATACCTATATACCCTCTTCCCCCAAGGTTCTCGTGAGTTAGGTTGATGCAACCGAATCAAAGTCCGAACATATGACCACCTTCAACTTGCTGCTTATTGCGCTGATCCAGGGACTGGCCGAGTTTCTGCCGGTCTCTTCCTCCGGGCATCTCATCCTTTTGCCATCACTGACCGGGCTGAATGACCAAGGGCAAATCATCGATGTCGCCGCACATCTGGGTACGCTTGTGGCGGTCGTTCTGTACTTCTGGGCAGATGTCCGGCGCGCTCTGGCGGGTACGCTGCGGCTGCTCCGTGGTAAGATCGACACCCAAGGCTCATTCCTGGCCCTTTGCCTGCTGATCGCCACCGTCCCGGTGATCGTCGTAGGGTTGATCCTGAAGCTGACAGGATTGTCTGACGCCATGCGCGGCATCGCGGTGATCGGTTGGGCAATGATCATTTTCGGGATCTTGCTTTATTGGGCGGACCAAAATGGAACCACCCAGAAAACCGCCGAGACATGGTCGCTGCGGGACGCGATAAAGATGGGACTGTGGCAGGCGGTGGCACTCATCCCCGGCACGTCAAGATCAGGGATCACGATCACGGCGGGGCGCATGTTGGGTTATACCCGCACTGACGCCGCACGCCTGTCGATGCTGATGTCGATCCCCACGATCATCGCATCCGGGGCGCTGCTCAGCCTTGACGTCATCGGCACCGCAGACACCGGCATGTTACGCGATATCGGGATCGTGGCAGCCATGTCTTTTGCGGCAGCACTCTTGGCACTGACACTGATGATGCGCCTGCTGAAAGCGGTAAGCTTCACGCCCTACGTGATCTACCGCATCGCACTGGGAGCCATTCTGCTTTGCATCGCCTACACTTAGGTTTTCCGCAGGTTCTTGGCAGAATCCTTGATCGCGTCATACTGACCAGAGGGGCGGAAACGCCAAAGGTAATCGGGCAGCACGGCCTCCATTGCCGTTGGCGAAATCCCCAGCGCATCAAAACCCCGTGCACCCTCTGACACGACATTGTCGACCGCCAGATTGATCACCTGATCCTTGGTCACCGGTCCTTTGACCAACCCAAGCGTCAATGCGCGGCCAATCGCAAACATCGAAGCCATCGCGCGGGCCGCCCAGAAAGGGATGTTGACGATCAAGCGGCGACGGTGGATCACGCCCAACATCTGCTGCATCAGCGCGCGGAAGCTATGTGTATCCGGGCCACCAAGTTCATAAACACCAGCGGCAACCTCGCCCAAGACAGCCTTGGTCGCAGCCGCGGCAACATCATCGACATAGACCGGCTGAAATTTCGTGCCGGCGCCGATCACAGGCAGAACCGGGCCAAACCGGCTCATCCCCGCGAAGCGGTTAAAGAAGTCGTCTTCAGGGCCAAAGATGATGGAAGGACGCAAAATAACAGCGTCCGGCATATGGGCCAGAACGCCAGCCTCACCCGCAGCCTTGGTCTGCGCGTATTCACTTTGCGCATCCGCATCCGCACCAATGGCCGAGATATGCACCATCCGCGCCACATCATGTGCGGCGGCAACACGGGCGATGCGCTCTGCGCCCTCGGCCTGCACTGCGGAAAAAGTGTTCTTTCCAACCTCATCAAGGACGCCAACGCAGTTCACAACGGCATCCGCACCTTGCGTCACAGCAGCGACACTCGCGTCATCGCGAATATTGCAGAACACTGGCTCAACTTGCCCCACAACACCATATGGGCGCACGAACATCGCCTCGTTCACGTTGCGCACGGCAACTCGGACGCGCCAGCCTTCTTTGGCCATGCGGCGGGCAATGTAGCGACCGACAAAACCGGAACCACCAAAGATCGTGACAAGCTGGGACATCGGGATGAACCTCTTAGATTTGCATGACGGGTTTATCCGGCCCCCTGTAGCCAGACAAGGCGCAATCCTGATGATTCAACCAAGCAAAGCGCTTTTCGCCTCGAATCGCGTTGACAGGACCAGCAACCGCGCGTAAATCGCCCCTCACGTGACCTGCCCAGGTGGCGGAATTGGTAGACGCGCCAGCTTCAGGTGCTGGTGTCTG
>CAKMYZ010000020.1 GCA_929200255.1 uncultured Alphaproteobacteria bacterium | reverse complement strand
CGCCGGGTACCGCCCCCGGGTCCGATCCGCTTATTACGAGCGCGTTTATGTCCATAGTCCCGAAGGACACCTTCTAAGTAGGCAAGCCTGCGGGTTGGCGCAAGGGCAAGTGGCGATCACGCATCGTCGTCCGGGAAACGCACCTTGCCGATAAACGGCAGGTTGCGGTTGCGTTGGGCAAAGTCGATGCCATAGCCCACAACGAATTCATCGGGGATTTCAAAGCCGGTCCATGTGGCCTTGAGGTCCACCTCGCGCCGCGCGGGTTTATCGAGCAGGGCAATCGTGCGCATCCGCGCCGGTTTGCGCGACATCAGGTATTTCGTGACATGTGACAGCGTGTGACCGGTATCAACGATATCCTCGACCACCAGCACATCGCGCCCTTCGATCTGGCCGCGCAAATCCTTGAGGATGCGCACCTCGCGACTGCTTTCCATACCGTCACCATAAGATGAGGCCTCAAGGAAATCGACCTCGACCGGCAGGTCCAGTTCACGCACCAGATCGGCGATAAACACGAAGGATCCACGCAGCAGGCCAACCACGACCAATTTATCCGTGTCGGCAAAGTCTTGGCGGATGTCACGGGCGAGGTCTTCGATCCTTGCGGCAATCGCCTTGGCGCTGATCATTTCGTCAATCACATAGGGGCGGTGCGACATGTGGGCCTCAAACTTGGGGAATGGGTTGATTTTTCTGGCGCAGTTTACGACATGGGGCGGTGAAGTCACCCGCGAAAGCCCAAGATGCCCAGTCATTCCGAAACAAAATTTCTGCCGTACACGGCCCGGCAGATGTATGACCTTGTGGCAGATGTCGCTGACTACCCACAGTTTCTGCCGTGGACGGCCGCCGCAAGGGTGCGCAGTGTCACCGACAGGGGGGATCACGCGGAAATGCTGGCCGACCTGGTCATTTCTTTCAAAGTCTTTCGTGAAAAATTTGGCAGTCGCGTGCTGCTGTGGCCTGAAGCGCTGAAGATCGATACCGCTTACATCGACGGCCCGGTCAAACATCTAGAAAGCCAATGGCAGTTCAAGGATGTCCCAGGCGGGTCTGAGGTGTCGTTCGCCGTCGACTTTGAATTCAAGAACCGGCTGTTGCAGGGCGCTGCTGGCATGTTCTTCAATGAGGCGATGCAGCGCGTCGTCCGGTCGTTTGAGCGGCGCGCGGCAGAGCTATATGGCCCGCGCTAGGCTGCTCCTAGGAATTGCCTGTTATTGCCGCCACCGCCCTGCGGAAGAGCGCCAAGCCGTGGTCGCGTGCCGCCGCGCGTACCTTGTCGCGGCCCAACGCACCAAATTCGACCGTTTCGGTGGTAACGCCCGTCTTGATGGCCAATCCGAAGCACACCCGGCCTTCGGGCTTATGCTCTGACCCGCCCGGTCCGGCGATCCCTGTGACCGATACCGCAATATCGGCGTCTGAGTGATGTAGCACGCCACTTGCCATCTCTGCTGCGACCTCTTCGGAGACCGCGCCATGTGCATCCAGGGTCGCCTGTGCGACGTCCAGCATCTGCATTTTTGCGGCATTGGTGTAGGTGACAAATGCCCTGTCAAAGATCGCCGAGCTTCCCGGAACATCCGTGATTGCAGCACTCAGCATCCCGCCGGTGCAGCTTTCGGCGGTGGCAAGCATGACGCCCTTGGCCTTGGCCGAGGCAAGAAGCGCCTCGGCGCTCATATTAAGACGATGTGATAAAGGGCCGCCAGGATTGCGACGCCGATGGCCGCAAAGATACCTGCGATCACGTCATCCAGCATCACACCTGTTGGCCCATGCATCCGATCGGCCCAGCCCACAGGGCCCCATTTGGTGATGTCGAACAGCCGGAACAGCACAAATGCCCCAATCCAGCCGGGCCAAAGCGCAAGGATGCTGACGTCCTGCCGCGCGGCCCCAAAGGCGAGTGGTAGAAGTGCGATCCATTGGCCGCACACCTCATCAATGACAATCTCGGACGGATCATGGTTATCTTTGCCCTTCGTCTCGACCCCGGTGGCCCAGACGCCCAGCGCGTAAGACAGGAGTGTACCTGCAACAAGGCCCCATGGCCCGGTCAGCACATAAAGCACCCATGCCGCGGGCAGGGCGGCAAGTGATCCCCAGGTGCCGGGGGCAGGGCGGATGTGGCCGACATAAAAGAACGTGGCAATCAGATGGGTCATGGCGTCACCAGCATGACGGTGGCAATGGCGGCGATGCCTTCTTCGCGGCCGGTAAAGCCCAGTTTTTCTGATGTGGTGGCCTTCACACTGATCCTGTCACTTTCCAGCCCCATATAGGCGCCCATCACGGCTTTCATTGCGTCTTGATGCGGGCCAATCTTGGGGTGTTCGCAAACCAATGTGCAATCCACATTATTGACGCTGAACCCTTCCGACTTTGCCAATGCGACCGCATGCTCCAGAAAAATATGGCTTGCCGCGCCTTTCCACTGTGGATCGGATGGGGGGAAATGCTGGCCGATATCGCCCTTGCCCAGCGCACCATAAATCGCGTCGGTCACGGCATGCATTCCCACATCCGCGTCAGAATGCCCCTGCAGGCTGCGCGCATGGGGGATCTGGACACCGCAAAGCCAGACATGATCGCCCGGCCCAAAACGGTGTACGTCATAGCCATTGCCAACGCGCATATCCATCGCGGCCCTCATCCGTTTTTCCACCCGGTCGAAATCTTCGGGTGTGGTGATTTTGACGTTGTCTTCATCGCCCGGGACGATGGCAACGTCCAGCCCTGCGGCGCGGGCGACGGCCACATCATCGGTTTCCTGCCCCGTGCTGGCACTGTGGGCCGCGAGAAGCGGCACAAGGTGAAACCCCTGCGGGGTTTGCGCGCGGTAAAGGCCCACACGGTCCTGTACCGCATCGACCAAACCATCCGCGCCATGCCACAGCGTATCGGACACAGCAACCGCAGGGGCCGCGCCTTGATGCGTCTCCAGCGCCGCAAGAACCCGGTCGATCAATTCAGTGGTCACCAGCGGCCGGGCGGCGTCATGGATCAGGACTTTGGTCGTGGCTGGATCAACAGCCGCCAATCCGGCCTGCACGGACGCCGCGCGGGTTGCACCCCCGGTGACAACGGTGGTCTCCGGTTCACGCGGCCAAAGGGTGCTGTCAACGTCGTCGGGATGCAGCACCAGCACCAGCTGACTGATGCCTGGATGGGCCGCAAAACAGGCCATTGCATGGGCGGCCACGGATTGCCCGCGCAACATCTGCCACTGTTTTGGAAGATCGCCCCCGGCCCGGGTGCCGCGCCCTGCGGCGACGATGATGGCGGCTGTTGTCATGAGGGCTCCACTGCTCTGCCCGACAGGTTTAGGCTGCAGGGGATGCCGATGCAATTCGACAAGTTTCCGCGATGGGTGCACAAAAAATTGGCACATGCCAATAAAACAGGACAAACTTGGCCGGGTTTCGTTGTGTGAGGGTGCAAATCGCCATATTCCGACTTTGACGCGTAATCATCGAGCGAATGACTGTTCCTTTGGCAAGCAACGAATCCCTGTGTTTGAATGACGTGGCGCTTGCGCCACCGGTCGCGCTCGCGCCTCTGGCGGGTATCACCGATTTGCCGTTTCGCCAGTTGGTGGCTTCTTTCGGGGCCGGTTGGGTGGTGAGCGAGATGGTCGCCAGTCAGGAAATGGTGCAGGCCAAGCCGGGCGTGCGCGAACGGGCCGAGCTTGGCTATGATCAGGCGGGCACAGCGGTACAGATTGCCGGACGCGACGCCTATTGGATGGCCGAGGCCGCAAAGATGGTCGCAGGCAATGGTGCCGCCCTCATTGATATCAACATGGGGTGCCCCGCCAAGAAGGTCACAAATGGCTATTCTGGTTCCGCCCTGCTGCGCACGCCCGATCATGCGCTTCGCCTGATCGAGGCTGTGGTGAATGCGGTCGATGTGCCTGTGACGCTGAAAACTCGGCTGGGCTGGGACGATGACAGCCTTAATGCCGCTGTCGTGGCGCGGCGTGCGGAGGGTGCGGGTATCAAGCTGGTCACGATCCACGGTCGCACCCGCTGTCAATTCTACAAGGGGGCGGCTGATTGGGGCGCAATCCGTCAGATCAAAGATGCCGTTTCGATACCAGTCATCGCAAATGGTGACATCGTCGGCGCTGACACAGCGCGGGCGGCCCTGCGCCAATCTGGCGCCGATGGTGTTATGATCGGGCGTGGCGCGCAGGGGCGACCGTGGCTGCTGGCAGGGGTCGCGTCCGAACTGTATGCTATGCCCGCGCCAAACATCCCGCAAGGTGCCGCCCTCACCGACATGATCTGCACCCATTACGAGGCTATGCTGTCATTCTACGGGGTCGAGATGGGGCGCAAGGTCGCCCGCAAGCATCTGGGCTGGTACATGGATGATGCCCGCACAGAGCCGGGGTTGCGCAAGGCGATCCTGACCCATGTCGACCCCGCGCAGGTGCTGCGCGATTTGCCTGATGCGATGGTCTTGCAGGTGGCGGCATGATCCTTGGGGCAAGCCTCTGGACCTCTTTGCCGGTGCCGTCGCTGATGCTGGACGGGCAGGATGTCATTACGATGAGCAACCCTGCCGCAGAGACCTTCCTGAACATGTCCGCGCGTGCGCTGGAAGGGCAGCGCCTATGGGAAAAGGTGATGATTGATGCACCGTTGGAAGGGCCGTTTCAGCGGGCGCGCCAAAACAGCACGTCGCTTTTTGTGAATGATGTAGATGTGGGCAGCGGTGAACGTGCCCCAATGCTGTGCAATATCCAGTTTGCACCGTTGCAAGGCACTGATGATACCATGATTGTCATGATCAGCCCGCGTGAAATTGCCAGCCGGATTAATCAGAACCACTCGACAGGGAAAGCCGCAAAATCTGCTATCGGGATGGCAGAAATGCTGGCCCATGAGATCAAAAACCCACTGGCAGGTATCACGGGTGCGGCGCAACTGCTGTCCATGGGACTGGCTCCGGAGGATCAGGAAATGACCGATCTGATCGTTGGCGAAAGCCGCCGCATCGTGAAACTGCTTGAGCAGGTCGAACAGTTCGGCAACCTGCGCCCGCCCGCGTTGAAACCAGTGAACATCCACGATGTGCTAGACCGTGCGCGGCAATCGGCTGCCGTGGGCTTTGGCGCGCATATGATTTTTGTGGAAGATTACGACCCCTCGCTGCCGCAGACCATGGCGGACGCCGATCAGCTTTTGCAGGTGTTTCTGAACCTTCTTAAAAACGCTTCAGAGGCTTGCAAAGAAGTGGGTACACTGCGCCTGCGTACCTTCTATGACACATCGCTGCGTGTGCGCCGGTCAGATGGCACCCAGGCGCGCTTGCCGCTGCAAGTGGAAATTATCGACGATGGACCGGGCCTGCCAAGCGAGATTGCCGATGATATTTTCGAACCCTTCGTGTCGGGGCGCGAAAACGGCACCGGTTTGGGGCTGGCCCTGGTGTCCAAACTGGTCGGTGATGCAGGGGGGTGGATTTCAGTGGAAAGCGTGCCGGGCCGCACGGCCTTCCGCGTCTCGTTGCCGATCGCGCCCAATGACAACGCATTAGGAGAAACGTAATGGATGGGACTGTCCTTGTTGCCGATGACGACCGCACGATCCGCACGGTGCTGACGCAGGCGCTGACCCGGGCGGGTTGCAAAGTGCATGCCACGGCGTCGCTGGTGACGCTGATGCGTTGGGTGGACGAAGGTAAAGGGGATTTGGTGATTTCCGATGTGGTCATGCCTGACGGCAACGGGTTGGACCAACTACCCAAAATCGCGGATGCCCGCCCGGGAATGCCTGTGATCGTCATTTCGGCCCAGAACACGATCATGACGGCCATTCAGGCGACAGAAGCGGACGCCTATGATTATCTGCCCAAACCCTTTGATCTTCCTGACCTGATGAAACGCGCCGCTCGTGCGTTAGCGGTTACGCGTCGCGCGCCGGCAGCCCGTCGCCCCGACATCGCATCAACAGAACAGGGCGGCGATCTGCCCCTTGTTGGGCGCACAGCGGTGATGCAAGAGCTTTACCGGCTTGTGGCGCGTGTCATGAACACGCAGCTGCCGGTGCTCATTACTGGTGAAAGTGGGGCTGGAAAATCCCTGATTGCGCGTGTGGTACATGATTTTTCGGACCGGCGCAGCCTGCCTTTTGTGGTCGTCTCTGCCTCTGACCTGGAAGGGATGGATGGGCCTTCGACGGTCCTCAGCCGGGCCAAGGGGGGATCGATGCTGTTTGACGAGATCAGCGACCTGTCAGCCCCGGCGCAGGCCCGCATTGTGCGGATGCTGGACAGTCTGGGTGACAACGCGCCGCGCATCATGGCGACATCGCAATCTGACCTGATGGTGCGTATGGAAGAGGGCGATTTCCGCGAAGACCTTTTTTACAGGCTGGGTGGTGTGACGGTTGCCGTGCCGCCCTTGCGCGAGCGGGTCGATGATATCCCGCTGCTGGCCGAACATTTTTTAGCGCGTGCAGAACGCGACGGCGCACCAGCCCGGCGCTTTGGTGACACCGCGATTGATCTGGTGCGCGCCTACAGCTGGCCCGGCAATGTACGGCAGTTGGAAAATGCTGTGCGACGGTTGGTCTTTACTGCCGCCGAAGAAGAGATCGCCCGTGTTGAGGTCGAGATGGTCCTGGGCAATCAGCCCGCGATTGAACCGCTGCGGTCTAGTGGGGAGGGGGACAAGCTCAGCGCCAGCGTGGCAAAACACTTGCGTCGCTACTTTGATCTGCATGGTGGGGTGTTGCCGCCGCCGGGCCTATACAACCGAATCCTAAAGGAAGTTGAAGGACCGCTGATCGAAATCGCGCTTGATTCAACCGGGGGAAATCAGGCGAAATGTGCTGATTTACTTGGGATAAACCGCAATACATTGCGTAAGAAAATTACCGATCTCGATATCCGCGTGACTCGCCGCCGCAAGTTGATGTAAAACCGCAACATAACCGTGACCTTGACGCGTCAGCGTCGCGCAAAGGCCACATGTCAACAGCGGAACCGTGAGGGCGACCTCACCACAATATTGGGCTCTGCACGTGCAGCGAACCCTTCCAGGACTGAACTTTTCGCGCCTGAACCGGTGGTTCTATCAGCGGCAGGTTCAAAGCGCGCTCACAACGGGGCTTGTGATTGCAGCGCCGATTCTGGCGGCGCTGACCTACTTTGTCGTCGGCCCCTTTGATCAAGGCGCATCGTCGAACACGTTACGTTTGGTGCTGTTGCTTGACCTGATCTATGTGCTGGTTGTGGCGGCGCTGGTGTTGCGTCAGGTCGCACGGATGATTGCCGCCCGGCGTGCGCGTTCAGCCGGGTCGCAACTGGCTGTGCGCCTGACCGGGGTTTTTGCGATCACCGCATTGGTGCCGATCGTCCTTGTGGCTGTGTTCTCGGTTGTTCTGATTTCCATCGCGCTGGAGGGGCTGTTTTCAGAGCCCGTGGGCAACGTGCTGCGCACGTCCTTGACCACAGCACAAGCCTATGAGGAAGAACACCGCAGTGAGTTGACCCGCGACGGGCAGGGGTTAGCGGCCTATCTGAATCGCGAGCGGCAGGGCAATCTGTTTATGGATGACGGCGAGGTGCGCCGTGCCCTGGGCGATGTGCAGGCGCAGATCGAAAGAGGCCTGACAGAGGCTTTTGTGATCGACGGGCTGGGCAATATCACAGCGCGTGGCGCGCGATCATATGAGTTTGGCTATGAGCGCCCAGGCCCCACCGATTTTCTATTGGCCGAGAACAGCGGGTTGGCGATCATTGAGGATTTGCAGAATAATGAGTTCCGCGCACTCATCCCGCTCAACGCCTTTCGTGACCGTTATCTTTATGTGACCCGTGCTGTGGATGGCACGGTCTTGTCCTTGCTCGATGACACCACCGAAACGGTGGAGCAATACGAAGAACTGGCCACTGAGCGGGGTCAACTTTTGTTCCAATTTGGCCTGCTTTATCTGGGTTTTGCCATGGTTCTTATCCTTGGTGCGATTTGGGGGGGGTTGTGGTTTGCCGAACGGCTGTCGCGGCCTGTGGGCCGTCTGGTGTCCGCATCACAGCGGGTGGGTTCGGGCGATCTTGATGTGCGCGTGATCGAAGATGATGGCGAAGACGAGATTTCACAGCTTGGCCATTACTTTAACCAAATGACCAGTCGGTTGAAGTTTCAGCGCGATGAACTGCTGGAAACCAACCACGCGACCGAACGGCGCAGGCGCTTGTTTGATTCCGTGCTGAGTTCGGTCACATCGGGCGTTGTTGGCCTGGACCCACGTGGGCGCGTGACATTTGTGAACCCCTCCGCGCAACGTCTGTTGTCGGTCTCTGACAGGTCTGAGACCGTGGCGCTTTCGGTGGCCGTGCCAGAGTTTTCCGATCTTTTCGACCGGGTGCGCGGCACAGACAAGGAAAGCGTTCAGGATCAGATCAATCTGGTGCGTAAAGGCCAGCAAGAAAGCCTTTTGGTGCGTATGTCGCAGCGGCGCAATGATGATGGCACGCTTGAAGGTTACGTTGTTGCCTTTGATGACGTGACTGATCTTGTCAGTGCGCAGCGTATGGCCGCATGGGGTGACGTGGCGCGCCGTATCGCGCATGAGATCAAGAACCCGCTGACCCCCATTCAATTGTCCGCCGAGCGGATCAAGCGCAAATTCCATAGCCAGGTTGGCATGGATGCCGACAAACTGGAACAAATGACAGACGTGATTGTCAGGCAAACCAATGATTTACGACGCATTGTTGATGAGTTTTCGAAGTTTGCCCGAATGCCGGAACCTGAATTGGCGCTGAACGATCTGACGCAGTTGATCCATGATTCACTGTCGCTGCAAATGGCCGGGCAACCGGGCGTGTTCTTTGCCGCCAGTATCCCTGACGAGGCGGTGCTGATTGATATGGACGATACCATGATTGGTCAGGCGCTGACCAACCTGCTTAAAAATGCGGGTGAGGCGACAGAGACTTACATCGAAAGACATGGCGCCGAAGGCTACCGGCCAGAGATCCAGTTGCGGATGATCCGCGAACCGGGGCAAGTGGTGGTCAAGATTTCCGACAATGGGATTGGTCTGCCAGAGGACCGCACGCGGCTGTTTGAGCCCTATGTGTCCAGCCGCGACAAGGGCACAGGGCTTGGCCTGCCAATCGTCAAGAAAATCATCGAAGAACACGGCGGTACGTTAACGCTGACTGACGCCGACGTTTTTCAGGGGCAGGACCACGCCGGTGCCTGTGCCGTTATTCAATTACCTGCTGCCTCAACCGAGGCACGGGCCGCAAAGATTCCAGCATGAGGGTAATATGGGCGATATTCTAATCACTGATGACGAACGCGATATTCGCGAATTGATCTCGGAAATCCTGATTGATGAAGGGTTTACGACACGGCTGGCGGGAACGTCCGACGAATGCATGGCGCAGATCGCGGCTGAAACGCCAGCACTGATGATCCTAGATATCTGGCTGAAAGACAGCAATATGGACGGGATTGATATCCTCAAATCCGTCAAGCGCGACCATCCCGACGTGCCGATCGTGATCATCTCGGGTCATGGCAACATCGAAATTGCGGTGGCAGCGATCAAGCAGGGTGCTTACGACTTTATCGAAAAGCCGTTTAACATTGATCAGCTGTTGGTGGTTATCCGCCGCGCAATGGAGACCTCGCGGCTGCGCCGCGAAAATGTGGAACTGAAGCGCGGTGAGACCTTCAGCGCCGAAATGCTGGGTGATAGTGCGGCCTTCCGCAATCTCAAATCGCAATTGGATAAGGTCACGAAGTCCAATGGCCGGGTCATGCTCACCGGTCCCGCCGGCGCGGGTAAGGAAATCGCCGCGCGCTACATCCATGCCAACTCCAACCGGGCGGGTGCGCCGTTTGTGACCGTCAATTCGGCATCCATTGAACCCGAGCGTATGGAAGAGGTTCTGTTTGGGCGCGAAGACAGTGGGCGCGGTATTGAACCGGGCCTGCTGGAAGAGGCCAATGGCGGTGTCGTCTATTTTGATGAGATCGCGGATATGCCGCTTGGCACGCAATCCAAGATATTGCGTGTGCTGGTAGAACAGCGCTTTCAGCGGGTCGGTGGCGGCGACAAGGTGCAGGTTGATCTACGGGTTGTCTCAAGTACCAACCGCGACCTGAACGCAGCGATTGCTGACGGGACGTTTCGCGAGGAACTTTACCACCGCTTGAACGTTGTGCCGATTGCTGTTCCGTCGCTGGAAGAACGGCGCGAAGATATTCCTGTGTTGGCGGAACACTTCATTGATATTTTTAACAAGGCCCAAGGCCTGCCGTTGCGCAAACTGGCAGATGATGCGCGGGCATTGTTGCAGACGATGCATTGGCCTGGCAATGTGCGCCAGTTAAAGAACGTGGTGGAACGCGTTCTAATTCTTGGTGAAAATGCGGATGAAATCACAGCGCGAGAGCTACCCAGTGGCGATGAGGGCGGCAGCGATGAGGGGCGGATTGTTCTTGCGGGTGGTTTGGCGACGCTGCCATTGCGCGAAGCCAGAGAGCTGTTTGAGCGCGAGTATCTGCTGACCCAGATCAACCGCTTTGGTGGCAATATTAGCCGGACCGCGTCCTTTGTCGGCATGGAACGCTCGGCCTTGCACCGCAAGCTGAAATCGCTGGGCGTCGTGACAACCAACAAAGCGGGTGGCCGTGTGGCCTATGTTGAGGATGACGCCGAATGAAGGTGATCATTTGTGGCGCGGGGCAGGTGGGCTGGCAAATTGCCCGCCATTTGTCTGGCGAAAACAACGATGTCACGGTCGTCGATAGCAACCCTGAACTGGTCCGTCGCGCGACCGACACGTTGGATGTGCAAGGCATCGCAGGTTTTGCCAGCTACCCTGACGTGCTGGATCGGGCCGGTGCGCGTGACGCGGATATGATCATTGCCGCCACCTATTCGGACGAGGTGAATATGGTCACCTGTCAGGTGGCGCATTCTGTTTTCTCAGTGCAGCGCAAAATTGCCCGACTGCGGGCGCAAAACTACCTTGAGCAGGGGTATTCGGACCTTTATCGCCGCGACCACCTGCCGATTGATGTTGTCATCTCGCCCGAAAAAGAAGTGGCAGAAGCCGCGTTGCAGCGACTTGCCGCTCCTGCCGCCTTTGACACGGAAAGTTTTTTGGAAGGCCGCGCGCAGCTTTTGGGGATCACGATTGACGAAGATTGCCCCGTCATCAACACGCCGTTGCGCCAACTGACCGATCTCTTTTCCACCCTGCGCGCTGTGGTGGTGGGTATTCGCCGTGACAGCGTGTTGTTTGTCCCTTCGGCTGGCGATCAGATTTTTCCAAAAGATGAGTGTTATATTTTTGCCCATACCGAAGATATGGCGCGCACGCTGGAAATCTTCGGTAAAACCCAGTCAAAACAAGAGCGTATCGTCATTATCGGTGGTGGCAATGTGGGGCTAGGGGTCGCGCAGGCGCTTGAGGCACGTACAGAGCGCGTGCGTGTCAAGATGATCGAAAAGCACCGTGAATGCGCCGAACGGGCCGCCGACGCGCTGGACCGAACGATTGTGTTGCATGGTGACGGGTTGGATAGTGGCTTGTTAGAAGAGGCGAACATCAGTTCCGCTGATGCGGTGCTGGCGGTGACGGATGATGACAAGACCAACCTGCTCGCCTCGGTCCGCGCCAAGGAGCTGGGCTGCGAGATGGCGATCACATTGATCAATGATCCTACTTTGGTGCCTTTGATGGGGCCGCTGGATATTGACGCTTACATCAACCCGCGCGCCACAACCGTAAGCTCGATCCTGCGCCATATCCGGCATGGCCGTGTGCGCGGTGTCTATTCAATTGGCGATGCAGAGGCCGAGGTCATCGAAGCACAGGTTCTGGGGACGTCACCAATGGCGGGGCAGCGGGTGAAGGATATCTCATTCCCGGAAGGGACATTGATCGGCGCTGTCATCAAAGATGGCAAATTTGTCGGACCGATGGGCGAGACCCGGATCGAAGAGGGCGATGTCGTCGCGATCTTTGCCATGGCGGACGATGTGCCGGAAGTTGAGCGGCTCTTGCAGGTCTCGATCGATTTCTTCTGATGGGTTGGATTGTCCGCCTGCCGTTTTTCGTGGTCCTGATGGGGCTAGGTGCGATTGCGATGCTCGTACCCGCTGCGCATGCCGCTGTATTGGAAGACTTCAACACCATGCGGGTGTTCTTTTACGGTTTCATTCTGTTTTCGGTGCTCACCTTGCTCATTGGGTTGGCCACGGCGGGCTACAGCCCCAAAAACGTGGCGCGCAGCCAGTTGATCGGTCTGTTGTCGGCGTTCAGCGCGCTGCCCATCATGTTTGCGATCCCCTTTTATGAAGCGGTCGGGAACACGTCATTCCTGAACGCATGGTTCGAAATGGTGTCAAGCTTCACCACAACCGGTGCCACGGTTTATGATAATGCCGGTTGGTTGACGCCATCGCAGCACTTGTGGCGGGCTCTGGTCGGCTGGCTCGGTGGGTTGTTGGTTTGGGTCACGGCCGTGTCGATCTTTGCCCCCATGAATCTTGGCGGGTTTGAGGTGCGTGCCGCGGCATTTACCAGCAAAGGTGCGATTGGTGCCTTCACCCAGATCGGCCGCATCGTTGACCCCTCCGAACGCCTGGTCCGCTATACGTTGTCACTCACGCCGATCTATGTCGGATTGACAGGCGCGCTTTGGATTGGCTTGGTAATCGCGGGGGAGTTTCCCTACATCGCATTGACCCATGCGATGTCTACACTCTCCACATCGGGCATTACGCCTATTGGCGGGCTCTACTTTGCAGCATCCCGGTTTTGGGGCGAACTGCTGATCCTATGCTTTTTTGCATTTGCGCTGTCGCGGCTGACATTCAGCCGAGGGTTGACCGGCGAAGGTGATCAAGGGCTGCGGCGTGACCCGGAGTTTATCACCGCATTGGTTTTGATTGGATCTGTGACCGGTGTGTTGTTTCTACGCCATTTCATCGGGGCTGCCGAAGAAGGCGATGCCGCCAGCTTGACCGACATGGCTGCGGCACTTTGGGGGGCCTTGTTCACAGTGGCATCATTTCTGACGACAACCGGGTTTGAATCCTACTATTGGGACGGCGCGCGGATCTGGTCAGGGCTCAGCACGCCGGGGCTGTTTCTGATGGGCATGGCCTTGATTGGGGGCGGGGTCGCCACGACCGCAGGGGGGGTCAAGCTACTGCGTATTTTTGCGCTCTACCGGCACGGTGAACGCGAGCAGGAGCGGCTGTTGCACCCGTCGTCCATCGGCGGCGGCGGCAGGGATGCGCGGCGCATTCGCAAACAGGGGGCATTTATCTCTTGGGTGTTCTTCATGATCTTTGCGATCAGTATCGCCGTGGTCATGCTCATGCTCTCGCTGACGGGGGTGCAGTTCGAAACATCAATGGTCCTCGCTGTCTCTGCGTTGTCGACAACCGGGCCGCTGGCATCGGTTGCTGCAGAGACACCGATTTCCTATGCCGGAATTCCCGATGCGGCCAAGGCTATCCTGGCCTTTGCGATGGTGCTGGGGCGGCTTGAGGCGTTAGCCATCATCGCCCTTTTCAATCCGGAAATCTGGCAGCGTTAACAGCTTGAACCAAAGTGATTTTTGGGGTGGAAACTCGGCAGATGCCACGACATACTGCACTCCGAGAACGAGGGGGGCCGGGTCGCGGCCATAAGAACAAGAAAAAGGGTGTCGCAATGGCTGCCGACAAAGCAAATCTGCAAGATGCGTTTCTTAACCATGTCCGCAAGACCAAGGTTCCGGTCACAATCTTTTTGGTCAACGGTGTCAAGCTGCAAGGCGTGATCACCTGGTTTGACAGCTTCTGCGTGTTGTTGCGCCGTGATGGTCAGTCGCAGCTTGTCTACAAAAGCGCGATTTCCACGATCATGCCAGCACAACCGATCAGCCTTTATGAAGGCGAAGAGTAACTTTGCTTGAACACGACAGGCCCGTTACGCGGGCTTGGGTGCTGCACCCTGATCTGAAGTCCGACCAGACCCGCCGGGATGCGGATCCCGCGCTGGAAGAAGCCGTATCATTGGCTGCGGCCTTGCCTGATCTGCTGGTTGTTGGGGCGGATGTGGTGCGATTGCCCAAAATTCACCCCGGTAAGCTTTTTGGTAAGGGTAAGATTGAAGAACTCAAGGCGGTGCTATCAGCCAATAGGGTCGAGCTGGTTCTGATCGACGGCCCCGTGACGCCGGTGCAGCAACGCAATCTGGAAAAGGAGTGGGGTGTCAAACTGCTCGACCGGACCGGGCTGATCCTTGAAATTTTTAGCGACCGCGCGCGTACGTCGGAAGGTGTGTTGCAGGTCGAGATGGCGGCGCTGTCCTATCAGCGCACAAGGCTGGTCCGCGCCTGGACCCACCTGGAGCGGCAGCGTGGTGGATTGGGCTTTGTCGGTGGTCCGGGTGAAACCCAGATCGAGGCTGACCGCCGCGCCATTGACGAACAGCTGAACCGCCTGCGCAAGCAACTTGCCAAAGTGGTCAAAACCCGCGAGTTGCACCGGGCATCCCGTGCCAAGGTGCCGTTCCCGATTGTTGCGTTAGTGGGGTACACCAACGCTGGCAAATCCACCTTATTTAACCATCTGACCGGGGCAGAGGTCTTTGCCAAAGACATGCTTTTTGCGACGCTTGACCCCACGATGCGCAAGATTGTGCTGCCGACGGGGGACGAGGTGATCATGTCCGATACGGTGGGTTTCATCAGCGATCTGCCGACCGAACTGGTTGCCGCATTCCGCGCCACGCTTGAGGAGGTGCTGGATGCGGACCTGATTGTGCATGTGCGCGACATCAGCCATGCGCAGACCGAAGAACAGGCAGAAGATGTGCAGGCAATTTTACATAGCCTTGGCGTGGCCGAAGGCGCGCCCATGATCGAGGTCTGGAACAAGGTGGATCTGCTGGAAGGCGACGCGCGCGACGCGGTGGTCACGCAGGCGGTGCGGATGGACGATCTCTATGCGATCTCTGCGCTAACCGGCGAGGGGTTGGATGATCTGCTGGCCGCCATCCCCGACAAGCTGAAAGACCCACGTAGCGAGGAAAGCCTGTCACTGGCGTTTGCGGAAGGTCGCAAACGGGCGTGGTTGTTCGAGGCTGGCGTTGTGACGGAAGAGATACAAACCGAGAGCGGATATACCCTGACGGTGTTTTGGACTGCGCTGCAGAAGGAGCGGTTTGGCCGGTTGTAGGTTCGCAATCCCGGCAGGTTGGGTGTGTGCATTCATATCCAATGCCGACGCATGTCGAGTAAATGCGGGTCGGCTCATCAGCGGGAGATCAGCAAGGTCTCCGCGATTGTGGCGATAGTTTGCAAGGCTTCCACGATTGTGGCGACGGTCTGCACCTTTGAGTTGAAATTGACATAATTTCCCTACGTTTCTTACCTAAAGTACAGGTATCCTGGCCGCACAATCCACGGTAGATATGTTCCCGAAATGAAAATGATGGATTAGACTTCACCGCTGCGTGAAGACAAAAAAACGAAGGCGAGCTGAGAAATGTTTGATGTACTGTTAATCGTTCTGTTGGGTGTCGTTGTGATTTTGGGCACACCAGAGGCCAAGCGTGCTTCGGCACAAAACCCCAAGGGGAAGGTGCCGGTTTTTTCACAATAATTCGATGACAGAGAGTTGCTCAGCTCTGAATTGCTTCTAAGGCAAATGTAGAATATAAGGCATCTATTCAATAGAAATTGATGCGATGCGGAATTTTTT
Source organism: uncultured Alphaproteobacteria bacterium (assembly GCA_929200255.1). GTDB lineage: Bacteria > Pseudomonadota > Alphaproteobacteria > Rhodobacterales > Rhodobacteraceae > Yoonia. The sequence continues at coordinate 38,523 of CAKMYZ010000020.1, read as the reverse complement.
TCCCGTACTTATAAAGCTAAAGATATACATTTCACAGATCGCGGCCACGCTGGTGGGCTGCGTCCTTTTGGCGATCGGTGCGTCTGGTGCCATCGGGGCAGATTTGTATCCGATAGATTCGATTTCATTTCTTGTGCGCCCAACCGCATTGGGTGCATATTTTGACCATCGATATTGGGTTGCTTTATCTGCTGTTGGACTCTGGCTGGTCTTGTTTGTGTTTCCACGGGCTGCTGCGATTTCGGCACTGATCCTGATCCTCGTAAAATGGCCCATACTGGCTGGTTTTGCGCCACTCTGACGGCTACTCCTCCGGTCGCAACACAGTCACCCCGACGGCCGCTGCTCGCGCCAGATCAGGATCAAGCGACATTGGGATGTACTCGCCTCGCCGCCACAGCTCGCCCAAGCTATCGTAGTGCCGCGATAAGGGATGACCGGATTGCCCTGTTGAGATGATAAAGACCGAACTGTCGGGGTCCGCAAAGTCATAGACCCCGCGGTAAGCACCGGAATGCACATTCTGGAACGGGTTGGGATCAACGCCTGAGGTCTTGGCCCGTTGCAATGTGTGGTCGCCGCCGCTTGTGGATTGTCGGATGTTTACCACCCATTCCAGGCCGGGGGTTTTACCCAGAACCGGGTGGTCATGTGTTGCGACATGCGCATCGCCCCAACGCACGGCTTCGATCGCTTCGCCATGGTTCTCTGCGATCCAGATCAGCGCATCATCCAGTGATTGCCGTGCGATATCTGTGCAGGTCTCAACCGGGGCGGATTGCAGGACGTCGCACCAGATTGACGCCCCGTCAACATCCCGCATCACACGTTCGATAAACACAGGGTCTACGTGGGTGAATTCGGCCGCCAGCGGCCCCAACTCATCCCTGATCAGCCGTTGCTGGAATGCTCGCGTCCAAGCCGCATAGATCAGCGGTTCCGGCAGGTGTTCATTCATCTCGCCGTTCCACGAGGATAGCAGGTTCAGCGCGACCTGACGCCGCCGCTCTGGTGTTCCATCGGGGGCGGCGTCGCCGGTAAACCACAGATCGGCGCCCATCAGCGTGGACAGCGTCCGCGCGGTGAAGCTGACGGTGTCCAGCTGTGCCTCGATAAAGCTGTCGCGGGTATGCACTTCGCGCGCCTGCATGAGCCGCCGCCAGCGGTAAATCCGCTGTGTGTCGCCCCAGTCAAAGGCCACGTGGTTGGGGAAGGGCCGGTCGACGGTCTTGTTGTTGGTATTGCCGATGATCCCTCCCGGTGGGTCGATGAATTCAGGGTTATCGCTGTATGGAAAGCGGCCGAGCCAGCGGTTCTCAGACAGATAGCCGAACGAGGGATAGCGTCCCTGGCTTTGATGCCGCGCATCGCGCGCGGGCAGGGCACCGATGGTCTTCATCGCGATCCGGTTGCGGTCGGCCAGCGTCATGTTCTGGGCCGGGGCGATGTGGTTTTCGCCTGCTGAAATCGCCTCTTCCACGGTGCGCGATTGCATGATCTCCATGGCCGCTGACATGGATGTGTCACGATCAGAAAGCGCTGTCCAGGCGACGGTGGTCACGTGGCCGGGTGGGGTGATCGTGCCAAGGTTAAACTGATCACGCGGGATCACCGGACCATTGGCCGTCCAGCGCAGGCGGAGTGTCACGGCGGGCGCATCTTTGATGGTCACAATGCTGTCGCGGGTTCGGAACGGCACCCAGCCATTGGGGCTGCGGTATTCGTCCGGGTTGTTTGGGTTCAGCTCTTCGATAAAGACATCCTGATCATCAATCGCGGCGGTGGTCACACCCCAGCCCAACGTGTCCCCGCGCCCAGACAAGACGACTGGCATGCCAGGGATGGTGCCGCCGATGACACCGCCCGAGGTGAGCTCAAGCCGGGCCAAATACCAGATCGACGGGGCTGTTAACCCCAGATGCGGATCATTGGCCAAAAGCGTTGATCCAGTTGCAGAGCGCGATGGGCTTGCCGCCCAAGCATTGGAGGCCCCGGCCAGCGGCGGGGGGGCAATGGGCGACAGCGGATCATAGGCCATGCGCGTATTGGGAGTAAACGCAGGCACATGCGGTACCAAGGATGCGTATTCCGGCAAGGCGGCAATGCCGCCGGTGGGATCATCCGGCAGGATATCGGCCAGCCGCTCATTGCTGAGCAGTAGGGACGTGCGCGCACGCAGCACTTCCTCCTCGATCCCAGATGTCAGTTGAATCGCCATGAGCTTCAGGATCGCCACGGAATCCGCAGGTTGCCAAGGGGCAACCGCGTGGCTGAAGAGCCACATCTCGGGTGCGCCACGCCCGCGCGCACCGGCATTGACCTCATTCAACCACGTATTGACGCCAGCGGAATATGCGGTCAACGCCGCCTTGGTTTCGTCCGTCTGGGCATCAACTGACGCCACAGACAGATTATACAGATCAAAACGGCGCATCACCTCATCAATGCGCAGTGTCCGTTCGCCAAAGAGTTCCGATAGCCGCCCCTGCACAGTGCGGCGCAGCATCGTCATCTGCCACAGGCGGTCCTGAGCGTGGGCATAGCCGAGGGCAAAGTAGACGTCCTCGTTCGTTTGACCAAAGATATGAGGTACATTGGCGTTATCGCGCACAATCTCGACCGGGGCTGATATGCCTGCCACGGTCACCTCGGCGTTGTAGTCTGGCAGGGAGCGCGAGGCGAAGTAATAGGCCAGCCCAATCACAGCAATGATCAGGACAATCAACGTGGTAGCAAGCCGGACAAGCCAGCGGAAAATCAACGCCATTGGACCCTCTGCATTTGCGATCTTCCCTGTTTAGCAGGGCAGACGCCAAGGACAAGCTAGCGTTCGGGAATCAACCCGCGCGGGCTAAACCGCAGCACCAATAACATCAGCAGGCCCATGGTCAGCAATCGCATATGCGCCGCCGACTCGATCATGCGCTCTTTGAGGCTACTGCCGTCTTCGAGTCCGCTGCTCAGAAGGTTCATCAGGCTGAGGCCAAGCGGTTCAACCTGAATCCACAGCCACCAGATCAACATGCCCCCAAGGACTGCCCCAAAGTTATTGCCGGAGCCACCAACAATCACCATGACCCAGACAAGAAAGGTAAAGCGCAGCGGTTGATAAGAGGTTGGGGTCAATTGTCCATCAAGCGTTGTCATCATGGCCCCTGCGATCCCGCAAATGGCTGATCCAAGGATGAATATCTGCAAGTGGCGTCCTTTGACATCTTTACCCATGGCTTCGGCTGCGACTTCATTGTCACGGATCGCGCGCATCATCCGGCCCCATGGGCTGCTTAGTGCTTTTTGCGCCAGCCAAAGCAGGACCAAAAGCACCAAAGTGAACAGGACCGCATATGCCATTTTTGTGTACAGGGTTGACGCTGTGACGGGATCCAGCCCAAGGCTTGCCGCGCGTTCGACAAAGCCCGCGTCGTTCTGCAGTTCGACCTCATATGGGACAGGCCGGGGCAGGCCGATGGTATTTTTGACACCACGGGCCAGCCAATCCTCGTTTTTGAGGATGGCGATGATGATCTCTGCGATGCCCAGCGTTGCAATCGCCAAATAGTCAGAGCGCAGACCAAGGGCCGTCTTGCCAATGATCCATGCGGCCCCGGCGGCAAGCAATCCACCAACGGGCCAAGAAATAAGCGTAAGCCAGCCCCAGTCGCGGTAATTCTCGGCACCGCCGAAGTTCAACCCGCCAATATTCCCAGCCGAGGCGGGGTCGATCGCCTCAACAAAGATGACGCCGCCGTCAAAGACGGCGCGGTAGAGAAAGAAGCCTGCGATCAGGATTGTCAGCGTCGCCAATCCGCGCGCCCGGCCCTGGAGCTGCTTTCGTACCATGACGGCAGCGATGACAGTTGCTGCCCCAAGTAATAGGCCCAGAATGATGCGCCATGCGCCGCCGGCAGCCCAGGCACCCGGTGTTGGCGGCATAGAGATCAGGACAGCGGCCAAACCACCCAAAGCCACGAAACCCATGACTCCGATGTTAAACAGCCCCGCAAAGCCCCATTGCAGGTTCACGCCTAACGCCATAATGGCCGAAATCAGACCCATGTTCAGGATCAGCAGGGCCGAATTCCAGCCCTGGAATATTCCGGTGCCGATCAGCAAGAGGGCGACAAAGCCGAAAAGGGCGGTATCTCTGACGGTGGTACTCATACGGATTGCCCCTTGAATAGGCCGGTCGGTTTGAACAGCAGAACGATAATCAGGATCGCAAAGCTGACGGCAAACTTGTAGTCGGTGGAAAGAAGTTGGACGAGGCCATCAGGCTCAAGGCTTTCCGGCATCAGGTAAACCAGTACTTTTTTCCACGCGTAGGTGATTGTGACCTCGCTGAAGGCGATCACAAACCCACCTGCGATGGCCCCGATCGGGTTGCCCAGACCGCCGACAATGGCGGCGGCAAAGATCGGCAGCAGCAGTTGGAAATAGGTGAAGGCCTTGAAGGACTTGTCCAAGCCATAAAGCACACCGGCGGTTGTCGCCAAAGCGGCCACAATCATCCATGTTACTTTGACCACCCAGTCAGGGTTGATGCCCGACAAAAGGGCAAGATCTTCGTTGTCCGAAAACGCCCGCATGGATTTGCCTGTGCGGGTCTTGTTGAGGAACCAAAAGAGCAGCGCCATGACGACAAAGGCCACGACCAGTGTGATCGCTTGGGTGGTTTTGATCGCCAACCCTTCGTTGAGGCCGGTTGCCTCTTTAAAGTTACGGGCGGTGATGATGAACCGCTCACCATCGGCAAAGCGGATATCGCGCACGCCAATGATAAATCGCACGATGCCGTTCATCACAAACATCACGCCCATGGATACGATCACAAGGATCACAGGCGACGCCTTTTGCTGGCGATAGAATTTATAGACGCCCCAGTCGGTGCCAAGCAGCAAAAGGATAGTCGCACCAATGCCGACGGGCAGGGCAAGCAATGCCGTGGGCAGGGGGCCAAAGGTGATGCCCATGCTGGTTAGCAGCGTTGTGAATAAAATGGTGATCGCGGTCCCAAAGGCCATCGTGTCGCCATGGGCGAAGTTGGAAAAGCGCAGAATGCCGTAGATCATCGTGACACCCAATGCCCCGATGGCAAGTTGCGCGCCGTAGGCAAGGCCGGGCACAATGACGAAGTTCGCCAATGCGACGATTGCGTTTAGAAAGTCCATCTAAAGATCACCCTTGGAATTCAACGAGTTATTCATTGTGAGCACCTCACAGGCTCCACTCTGGTGCGCGCAGGTGATGACATCGGCGGTGGCAGCAGCAGGGCCGGGCAACGTCTTACGGCGGAAGTCTTGCATTGTCATCCGCCCAGGAAACTCCGCCGAACCTCTTCATCGGCGAGCAGTTCCTTGCCCGTGCCGGTGTGGGCATTGCGCCCCTGCACAAGGACATAGGCTTTATCTGCAATTTCAAGTGCTTGGCGAGCGTTCTGTTCCACCATCAGGATCGGGATACCGGTGCGCGCAACCTCGATAATCCGGTCAAACAATTCGTCCATGACAATGGGAGAGACACCGGCCGTTGGCTCATCCAGCATCAGTACCTTGGGTTGGGTCATTAGCGCCCGGCCCACGGCAACCTGCTGACGCTGACCGCCTGACAATTCACCCGCTGGTTGGTTGCGCTTGTCCTTAAGGATCGGGAACAGGTCATAGACCTGCGCCATTGTATCGCTGAAATCATCACGCCGGATGAAGGCACCCATTTCAAGGTTTTCTTCGACCGTCATCGACGTAAAGATATTGGCAACTTGCGGGACAAACCCCATGCCTTTGATAACGCGTTCCTGTGGGGACAGATGGGTGATATCTTCCCCATCCAACCGCACAGCACCTTCGTTGACGTTGAGCATGCCAAAGACGGCCTTCATCGCGGTCGATTTACCCGCGCCATTTGGGCCGACGATCACGGCAATCTCGCCTTTTTCGGCGGCAATCGTGCAGTTGTGCAGAATATCGGGGCCTTTGCCGTACCCGCCGGTCATCGCATCGCCGATCAGGAACGGCTCTCCGCTGGCAGCGGTACTGCCGCCCGCGCGATAGGTAACAGTGTCCTTGCTGGTATCATTGGTCTTGGTGATGGAACGATCCTTGTTGCCACGATCGTTCTGGTAGGGATTGTCATTCACGGATTAACATACTCTTCAAGAAATGGGACATAGGTCGTCAACGTTTCGCGCATCAGCGCCTGTTCGGCGGCGTCCGCGTGGTTGGCGTAGATGTAGTAGAACGTCGCGGTAGAGCCCAGAATGGCTCCGAAAAGAACGGTTAACAGGAATTTCATGTTGGGCTTCCCCTTCGTTGGCGTGTGTGCCCCCACGCAGTTTGGCGTGGCTTTCTATGCGCTTTGATTGCGAAGCGCATCAGCCCACCATCTCTTTGTTTTTCAGGCCGGTGCCCAGATAGGCTTCGATGACCTGTTCATTTGCCTTGATTTCGTCCAGCGTGCCCTCGGCGAGCACATGGCCCTCGGCCATACAGATCACCGGGTCGCAGAGGCGGTCGATAAAATCCATGTCGTGTTCGATCACCACGAATGTGTAGTTGCGTTCTTTGTTCAGACGCAGGATCGCATCCCCGATGGTGTTCAGCAGGGTGCGGTTCACGCCTGCACCCACCTCGTCCAGAAACACGATGCGGGCGTCGACCATCATGGTTCGCCCCAGCTCCAGCAGTTTTTTCTGCCCGCCCGAGAGGTTACCCGCTTTTTCCTCTTTGAGGTGTTCAATTGTCAGAAACTCGATGACTTCATCGGCCTTGGCCTGCAACGCGCGTTCTTCATCGGCGATCCGTTTGCGGCCAAACCATGCATTCCACAGTGCCTCACCAGATTGGCCGCTGGGAACCATCATCAGGTTTTCGCGCACCGTCATTGATGAAAACTCATGCGCAATCTGGAAGGTGCGCAGCAGCCCTTTGTGGAACAATTCATGCGGAGGCAGTCCGGTGATGTCCTCACCATGCATCACAACTTTGCCGGATGAAGGTTTAAGAACGCCCGCGATCACATTGAAAAGTGTTGTTTTTCCGGCGCCATTTGGTCCGATCAGCCCGGTGATGGTGCCTTCATTGATGGTCAACGATGCTCCGTCGACGGCTTTGAAGCCACCAAAGGTTTTGACCACATTCTCAACGACGATCATCCCAATGTCCCTTTCATGCGCTTGCCGGCATGTCATGTGCGAAAGCGGCGCGGGGGCAGAACCCTCGCGCCGCTTTGTCTTGTCAGACCTGTTTAGCGGTAACCGATGGTCGAATACACGCCGTCGGCGAATTCGATTTCCTGGTAGTTTCCTGCTGATTCACCGGGGCCGATCAGCTCCACCGCCGAGGCCCCGACGTAGTCCACGTCCTGGCCGGCTGCGATCAGCTCAAGCGCTTTTTGCAGATCACCTGGGAAGATCTGTTCGCCCGGTGCGTTGGCCACGTCAAATACGTGATCCTTGAAATCAGCCGAATCTGTGGACCCTGCTGCCTGCATCGCCAACATGATCAGCGCTGCCGCATCGTAGCTTTCAGGTGAAAACGCGCCGGTGCCGTCAAAGCCAGCCGCTGCTGCCAGTTCAACAAATTTTGCAGCACCCGGGCTGTCTGTTCCGGGGTAGGCACCGTATGATCCGTTCAGTTCAGCGCCAAAGTTTTCGTTCAGCTTTACGCCGACCATCCCATCGGGGACGTAGAACGTGTCAAACGCACCTGTGTCGAGCGCGGAACGGATGATCCCAGACCCACCTTGGTCAACGTAGCCAGCAACAACCAGCACTTCACCACCGGCAGAAGCCAGCGCGCCAACTTCGGCAGAGTAGTCTGCTTTGCCGTCTTCGTGAGCGGCAGAGATGGTGACAGTGCCGCCGGCTGCTTCGAACTCGGCCTGGAACGCATCGGCAAGACCCTTGCCGTAGTCGTTGTTGGTGTAGGTCAAAGCGACTTCGCTGACACCGCGATCTTGCAGGATGTTGGTGATGATCACGCCCTGACGCGCATCAGATGGGGCTGTGCGGAAGAAGAGACCGTCATCCTCGGCTGTGGAAAGGCCAGGGGATGTGGCCGAAGGTGAAATCATCACAACGCCATTGGCGCGTGCGACGTTTTGCAGGATGGCACCCGTAACACCGGAGCAATCCGCACCCATGATGGCAGCAACGCCGTCAGACGTGACCAGACGCTCTGCCGCAGCTGTCGCTGCACCGGCGTCGATGCATGTGCTGTCACCGCGTACGGAAGTGACGGTCATGCCGTCCAGCAGCGCCCCGGATTCGGTGACTTCCGCCATGGCCAGCTCAGCGCCGTCGCCCATTGCGGGTGTGATGGATTCAAGTGGGCCGGTGAAGCCGAGGATCACCCCGATTTTCACTTCGCTGTGGGCATCGGCATATGCGCCGCCAGCCATCATCGCGACAGCAGATGTCGCCAAAAGTAGGTTTTTCAATTTTTATCTCCCTATTGGATATCCTCATCCTGCCGCGCAGATTAGCAGGGAGTTTCCAAAAGGAAAGTCAGAACACAAGGCCAATGTCCCTTTAGCGACCGATCTGGAAGGCTATTTGGCTTTTGCTTGCCCTGTGGACCGGAGAATCGCCGTTTTTCCGCTAGTGCCCCTCGATGGTGACCTCAACCTGATCCCAATCGCGCGCAGCGAGGGCCGCATCACTGATCCAGAACTGGATTACCCCGTCATCGCCCCACATCCAATGGTGCAGGTCGTCTGATTGCAGCTGCAATAGCAGGTGATCATGGGCGTGTTCCTCGACGGCCGTTTGGACGGCTGTGCCGCGCCCAAACATTTGGTGGCGGCAACCATTTTCAGGCAGTCGCCAATGCGTATCGATGTCGTCCCGTACGGCTGCTGGCAGATTGTGATATGTTCGCCAATCACCGGTGGCCGCAGCAATCAATGTGGTGTTTGCGGCGTCGCCGACGCTACGTAACTCACCAGGTGAACCTTTGTAAAACGGCTGGAGCGGCGCAGCTTGCCCATGCAGTGGCTTGATGAGCCCGAAGTAGTGCTGCAATTGGGCGATATCCGTGCTCTGCATCCGGTCCCACGGGGCATGTTCCAATGCCCAGCCAGTGACTTCATCAACGGTTCCGGCAAAATAGTCATGCTGCGCGATCAACGTATCAAGGTCATTCTGATAACAGTCGCCAAAATTGGCGACGCGGTTTCGCGCCTTATCCAGCGTCCGGTTATAGCTGTCCAATGCGACAAACAGCGAGTTGGCAAACCGCTGCGCCGTATCCCAGAAGAACGCGCGCCCAAAGCCCGGAACCGATTTGGCGTATTTCTGCGCTGAGATGTGGCGTGTGCCCTGGTCGGGAAACTTCATCGTCATATAGGCATTGGCCACGGCACTATCGTCTGGGTCTGAAGCAGGGGGTGCCATGGCGGTGATGGGCCAGCGTGGGAAAGTCCGCGGTGCCGTTTGCGGAGTGTGCCCTTTGATGTAGTAGCCCCAGTTTTCCCCCTCATAAAGCAGAGGCAGATCGTCAGGCAAAGGCGTGGGCTTTGGATCGGTTTGTGTAACATACACGACCTTGGCAGGCAGCATGGGATCCCGCGTTGTCGGAACAAAAAACGCCAGCGCCCCGGTGCGTGGCATCTGCGCCGGGAGTGCGTCCTGCGGCAATGAAGAAAGGTCAATCTGTGCCAGATGATGTAGCGGCGTGCCGGCTTCTGTGCGCGGCCAGGGCATATTACCCAGGGCAGGGGCTCCGCCCAACCAACTTGTCCCCTCGGTAAGGATGTCGGTCTTGGCGCGCGGGCTGCGCACCAATGTGATTCCGGCAGATCGCCGGAATGCCTGCGTTTTGACATGTGCTGCATCGATGCGATCAGCGGGGTGTTCGGTGTCCGTTCGGCTTAGCCTTGCCAAGCCAGCGTCCTTGCAGGGATTGGGCGCCGCCGCGGCTGCATCGCTTTGTTCATCCGGTTTGTCACCGGGATGCAGCAATCCAAGAAAGGCCGCGATGGGCAAAAGCAGTAGCAGGCCAATGGCCACGGTTGTTTGCATCTGCGTGTCATCAGTCGCTTTGGCGTAGAAGGCCGCCGCGATGGTGGGAACAGCAACAGCCGCAAAGAACAGCTTGATGAGAATGCGTCGCATCAGATGCCGGTCAGATCGACAATCGTGCGGCATGGCTCCCACGCTCGCGATACGGTGTTGTGTCGTAGTGCGATCGGTAACATTTCGAGAAATGCGACGGTGAAGCAAAACCACAGGCGAGCGCCACATTGATCACTGTCATATCCGTCTGCATCAGCAGATTGCGCGCCTTTTGCAGGCGTAGCTCCATATAGTAACGCTTTGGGCTACGGGAAAGATAACGTCGAAACAGGCGTTCAAGCTGGCGGGTCGACATGCCCACGTCCTTGGCCAGAACCGCTGGGCTGATCGGTTCTTCAATATTCTGTTCCATCATTTGAATGACCCGGCTCAGCTTGGGGTGCCTGACGCCGATGCGGGTGGGGATCGATAGCCGCTGGGTGTCTTGATCTGTGCGGATGGAAGAATAGATCAGGATATCGGCGACCGCATTTGCAAGATCCTCGCCGTGCTGATCTGCAATCAGTTTGATCATCAGGTCGATTGAGGCAGTGCCGCCCGCAGTGGTAATCCGGTTGCCGTCGACCACAAAGACCGACTTGGTCAGCTCGACCTCATCGAATTCCTCGGCGAAACTATCCTGGTTTTCCCAGTGAATCGTCGCCTTTTTGCCACCCAGCAATCCAGCCTTGGCCATGGTAAACCCTGCGGTGCAAAGGCCTGCGATTGTCACACCGCGCCGCGCTTCGCGACGCAGCCAATTCAGGGTACGCTTGGTTGTGGCTTGTTGGACGTCAATGCCACCACAGAGCATGACGGTATCATCGCGGTCCAACTCAAACAGATCATTGTCGACGTGAAAGGCGCAGCCGTTTGAACATACTGCATTCTCGCCGCCTTCGGCGATGATCTCCCAAGTGTACAGCTCTTTGCCCGCAGTCCGATTGGCAATGCGCAGGCTTTCTACGGCAGCCGCGAAACACAGCATCGTAAAATTCTTCATAAGCACAAAAACAAAGCGGCGCGGCTTGCCGGTGTGATCCACATCAACGATTTGAGGTTCTATCGACATTTGAACTTTCCGTGCCGCATGTTGCCATAGAAACCTGAGCAGGTTTGCGCGGGGCGTTCAAGGTCAAAAAGCCGCGAACTACCGAAAGAAAGAGCACCGGTTTTGCCGCACATTTTGCCATTGGCGCGGATGAGGCGTCACGTTATACGCAACCGGTGATACCGCTAACCTATCGTGGAATGGAGCAAGACGATGACTGACTGGCGAAAATCTGACTGGCGCAAAAAGCCCCGGGTTCAGATGCCTGAGTATACGGACGCAACCGCGCTTGGCGCAGTTGAGGCCCGTCTTGCCAGCTATCCGCCCTTGGTTTTTGCCGGAGAGGCCCGCAATTTACGTACAGAGCTGGCCGCCGTCAGCCGGGGTGAGGCGTTCTTGCTGCAAGGTGGCGATTGTGCCGAAAGCTTTGCCGAGTTTGCAGCCGACAGTATCCGCGACACCTTCAAGGTGATGCTGCAGATGGCGATGGTCCTGACCTATGGCGCGAAAGTGCCTGTGGTGAAGGTTGGCCGTATGGCCGGCCAGATGGCCAAGCCGCGGTCAGCGCCCACTGAAACCGTGGATGGTATCGAGTTGCCAAGCTATCGTGGCGACATCATCAACGGATTTGATTTCACCGAGAAAAGCCGTGTACCCGACCCAGAGCGGATGTTGCAGGCCTACTTGCAGGCTGCAGCCACGCTGAACCTGCTGCGCGCTTTTTCGACGGGTGGTTTTGCCAATGTGCATCAGGTTCACAAGTGGACGCTGGGCTTTACCGATGGCAATGAGGTGCAAAAATACAGTGATATGGCCGCCCGGATCAGCGATACGCTTGATTTTATGGAAGCCGCTGGCCTGACGACAGACACGAACCACGAATTGCAGACAGTCGATTTCTACACCAGTCACGAAGCTTTGCTGCTTGAGTATGAAGAGGCGCTGTGCCGCCTCGATTCGACCTCAGGCAAATGGCTGGCCGGGTCCGGCCATATGATCTGGATCGGTGATCGGACACGCCAGCCGGATGGTGCGCATGTGGAATTCTGCAAAGGTGTGCAGAACCCCATTGGCCTTAAGTGCGGCCCGTCGATGACGTCTGGGCACCTGAAAGCGCTGATGGCCTCGCTGAACCCTGACAACGAAGCGGGGCGTCTGACACTGATCGCGCGCTTTGGTGCAGGGTCAGTAGGTGAACACCTGCCACGTCTGATCAGGGCTGTGCAGGAAGAAGGCGCCAATGTAGTTTGGACCTGTGATGCGATGCATGGGAACACGATCAAATCGTCAACGGGCTACAAAACCCGTCCGTTCGAAAGCGTGCTGCGTGAGGTGAAGGAGTTCTTTGCGGTGCATAATGCCGAAGGGACCATCCCCGGCGGTGTGCATTTCGAGATGACCGGTAAAGATGTCACCGAATGCACGGGTGGCGTCCGTGCGGTAACCGATGAAGATTTGTCTGACCGCTACCACACGGCCTGTGATCCGCGTCTGAACGCGTCACAGTCGCTCGAACTGGCATTCTTGGTGGCAGAAGAACTTTCTGCGCGCCGTGCAACGATTGGTCAGGCCAAAGCCGGCTGATCAGGCGTTATTAACCACAAGTTTGAGGGCCGGGCGTGCAGCGTTCGGTCCTTTTTTATTGGCGTGTGGCATCAGTTGCGTTGCCGCCAACCGAATGCCGAGGTTCTCGCGCCGCAACGGGCGATCCTGCGCAATCACAAAGCGCCGTGGCCGGGTGCCAGTCATGGGTTCTGTCACGATCGCCCCCAGTATCCGAGATGTTTGATTCTGCAGGTCGCGCATTGGCAAAAGCAACATTGTGCCGCTGACCTCAGGGTGCAGCGAGCTCGATTCAAAGCGCAGCGGCATGGATATGATCGCTGGGTCCATGAAAGAGGCCTCGACAAGATCTTGCAATTGATCATGGGTTTGAGGGGCAAAAAGCGTGCTGAGAGGCATGCCACGGGCATCCATTTTCAACAGATCATGTAAGCGTTGCCCGGCAACCCGAAACCGGGCCATGCCGGGGGCCACACGTTGCAGGATGAAAGCATGTGGCAGCAGATCGTCGATTTGATCGGGTGCGATGTCATTACGTGCGGGCAGGCGATCGGCATGGCGCAGGGTCTGCCAGTAATCCTCAACGCTTTGCAGCACGGCTGTATCCGTTTTGTGGTCAAGGTGGGGGCGGCGGAACTCGATTGTACTCATGACTTTCTCCAACAAGGATTTGTGCGTGGCAGGACGTGGATGTGCACGCTTTAAAGAAAATTTAACAAAATTCGGAGCAATAGGCACTTAACAAAGTGTTAAGTGGTTAATCGAACCTGCCCCGCACTTGCCCCGGCCTATGGTTTCCATTTAGGTGCAGATGACCAAAGGACAGGCGGCCCACATGACCCATTCAATGACAGCTTTTGCCAGCCGTACCGGTGCGTTTAGCGCCGTCAGCTGGGCGTGGGAAATGCGGGGGGTGAACGCACGTGGGCTTGATCTGCGCCTGCGGTTGCCGGACAGCATCGAAGGGCTGGAGCCAGCGGTGCGTGCGGCATTGACCAAGGCATTGGCGCGCGGAAACGTCACGGTGAACCTGCGCCTGAGCCGGGAAGATATCCAAGGCGGTCTGACCGTGGATGCCGCCCAATTGGATGGTGTGCTTAAGGCTTTGGACATGGTGCAGGAACGCGCATTCGAAATGGGGGTGACATTGGGTCAGCCGACGGCGGCGGATGTTTTGGCCCAAAGGGGCGTGCTGGTATCAGCGAAATCTGATGAGCGATCCACAGAGCTGGCCGCGGCGCTTCTTGCCGATATCGCACCACTGGTTGCGGACTTTGTGGGCATGCGCGCCCACGAAGGGGCCGCATTGCAGGAGGTGATTGCAGAACAGCTTGCACAGATCGACATGCTGACCGCCGCCGCAGCAAAACAAGCTGTCAGGCGTGCGCCGCAGGTGCGCGAAAATCTGACCGCTGCATTGCGCCGCGTCCGAGAGGACGCGCCGGATATGGATGAGGGGCGCATCGCCCAGGAACTGGCGCTGCTGGCCGTCAAATCTGACGTCACAGAAGAGATTGACCGCCTTAAGGCGCATGTTGTTGCGGCGCGCGCGCTGCTGGCCTCAGACAAACCTGCGGGCCGAAAACTTGATTTTCTTGCGCAGGAATTTAACCGCGAGGCGAATACGCTGTGCGCCAAGGCGCAGGCGACCGACCTGACGGCGATTGGCCTCGACCTCAAGGCTGTGATCGACCAAATGCGCGAACAGATCCAGAATGTGGAGTAAGGAATGCCAAGACGCGGCCTATTGATTATTCTGTCTTCGCCCTCGGGTGCGGGGAAATCGACCTTGGCCAAGCGGCTGCGGGCCTGGGACGACACGTTACGCTTTTCAGTTTCGGCCACGACGCGGCCCCCACGTGATGGTGAGGTTGACGGGCAGGACTATTACTTTGTCAGTCATGATGCCTTTGACGATATCGTCGCCAAAGACGAGATGCTTGAACATGCAGAAGTCTTTGGCAACAAAAACGGGTCACCGCAGGGGCCGGTGCAGCAGGCGATTGAGAACGGGCGCGATGTGCTGTTTGACATCGACTGGCAGGGGGCGTTGCAGATCAATAACTCTTCTTTGGCCGAAAACGTTCTGTCGATCTTTATCCTGCCGCCGTCGATGGCAGAGCTCAAACGCCGACTGGTTTCGCGAGGGCAAGACGGCGAAGACGTGATCGCGGGCCGGATGCGAAAGAGCATGGATGAGATCAATCACTGGGGTGAATATGATTTTGTGCTGGTCAACGACGATGTGGATGCCACCGCCGCCGACCTCAAAACCATCATCAGCGCAGAGCGCCTGCGTCGCAATCGCCAACCCCATCTGTTGGACCATGTACGGAGCCTGCAAGCCCAATTTGGAGAGCTGTCATGAGCCTCTTTGCGCTGGGTAAAGTGACACCTGATGTTGCCGCCGATGCCTGGGTGGCGCCGGGCTGTTTCGTGATTGGGAATGTGACGTTGAAGGCGAAATCCTCCGTCTGGTTTGGGTGTACACTGCGCGGTGACAACGAGGAGATCATGATTGGGGCAGGAAGCAACGTGCAGGAGAACTGCGTGTTGCACACCGACATCGGCTACCCGCTAGAAGTTGGTGCGGGTTGCACAATCGGCCATAAGGCCATGCTGCACGGCTGTGTGATCGGTGAAAATACGTTGATTGGCATGGGGGCCACAGTGCTGAATGGGGCCGTGATCGGCAAAAACTGCCTGATCGGGGCAGGGGCCTTGATCACCGAAGGCAAGCAAATCCCCGACGGATCGCTTGTGATGGGCGCCCCGGGGAAAGTTGTACGTCAGCTTGATGCCGCAGCAATCAAAGGTCTGACGCTTTCCGCCGTGCACTATCAAGAGAATGCGGCGCGCTTTGCACGCGATCTGAAACCGCTCTGACCGGCACTTCTGTTGGGTTTTGCGGCGTCATCAAGATGTCGAAGTCCAACCCCGTAGCGAGTGCTGCAACTTCGCGTCTGACAATATCGGCATCAGGCAATTGTTCTGCAATCACGCGGTAGCGCCCGGAAAACCCCAACGCAACAAGCATCTCCACGATTTCGATCACATCAAAGTCATCACCAATCAGCGGCGACAAGATGATGTCGGGCGTGTGATCCCTAAGCGCTTTGGCGTTTAGGTCTTCGAAATTGAGGATTGAAAAATCGCGCAAGGATGATGTCATGCGCCCTTCAGCGGCCCAACGGCGCTTGTTGCCGATCACAAGAATGTGGTCCGCGTGATCCCTTTCGATGATTGGTCGAACGATAGGATCTTTGCAATCAAGCTGTTCAGTCATTCCTGTTTGAACCCTATATTGGCGGGTGAGTGGGGGGTAGATGCGGAAAATGTAAGTTGGTTAGATAATTATTGCGCTAAGGCCTATTGGCTAGATGGATAAATTGTCTCATGGATGAAATCTATAGGTTTTCTTCGGCGTGGTCTTATGAATACTGAAAACATTGCCCTTTTTGTGGCAGCCCTTCCAATACCTGTCATGGTGATCGGGCCAGATGATCGAATCGAGGCCGTCAACCAACCTGGGGAAGCCATTTTTGGGCCCCACCTCATCGGTCGCCATCACGTGTCGGTTGTGCGTCAGCCAGCGATGGTAGCTGCAATTGCCGAAGCCCGAGCGGGCAAGGATCGCCAGGTGACCCGATTTATCAATCGTGATGGTGCAAAGGATATTCGCTACCGCGTTGCGGTGGCGCCCGCTGGCGAGCAGATCATTGTGACATTCGAGGATCAGACGGCCTCGGAAGAGGCGGGCCAGATGCGTCGCGATTTTGTGGCCAACGTCAGTCACGAATTGCGAACGCCGTTGACCGCATTGCTGGGGTTTATTGAAACGCTGAGCGGTGCGGCACGCGACGACCCCGCCGCACGGGACCGGTTTCTTGAAATAATGGCCCATGAGGCAAGCCGCATGACCCGGCTGGTTGACGACCTTTTGTCACTCAGCCGTGTTGAAGAAGACGAACGCGTGCGGCCGAAGGAGCATGTCGATCTCAGCGCGCTTTTGTCCTCGGTCATCAAGGGGCTGGAACCGCAGGCCGAGGCCGCCGAAGTGGTGGTGATGCTCGACATTCAATCACCTGACGTGATGGTGGCCGGTGATGCCGGTCAATTGGTGCAGGTCTTCACCAACATCATCGAAAACGCGATCAAATATGGTGCATCTGGCAAACAAGTGACGGTGACCCTGGTCGGGCGGCAGAACGATGTCCGGCTGCGCGTCGAAGCTGTTGAGATATCGGTCTCGGATCAGGGCGAGGGTGTCGCTTCGCACCACATCGCGCGGTTGACAGAGCGGTTCTATCGCGTCGATAGCCATCGCTCGCGCGAGGTTGGGGGGACCGGTCTGGGCCTTGCCATTGTGAAACACATCATCAACCGCCATCGCGGGCGTATGCAAATCGAAAGCGAAGAGGGTGAAGGCACAAAAGTCTCTGTTTTCTTGCCGACGTCCTGACTGTCATAAAAGTTTTACACAAACGTCACAAAAGCTTCGGGCAGGGCTCCTAGACGGGCCGCAATGGTGGGGCGGTTCGCGCGCCATCTTTGTTTGACTGACAGGAGTGATTTGATGTCGATCATGAAACTGACTGCGACAACCGCAGCCATTGCAATTACTGCCACTGCTGCTGCTGCACGCGATAACGTACAGGTTGCCGGGTCGTCCACCGTGCTGCCTTATGCATCCATCGTTGCAGAGGCCTTTGGCGAAAACTTTGACTTCCCAACACCCGTTGTTGAATCCGGCGGTTCCTCCGCTGGTTTGAAGCGCTTCTGCGAGGGCGTTGGCGAAAACACCATCGATATTGCGAACGCATCCCGGGCGATCCGCCCCGCCGAAGTTGAAGCCTGCGCCGAGGCAGGCGTCACTGACATCATCGAAGTGCGCATCGGCTATGACGGCATCGTCTTTGCATCGCAACTGGACGGCCCCGACTATACCGCGTTCACACCATCCGACATCTTCAACGCATTGGCCCCCAAGGTTATGGTTGATGGTGCGCTGGTGGATAACCCGCATGAAATGTGGTCCGATTTCAACGCTGACTTGCCCGCCGAAGACATCCTTGCCTTCATTCCAGGCACCAAGCACGGCACCCGCGAAGTGTTCGAAGAAAAGGTGATCGCAGCGGGCTGTGAAGCGACCGGCGCCTTTGAAGCCATGATGGCCGCTGGCATGTCAGAGGACGATGCAGAGGATGCATGCCTTGCGGTACGCACTGATGGTCGTTCTGTGGATATCGACGGCGACTACACAGAAACCCTTGCCCGGATCGACGCTAACGCCAATGGCATCGGCGTGTTCGGCCTGGCCTTTTACGAAAACAACACCGACGCATTGAAAGTAGCGACAATGTCTGGTGTTGAGCCAACAACGGAAACCATCTCGACCGGTGAATACCCTGTGTCACGCCCGCTATATTTCTACATCAAGGCCGCGCATCTGGGTGTGATCCCTGGCCTGAAAGAATTCGCCGAATTCTTCGTCGCGGATGAGGTTGCAGGCCCCGACGGCCCACTGGCCGCTTACGGTCTGGTCTCTGATCCGGCGCTTGCCGAAACACAGGCGATGATCTCTGGCGAACAGACGATGTAAGCCAAACAACAACTTGCGCGGGCCGGCAATGTGCGGGCCCGCGTTTTCCTACATGGGAATATGCGTGCGCATCACCAGAGCCAGTGTTTCTGCAGCACAACAGGCTCCGCTTTAGAGGGATCACATGTCCAACCTTCTTATCATTGGGATCATTCTGGCGCTTGGCGTTGCGGGCTTTATCATGGGGCGTGGCCGTGCGCTGGCCTCGGCAGGTGGTGACAAGCGGGCATTGCATTCTCTGCCCATCTATTATGGCGCCAATGTCGCACTGTCGGCTTTGCTGCCTGCGGCTGGTCTGTTGGCGATCTGGCTGATTGCGCAGCCCCTTATGATCAACAACGCCGTCTCTGGCCTGATCTCAGACGAAAGTATCGGGGAAACAGGCACACGTGATCTTGTCATGGCTGATGTGCGCCGTGTGGCCGAAGGGTTGGACCGTGCCGTAGAAATCGGCGCGATGGATGCCGAGGCGAGTTTCGCCCTTAATACCGACACCGACGATATACGTAACACGCTTGGGTCGCTTGGCGTGGCACTTGGGGCCGACGTCACGCCAGATACACTAGCAGCGGCGCAGCGCTATCGTAAACTGTCAGGCACCGGCAACCTGTTGAAAGCGCTTGCGGTCATCGCTGCCGGGTTGATTGGGCTTGGTGTTACCTATTTGCGCACCCACAAGGGTTTCCGTGCGCGCAACACTGTTGAAAACGGTGTCCTGCTGCTGCTGATCGGGGCTGCCTGCATTGCGGTGCTGACAACGCTGGGCATTGTGTTATCGCTGATCTTCAACACAATCGAGTTCTTTCGCCTGTACCAGGCCAGCGAGTTCTTCTTTGGAACAAGCTGGTCCCCCAGTTTTTCTGGTCGTGGTCAAAGCTCTGCACTGGGGATTCTTCCGCTTTTGTGGGGGACGCTCTATATCTCTTTCGTGGCGTTGCTGGTGGCGGTCCCTCTGGGCCTTTTCGCCGCGATCTACTTGTCAGAATATGCCACAAAGGGTGTGCGCTCTGTTGCAAAGCCGCTACTAGAGGTGCTGGCGGGTATTCCCACAATTGTTTACGGTCTCTTTGCCTTGCTGACGGTCGGTCCGCTACTGGTTGAAGCCTTCGGTGACGGCGGCCTGTTCGGTGTCAGCTGGATGACGGGCGGCACAGCTGTGATGACCGCCGGTCTTGTCATGGGCATCATGCTGATCCCCTTTGTCAGCTCACTTTCCGACGACATCATCAACGCTGTCCCACAAGCCATGCGTGACGGGTCATATGGGTTGGGTGCAACAAAGTCTGAAACCGTGCGTCAGGTGATCCTGCCCGCCGCGCTGCCTGGTATTGTGGGTGCAATCCTGCTGGCCGCTTCGCGCGCCATTGGTGAGACGATGATCGTGGTTCTGGGGGCAGGGGCCGCCGCCCGGCTGAGCCTGAACCCCTTTGAAGCCATGACAACCGTCACCGCCAAGATCGTGAGCCAATTGACCGGGGACAGCGATTTTGCCTCACCCGAGGCGCTGGTGGCATTTGCCTTAGGGATCACACTGTTTGTCATCACTTTGGGGCTGAACATCTTTGCCCTTTATATCGTTCGCAAATACCGGGAGCAGTACGACTGATGACTGATGCATCCGCGCCATCCACACCTGTTGCTGCCCCTAAGGCCAAGTCACTGCTGACGCAGGACGACCGCACCAAGCGCCGTAATGCCGCTGAAAAGCGTTTCCGCGCCTATGGGATTGCCGCCATCGCAGTGGGGCTGCTGTTTCTTGTTTCGCTGCTGTGGGCCATCGTCCAGAACGGCACGCCTGCATTCACGCAGACCTTCGTCACTCTTGAAATTGAGCTGCTGGAAGAGAAGCTCGATAAGAACGGCAACCGCGACATCGACGATATCAGAAAGGTGTCCACCTTTGGCTATAACCCTCTGATCAAAGAGGCGCTGATCGTGGCGACAGCGAATATCGAAACCGAGGTTGAAGATGGCGATCTGAAAAAGATCCTGTCGGCTTCTGCTGCCGCTATTGTACGCGACTATGTCATAGAGAACCCTGATCAGATCGGCGAAACCGTTGAATTCCGTCTGCTGGCGTCCTCACGCGTGGATGGCTACCTAAAGGGGCGCGTGACGCGCGACGACCTTGCACGCGACAAGAACCTTGATGCCGCCCACCTTGATCTGATTGACGTAATGGTCACCGCGGGTTCAGTTGAGAAGGTCTTTAACTGGGACTTCATCCTTGGTGCGGATGCCTCAGAGAGTCGGCCAGAACAGGCAGGCATCGGTGTATCGATGTTGGGATCGTTTTTTATGATGTTGGTGGTGCTGTTTCTGGCGCTGCCCATCGGGGTTGCGGCGTCAATATACCTAGAGGAATTTGCACCACAAAACAAATTCACTGACTTGATTGAGGTGAATATCTCGAACCTTGCTGCAGTGCCGTCGATTGTGTTTGGTATCCTTGGTCTGGCGGTTTTCATCCAGTTTGCACACTTGCCGCAATCGGCCCCACTGGTGGGGGGGCTGACGCTGACGCTGATGACGCTGCCGACCATCGTGATCTCAACCCGTGCCGCGCTGAAGGCAGTGCCGCCGTCCATTCGGGATGCCGCGTTGGGGGTTGGTGCCTCTAAGATGCAATCGGTGTTTCACCATGTACTGCCCTTGGCCATGCCGGGCATCCTGACAGGCACAATCATTGGCCTCGCGCAGGCCTTGGGGGAAACCGCACCGCTGCTGCTGATCGGGATGGTGGGCTATATCGCGTCGAACTATCCTGATGGCGTCGCATCCGGCTTTCTTGATCCAAATTCGGCCATGCCCGCACAGATCTATGAATGGGCCAAACGCGCCGACCCGGCCTATTATGAACGCGCCTGGGGCGGTATCATCGTGCTGTTGGCGTTCCTTTTGACGATGAACATTATTGCAATCATTCTGCGGCGCCGGTTCGAGCGGCGCTGGTAGGAGGGGCAGACAAATGGAAGATATGATACAAGTGGACCGCGCAATGAGTACGCAGCAAGACACCAAGATCAACGCCAAAGGCGTGCAGGTCTACTATGGCGACAACCACGCCATCAAGGATGTGAATGTCGAGATTGACGACAAGACAGTCACCGCCTTCATCGGCCCGTCAGGCTGTGGCAAATCCACGTTTCTGCGCTGCCTGAACAGGATGAACGACACAATTGATGTGGCCCGCGTGATGGGTGACATCCTGATTGATGGCGAAGACATCTATGATCCCAAGGTCGATCCGGTGCAGCTGCGCGCTAAGGTCGGCATGGTGTTTCAAAAGCCAAACCCGTTCCCCAAGTCGATCTATGACAATGTGGCCTATGGCCCCAAAATCCACGGTTTGGCACGCAACAAGGCCGAGCTTGACGAGATTGTTGAAAAATCACTGCGCAAGGCCGCCTTGTGGAACGAGGCCAAAGATCGTCTGGACGCACCCGGTACGGGTCTCTCTGGTGGTCAGCAACAGCGTTTGTGCATCGCGCGTGCGATTGCAACGGCCCCCGAGGTATTGTTGATGGATGAGCCATGCTCGGCGCTTGACCCGATTGCGACCGCGCAAGTCGAGGAGCTGATTGATGAGTTGCGCCAGAGCTTTTCGGTTGTGATTGTGACGCACTCCATGCAGCAGGCCGCACGGGTGAGCCAGAAAACGGCGTTTTTCCACCTTGGTAACCTCGTCGAATACGATGACACCGACAAGATTTTCACCAACCCGCAGGACGGCCGCACCGAAAGCTATATTTCCGGCCGGATCGGGTAAGGAGCAAGCACATGAACGAGCATATTTCATCGGCCTACGACCGTGATCTTGAAGGGATCACAACATTGATCATGCGCATGGGCGGATTGGTCGAAGAGGCCATCCTGAAAGCCGCACAATCGCTTGCGGATCGCGATGTGGAACTGGCTGAGGAAGTGCGCAAGGGCGACAAGGCCATCGATGCGCTGGAGTTGCAAATCAACGAAGAAGCCGCGCGTACGATTGCGCTACGCGCCCCTGTTTCCAAAGACTTACGATCCATTCTTACAGTTCTTCGGTTGGCTGCATCTCTGGAACGTATTGGTGATTATTCCAAGAATATCGCCAAACGCACCAGTGTGCTGGTCGACATGAGCCCGGTCAACGGATCGGACGCCGCCCTGCGCCGTATGGCGCGCGAGGTGGAGGGGATGTTGAAAGACACGCTGGATGCCTACATGCGCGGCGATGCAGATCTTGCAGAAAGCGTACGTCAGCGCGATCATGAAGTCGATCAGATGTATAACGCGCTGTTCCGCGAGTTTCTGACTTTCATGATGGAAGACCCGCGCAACATCACTGCCTGTATGCATCTGCATTTTATGGCCAAGAACATCGAACGCATGGGCGATTTGACCACAAATATGGCCGAGCAGGTCATCTATCAGGTCACAGGTGAGATGCCAGATGAAGCGCGGCCCAAGGGTGACAAGACGGCCTTTGTGACGGATGCGGGATAATCCAATGGCACCCCAACCCCATGTTCTGATCGTTGAAGATGAGGCTGCGCAGCGCGAAGTGCTGGCCTACAACCTTGAGGCCGAAGGGTTCCGTGTCACCCGTGCCGAAAACGGCGAAGAGGGGCTTCTGTCCGTCCAAGAAGAGGCCCCCGATGTGATCGTGCTGGATTGGATGATGCCCAACCTGTCCGGGATTGAGGTTTGCCGGAGGCTCAAGATCAAGCCCGAAACCCAACCCATTCCGGTCATCATGTTGTCTGCGCGGTCCGAGGAAGTGGACAAAGTCCGCGGGCTGGAAACAGGGGCCGATGACTATGTCGTCAAACCCTATTCGGTGTCAGAGCTTATGGCGCGTGTGCGTGCGCAGCTGCGCCGGGTGCGTCCGGCGACTGTGGGGCAAGTGTTGACCTACGACGACATTGTCCTGGATTCTGAAACGCACCGCGTCACGCGCGGTGACAATCCGCTGAAGCTTGGCCCGACTGAATTCCGCCTGCTGACCACATTCATGGAAAAACCCGGCCGTGTCTGGTCCCGCGACATGTTGCTGGATCGGGTCTGGGGGCGTGACATCTATGTCGATACCCGCACGGTTGATGTGCATGTCGGTCGGTTGCGCAAGGTGCTGACGCAGCATGGGGGCAGCGATCCGGTGCGCACGGTGCGTGGTGCCGGTTACGCTCTGGGCTAGCGCGTAACAATTCCTTGAGAAGGAATTGAACCCAAATCCTCTGGAGGATTTGCCGTCAGACTTTTTTCAAAAGTCTGCTGCTGCCCAATCAGGTGCCCCATGGCCCATGATGGCCCTCGCCGCCGTCGGTGCGTGCAAACCCATGCGCCCCAAAGAAATCGCGTTGCCCCTGGATCATATTCGCGGTCCCGCGTGCGGTACGCATGGCATCAAAATAGGCGAGCCCGGATGAGAGTGCTGGCACAGCCAGCCCATGCAGACTGGCCTGCGCCACAACCTGCCGCAAGGCGCCATGGGTGTCCTTCAGGGCGCTTGCGAATTTCGGGGCCATCATCAGGTTCTCGTCAGCGTTGTCGCGCAGGGCAGAGGCCATATCATCCAGCATGTCCGAGCGGATAATGCAGCCAGCGCGCCAGACCTCGGCAATAGCAGGCAGGGGCAGGGACCAGCCAAAGGCCTCTGACGCTTTGGCAATCATTCCAAAGCCCTGCGCATAGCACAGGATCTTGCCGGCGATCAGCGCCTGCTCAAGCGTGTCCAACGACAGGCTGTCATGTGGCAGGTGGCGTGGGGCTGCGCCAAAGAGCGCTTCACCTGCTGCACGGGCGACCTTCTGTGATGAAAGGTTGCGCGCAACAACGGCAGCGTCAATGGCAGGAATTGGGGCGGCAAGATGCTGTGCCTCGATCACTGTCCAGCGCCCAGTCCCTTTTTGTCCAGCGGCATCAACGATAACGTCGAGCATCGGTCGATCGGTTGCAGGGTCAACGGCCGCAGCGACTTTACCAGATATTTCGAGCAGGTAGCTGCGGAGAGGGCCCTTGTCCCATGCCGCAAATGCCTCGGCTATCTTGTTGTGATTAAGGCCCAGCCCATCGCGCATGATCCCGTAAACCTCGGCGATCATCTGCATATCGGCGTATTCGATACCGTTATGGACCGCCTTGACGAAATGCCCGGCTCCTTCCTCACCCATCCATGTGGCACAGGGGGCGTCGTTGTGCCTGGCAGATATCGCGGTCAGAATATGTGCTACCCTGTCCCAGTATTCGCGCTTGCCGCCGCCCATGATCGAGGGGCCAAAGCGCGCGCCTTCTTCGCCGCCAGAGACACCAATGCCCAAGTAAGCCAGATCGCCCGCCTCTTTGACGCGCCGGTTGGTGTCGTGAAAATTTGCGTTACCGGCATCGATGATCATGTCATCACGATCCAACAAGGGTCGGAGCGCTGCGATCTGATCATCAACCGCTTGTCCTGCGGGGACCATCAGGATGATGGCGCGGGGCGATTTGAGTGCGCCAACCAGATCTTCCAGCGTTTCTGTTGGTGTAATCCGTGCGGCCAGGTCACCTGCGGCTTTGTGGAAATCCCTCGTTGTGGCGGTTGTCCGGTTCCAGACAGCCACATCAAAGCCGTTGTCTGCGATATTCAACGCAAGGGCTGCGCCCATCGTACCGAGGCCGATCAGGCCGATGTCCGCGTTCGTCATCTCGTGTTCCCTCGTCTTTGTGTGCTGACACCGACATAAGCCTTCGGACGGGTAAGGAAAACCCGACGAGATAAAATGTTCTGCGAGGCTTCCCTTGCAATTTGGTATTTTGTGAGCAATGTTCATAAAGCGATGGAGGAAGGATCACCACTGTGAAAATCGCAGGTATCGGCACAGCGCTGCCCGCAGGACGTGCGAGTTCAGGCGCACTAGACCGTAAATGGGGCTTGGCAAAGGGCCGGATTGCGGCGCTGACAGGTGTGCAGGCGCGCTATGTCTGCGACGGTGGCGAAAGCCAGATCACTTTGGGGGCAGAGGCCGCCGAGGCCGCATTGGCCGATGCAGGGGTCTTGCCGGGGGACATTGACCTGATCGTCAGTGCGGCTGCCGTGCCCTACCAGTTGATTCCAGCCACAGCGCCTGCCTATCAGGCGGCACTGGGCATCCCCGATGGCGCGGCCTTTGGTTTTGACGTGAACGCGACCTGTCTGGGCTTTGTCACAGCGCTAGAGGCTTGCGGCGGGATGCTGTCATCGGGGCGTTTCAAACGTGCGCTGATCATTTCGTCCGAGGTGGCCTCACGCGGGTTGCCATGGGATACCAAACCAGAGGTGGCCGGCCTGTTTGGTGACGGCGCGGCAGCGGCGGTGGTCGAGGCCAGCGATACCCCCTTCGTAACGCGCTTTCGCAGCTACCCAAGCGGCTATGACATCTGCAAGATCGGGGCCGGGGGCACGCGATACGATTTCCGGGCAGAGCCCGAAGCCTTTGCGGCCAATACGTTTTTCGACATGGATGGAAAGGCGCTTTTCCGTCTGACCTCAAAGTATTTTGGCGGCTTTGTGGATGATCTCTTGGCTGACGCAGGTTGGACCAAATCAGAGGTTGACCTGATTGTACCGCATCAGGCCAGCCCGATGGCGCTGCAGCATATGATCCGGCATTGTCGGTTTGACCCGGCCAAAGTGGTGGATATCTGCGCCAACTACGGCAATCAGATCGCCGCATCGATCCCCTTTGCACTGGGCCAGGCCTGCGACCGGCTGACAGCAGGCAGCAAGATCTTGCTGCTTGGCACCTCGGCGGGTGTGTCGTTTGGCGGTGCTACGGTCACGTTCTGATGGCGGTTTTGGTGACAGGGGCAACGGGGTTTCTGGGCGCGCATCTGGCACGCGCTTTGCGCGATCAGGGGGTGATTGCGACAGGGCGGGATCGGGCCAAATTGGCACGGCTGGCCGCGATGGGGCTGCCTACATGCAGACTTGATCTGGCACAACCGATCCCAGCGGTTGATCGGGATCGGATTGGACCGGTTGATGCGGTGGTCCATTGTGCAGCCCTGTCATCGCCCTGGGGCCGTGATGCGGCATTTGAGGCGGCAAATGTGATCGCGACCAGAAACATGTTGCACCTGGCCCGCGAACTGGGTGCAGGTCGCTTTGTCTTTGTGTCCACGGCGAGCGTCTATTTCCAGTTTTGTGATCAGGATGGGGTGTCTGAGGCGCAGATCCCGCCGCGATTTGTGAACGCCTATGCACGTACCAAATACCAAGCAGAACAGGAGGTGCTGAAATACAGTGACCTGCACCCAATCGTGCTGCGCCCGAGGGGCATTTACGGGGCCGGTGATACCGCGCTTTTGCCGCGGCTGATGCGTGTCGCCCAAAGGCGGGCCGTGCCGCGGTTTTCGCCTGCGGGTGCCACCGATATCACCCATGTTGATGATGTCGTCAGCGCGTGCCAGCGCGCCCTTGTAGCGGGCCCGGATATCAGTGATGCGGTGTTGAATGTCTCGGGCGGGCAGGGGGTTGCTTTGCCTGAAATCATTTCCGCGGCCTGCGCGCAGTGCGATGTCCCTTTGCGCTGGCGCGACCTGCCGTTTGGCTCCGCTTTGGCGGCAGTGCGCGCAATGGAACGGGTCGCCAAGGCATTGCCCGGTCAGCCAGAGCCGCCTGTGACCGCCTATGCCCTTGGTATTCTGCGTTATCGGCAAACCATGAACCTAGAGCGCGCCAAATCGGTGCTTGGCTGGCAGCCCCAGATCAACTTTGAGGAAGGGCTGCGTCGTACCTTTTCAGACGGTGCCATGCGACAGGGTGTCATATGATCCGACCGGTTTTTACAAATACAGCAAGCATTCGCACACGTGCACGTTGGATTTTGCAAGGCGGGCGGGGCCGCGTGGACCTGCAGGTGCGCGTAGGGTTGGTCACTCACCCCGAATTTGGCCCGGTGCTGATTGATGGAGGCTACGGTCCGCCGGTGACCAAGGCGCCGGGACGCAGTTGGGCCTTGCGGGCCTACGCCCGGATGCTTGGCCCCAAGCTGCATGAGTTGCAAAGCCCCTTGGCACTGCTTGCGGCGCATGGCTTTGACGCAGAGGACGTGAAGCTGATCATCGTCACCCATCTGCATGCGGACCATGTGGCGTATCTGGCAGAGTTTCCCAATGCCCGGTTTGTGACGGATGGGCAGGTCATGGGCGCGCTACAACACGGCGTTTTCAATGAGTTGTTGCCCAAGGATTTTGCGGAGCGCCAGATTGATTTGCGATCTTATCGCTTGACGACGCTGCCGTTCGATCTGGGGCAGGGGTATGATTTGATGGGGGATGGCAGCGTGATTGGCGTGCCATTGCCGGGTCATGCGCCGGGGCACTTTGGGGTGTGTTTTACAGACGAGGCACCGTTGCTTTATGCGGTCGATACGCAATGGATGCTGGCGGCCATTCACGAGGATCGGTGTCCTGGGTTTCCGGCCTCTTTGATTGCCGATGACAGGCAGGCGGCGGCTGCATCCGTTGCACTTGTGCGCGCCTTTGCGCAGGCCGGGGGCGATGTGCTGCTGTGCCATGACCCGGCCCAGACCCAATGGGACTGGGTGCCAGATGTTTGAGGTTCGCCATGCGGTGCAGGCCTATTGGCGTGCACGACGGATCAGGACACGCGCGCAATTGATAGGACGCGCTGGCGCAGACCTGCACGATTGGTTGCACAGGGATGTGCCGCAGGTGCCGTTCTATGCGGGCCGCAAAATCTCGGACCTGTCCGATCTGCCGATCATTGACAAAGCCACGCTGATGGCAGATTTCGCAGCGTTCAATACCGCGGGCATCACCGCCGACATGGGATGGCAGGCCTTTGCAGGTTCACGGCAGATTGGCGATCTGATTGTGGGTGCCAGTACCGGCACGAGTGGCAATCGGGGTCTGTTCGTGATTTCGCAGGCCGAAAGGTTCCGCTGGCTGGGGACCATTCTGGCCAAGGCGCTACCGGGATTTTGGCGCAAGCGCCACAGGGTGGCGGTGCTCTTGCCACTGAATACACCGCTTTATGACAGCGCCAACCGGATGCAGCGCCTGAAACTGCGGTTCTTTGACATCGGGCAACCGTGGGAGGATGATCTGGCCAATTTCCAGCCGACCGTAATTATCGCGCCACCAAAGGCCCTGCGCTTGATGGCAGAGCAGGAAATGCCGCTGGCGCCCGCGCATATTTTTGCGGGGGCCGAGGTGCTGGACCCCAGCGATGCCACCTTGATTGCCACCTACTTCAAACGGCCCGTGCGCCAGATCTATATGGCGACCGAAGGGTTGCTTGCCGTCTCTTGCGAACGCGGCACGCTGCACCTTTGCGAAGATACGATGCATTTCGAACTGCCGCAGGTTGGCGATGACCCCGATCTGCGCGCGGTCATTGTGAGTGATTTTAGTCGTTCGACCCAGATCATGGCGCGTTACCGCATGAATGACCTGATCCGGCTTGGCCCAGCCTGTGATTGCGGCCTGCCGCATCAGACCGTGGCCGAGGTTGTGGGCCGGGTTGATGATTGTTTTATGCTTGCGGGCAAAATGATCACCCCGGATATCTTGCGCAATGCCGTTGTTGATACGGACAGGCAGATCACAGATTTTCGGATATTTCAGACCGGCGCGGCAGAGATCACGGTTCTGGTGCCGCATGGCATTGATCGTGACCGGGTGGCGCAGGCAGTCACACAAACCCTTAGCGCGCGGTCTGTCACCGCGCAGGTGTTGGTGCAGAATGCGGAGCTGAAACCAGATATGTCACGCAAGCTACGCCGGGTTGAAAACCGCTGGCGCAGGTGTGAACCTATTGCAGATACTGATAGGCGATAAAGACCACGTAGCCTACAAGCATTGCGATCCCCAGTGGCTTGGTCAGCCTGCCGACCGTCAGCATCCACAGGCTAAACACAACGGCCACGGCAACCGTCGTCCACAGTTCAAATCCCAGGAGAACCGGATCAACGTCAAGTGGCTTGATGATCGCGGTCAGGGCGATGATCGACATGATGTTGAACGTGTTTGAACCGATGATATTGCCCAGAATCAGGCCAACTGACTGCTTTCGGGCGGCGGCAATACAGGTAGAGAGTTCCGGCAGAGAGGTGCCAAACGCGACAACGGTCACACCGATCACCGCCTCAGGCACGCCGATGGCGGTTCCTGTTTGCACGGCCCCTTGGACCAGCAGCTCTGACCCCACGGCAAGGGCGGCAAGCCCCGTGAGCAGCACAAGGGCGGCCCCCTTCATTGTGGTGATCGCCAGCCCTGACTCTTCTTCGTCATCTTCATCTTCAATCTGAATGCTGTCGGTCTTGTACTGATAAATGACGAAGCTCACGAGAATGCCAAACATGATCAGGCCAAAGACAAGGCTAAAACTGCCAAGCAGCATCCCGTAGGCCAGAATGCCGGTTGAAGCCAACATCATCGCGAGGTCTTTCCACAGATCTTTTGGCTTGGCCGAAACATTGAAAACAAAGGCGGTCGCCCCCAGCACCAAGAGGATATTGGCCACGTTAGAACCCAGCACGTTCCCCAGCGAGATGCCGGGAAAACCGGAAAGGTTGGCATTCACTGACGTGAACAGTTCGGGCACCGAGGTTCCAAAGGAGATGATCGTCGCACCGATAAAAAGCGGGGAAAGGCCGGTGCGTTCGGCCACGAATACAGCCGCATCAACCGTCCAGTCGCCGCCTCTGATCA
The DNA here is from genome assembly GCA_929200255.1 of uncultured Alphaproteobacteria bacterium. Lineage (GTDB taxonomy): Bacteria > Pseudomonadota > Alphaproteobacteria > Rhodobacterales > Rhodobacteraceae > Yoonia. The sequence goes on along the minus strand of CAKMYZ010000020.1, from coordinate 8,580 downwards.
AGAGGAAAAGGCCAAAGGCCATGGCACCAGCAGAGAGGACGAAGAGCTCGTAAGTCGTCAATTCAAACAAGATGTGTGTCCCGATCACTGGTCTTTGCGAATGGCATTTCCGCGGGCTTACCTGATTTTTTACACGAGTGTAATAGCCTTTTGTCCCAGTTGCTTCTTGCCGGGTCAATACAAGCCCACAGCAAAAGGCAGCCCCCGGTGAGGGCTGCCTTTCTTTGGTTTCTCAGATGTTTAAGTTGCGACCTTTGGTCGGGTCATCTGGGCCAGCGCAAAGAGGGTCACCGCACCACCGATCCCGATCAGATCAGAGATCCAGCCGCCTTCGATCATAAACAGCGCCACAACCAATAACCCGACCCGTATCGGCCATGCCGCCCGGTCGCCGACCCACCAGCCTTGCACACCCGAGGACAGCAGGAACACACCAAAGACCGCCGTGGCGCCTGCCCGGATCACCTCAAACCACGTGCCATCCATCAAGATCGCCCCGTTGTAGAAGAACATGAAGGGCACAATGAAAGCCGAAATGCCAATCTTGAAAGAGGCCACAGACGTGGCCATGGGGTTGGCCCCCGATATGCCCGCTGCGGCATAACTGGCCAGCGCCACCGGCGGCGTGATGGCTGACACAACAGCGAAGTAGAAGACAAAGAAATGTGCGGTCAGCGTTGGGATGCCAAGTTGCACCAAACCGGGGGCAACAACCGAGGCTGCAACAGCATAGGCTGCTGTGGTTGGCATCCCCATCCCCAACAGGATCGCGATGCACATGGCAAAGAACAGGGCGAGCAATTGATTTGCTTCGGCGATGTTCAGCAGCACTGACGAGAATCGCGCGCCAACACCGGTCAGCGAAATCACACCAACGATGATGCCCGCACAGGCACAGACCGCGATGATCTGGATCGACATAATGCCGGCCAATTCGAACGCTTTGGCAATCGATGCAAGCCCCATGCGATAGGGCGTGAACCAGCTGACAACAGCCGCCGAAACGGTCGCCAATGTTCCCGCACGGATCACCGAATAGCCCATGAAAAGCGCGCCGATCAGGATGATGATCGGCAGGAAAAGAAACACGCGACGCACCATGTCCTTGAACTTTGGCAGCTCATCCTCGCGCATGCCGCGCATCCCCAGCTTTGCCGCCTCAAAATCAACCATGAAGTAGATGGACACGAAATAAAGGACGGCGGGGATGATCGCTGCAATCGCGATCTCGGTGTAAGGGATGCCTGTAATCTCGGCCATGATGAAGGCACCAGCCCCCATGATCGGTGGCATGATTTGCCCACCGGTCGATGCTGCGGCCTCGACCGCGCCGGACGTCGTGGGTTTATAACCTACCTTTTTCATCAAGGGGATGGTGAGCGATCCTGTCGCCACAACATTGCCGGCGGAGGTGCCGTTGATCATACCCATCAGGCCGGACGCAAAGATCGCCACTTTTGCAGGTCCGCCGCGCGCACGTCCGGCTGCGGCAAAGGCGAAGTTGACGAAATAATCGCCTACCTTCGACGCCTGAAGGAAGGCCGCGAAGATGATGAACAGAATGATATAAGTCGAAGATACAGCCGTCGTTGGCCCCAGAATGCCGGCATCTGTGTAGACTTGGCTAAAGAAGCGCTGCCATGTGATGTCAGGCGCGTTCAGAAAGCCGGGCAACAGGTCACCCACAAAGACGTAGATGAGGAACGCGCCGGCAATGATGATCAGGGCAAGCCCCGCAACGCGGCGTGTCAACTCCATGATCAGGGCCGTACCTGCGACAGCAGCAAGGCTCATCCCGATGGGGGCAAAGGGGGTACCGGTGGAGTTGCGCATCAGCGTGCCGAAGATCGTGATCAGGTAGATCGCAACGCCGATACCACAGACGCCCAGCACAATGTCGGCGGGGGCAATCGTGCCACGAACGCGGGGACGTAGCCAGCCGATCACAATGCCAAGGGTGGTGGCTGCGATCAGAGGGTAGCCATAGTGATACGTTTCAGCGGCCTTGATGCCTTCGTCAATGCCGTTCCACATGACGCCAACGCGAATTTGGGCGGCAAAGCTGATGGCGGTGTAGCAGGCATAAAGAGCAGGGATCAGGGCAAGCATGGCCAGATAGTCAAGCGGGTGCCTGTTACTGCCTTCGTCTTCGGGAAAGGCGCGGGCGGAATACAGCGTGAAGCCCAGAATCAGTGCCCCTGCAATGTGGACGATGCGAAAATTCCATGTCTCCATCGGGAAAACGGGCAGAAAGGGGATATCAATGCTCGTCCAACTTTCGATCGACCAGCCATTCAGGGCCGCCATGTGAAAGAGCGCGTAAACGCCCGAGATCGCAGCGATGGCCATATAGGTGCGGCCGGTAAAGATGCGACGGTTATGTTCAACCGGTTCGTCATCCACGCCATCTGCAATGACGGGGCCCTCGGTCAGATCGTCATTCTGGGTGTCGGTGGTCATGGCGTGGCCCTCGCATGGCAGCGTACCCGGGCAGGGGCCGCTGGCGGCAATCATAGCGTAGATACAGTGATTTGCCCAAGGCCGCGCCAGGCGCGGCCTTGGGCCAGGTGATCTTAGTTCCCGAAGATCTGATCAGCAGGGATGTCAGCGCCTGCGTTCTCGATGAACCACTCCGCCGCACCGGGGTGCCACGGCAGAACGCCAGCGTTCTTTGTGTAGTTCTCTGGCAGGGTGGACCGTGCCGCACGGTGGATATTCACCATCCGCTCGTTGTCTGACATCACCACATCCACCGCCGCTTTCACGAAGGACGCGGGCAGATCGCAATTTGCAATCGCAAAGTTCCACATCGAAACTGAGCGCGCATCGCTTTCCAGCGTGGTGTAAGTGTCTGCTGCAATGTCAAACTGAGCGACAGGGAAGGCGGCCATGATGGTTGCCTGTTCGTCTTCGGTGAACTCGATGATGTTCACGTCTGTTTGGACTTCCAACTGGCTGACCGCTGGCACGGGTACACCTGCCGCAAATGCGATTACGTCCAGCAGACCATCCTGCAACTGACCACCAAGGTCGGTCCAACCGCCGTTGCGGCGTTCAAAGTTCACGCCAAGCTCTTCCATCATCCGTGGGAAGTAGGTGTCGGACGTTGAACCCGCAGGGCCAAAGCCGATACGCGCGCCATCGGGAATATCCGCAATCGATGTGATCCCGGATGAGGACAGCGCCGTGACCGAAAACGGTGTCTGATACATCGGGAACATCGCACAGGCATTGGTCATTTCCAGACCGGGTGCGATTGGGTTTGTACCGGCGATGGATTCTGCCGCTGGACCCATGGTTGTCATGCCGAACTGCGCGTCACCTGTGTGCACCAGTGCCATGTTCTGCATCGGGCCACCTGTGACTTCGCCGCCACCTGTCAAACCCAGTTCTTCAGCCACAAGGTTTGCCCAGCCGGACCCATATGCAAAATATGTGCCGCCCTGAGATGCGGTGCCAACGGTAAAGCTTTCTGGCCAGTCAGCCCTGTGACCGTCAGCGAAGACGGACGTTGCCGTCAAAGCGGTTGTCGCGATAAGTACTGCAAGTTTCATTTTTGGTTTCCTCCACAAGAAATCACCGATCCTACCCGGGTCGGTCCGCGGTCCAATCACTGTTCAGGCTTTGGACCGGATGATGCTGTGGTCCACCATAGCGACCATGGCAAACAAGTGGCTGTTTGTGATGTTTGCGTTAACAGAATGAAATGAACCATGTGATTGGGTCGGAAAGGTGACAAAGGGTGGTACGCATGTGTCGCCAAGGGAACATCTGGGTCAGCTGTTGGCGTCCGCCTTGGAGATCCCGTGCTTTTGCATCTTCTCGTAAAGTGCCTTGCGTGACAGCCCAAGCGCCTCGTAGGTCTGTTTCAAACTGCCACCCTGCGCTGTCAATGCCGCGGAAATAAGCGCTTTTTCATGTGAAGCCATGCGCGCCGAGAGGCTGGTTTCATCCGCAAACGACGTCACATCATCCGGGTCCAGACCCAGCACAAAACGGTCGGCCGCATTGCGCAGCTCGCGCACATTGCCTTGCCAGTCCTGCGTTGCCAGTTGCGCCAGCAAGGATGCGGGTATATCGCCCAGTTGCTTTGAATATCGGGCTGCGGCCTGTGCCGCGAGGTTCAAGAACAAGGATGGGATATCATCGCGCCGGTCGCGCAGCGGGGGCACATGCAATGTCACGACATTCAATCGATACAGCAGGTCCGCGCGAAACCGCCCCTCGGCAACTGCACGGCTAAGGTCTGTTTTTGCCGCTGCAATCACCCGGATATCAAGGGCAACCGGATCGTTGGACCCAAGTCGCGTGATCTTGCGGTCCTGAATGGCGTGCAGCAGTTTGGCTTGCACGGCTGTGGGCAGGCTGTCGATCTCATCAAGAAACACGGTGCCCTGGCGTGCAAACTCGAACTTACCAAAGCGGGGGCGCATGGCACCGGGGAAGGCGCCTGCCTCGTGGCCGAACAGTTCTGATTCAACCAGATCGACGGGCAGGGCGGCGCAATTGATATGCACAAACGGGTGGTGACCCCGGGCGGAAAGATCATGCAAGGCGTGGGCGGTCAAATCCTTACCTACGCCGGTGTCGCCAGTGATCAGCACATCGGCATCAGTTTCCGCAATCGTGCGGACCTGTTTGCGCAAGGCGACCATGGCATCGGATCGCCCGATCAGGCGGGCCTCCAACTTATCACGCCCACCGACCTCGCGTTTCAGCGCACGGTTCTCGACCGTCAGGCGGCGCTTGTCCAGGGCGCGCTGGATCGTTGTGACCAGCCGGGCAGGGGCAAAGGGTTTTTCGATGAAATCATAGGCCCCCTCGCGCATTGATTGCACCGCAAGGTTCACATCGCCATGGCCGGTCACCAGAATGACGGGAAACTCCGGATCGATCTCAAGCACCTTGCGCATCAGCCACAGCCCGTCGTGGCCCTTCATCCGAATGTCAGTGACCAGAACACCTGCAAACCCACGGCTGATCTTGGCCAGTGCTGCGTCAGCATTGTCAAAGATGTCAGCAGGGATATCCGCCAGCATCAGGGTCTGGGATGTCGCATTGCGTAGCTCTTCTTCATCATCCACGAAAATGACAGATTGCTTCATTGGGCGGCGACCTTGATGGGGGTGGCGGGTTGCAGGTGGACCGAAAAGACAGCGCCACCATCAGAATGGTTTTCCGCGCTCAGCGTGCCGCCAAAATCCGAGACGATGTTGAATGAAATCGATAGCCCAAGTCCCAGACCTTTGCCCGGTGGTTTGGTCGTAAAGAAGGGATCAAAGATGTTTGCAATAGCCTCTGGCGCCAGCCCCGGCCCGGTGTCGCGCACCTGAACCGTTGTCCCGTTTACGGTGAGCCTGACGACAGGATTGGCCTGTTCTTCCATCGCATCCAATGCATTGTTGATCAGATTGACGATGACCTGTTGCAGGCGGACATGGCCACCCGTGACCCAAATCTCGTCGCTGGGAGGTGTATATTCAACCACACCATTGCCAGTGGTCAGGCGCATATCAATCACCGCTAGCGCGTCCTGGATCACCGCATTGAGCAGCAGCGGACCGGTGGCCTGCTGCGGCCTGCGCGCGAAATTGCGCAGATGGGTTGAAATCGTGGCCATACGGTCGGCCATCTTGGAGATGCGCCCAATATTATCGCGGGCCTGCACGATCTGATCGCGTTCAAGGAAGGCATCGGCGTTATCAGCATAGGATTTGACGGCGGCGAGCGGTTGATTGAACTCATGACTAAGGGCGGCTGACATCTGCCCAAGGGCCGACAGTTTGCCCGCCTGAATAAGGTCTGTTTGCGTCCGGCGCAGGTCAGACAGCGCCGTTTGTAGATCGGCCGTGCGTTCGGCCACCGCGCCCTCAAGCGCGCGTTTGCTGCGCTGTTCACGGGCAAACGCCTCGGCCTGGCGGGCCTGGCGCAGCAATAGGGCGAGGAGGGCGGCCAAGGCCAAACCCATCGTTAGCCCTGCGATCAGCAGCGTCGTCAGCGCTTGCAGTGTCGCGGGCCGGGTTGGGGTGAGGGATGCCATGGTCCAATCAAGATCGGGCAGGCTTTGAGACGTCAAAACGAAGCTTTCGCGTGGTGTGCCTTCGATATAGACTCGTTGGGCATCCGCGTTGAGCGGGGTGCGGGTGATAGGTAAAAGATCAATGCGATCAATAGGGTACTGCAGGTTTTGGGCGATGACACGCAATGTTGCATCGCTGAGCGGTCTGATCGCCCGAAAATGCCAGTCGGGGCGCGATGACATAAAGACAAAATCGTTGCGGTCGCTGACAATAAAGGCGCTATCAGCACCGCGCCAGATACTCTCAAAGGCGGCAATGTTGAACTTGATGGCCAGAACACCGACGATCCGTTCACCATCTTCGACGGGGGCGGCATAAAAGTACCCGCGTTCACCTGTTGTCGTGCCGTAGATCGAAAAACTGGACAAATCGCCGTTCAGCGCCTGGGTGAAATAGCTCTGATAACTGAAATTACGATCGAGGTAGCTGCCTGCCTCACGATAGGACGCAGCGGCCAGAGTGCGCCCGGAGATATCCATCAGATAGACATCCGAGGCTTTTACGGTCGCGGCTGTCTGCCGCAAATCTTCGTTGACGGATGCCTGCAAATTGGTGTCGTCAGGATGGTTCAGAAATGTGGCAAGCCGCGGCCGCTCGGCGATCAATGCGGGCAGGGGGGCGTAACGCTCTAACGCGGCACGCAGCCCGGCTACGGCAAGCGTCAACGGCACCGCGTCTCGTTCTGCCTGCTGGCGCATATAATGCCGTTCAAGTGCGGGGAATGATGCCCCCCCCACAAGCAAGGTCATGAGTCCAAGCGCCCAGACAAGGCCGAAGATGCGTTTGCGCGACAGTTTCATGGCGCAAACTATGCGTGAGACAGACGCGGTTGGACAGATGGAAAATACATGGTGGGGGCAGGTGGCGGACGCCATCGCTTCAAATCTAAGGCATGAAATTCTGAAGGGGTGCCAGGTCCAATATGTTCGCTTCATTGTCACCCGTTCCATGCCCGACCTCTCTGCTTGTTTTTTTGCGGGCCAGGGTAACATTCCTGCATTGCGGATGTGTGGCATTTTGCTTTTGTCGGAGTTCCTTAATGGTGAGACTGCGCCTGCAATGAAAACAATCACATAGCTTTTTCAATTAATGGGACTGGGGCATGGGCCATAGCCGACCTTGGCTGTGGGGCGCACGAACTGGTAAGATGCGGGACAAACCTTCGATTTTAAGGGCTGTATGCCGGGTTGGCGTTACGATGGGGCAGCAGTTCGCATGAGGCGATGCGGAGGCGGCGCTGGAAGAATGGCCTTATCTCCGCGATCATGCGGACAGAAGAATTTGATCGGTTCTCTGCATCTGAATGATGCGAGTTGATGTTGGGCGGCGCATTTGCGCCGCCCAACTGTTCACCAGTAGTACTTATGTGGCTTGCGCCCATCTGGCCAATTGAGGTTGTCAGGATCAACTCCTTTGACGACGTCCAGTTCCAGAGCCTTTGTCCTGCGCCGCGCAGGTCTCGTATGGTAAAGATTGTCGTGCCAGCGTGGCCAATTCTCCAGCCAGCGAATTGTATCGGGGCCTTCTGACAGCCGATGTTCAAGACCCCGGGCCGAGTAGCCGAGCGGAGATACAGTGCGAGCCCGTTTGCGTTTGTAGTGGGCCATCGTAGCGGCCTTTCATGTAGTTTCGTTGCTACATGGCACCCTCCATTGGTTTGTTCGTTTCAAGTCGCACCCGATCCGGTCGACCGGAAACGCAGCCAGTCTGGATATCGGAGCAGGCGCTCAAAAGCAATGGGGGAGGTGGTTGCCGGGTTGGACCTCGCCAGCGGACGATGAGTGGCGCACTCAACCTGCGGTCGGATAACATGACACCCCTTCGGCGACGTTCGTATTTTGTTGCGGCGACACAAAACATCCAAGGGTTGCGAAACCAGTCATTCGAGACGCCTATCGCCGGTCAACGCAGTGCGGGACAAACCCGACCTTGAGTTTCTTGCTCTCGCTGATGCAGCATCGCTTTGCACATGCGGTGGGCTTTTGGCTGCGCTGGAGTCAAAGTCGCAGAAGCGGTCACTCAAGGTCCGGCCGATCAATGTACATTCAAAGGTAACTTCGCTGCAACCAAGGTCAACAAAGGACCCTATTCCCAGCGTAACGTAGCCAACTCACTGCACCTCAACCTTTGAAAAGGTGGAACTGGGTGACATAACGTCAAGCTCACCCGCTTTTCACGGAAAAGTCATTGACGTAGGAAACAATCGCAACTAGCCGTTGTGTGCCTTGGTAGACGACGCGTCATGGCTACGTCAGTCAATGGATAGGATAGCCGTGTTGGTTGGCTAGCCAATGTTTGTTTGATTTGCGTAGCTTGTTTGACGAGACTAAAATTTTGAAGAATACTGATAGTAAACCAAATTATCTGGACTCCCCTACATTCGCGTCTACGCTGGGGCAGGTCGTTTTTCTGATGACGGTTAGTAAGCGGCACCGCGATTTACAGTGTCCAGCCCCATTTCTATGGGCCACTTTTGAGCAGGGTTTCTGGAACTGGCGGG
>CAKMYZ010000019.1 GCA_929200255.1 uncultured Alphaproteobacteria bacterium | reverse complement strand
CCCTCTTTTAGCAAATTGCCCTATTTGGTCCCATAGGCGCTGACGTCAGACAGACCCAACGCCAGGAGACTTGGTTCGTGAAGCGATCAATCGCGATGTTCTTCGCCGCAGGCAAACAAATGATGCTCCCAGAACCGATGAGTAACTTGTTGCGGACAATTTCGACAGAGCGACACCAGCCTGGTACGCCGCTTTGGCACCCCGTTTCAGGCGCCCAGCCATCACCACCTCTACGCCGAACGCAATCGCCGGCTGCTTGAATTGTCTTGCCACGCGAATGCCTGTCGTCGGACTTTGAAAGCCTTCTTCAGCCAACCCTCGCAACCATTCGCGTGAGGTCGACCACGCGGCATATTGTTCAGTGTAGCAAGGCCGAATCTGCTCAATGACATTTCCAGACACGTGGCGGAGCCCCGAAGATTGGCGGGGTCCGGTTAATCCATGAGGGCAAGTGCGTCTCGGGACAGAAAATCCCGGCGCGCCACACCAGTAAGTTGCTCTAGCCCATCACCGAAACACCCTTCCGGTCCGGCGTCAGTTCATCGCCTTGGGCAAATCGCGTGTGTGTCCCAGACCTTGCGGCATACGTCCAATCCGCTTCGGCAAAGCAAAAACGCGCGTGAGAAAATACGATTTCGCTCCAGTTGGCCCCGAACCCAAGATAGCCGAAAGACGCAGGGCAGAAGGTTGACGCTTTGTTGTTGTACTGTTTTCGCATATTGCAACTGTGATTGCCGGTTGCCAAATGACCACAAACCCGCCCCAGATGCAGGAGTTTGGACAGAATGCCCCATAGCACGTCACAGCCCAAGGCGCCCCTGGCAGATCTGCCGTCTGACGGCAAACCGACGCTGAAAACAATCGCACGGCTGAGCGGCCTTGCCGTGCCAACCGTGTCGCGCGCGCTGAATGATGCCCCTGATATCGGCAGCGAAACCAAAAAACTGATCCGCAAGATTGCCAGTGAAATCGGCTATGTACCCAACCGTGCAGGCGTACGCCTGCGCACCGGGCGCACCAATGTCATCAGCCTTGTCATGTCCACAGAGCATGACCTGACGAGCCATACCGCGCGGCTGATCGCCTCGGTCGCCAGCGGGTTGCGTGATACGCCATTCCATCTGGTTGTCACCCCGTTCTTTCCCGATCAGGACCCGATGGAACCGGTCCGCTATATCGTTGAAACCGGATCTGCCGATGCAGTGATCATGAACCAGATCCAACCCGATGACCCGCGTGTTGCATATCTGATGGAGCGCAAGTTTCCCTTTGCCACCCATGGCCGCACCAATTGGGCGGATCAGCATCCATACTATGATTTCGACAATGCGGCCTTTGGCCGTATTGCCGTGAGCCAGCTTGTCGGGCGTGGCCGCAAGAACATTTACGTCGTGGCCCCACCCAAGGCCCATCACTATGCCCAGCATATGATCTCAGGTGTGACCGAGAGTGGCGCGGCCCTTGGGGTGAACGTCAGGATTGCCGACGACATCACCAGCGACACGGCAAGCGCGGATGTCGTGGCATCCCTGTGCAAAACCTTGCAAGAGCGCCCCGATATTGACGCTGTCATTACCGCATCGACTTCCTCCGCGATGGCGGCTGTTGCTGCAGTCGAACAGCATGGCGCGGAGGTCGGCCAACAGATCGATGTCTTCTCAAAAGAGGCGCTGCCGTTTCTCAAACTGTTTCGCGCGGATATTCTGACGATCGCAGAACAGGTGAATACGGCTGGTGAATTTCTGGCAAAGGCCGCCATTCAGGCGATACGCAAACCTGACGAGGCGCCCATGCAGGGGCTTGAAGTGCCCTCAGATGGCACGCCTTAGCGCCGCCACGATGTCGTCAACCGACTGATCAATCGAAACAGCCACCGTCGGGTTCTGCGGCACCTCAAGCGTGTCAAACTGACTGTCCAGCAAGGCGGCAGGCATATAGTGGCCCATACGTTGCGCCAGCCGCCGGGCGACGACGTCATAGGGTGCGTCCAGATAACAAATTTTCAGGCCATCAATCCGCTGCCGCAGGTCGTCACGATGGGACCGTTTCAGCGCAGAGCAGGCAAAAACCACAGGTGCCGCCACCCGCTGCGCATTCACCGCAGCGGCCAATTTGTTCAACCACGGCCAGCGCATGCCGTCAGTCAACGGTTTGCCGGATGCCATATGGTCAATGTTGGTTTGCGGGTGACAATCATCGCCATCGAGAAAGGTGCCACCCAACGCCGTGGCCAGCCCGGCCCCAACCGTGGACTTTCCACATCCCGACACGCCCATCACCAGAACCGCCTTGTGAACCCTATCGCCCGGGGATCGCGCCACGCTTTTCACCTTTGCCTTCCCAGCTATTCAGGGCGGCAATTGCCTCTTCCGCGGTATCGACAAAGCGGAACAGTTTCAAATCATCAGCAGAGATTGTGCCCGCATCAGACAACGCATCCCAGTTGATAATCTTTTCCCAGAACGCCCGCCCGAACAACAAGAAAGGTACCTGCGCCATCCGACCCGTCTGGATCAGCGTCAGCGCCTCGAACATTTCGTCCAGTGTGCCAAAGCCACCCGGAAAAACACAGACCGCAGAGGCCCGCATCAGGAAATGCATCTTGCGAATGGCGAAGTAGTGGAAGTTGAAACACAGCTCTGGCGTGACATAGGGGTTGGGTGCCTGTTCATGTGGCAGCACGATGTTCAGCCCGATGGAGCGCCCGCCTGCGTCCATCGCACCACGGTTGCCTGCCTCCATCACACCCGGTCCGCCGCCGGTGACGATGACATCTTCGCGCCCCCCTGATTTGAGCGACCGTTCTGTCATCATCTGTGCAAACTTGCGGGCTTCCTCGTAGAAGGTTGACAGATCGGCCAGCGTTTGCGTGCGTGCCGTGTTCTTTTTGGCAGGCTCGGGGATGCGCGCGCCCCCAAACATGACAATGGTTGAATCCACTTCGGCCTCGTTCATCAGCATTTCGGGTTTCAGCAGTTCCAACTGCAATCGCACCGGACGCAGTTCCTCGCGGCACATGAAATCACCATCGGCAAAGGCCAGCGCATAGGATGGCGCGCGTGTTTGCGGTGTATCAGGGATATGGCTGGCGGTTTCGCGGTCCTGATGGCTGTCGCGGAGTGGGTGGTGGCGATTGTCTTTCATCGTATCTTTATCCTGCCTAATGTGACCCGCAGAGTTGCCCGCCACAGCGCAAGATGCAACGCAAATACCGGTGATTGATTGATTGTGCCCACACCGCTAGAAGCCATTGAAAATAGCTTATCGGAGAAATCAGATGTCCAATGCTGCCCTTGAGACCGCCATCGAAGCTGCGTGGGACGCCCGCGATACAATCACGACGGCCACCACAGGCGAAGTCCGCGAGGCGATCGAGGATACGCTGAATGCGCTCGATAGCGGTAAGTTGCGCGTGGCGGAAAAGCTGGGCGATGGCAGCTGGCATGTGAACCAATGGGCCAAAAAGGCGGTCCTGTTGTCCTTCCGCCTGAACGACATGGAACCGATCTCTGGCGGGAACGGTGGGTCCACATGGTGGGACAAGGTGCCATCAAAATTTGATGGCTGGGGCGAAAATCAGTGGCGTGATGCAGGGTTTCGGGCCGTGCCCGGGTCCATCGTCCGCCGGTCGGCCTATATCGCCAAAGACGTGGTGTTGATGCCGTCTTTTGTGAACCTTGGTGCTTATGTCGATGAAGGCACGATGGTGGATGGTTGGGCGACCGTCGGCTCATGTGCCCAGATCGGCAAGAACGTGCACCTCTCGGGTGGCGTTGGCATCGGTGGCGTTTTGGAACCCATGCAGGCGGGCCCGACCATCATCGAAGATAACTGCTTTATCGGCGCCCGGTCCGAGGTTGTCGAAGGCTGTATCGTGCGCGAAGGCTCTGTGCTTGGGATGGGTGTATTTATCGGTCAATCCACCAAGATCGTGGACCGCGAAACCGGTGAGGTGATGTATGGCGAAGTGCCACCCTATTCAGTTGTTGTCGCGGGTTCGATGCCAACCAAGAACAATATCAGCCTTTACTGCGCCGTGATCGTGAAGCGCGTGGATGAGCGCACGCGGTCCAAGACAGGCATCAATGAATTGCTGCGGGACTAAGTGTTTATCAGCCGGACCATCGCGCGCAAACGCATCAAGGCGGGTGTCCGCCCGTCCTTCAAGGCGGCGTGGCTGCCGGTGGCGGCTGATATTATCATCATCGCGCTGATCCTCGCCATACTGTTTCTGCCTGCTGTCACCCTGACCATCGTGATGCAACTGACACTGTTTTGGCGCATCCTGGCGCTGATGGTGCTGATTTATGCCCCCTTGCAGATCGTCATCATCGTATCAACCATCTGGGCGGTCCGGTCGCGCTGGGAAGAGAAAGAAAGCACATGACCAAGAAAGAGAGCCGTCAGCAGGTTTATACGCTTCTTGTTGAGGTCGGGCGCAACACGGGCGACGGCCTGCCGGAAGAAGCGACGGGGGCCGCGTTGATGTGCTTTGCCTCCGGCGTGGATGAGGCCGAGGCCGTGCGCGAAACCGTGGCAATCCTCAAACAGGCCGACCTTGCGCCGCTGGATGTGTCCGGCTACGGCACCTTGGACGAACGGCTTGCCGAGGGGCATGATATCTCGGAGAGTGAAAAGGCATTGATGGCGCGCGCACTGAAAGAAAACAGTGTGATCGTTGCACAGATGACCCCATTTTTCGACAAAATCACTTAAGACTGCATATGTGGCAGGCCTATCACGTCTGAAAGAAGTGCTGAATTGTTCACAAAAGCGCCGTAATCTGGGTATTTTGAGCGGGATGTTAATGATTTCGTGGCAAGATAGTCCTCCACATGACGCTTCGTACCTTTACTGGATATCTCAACACAAATCTCTTTGGTGGCCAGAATCCACTTCCCAACGGGACGTTTGATACGACGACTGCCCAGATTCAGATCCTGATCGAGGACGGCGCCGGGGACACAATCGTCGAAGGTGACAGCTCCGGCAACAATCCAAACACCGAAAGTTCGGAAGACGCCGAGGGCGATCAGTTTGTCTTCCTGCAGGACGGCAGTGGCACGGTCCTTGCCGATGGTGAACCCTTTTATCTTGAGCTGACCTTTGAATTCACAATCGCGGGCCAGACATTCACCGGATATCATTTCGAGGATGAAAACGGCCTGGATTTTACAATCTTGCCGCCTGATGTGCCCGATGGCATCGCGACTATCGATTCACGTGACTTCTCGCCTTCGCCGGATGAAGTGGACTACGCCGCACTGAGCTCTGGGGACGAAGAATTTGACGACGCCGATTTCACGGCGCTCGATTTCAGCGGTGATGATGAGATTTTTGCGGGCGCTGGTGATGATGTTGTCAATGCCGGTGACGGCGATGATTATGTCGAAGGCGGTGTCGGGGCGGACATCCTCAATGGCGGCGATGGCGCAGATGTCATTTACGGTGACACGAACCTTGCCCCCAACGGCAACCTCGATTCAGATCAGGCCGATAACAGCTGGAGCCCCGGTGCCGTCGATGGCTGGTTCAACACCGGTTCGGGTGGGGTCATTGAGCGTTGGGGCAGCGGTTTCAATGGTCTCAACCCTGATGATGACACATCATTCATCGAGCTGGATGCAAACACAGGCGGCGGCATCGACCATGTGCAGACGAACCTGGCGCTGGAGACTGGCATTGAATACATCATCACGATTGATCATGCCGCACGCCCCGGTTCATCCCTCAACGATGACTTTGAAATCACCCACAATGGTGTTGTCATCGCGACGGTTTCACCAACCACGGTTGGCAGTTTTGCAACAACAACACTGACAATCACTGGCCTTTCCGGGACCGACACCATCGGCTTTCGGGAATTGGCGGGTCAGAATGATAGCCTTGGTATTCTGCTCGATAATTTCACGGTCTCGCTGTCACCCGCGGGAGCCGCAGCGAGCGGCAATTCATTTGACGACACCATTGATGGCGGTGATGGCAACGACACCATCTATGGTCAGGAAGGCAATGACACCATCACAGGTGGTGCGGGTGATGATGTCATGTCCGGCGGCATTGGCGATGATGTCTTTGTCCTTGCCGATGGCAGCGGCAGTGACATCGCGACCGACTTTGAAATCGGCAGCGATCTGCTTGATGTTACCGGGCTGACAGACGCCGATGGCAACCCCGTTAATGTGGGGGACGTCACCGTCACTTCTGACGGCGAAGGCGGCTCTATCCTGACCTTCCCCAACGGTGAGCAGATTATCCTGCGCGATATCGACCCCAGCGATCTTGATACCAATGCCGAGCTGAATGATATCGGCATTCCCTGTTTCGCCTCAGGCACCTTGATCGAAACGCAGCAGGGGCCGATGCCTGTCGAGACGTTGCAAGCGGGCACATTGGTCAGGGTCGCAGGTGGCGATTTTGCGCCATTGCGGTTGAACCTCAACCGCTTTGTCACGTCGGCCGAGTTGCGCAGGAAGCCGCAGTTGCGCCCCATCAAGATATCAGCAGGCGCATTGGGTGCCGGATTGCCTGTGCGTGATCTTTGGGTGTCGCGACAGCACCGCATGTTGGTGAATTCACCGATCGCCCTGCGCATGTTTGACACCCGCGAGGCGCTGATTGCGGCGGTGCGCCTGCTCTGTCTGGACGGGATCGCGGTTGATGAAACATACAGCGGATTCGCCTATCACCACCTTGTGTTTGATGCCCACCAGATCGTCTTTGCCGAAGGTGCCCCGTCCGAAAGCTTCCTGACCGGCCCGGAAGGATTGCGCGCCCTGAGCAAGGAAGCGCGTGCCGAGATATGCGAGATTTTTCCGCAACTTGTGGAAGGGCGCTCTGCGATGGCCCCGGCGCGCATCATCCCAAGCAATCGCCGTCAGAACACATTGATCGCGCGGCATCAGAAGAACGCCAAACCCGTTTTGGTATTTGCCTGAAGGGCCGCCAACTGCGCCCGCTTTCTGCGCCCAAAACACATTTGCATCCGCGCGCCCTTGCCGCTAGCCATAGCGCAAAGGAGCCTGCCCCATGCCTATCGATCCTGTCGCCCTGACCGCTGATCTTGTCCGCTGCCCCTCTGTTACGCCCGCAGAAGGGGGCGCGCTGGTGCTGTTGGAAAAAGTTCTGACCGAAGGTGGCTTTACCTGCACCCGCGTGGACCGGGGTGGCATTGCCAACCTTTTTGCCCGTTGGGGCAGACAAGGCGCAAACCGCACATTCGGGTTCAACGGTCATACCGACGTCGTGCCATTGGGGGATGAGGCAGCCTGGACAATGCCCCCTTTCGGGGGTGAGATCAAAGACGGGTTTCTTTATGGGCGTGGCGCGACCGACATGAAGTCGGGTGTTGCTGCATTTGCTGCCGCTGCGATTGATTTCGTGGCAGAAACACCCCCCGATGGGGCTGTCGTGCTGGCCATCACCGGGGATGAGGAGGCAGACGCGCTTGATGGCACCACCGCCTTGCTTGACTGGATGACGGCCAACAACGAGGCGATGTCTGTCTGTCTGGTGGGTGAGCCCACTTGCCCCAGTGTCATGGGCGAGGCGATGAAAATCGGGCGACGCGGCGCGATGACCGCCTTCTTCACGGTGACCGGTGTACAGGGCCACGCGGCCTATCCGCATAGCGCCAAGAACCCGATGCCCGCGATGGCGCGGCTGATGGATGTGCTGTCATCGCGCGCGCTGGACCAAGGAACAGAACATTTTGATCCCTCGTCGCTACAGGTGTTGACCATTGATACCGGCAACCCTGCAACCAATGTGATCCCGTCACAAACGCGGGCCACGGTGAACATCCGCTTCAATGACCAGCACAGAAGTGCTTCGCTCACCGCATGGATGCAGGAAGAGGCCGATAAGGTCGCCGCCGCCTTTGATGTGAAGATCGAGATGCGCCTGAAAATCTCGGGCGAAAGCTTTGTCACACCGCCGGGTGAGTTGTCTGATTTGGTGGGGTGTGCCGTCGGGGCGGAAACAGGCCGCAAGCCAGAGCTGTCTACTGCTGGTGGCACATCGGATGCACGTTTTGTGAAGGATCACTGCCCGGTGGTTGAGTTTGGCTTGGTCGGTAAAACCATGCATCAGGTCGATGAACGGGTCGAGGTGGCACAGATTGGCCAACTCAAGGCGATCTATACCCGGATCCTAACGGATTACTTTAGCTGATCACCGCGGGGCCGGGTGATGATCCGGGCTGGTGCCAAACGGGATGGGCAACCAGTCTTGCCCGGTCTACTGTGCAAAGAAACGATTGAGGGCAGATCATGTTTCACAAGACCGCATGCGCAATTTCCCTTGTTGCATTGGCCGCCGCCTGCGCCAGCCTGACCGGTGACCGTGTTGTTGTCGATGGCGCTGGCCCTGATGAGCTGCTCAAGCTGCGATCAGGTCCAAGCCTTGGGTTCGGCATCATTATGGGCCTGCCTGACGGGACAGAGCTTTACCAGCATGGCTGCGTGACCGAAGTGGGGCAGCGGTGGTGCGAGGTGTCCCTTGTGCGGACGCCGCAGGTAACCGGGTTTGTGTCTGCCGACTACATCACCCCGCTTTGACAGGATCGCAGCGTATCGCAGAACGCGCCCAATTCGGATGACGCCCCGCCCCGCCCATGATAGGCCGGACCCATGACACGCATCCCATCCAAATCCGAAATCCTTGCCTGGATTTCCGAGCATCCCACCAAGACGGCCAAACGCGATATCGCCAAAGCGTTTGGCATCAAAGGGGCCGCGCGCATTGATCTCAAACGCCTCCTCAAAGAGCTTGAGGAAGAAGGCAAGTTGACCAAGCGCCGCAGTTCCTATCGCGATGCAGAGGAGCTGCCCCCAGTGGCCGTGCTTGAGGTTGTCGGAGTGGACACCGATGGTGATCTGTTCGCCCGCCCCCTGGAGTGGAAAGGTCAGGGGGCGGAGCCGCGCATCCTGATGATGCTTCGCTCCAGCGATCCCGCACTCGGGCCCGGCGATCGCATTCTGGGCCGCCTGACCGTTGATGCCACCGAGGATCACAGCCACACAGCCCGCATGATCCGCCGTATCGGCACCAATCCGCAGCGGATCCTGGGCGTCTTTCGTGCAGGATCCGAAGGCGGCCGTGTGCTGCCGATCGAAAAAGGCTCAGACAAACAGTGGACCGTCGCCACTGGTGCCACAGGCGGCGCCAAAGATGGAGAGTTGGTCGAGGCCGAACAGGCCGGGCCAAAGGGCCGCATGGGCCTGCCCAAGGCGCGCATCGTCGCCCGATTGGGTGATCCAACCGAACCGCGCGCGGTGTCACTCATTGCGATCCACCAGCACGGTATTCCCGATCATTTCCCCGATGAAGTGGTGGCAGAGGCCGATAGCGCCAAGCCCGCCGGTCTTGGCAAGCGCCGTGACCTGCGTGATCTGCCCTTGGTCACCATCGATCCCTGGGATGCCCGCGACCACGATGATGCCTGCTTTGTTGAGGCGGATAGTGACCCGAAAAACAAGGATGGTTTCATCATTTGGGTCGCCATCGCCGACGTTGCCCATTACGTCACACCGGGCTCAGAACTGGACCGGGAAGCGCGCAAGCGCGGCAACTCCACATATTTCCCTGATCGTGTCGTGCCGATGCTGCCGGACCGGTTATCCGGTGATCTGTGTTCGCTGCACGAAGGGGTCGAGCGCGCCTGTCTGGCTGTGGCAATGCGCATTGATGCCGCTGGCAATAAGATCGATCACCAGTTTCATCGCGGGTTGATGAAATCTGTCGCCTCTTTGAATTATGAAGAGGTGCAAGAGGCCGTTGATGGTGCGCCCAACGCCAAATGCGCACCGTTGATGGATGAGGCTATCTCTCCGCTTTATGCAGCCTATGCGGCGCTGACCCGCGCCCGCGCCCAGCGCCAGCCGCTGGAGCTGGACCTACCGGAACGTCAGATCGTTCTGGACGACGCGGGTAAGGTTACATCGGTACAGCACAAGGAGCGCCTCGACGCGCATCGGCTGATCGAGGAATTCATGGTGTTGGCCAATGTCGCGGCGGCTGAGACGCTGATCGCCAAGAAATCACCATTGCTGTTCCGGGTGCATGAAGAACCCAGCCCTGAAAAACTGGAGGCGCTGCGTGAGGTGGCCCATGCCTCTGACCTGACACTGGCCAAGGGGCAGGTGCTCAAGACGGCCCACCTCAATCAGTTGCTGAAAGGTGCCGCAGACACCGAGAACAGCGAGTTGATCAATATGGCGACGCTGCGGTCGATGACGCAGGCCTATTACTTCCCCGAAAATTTTGGCCACTTCGGGCTGGCCTTGCGGGCCTATGCGCATTTCACCTCTCCAATCCGGCGTTATGCCGATCTGATCGTGCACCGTGCGCTGATCGCTGCACATGGGTGGGGCGATGATAGGCTATCTCCGTGGGATGTTGAGCATCTGACCGACACGGGCAAACAGATCAGCGATACTGAGCGCCGGTCGATGGCCGCAGAGCGTGACACGACCGACCGTTATCTGGCGGCGTTCCTGTCGGATCGCATCGGCGCGGAATTGACCGGGCGGATCAGCGGTATCGCGAAGTTTGGTGTCTTTGTCCGGTTGGATGAAACCGGTGCCGATGGCATGATACCGATCCGCACGCTGGGTGCAGAATACTTTCACTTTGATGCCGACAGCCAGACCCTGATGGGGTTTGACAGTGGCACGGTGATTGGGCTGGGCCAGCGCGTCACCGTGAAACTGGCAGAAGCCGCACCTGTCACTGGCGGGTTGATCGTTGAACTTGTCAAACTTGAAGACCGGCTGATGCCGCGTGGCCCCTCGCGTGGTCGTGGCAAGCCGCCGCGCCGCAAGGCTGGATCATCGCGCAAGAAAGCCGCCAAGACGGCGCGCAAGGTCAAACGCACCCGCAAATAGCGCTATAGGTGATAGGTCAACCCGTGCCGGATCAGATGGCGCAGGCGGTCCTTGGCGATGTCATCGGCAGTTGAAAACAGCACACCCCGGTTGCCGTCGATCCTGTCATCACCGGGAAAGGTTGCCGCATAGTCACGGATGATGCTCGTGCCACAATGCGCATAGAGCCCGGTGTCGCCGGCTTTGGTCACGCCAATCCGCAAGGTTGAACCCGACTTGGTCTTTGGTGTGACAAAGGACGGCTGACCCCATTTCAGCGTTTCCTCAACCTCACCCGCCTCTGGCGTGTCCATCGCAACCTCAAAGACAAGGTCGCGCAATATCAACGCGATGTCCCGCTGCTTTTGTTCAAAAGCATCATAGGCTGCCTTGACCGTTGGTGTCTGAAACGGGTGCATGGTCCGGTCCTCTTCGGTGTGATTGGCCACGCTACGCTACACCAATTCAGCGCTCCGGCAATAACCCGCCCTGTCTTGTGGCTGCGGCTGTCATGCCCCCTGATTTACCGTAACATGGCGAAAACAACCGGAGGCACCCATGCACCGCAGGCAATTCATCGCAGCAGGTCTAGCCGCAGTGGCCGCCAATATCGCCCACGCGCAAAGAAGCGGCTTTGCCAATTGGATCGCAGGTTTTCGCGCACGCGCGCAGGCGGCAGGCATTTCAGACCGCACCTTTGCGGCCGCTTTCGCCAATGTCCACTATCTGTCTGACAGCATAGAGCGGGACCGCAATCAGGCAGAGTTCACACGCCCTTTGGCCGACTATATGGCCACTGCCGCATCAGACGCCCGAGTCCGCAACGGCCGTGACATGGTCCGCCGGTTTGCGGGTGTGCTGACAGCGATCGACCAACGTTACGGCGTGGAGCCGCATGTCGTGACTGCCGTTTGGGGGATGGAAAGCAACTATGGCCAGCGGCGCGGCGATGTGCCCCTGATCGCCACGTTGGCGACCCTTGCCTATGACGGGCGACGGGGCCGATTTTTTGAAAGCCAGCTGATAGCCGCCCTGAAAATACTACAAAATGGCGATGTCACCCCGCAGAATATGACCGGATCATGGGCTGGGGCGATGGGGCACACGCAGTTTATTCCCACGTCTTATGCGGCTTATGCCGTCGATTTCACCGGTGACGGGCGCCGCGATATCTGGTCGGATGACCCCACAGATGCGCTGGCCTCTACCGCTGCATACTTCCGGCGGTTTGGCTGGCGCAGAGGCCAGCCTTGGGGGGTCGAAGTGATCTTGCCCCGCGGGTTTGACTATAGCCAGTCAGCACGCGCCGTCACCCGCAGCCCTGCTGATTGGGCAGGCCACGGCGTACGCGGTATCGACGGACAGCCGGTGCGGAATTTTGGCAACGCCTCTTTGATTACGCCAACAGGTGCGGGTGGCCCCGCATTTCTGGTGTTCCGTAATTTCGATGTGATCGCGCGGTATAACAATGCCGAGGCCTACATCATTGGAGTTGGCCATCTGGGCGACCGCATTCGCGGGCTTGGGCCGTTGCGGGCAAGCTGGCCTGCGGGGGAGCGGCAGTTGCGCCGGTCAGAACGGCGCGAGCTGCAGCAGCGCCTGACCAACGCGGGATTTTCAACGCAGGGTGTGGACGGGCGGATCGGGCCAAACTCGCGCGCAGCGATCCGCGCCTATCAACGCAGTCAGGGGCTTATTCCCGACGGGCACGCCTCTTTGGGTTTGCTATCGCGTCTGCGGTAACGGGGTGCAGGTGCCACCGGCCATGCAAGAGGTCAACATATCCACTGTTGCAGGTGTCACGTTCTGAAACACCAGTCCGCCGCAGGGGCCCGCCTCAATTGTCACTGGCGGGTCTGAGGCAGGTACAAAAAAGACCGCCTCCATCCCGCTGTTCGCGGATCCACACCATGGACCGGCACATGTGATCTGGAGGGTCACATTGCCGTAGTAGTCGTTTACAAACCCATCCTGCGTCAGGCCGTTGCCGGAAAAATAGGCCGGGATCGGTGCGGGATCTGCGACGCGATTGTGGGACACAGCGTCTGGCAGCAGGCTCTCGTCAAAGGTCAGCTCTCCCATCAACACGAAATAGCTTTCTGGTGCGGCGGCGAGTTCCTGAAACGTTGCAATGGGATCAGGTTGCAAACAGCTGAGCGCCTGCGCCTGTCCGCTGATGACAACAAGGGCTGCGGCGAGTGTTTTTTTCATGGATCAGGTCCTTTTCACGGTAACACTGTCAGTATGACGTCGGTCATGGCGCGATCCTTGGGGAGTGTTCACAGTTTTGGGCCAAATTCTTCCAAGACCTGCGCATAAACGGCCTGTTTGAAGGGCACGATATTGGCCACCACCCTGTCCGGGGCCATCCATTTCCATGCGGTGAACTCTGGCGTTTCGGTGTTCAGATCAATCTGGTTATCCAGCCCATGAAACCGCATCAGGAACCATTTCTGTTCTTGTCCGCGATAGCGGCCCTTCCAGATGTTGGGCACCAGATCATGGGGCAGATCATAACGGATCAGCCCGGCGCTTTCGGCCTCAACCGTGACCAGGTTGGCCGGAACGCTGGTTTCTTCTTCAAGTTCGCGCAAGGCCGCGTCACGGCATTTTTCGCCCTTGTCGACGCCGCCCTGCGGCATCTGCCAGGCTTCGGTGTCGCGGTCTTTGCGCTGTGCGACAAAGACATGTCCGCGCGGATTGACGAGCATAATGCCCACGCAGGGGCGATAGGGCAGTTGGGTGATTTGGTCTGGGGTCATTGACGGGGGCCTTGGTCTTTGAGTGGCGTCGCTGAGGGGTCTTACCCTCACGTCGAAGGTTATGCGATAACAAGCCGTGTTTCACGTCCCATCTGGCCCGCAATCCAGTGCAAGTGGTCGCGCCGAAAGGCCACGCACCCTGCCGTCGGGCGCCCCGGGCCGCGCCATTGATGGATGAATATCGCCGATCCGCGCCCTGTGACGGCACGGGGCCAGTTCCAATCGGTCAGGATGACAAGATCATACATCGGATCGGCCCGGCGCAGCCGTTCATGGCTGTGCGGATAAGGGGCGCGGGTCATGAGGTTGTAGTCGTTCTGGGTGGGATCATCCGACCACAGGTCCGACGGCCCAATCGGCAGCGCCCAGTCCGCAGGACGCGCCAGGCGGTCGGGGCGGTAGAGCATACCCACGATGCGATGGGTCCCGCGAGGGGTTGCGCCATCGCCTTCCTTTTTGTCAAAGGTCAGCCCACCCCGTCCGACGGAGCAGGGAAAGCGGCGGTTCATGAACCGGACATGGGTTGGTGTCAGGACAAGATCGGTGGATTTCATGAGCCTGTGATAACGCCGGCGTAGGGTAGGTGAAACCCACGTGCAGCGATTCCCATGTATCTTTGGACGCGTGGGTTTTCCCCTACAGCAAATGCCCTGATTTTGCGGCCTTCGTGGCCAGATATGCATGGTTGTGTACGTTTCCGCCCACTTTCAGCGGCACCCGCTTGGCGACCGTGATCCCGCAACTTTCCATACGTGCCACCTTGGCGGGATTGTTGGTCAGCAATCTGACCGTGCTAAACCCCATGCGTTTGAGGATTTCCGCCCCGATCCGAAAATCACGCTCATCATCTTCGAACCCAAGCCGATGGTTGGCCTCGACAGTGTCAAATCCCTGATCCTGTAGTGAATAGGCCCGCATCTTGTTGGCCAGCCCGATGCCGCGCCCTTCCTGACTAAGATAAAGCAGCACCCCTGCCCCTTCAGCCCCCATCTGCCCCAACGCGCCGCGCAGTTGCGGGCCGCAATCGCATTTGAGTGAGCCAAGCAGATCACCGGTGAAACACGCGGAATGCAAGCGGGACAGCACCGGTTGCGACCGATCAGGCCGGCCGATTTCCACCGCGTAATGCTCTTCCGCGCCATCATCGGGGCGGAAAATATGCAGGCGCCCTGCTTCGGACACCTCCAGCGGCAACCTTGCTGAAATAATCGGGTTCAGCGGGCTAAGGTCGGTATCAAGCACTGCATCTGCCGGGACAAGCGTCAGGTTGTTGGCCTGTGCAAAACCAGTCGCATCTACCAGATCAAGCATGACAACAGCAGGCAACAGTCGTGCCGCCTTAACCAGCGCAATCGCAGCGCGGTGCAAATCGGCTGATCCGCCGCGCACGGTCTGAAGCGGGCCTTTCATGGGTGAACGCAAATCATCAGCCGGATCAGCCACAGCACGGACCCAAGACAGGTTCACATCCAGCGGCAGTGTGATACGGGCGATATCGCCGTCATAGGCACGTGCTTTCAGCGTTTGCGCCCGCCGGCCAGTCACGGCAAGCACCGGCGCCCCGCCTAACGCCCGCAAATCGGCCAATCGCGCCGCATCCAGCGTTTCTGCGGCAAGAACCAGTGCCCCATCGTCTAGCACAACAGGGACGCCCATCCGCAAATCGGCGCGAGCGCGGGCCAGCCGTTCTGTAATATCCGGGGCGAATCCCATCGTTTTTGGCCTCTCATTTGTTTCAACCGATAGCTGTTTCCGCACCAAAATGAAACATTCACACGATAAATCACACGACCGTGTGAAACTGCGAAGGGACCGGTTGTTCAAGACGTAACAAGAGCACAAATCTAACACTGAATGAAGGAGGATGTCATGGGACAGCTCAAAAAGATTTTGCTGGTGGACGACGACGACGATCTGCGCGAGGCGCTGGGTGAACAACTGCTGATGACCGAGGATTTTGACGTCTTTGAGGCCGATGACGGAGCCAGCGCCATGGTAAAGGCCAAGGAAAGCCTTTACGATCTGATGATCCTTGACGTGGGCCTGCCAGATACCGATGGGCGCGAACTGTGCCGTGTGATGCGCAAACAAGGCGTCAAATGCCCGATCCTGATGCTGACAGCACAAGACAGCGATGCCGACACGATTTTGGGCCTTGATGCCGGTGCGAACGACTACGTGAGCAAGCCGTTCAAATTCCCGGTTCTGCTTGCCCGGATCCGCAGTCAGCTGCGCACGCATGAGCAATCCGAAGATGCGATTTTCCAGCTTGGGCCTTACACATTCAAGCCAGCGCAAAAGATGCTGATTACCGAAGATGAAAAGAAAGTGCGCCTGACGGAAAAGGAAACCAATATCCTCAAATTCCTGTACCGCGCGACCGAAGGTGTTGTCGCCCGCGATGTGCTGCTTCACGAAGTCTGGGGCTACAATGCAGGCGTGACCACGCACACATTAGAGACACATATATACCGCCTTCGTCAAAAAATAGAACCAGATCCGTCCAATGCCCGCCTTCTTGTGACCGAATCCGGTGGCTATAGATTAGTGGCATAGACTACTCCCCCGGTGATCAGGCCCCTCCCTGTCGGATCATTTGGTTTCCAAGGTCCCGCCGGAGATCGGGTTATATCTCCACCTCCCTGTTGGACTTGCCCGGACCTTGTGTCCGGGCATTTTTTTATCTCTGGTCATTTCCCATGCAGGGTTTACCTATTGGGATAATCTACAGACGGAGGATAATCATGAAATCTGCCAAAGACTTTATAGAAGAGGCGAATGCCATCGTTCCACGCATGGCCGTTGAAGACGCTATCGCGAAACACAAGGCTGGTGGTGCGGTCTTTGTTGATGTCCGTGACAGCGGCGTCATTGCTGGCACCGGCACGATTGCAGGTGCACATTGCATTGCCCGTGGCATGATGGAATTTGCAGCCGACCCCGCCACGCCCTATCACAATGACATCCTGCAAAAAGACGCCGAGATCTACCTGGTCTGCGGTGCCGGCGGTCAGGCTGCACTTGCCGGTAAGACTTTGAAAGACATGGGTTTTGCCAATGTCACGAATATCGGGGGTTTTGGCGACTGGAAAAAGGCCGGCGGCCCCGCCGAGGGTTAGCCCAGCGCCTGATCCCAATCTGCGATCAGATCTTCGATCGCCTCGATCCCGACCGAGACACGGATCAGATTTTCGGGAATACCGGTGTGCGGTTCAATCGTATGCCGGTGTTCCACCAGGCTCTCGACCCCGCCCAAAGAGGTTGCCCGCAAAAATAGTTGCAGCGCAGCCACGACCCGCAGAGCATCTTCACGGTCACCTCTCACCAGCACAGATAGCAGGCTGCCATATCCACCCTTCATTTGCCTTTGTGCAACATCGTGTCCGGGATGATGTGGCAGGCCCGGGTAGAAGACATCAGCCACCTTTGGATGTGCACAGAGATGCGCAGCCAGCGCTTGTGCATTCTGTGACATCCGTTCGACCCGCAGTGGCAGCGTCCGCATCGCGCGCGTCAGTAGCCATGCTTCGAAGGGTCCGAGAATCGCCCCTGCCATTTTTCGGTCATCATGAACAATCTGCCAGATTGCGGCATCATTGTGTCGCGTGGACAAGACGCCAGCCAACACATCAGAGTGTCCGTTGATCCCCTTGGTGGCCGAATGCATGACAATATCCGCCCCATGGTCCAGTGCCCGCGTCAGGATCGGCGTGGCCGCGGTGGCATCCACCACGAGGGTCGCGGCGCTTGCATCGGCGACCGCCTGGATATCAACCGTCCTAAGCCATGGGTTCGATGGCGTCTCGATAAACACGATATCCGCCGGCTGGTTTTGGCACGTGCTGATTAGGTCGCCCGCGTCAACCTCGATCAGGGTAACCTTGCGCCTTTTGCAGAAGTCCTGCACCCAAACTGTTGTGCCCCAATAGATGCCCGACTGCACGATGGCTGTGCCACCGTTTGGGATCGTACGGAACACGGCGGCAATTGCTGCCATCCCCGAGGGGAAAAGCAGCGTGTCGGTGGCCCCCTCCAACTGGCGCAGCACCTCTTCGGCTTGCCGCAGATTATCAGAATCTGCGCGGGAATAGATATTGTCCGCCCGCAGCGGCACGTAATCCGCATCACGCAGGAATGTTGTTGAAGGCTGCAACGCAGGTACCACGCCGCCAGACTGCGGATCGGTGGCCCCTGCTGCATGGGCAGCTACGGTCGCGGGTTTTCTGGATGTGCTCATGCGCCTATCTGGCGCGGCCGGGGGGCAAGATGCAAGACCTGCCTAAGTAACGAACTCATCCCTATTGTACCCTTGCAGATAAAGCAGGGCCGTCAGATCGCCGTGATTGATCCGTATATCGCATTGCGCCTGTACGGTTGGTTTTGCGTGCAGGGCCACACCGCTGCCCGCAAGACCCAACATCCCAAGGTCGTTGGCCCCGTCCCCGACAGCAAGAACATCCGCTGCCAAAATGCCGCGCTGTACCGTGATCTCTTCAAGCGCCTGCACTTTGGCAGCCTTGCCAAGGATCGGTCGCCCAACCTGCCCGGTCAGTTTTCCCCCCTCGGCGACCAGCGTATTCGCGCGGTGCTCGTCAAAGCCAAGTGCGGCGGCCACCCGCGCTGTGAAAGCCGTGAACCCGCCCGAGACAAGTGCCGCATAGGCGCCATGGGCCTTCATGGTGTTCACGAGTTCATAGCCGCCGGGCATATAGGTGATCCGTTGGTCCAGCACCTGCTCGATCATGACCTCAGGCAGATCCTTGAGCAGGCCAACCCGTTCGATAAGGGCTGCCTCGAAATCCAATTCGCCATTCATCGCCCGCGCTGTGATGTCAGCGACACGCGCACCAACGCCTGCCTCTCCGGCGAGTTCGTCGATGCATTCCTGCCGGATCATTGTGCTGTCCATATCGGCCAACAGCATCTTCTTTCGCCGGTTTGCGGCGGGCTGCGCCACAAGATCAACACATGCAGCCTGTAAATCTGCCCAGACCTCCTGCTGGTTGTCGGGCAGTGCAGGCACCGGAAATTCAGCGGCTTCGTCAATGGCCAGCCATTGCGCATCCCCCCCACCCCAGGCGTTGCGCAGGTTTTCGACCAAGGCGCCATCCAAGGCGCGTTCTTGTGGTGTGGTGATCAATGTGACGACAAACATGGGTGTCCTCCGGCAGAACCTGCTCTGGGTCTACCTCTGCCGCACCGGTTTGCCACCCCCAAAAGTCAAAGAATTTACGTAGAAATGCGAGAGCGGAGCTGAATCACATCCGGTTTGATGATTACCCATGGCCCAAACAATGGCACATCAGTTATGTTCCGCGCAGCTTCGTTCCACCGCCACTCTTACTAGCGGCGGTGGATGATCTCAATTATGCCATGTTCAAAAATCTACTTCGAACACGATTTCGGCGCCAATGGCTTCGTAGTCGTCCTGACCTACACCATCATAAGATGCCTTTGCATTGATCCTGCCGCCCGAGGCCAGATCATAGCGGAACCCAAGGTCCAAGTTTCCGCGGCTCGAACGCCCGGCGTCGGGGCCAAAGTCAGACTCTGACGATGTCAGCCCCACCCCTCCAAGCAGCTCTAGCGCACCATTTGAGGTATTCAGCGGCATGCTGAAATCAAGACCAAGCGTCGCTTCGGTAGTTGTCACCTTTTGCGACCGGACTGCAAATCCATCTCCGCCAGTGTAGCTCTCGTTTTCGTCGGTGGCCCGCGTGAGATCAAGAGCAGGGAAGAGTGCGATGCGCTCAAACTGCAGCTCTCCGGCGATGCCAAGTGTCAGCAGTGTTCGGTCACTTTTGAAATTATCCTCATAGGTTCCCAATGGCGACGCGTCATTTTCAGCCTGACCAACCAGATAGGACGCCGAGAACACAAGCGGCTGCTCAGACATTCGCCAAACACCGTATGGACCCAAGAACCAGCCGGTTCCTTCATAAGTCGCATCGTCGTCTTCAGCGCTGAACGTATCGAACTGTGTCATCAAACCGATCAGGAGATTTGGATTGACAGCATAGTGCCCGCCGGCCGCCAAATTGGCATAGGAAGATTCCAACGCACCGCTGTTTGCCCAGCGGCCTTGCCCGGCAAACCAGATGGGTCGGTCCGAGGATGTTGTGAAATCGAAGTTGCCTGTACCCTGCGTCACAGCCGCATTGAAGCTACCAAGTTGGCCACCCGACAGGAAGCGGCTGATCTTGGGCTGTGCCGAAATCAGTGAACGGTTCCGCGACTGCGCAGCATTGGTGATGAACTCTTCGGTTTCCGTCAAAGCTGCATCCGCAATCTCAATCGTGTTTGATGCGACATTTGTATTGGTGAATGCATCCTGAGCAACACCGGCAGCGATGCTGATCGTGATGTCCTGTCCGGCGATGGGGGTTATTTCTGCCGTATAGGCTGCGCCGGTTCCAGAGAAGGCTGTCACATTCGCCCCTGTCACTGACACATCCGATTGCACGAACCCTGTGACGTCTTCAGAGAATGTAATGCTGATCGTGAATGGTGTCTCATCCACCACCCGTGAAGGTGCGCCTGCAATCTCTACCGTTGGACGATCATAGTCAGGGAAAAGATCAACGGTTGCGGCAATAGATTGATTGCCTGCCCCGTCTGTCGCAACAACGGATGTTGTTCCGCCAATCATGTTCGCCGCCGAACTGACCGAGAACACACCGCCGGTTGCGACCATTTCCTGGAACGTCGCGTCCGGGAAGGTGACGCGAACGGTTGCATCAACTTCTGCAGTGCCGCCGATTGTCAAAGATCTGTCGGCATTGATGTCAGACGTGGAAATGACAGGCGCATCTGGCGCAACTGCACTGGTCACAGTCACAACAAGCGTCTGTTGAACGGCATCGTTGCCAGCCGAATCCTGCGCATCAACCAAGACATTATTCACACCAACCGGGAAATCGAAAGGGCTGGAAATGGTCGTGGTATTCAGCGTGAAGACAGGCGTCACAACAGGATCGAAATTATCTGTCACTGATGCCGTGAAGGCGACTGATGCGGTTCCGCCTGGACCGGCTTCTGCCGAAATCGGCGCAAGGCTCGCGATGACCGGCGCCTCTTCATCGGGTGGGGCGGTGATTGTAATTGTGACGGTGTCAGCGACAGACTCCGCCCCATCATCATCGGACACAATCAAAGAGAACACATGCGTGACTGACGCGGCACCGATCGGGAGTGAAAGATCTGTGAAGGTTGGGTTCTGGGCAGTGCTGCTGTTCAGATCTGCGTTTGCGGCACTCCCTGTGCCGCCCGTGCGCGTCCAACTATACCCCTGAATGCTACCGTCTGTGTCTGTGCCGCTGCCCAGCAGTTGTACCTGAGTGCCAGAGGTAACGGATAGTGTGTCCGCGCTCGCTGTCGCAGTTGGTGCCGCGTTTGGCGGTGGGTTGATTGTAATCGTCACTGTATCCGCGACGGAACTCGCGCCATCATCATCCCTCACGGTGAGCGAGAAAACATGCGTCACGGCAGAATCGTTTGATGTCAGTGATGCATCGGTAAATGTCGGATTCTGAGCTGTCGCGCTGCTCAGCGAAACATTTGCAGCACTCCCTGTACCGCCTGTACGGGCCCAGGCATAGGATGCAATGGTGCCGTCCGTATCAGTGCCAGTGCCCAGCAACTGAACCTGTGTCCCTGACGTGACTGCGGTTTGCGCCGCCGAGGCGCTTGCGGTCGGGGCCTGGTTTGGTGGCACGTAGGTGACGGCCAAGGTGTTGGACGCCTGATTTGGATTGCCCGCCATATCGCTAGCTGCCGCCGCAGGCAACGAGACCGAGACCGGTCCAGCAGACGTCGGGGTCACGTTGAAACGCAATGTGCTGCCACCCATCGAGCTTGCGCCCGTTCTCGTCGCGTTGGTGATCTGGAACGCTGACAAGAGTGTACCGACATTCACATTGCCTGGGTTCGTCGCTTGCCCTGGGCCGGCAGACTGGAATGCGACCACGACTTCAAATTCGCCGGATACCTGCGCACTCGCGGAAGTGATTGAAACGGTATCGGACGCGTTATCGACACTATACAAGGGTTGGTTTTGTGTGGGCGCACCGCCTGTGTATGCGTTCCCGGCGAGATCTTGAATTGTGCTTCCGGTCGACCGCAGCGACAGTTGAACAAGCCCGTTCAACCCCGCCAGATTTCCACCAGAAACAGTGACGGCATACGTCGTGCCGCTGCCCGACACGCTCGCCGTTGCGGTGGTGCCGCTTATCAACAGGTCGTTTGTGCCGACGTTCTGCACATCTTCGCTAAAGACGATATCCCAGATCAATGTGTCAGCGTTTGTCGTGAAGTTTGCACCGGTCCGACGCAACAATGAAACCGCTTCCGGAGCAGTCGTATCCGGTGCGGGGGGCACGCAATCAGCATCAAGTGCCGCGCCATCAAAAGTATTCGTCAGGATACCGCCGGAAAATGTGCTTCCCAATGCGCGGTCAGGGGTGCGATCAGTTTCATCGGCGACGCGCACTGTAAAGTTCCCGGTGACCGTCGGTCGCTGCTGGACCTGAATAGACAAATCGTTCGCAAGCCCGGTACCCACAGGAAACGCTTCTGCGGTCCGGCCAATCACAACATTGTTCGCATCAGTTGTGTAAAACACCAGAACGTCTTGGCTCTGTGTGACACCCCCGCCAAAATCGATCACTTCGTCAGCTGTGTGGTACTGTGAGGGGACCGACACAATCTGCACCAGCAAGCCGGTGGGTGCCGTCACACCACAATCGCCATCGGAAGACAAACGCACGTTGTTTAGCTGCTGCTGCGCTGAGGCCTCGCTTGCGGAGAAGATTGTTACCGAAGCGGCAAGCATTGAAGTCAACGCAGCGCCTGCCAGGCGTTTCTTCAGGTTTGCCAGCCGCGAGGGCTTCAACTTCAGGTCTGTTGGATTAGAGGGTTCATCTTTGCTTGGGCAAAAGCAATCAATCATTAGAATTCTTTCTGGTATAAAAACATTGCCACCGGCAACTTCTTGCAGGCGACGCTTGGCATCCGACTGCAGCGCCGAACTTGGGTCGACAAATCTTTCGTAAAATTGTCCATAATGTGGCTAGACGCCGACTACATTGAAAAAAGTGCGACCTTATGGATCAGCTTTGCTCCCATCGGAAACATGTGTTCCGACGCGTTCCGCAAAATACCCTATTTACCTGCATCGCTTATGCTTTCGCCTGTTGCTGTTTTTCCAAAGGTTCCGTATGTCCGGCGGTGGGACACCCTTCCCCAACGAAGGGCGCATATCTGTGAGGATACCACTGATGGTTACGACTACACCGGCGTCGCGCGACACCGCGCGCAAACCTATTTCGCGGCCGGCCAATCCGCGTTTTTCTTCTGGCCCGTGTGCCAAACCCCCTGTCTGGAAACTTGAAGCACTGCGCGACGCCCCGTTGGGCCGGTCGCATCGTGCAGCTGTTGGCAATGCCAAACTGGCCGAAGCGATTGATCTGACACGAGAGATTCTAGGCGTGCCTGCGGGCTACCGCATTGGCATTGTGCCTGCGTCAGACACCGGCGCGTTTGAGATGGCGATGTGGTCGCTATTGGGTGAACGCCCCGCGCAGATGGTTGCCTGGGAAAGCTTTGGCGCAGGCTGGGTCACCGATGTGGTCAAGCAGCTCAAGATCGATGCCACCGTACACACGGCGGAGTATGGCGAAATCGTTGATATGGCCACGCTGAACTATGACAATGATGTTTGCTTTACCTGGAACGGAACAACATCCGGCGTGCGTGTCGTGTCAGGTGATGTGATCCCGGTGGACCGTGCTGGTCTGACGCTTTGTGATGCTACTTCTGCTGCCTTTGCGCAGGATTTGCCTTGGGGCAAGCTGGATGTGACGACGTTCTCTTGGCAGAAAGTCATGGGGGGTGAAGCCGCCCACGGGATGCTGATCCTGTCGCCGCGCGCGGTTGAACGCCTGGAAAGCTACACCCCTGCATGGCCCCTGCCGAAAATATTCCGCCTGACCAAAGGTGGCAAGTTGATCGAAGGAATCTTTGAAGGCGCGACGATCAACACCCCCTCAATGCTGGCGGTTGAGGATTATCTGGTGGCTTTGAAATGGGCGCGTGCGATTGGCGGGCTGGACGGGCTGATGCATCGCGCCAACGCCAATGCGCAAGCGATCTGGAACTTTTGTGCAGAAAGGCCGTGGATTGCCAATCTGGCCGTTGATCCTGCAACGCGGTCGAACACCTCTGTTTGTCTGAAGTTCACGGACCCGCGGATCACCGATGGTGCTGCCTTTGCCAAAGCTGTGGCCAAACGGCTGGAGCGCGAAAAAATCGCCCTAGACGTCGGCGCCTATCGCGATGCCCCTGCCGGTCTGCGCATCTGGTGTGGTGCCACGGTCGAGACCTCCGACATCGAGGCCATGTTGCCGTGGCTGGAATGGGCGTTTGAGGCCGAAATCAACGCATAACGTGGGTTTCACCCACCCTACAATTTACGAACTTCAAGGAGCGGCAAAATGGCCCCCAAAGTACTTATCTCTGACAAACTCTCCCCTGCCGCCGTGCAGATCTTCAAGGACCGCGGCATTGACGTGGATTTCCGGCCTGATCTTGGCAAAGACAAAGTCGAACTGTTGAAGGTGATCGGCCAATATGATGGCCTTGCCATCCGGTCTGCCACCAAGGCAACCGAAAAGATTATCGGTGCCGCCACGAACCTTAGGGTGATTGGCCGTGCCGGTATTGGTGTGGACAACGTCGACATCCCGGCGGCGTCCAAAAAGGGTATCATCGTGATGAACACCCCCTTTGGGAACTCAATCACCACTGCCGAACACGCGATTTCAATGATGATGGCCGTGGCGCGCCAAATCCCCGAAGCCAACGCCTCGACCCATGCCGGTAAATGGGAAAAGTCCCGGTTTATGGGGGTGGAACTGACAGGAAAGACGTTGGGTGTGATCGGTGCCGGGAATATCGGCTCCATCGTGATTGATCGCGCGCAGGGTCTAAAGATGAAGGTCGTAGCTTATGATCCCTTTCTGTCGGAAGAACGCGCAGTAGAGATCGGTGTGGAAAAGGTCCAACTGGACGAACTGCTGGGGCGCGCGGATTTCATCACCATGCATGTCCCGCTGACCGATCAGACCAAAAATATCCTGTCCGAGGAAAACATCGCCAAACTGAAGCAAGGCGTGCGCATCGTGAACTGTGCCCGTGGCGGTCTGGTGGATGAGGCAGCTCTGGCTGAGGCGTTGAAATCCGGTCATGCTGCAGGTGCGGCCTTTGACGTCTTTGCAGTCGAGCCTGCCACCGAAAGCCCGCTGTTCAACCTGCCCAACGTCGTCGTCACCCCGCACCTTGGGGCCGCGACCACCGAAGCCCAGGAAAACGTAGCCCTGCAAGTGGCCGAGCAGATGTCGGATTACCTGCTGACTGGCGCCGTCCAAAATGCGTTGAACATGCCGTCGGTCACAGCAGAGGAAGCCAAGGTCATGGGTCCCTGGATCAAGCTGGCGGAGCATCTGGGCAACTTCACCGGCCAGATGACAGATGAGCCGATCAAGGCGATCAACATCCTGTTTGATGGTGAAGCCAGTGAGATGAACCTCAAGGCGCTGACCGCCGCCACCGTGGCCGGGATCATGACCAAGGCCAACCCTGACATCAACATGGTCAGCGCCCCTGTGATCGCCAAAGAACGCGGGATC
Organism: uncultured Alphaproteobacteria bacterium; assembly: GCA_929200255.1. Classification (GTDB taxonomy): domain Bacteria; phylum Pseudomonadota; class Alphaproteobacteria; order Rhodobacterales; family Rhodobacteraceae; genus Yoonia. The sequence goes on along the minus strand of CAKMYZ010000019.1, from coordinate 35,016 downwards.
AAGGTGTCCACCACCAAGCAAGATCAGTCCGGCGCATTTGAAGGCTACGTCAAAGTCACCGTTGTCACTGACAAACGCGAACGCTCTGTCGGTGGCACGGTCTTTAGCGACGGCAAGCCGCGCTTTATTCAGATCAAGGGGATCAACGTCGACGCCGAGATCGGCGCACATATGGTCTATACCACCAACGAAGACATGCCCGGAATTATCGGCACATTGGGAACAACAATGGGGGCCAACGACGTGAACATCGCGAACTTTACGCTTGGCCGATCAGAGGCGAAGGGAGAGGCGATCGCCCTTCTCTATGTCGATGAACCGGTCCCGGCCACTGCGATCAAAGCACTTGAGGACACAGGATTGTTCCAGCAGGTCAAGCCGCTGACATTCAACGTATAGGCGCTATCTCTATGACCCCCATTTACGCCATCGGCGACATTCACGGCCAGAAAGCAATGCTGGATCACGCACTTGCGCTGATCACGTCGGATGGTGGCCTGGATGCGCAAGTGGTGTTTCTGGGGGATTACACAGATCGCGGCCCGGACAGCCGGGCCGTGATTGAGACGTTGATTGCAGGGCGTGACGCGGGCCGAAACTGGGTCTTTATCAAGGGCAATCATGACCGCCTGTTCTCAAATTTCGTGCGCCACGGGATTGAACACGATCCGCGCGTGGCATCCGGCATCAGCTGGCTAAACCCGCGTTTGGGTGGCAACATGACCTTGGAATCTTATGGGCTGCGCGGGGTCATGCATATGGCGCCGCGCAGTGGCGCCGCACCGGAAAAACTAGATCATTTCGAGGGGCCTGTCGGTTGGGCTGACAAAGACGCGCTGCAAAAGATGGCTCAAGAAGCCGTGCCTCGCGCGCATCTTAGTTTTCTGGAAAACTTGCCACTTTGGCACGCAACAGATGATCTTCTCTTTGTCCATGCAGGACTGCGCCCGGTTATTGCCTTGGAAGATCAGGACCCAGAAGACCTGATCTGGATTCGCGATGGCTTTCTGGAAAGCAACCACGACTTTGGCAGGTTGGTTGTGCATGGGCATCCCGCCCTTGATCACCCACAGCATTTCGGCAACCGGGTCGATCTGGATGGCGGGGCGGGATATGGCAACCCGCTGATCCCGGCTGTGTTCGAGGACCGCGATTGCTGGTTACTGACCGATAAGGGCCGCGTGGCACTGAGGCCCTGAACTGCAACGGCCCTGCACCAAGCACGAAAGGTGAACCTTCCGCACCCGAAGGGACGCCATGCATCCGATGGCGCATGGCCTTAGTCGCGCCGGATCACCCCCGTGACCGCCGCCGCCCCAATAGCTGTGACAATCCAACCCAAGGCAATCAGCCACCAGCGCACCCACCACAGCCACTGCCCCCAGGGGCCACGAGTTGTGGAAGGCGCCCATGCTGCCTCTTGCCCCAATGATACTAGCGGGACCACCAGATCCACTGCGTAGGACACGGCGTGAAACGTCTCATAGTCGCGCCCTGCCGTGAGCACGGGCGTCCCATCGGGAGCGAGCATGTATTTGTCAGACCAGACCTTGGCGGGGTTCGCGATCCGCTCATCCGTTGCCAGCGCCTGCCAGCTTTCGGACATCAGCACCGGGCCTGCGGTGGGGGCAAAATCGCCCGCCTTCCATGATTTGTCAGCCAGAAACCAGCCGATCAGCACCAGTGTCAGCAGCATGTAGAAACTACGTTCCGGCTTGTGCCCGTAGCCCACGACAACGCCAAAGACCCGGTCCGCGATCACACTGCCCAGATTGCGCCAGAACACACGGATATTGTGCCAGCGCTGCTCTGCACGGAATTGTTGTTGCGCATACGCCAGCGTCAGCGGGGCCAGATTCAACATCGTTTTGTCAGCAGGATGCAGCATTGCCAGCCTTGCGACATTTGGGTCGTTAGGGCGTCGCTTAGCCAATGCTGCAAGCGCCTCTGGCCGCGTCTCTGCCGGAGTGCGGCTAGCGTCCAGCAGGGCCGCCCGCCACAGGGCTTCGCGCCGCCACCGCGCGCGGGATGCCTTGCGCTGTTCCTGTTCCTTGGCCACCATGATCGCCCGCGCATCTGAACGGTGCCCTGTGTCGCGCAACAGTTTCGCCAGTTGCTCATAGGGTTGCGGGTAAAACTCGCGCTGTGACACGGCCCCCTTCTTAAGCCATGCCAAACGGTCTGCAACCTTGATGCTGCCGTGCAGGATATCGTAGATGAAGCCGCTGAGATACAGCCTGTCACAGCGCGCCCAGCTTTCGGGATCGTCCCATAGATCACCCACATGGGCCGAGGTCAGATCAACCGCCCCTGTCACATCATTCAGCCGCCGCCAGATAAACCCCTCTCGCACCATCAGACGCTGTGCGTTCAGCGCATAACCAGCCGGGTTGCGCAGAGTTGCACGGCTGCAATCCAGCACGCCGTTGATCGTGGCTCCCATAAAGCTGACCTCACCATCAGTGGTCGCTTCGCGCAGGAAGGCATCACCCCGAACCTGCGTGCTCTGGCAGTTCAGCGCAAGGCCCTCGGGGTTATGAAGGGTGGTGCCGATGGCCACCAACTGCCCCCCTATCTGCGCGCCCAACAAACTGACCAAGCCGGTGGCCGTGGTTCCTTCGAGCAAGACGCTGCTCGCCACCGTCATCCCTTGCGCCTTAAAGGCCGAACCACCCTCGTTGCGCAGTCTGGCATGTGTACAAGACAAATGCCCTTTAATCACACCACCCGAGAGCGAGACCTTGCCCTCAATCCGGCTGCCATTCAGCGTCAGGTTGCCTGATATCTGGATGCGTGCCGCGTCAACGCCGTCTTTGAGGCTGCATTTGACCAGCGCAAGCCCGTCGGTATGCAGCTGCTGCATCTGGGGTTGGTTTGCGAATTTGCAATTGAAGAAATCGATCGGCCCCAGCGCGGTGGTATAGCTCAGCTCAAGTGTGCCACCGATCCAGGCCCCGTTGACCGTCACACCAGAGGGCTGCGTGCGGAAATCCTTGCATCCACCAAGGATCAGGTAGCGCAGCAAGGCAGCCCTGATGAGGACAGTTGGTGACTTGAGGTTCGGCACGGTCCGCCCGATTTGTGCCACCAACCCTGATTGGGCGGCGTCGAGCAAAGTCAGCTCTGCCGGTGTCAGCAAATCGTCGTCACGCAGCTGTACCACTTGAGCCCAAGTGGTGATTGGATGCAGGTCTTCGTAATTCATGGTGCCACGCTAGGGGCCGCATGCGCGGCTCGCAATGGGTGTCAGTCCTTTCGAATAACACCTGTGACCGCAGCAGCACCAATAGCTGTGACGATCCAACCCAGCAGGGTCAAGATCGGGTTAGCCAACCAAAGCCACCACCCCCAAGCACCACGATTGGTCGAAGGGGCCCAAGCGGCCTCTTGTCCGATCGAGATGATGGGGACCACAATGTCGATAGCGTAATAGACGGCGCTGAAGGTGGCGTAGTCCTGACCTCGTTCGTGTTGGTTTGACCAGGTTTGCGCGGGGTTTGGGTAGGCGTCACGCGCGGTCGCAAGCGTCTGCCAATCATTTGAGTCAAGGATCACATCGGAGTTCGGGGCAAAGTCGCCATCATCCCAAGCCAACTGGGACAGCGTGCCACCGATCAGTATCAAAGCACCCAGCACATAGGCACTGCGCTGCGGCTTGTAGCCATAGCCGACGGTGAGAGAGAGCAGTTTGTCCCAGCACCAGTGCAAACCAATACGAAATCGAAGCCGAAAGGCACGCAGGAACTGCTCATTCCGAAAATCCAGTTGTGCGTAGCGGCGGGCAAGGTCAGTTGTTTTTGCATGCGCGTAGCTTTGCGGCGCCTCTTTTGCGGAGTTGCCATGAAACAAATTGTAGCGCTGCGTCAGGGCGCGTGCAAACTCAGCCGTCGACGGCGCTTCTTCGGATATCTGGCTCAGCTTTTGTTCAGCATCGGTTAGCAACCCTTGACTGAACCAGCGGAATTGCCGCCGCAATTTCCGCGCACCGCGCCAGTGTTTCCGTGTGGCATGACGCTGTGCCCTTTCCTTGGCCACCAGTATTGCACGCGCCTCTGTATTGTGACCGCTGCGACGCAGTATTCTGGATAGCTGTTCATAGGGCTGGGGGTGAAACGAACCGTTCCAGATTGATCCTGTTTTGAGCCAGTTCAAGCGTTCGTCCATATCCGTGGTTCCATGAAGGATATCATAGGTGAACCCGGTAAGCACCGGTCTCTCGCATCCCGCCCAACTGGCGGGATCATCCACAAGGTCGGCGACATGGGCCGAATTCAGATCGACCGACCCAACAACTCTTTTAACCTGCCGCCAATGGAAACTATTGCTAACCCGCGCGCGTTGCAGGTGGAGTGCGATACCACCTTGATTTCGGAATTCCGCCTTGCGGCAGGACAATTGCCCTTCGATCTTGCTGCTCATCAGGCTCACCTGACCGTGTGCTTCAAGCTCGTTGAAAAAGACGCTGCTGGCGATCCTGACACCTTGCGCGTTGAGTGCGATGCGCGTTTCGTTCACCAGGCTTGCTTTGATGCAGGACAATTGCCCGCCGATCTCGGCGCTTGCCAGGCTCAGTTCACCATACATGTGAATGCCGTCAAGAACGACGTCTTGACTGATGCGCGCGCCCTGACAATTCAGCGCTCTGGCTTCCTTGTTTTGCAGGCGCCCATCAACACAGGAGAACTGCCCACCAAGTTTGGCCCCGGCGAAAACCACCTCTCCCTCGGCTTCGATCTGGCGCAAGACGACGTTACCGGTGATCCGCGCACCGTTAGCGTTCAGTGCGTAACCCTCCGCATTCCGCAACTTGGCACCTACGCCAGTCAGCGGACCATCAATCTCTGCACCCGAGAGCAGAACAGCGCCGAAAATCTCCGCACGACTCAGCAAAACGCTGACAGCAATGCTTGCGTCTTGAAAGTTCAGCGCATTGCCGTTGATGTTCTTGATCTTGACATCTTCACAGTCCAGTCGGCCGCCTATTTCTGCCGCGGCAAGGCAAAACTCGCCTTGGATCTCGGCCTCTTCCAGCAAAACGCCACCTGCAACTTTTGCCTCTTGTGCGTTTAGCCCGCCAAACAACTTGCTGCGATTTAGAGACAAGGCTGTCAAATCAGCTTGCAAAAGCTGCACCTGTTCCGGGACAAGACAATTGATCAGAGCGATTGGCCCTTTAGTCGTCGTGAAATTCAAATCAAGAGAGCCATCAATCCAAGCGCCGTAGATTTGTACGCCAGCAGCTTCGATATCGTAGTTCGTACATCCACCCAGAATCATATAACGCAGCAATGGCGCGCGTATGCGGACGGTCTCGGCTTTGATGGCCGGGACCGCGTCACCGATCACTGCAACGCGCCCCTCTTTTGCGGCTTCTATCGCCTTCATCTCTGCCGGGGTCAGCAGATCATCATCGATCAGCGCCTGAACCTCTGACCATTTCGAAATACGCACGGGGAACTCTTTAACCATAGTTGCACGCTAAGCGGGAACTGTAGCACTGACAATACTTCTTCCCCCGCTTGTCACTGCCTGCAACCGCTCGTAAGCAAGGGCATGCCACAGCAGTTCTCCTCACTCGACGCCATCCTCAACCATGGCTTTGATTCCGTGATCGATGTCCGGTCACCGGCCGAGTTTGCCAAGGATCATCTGCCGGGTGCCATCAACCTGCCTGCCCTGTCCAATGACCAACGCGCGGAGGTCGGCACGCTTTACAAACAGGTCAGTGCCTTTGATGCCCGCAAACTGGGTGCGGGGATGGTCGTGCGCAATGTTGCGGATCACCTTGACGGACCCTTGCGCGACAAGGATGGGGCATGGCGCCCTTTGGTTTATTGCTGGCGTGGTGGGCAGCGTTCGGGCGTGTTTTCCATGCTGTTGTCCGAGATCGGCTGGCGGGCAGAGACCATCAAGGGCGGCTACACCAGTTTTCGCCGCATGGTGAAATCCTATCTTTATGATGAACCGCTACCGCATCGGTTTGTGCTGCTGGATGGCTACACGGGCACGGCGAAGACCGCGTTGTTGTCCCGGCTTGCGGCGCGGGGCGTTCAGGTGATCGATTTGGAGGAGTTGGCGCATCATCGTGGCTCTCTTCTGGGCGCGCGGCCCGGTGGGCAACCTGCCCAGAAGGGGTTTGAGACGGGGTTGGCGCTGGCGTTGCAGCGCTGCGATCCCACTCGCCCTGTGGTGGTCGAGGCTGAAAGTAACAAGATCGGCCGTATTTCATTGCCGAAGTCCGTCTGGGTCAAGATGATGACCGCCCCGCGGATCGTCGTGCAGGCCCCGATTGATGCGCGCGCGGCCTATCTGGCCAGCGCCTATCGCGAGGTGATCTCTGACCCGGTTGCGGTGGCCAGAAAGCTGGCCCCCTTGCGCCGTTTGCGTGGCCATGCCGCGGTGGACAACTGGATTGCCTTGTCAAAGGCAGGCGCCTTGGTGGACCTGTCCAAGGCCTTGATGCTGGAACACTACGATCCGACCTATACCAAATCCCGCAAAATTGCAGAGCGCGATGTGTTGGGTGAGGTGACAATCGACAGGCTGGATACCGACGGGCAAAATCGGGCTGCGGATCAGATCACGGCTATTATGCGCGGGCCTTGATTGCAGATCCTGCCGTGATTTCACCTATCAGCGCCGCCGGATAACCGGCATCCTGCAATTTCTGCAGAATCCCCTCTGCCCCTTTGGCCGGGATCGCGGCAAGTAATCCCCCTGCGGTCTGCGGATCAAACAGAAGATCAAACTCCGGCCCTTCGATGGGCCCGGCCCCAAGCTGATTGTCCGCGAACAGGGTCGAGCGCAGGCCGCTGTCTGACAACGCCCTGGCGCCAGCCATCACGAGGATCGCGCCAAGGTCAAGCGTGGCACCCACGCCGGATGCATCGCATATCCCACGTAGATGCCCGGCCAGCCCGAAGCCGGTGATATCTGTCATTGCACGAGCTTTGCCCAATATCTCTGACGCTTTGGCCTGATCCTGCGCCATCAGATCAAGGCAAGCGATCACATCCATGCCTGCGGCCTTGCCCGCCATTTCCGCCGCCAGAACCGTGCCACTGCCGATCGGTTTGGTCATGATCACCCGGTCGCCGGGCCTGGCCCCGGCAAGCGTGATCGTTTTTTTGGCCGTTCCAGTCACAGTAAAGCCGATCGTCAGCTCATCACCAATTGAAGTATGCCCTCCGATGATCTTGGCCCCCGCTGTTCGCATCACGTCGGCGGCTGTTGTCATGATCTCGACCAGGGTGCGTTCATGCAGCGTGGCGTGCATGCGCGGCAGGATTAGGCTGACGGTCGCTGCCTGTGGTTTCGCCCCCATCGCCCAGATGTCACCCAGCGCATGAACCGCCGCAACCCGCGTCATGGTCACCGGATCATGGGTAAAAGCGCGCAGGTGGTCGGTGCTCATCACCTGCCCTTTTTGCACCTCGCCCGCGTCATCACCAAAGTGATCAGCCAAGACATGTTGCAATGTCGCCCGGCCCACCTTGGCACCACAGCCGCCGCACATGGGTTTGTCGCCCAAGGTCTCCTGCACCTCCAAGGCCACCGTCCCTGGCAGTTTCGGCGGTTCCATCTGCGGTAGGTCAGCAAACTGATCCATGAACCTACGGTCGATATGGTCTTTCCATTTCCACAACATCGCACCCTCGCGCGCTGTGCCGAATTTTTCGGCCAGGGCAGATTTCTGACCCAGTGAGATCAGTTTGAGGTAATCGCGCTGCGGCTTGTAAGGGCGCAGATCGCCGCCTGACAAAACCGCGCGCAGGTTGTCAAAAAGGACAGGTGCTTCACGCACCGCGTAGACCCCGGCCTTGGGCCGTGGGTCGTGGCTGAGATGCGCACAGTCGCCCACCGCAAAGACCTCTGCCGCGCTGGATTGCAGGTTGGCGTCCACATTGATGAACCCCTCGTGCAGTTTCAACCCGGTGGCGGCGATCCAGTCATGCGGTTTGGCCCCCGCCGCGCCGGTTGTGAAATCACTGCGGATCGTGCGCCCGTCGCGCAGGACAAGCCCTTCGGCAAAGATCTCTGTCACTTCGGCATCTTCAATGATCTCGATTTCAAGCGCTGTAAGCGCGGCGAGCATCTTTTGCCGTGCCTTGTAGCCCAGCGCCGTCAAGACGGTGCCGCGGTCGATCAGTTTGATGTGGGGGTTCTGATCCTTCAACGCATGGGCCATCGCCATCGCAAGTTCAGCACCCGCCACACCACCGCCAATGACCGCCACATGCGGCCCGCGCAAGGTTGCGCGGAATGCCTCCCAGCGTGATGCAAAGGCACCCAAGGGTTTTGCCGGGACGGCATGCGCCTTGAAACCCGGCAGGTCGGGCATGACCGAGGTGACCCCCACGTCCACCGCCGCCACATCATAGGCAATTGGTGGGCGCCCCGCGACCGTGACCGTCTGCGCCGAGGTGTTGATCCCCGTGGCATAACCATTGATGATCCGCGCGCCCGCAAATCGGGCCAACTTGACCAGATCGATGTCCAGTTCATCCCGCGTATAATGGCCGGCCACAAAACCGGGCAGCATTCCTGAATAGGGGGCCGTTGGGCCGGGGTTGATCACGGTGACCCGGACACCAGGCAGTGGGTTCATCCCCCAGCTACGCAGCACAAGCGCGTGGGTGTGACCACCGCCAACAAGAACCAGATCACGGGTGAGGGGGAACCTATTCATGCCTCTTTTCTAGCTGCGCAAACGTCAGGGGGAAAGCCACTGGCCATCCCAATGACGCGCCCGTGAAAAACTGGCCCTGCGATGCACGGCACCAAGATGCACTGCATCCACATGCATCACCCGGCAGGTCAGCACGGCAAATGTCGCAGGGTCCGGTTTTTTGCGGTAGCCCAGCGCGTGCTCAATCACCGTGCCGGGGGCGGGTGTAACCCCATAGGACTGCTGCGCATGATTGGGAATCTCGTCCCAAAGCACCCGTGTCTGCGCACCGGCGCCGATGCTGACCGCGGCCTGTAGTCTGATTTGCAGTTGCTGGCTTTCGTCCCAGACATGCAAGGCCCCGCGCGGCATCTTGGACAGGCTTTTGATCTTGTCGGAATACAGATCAGTATGCGCCGTGACCACCACCGCGCACGGATCAGCGCTGCGCAAGACAACGGTTCGGGCCTCTGGCCACCCATCAGGCGAAACGGTTGCGAAGGCAGGCACGCGCGCCGGGTGATCGGCATCGGCAACCCCACATGCCAATGTCTCCCAGAGCTGCGCCCATATGCCTTGGGTCGTTTCAAACCACTTAGTCATAGCCTGTCATCTCCAGATATCCGATACCTGCGTGGGTCCCGCGGACCGTGACTGGCCCTTCCCAATACGGCACCGATGTCGTCATCCAAGCGTTGTCATTGATAGCCGCGACGGTGACATCAACGCCCTTATCCGGCAAGGTCACCTGCCATCTGACGGGCACATCCGCGTCGTTAACCGCCAGCGGCACGGCCTGCAACGCACCGTCGCTGTAGGGGGTCGCCTCGCCCTCGGGGCTGATCCATGTGGCGGATGTAAAGTTTACCCCATCCGTTTGTTGCAAACGGAACCCCATCAGCTTGGCCCCGCTATCAAAGGACAGCGAAAACCAATCCCAGCCGGTTTGATTATCGGCCAAGGGTTGCGAGGACCATTCTCGGTCCAGCCACGCATTTCCTGTTACGGCGATATCGCCGTCGGGCAGTTGCAGGATGCCCTCAATCGCAAAGAAGGGCTGTGAATAGTAATATGACGCCTGCCCTGCCGCTGATTTCTCCGAAAACCCGTTGTCACCGTGAAAGATCAGCGGCCCCTCCGCGGTGAGTTGCATATCATAGGCGAACTCCGGCCCGCCTGCCCGCATCTGTAACGTGTTCCAGTCCCCCGACAGTTCCCAGTCGTCAATCCATGCCGCAAAGGGTACCGCTGTCACCCCTGCCTGCCCAATGCCCCCACGGGCAAACCGTTCGCTGACGTAGTGATTGCCCGGCGTCGTGACAGCTGCATGCCCCATCCACAGTTGCGGAGCGGCCCAACCTGCACCGGCTTCGGGCGCAAGCGCTGAGCGAAAGAGCGTCCATTGCAACCCGTAGTCCGTGCCGTCTGCCCCTTTGAGGTTGGCCGTCAGATACCACCACTCGATCCGGTAGTCATTATGCGGGCCGTGGTCCGCCGGGAAATCGAATGTCGGGTCTGGCTGCGGAACGCTGAACCCCTCAACTTGTGTGCCCAAACCGGCAAACCCCTGCGCCTGTGCAGCGAAGGGCATCCAGCACATCAGCAAGAGCATCTTAACGTTCATTGGAAAACACCTTGAGCAGATCAGCAGGCGGCGTGCGGGCAAGGCGGCGCGCGGGCCACAGGGCCGCAAGTGCGGCCGCCAGCAGCGCAAAGAAACCCAGCCGGGCATAATCCAGCGGGAACAGATACATTGGCAGTTTCCATCCAAAGGCCGCGACATTCACAACCGCCAATAGCGCCCAGGCCAGTGCCAGGCCAAGTGGCAGCGCCACAATGGCCGTCAGAACCGCCAGCATCATTGCCCGCATCAACTCCAGCCAACCAATCTGGCGCCGCGTCAGCCCCATGGCCCAGACCGGGGCCAGCTGTGGGACGCGCATGGTGGCCAATGTCAGCAGGCTCATCAAAATGGCGAAACCCGCAACCGCGAGGGTCAGCACATTCAGCGCTGTTGTGACGGTAAAAGTACGCTCAAAAATCGCCAGTGAAATTGCCTTGATCTGCGCCTGATCAACCGATTGCGTGGCCGGGATGCCCGCCTTTTCCTCCAGCTCTTGCACAAAACCGGGGACTGCCGCCGGGTCCATCCGCAGGCCAAAGCGCCGTGGGATCACCTGAGGAAAAAGCCGCACAAAGGCATCTTCGCCAATCACCGCCTGACCAATCGGGTTGCCATAGTCCCCATAGACCCCCACGATGGGGAACGCCTGTCCCTGCACTTGCACCACACCGCCGATACTGAGACCGGACCGGCGGGCGAGTTGTTCATTGATCAGGATTGCCTCACCATCAAATGTCCTGTCCCATGCCGCCGCCGTATTTTCCAGAAAGACCCAGTTGTCCCGATATGTTGCGTGATCACGTGAGCCGAACACCTCGGTCGGTTGGTCAGCAATCATCACCTCAGCGCTTTGGATGGGCAGAATGGCATCTGCGCGGGGGCTCGCAAAATCAACAAGTGCGGCCAGCTGGGCAGTATCTTCGACTTCCACGTAAAGTTCTGACGCCAACCGCTGGTCAAGAAAGTCGGTGAACGTCAGGCGAAAGCTCGACACCATTGTCGAGACACCAACATTGGCCGCCATTGCCAGCAGAAGCGCCATCAGTGCCAATGAAAGCCCCGGCAATTGTTGCCGTGTGTCTGCCCAGAACCACTGCGCCGTCATCGATTTGGCCAGCCTACTTAGGCCTGCCAGAACCCGATCAAGGACCAGTGGCAGTGCCAATGCTGCCCCGATGAGCAAAGTCGCAAGCAAGGCAAATCCGCTGAGCAGCCCATTGGCCGTGGCCATCAAGATGCCTGCGGCGCAGAGCAATCCAAGTGCCACAATACCCTGAAACCGCGCCCGCTTGCCCGCCGCCATGGCCAAAGCCCGCGGCTGGGCGGCGGCCAACAACGGCATTTGCGCAAGTTGATACAGTGCGCCGCTTGCGGCAACTGCCGTGCCCCCCAGCGCGATCGCCAGACCCGAGAGCCACCAAACCGGGCGCAATTGCAGGGTGCCCGAGACATCCGCGCCATAAAGCCCCCGCAGTGTTGCGGCCACATCGGGCAAAAGAAGTGCAGCAACCACATAGCCCAGCGCAACACCGGCGCCCCCGGCTATCAGTGCAAACAGCATCAGTTCTGCCCCCATCAGCACAACCAGACCACGCAACGGCACGCCCAGCGCGCGCAAAGTGCGCACCACAGGGCGGCGTTGCTCAAACGCCAACCCGATTGCGCCGTTGACGATGAAAATACCAACAGCAAAGGACAAAAGACCAAAGGCCGTCAGGTTCAGGTGAAAACTATCCGTCAGCCGTGCAATATCGCTACCCCCTTGCGCCGACTGGCGTGCAAGGTCCGGCGCGATATCGGCAAGGGGTGGTTGCCCCATAGGTTGGCCGGACAGCACGATGAGCGTGTCAATCTGCCCCTGCCTGTCCAGTAATCGCTGGGCGACGCCGATATCCGTCACAGCTGTGCCCGGTGCCGCCTCTGGCGTGATAACAAACGCCTGCTCCGGCAGCCGGGATGCTGTGTCTGCATTCCCAAAAAGCTGGCCCTCACCGCTTAGGAAACGGGCCGCATCTGCACCCTCTTGCGGGGCGACCGGGCCGATGCCGCCAGGTGCTGTCAAAGGTTCAATCCCGACAATGCGCACCCCGTTCAGACGCCCCTGCACAACGGGGCTGACCAGCCAACCCGCGCGGCGCAGAGTGATGTAGGTGTCCTGCGCCATGGGTTGCCCGTCGCGGCGCACCAATCGGTCGTATTGTCCTTCGCCCAAGGTCGTGGCCGCGGCATCATAGCTTGCCCGCGCTTCGGCATTCACGGCCTGCACGCCCGACCACAGGGCCGTCGCAAGCGCCAGCCCGGCCAGCAACGTGAATAGCTGCAATGGGTTGCGCCACCAATGCGACAACAGGGCCTGAAGTGTGGCCTTGGTCATGCGACGCGGCCTGCTTTGAGATGCAGGCGGCGCGACATGCGGCTAGCGAGCGCTTCGGAATGGGTGACCATCAACAAACCGGCACCGGCCTCTGAAACAAGTTCAAGCATCAGGTCCATCACGATCGCCGCTGTCGCCTCATCCAGATTGCCGGTTGGTTCATCCGCCAGGACCAACCGTGGTTTCGGGGCCAGGGTGCGGGCGATCGCAACCCGTTGCTGCTGCCCACCTGAGAGCTGCTCTGGATATTTGGACAGTTGGGCAGACAGGCCCATCCTGTCGGTCAGTGTCTTAACCCAAGCCGCATCATGCTGCCCGGCCAGCCGCGCCTGAAATGCGATATTGTCTGCAATCCGCAGACTGGGGATCAGGTTGAACTGTTGAAAAACAACGCCGACGATGCCCCGGCGCAAGGCGGCGCGCGCGGCGTCATCCAGTGCGGCGATATCCTGATCCTGCAAAACGATCTGCCCCGCATCCGGTGTATCAAGCCCACCGATCAGATGCAGCAACGTGCTTTTGCCGCTGCCCGACTCGCCCGTCAGTGCCAGCGTTTCGCCAGCCTCCAGCGTCAGGTCAATGCCCCGCAGGACGGCAAACGGCCCGTCGGCTGTTTGGTAGGTTTTGTGTATGTCGGTGACGCGTAGCAGCATGATCCGTGGTCCTTTGGTGAATGACCTAACACGCTATGCTGCAAAGGGAACGCTCTAGCCGCCGATCAAGGCAATTTCCGTGCCCGCTGGATCAACAACAATCAGGCGCTGCACATAAGATACACGCCGGTCCCACGCCGTTTGATAGCCAGCGGTATCAAGGCGCGCGGCGACATCCGCGAGCCCCTGGATCGGAAATGATGGCAGGGCCTCCACATCAAATGGAAAGCTAGGCCGGGTGCCAAAGTAGATCTGCCGCGTACCGCTGACGGCCCAGAACCCGTCGATATCCTTGGGATAGTTCGGCGCGCGCATCTCCATCAGGCCAAGCGCATCCAGATAGAAGGCCCGCAAGGCGGGTTCTTCGTCCGGCTCCATCGGGATAAAGACCTGTTGCAGCCGTGTGTTCTGGTGGGCCGCATCCCGCCCCGCGCTAAAGGCCATATCGGGCCCGCGCCTTTTGCGAACCTTCTTGGGCTTATCCTCGCCCTCCTCTGCGGCCCGGTTTCGCATGAACCGGAAAAACCCGAAGAACGCGACAAGAACAACGATGGGGGGAAGCAACAGATCGGTCATTGGAGTTGGTCCTATTTAAGCTTCTGCAATCAACTCTAGCCGGTTTCCAACGGGATCAGCGGTAAAGAACCGGATGACATCTGGCAAGGTTTTGTCCCATTGGGTCATATGCCCGGCCTGCCCCAACTTAGCTGCCAGATCGGCAAGGTCAGCAACACGAAATCCCGGATGCGCCTTGGTGGCAGGGTGAAAACCCGAATCCACGCCAAAATGGATCTCCAGCTTGCCCGCACACGCCCAAAACCCACCACGTGATTGCAGTTCCGGTGGTTTCGCTACCTCTTGCAAGCCCAGTAGGCCACAATAGAAGGCGCGCATTGCGTCTTCCTTGCCAGCGGGCAAGGCCAATTGTAGATGATCAAGCCCCGTGATCATCACTGTCCTTTCGCGACCAGCCTTTGCGCTTGCTGCTTGCCCGTAGCAATATCCAGACAACAGCAACGAAGACTGCGATCACAACAACCGGATTTCCGCCTGTCAGGTCTTGAAACATATGTCCTCCAAATTAGTATACCACAGTATGCAATTAAGATCAGACTGCATCAATTCAACCTTTGCCGTGACGTTTTCCTGTTTTGGTCGGGCGTCTGAGGTAGCACAATGACAACAACAGACATGGAGGCTTTGATGACAGATATCGTGATTCTTAGTGGCGCACGGACGGCGATTGGTACGTTTGGTGGCTCACTGGCGGGCACATCGCCGATCGAACTGGGCACGATTGTAGCCAAGGCAGCACTGGAACGCGCTGGCGTTGAGGGTGGGCAGATCGGCCATGTGGCCTTTGGCCAAGTCATCAACACCGAACCCAAGGATATGTATGTCAGCCGGGTGGCTGCCATCAATGCGGGCATCCCTGACACAACACCGGCGATGAACGTGAATCGCTTGTGCGGCTCTGGGTTGCAATCCATCGTGTCGATGGCGCAGTCACTGATGCTGGGTGACGCAGATTTTGCGCTTGCGGGCGGGTCCGAGAACATGAGCCGCTCTCCCTTCATCATTCCCGATCAGCGCTGGGGTGCCAAAATGGGTGACGTGCGCACGATCGATATGATGCTGGGCACGCTGAATTGCCCCTTTGGCACTGGCCACATGGGTGTCACGGCCGAAAACGTGGCGGGTGAGCACGATATCAGCCGCGCCGCACAAGACGCATTTGCCCTGCAAAGTCAGGAACGGGCTGCGGCGGCGATTGCGGCGGGCCATTTCGAAAGCCAGATCGCCCCTGTGCCTGTTAAGAAGCGCCGCGAAGTGGTGGGTTTTGTCACAGATGAGCACCCCAAGGCAACAACGCCTGAGGCCCTGGCAGCGCTGCGCCCGGTGTTCCAGAAAGACGGCAGCGTGACCGCTGGCAACGCCTCTGGCCTGAACGATGGCGCGGCCGCCGTGGTATTGGCCACAGCAGAGGCGGCAGAAGCGGCAGGGTTGACACCCAAATTCCGCGTCCTTGGTTATGGCCATGCGGGCGTGCGCCCCGAGGTCATGGGCATCGGTCCGGTTCCGGCGGTGGCGAACCTGCTGATGAAGCTGCGTCTGTCCGTTGATGATTTTGACGTCATCGAAAGCAACGAGGCCTTTGCCGCACAGGCGCTGGCCGTCACCAAAGAACTCGGCTTTGACCCCGCCCGGGTGAACCCCAATGGCGGGGCTATTGCACTGGGCCACCCTGTTGGCGCGTCCGGCACGATCATCACCATCAAAGCCATGTATGAACTGGAACGGATCGGCGGCAAACGTGCGCTGATCACCATGTGTATTGGTGGCGGGCAAGGAATTGCGCTGGCGATTGAGCGGCTGTGATGGCCCAATGCCATCGCGGCGGGCGGAAAGCCAATGCCTGCGGGTGGCGCAGGATCGCGGTTTATGAGGGATTACTGACGCTCAGGTCGGATAATCTCGCAGAAAGACCCATTTGTCGCCCTCTGAAAGGTCGGGGTCGTAGGCGTAACCGCCAGCGCTGAAACCTTTGATCTCGTCCGCTTCGGTCAAACGGTTCTCGATCACATGACGGGCCATGGCCCCCCGCGCGCGTTTGGCAAAGAAGCTGACGATACGCGGCTTGCCATCCTTGAGTTCCATAAACGTGGGCGTGATCACCCGCAGCTTCAGCGCCGCGCGGTCGGCGGCCCCAAAGTATTCCTGACTGGCGCAATTGATCAACGTGTCCGTGCCCAAAGCTGCGGCTTGCGCATTCAGTGCTTTGGCAATCGTGTCACCCCAATAGTCATAAAGTGTCTTGCCGCGTCGCGTCTTCAGGCGGCTGCCCATCTCCAATCGGTAGGGTTGGATCGCGTCAAGCGGGCGCAGCAACCCATACAGACCGGACAGGATACGCAGGTGGTCCTGCGCCCAGGCCATGTCCGCTTCGCCCAGTGTGCGCGCCTCTAGCCCCTGATAGGTATCGCCGTTGAAGGCCAGCGACGCAGGTTTGGTGGCTGATGGGTCCGGCGCCGCTGCGAAGTCTTTGAACCGGTCACGGTTCAGGCGCGCCAGATCATCCGAGATGCTCATCAATCCTTTGAGCTGGGTCAGGGTCAGGTTACGTGCCGTCTTCGACAAGCGCACAGCGTCTTGCTGAAAATCAGGCGTCGTGGCCACCACATCAACAGGGTCCATATCGAGCGACTTGGCGGGTGAGACAACAACAAGCATGGGGCGTCCTTTTTTACTTCAAAAAGGATGTAACATGACAGCGGCACAAGGCCAGCCCCAAGGACCGGATGGTACGACACAAATGCAGGGATCAGTTCAGTTGAACCTGAAGCGGGTACTGCCCATCCTCAAACGGGCCAAAAAGATCACCAAGATCAGGGTGGTCCACAGGTTCGCCAGAGTAGTCGGCAATCAGGTTCTGTTCGGACACATAAGCGACATAAAAGCTCTGCTCGTTCTCAGCCAGGAGATGGTAGAACGGCTGGTCTTTCTTAGGGCGGCTTTCCTCGGGGATCGCATCATACCACGCATCCGTGTTCGAAAACATGGCGTCCACATCAAAGACCACCCCCCGGAAAGGGTGTTTGCGGTGGCGTACAATTTGCCCCAAATGATATTTCGCGCGCGTTTTGAACATAGTCATTAATCCAGCGGTAATATATGTCCGCTGCAGATGCAAAGTCTACAGTATCAAGTCACATTTAAAGGAAACAGTTTGTGAACCTAGCCCTAACAGTCCTCAATATCACGGCACCGGTGTTTCTTTTGGCTGCGGTGGGGTTTGTCTGGGTCAAACTGGGGTTTGAGTACCGAGTGCAATTTGTCACCCGGATGGCCATGACCCTTGCGGTGCCCTGCCTGATCTTTGTGGCGTTAATGCAGACAGACGTGGAACCGGGGGCCTTGGCCGCACTATCACTGGCCTCGTTGGTGGCCTACGGCTTTGTGATGGTTGGCTGTTTCATTGTGGTGAAACTAGGCCGTCTGGACCTGCAAACCTACCTGGCTCCGCTGATTTTCGGCAATACCGGCAACCTTGGGCTGCCCTTGGCCCTCTTTGCGTTTGGAGACATCGGGCTTGGTTACGCGGTTGTGGTCTTTGCCGTTATGGCCATCCTGTCCTTTACGGTTGGCATCTGGATGGTGGCGGGCGGCGGATCGCCTGCCAATCTGGTGAAAGAGCCGGTCGTGGCTGCAACGCTGCTTGGCGCCTTGTTCCTTTGGCAGGGATGGGAAACGCCAACCTTTCTGACCAATGCGCTGGACCTGATTGGGCAAATGGCGATCCCCATGATGTTGATCACCCTTGGCGTTGCCGTGGCGCGGCTGGAGACCAAGGCGATGTCACGTGCAGTGGTGCTGTCGGTCATCAAGGTCGTGATATGCCTTGGCAGTGGCTGGCTTGCCGCGACATGGTTCGGGCTGGAGCCTGTCGCCGCTGCCGTGCTGGTTATGCAGGTGGCGACACCGGTGGCAGTGACGTCTTACCTTCTGGCTGAAAAATACGGGGCGGATCCCCAGCCTGTTGCGGGGCTTGTGGTGGCCTCAACATTGCTGTCGGTCTTGGCTTTGCCCCTGATCCTCGCATTTGTGATCTGATTGCATCCTCTTGGGGGATTCCCAGACCGTGCTAAGCACGCTATGCTGACAAAAAACAAAGATAAGCGAGAGGCAGATGAGCAGTTTCTTTCGCGCGGCGGCATGTATGCTGTTATTGGGCAGTTGCGGCGGAGGTTCGGGTGATTTCTCGGCGCCGCGTGATCTTGATGACGCTTGCAGTATCGTGTCAGAGCGCCCCGAATACCTACGCGCATTCCAGCGGGTCGAACGCAAATACGGTGTGCCGGTCCCATCGATGATGGCGATCATCTATCAGGAAAGTAAGTTCATCGGGAACAACCGCACGCCGCATCGCTATGCGCTGGGTGTGATCCCGGTTGGGCGGCAGTCCTCTGCCTTTGGATATAGTCAGGCATTGGACGGCACCTGGGAAGAATATCAAGATGGCCCCGGCGGCCGTCGCGCCCGCCGTGATGATATCGACGATGCAACCGACTTTATGGGATGGTATATGGTGCAAACCGTGGAAGAAACCGGCGTGCCGATCAATGACACCCGCAACCAGTATCTTGCCTATCACGATGGGCGGACCGGGTATAACCGGGGCACGTGGCGATCGAAAAGCTGGCTGGTGCGCATCGCTGGAGAGGTCGAGGCCCGCGCGGTGATGTATGATCAGCAGTTACGATCCTGTCGGAAACGCTGAATGCAAAAGAAAGGGCAGCCCGGGAGGGCAGCCCTTTGTATTTGACTGCAACCCGCGCTTAGCCTGCGCGTTTGCGCATCTCGGCCTGAATGTTGAACAGGATATCCCTTAGCGCCCCGCCTGCCACCAGATCGTTCAGGATCACGGTTGTCTCCACCCCCAGATCATCAGTGACAATCCATTGACGGAGCTCAACCGGGTTGGCGGTAAAGACCATCTGAATGTTCCCGTACTGCGGGTTGTCGGGGTCCTGCGCAGTGACTGTTGTGGTCGGGCCATCCGACACCACATTGGTGACCATGCGCGCGCGCTCCAGATCGACATTGGGCTGCAGAATAATGCTTAGTGGTGTTTGGTTCAGCGGATAACGCTCTGGGCCGGTGTTTGACCGCGCGTCAAAGACAGCCAACTGCCCGCCACCAGCCATCACCATCGATTCCGACGGGGGATTATATTCAAATCGAATACGCCCCGGCCGTTTGATATAGATCTGCCCGGTGTAAAGCGTGCCGTCAGAGTTGATCTGGGTAAAGCCACCCTGCGCGGTTTGAAGCTGGTTCAGATAGGCCGAAATTTGCGAGAGGCTTAGCTGCTGGGCCGAGGCGGCACCGGCATAAAGCACAAGTGCAGCAGCGGCGATAAGGGAAAGGATACGTTTGCTCATAAGTCCTACCTAGATGTTTGGATGCGGGTTTGCACCCCTTGGGTAAGGAGAACAACAGCATGTGAGCAGCCGTTAGGCGATATCATGCCCGTTGATTTTAGATAGCGCGCAGTCCAGGGGTCCGATTACAACAAAACCCCCACGTCTATCAAACGCGGGGGGTTGTGCCGTAGCTCAGCTGGTCGTGGCGCGCGCTTAGCGAACCCAAACCTCAACACGGGTGTAGCTGGAACCCGCGACCTGCCCGTCAACACAAGTTGACGGGAAGACGTTGCCAAATCCGTAGCTGGACAGTGTCACACCATTGCTGGCGATTGCCGATCCTGCGAACTGCGCAAACGTCGCTTGCATTGATTGCGCGGCACCCAGTGAGTCGCTGATCGCAGCTTCGCTGCCCGCAGTGGATGCCCCGAAACCCGCAAAGACGATCTCACGGCCCTGATAGTCCGGGCCAGACAACAAGTCGACTAGGTCGATCATCATCGCACGGTTCCAGGCACCTTCGGGCCCGCTTGCCGCCCCACCTGTCATTGTCGTTGACAAACGGTTCGCGTCAAACAGGACCTGAAACATCTCGGCCGCTGCTACGCGCTGCGCGTTGTCCAACGATGCATCCAGCAGCCCGCCCAGGCGCGCATTCTTCAACACAGGGTCCTGCTGTTGCACGGAATGATTCAGATAACCTTCTCTGACCAGAAGGCCCTGAGCCACATCGGTTGATGCGAAATCAAACAGCTCTGCCGCAAACGGCGCGGTCGGTGCGGTATTGTAGCTGGCCATGACCGGGCGCGCCAAAGGATAGTCGCCAGAGATAATGTTGAACTCATTTGGTGCTACGGGAATGCCACAAGCGCCCGAGACCGCAATCGACTGATCGGCATTCGCCGCCGCGGAATCAATGATGCTGATGCTGCCGGGAAACTGCAGAATGGAGGCCGAGATACCCGCCTGATCCGACATCGTCAGCACATTGCCCGCAACAGTCCTGCCTGCCGGCTCCATCACAAGCTTGTTCATCTGCGCCCATAAATCCGAATTCGTTGGCAATTGCAGGGGCAGGACATTCATATCCGCCCCGCCGATCTGGGACCAGTTTGTCACTTCGCCAGCAAAGACGCGGACCAGATCGTTCAACGAGATCTCACTGATGCCCGCATTGGGTGCAACGATTACCGAAAAGGCATTCAGACCGAGCAACTGATTGGCGGGTTGCGTTGTCGCAATCCAATCGCCGGGGCCAGCATATTGCTCGGCCACCGTCCCATTCAATGATATGGTTTCGATGGCGATGTCTGCCTCTTCGCCACCACCGGCGATGGTCAACGTTAGCGAAACGTCATCGTTGCCCAAAGTTGCCGCGCCGTTTGCCGCGACCTCAACCGTGGCGCTTGTATCGCTTGCGACAGCAAAAGCGCCGGCCACGGTGCGATACAGCCCCCCCGCCGTCGCGCTTTCGAAACCGACACTTAAGGTTTGGTCACCACCGGTGACCTGTGCGGCCCCGTTGCTGACGACATCTATCAGGGCATCCGCTGTCAGGCCAAAGTCGTTATTTGCCAAAACCTCGTTACAATTCGGACCGTAACAGATTACTTCGGACGCGGGAACGCTGATCGCCCCCACTGACGTTTGAACCCGTAACATGACGCCATTGAAGCCAACAATCTCGCCTTCAACGCTGATGAATTCATCAGGAGAGCGCAAGTCAACTTGCTGAGCCATCAGCGTGATCGGCGCCACGCTACATACTAAGGAAATTACTATTCGTATCATCATTATCTTCGTAGCTCCAACCATCCGATGCCACTATCTTGTGCGGTATCTTGTCATTTAGACCACCCAAAGCGGGCAGAACTTGGGTGGCTCATCCCATTGCTCGCAAATTGTGCCCACTTTGGCAACAATCCCAGAAATGTTATTTTTAAGGGAAATTTGAAGCAATCGACATCTGACGCAATGTCAGACCGCACAAAAAAGCCACAATCTTGGGTTCTGCCAATCACGCTGGCGCAATCTGCGGGCTCATAAATGAATCACTGATTCAAGTGGAAAATCACCACTCAGTCATTTCTTGCCGATTGCAAGTCACAGGCCAACCCGGCAAAATCAAACAGCTTCGGATCGAGCAGATGTGAGGGGCGCGCGTTCATCAATGCCCGGAACATAACCTGACGCCGCCCGGGGCTGTTTGCTTCCCATCCATCCAGGATCTGTTTGACCTGCTGACGCTGCAGCCCATCCTGAGAACCGCACAGATCACATGGGATGATGGGATAGTTCATTGCCTTGGCGAATGTCTCGCAATCCGCCTCGGCCACATGGGCCAACGGGCGGTAGAGGAACAAATCGCCCTCTTCGTTCACCAGCTTGGGCGGCATCGTCGCCAGACGCCCGCCATGGAACAGGTTCATGAAGAACGTCTCTAGAATGTCGTCACGATGATGGCCCAGCACCACCGCGGAACAACCCTCTTCACGGGCAATCCTGTACAGGTTGCCCCGCCGCAATCGTGAACAGAGCGCGCAAAAGGTCCTGCCCTGGGGCACTTTATCCATCACAATCGAATAGGTATCCTGATATTCGATCCGATGCGGCACGCCCATCTTCTCAAGGAACTCTGGCAAAACCGTTGCAGGAAATCCAGGCTGGCCTTGGTCAAGATTGCAAGCAATCAGCTCGACCGGCAGTAGGCCACGCCATTTGAGTTCATAGAGAACCGCCAGAAGCGTATAGCTGTCCTTGCCCCCGGACAAACAGACAAGCCACTTTGCATCACGCGCAATCATTCCATATTGCTCAATCGCTTCACGGGTGTAGCGCACAATCCGCTTGCGGAGTTTCTTGAACTCCGTTGTTGAAGGCGCGCCATAAAACAGCGGGTGAATTTCAGAGTCGTCCAACATAGCGCGGATATGCCAGATGCGGGCGCATCTGCCTAGAGGCATCCATAGAGGGGACCCAGCGTATCAGTTCAAGCACATCGAGGCCACAACGCCCCTGATCCTTGACACAATCCACCAGAGCTTTGTCGTCACACTTGATGGCGACTGTGGTTGGATGAGGATGTGCCCACTGTTGTTTGCGCCCTCGACGGGCATCGCTTTCATGTCATTCAGCAAGGCCAATGTAATGTCATGGGATAGAGGTTGCGGCTGTGGCTCCATAGGTGCGATCCAAGATGTCGATTGCCGAAAGTTCCGCCGCGCAGGCGGACAGGAATGTCGCTTCGGCGTTGGACAACCGGCGCTCAGGATTGCTGATCAGATAGATATTCACCATCGGAAGGTCAGTGTAAGGAGGCAACTGGCGCAAACGTCCAGCCTCCACGTCTTGTTCGGCGACATGTAACGGAAGAGCGCCAATGCCGATATTGGCCATGATCATCCGCCGAATTTCATTCAGGCTGGACGAAACGCCACGCCAATTGCTGGAAAGGTCCAGCCGGCTGCGAAGGCGGGACAAAACCTCAAGCGGGCCGCCTTCTGCCTCTGTTCGGAACGCCACAAATGGCTCGCCCTCCAGTGCTTCGGGCAGGATCTCATCGGCACCAAACAGCGGGTGGCGTTCGCCGCAATAGAGCCCGAAATACTCTCGGTAGAGCACCATCGTTTCGAGGTTCTTCGGCATTTTCGAAAGCAGGCAAATACCGAAACTTGCGCGATTCTGTGAGATCAGTGTTTCAACTTCATCGCTTTCGGAGACCGAAAATGAAAATGTCACCTGCGGATGCGCAATGGTAAACCTGTTCAAGAAACTGTCGAAGTGATGCGAAACGACATGGCTTGTCGTCGCAATCGACAGATGCCCGCGTAGTTCGGAATCCGCAACATCAAGCAGCCAAGGCAACTGTGAGACCGCGCCAAAGATCTTGGCGCATTCGGTGTAAAGGACCTGTCCGGCTCGGGTCACCGAAAACTCATTGGGTTTCCTGATAATAAGCACCTGCCCGGTATGTTGCTCCAATCGCTTCAACGCCGCTGATATCGTCGGCTGTTTGAGGCCCAGAAAATCGGCCGCCTTTGATATTCCCTTCTGCTCAACCACAACCATGAAGGTGCGCAGCAAGTTCCAGTCAAGGTTCCATGTGAAGCGTTGTTTCGGCGAAGGCTTCATAATTCTTATCTATACTGAAGATACGCCATATTTATTTGCGCAATATGAGGCGCCGTGCAAGGTTTCTTTTCAGAGCGGGCAAATCCGCCAACGCGCCAAGTGCAACGGCCACAAAGCGTTCATTCCACATGGAGACTGATAATATGACTGTTCGCCGAACTTTTCTGAAATCTGCAATCGCTGCTGCGGGCATTGTTGTCTTTGGCACAAGCATTGCTGCCGAAGAGCTAGACGCTCT
The DNA here is from genome assembly GCA_929200255.1 of uncultured Alphaproteobacteria bacterium. Lineage (GTDB taxonomy): Bacteria > Pseudomonadota > Alphaproteobacteria > Rhodobacterales > Rhodobacteraceae > Yoonia. The sequence continues at coordinate 11,404 of CAKMYZ010000019.1, read as the reverse complement.
GAAAGAACAGGGCGTTATCCGCATTGCAATGTCAGGCGCTTACCCTCCATTCAACTTTGTGAATGATGAAAATCAGGTCGTCGGGTTCGACCCCGCCGTTGGCACAGAGATCGCCCGGCGTATGGGTCTTGAAGTCGAGATCGTCACAACGGCGTGGGACGGTATCATCGGGGGCCTGCTCGCGAACAAGTATGATGCGATCGTCGGCTCAATGACAATTACAGCCGAGCGGGATGAAGTTGTCGACTTTGTCGGCCCGTACTACTCCGACAAGCGCGCGATCTTCACGAGACCAGGTTCAGGGATTTCCAGCCTTGAGGATCTGGAAGGCAAGCAAGTTGGTCTCACTCTTGGCGAAACCCATGAAGACTGGGCGCGCGAGCGCGGCTACAGCATTAGCACCTACAAAGGATTGCCAGAGCTTCTGCTTGAGCTTGAAAACGGCCGTGTCGACGCAATCGTCAATGACTCGATTGCTGCTATTCTTGCGATGACAGCAAAGGGTCAGGAATTCGAGATGTTCGGTGATCCGACGACAGAACCCTTTGGTGCAGGCATTGCTATCCGTGAAGGAAATCCAGAACTCGCGGCAGAAATGCAAAGGGCGCTCGATTCCATGATGGAAGACGGTACCTATGTTGAGCTAGCCATGCAGTGGATTGGCGCAGACATCCGCTAGTGGCTTTCCTCCCGCGGTCAACTGACCGCGGGAGCCCTGACATCAACAAGGGACACGGGTTGTGGACTTCGAACTGATGCAAAAGGTCTACCCGTTCTTTCTTGAGGCGGCTTGGACAACCGTATTGTTGTCCGTCCTGACAGCGGTACTCGGCTTGATCTGCGGCACATTGGGTGCCGCGGCACGCCTATCGCGCTTTGCGCTCCTGCGGTTTTTCGGCGCAGTTTATGTCAGTGTCATCCGTGGCACACCGGCGCTTATCCAACTCTTCATTCTCTACTTTGGCGGCCCTCAAATTGGCATTCAGCTGGATGCCTTTGAAGCGGGGGTGATCGGTCTTGGGGTCAATGCGGGCGCCTATATGACCGAGACGATCAGGGGTGCCATTATATCAATCGACAAAGGGCAGCGCGAAGCCTCTCGCACCCTTGGTCTGAGCCAGTGGCAGACGATGTATAAAGTGATCCTGCCGCAGTCCGCGCGCCTGATGGTGCGTCCGCTGGGCGTCAATATCAATGCGCTGATCAAGGCGACAGCTCTTGTCGCGGCGATCTCGGTGGTGGAACTGACCTACACCGCGCAGCGCTATATCGGCTCGACTTACAAGCCGTTCGAAATGTTCCTGCTCGCAGGTGTCCTTTACATGATCATCATCTACGTGACCGGCCGCGGCATCGCCTGGCTGGACCGTAAAGTACAGATCACCTGATCGGGAAAGGACAACAGTATGGGCCTCGATTTCTCAGTCATCCCGAAATACCTCGACATCATCCTGTTGGGCTGTGCATGGACAATCGGCATTACACTTGCTGCCGCGATCCTGAGCTTTGTCGGAGGCATCTTCTTTGCTGTGACCGCGCTTTATGCGCCATGGCTGATCCGCCAGCCCTTTCGGTTGATTGAATGGCTATTCATGGGCACGCCACTCTTACTGCAGTTGTTCCTGATCTATTTCGGGCTCGTCCAGATCGGGATCGACTTACCTGCGTTTGTGGCGGGCATCATCGGGCTAGGGCTGCACTTTTCTGTCTACAATTCCGAGCTGATCCAAACTGCGATCCTGTCGGTGGACAAAGGCCAGATGGAAGCTGCTCGTACTTTGGGCTTGAGTCGCACAGAAGCACTCCGCAAAGTTGTCGTTCCGCAAGCGGTGCGTGCCGTGATCCCACCGATTGGCAACAACATGATTGCGCTTCTCAAGGACAGCGCTTTGGTATCGGTGATCGGCGTGAGTGAGCTGACGTTGTCGGCGCAACGGGCTATCGGCGCGACTTACCGGCCGTTCGAGTTCTATCTGCTCGCAGCCGCTTGTTATTATGTCATCAATCTCGCGATGGAATGGATGCAGCGTAAGATCGAACGCCGCATCTCAATTTCTCGCTGACGCCGAGGGGCCGTTATGACCGACCAACCCAATTTCGTCGAAATCCGACATGCCCAGAAGTCCTTTGGTACGCTAGAGGTTCTTAAAGATATCAGCCTGAGCGTTGAGCGCGGCCAGATCGTAGGCATCATCGGCTCATCCGGCTCAGGCAAATCGACCCTGCTGCGGGCAATCAACGATCTCGACCCGCTTACCGGTGGCGAGGTCTGGCTGGATGGCGTGCAGGTCAACCAGACGCTTTCGCATCGCCAATACGAAAAACACATCAACCAAATGCGTCAACAGGTTGGCATGGTGTTTCAGCACTTCAATTTGTTCCCACATATGACGGCGCGTGAAAACGTGACGATGGCCCCCAAGATGCTCAAAGGGCTCTCTCAGGGCGAGGCCGACAAGCTGGCCCAAGAGCAATTGGACAAGGTCGGCATGCTCGAGCGGATCGACTATTACCCCTCGCAACTCTCCGGCGGCCAAAAACAGCGTGTTGCCATCGCGCGCGCCTTGGCAATGCAGCCCAAGCTGATGCTGTTTGATGAAGCAACTTCCGCGCTGGACCCGGAGTTGGTCGACGAGGTGAACCAGGTCATGCGAAAGCTGGCTGAAGAGCACATGACGATGATCATCGTGACCCATGAGATGGATTTTGCGGCTTCGGTCTGTGACAGGGTTTTATTCATGGATCAGGGCGTGGTTGTCGAAGAAGGCCCGCCATCCATCTTGTTCAAAAATCCAACCCAACCTCGCACGCGCGAATTTCTGCGTAAGCATCTGGAAGCCGCCATGTGAACGACGCTCAATGCCGATGGCTGTCTGGAAGAGCCGACCTGTTTGCCATGGAGGAGGTCGTATGACGCTTCCTGACAGGCAAACCAGCATCAACGAACGGGCTGATCCTGAAAGCATGTGCCATATCACCAAGGTCACTGCCGCTTTCATCATTACTGAGTGACGTGGTGTCGAAGAACGCGAAGGAAGGGCTTGAAGCCCAGAGCCTCAGGGCTGCACGAAGTATTTTGAAAGAGGCGCCATGGCTGCTCTGACACAAACACAAGTCGCGATGCTAACAGCACTTCGCCATGAGCTTCATCGGCGCCCTGAAATCTCGGGCGATGAGCTTGAGACGGCAAAGCGCATCACACAGGAACTGATCTCACTTGGGGCCGATCAGGTCTGGCGGAACCTTGGCGGCCATGGTGTCGCGGCAGCATTTAACGGCGCGGTGGATGGCCCAACCGTGCTTTTCCGCTGCGAACTTGATGGGTTGCCGCTCCATGAGATTTCCGACCTTGCTTACAAATCCGAAATCGCAGGCAGAGGGCACTTGTGCGGCCACGACGGTCATATGGTGTCGATGCTGGGTGTGGCTATGGGGCTTGTCATCCGGCCTGCCTCGGGCCGTGTGATCCTGCTTTTCCAGCCCGCCGAAGAAAACGGCGCTGGGGCGAAAGCGGTCATAGAGGACCTGCGCTGGCCAGAAATTCGCCCAGATTACGCCTTTGCCTATCACAACGTGCCGGGGCGTCCGCTTGGCGAAATCGGACTGCGCGTAGGCCCAAGCAATTGCGCATCACGTGGGATGCAGATCCTGCTTCAGGGCAAAAGCTCTCACGCGGCGGCCCCTGAAGACGGGGTTTCTCCTGCGGCGGGCATGGCCAATCTGATGCAGGCCCTACCAGCGCTCAGCAGCGGCACGATCGGCGCCGAGGATTTTGCGCTTGCCACGCTGACCCATGCCAAATTGGGCGAACCAACCTTTGGCATCGCCCCGGGGCACGGGGAACTGCGCGTGACGCTGCGCTGCATGACCGATGCGCGTATGGACCAGCTGGCGCACGAGGCTCGGTCGCTCGTCGAGGGATACAGCGACGATCTGTCGGTTGAATGTCATTGGAACGACGTCTTTTTGTCGGTGGCAAACGATCTGGCGGCAACAGGCATCGCTCGTACGGTCGCGCAGTCCCAATGCCGTACTCTGCATGAAATGCCACTTCCGATGCGGTGGTCGGAGGACTTCGGTCGGATTGGTGGGGATGGCGCCAAAGCGGCTTTGCTCTATGTCGGCGCAGGCACGGACCACCCGCAGCTACACAATCCTGACTACGACTTTCCCGATGCGCTGATCCCGATTGTGAGCAATCTGTTCAGTGGCGTGGTAGACGCCATTCTTGGGCGCGCGCGGGTCTGAGCATGTCCGACATCCCGGTTCCAAGCTCCTGGTGCGAAATTCACTGTGACCGCATTTCGCGTAACCTCGAACTGGCGCTTGGGCTCGTACCTGCCGGTGTAGAGTTTTGCGCAGTGATGAAGGCGGATGCCTATGGGCACGGGATCGGGCGTATCGTGCCCTTGCTGATGGAGCAAGGTGTGAGCTGTATCGGCATAACGTCAAACGCCGAAAGCCGTGCTGTTCGCGAGGCAGGATTTACGGGCAGGCTTATCCGTCTGCGCGCCGCCACGCCGCAAGAGATGACGGGCGCGCTGGTCGACTGTGTCGAAGAGCAGGTTGGCTCACTATGGGCCGCCAAGCAGCTGCGCCGGATCATCCGTTCTGGGGGCCAAGTGAGTGGCATTCATCTTGCGTTGAATTGTGATGGCATGTGCCGCGACGGGATAGAAGTATCTACCAAGGCTGGTCAGCAAGAATGCCGCGAGCTCCTTGATGAAATTGGCACTCATATCGTTGGCATCAGCACCCATTTCCCATCAAACGAACCCGTGCTCCTGAGGCAAAGCGCCGCCCTCTTCAAACAGCAAGTTGCATGGACATGTAACAACAGCACCCTAAAAAGATCGGATCTTCTGGTCCACGCAGGCAGCACACTGACGCTCGTCTCGGGCGAACAGATTGAAACCGATATGTACCGCTGTGGCGCGATCCTTTATGGCATCGTGAAACCCGAAACCGGCTTCCGTCCGAGTATCGAGCTCAAGTCGCGTGTAGTTCATTTGGGCAACTACCCCATGGGCGCAACCGTGGGGTATGATCGCGACACGATGTTGAAAGCGGATCGTCGTCTGGCCTGTATTTCAATCGGATATGCTGCTGGGTACAATCGGATTGCGCAGGGCCGCGGCGCGATTTTGATCCGAAGCAAGCTCGCACCTGTTCTTGGTAAGATTTCGATGAATTCAATTGTTGCCGATGTATCCGACATTGGCGGTGTCGAGATCGGTGATGAAGCAGTTGTGTTTGGCGGTAACGGCCCGAACGCGCTTTTTCCGGAAGCGGCAATCAAACAATTCGGAACAATCCTTGCGGATTTATTTTCGGACTGGGGCCTGCGCAATCCACGGATCTATCGCCGTTAGAGTCTGAAACACAAAAGGCCGCGCGACCCCTCTTTGCGGCCTTATCGGGGGATTGGTCTATTGGTGGTTTAGCGGGTTCGGTCTGCCATGAAGGAGGCCGATACACTGCGCATCACCTTCGATGACTGAGCGCACGCGCTGGCTGATGATCGGTTGATAGACTTGGCTTTTATCCAGCGCTATGCGCTGGATATCGGAACCGTCACAATTTCATTCAGAAAACTGTAGCCAAGAAATTTCGGCGAAATTTCTTGGCTTTGGGAAAGATTTTCGATGAAAATCTTTAGTCTGGAACGTTATCAATCCCTGACCCACCCCATGGGTGGCAGCGTAGAATACGGCGTATAGTCAGATAACTGCCCTTGACCGCCCCATGCTTTTCCAATGCCTCCAGCGCATAGGCCGAACAGGTTGGCTGATACCGGCAGTTCATCCCGACCCATGGTGACAGCACCACGCGGTACGCCCGGACGGGCAAAGAAACAACATAGGCAAACGGGCTCATCCGTGGACCTTTGTCATTGCGCGCCGCAGATCGGCCACCAACGTCTCAAACGGGAGGGTCGCTGTGATATCTTTGCGACCGACCAGCACGTAATCCCAGCCATCACGGCCCAGTTCCGGCAATACGATGCGGGCCGCCTCGCGCAAGCGACGCTTGGCGCGGTTGCGGGCAACGGCGTTGCCGACCTTCTTGGAACATGTAAAACCAACGCGGGTGCCATCCGCCTCGCCCTTACTGCGTTGACGGCCCTGCAGGTGGATACCGGGTGTGCCCTGACGTCTGGCGCGTGACGCGCGCACAAAGTCAGCACGTTTGGTCAATACACAAACAGAAACCGCCGGAGCGCCCGTGACAGGCCCAACCGGCGGTTTCAAATCGGTCAAAACAGCCGCTGCGCTTACGCGCTCAGCTTCGCACGGCCCTTGGCACGGCGATTGTTCAGGATCTTACGACCGGCCTTTGTGGCCATGCGCGCACGGAATCCGTGACGGTTCTTGCGAACCCGGTTTGATGGTTGGAACGTGCGCTTCATAGCGTGCTCTCCGGTTTATGGCCAAACCCGATCAAGGGATTCGAAGCCGAACTACAATTCAGACCCGTCGTTTAGAGGGGGGCGCTATGCATGTCAACGCAAGCTGGGGGGTGAATCTGCAACAATTACCACATTTCGGTCACGCCAATTGTTACAATCTTCACGGGCAATACACATAAAACTGAAACATCAGGGGGGCTTTGTATCAATGCGCCGTGAGGTGGGTATCACAATAGCCGGGTTACGTCCATCTAACGTGCAACCACGAGATATCCATAGGACCCGAAAGATGACCGAAGCCCCGACCCGCCGGATACTCAAAAAACTGCCTCTCATCGTTATCGGCGTTGCCGCTGTGCTGGGTGCGTTTTTTCTACGCGATTACCTGACGTTCGAGGCGCTCGCCGAAAACCGTGAGGCCCTCCTCGGCTTTCGCGACAACAACTATCTGCTGACCGTTGTGGTCTTTATCGCAGCCTATGTGGTGATTGTTGCCTTCTCCCTCCCCGGGGCAACAATCGCCACACTCACCGGCGGTTTCCTGTTTGCAACCTTTCCCGGCGCGCTATTCAACATGACTGCAGCAACCATCGGCGCAACCGCGATTTTCCTCGCCGCCCGCTGGGGGTTCGGTGAAAGCCTCGGCAAGAAGCTGGAGAGCTCAGACGGCGCCGTGAAGAAGATCAAAGATGGGATCGATGAAAACCAATGGTCCATGCTGTTCCTGATCCGCCTGGTCCCTGCCGTCCCCTTCTTCCTTGCTAACCTGATCCCTTCGTTCCTTGAGGTGCCGCTGCATCGTTTTGTGATCTCGACCTTCCTTGGTATCATCCCCGGTTCCGTGGTCTACACCTCTGTCGGCGCGGGCCTTGGCGAAGTGTTTGCCCGGGGTGAAACCCCAAACCTTGGCTTCATCTTTGAACCACAGATCATCTTCCCCATCATCGGCTTGTGTGTACTCGCCGCTCTGCCCATCGCGATCAACGCCATTCGTGGCAAGAAAGGCCTGTAGTCATGAACCGTATTAAGACAGATATTTGCATCATCGGCGGCGGCTCGGGCGGTTTGTCTATCGCAGCTGGTGCAATCCAGATGGGTGCCAAAGTGGTCCTGCTGGAAGGGCACAAAATGGGCGGCGACTGCCTGAACTACGGCTGTATTCCATCCAAGGCGCTGATTGCTTCGGCCAAGCAGGCCCACGCCATGTCTCACGGTGCGAAATACGGTGTTGGCGAGGTTGAGGCACAGGTTGATTACGCCGCCGCCAAAGACCACGTCCACGATGTGATCGCGACCATCGCCCCTGTCGACAGCGTAGAGCGCTTCGCGGGCCTCGGCGTGCAAGTGATTGAAGCATTCGGCAAATTCATCTCAAAGACCGAAGTACAGGCAGGCAACAACATCATCGAAGCGCGCCGCTTTGTCGTCGCTACGGGTTCGGCCCCATTCGTACCCCCCATCCCCGGCTTGGGCACGGTCAAGCACTACACCAATGAAGATATCTTTGATCTGCGTGAAAAGCCCAAGCATCTGATTGTCATCGGCGGCGGGCCCATCGGCATGGAAATGGCGCAAGCGCACCGTCGCTTGGGCTGCCATGTGACCGTCATTGAAGGGGCCAAGGCCTTCGGCAAAGACGACCCAGAGATGGCCGCATTCGTGCTGGAAAAGATGAAAGATGAAGGCATCAACATCATCGAAGAGGCCCAGGCCGAGAAGATCAGCGGCAAGGGTAAATCGATCACCGTGCATACGCCGAAAGGCGATTTCACCGGTTCACACCTGCTGATCGCCGTGGGGCGCAAGGTGAACACCGACAAACTGGATCTGGACGCAGGCGGCATTGCCCATGACCGCTCTGGCCTGAAGGTTGGCGCTGATCTGCGTTCGGTCACCAACAAGAAGGTCTATGCGGCCGGTGATGTTGCAGGTGGATTACAGTTCACCCATGTCGCGGGGTACCACGCGGGTGTGCTGATCCGCGCGATGCTGTTTGGTCTACCGTCCAAGCAACGCACCGATCACATTCCCTGGGCAACCTATACGGACCCTGAACTGGCGCAGGTTGGCCTGACCGAAGCACAGGCCAGGTCAAAATACGGCGCGTCACTTGAAGTGGTGCGTTTTGATTTCCACCACAATGACCGCCTGATTGCCGAACGCAAAAACAAAGGCCTGATCAAGGTAATGGTTGTCAAAGGTCGCCCCGTTGGTGCGTCCATCGCGGGACATATGGCAGGCGAGCTGATCGGCATGTGGGCCATGGCGATTGCCAATAAGATGAAGATGTCGGCAGTCGCAAATACGGTACTGCCCTACCCCACAGTGAGTGAGGTTAACAAACGGGCCGCGGGGGCCTACTTTAGCCCAAGACTATTCGAAAGCGATAAGGTAAAACGTATCGTGGGCTTCGTGCAGCGTTGGCTGCCATAAGCCCCGAGAACGAGGCAAAATGACCAACTCACTCTCAGGTCGATTTCTGATCCTCACGGTGATCTTCGTGATGCTGGCCGAGGTCTTCATCTTCGTGCCATCGGTCGCGCGGTTCCGTGAGGACTATCTGCTGGCGCGGCTGGAACGCGCGCAGATCGCCTCACTTGCCCTGGAAGCCGACGACATGATCAGCCCTGCGCTGGAAGCGGAACTGTTGCGCAATGCGGAAGTCTATAACGTGGTATTGCGACGCGATGAGATCCGCCAATTGGCGCTGTCGTCGCCCATCCCCTCGCCCATCACCGCGACCTATGACATGCGCAACGCCACCAGCATGACACTCATCGGTGACGCCCTTGGCACGCTGCTGGACACCCAAGAGCGTGTGATCCGGGTGATCGGCAACCCTGTGCGCGAAGGCGGTCTACTGATCGAGGTCACCATGGATGAGATGCCGCTCCGGGCGGCTCTGCTCGATTACGGGCGCAACATCCTTCTGCTGTCGGCTTTCATCTCGATTATCACCGCTGGGCTTTTGTTTGTTGCGGTGCAATTTCTGCTGGTCCGCCCGATCAAAGGTGTTGTCGATCACATGCAGGCCTACGCCAAAGCACCCGAGGACGCCCGCCAGATCATCACGCCGACGGCAGGCGTGCGCGAGTTGCGCGATGCCGAAGAATCCCTGCAAATGATGCAACAGCAGCTCACCGGCGCGCTGAAACAGAAGGAGCGCCTGGCCCAATTGGGTGGTGCCGTGGCCAAGGTGAGTCACGATCTTCGCAATATCCTGACCTCGGCCCAGCTCTTTACAGATCGCATTGAATCCTCGGATGATCCTTTGGTCAAACGGATGGCACCCAAATTGGTGAATTCGATCACACGGGCAGTAAACCTGTGTGAAACCACCCTTGCCTTTGGCCGGGTGGACGAACCCGCACCGACACTTTCGCGCGTCAACCTGGCGGGGATCGTTGGCGATGTCATCGACAGTGAACGGCTGGCCGCCGGCGACTACCCGCTATCGTTTTCCGAAGATATTCCGGCCTCCATGACCCTGCGTGCCGACGGCGAACAACTGTTCCGTGCAATCTTCAATCTGGTACGCAATGCTCGTCAGGCGATCATGGCGACAGGAGAGCCGGGCGAGATTGGCCTGCAAGCGGTTGAGGGTGATCAGGCCTGGCAGCTTACCATCACCGACACAGGACCGGGATTGCCGCAAAAAGCGCAGGAACACCTGTTCCAGCCGTTTCAGGGCGGGGTGCGCAAGGGCGGATCTGGTCTGGGCCTTGTGATCGCAGCCGACCTGATCCGCGGGCATGGCGGGCGGCTGGAACTGAAAAAAACCGATGAGAACGGAACCGTGTTTGCCTTGCAACTACCAAAAGAGGACCTGGCGCTGGCCCCGGCCGCCGAATAGCGAAAGAATCTGAATTGGGCCTTGCATCATGCGCGCAGCACGTCTAAATCCCCCGATACGCGGATTGGTAGCTCAGTTGGATAGAGTACTTGACTACGAATCAAGGGGTCGGGGGTTCGAATCCTCCCCAGTCCGCCAAAGAATTCAAAGGCTTAGCGAAAAATCGCTAAGCCTTTTTCAATTCTTAGTCTCTTTTTAGTCTCACAAATGTGATGCGGAAGGATGATTTTGTATGTTCAGCAATGAGCGCGTTGCAAGTTGCTGGGGTGATCAGAACAGCTTGATCCACAACCACAAGCTGTTAGCCTGCAACCTCCTCGGGGAACTTGTCGAAACCCGAGCATCGCGATGCTCTTCTGTCTAGGAGAGATCGTGATGAAGATACTTTCAAAACGCCAGGTCAAGGAGTTGGTCTTGTACTCACCGCAACACACCGCACGTCTGGAGAAGGCAGGCCTATTCCCTAAGCGGGTACAGCTGGGCCCAAACCGCGTGGGTTGGGTTGAAAGTGAAGTACTGGAGTGGCTCGAACAACGCCTGGCGCAACGCGAAGTGCTGAACTGACACTCCTCTAAAGGGAGCTGGGTGGCTGGGGTTGCAAACCTGGCCACCCGACGGTGCGGCGGAATACGGTCATTCGCTGCCTTTGCAAACAAAACAGAGAATATGCGTGAGATCGGTCATTGAATTGCAGCATACAGTTGTGCTCGCGTCGCATAAGAGTTTATCGTGCAACGGATATCTAGGCCATTTCTTAGGTCGAATACCCATATTTAGCGTATTTTGGTGACAATGAACCAAGTAACAACTCTTCTGGATCTACTGTCATCAGAGATCAACAGCGAAAAACGGCAAGAGATGACGAAGTTCATCGGTGACTTATACACCTATGTTCATACACGCGATCCTAACGATCCTGACGATCTGGATACCAAACTTACTTCTTCTAATCGAACAGAAGAGCTTCTGATCGCACCGGCCGCACTTGAACAGTTCGAGATGCTCTTGGAGACCTATCAACACTTCCCTTCTGGGCAGAAGTTATTAGGACTTTTCTTAGCGCAAATTCATGATGTCTTTTGCTACCAGATTGGACCTGTCACGCTTTTGTGCCGCTCCAAGTGCTCGTTTAAGCCACCTTT
>CAKMYZ010000018.1 GCA_929200255.1 uncultured Alphaproteobacteria bacterium | reverse complement strand
AGCACACTGGAGTCGCAACATGAATCCTCTCAAGCAATTTATGCAACAAAGCCATCAGCGATGCATCCATGCCGTCATTGCTCGCCTTCCATCTGTGGAAGTTCGGCCTGCCAGTCACATGCTTCTGCATACGGATACTCAACAGGCATACGGCTCCATGCTTGGCTTAAGATCTCGACATTTTGTGTTCTGAGAGTCAAGTAAAAGCGTATCGTGACACGAAAGGCCGCTTTTCGCACAGCAATGCGACTGACTAGAGGTGGTGGCATCTGAAATAACAGTCCCGATGACTTCGCAAACTGTCGAGACCGGACGTTTACACCGAGATAGTCAATGTCGGTTCTGTCCGCTCTGCGGGCATTTGTGGGGGTTCCTTGGGTGACTGGTACTGGTCATGTTGACCGTATCTCGGGCATGGACAAATCATCCTGAAGCAACGAGAAAGGAGTAACGAAAGGTCATCGAAACACGACGCTTGCTTCACCGCGTAATCAACCCAAACAGATACGCCAGAACCTCGTTTGGATCCGGCGCCGGATGTGGAAAAGCCGCCGGTCCCATCAAAGCCGGAGCACGGGGGGCGCGCGTCGCAGCGCAGGTCGGTGCAAGCTATCAATACTGAAAAGGAAAGCCAAAATGCCGTGGATCGAAACCGTCGCCTATGACGACGCCGATGGAAAGCTGAAGACACTTTATGACCGGGTCAAAGGTCCAGACAACAATGTCGATAACATCATGATGATGCACTCGCTGCGCCCGCACACCATGGAAGGGCATATGGCGATCTATAAATACGTGCTGCATCATACCGGCAATTCGATCCCTAAATGGTTCCTGGAGACGGTCGGCGTCTGGGTCAGCCGCCTGAATGACTGTGACTACTGCGTCGATCATCATTTTGCTGGATTGCGGCGGCTTTTGGATGACGATGCCAAGGCTGACGATATCCGTTCCGCCATCGAGGCCCGCAACATTGCCGCTGCACCGCTGGACGAAGCACAGAAGCTGGCGATGGAATATGCTCGCCAATTGACGCGCGATCCGGGCGGTATGGCTGAGGACATCGTCAAACGGCTACGTATCGCCGGGTATTCTGATGGCGAGATCCTCGAGATCAACCAGGTCGCCGCCTATTTCAACTATGCTAACCGCACCGTGCTGGGTCTGGGCTGTTCAACCAAAGGCGACATCCTGGGGCTTTCCCCCAACAAATCCACAGATCCCAATGACTGGAGCCATTCCTGATAGGAACCTTGAATGACCCTACCGATAGGGAAAGTTTGCTGTGTTCCCTTCGGATCCCCGCCAGTTTCCGCCGAACCCGGCGGGTGGCCACTTGGATCTCGTGGCGGCGGGGCCATGGGGTGTTCAACGCGTCTTTCCCTTGCCTCACCCGTTGTCGCGCAATACCGAGTGGCTCATCAAAACTCGCGGTTTAAGGCGGAGCTCTTACTGGCACTCCGCGTCAGTGTGAAAGAAATGTTGCGATGACCGATTTGGACCAGGCCCATGCCGCCATGGAAGCCGCCCCTGATGACGATGCAGCCCGTTTGCGGTTCTACGAACGGCTGGCGGATACGGAGCTATTCATGCTGCTGGGCGAAGAAGCTGCCGGCGATCAGATCACACCGGAGTTGTTCGAGATCGAAGACCAGCGCTTTACGCTTGTTTTCGACCGAGAGGAGCGTTTGTCGCAATTTGTTGGCCGCGCAGCCCCTTATGCCGGATTGCCTGGGCGCGCGTTGACCCGAATGATCGCGGGGCAGGGCATTGGTCTTGCTCTGAACCTCGACGTTGCTCCGTCCGCTATGTTAGTTCCCGCTGAAGCCGTGGATTGGTTGGTTGCTACGCTCGCCCATGGCCCGGATGAGACCGAAGCGCGATTGACCGAGGTGTCTGCGCCGGGCGGTTTGCCAGAAGTTGTTGTTTCAGGTCTCGATCGTAAGTTGGCGATAGCCGCCGGACTGGCGCGCAAGGCCTATTTGGCGGCGGCGACATATGAAGATGGCGCGAAGGGCCATGTCTTGGCCTATGTCGATGCGGTTGCCGGATCGGAGAAGGCGCTGGCCGCGGCTGCAAGCGAGGCGCTGACTTTTTCGGGGGTTGAGGCGGGCGTCATGGACGTGTTGTTTGTGCGCAGCAGTGATCCGCTGGCGGCACATTTGGCCAAAGTGGGTCTGCGTTTTGATCTGCCGGAACTTGAAAGACCACAACCGCCGGCTGCTCCGGGCACGGACCCCGCCAAGCCACCGAAGCTACGCTAATATCCAAATCTGCGATCGACGACATTGTGGAAGGGTTTGTCCGCTTCGCCCCGTGCGATGTTGCCTGCAATCACAGCGCTTGCGGTTTCGGGCCGCGTGGTTGAGGCGATGTGCGGTGTGACAGTGACCTGTGGATGCGCCCAATAGCGGTGATCCTGCGGCAATGGTTCGACCCGAAAGACGTCTAATGTGGCATGGGCGATCTGGCCGCTGTCCAGGGCGGCAAGCAACGCGTCATCGTCGATCAGCGGGCCGCGCCCAGGGTTGATGATGAATGCACCCTGGGCCAGCAAGCCAAGTGTTTCTGTGTTCAGAATATTTTCAGTTTCAGGGGTCTGCGGGAGCAACAGCACAACAATCTCGGCGTCGGTCAACGCCGCCGTCAGCCCGTCATCGCCGTGCAGGCATCGCAGGTTCGGAATGTCCTTTGCGGACCGACTCCACCCGGTTACTGGAAACCCGAGTTGGTGCAGAGCTTGACCGCAGGCGGCACCCAACGCACCGATCCCCAGAATGGTGACGGGCCTATCGGTGGCGACGGGCGGGAATGCCTCGCGCCAGACGCCATCCTGCCGGGTGATATGCGTATCCATCCCCAGATGATGGCGCAGCGTGTGACCAACCACCCATTCGACCATACCTTGGGTCAGGCTGTGATCGACCAAGCGGCAAAGGGGCTGTGTCAGCGTTAGGTTGTCAACGACGGTTTCAACACCGGCCCAAAGGCTCATCACTGCTTTGGTTTTGGTATAGGGGCTGAAGTCCGTGACCGGCCCATTTGGCGCAAACACGATGTAATCAACATCGGCCGGGGCGTGGTCGCACGCCAGGTCGACGTCCAACCCGACGTTGGTAAATGCGTTTCTGAGGGGGGCTTCATATTCCTCCCAAACGGCGGGCTTGGCGGAAAAAAGAACATTGAGCATTAGCGCGGCCTATGGACATGGGCGCTTTGGACCAGACCAAAGGCGACAAGAAGAACAAGCATGGCCGAGCCACCATAGCTGACCAAGGGTAATGGGACACCAACAACCGGGGCCAGGCCGGTGACCATCGCCATATTTACTGCAAAGAACAAAAAGAAAGTTGTGGCGATCCCAAGCGTGAGGAGTGAGGCAAACCGATCCCTGTTGCTCAGCGCGGAAATGACACAAAACAAGACAATGAGCAGATAGAGGGTGAGCAGGGTGATCGCTCCGACAAAGCCGAACTCTTCCGCCAGTGTGGTAAAGATGAAATCAGTATGTTTTTCCGGTAGGAAGTTAAGGCGCGATTGCGTGCCTTGCATGAAGCCGCGGCCAGTCCAGCCGCCAGAACCCAAGGCAATCTTGGCCTGGGTGATGTGATAGCCAGCACCCAGAGGGTCATTTGCCGGATCAAGAAAGGTATCGATACGGCGATATTGATAGTCTTTCAGTAACTGCCATGTGGTGCCACGGCTCTGGAACACGGCGACAATGCCACCAACACCAAGACTGACCACAGTGCCAAAGTAGGCCCAATGCACACCCGCCAGAAACATCACCGTGGCCCCACCCAAAAGCAGGAGCAGCGCAGTGCCTAGGTCAGGTTGGCTCAATACCAGCATTGTTGGCGCCAAAATGAACAGAACTGGCAGCGCCACCCATAGCGGATGCGACGTTTTCTTGTTGGGCAGCCAGTCATAATAGGCTGCCAAAAACATCACCAAAGTGATCTTGGTCAGCTCGGAGGGCTGCAAGCGCATGAACCCCAAATCAATCCAGCGTTGGGCGCCCATACGGACCTCGCCAAAAAACTCGACCCCAAGCAGCAACAGCAGCGAACCACCATAAGCGACAAAGGCCATGTTGCGCCAGAACCAGATCGGCACCATTGCCACGACTAGCATCAAGCACATACCCAGGATGAAGCGTTTGAATTGTGGTTCGACCCAAGGGGTCGTTGACCCGCCCGCCACGGAATAGAGCATCAGAAAACCGGCCGACGCCACGGCGATCAGTAGCATGATGATCGGCCAGTTCAGGTGCAGGATCTTGCGCAGTCCGGTGGGGATGAATTTGATATTATGTTCAAGATAGCTCATGCGCGGCTTTGTCCGTTGACACCCTCTGCCACGCGTTCTGCGATGCGTTTTTGCTGGGCTGCGATCTGATCACGCAGACCGGCAGGGTAGGCTTCGAGCGGTGGTGGGCCGCCATACTGGGCCTGCAACATGATATCGCGTGCGATGGGGGCGGCAGCTCGCGATCCACCCCCGCCATGTTCGACTACCACCGACACAGCGTAGCGGGGATTGTCGAAAGGCGCAAAACCCACAAAGAGCGCGTGATCACGACGTTCCCACGGTAGGTCTTCGTTCTTTGTCACCCCTGCCGCGCGCTCCTCTGGCGTAATGCGGCGTACCTGGCTTGTGCCGGTCTTGCCCGCCATCTTGTGACCTTCTGCGAGGATTCGTGAACCGTAGGCCGTACCACGCCGGTGGTTGCAAACATCGTTCATAGACGCGCGCACCCGGCGCAATGTGTTTTCATTGATGCCAAGACTTTCGCCTAGCCCGCTGGGCTGCTCGACACCGTCGATCAACCGCACAAGGCGCGGTGTGATGATGCGGCCAGTTGCAATGCGGGCTGTCATCACTGCCAGTTGCAAAGGCGAGGCAAGTACATATCCCTGACCGATTGAGGCATTGACAGTGTCCCCGATCCGCCAGTCTTCGCCATGCACCTCCGCCTTCCACTGTTTGTTGGGGGCGAGTCCTGTAGCCACAGCTGACAGCGGCAGATCGTGTCTGACACCTAGGCCAAGTTTGCGCGCCATCTCCGCCATTTTGTCGATGCCGACCCGCTGGGAGACTTCATAGTAGTAACAGTCGCAACTTTGTTTCAGGCTTTCATGGAAGTTGACGTTGCCATGCCCACCGCGCTTCCAGCAGTGGAAACGGATGTTGAATACATCCGTGAAACCGGGGCAATAAATTGTCTCATCCGCTGCAACGACGCCATCCTCCATGGCCGCCATTGCCGTTATCATCTTGAAGGTGGAGCCCGGCGGATAAGTGCCCTGCACGGCCTTGGCGGCAAGCGGGCGATATTTGTCGGCGTTCAACGCGTTCCAGTCAGTTGTCGAAATACCGCGGACAAAGAGGTTCGGGTCAAACGTCGGGGCGGAGGCCACGGCACGCAGATCACCATTTTCAAGATCGATAACAACGGCGCCGGCGGATTCGCCCTCAAGTCGCGCCTGCACATAGCATTGCAAACGGCTGTCGACGGTCAGTTGAACGTCTTTGCCTGGATCACCTTCCTGACGGTCAAGCTCCCGCATAATGCGCCCGGCGGCATTGACTTCAATGCGGCGGGTGCCAGCGCTACCACGCAGGCTTTGTTCCAATTTGTTTTCTGCGCCGCTCTTGCCGATCTGAAATTTCGGGATCTGCAAAAGCGGATCCGGGTCATTGATCCGGTTAAGATCATAGTCACTCACCGGTCCAACATATCCCACAACATGGGCGAGATCGGCCCCAAGTGGATAAATGCGGCTCAACCCGACCTCGGCCTGAATGCCGGGCAGGGCGGGGGTGTTGAGGTTAATCTCAGCCACGTCCGCCCAAGACAGGCGATCCGCAATGGTGACGGGTACAAAGGGCGAGCGGCGTTGCATTTCCTGCATCGCGCGGGCCAGATCATCGGGGGCGATGTCCACAATTTCGGTCAATTTGGCGAGGACTTCGCCCACGTCGCCTGCATCTTCGCGGACCATAACAACGCGATAGTTCTGTTCATTGTCTGCAATCGGCATGCCATTGCGATCAAAGATCAGCCCGCGCGCGGGAGGCAAAAGACGGATGTTGATACGGTTTTCTTCAGCCAAAAGGCGGAATTGGTCGGCCTGCTCAACCTGCATTGACTGCAGTCTCCACCCCAAGACCCCCATAACGCCAAGCTGCGCGCCCCCCACAACCAACGCACGACGCGTGATTGTGCGACTGCTCTCAATGATTTCATTGGAGGGGCGTTTCATAGGCGTTGCCCTTTGCTGCCAACTTCACCAGGTGCGGAGCGGGTCACGCCAAAGACGTAATGTGCAACGATGACGACTGCAGGATAGACAAGGATCGTGGCAATCATTTCGGTCAATGCCAGGGTCAGTGGGGCTTGTGGTGCCATTGCGATAGCCAATACCAACCTGTTTGCCACGGTGATTCCGACAATACCAATCGCGACGGTGCCCCACTCCAGCAGTAACGCCATGTTGCGAAACTCTTTGTGCTGACGGCGGATAATCTCGGTCAGTATCACAGTAAGCGCCGCCCAAAGGCCAGGTGGCCGCATGAACAGGAAATCAGCCATCAGGAAGAAACCGGCAATGACCGGCACCGGCAGGTATATTGGCTTGCGGGCGACCCATACCAGTGTGGCAGCCAGCAGCAGATCAGGACCGGCCCAAACTGTTGGACGCATATCCAGTGGGACAAGCCGGACAGCGACAATGGCAAAAGCCAGCAAGGCAAAAATCCCACGGTGCATCCAGGTATGTGTATCCGCCTGCTCACCCATCGCCTAAACTCGATGTGTTCAATGCTGCCGGGTTTATGGCTGCTGGACCAAAGAATTCGGCTTCTGGCGTCAGCAGATTGCTGGGATCACCGATGTTTTCGTGCGGTTGCGACCGCAAGACACGCAAGAATTCCAAACGCTGGTAATCGGCGGCCAGCCGGACACGCAAGCGCCCGTCGGTGCCCAAGGCCACCTGCCCAACCAGCAGATCGGCAGGGAAGACCCCACCATCCCCAGAGGACACAACCCGGTCTCCTGGACGCAGGAGGGCTGCATCTTCCAAGAACTCCATCGGCGGTGACAGCGTGTTGTCACCCGCCAGAATAGCACGCTCACCAGAGGGTTGGATTGTCACGGGAATGCGGCTGGAGGTATCTGTTAGCAGCATCACCCGGCTGGTGTTCTGACCAACACCCGCAATGCGGCCCACAAGGCCAATCCCATCCATTGTCGGCCAGCCATCGATGATGCCGTCGCGTGTGCCGACGTTCACCAGAACAGATTGCCGAAAGGGGGACCCACTGTCAGTGATCACCACACCGGTGACATAGGTCAGCTGCGGATCAAGACTGACGTTGTTGAGGTCAAGCAGCTTGGCGTTTTCCTGCCCCAACTGCACGGCGGCTTCTTTCCAGGCTTTCATCTGTTGCAACTCACGGCGCAACTCTTGGTTCTGAATGCGGAGCTGTTGGTAACTTTGGAAATCGCTGATCAGATTGGCCGCACCGGTGATCGGGGCCATCGCCCAATCAAAAGAGGGCACCACCGCGTCCACTGCTGCGGTGCGCAACCGTTCGACCCGCGGGCTATCGATCCGCCACACCATGAACATTGCCAGCAACGCCAACACCAACACCCCAACCAGCAATCTGCGGATCGGGCCGACGAAATCTTCGCTGTTCTTGTCACGTGCCAAGGGGCGGGTGTTCCCTTGCTGATGGGGTTAGCTGTCGTAGTCTATCACATGCCGTAGCTGTTTTTCATATTCCAGTGCGCGACCTGTGCCGAGTGCAACACAATTGAGTGACTCGTCCGCCACCGAGATTGCCAGTCCAGTCTGTTCTCGCAGTGCCAGGTCAAGTTGGCCCAGCAAAGCGCCGCCACCTGTCAGCATCACACCACGATCGACAATATCGGCAGCCAGATCGGGCGGGGTCGCTTCGAGTGCTGTCATCACGGCTTCGCAAATTTGTTGTACCGGTTCAGCCAATGCCTCGGCGACTTGCGCCTGAGAAATCTCAGTCTCCTTCGGCACGCCGTTCAGTAGGTCGCGACCGCGGATATGCATGGATTGGCCACGGCCGTCATCGGGCATACGGGCGGTGCCGATCGAGGTTTTGATACGCTCTGCGGTGCTTTCCCCGATCAGTAGGTTATGCTGGCGGCGCAGGTAGTTTATGATCGCCTCGTCCATGCGGTCACCACCCACGCGGACGGATCGGGCATAGACGATATCACCAAGCGATAACACCGCGACCTCGGTCGTGCCGCCACCAATGTCGACGACCATGTTGCCGGTCGGGTCGGTGATGGGCATGCCAGCGCCGATAGCGGCAGCAATGGGTTCAGCAATCAAACCAGCGCGACGCGCACCAGCTGAAAGAACAGACTGACGGATCGCACGCTTTTCGACGGGTGTCGCGCCGTGCGGGACGCAGACGATAATCTTGGGCTTTGAGAATGTTGAACGGCGGTGCACTTTGCGAATGAAGTGTTTGATCATTTCTTCGGCTGTGTCGAAGTCGGCGATGACCCCGTCACGCATCGGGCGGATCGCTTCGATGCTGCCGGGGGTGCGACCCAGCATCAGCTTGGCATCCTCCCCAACAGCCAAGACCTTCTTCACACCGTCCTTGACGTGATAGGCAACCACCGAAGGCTCAGACAAAATGATGCCCTTGCCTTTGACATAGACCAGCGTATTCGCGGTACCCAAATCAATTGCCATATCTGATGAAAATAGTCCGCCAAAGCCTGCCATATAGTGGCCTTCCCAATCCCTGTGTGCCTTTTCCGCGCTGCCCCAGCCGTGCGGGTTGCAAACGGTTATAGAGACACAGTCGATGAGAGAGAACCCCTTGTTTTTAACGATGTGGCAACAGGGCGCCGTTTATATTTTTTCAACATTTTGAACGCATTTCGCAGAAAAACCCGATGAGAATATCAAATTACGAATAATATTTTGGTAAATTTGGCTTTTTGACACACGCATAACATCTACGAAGTAGCTGTCACCGTGCGGCATACCATCTTCGTCATGGACCATTGAGCTGATCACCAAGCCAAGCCTTGGAGCGTGTTGCATCTCATCTGACTGGACCGCAGGGCCTTGCATCCGGGAGATGTTTCCACCGTCCATGTCGAGGGTCAGGCGGTCAGTCAACTGACTATAGCGGCAGGTCCCCAGCGTTAGGGGTGAAAGAAGAGAAATCTCCAAAATGGGCCTCTGCAGTTCCTGTCACCATCAGGGTCGAGCAGTTGTGTGCCGCCGCTAAGGTCGGCACCTGTCGGGCAGTTCTGTTGCGCAGCAACCGGTCAGGTGACGAGCACCAAAAGTCCGATTGCCGCGCTAAGGTGCTTCAGGTGGCATCCTTGTAACTGATACCTTTGACGTCATATCCCGGCTCGGACTGCTCGCGGCGTACCAGCAGTCGGTTCAACGCGTTGATATAGGCCTTTGCACTTGCCACGACGGTATCGGTATCGGCGGACTGACCGGTGGCGATGCGCCCGTTTTCCTCCATCCGCACCGATACTGTCGCCTGCGCGTCTGTGCCTTCGGTGACAGCGCTTACCTGATACAACTGCAAGCGCGCTCTATGGGAAAAGATCGTCTTCACCGCGTTGAAAGTTGCATCCACCGGGCCGTCACCTGTGGCCGATGTTTCAACATCGGCGCCGTCAACCTCCATCACCATGTCGGCCTGTTGCGGGCCGTCGGTGCCGCAAACCACACGCAGAGATTTCAACTTCAGCCGGTCTTCTTCGGTGTCGTTCTGGGACACCAGCGCCATCAGATCATCATCAAAGACTTCTTTTTTGCGGTCCGCCAGATCCTTGAAGCGCACAAACACATCGTTCAGTTGGTTGTCTGCCAGATCAAATCCCAACTCATTCAGCTTGGCCCGCAATGCCGCGCGGCCAGAGTGCTTGCCCAACGGCAGAGACGTTCCCGACAAACCCACATCTTCGGGCTTCATGACCTCGAATGTTTCGCGGTTTTTCAGCATCCCATCCTGATGGATGCCGCTTTCATGGGCAAAGGCGTTCTTGCCAACAATGGCCTTGTTAAATTGCACGGCAAACCCCGACACGGTCGCCACGCGCCGCGAGATATTCATAATCTTGCGGGTGTCGATTTTTGTAGTGTAGGGCATGATGTCGCCGCGCACCTTCAGCGCCATCACGACTTCTTCCAATGCGGTATTACCGGCCCGTTCGCCCAACCCGTTGATGGTGCATTCGATCTGGCGCGCCCCGCCGGCCACTGCGGCGAGAGAGTTGGCGGTCGCCATGCCCAGATCATTATGGCAGTGGGTGGCAAAGATCACATCATCTGCACCGGGGACCGTGCTAATCAGATTGTGGATCAGGTCCGCACTTTCAACCGGCGCGGTATAGCCCACGGTATCGGGAATATTGATGGTCGTTGCCCCGGCCTTGATCGCGATTTCCACGACACGGCACAGATAATCCCATTCTGTCCTTGTGGCATCCATCGGTGACCACTGCACGTTTTCACACAAATTGCGGGCATGGGTTACCGTGTCGTGGATCCGTTCGGCCATTTCATCCATGTTCAGGTTCGGGATCGCCCGGTGCAGGGGGGAGGTCCCGATAAAGGTGTGGATACGGGGGGATTTGGCGTGTTTCACCGCTTCCCAGCAGCGATCAATATCTTTGTAATTGGCACGCGCCAATCCACAGATCGTTGCGGACTTGGACAGTTTGGCAATCTCGCTGACTGCGTTGAAGTCGCCTTCTGACGCGATAGGAAAACCTGCTTCAATGATGTCGACGCCCATGTCGTCCAGCATTTCGGCGATTTCCAGTTTCTCGTCATGGGTCATTGTCGCACCCGGTGATTGCTCGCCGTCGCGCAAGGTTGTGTCGAAAATCAACACTTGGTTTGATTTGGTCATTTTGGAATTCCTTAGGTTCTTAGCATGAAACCGGCGCGTTATGCCCTCTGAGCGGTCGCGCCGGATGGCACGCTCAGAGGCTGCTAAGAAGTAGAATGTCGCGCAGAAGCGGCCCTTTGGGGGCTGAAGGTGTGATATGTGCACGGTTCATCATGGCCGCGACTATACTGCCGAAAATGGTGTTGAAAAGAGCATAATGCATCCCGCATCGCAGTAATTTGACATGCTGTGCGCGGATAGCGGCTGCCTTGTCGGGGCGAATGCACGCACTATCTCGGCAGAAGGCAAGGGAGCGTGGTATGCGGGCATTGGTGATCGGGGCTAGTGGCGGGATCGGATCGGCTGTTGCCACACAGCTTGAACAGGACAAATGGACCGTCACCCGCCTGTCACGCTCGGTTGATGGCTTTGATGTGGGCAATGCGGCTTCGGTTGAGCGCGCGATGTTGCGGCTCACCGGTCAATACGACCTGATATTCATAGCCTTTGGTATCCTCGCGCCGCTTTGGGGGACACCAGAGAAAAGCCTGTCGGCCATCAAACCGGATGAGATGGCGCGCGTTTTCGCTGTCAATACGATTGGCCCTGCATTGATTCTGCGCCATATGGCAGGGCTGCTGCCCAAAGACAGGCGCGGCGTTGTGGCGACACTTTCAGCGCGGGTGGGGTCGATTGGCGACAACAAGATCGGCGGTTGGCATTCTTACCGCGCCTCCAAGGCTGCTTTGAATCAGATTGTGCGCGGCGCGGCGATTGAACTCGCCCGATCACATAAGCAATCGGTTTGTGTGGCGCTGCACCCCGGAACGGTTGAGACATCTTTCACTCAGAATTACGCCGGGCGACATGCGACCGTCCCTACCGGGTTGGCCGCTTCCAACCTGCTTTCGGCCATATCCAAACTGACGCCTGAACATTCTGGTGGATTCTTTGACTATGCCGGTCAGGTGATCAATTGGTGAGGCAGCTTATGCCCCGCACTATTCAAAATGATGGGTTCACCTTCACCGCGCTGCGCAAGTCTGCTGCCTTGCTGCTCGTGAAGCAGTCCAGAGGCAGAAATGATAAAGGCCGGTCGTGGGACCGGCCTTTGATGAACGTTGGGCTGCTGACTTAGTTGTCCGTGTTTGTCTCAGATACAAGCGCACCATCGGACCAGATCCCGACGCTTTCCTGACCGGTTGCAAATCGCATTGTGCCTTCACCTTCACGGCGTCCGCTGACAAAGCTGCCGTCATAGACATCGCCATTGGCGTAGGTAGCAACGCCTTCGCCGCTGATCTCACCATCTTGCCATGCGCCGACATAGTTAAAGCCATCAGGCAAAGTAATTTCCCCGTTTCCGCTGCGCTGACCGTTGAGGAATTCGCCGATATAGACAGTACCATCGGCATAAGTTGCGCGACCTAAACCGTTGCGCTGACCTTCCGACCACTGGCCTTCGTAGACGTAACCATCCGCATAGGTCATCGTGCCCTGACCGTGGTTCTTCGCATTCAGGAACTCGCCCTCGTAGACTAGCCCGTTGACATAGGTTGCAACACCCACACCGTTGATCACACCATTTTCCCAGTCGCCCGCGTAGGTCGAGCCGTCAGGATATGTGATTGTCCCGGTGCCATGGGCCAGGTCGTTGGCAAAGGTACCAACATAACTGGACCCATCGGGATATGTGACTTCACCGGCACCTTCGATCCGGCCTTCGACCCATTCGCCTTCATAGGCGTATCCATCGGTGCCGCGGAACGTGCCGATGCCGTGACGGCGGTCATTGAGGAACATACCTGTGTAAGTGTCGCCATTTGCATAGGTGACGCTGCCTTCGCCTTCACGACGGCCAGAGACCAGCTCACCTTCAAAGACATCGCCATTGGGCTGGGTCAGTGTGCCACGGCCTTGAATTTCGCCATCCACCCAGGCGCCGCTGTAAATCAGGCCGTCGGCCATTGTCAGCGTGCCAGTGCCATCACGTTCGCCTGCTTTCAGCGTGCCTTCGTAGACAGCGCCATCAGGATAGGTGATCTTGCCTTCGCCTTCCTTAGCACCGTTCACCCATGCACCCTCGTAAACATAGCCCCCTGGGCTGGTCATGGTGCCGGTGCCATTGTGCATCGCATTGCGGAACTCGCCTTCGTAGACGACGCCGTTGGCGTAGGTTGCTATGCCTTGGCCGGTGATATTGCCATCAACCCAATCGCCTTCAAAGGTGCCGCCGTCAGAAAATGTGATTCGCCCCCGACCTTCAGGCTTGCCTGCAACAAAGGCCCCTTCGTAGACGGATCCATTGGGAAAGCGCGCCATGCCCTGGCCGCGAATCTCCCCCTCGACCCATTCGCCGGTGTATTCATAGCCGTTAGGAAGACGATAGGTGCCCGTACCGTGCTGCTTTCCATCAAGAAAGGTGCCTTCGTAAACGCCACCATCATCATATTGTTTTGTCTGGACGTCTTGCGCATACGCGCCTGTCGCGAGTGCGGTCGCCAACACGGCCGTGGCGGCCCCCTTACATACTCCAAACATATTCATGCGTCTCTCCAGGCAGTTCTCGGTTCTCAAAGCTTACGGGACAGGTCACAACCTGACAACGTCTAAGACGGTGCCACTGCAAACGCCTTTCCCCTGCGCTTGATTCTGCTACATCTTTGCCAAGCATTGGGACGAAACTATGACAAATTTTATTCGCCTGACCATGGCACAGCTCAACCCGACCGTTGGGGACATTGCAGGCAATGCCCAAAAGGCCCGTGACGCATGGGCAGAAGGCAAGGCCGCCGGGGCCGATCTGGTGGCCTTGCCAGAGATGTTTCTGGTTGGCTACCAAACCCAGGATCTGATCGCCAAGCCCGCCTTTGTGGCTGACGCAATGGCCCATCTGATGCAGCTTGCGGCGCAGTGCGCCGACGGGCCCGCGCTATCGATCGGTGCGCCACTGCTGGAGGATGAGCGGCTTTACAACGCCTACTATACTTTGCGCGGGGGAGAGATCGTGGCCACCGCACGCAAACATTTCCTACCCAACTTCAACGTCTTTGACGAGGTGCGCCTGTTCAAAAGCGCCGATATCGCAGGCCCCTTCGCACTGAACAATGGCGCGCGGATCGGCAACCCCATTTGCGAAGACGCTTGGTACCCGGACGTCTGCGAAGCGATGGTCGAAACCGGAGCAGAGATTTTGGTTGTGCCCAATGGGTCACCTTATTTCCGCAACAAACATGCGATCCGCATGAATACGATGGTTGCACGCGTGATCGAGAATGATGTGCCGATCGTTTACCTGAATATGGTTGGCGGTCAGGATGACCAGATGTTTGACGGTGGGTCATTTGTGCTCAATCGGGGCGGCCGGCTGGCGTTGCAGTTGCCGGTGCTGGAAGAGGCGATTGCGCATGTTGATTTCAACCTGACCGATGATGGCTGGGAGGCCGCGCAGGGCGAACGGGTGCTGCTGCCTGAGGCGCTGGAACAGGATTACCGGGTCATGGTCGAGGCGCTGCGCGATTACATGCGCAAGACCGGGTTCAAGAAAGCACTGCTTGGTCTGTCTGGTGGGATCGACAGCGCGATTGTGGCTGCCATCGCCGTTGATGCGCTGGGTGCGGACAATGTGCGCTGTGTGATGTTGCCGTCGGAATATACTTCGCAAGGTTCGCTTGATGATGCGGCCGCTGCGGCCAACGCCTTGGGCTGCGCCTACGACACCATCAGTATCGCGGGGCCGCGTGCGGCCGTAACCGAGGCGCTTGCCCCGCTTTTTGACGGCCTTGACGCCGACCTGACAGAGGAGAACATCCAGTCGCGTATCCGGGGGCTGTTGCTGATGGCCCAATCCAACAAATTTGGTGAGATGTTGCTGACCACAGGCAATAAATCCGAAGTCGCGGTTGGTTATGCGACAATCTATGGCGATATGGCGGGCGGATATAACCCGATCAAAGACCTCTACAAGACGCGGGTGTTTGGCGCCGCGCGCTGGCGCAATGCCAATCATCGCGCTTGGATGATGGGGCCAGCGGGCGAGGTGATCCCGGTTGCAATCATCGACAAACCACCGTCGGCTGAACTCCGCCCTGATCAAAAGGACGAGGACAGCCTGCCGCCTTACGATATCCTCGATGGCATTCTGGATATGTTGGTTGATCAAGAAGCCTCGGTCTCGGACTGCGTGGCAGCAGGGTATGACCGTGACACAGTCAAGCGGGTCGAACACTTACTCTACATCAGTGAATACAAGCGTTTCCAATCCGCACCTGGGCCCCGCCTGTCGGATCGTGCGTTCTGGCTTGATCGGCGCTATCCCATCGTGAACCGCTGGCGCGATGAAAGCTGAGCCCCCGATGGGTGCGCAAGCTTATTGGCTTGGCGCATAGAACGGGATTTGGCAGGTGTTGGATGGCGACCCTTTGCGTGCGTGCCAACCCATGCTATTCTGACGTATGGCCGAAAATAAGACACAATCAACAACACAAAGCGTGGCCGAGTTCATTGCTGCCGTTGAACATTCCACCCGACGCGCAGACGCAGGCGTGCTTGACGCGATGTTCCGGCGGGTCACTGGTTGGACGCCGAAAATGTGGGGGCCGACGCTGATTGGTTACGGGCAGTACCACTATACCTACGACAGCGGACGTACAGGTGATTTTCTGGCGACAGGCTTCACCCCCGCGTAAGGCGAACCTGGTGCTTTATATCATGCCTGGATACAAGGATTTCGGAAACATCATGGACCGCTTGGGTAAACACAAGCTGGGCAAATCCTGCCTCTACATCAACAAACTTGCGGACGTAGACCTGAACGTTGTTGAGGAGTTGGTGAAGGCGGGCATCGACGATCTGGCAACGCGCTGGCCTGTAACGCCAAGCTGATCCCACTCTTTCTTCGTCCCATCAAACTTCGGGGTCCGGGGCGGCGCCCCGGTCCGGCATATGCAAAACTGGACATCGCCCGCGTCTCATGGTCAAAGCCACCCCAAGCAGGAGACGCGCCCATGACCACCACCAGATTCGCCCCATCGCCCACCGGCTGGCTGCATATTGGCAACCTGCGCGCAGCGCTCTTTAATTATGCCATCGCGCGGCAGCAGGGTGGCACCTTTATCCTGCGGATCGATGACACCGATGCGGAACGCTCCAAGGACGAATACATCGCGGGCGTCAAAGAAGACCTGAACTGGCTTGGCTTCACCTGGGACCGGGTTGAGCACCAGTCGGCAAGAATGGAAAACTACCTGTCAGCCAAACAAAAGCTGATCGATATGGGACGGCTCTACGAATGTTTTGAAACGCCGGTCGAATTGGACCTCAAGCGTAAGAAGCAGCTGAATATGGGCAGGCCGCCGGTCTATGACCGGGCTGCACTGGAATTGCCTGAGGATGAGAAAAGCGCGCTGCGCGCCGAACGCGGCTCGCATTGGCGCTTCAAGCTGGATCACAGGCGGATCGAATGGACAGATGGTACCATCGGTGACATTTCCATTGATGCCGCCTCTGTCAGTGATCCGGTGCTGTTCAAGAACGATGGGCAAATCCTTTATACGCTCGCCTCGGTCGTTGATGATACCGAAATGGGGATCACGGATGTCGTGCGCGGGTCTGACCATGTGACAAACACCGCCACCCAAATCCAAATGATCGAAGCGCTGGGCGGGGCTGTCCCACGTTTTGCCCACCACTCCCTTCTGACTGGCCCGCAAGGCGAGGCGCTGTCCAAACGCCTCGGCACGCTGGCACTGCGCGACCTGCGCAAGCAAGGTATTGCGCCGCAGGCGATCCTGTCCCTGATGGCGCGGCTGGGGTCCTCCGACCCGGTCGAGTTGCGCAGCACCATCGATGACGTGGTTGCAAACTTCGACCTCTCCAAATTCGGCTCTGCGCCGACCAAATTTGATGCCGCTGACCTGGCGCCGCTGACCGCCCGTCATTTGGCAACACTCAGCGCCGGTGACGTGGCCGATGTTTTAACATCGGCTGGCGTGCCCGATGATCTGGCCGCACCTTTTTGGAATGTGGTGCGCGACAATATTGATGCGCTGGATCAGGTCGCCGACTGGTGGGCGATGTTCCGCGACGGGGCGGCGCCATTGGTCGAAGACGAAGATCGCGCATTTGTGGCCGAAGCCTTCGCACTGTTGCCACCATTGCCATATGACACCGACACCTGGTCCAACTGGACGGCGGCGGTGAAAGAGGCGACAGGCCGCAAGGGCAAGGGCTTGTTCATGCCGCTGCGCAAAGCGGTCACGGGCCGCCAACGCGGTCCCGAAATGGCCGAGGTCATGCCACTGCTGCAAACCAAACCGACATTCACCGCCTGATGACAGCACCAGAGGCCAAGTTCACGCAAGGCAGCCTCTTCCGGCATATCTCGGTTATGTCATTGACCGCATCGATCGGTTTGATGGCCATCTTTCTTGTCGATTTTATCGACATGATCTTCATCGCGATGCTGGGCAAAGCAGAACTGGCTGCGGCAGTTGGCTATGCTGGTGCGATCTTGTTTTTCACAACATCCTTCGGGATTGGCATGGCCATTGCGGCTGGCGCTTTAGTCGCGCGCGCCTTGGGTGCGGGTGAGGTTGAGGATGCGCGCAGGCGGGCAACAAACTCGCTGATCTACGGTGTGGTGTTTGGGGCAATCTTTGCTGCAACCGTCTGGGTCAATCTGGAATTCCTCGCCAGCTTAATGGGTGCGACAGGTGCGACGCTTGATCTGGCTGTGCACTATTTGCAGATCATTGTTCCCTCCTTGCCGTTCCTGATGATTGGCATGATCGGCGGGGCGATCCTGCGCGCCCATGGCGACGCACGCCGTGCCATGATGGCGACTATCTGGGGCGGTGTTGTGAATGCGGTGCTTGACCCCATCCTGATCTTTGGGTTGGATCTGGAACTCACCGGTGCCGCCATGGCCAGCGTTTGCGCTCGTATCGCGATTGCCGGCACGGCACTTGTTCCATTGATCCGCCACTACGGTGGCTTTGACAAACCGACGCTCAACAGCCTGACCATCGATATGCGCCCGATCCTCGCGATTGCGATCCCGGCAATCCTGACCCAACTTGCCACGCCCATCGGGCAGGCCTATGTGACGCGGTCCATGGCAGCGTACGGCGAAGAGGCGGTTGCCGGAATGGCCATTGTCGCACGCATGACGCCCGTGGGTTTTGGCATCATCTTTGCGTTGTCTGGTGCAATTGGTCCGATTATCGGACAAAATGCTGGTGCGGGCCTGCATGGGCGTGTGCGTGGTGCGTTCCGTGAAGGGTTGCTCTTTACTGCGCTGGTCGTTGTCGTCGTATCGGGTTTGTTCTTTCTCGCGCGTCCCGGCATCCAATGGCTGTTCCAGCTGGAAGACGGGCTCGCGCTGACGCTAGTTTTCCTTTTTGCGGGGCCGCTATCGTTGATGTTTTTCTTCAACGGCGTGATTTTTGTGGCCAATGCTGCCTTCAACAATCTCGGGCACCCGTTTTATTCAACCCTTGTGAACTGGGGGAGGCATACGCTTGGGACTATGCCATTTGTGCTGGTGGGGGCTGCATGGTTCGGTGCACCGGGTATCCTTATTGGGCAATACATCGGTGGTGCGCTTTTCGCCCTTATCGCGGTTGTTTTGGCCCTGCGCGTCATGAACAAGGATGCTGCCAAACCAGATGCGGCAGAACCCTTTGCGCGTCAGGCCCGTCTATTCAGTCTTTTTCATCACCGCCGCTAGGTGATCATCGACCAATGCGCGTTCTTCAGAAGTTAGCCTCTGATGGCGCGGGTAGGTTGGATTGTCCCGGTCATTCTGAATTGGCCTGCCCCAGCCTGTCGTGGTTTCAAAGAAATGACCAACACCTGCTTCACCAAACACACGCAGATAGCCCTGTGCGACAACGTCAAGATAGCTGAGCAGGATCGGATGCCGCCCGTGCGGGGCCAGATGTGCGGGTTTCACCTGATAGACCGCTGTTTGGGGCTGCCCCACGGCGGTGCTGACATCATGGCGCTGGTACGCGGCCTCGCGTTGATCAAGCGCTGCCCAGTTTGCATCCGGGACTTGTGCCACGACGCCTTGGATGGTCACTGTCCGATCTGGAACCACAGAAAGATAGGCCGCCTCGCGCAGGTTGGTGCCCTGCCAGACACGGCGCCATCCGCGCAATGATGCTTGTCGCGGACTGGCGTAGTCATGCGTCCCTAAGTTGACGAGGCTGCCATAGCCGAAGAAACCGGGATCGCTCATTCTTTGGTTCGCAATACTTGTGCGGGTCGTGCCGAGAGTGGCCGCCACGCGAACGCCAGACCAGCCAGCAAGGAAGCCAGAACGCCGCCGCCGATAATCAGCAAGGCGTTGGACCAGATCACGATGTAACCGGTCTCCATGATAAACACTGACACAGCCCAACCGCCAAGGATGCCAGCGCCCAAGGCCACAAGTCCGGCACCCAAGCCAAGGATTGTGGCGCGCAGCGCAAAGCTTGTGATGATCCGGCGGCGCGATGCGCCAAGGGTTTTGAGCACTGCTGCTTCAAACGTGCGGGCACGTTCACCTGCGGCGGCGGCACCAATCAACACGAGAAAGCCGGTGATCAGCGTGATCATCGCACCATAGCGCGTTGCGGCTGAAATCCCGCCGACGAGTTCAATGATTTGATCAATTGCGTCGCGAATGCGGATCGCAGTGATGTTCGGATAGGTCGTGGCAAGATCGCGCAGGATCGCGGCCTCGGCCTCTTCTTCCGCATAGACCGTCGAAATCCAGCTGTGTGGTGCGCCCGCCAAGGCATTTTGGTTCATGGCCAGAACAAAGCCGATGCCTGCGTCTTCCCAACTGACATTGCGGAAACTGGTGACC
The DNA here is from genome assembly GCA_929200255.1 of uncultured Alphaproteobacteria bacterium. GTDB lineage: Bacteria > Pseudomonadota > Alphaproteobacteria > Rhodobacterales > Rhodobacteraceae > Yoonia. The sequence continues at coordinate 41,760 of CAKMYZ010000018.1, read as the reverse complement.
TCAGCAGTGATATCCCGGCCCAGTACATTGACCGTCATCGCATCGCCCAATTGCAGGCCCATCTCGGCCGCTTCTTCGGCTGAGAAGCTGATCTGTGGCGGCCCGTCATAGCCTTCAGGCCACCAGTCGCCTGCAGTCACTTCGGTGCCCTGTGGCAATGCATTCGCATAGGTGATCCCACGATCACCTTGCGTGACCCAATGACCGTCGGTGGCTTCATCGGCAGGTTGGCCGTTGATCTGGGTGATGATGCCCCGCAGCATTGGCGCGGTATCAACCTTGCTGACTGCGTCATCAGCGGCCAGCCGTGCACGGAAACCATCGATTTGATCAGGTTGGATATCCACAAAGAAATAGCTGGGCGCGACGGCGGGCAAATCGCTGGAAAATGCGTTGCGCAGGTTGCCGTCAATCTGGCCAACTGCGGCCAAAACCGTCAGGCCAAGCCCCAGAGACAGGACAACGGAGGTCGCCTCTCCTCCGCGCGCGCCGATGGATCCAAACGCCAGACGCAGCGCAGGGCGCCCGCGCGCTGGTTTGCGAAACCGGCGTGCGATCCAGCGTATGGCGATGGCGGCGAGCACAAGGATGGCAAGGGCTGCCGCGATCCCGCCCGCCGTCCAGAGTGTCAGAAAGACAGTGCCGGAAAACCACACTGCTGCACCGATAAGTGTCGCGATGAGCATGGAAATTGCAAAAAGATATCGCTTGGCAGGCAGGCCAGTAGAAGTTGCAAAGGCGTCGCGAAAGAGGGTCGCCGCGCGGATGTCCTCGGTCTTGGCAAGTGGCCACAGCGTGAAAATAAGCGCGGCCAGCAGCCCATAAACCGCAGCCTCAAAAAGCGGGGCAGGGTAGATGGCAAAGGCCGCCGGGATTGGCAAGCTCGCCTCTATCATTGGCGCAAATAGCACCGGCAGGCCGGCACCAAGGACCAGACCGATGGCAACCCCGGTCAGGGCCAGAACACCCACCTGGATGAAGTAGGTCTGGAAAATCGTGGCGCGTGTCGCCCCCAGCGTTTTCAAAGTGGCGATTACCTCGGTCTTGTCCGCGAGATAAGAGCGCACCGCCGCTGAGACGCCAACGCCACCCACCGCAAGGCCAGAGAGGCCGACTAGGATCAGAAACGCACCAATCCGATCCACAAAACGTGCGACCCCACCGGCACCGCGCCTGCTGTCGCGCCAGCGCAATCCGCTGTCACGAAATTGCGCTTCGGTCTTATCTTCAAGCATTTGCAGATCAGCGCCGGGCGGCAGGTCCAGCCGATATTGCGTCGAAAACAATGTGCCTTCGATCAGCAGGCCGGAATTGGCAAGGTCATCCGTCAGCACAATCGTGCGCGGACCAAGGCCAAAGCCGCCGGCGGCATTGTCGGGGTAACGATCCAGAACCGCCCGCAGTGTAAACGCCTGTTCGCCCAAACGGAACCTGTCGCCCGGCGACAATCCCAACCGATCCGCCAGGACGCGTTCCATCACGCCGCCATAATCGGCAAGTGCGGTGGGAAGGGGGAGGGGTGGATCAAGCTGCACCTCCCCGATCAGTGGATAGAAGTCATCAACGGCCCGCACTTGGGTCAGGCCCCTTTCTGTCGCGCCACCCCGGTCCACAACGGCCATCGAGCGGAAATCGACCGTTTCTGACACAACATCAGCCACCGTGTTCAGCCAACCCAACTCAGCTTCGCGGGCGAAACGATAGGTAAACTCCACTTCCGCGTCACCGCCCAGAAGGGCGGCGCCATCGCGGGCAAGCCCAGCCTCGATTCCCGCACGCACAGTGCCCACCGCAGCGATTGCCGCGACACCAAGTGCCAGACAGGCCAAAAATATACGAAACCCGCGCAGCCCACCGCGCAATTCGCGCATTGCAACGCGGGATGCTATGCGTAGGCTCATTCGGCGGCCTTTGTCATTGGGGCATCAATACGACCATCGCGCAGCCGGACGACACGGTCGCAACGGTTCGCCAATTCGCCCGAATGGGTGACCATGACCAAAGTTGCCCCGTGCCGATCGCGCAGCTCGAACAACAGATCAATGATTGCCTGCCCATTGGTTTCGTCCAGATTGCCGGTGGGTTCATCGGCCAACAGAATGCGCGGACGCGGGGCAGAGGCGCGGGCCAGGGCCACGCGCTGTTGCTCTCCCCCTGACATCTGACTGGGGTAGTGATCGATGCGTTCGGCCAACCCCATTGCCTGCAATTCAGCTTCGGCCCGATCAAATGCATCAGAGGCGCCCGCCAGTTCCAGCGGGGTGGCGACGTTCTCTAATGCGGTCATCGTTGGGATCAGGTGGAAAGATTGGAACACCACCCCCATATTATCCCTACGAAACAGGGCAAGCTGGTCCTCGTTCATCGTCGTCAGGTCCTGACCCAACGCCTGGACTATGCCGCTGGTGGCTTGTTCCAGCCCACCCATGATCATGAGGAGTGACGATTTGCCAGACCCACTTGGCCCCACAAGGCCCAAGGTTTCACCCGCCGACACATCAAGCGTGATGTCGTGCAGAATATCGACACGCCCGGCGTTGCCGTCCAGTGATAGGTTGGCGTTTGCGATGGAAAGAACGGGTTCGGTCATGCGGGCGGCCTTTGGTTTTGGGCGTTCAACTTCATATGGGGCCATTTTGCACAGCAGCAAGCTGGTTGCAGCGGTTTTGATCACAGCGGGGGCTGCTCAGGCAGAAACAGTGACAGTGGCCGCATTGGGCGACAGTCTGACAGCCGGGTACGGGCTGGCGCAAGGCGATGGGTTCGTTCCCCGGCTTGAGGCGTGGTTGCAAGCGCAGGGTGCCGACGTTGAAGTGGTCAATGCGGGGGTGTCTGGTGATACCACAGCAGGCGGGCTGAGCCGCGTGAACTGGACGCTGACCCCGGACGTTGACGCGATGATCGTGACCTTGGGCGGAAACGATTATCTGCGTGGGCTGGACCCCGCAGTCAGCCGCGCCAACCTTGATGGTATTCTGGCCGCAGGTAAAGCGGCAGAGGTTGAGATGCTCTTGGTCGGGCTTTCAGTGGGGGGCAACTACGGGCTTGACTACAAAAGAGAGTTTGAAGGGATGTATCCCGATCTGGCCTCGAAATACGGTATCTCACTTTACGCTGACTTTGCATTGGGTTTGCGGGCGGCGGCAGGGATGCAGGAAGGCATGACCGAGTTCCTGCAAGCCGACGGCATCCACCCCAACAAGGAAGGCGTGGCCGTCATCGTTGCGGCCATCGGTCCAACGGTTCTGAATCTTGTGCAGGCGGCCGACTAGCGATGCCGGGGCGGTTCTTCTTGACCGAAGGTGTGGCTGGGATGGCTGACCCCCCAAGGTGGAATATCGCACCGGGGCAAGAGGTGATCACGCTCACCATCGAAGGTGCACGACACATGCGATGGGGGCTGATCCCGGTGGGGCGTGTCAATGCACGCGGGCGGCCTGTGATGGATACCATTGTGAACGCGCGTTCCGAGACGATATTTGACAAATCCGCCTTTGTGGACGTGAAACGCGCGGTTGTGCCTGCAAGCGGTTGGTACGAATGGACCGGTGAAAAGCGGCGCAAACAGCCCTGGCGGATCACCCGAAAGGACGGCGGGTTGCTGTACTTCGCGGCCATCTATGACATTTGGAACGGGCCCAGCGGCGTTCAGGTACATCAGGTTGCGACGGTGACATGTCCCCCTTCGGCGGATGTTCGCGATATCCATCACCGTATGGGGGTAATCCTTGCCCAAAAAGATGTGGATCAATGGCTTAGTGAAGGTGAAGAGACGGCAAAAGGGCTAATGAAACCCTTTCCTGATGGGGCGCTGCACGTCGAGAAAGCAGATAACGTAGACTGGACGGCGGCCTAGTACTACGCTCGGTTGCGTAGCCAATAACAATGAAGGGAGCCGACATGTCAGTCGCAAAAGTCACAGAAATCATCTCATCCTCGTCCAAGTCCTTTGATGATGCCGTCGAAAACGGGATCAAGCGGGCCTCAAAAACACTCAAGGGGATCAGCGGTGCCTGGGTGGCAGATCAGAAGGTCACGGTCAAAGACGGTGAAATTGACGAATACCGGGTTGTTCTGAAGGTCACGTTCGTGCTGAAGGACTAACAAATTTGGGCGCCCACGAAGGGCGCCCAATCAAGAATAATCAAACGAATGCATCGCGTCGGTCAGATGGTTCGCCTTAGTCGGCCAGTGTCAGATTGATCGCGCTTTCGCGTCCGTCACGGCCAGCTTCGATGTCGAAATTGACCTTCTGGTCGTCCTTCAGGCCAGTGAGGCCGGAACGCTCGACTGCTGAAATATGGACGAAAACGTCCTTTGAACCACCATCTGGTGCGATAAAGCCATACCCTTTGGTGGTGTTGAACCATTTGACAGTGCCTGAAGCCATGTCCTTGTCTTCCTTATATATTCCGCTCGCGGGAGTGCAGCGGTCTGGCGCAGTCAAACGTGATCGAGAGACTGAGCCGGGTAGGGAGACAGTGGTCGATAGATTAACGTTGCCAGATTATTATGCCACATTTGGCAACAAATTCAAGATGTCGGAAGGGTTGGCATCTGAATAGTTAACAATCTCGAAAGTGTGGCGCGCAGGATTCCGCGCGCCACGTTCACTTCTTGGCAGGCTTATGCCAGTGCCAGGTTCACCGCAGATTCGCGGCCGTCACGGCCAGCTTCAATGTCGAATGTTACTTTTTGGTCGTCCTGCAGCCCTGTGAGGCCTGAACGCTCAACAGCAGAGATGTGGACGAATACGTCCTTCGCGCCGCCATCAGGGGCGATAAATCCGAAGCCTTTAGTTGCGTTGAACCATTTAACGGTGCCAGTAGCCATCGTGTTTTTCCTTTAATTATCAATGCTGTCCGCGAAATTGCGACAGCTTGGCGTCGTCAGTGTCAAAATCGAGAGACTGCAGCCGAAAGGGAAAACAGTGGTCGAGTTGTGTAACGTTTGCCCTTCGCACATGGGGTCTTGCACGAAAAATAGCAAGTGAATTGTTTGTGGCAGACTTGGATTGGTGGGTTTTGATCAGCACCGCGTCGGCAAAATGTCGGGCATCAACGTGCGGTGCTGTGGGTGGTTGTCAACGGTTGGGACCGTGCATTTATGCAACAACCTATGGGCGAATCGCCATAATGATATATGTGTCTTGGGGTGAATGTGTTCACGTGAAAAAGATCCCCCACTACCTTTATGAGGGGAGTAGCCGCGGCAGCGACATTCTGCCGACCTTGGCTCAAAGACCGGGTGCCGGGTGCCAGTGTGGCGAAGTGGAAGCCACGACAGCGCGATGGCCTTTGTTGCGCGTGGGTTTCACCCACCTACACGGGGCGCGACAATTCATATGTGCTTGATATCACATGTGCGATCCCAGCGATGCAGAGCGCGTGCCAGCCTAAATACCACATCTGCCCGGCAACCGTGTCCTCAGCGAAAGACGCAGCAAAGCGGGCTTTGCCGTAGTCCGCCGTCAGATAAGCCGCGACTGCGAGAAAGCTCAGCGCAATTGTGCGGGGCACAAACGCGAATTGGATCGCAATCACGGCGAGGACCGTTCCCAGCCCGGCACCGGAGTAGAATAGCTGGTCGGCCCAGAGCGGGTGCGCCCCGGCACGTGTCGTAAGCTCGATCAGGTAGACGAGCAGAGCCGTCGTCAGCCCGACCCCCACAGCAGTTACGATCCGTGTCACCGCACGAACTTCTTATGTTTCATTCTCTTTGGCTCCAGTGCATCTGCACCCAGCCGCAATTTTTTATCTTCTTCGTAGTCGGTGAACGCCCCCTGGAACCACTCCACATGCGCGTCGCCTTCAAATGCGAGGATGTGCGTACAGATCCGGTCAAGGAAGAAGCGGTCGTGGCTGATGACGACAGCACAGCCCGCAAAGCTGACCAGCGCGTCTTCGAGCGCGCGCAGCGTTTCAACGTCAAGATCATTGGTTGGTTCGTCAAGCAGCAGGACGTTGCCGCCGGATTTCAGCAGTTTCGCCATATGCACGCGGTTGCGTTCACCGCCCGACAGAAGCCCGACTTTTTTCTGCTGGTCACCGCCCTTGAAGTTGAATGCAGAGCAATAGGCACGGGAGTTCATCGATGCATCGCCAAGTTCGATAATCTCTGCACCGCCGCTGATTTCTTCCCAGACGGTTGTGTCGGCGTTCAGCGCGTCGCGGGATTGGTCGACGTAGGAGAGTTTGACCGTTTCACCGTACTCGACGCTGCCTTCATCGGGTTCGGCTTGGCCTGTCAGCATCGAAAAGAGCGTGGACTTACCCGCGCCATTTGGCCCGATGACACCGACAATGCCGCCGGGGGGCAAATCAAACGTCAGATCTTCGATCAGAAGCTTGTCACCCATGGCCTTTTTCAGGCCGTTGACTTCGATCACCTTGGAGCCGAGCCTTGGTCCGTTGGGGATGATGATCTGGGCGCGGCCTATCTTTTCCTTCTCGGACTGGTTGACCAGGTCATTATAGGCGCTGATCCGGGCCTTGGATTTTGCCTGCCGCGCTTTTGCGCCCTGCTGCATCCATTCCAATTCCCGGGCAAGGGTGCGCTGTTTGGATTTGTCGTCTTTCGCCTCACGCTCCAGCCGTTTGGCCTTTGCCTCAAGCCAGGAAGAATAGTTACCCTCGTGCGGGATGCCCGCGCCACGGTCGAGTTCCAGAATCCAGCCGGTAATCGCATCAAGGAAGTAGCGATCGTGGGTAACGATCAGGATGGTGCCTTTGTAGTCGATCAGGTGCTGTTGCAACCACGCGATGGTCTCGGCGTCCAGGTGGTTGGTCGGTTCGTCGAGCAGCAGCATGTCGGGTGCGTCCAGCAGCAATTGGCAGAGCGCAACACGGCGTTTTTCACCGCCAGACAATGTTGTGACATCCGCATCATCCGGTGGGCAGCGCAGTGCCTCCATGCTGATATCAATCTGCGCGTCGAGGTCCCAGAGGTTCTGGCTGTCAATCTGGTCTTGCAGTTGCGCCATTTCATCGGCGGTTTCTTCGGAATAGTTCATCGCCACTTCGTTGTAGCGGTCGAGGATCGCCTTTTTGTCGGCCACGCCCAACATCACGTTCTCACGCACGGTCAGTTTGGGGTCCAGTTCGGGTTCCTGCGGCAGATAACCCACGCGCGCACCTTCAGCCGCCCATGCTTCGCCTGCAAAGTCCTTATCCTGGCCTGCCATGATCCGCATCAGCGTGGATTTCCCGGTGCCGTTCACCCCGACGACACCGATTTTCACACCCGGCAAGAAGTTCAGGCGGATGTTTTCGAACACCTTTTTCCCGCCGGGATAGGTTTTGGACACGCCGTCCATGAAGTAGACGAATTGATTGGCAGCCATTGGGGGACGCTCCGTTACACAATGAGGTTCGGCCCTAGATAGCGAGGCGCGCGCGCAGGGGCAATCAGGGCAGTGGCATTTCCTGCCATAACGTGATGGGGCTGCTCTCGGCAGGGGTCGCCGAAAAGACGGTGCAGCCGACTATCAGCACCGTTGCCTTGGTCATCCCGTCAAACTGTGATGCGCATCCCATCCTTGCCCAGGTGGAATGGCCCGTTCCAATGCTGCCGCACGGCGTCGGTCCAATGCTGGTCGGTGAAATCGGGGTCGCCGTTAGGTACCATGTGATTGAGGGCCAGCTGTTTGACCCCGGCATCCCGCGCGATCCGCCCGACATCAACCGCATCGGTGTGGCTGCGCAGGATATGCGTGCGTAGCCGTTCATCGCCATTTGTCATACGTGCACAGAGCGCCTCGATCCCGTCGCGCAGCATTGCTTCGTGCACCAGCAAATCGGCCCCTTTTGCAAAACTGGCCATCTCATCCATGTAGGCCGTATCACCGGACAGCACGACCGCCTTGTTGCCAGCCTCAAACCGCAGGGCGAAAGTATCGGTGATCGGCGGGTGTTCATTGCGCATCGTACGCAGTGTGATGTCATCAAAGGTCATTATGTCCGAGACGGCCTGTATATCGGCGAGACTGCCGAAGTCGCAGCGCCCCTCATCCCGGACGCGCAGGTCGATATCAAATGCCATGCTGTCCTGAAATCCGGTCCAATAGGCGTCAAGCCCTTTGGGCCCGATTACCGGGATCGTGCGGTTCAACCCTGCCGTCCAAGCGGTATGAAAAAATGGGCCCAACTCAAGGTAGTGGTCAGAATGTAAATGGGTGATCACGATCAGGTCGATCTGGGTCAGAGCGACACCTTGATCACAGATCCCTTTCGTGACCCCGAGGCCTGCATCGATCAGGATCGTCTTGCCCGCCAATTGCAGCAACATCGACGTTGGCATGTTTGAACCAGGCCGAATGGCCGGGCCACCTTTGACGCCCAGAAGGGCAAGGCTGTCAGACATGAGATTGGTCCTCTGAACATGTGGTCGCGTGTTGAACGAGCGACCGTGGCAACTGAAACAAGATCACTTGAAAACGGCAAAAAGAAAAGCCCCGGCAGTTGCCGGGGCTTTTGTTGCCGTTCATGGCCGTAAGGCTACTGAGGAATGTCGCCACTCAATCCTTCGACGTAGAAGTTCATGCCAGCCAGCGTGCCATCGTCTGCGGTTTCACCGGCAGCCAACCAGGCGGATCCGTCCTGCTTGTTCAGCGGGCCGGTAAAGGCGTGGTATTCACCCGACCGCAGGCGTTCGATCAAGGCTTCGGCAGAGGTTTTCACCTCGGCGGGTACCGCATCTGTGATCTCACCAATCCCGACCATGCCCGGTGCGATACCGTCCCATGTGTCGGTGCTTTCCCATGTGCCATCAATGACCGCTTGGGTCCGAGCGACATAGTAAGGCGCCCAGTTGTCGATGATCGAAGACACCCGTGGGAATGGTGCAAACTCGGCCATGTCAGACGCCTGACCAAATGTCGCCACGTTGCCCGCAGCCTGAGCAGCGGCCTGTGGCGCGGTGGAATCGGTATGCTGCAAGATCACGTCAGCGCCCTGTTCGATCAGAACGGTGGCGGCTTCCGCCTCTTTCGCGGGGTCAAACCATGTGTAGGCCCAGACGATTTTGAACTCGACATCAGGGTTGACTTCCTTCGCGTGGATATAGGCTGCGTTGATGCCCCGGATCACTTCGGGGATCGGGAAGGACGCGATGTAGCCGATCACATTGCTTTCAGTGATCTGACCGGCGATGTGGCCCTGTACCGCACGACCCTCATAGAAGCGGGCAGAGTATGTCGAGACGTTGTCGGCACGTTTGTAGCCTGTGGCATGTTCGAACCGCACATCGGGGAATTTTTCCGCCACGGCGATTGTCTGATCCATGTAGCCAAAGGATGTGGTGAAGATCAGATCAGCACCTTGCAGTGCCATCTGTGTCATCACACGCTCTGCGTCGGGGCCCTCGGGGACGCTTTCGACAAAGACGGTTTCAACCTGGTCACCAAATTCTGCTTCCACGGCCAGACGGCCCTGGTCGTGTTCATAGGTCCAACCGCCGTCGCCAACCGGCCCGACGTAGACAAAGCCAACGGTGACAGGTTCATGCCCGTCTGCAGAAGCTCCTGTTGCAAGGCCGAGTGCGAGTGTCGCGCCCGCCAGTATTGTTTTAAGTGTCATATGTTTCCCCTTGGTGGTCTTGTTGTCGCCTCAACGTGAGGCATGGAATGATTGTCCCAGTGATCCGGGCGCACGTCCGGCCCGCATAATAACCAGAACCGCGATGGTGGCCAGATACGGCGCCATAGAAAGATACTCGACCCCGACCTCCGCACCTGCTGCTTGCAGGTTCAACTGCAAAACGGTCACGCCGCCAAACAAATAGGCACCCAGCAAAAGCCGCCCCGGCCGCCAGCTGGCAAAGACAACAATGGCCAGCGCGATCCAGCCAGCGCCCGCCGTCATACCTTCGGTCCATTGCGGCACACGCACAAGCGACAGATACGCCCCGCCAAGCCCCGCGCAGGCCCCGCCGAACATGATCGCGAGCATCCGCACCCGCACGACGTGATAACCCAGTGCATGGGCTGCCTCGTGGTTTTCGCCGACTGCGCGCAGGATCAACCCTGCGCGCGAATACTTCAGGAACGCCCAGACGCCCGCCACGATGAACAGCCCGATGTAGACCATGGGATCATGCTGAAAGATGATAGGGCCGATGACCGGGAGATCGCCCAGCAGCGGGATATGCCAATCGGGGAAGGCCGGCGCCTTGATCCCGATATAGCCCTGCCCCATCAGCGCCGACAGCCCAAGGCCAAAGAGGGTGAGCGCCAATCCTGTCGCCACTTGGTTCGACAGTAGGAACTGCGTGAGAAAGCCAAAGACAAGCGATACCAGTGCACCGCCGACGGCAGCACCCAGAAAGCCCAGCCATGGTGATCCTGTGTTCACCGCAACCACAAAGCCGCAGATCGCGCCTGTGATCATCATGCCTTCGACGCCAAGGTTCAGGACACCCGCGCGTTCGACCACCAGTTCGCCAATTGCAGCAAGGATGATTGGGGTCGCCGCTACCATCAGAGAGGCGAGTAGCAGGATCCAGTTGATTGAAGACAGGTCCATTACGCGATCCCTCGCTTACCAAGCCGCACCCGGTAGTTCGTCAACACATCTACAGCTAGTAGGAAGAATAGCAGCATTCCCTGCAGAATCTGAATGGCCGCAATCGGTAGACCCAGATTGGATTGCGCTATCTCACCCCCGATATAGGTCAGCGCCATCAACCCACCCGCCAATAATATCCCTACCGGATGCAACCGCCCAAGGAAGGCCACGATAATTGCAGTAAAGCCGTATCCCACATTGAAATCGATGCTGATCTGCCCGGCGGGGCCGGAGACTTCGAACAGGCCTGCCAGCCCTGCCAAGGCACCGGACATCCCCATGCAAATCAGGATCAGGCGGGATGGGTTCACGCCCGCAAATCGCGCCGCACGCGGGCTTTGCCCCGAAAGCCGCACGTTGAAGCCAAAGATATGGCGCGACAGGGCGACGTAGGCGCAGATCACAGCAATGAATGCAAAGGCGACCCCCCAATGAAGGCCTGCGGATTGGCTGATCCAACTTGTCGCACTGTCATATTGGGCAAGGTTGCGGCTACCTGGAAAGCCCATTCCGTCAGGGTTGCGCAAGGCGCCCAAGGCCATGGACGCCAGCAATTGCTCGGCCACATAGACCAGCATCAACGACACCAGAATTTCATTGGTGCCAAAGCGGACACGCAATATGCCGGGGATCATGGCCCAGAGGAAGCCACCAACGGCCCCTGCGAGAATCATCAATGGAAAGATGATAAAGTTCTCCATTGGGTAGAACGCCAATCCGACAGCTGCCCCAAAAATGGCTCCGATGATGTACTGCCCTTCGGCGCCGATGTTCCAGATGCCGGCACGAAACCCGAATGACAAACCGATGGCGATCAGTACCAAAGGTGCGCCCTTGATCAGCAGCTGCGGGCGATAGAACCACGCAAATTCCGAAAACAGCGGATCCAGAAAGATGGTGCGGATGGTCTCAAATGGGTTCTGCCCAAGTGCGGCAAACAGCAGGCCCCCGCACAGCATGGTCAGCACGACGGCCAGCACGGGGGTCGCGAAGACCCAGAACCGCGATGGCTGCGGGCGCTTTTCAAGCGTGATCATGTGCCACCTCCATATCATGCGCACCACCCAGCATCAGGCCAATTTCATCCACCGTCAGCCCTTGGGCGGGGCGGGGTGGCGACAACCGACCCTCGTTCAGCGCCGCAAAACGATCCGAGATTTCCATCAGTTCATCCAGATCCTGCGAAATCACAATTACCGCTGTCCCGGTGGCAGCCAGATCCAATAAGGCCTGCCGGATCGCGGCGGCGGCAGAGGCATCAACACCCCATGTTGGCTGATTCACGACCAGAACTTCGGGTGCTTGCATGATCTCGCGCCCGATGACGAATTTCTGCAAGTTGCCCCCAGACAGGGATCTGGCGGCGTTTTGTGGTCCCGGTGTGCGGACGTCGAATTTGGCGATGACCTCTTTGGCAAAACCGCGCGCTTTGCCCCAATGCACAAAGCCGCGGTGGGTCAACTCTTTGCGGGTGGCTGCCGTCAGAATGGCGTTTTCCGTCAGGCTCATATCAGGGGCGGCAGCGTGGCCCATACGTTCCTCGGGTGCTGCCAACAGGCCGATTTTTCGTCGCGCATTGGGGGGTACCTGACCGATGCCATCACCTTTGAATTGCACCATGTCACGGGCGGTTTTCATTTCACCTGACAAGGCCGCAACCAACTCGTCCTGCCCATTGCCTGCGACACCGCCAATGCCCAGCACCTCGCCGGTGCGCACCTCGACCGTGATGTCACGCAAAGGGGTGCCGAACCGACGCGGCGCCTTGGCACTCAGACCGTTCAGCGACAACACGACTTCCCCGGCAGGCTTTTTGGCCCTTTCAGGCACATGGAGCACTGCGCCCACCATCAGTTCTGCCATGTCGCGGGCGGAGGTTTCGCGCGGATCGCAATTGCCCACGACTTTGCCCAACCGCAGCACGGTGGCGTTTTCACAAAGCGCGCGGATTTCTTCCAGCTTATGCGAAATGTAGAGGATCGACGTGCCTTCCGCGCTGAGTGTGCGCAGGGTTTCAAACAGGATGTCCACCTCTTGCGGGGTTAGAACCGAGGTGGGTTCATCCATGATCAGCAGCTTGGGATCCTGCAAAAGGCAACGAATAATCTCGACCCGCTGACGCTCTCCCGCCGACAGCTCCCCCACGATGCGGGTCGGGTCCAGCGGCAGCCCGTATTGGTCCGACACACTGCGTACTTGTGCTGCGATCTCGGTCTGCGGCGGCGGGTTTTCCATGCCCAAGGCGATATTTTCGGCCACGTTCATCGCGTCGAAAAGTGAAAAGTGCTGAAACACCATCGCAATACCAGAGGCGCGCGCCGCGCGCGGCTCGGCGGGTTGAAACGGTTGGCCTTCCAGGGTCATCGTGCCTGCATCCGGTTTGACCAGCCCGTAGATGGTTTTCACCAGCGTCGATTTGCCAGCCCCGTTTTCCCCCAGCAGTGCATGGACTTCACCCCGCCCGATATCAAAAGACACATCCTTGTTGGCGACAACGCCGGGATAGGCTTTGGTCAGCCCTGACAGGCGCAACAGCGGTTCGGTCATGCGGTGCGGTCCTTTGTCTTGCGCCCTTCGGGTGTGATCATGGCAGTTGCAACGCCCAGCGCAATCATTGCGGGGTGTTTTCCAAGGCTTGGGTCGCCGATGGGGCACGCAATGCGCGATATTTGTGCCGGCGCATGCCCCAATGCGGCGAGTCGCGCCTTGAACCGCGCCCATTTGGTGGTTGATCCGATCAAACCGGCGCTATGAAAATCATGGTCCAGCACTGCGTGACACAGCGCGAGGTCGATTTCATGGCTGTAAGTGAGAATCAGATGATCAGCCTCGTGCGGCGCGTGTTCGACGACCAAAGCGGGGTCTGCCGCGACCAACGTCGTCACTGTTGTTTTGGGAAAGCGATCAGCGTGCGTATCCACCCATGTGATGTCAAAATCGGGAAGGGGCTGCATGACTTGCACCAATGCGCGGCCGACATGACCCGCACCATAAATCCAAAGTGGCCGCGTGGCTGGCTGATCCAGCGTTTCTGAAATCTCCCATAGCAGGCTGACCGATCCCCCACAGCATTGGCCCAATCTGGGACCAAGCGGGATTTGCGCGCTGTGTTGTTGACGCCCATCGCACAACATTTTGCGGGCCTCTGCCATCGCCTCCCACTCCAAACGTCCGCCGCCGATGGTGCCTTCGGTGCGATCATCCCAGACCAACATCTGCGTGCCCGTTTCACGCGGCACTGAGCCTGCGGTTTTGGTGACGGTGATGCGGACAGGTATGGTCATCCCCGCGCCCGCCCCACGGCGCGTAACACCTCTTCGGCGGTCGCTGGTGCCTGCAAGTCCGGGTATTTTTGTCCGCTGGCTGCAACCGCATCAGACAGCGCCAGAAAAGCAGATGTGCCCAACATGAACGGTGGCTCGCCCACCGCTTTGGAGCGATAGATCGTCTGCGCAGGGTTCGGGCTGTCCCAAAGCGCCACGTTGAAGACATCAGGCCGGTCCGAACAGGCTGGTATCTTATAGGTGGACGGCGCATGAGTGCGCAGACGGCCCTTACTGTCCCAGACCAGTTCTTCCGTCGTCAGCCAACCTGCGCCCTGCACATAGCCGCCCTCGACCTGCCCAATGTCTAGCGCTGGGTTCAGCGACGCACCTGCGTCATGCAGGATATCGCTGCGCAGGATACGGTTTTCGCCGGTTAGTGTGTCAATGACCACCTCGGTCACGGCGGCCCCTTGGGCGAAATAGAAAAACGGTGTCCCTTCGCCTTTGATTCGGTCCCAGGCCAGATCGGGGGTCTTGTAGAACCCCGTGGCGGAGAGGCTGACGCGGTTGAGGTAGGCCGTTTGTGCAGCCTCGGCAAAGGTCATCCGTGCCTCACTGACGAAAACCTGCCCATCTTCAAAGCGGACCTGCTCAATGCTGGTTTGATGCAGCTCCGCCAGACAGGTGGTAATCCGGTCCCGAATGACATCGCAAGCGTTGGCGACGGCCATGCCGTTCAGATCAGTCCCGGAAGAGGCGGCCGTGGCAGAGGTATTCGGCACCTTGCCGGTATCCGTTGCGGTGATCTTTACCGCAGCCACATCAATGCCGAACCGGTGCGCTGCGACCTGTGCGACTTTCTGGAACAGACCCTGCCCCATCTCGGTGCCGCCGTGGTTCATATGAACTGACCCATCCTGATACACATGCACCAGTGCGCCCGCTTGATTAAGGTGGGTCAGCGTGAAGGAAATCCCGAATTTGACCGGCGACAAGGCAATGCCTTTCTTCAGGATCGGCTCGGCCCGGTTCCAGTTCGCGATCACGGCACGGCGGGCATGATAGTCTGATGTCTTCAGCAATGCCTCTGTCATCTCATGCAGAATGAAATCCGTCACTGGCATCTTGTAGGGGGTGGTCTGCACCTTGGCCTTTGGTGAATGCTGCCCCCCAAACCGTGTGCCTCGACCCGGCTTCTTTTGTTCGAAAATATCTTCGGGCGCGCGCGCAGCGGGGGGGGCAGACAGCCCCCCTGCATCCATCGCAGCATAGTAATTCCGC
Source organism: uncultured Alphaproteobacteria bacterium (assembly GCA_929200255.1). Taxonomy (GTDB): domain Bacteria; phylum Pseudomonadota; class Alphaproteobacteria; order Rhodobacterales; family Rhodobacteraceae; genus Yoonia. Next base: position 26,651 of record CAKMYZ010000018.1, on the reverse strand, counting down.
TGGCGGATGGTCACGGGGTCCATATCCAATTCCGCCGCGATATGATCCATCACCCGCTCAATTCCCAACACACCTTGCGGCCCACCAAAGCCGCGAAAGGCGGTGGCGGACTGGGTGTTGGTCTTCAACCGGTGCGAGGTGATCCGCGCCGCGGGCAGGTGATAGGCATTGTCCGCGTGCAGCATGGCCCGATCGGCCACAGGCAAAGAAAGATCTAGCGCCCAGCCGCAGCGGGTCATTTGTGTGAAATCAACACCGGTCAGCCGCCCGTCACCATCAAATCCCGCGTCATAGCTGATCCGGAAATCATGCCTCTTGCCAGTGATCATCATGTCGTCGTCGCGGTCATAGCGCATCTTGCAGGGACGGCCTGTCAGGCGGGCGGCCACAGCACAGCTGACGGCCAGCGCATTGCCCTGACTTTCCTTGCCACCAAAACCGCCACCCATGCGCCGCACTTCGCATCGTACCGCATGCATTGGCACCCCCAGCGCATCGGCCACCTTGTGCTGGATTTCAGTGGGGTGCTGGGTTGAGGAATGCACGACCATATCCCCGCATTCCTGCGGTAGGGCGAGGGCAGCTTGGCCTTCCAGATAGAAATGTTCCTGCCCGCCCATGTTGATTTCGCCGCGGACCCGATGGGGGGCATTTGACAATGCTTGATCAACATCACCCTTGGTCCAGTTGCGCGGGCCGTCTTCGAAATAGCTACCTGCGGCAAGGGCATCATCAATCGTCAGGATGGGTGTGTCTTCGGTATAGGCCACCTCAGCCAAACGCGCGGCCCTGCGGGCTGCTAGGTGGTTTTCTGCCACGACCAGAAACAGCGGTTGGCCAAGGTAGTGGATGGTGCCTGTGGCCAGCAATGGTTCATCATGGATGGAGGGCGAGACATCATTGGCAAAGGGCAGATCATCTGCCGTCAGCACTGCAACCACGCCGGGCGCACTTATTACCTTTTCAAGGTTCATAGCATTGTAGCTGCCGCAGGCAATTTCAGCGGTGCCAAAAGCCAGATGCAGGGTGTTGCCGGGCATTGGCAGGTCGTCAATATAGCGCGCGGCACCGGTGACGTGCAGGGCGGCGGCGTCATGGGGCAGGGGTTTGGTGACGCTCATGATGTCACCTCCAGCACTGATGTCGCCTCGCCCGACATCTCGGCCAGATAGCGGTGCAGCAGGTTCTGTGCAGTTTGCAGGCGGTAGCCAGCGCTTGCACGCATATCGGTCATGGGCGTGTAGTCATCGGCAAAACGATCCGCCGCGGCTGTGACTGTTTCGCCGCTCCATGGTCGGCCTACGAGCGCGTTTTCGACCGCCGTCGCGCGATGCGGGGTGCCCGCCATGCCGCCAAAGGCGATGCGGGCATCAGTCACCTTGCCATCCGCTACGGTGATGTTGAAGCAACCGCAAAGAGCAGAGATATCCTGATCGAACCGTTTCGATATTTTGTAGCAGCGCAGCGCAGGGGCCACTTTGGGGATGGTGATGCCGGTCACCAGCTCACCAGCTTGGCGGTCCTGCTTGCCGTATTCAACGAAGAAATCCTCAAGCGGCATATCTCGTGTGGTCTCTCCCTGCCGCAAATGCAGGGTTGCGCCCAACGCGATCAGCGCTGGGGGGTTATCCCCTATGGGTGAGCCGTTGGCGATGTTCCCTCCGATGGTCGCTGCGTTGCGCACCTGCGTTGATCCATAGCGGCGGAGCATTTCGGCGTAAGAGGGGTGCATGGCGCGGAGCTTGTCCAGCACCTCGGTCATTGTCACCGCCGCACCGAAGTGGACGGTATCGTTGGTTTCAGTCATTGCGCGCAGCTCTGCGCATCGGTTCAGGAACGCCACATCAGGTAGGTCACGCAGTTGCTTTGTTACCCAAAGCCCCACGTCAGTTGCACCGGCAATCAGTGTCGCCGTTGGGCGCTCCCAATACCAGCGCGCAAGCTCATCCAAACTCGCGGGCGCATAGCCCGGGCTGTCCACTTGTGGGGGGGTGTCGGTCATCCAGTCCGGAACAAGTTCCTCTGCTGCTGCTTCTGCTGCCCGGATGATCGGCGCATAGCCTGTGCACCGGCAGAGGTTCCCGGCCAGCACATCATCATGGTCCTTGCGGCCGCCCAGATGCGCTGCCGCCATTGAGGCGATGAAGCCCGGCGTACAGAACCCACATTGCGATCCGTGGTTTTCGATCATGGCCTGCTGCACGGGGTGCAGCGCGCCATCCGGCCCGCTGATCCCTTCGACAGTGCGCACCGCCTTGCCATGAAGCTGCGGCATGAACAGAATGCAGGCATTCAGTGCTTTTGCGCCGTCCTCATCTGTCACCATCACAGTGCAGGCGCCGCAATCACCTTCGTTGCAGCCTTCCTTTGTTCCGCACAGCCCAGCATCTTCGCGCAGCCAATCCAGCAGGGTGCGCGTCGGTTCCGCTTTCACCTGCACGGTTTCCCCATTGAGAAGAAACGTGACGTCCATTTTGTAAACCTGCCGCCTTACCGAAGGATGCGAGGGTGATCAGCCGTCGATGCGACGTAGACGGCTGCCTCATGTGCTGCAGGCTATGAAAGCGGCAGAAACCGCGTTTGGCAAGTGTTTCTTGAAAACAGCTGTGGATCGCGCTGCAAGATCAGGAAAGCGCAACTTGTCTTATGTGGGCTGAACAAGGCCCTTGGCGTAGGCCTCAAGGTTGTCGGCACCACCGGCCCAGCCCTGTGCGATTTCATCCAAAGTATCAGGGCCAGAGAAGGACGAAACAGCAACGGTGATGCTCAGTTTGGTTTGCTTCTCGTCGCCTTCAAGCACATAGGTTACAAGGCTTGTCGAGACGGGCGCGCCTCCGAAAATCAGGGTCTCGGTGAACACTGCGCGTTCTGGTCCTGCCAAGTCGTACCAGCGGGTGTCGACCACGAACTCTGGCGCGTCCTTGGGGCCGAACCGGTGTCGATCCAGTCCACCGACGCGCAGGTCCGCGGCATCGGTTTCCAGCAGTGTTGTGGCATCCGGTCCGTTCCATTGTTCGCGTTCTTTCGCGTCGGTCAGAACGGTCCACAGCCGATCTGGCGACAGCGGAAGCGTACGAAAAAGGTCAAATGATTTGGTATCAAGGGGCATCGGTCTGGTCCTCTTTTGTGTTTGAAATCTGTTGCGCAAGGGCATCCAGTCTGTCCAACCGGCTCTCCCAAATCTCGCGCTGCCAGGCGAGCCAGCCTTGCGCTTCGATCAGGGGTGCGGCCTCAATATGGCAGATACGCACGCGGCCTTTCTTGACAGAGCGGACAATGCCGGTTTCTTCCAGCACCTTGAGGTGCCGCATGAAGGTGGGTAGCGCCATCTGGTGTGGTTCATGCAATTCGCTGACGCTGGCTGGACCAGACGCGAGCCGCTCAATGACAGCGCGGCGGGTCGGGTCGGCCATAGCGCCGAAGAACGAATCTAGTTGGTTAGTCATGTGGCTAAGTATTGACGCGGAATCGTTGGCTGTCAATACACTTAGTGATATGGCTAACCAATTACGTACCTTGCGGCGAGGTGGGCATCCGCTACCTTGTCTTGCATGGCTACTGATCCCCGATTCATTCACCTGCGCGTCCATACCGAATATTCGTTGCTGGAAGGCGCTATACCGGTCAAGAAACTGCCCGACATGGTGGCCAAGATGGACATGCCCGCGGTCGCCGTGACCGACAGCAACAACATGTTCTGCGCCTTGGAGTTTTCCGAAGGTGCGGCCAAGGCGGGGTTGCAGCCAATCATCGGTTGTCAGGTCGATCTGACCTACCTTGAGGCGGAGCCAGGGAAACGCCCCGAAGCCCCGGCGCCGATCGTATTGCTGGCCCAATCCGAAACTGGATACATGAACCTGATGAAATTGAACTCCTGCGCCTATCTGGACGCGGACGGACAGTTGCCGCAGGTTTCAATAGAGGAACTGGCCGACCATCATGACGGGTTGATTTGCCTGTCTGGCGGGCCGGATGGGCCTATTGGCCGCCTGTTGCGCCAAGGCCAACGCCCAAAGGCCGAGGCACTGATGGACAGGCTGGCGGCCATCTATCCGGACCGGCTTTATGTGGAATTGCAGCGCCACCCCGGTGATGGCTTGCCGCAAGCCGAACGCCTGTCAGAGCGCGGGCATGTCGAGATGGCTTACAGCAAGGGTTTGCCGCTGGTTGCGACGAATGACGTCTATTTCCCCAAAACAGAGTTGTACGAAGCACATGATGCGCTGATTTGCATTGCTGAGGGCGCTTATGTTGATCAACAGGAACCGCGCCGCCGGTTGACGCCGCAGCACTATCTGAAATCTCCGCAGGAAATGGTGACGCTGTTTGCGGATCTGCCAGAAGCCGTCGAAAACACCGTCGAGATCGCCAAACGCTGCGCCTTTAAGGCCTACAAACGTGACCCGATCCTGCCAAGGTTTGCAGATGATGAGGTCGCAGAGTTGCGCCGTCAGGCCGAACAGGGGTTGAAGGATCGCTTGGCCGTCATCCCCCATGCAGCCCCGGTGGAGGACTATGAAAAGCGGCTCGAATTTGAGCTCGGCATCATCGAGGGTATGGGCTTCCCCGGCTACTTTCTGATTGTGGCCGATTTCATCAAGTGGTCCAAGGATAACGGCATCCCGGTGGGACCGGGCCGGGGGTCAGGCGCGGGATCTTTGGTGGCATACGCACTGTTGATCACGGACCTTGATCCGCTGCGTTATTCGTTGCTGTTCGAGCGCTTCCTGAACCCTGAACGTGTGTCGATGCCGGACTTTGATATCGACTTTTGTATGGATCGTCGCGAGGAAGTGATCCGCTATGTGCAGGACAAATACGGGCGCGACAGGGTGGGGCAGATCATCACCTTTGGCGCGCTTTTGTCCAAGGCCGCAGTTCGTGACGTGGGCCGCGTTTTGCAGATGCCATACGGGCAGGTGGACCGCCTGTCGAAGATGATCCCGGTGGAAGGGGTCAAACCGGTGTCGATCGAAAAGGCCCTCGCAGATGAACCGCGCCTGCGTGAAGAGGCCAAGAGCGAAGAGGTCGTGGATCGTTTGCTGACCTATGCCCAACAGGTGGAAGGGTTACTTCGGAATGCATCAACCCACGCTGCGGGCGTGGTGATTGGTGACCGCCCGTTGGACGAATTGGTGCCACTTTATCAGGACCCGCGGTCGGACATGCCCGCAACCCAGTTCAACATGAAATGGGTGGAACAGGCGGGGTTGGTCAAGTTCGACTTTCTGGGTCTGAAAACGCTGACCGTGATCGAAAATGCGGTCAAACTGATCCGCAAGGCGGGCCGGCCTTTGAATGTGGCGGCTGATGGCACGCAGCTTTATGACGCGCCGGAGGGGTTTGAGTACGACATCGGGGCGATCCCGTTGGATGATGGAAAGTCCTATGCGCTCTATTCCAGCGCCAAGACGACGGCTGTGTTTCAGGTGGAATCCAGTGGTATGATGGATGCGCTGAAACGGATGAAACCGACCTGCATCGAGGACATCGTGGCCTTGGTCGCGCTTTATCGCCCTGGTCCGATGGAGAATATCCCAACCTATTGCGAGGTGAAGAACGGGCAGAAGGAACTGGAGTCTATCCACCCCTCGATTGATCACATCCTTAAGGAAACCCAAGGCATCATCGTCTATCAGGAACAGGTGATGGAGATTGCGCAGGTCATGGCGGGTTACAGTCTTGGCGGGGCCGATCTGTTGCGGCGCGCGATGGGTAAGAAGATCGCCGAGGAGATGGCGAAGGAACGCCCCAAGTTCGAGGCAGGCGCCAAGGCTAATGGTGTGGAACCCAAGAAGGCCCGCGAGGTTTTCGACCTGTTGGAAAAATTCGCCAACTACGGGTTCAATAAATCCCATGCCGCCGCCTATGCCGTCGTCAGCTATCAGACCGCATGGCTTAAAGCGAACCACCCGGTAGAGTTTATGGCCGGTGTCATGAACTGCGATATCCATCTGACCGACAAACTGGGCGTTTATTTTCAAGAGGTCAAAAAGGGGCTGGGGATTGAATATACCCCGCCTTGTGTGAACCGCTCACAGGCGACATTTGATGTGCAAGATCAAAAGCTCGTCTATGCGTTGGGTGCGCTGAAAAACGTCGGCGTCGAGGCGATGAAGCTGATTGTCGAAGGGCGCGAAGACCGCGGATTTGTGAACCTTTTCGACTTTGCCCGCCGTGTGGATTTGAAACGTATCGGCAAGCGCCCGCTAGAGATGCTGGCGCGCGCCGGCGCCTTTGACGTACTGGACCCGAACCGCAGGTCTGTGTTCCTCAGCCTTGATGCGCTGACCGCCTATTCCGCTGCCATCCATGATCAGAAATCCTCAGATCAGGTGTCTCTGTTTGGTGATGCGGGTGAGGATTTGCCAGAGCCGCGTTTGATCGGCGGCGATGATTGGTTGCCCGCAGAACGATTGGCCGAGGAGTTTCGCGCGATTGGCTTCTATCTGTCTGGTCATCCGTTGGACGACTACATGGGGCCGCTGAAGCGCCAACAGGTGATGACCTTGGATGAGGTCACAGCAAGAGCCGAGAAGGGCGCGGCCATCGTCAAGATGGCAGGCACTGTGTCCGGGCGACAGGAACGCAAATCGGCGCGCGGCAATCGCTTTGCCTTTGTCCAATTGTCTGATCCAACCGGGCAATATGAAGTCACGATGTTTTCCGATACGCTCGAGGTCGCGCGGGAATTCCTTGAGACCGGCAGCCAGGTTGTCCTGCAATGCGAGGCCACACTGGAGGCTGATCAGCTCAAATTGTTGGGAAGGTCGGTCTCCCCGATTGACGCCATTGTGGCGGATGCTGGCGGTGCTGGTTTGCGCGTGTTTATTGATGGACCGGATGCGATTGGGTCGGTTGCATCCATTCTGTCCAACGCCGCGCGTGACGGTGTGCGCGGTGGGCGTGGCCCGGTCTACTTCTGCCTGATGGGGGATGATTTGCCGGGTGAGGTTGAACTGGACCTTGGCGATGATTTCCCGGTCAATCCGCAGATCAAGGGGGCGCTACGGTCGTTGGGCGGCGTGATCGAGGTCGAGGATGCCTGAGGGGCGCGCATGAAGGGGGCGGGGGCTGGGCCGTTATAGCGCTGAAACGCCAAGCAGGACCGGGTGTACCCACAGCAGCCCCGCAAACAATGTCACGCCTACGCCCAGCCGGAGGATGACTTGCGTCAAGGACATCTGACTTTTCAGGACGGGTGCCTGCGCCACTGTTGCATCCAACGCGTGCCATTTCGCAGGCCCGATTTCGCGTCTTTTGCGGCGATTGATCAGGTTTCGCCCAGCAATCGCAAAGCCGCCCAGCACGCCGAACAGTATGACATGGGCCAGATCGCCATTTGGCAAAAGATGTAGCCCAGCCCAGAGCGCAAGCGCCAGCAAGATGGGGTGCCGCGTGATGCGCACAAGGCCGGGGCGGTGAGGATTGAATGCGCTGTTATTCGCCCCACCAAAGGAAAACGGGTTCGGGCGTGCAATGCTGAAGGCGAAGATCAGACAGACCGCTAACATGCCAGCCTGTACGACATGCCGCTGCCAAATGGTTTGTGGCCAAAGCTGGACGTAGGGCGCCTGGCCTGCCGCCCAGATCAGAAGGCTGAGGGTGGCCAATGACAGCACTGAATAACCGATGCGAAAAGTGTGCGCGCCCGTCACACCGATGATTTGTGCCTTGATCGCAGGGCGCAATGGCAGGGAATGTGTGAGAAAGAAGAGCCCAAAGACAGCAGCAAACCCGATCCATGTCATATCTGTCTGACCTTTGCCGGACCACACAACGACGGACCATAAGCGAGCAGAAAGCCGCCAAATGCCGCGATCCAAAGTATACCTGACACGGTAATCAATGCCGGTTCACTCGGCGCAAGATATCGTAACCCAACCGAGCCGAAAACGCTCAGATAGATCAGGATGGTCGGTTTGTCCGCGACTAAGGTCTGCCCTGTGTGGCCGCGCGTTGCCCGGGTCATCACCGCGAGTGTCATCGCGCCGATGGTACCTGCCATCCAGACGTGCTGGGCCGCGGCCTGATTTGCTTGCCCCAGCAAAACATCCATCCCCAGCGCGAGCGCGCCCAAAGGGATCAGGGCATAGGCGGCATGCAGGACAAAGACCAAAGCTTCGCTGTATGTATGATGCCCTTGCCAGCGCAACAGTCGGGCCGTGTGCAACAGTGCGAGCACAAGCAACAGAATGCCTGTTGCTACATGTGTGGGCAGTGCGACCCAGACCGATAGAATACCAAGGCTTGCCAATAGCACGATCCTGTCAAACCGCTGCATCGGGGGGGCTGGGCGTGCCGCATCACTGTTCTGGGCCAACCAGTTGCGGGTAAATGATGGAACGATCCGCCCGCCGATCACGCCGATCATCATCACAACAGTCGCCAGACCTAACCTTAGCCCAAAGCCTTTTGGGGCATATGCACCGCCCATCGCTTCAAAGTGGAACAGAGCGTTTGCACATGTAAAACCGCCCAGCAACGCTAGCACCGCAAGGTTGCGCCAGTTTCGCCCCGCGATGATTTCGCGCAGGATCAATGCACCCAGAACAACCGGAAAAGCGATGTCGAGGCCTGCGGCAACCCCAGCGGGCCACATTGCCGCCGTCAAGATCGCGATGCGCCCGGCGCACCAAAGCGCAAAAAGGGCAGCCAGAGGCCAGCCTACCATCGGAAACCGGCCGGTCCAGTTGGGTACAGCCGTCAGCAGAAAACCTGCCAGCACGGCACCCAGATACCCAAAAAGGAATTCATGTGCATGCCATGCGGCGGGATCAAACCGTGTTGGCAGTTCAACCGACCCCGCCAACATCAATATCCACATCAGCATCGCAACTACGACCCAGACAGTTGCACCCAAAAAGAACGGGCGAAATCCGAAGCTGAAAAGTGCAGGTCCCTGCCAAGCGCGCATTTGCTTTGCCGACGTTGCCATCACTGTCCTTCCTGCGCTTTGTCAGCGACATCCATCAAATGCCGAATGTGGCGGGCGAAATACCACGTCGCAGGTGCCCCGATGGCACATCCTAGCCCGATCGACCATAGTGTCGTGGCGACAGGGCCGCCCAGCCAACTGAGGATCAGTGAGGCAAAGAACACATTGACTGCCGCCGCCCCCGCCCCAAAAGGATAGAGCGCGAGTGCGATCTTGTTGGTGGACCAGCCCGTCGGTGTCATGACCGCGCCACCAGCCGCTGCACGACCACAAGGGCTGCAATCATTGCGATGCTGGCCAGGGCGAACCAGAATTCTGCCGTCGCGGATTGCGCCTGCGGAATGGGGCGGTCAAATTCCTGCGCGATGCTGCTGGAGGTGATCAGGCAGGTCATGCCTGTCAGGGAAAAAAGTAAGCGCATGTCAGGTCTCCTGTGTCAGGGTGCGGTAAAGGTCGGGCAAAGCCCGTGTCAGGCGCCGTGCATCCGGCAGCAGCGTAAAGCCACCCCGCCCGAAGATACGCGCAAACCAATCCTGACCGTCTTCGTCGATGATCATGCCATGCAAGCTCAGTCCAGCGTTGCGCGCCTCGCGCACGGCCATATAGCTGTCTTCGATTCCGTGCTGGCCTTCGTAATGGTCCAGATCATTGGGCTTGCCGTCGGTCAGCACGATCAGCAGTTTGCGCGTGCTGGGCTCAGCCGCCAGCTGTGTGCTGACGTGGCGGATTGCGGCACCAAGGCGCGTGTAATGGCAGGGCTTCAGTGCACCAATATTGGCGATGATCTGCGGCGACATCGGATCATCAAAGGTTTTGCAACGTGTCAGGAACACCCGATCACGACGCAACGATGAAAACCCCCAAATGCCAAGCCGGTCGCCCGCTGCATCAATCCCCGTGGCCAGTGCCGCCATCGTATGCCGGGCGACATTGATCACGCTGGTATCGCCGATTGCGGATTCGGTTGAGCGTGAGTTGTCGATCACAAAAGCCACGGACATATCCCTTTCAATTTGCCGCGCTGACTGCCAAATCCGGTCAGATCCCCGTCCGGTCGCCCGTAGGTCGGCCCGTGTTGTCAAAAGCGCATCCAGATCAAGCTCTGACCCGTCCACTTGCCGCGGTTGCAGGATGCGACGGGGGCGCAACGCCTCGAATTGACGGTGGGTTGCTCGGATGTGGCGCGGGTCGGGGATGAAGGACGTATCTTGCGGTTGCGCGGGCGCGTCTAGCACACGACAGTGATTGGGCATGTAACTGCGCGACCGATGGTTCCATTCGGGGTAGGTGTGGATGCCCGACAAAGCCTCATGATCGGCATCTGCCGGGGATAGGTCAAGGTGCAGCCGCAACCGTGTTGCGGTCTTGCGATCCTGTTTGGACAGGGTGATCCGGTCCTGATCGTCGGCGGCTTTTTGTGCGTTCTCATCATCGTCATCATCAACACTTCGGTTGATATTCAGCGATTCCACCCAGGATAGGATCGATTCAAAACGGTGAATGATAAAACTATCCTTGCGGTTCTGCTGGTCCTGATCCTTGCGCGCGCCCAGTTTGGGACTGGTATGGGCGGCAGAGGGGGGTGGCGCTTGTTGATCTGCTGGATCATTGGCAGCACTGGTCCCTGATCCGCGGGCGCCAAACCGCAGCCAGATCGGGACCGGCGCAAAGGGCATATAGCTGCGGGACGCTGGTTGGGGTTGCAGGGGTGTCGTATCACCACCGAGTTGCTGGCAAATCGCGGCCTCAAGTGTTGCCTCCTGTGCGGGGCGCATGGCCTTTGGCCGCCCGGCCACGCAGAGTGCTGCCATACGGATATAGGCGTCGCGCAGACCCGGACAAGCGGTGTAGGCTGCATCAGCGGCTGATGCATTCAAGGCGATCTGAGCGCAATCAAATGCCGCGGGGTCAACCGGCAGGTCAAGGTCGCGCTTGTCCACAGTTGCGGCCAACGCCGTAAGCCAGAAATAGGCGGCGCGGTTCAGATCGGGATCGGGAAACGCCGCAATAACGGGCGGCAGGCTCAGCCGCCCCCCGTCAAAATGCGCCACCCATTCGCGGTCACGCTCGGCCCCCAGTTTGCGACGTATCGGGCGGCGATGCGCCATCAGCGTGGCAGGTGCTTCGGCCAGTTCGACGGCTGCCGGCCCACCAAGGGCGCGAAGCAACACTGCAAGGCTTGGGCGCAATGTGGCCAGCGCCACCCCCGCCTGGGGGTAGTTGACCTCCGCCCCGATCCCGCTGGCGATGTCGTGCCACAGATTTCCAACCGTTTCTTCCGGTTCCATGAGGTCAAGCAGGCGCATGGTATTTACCCGTAGATCGTGCTGACCAGATCGCGCAGCGATTGCTGGACGTCGGGTTCATCACTGAGGGGCTCGATTACCGCCGCTTCAAGCGCAGCATCCACGCCCATGCCGCCAGCCATCAGGGTGGCGGCATAGATCAACAACCGGGTCGAGACGCCTTCTTCGAGGTCCATGCCCGACAGGTTGCGGATATGCCCTGCCAGCCGCACCAGAGGGGCCACGCGGCCCGCCTCAAGCCCGCTTTCGCGGCTCACCACGGTGATTTCAACATCGGGCGTGGGGAAATCGAATGAGATCGACAAGAAACGCTGCCGCGTCGAGGGCTTCAACCGTTTCAGCACATTTTGATAACCCGGGTTGTAGCTGGCCACCAACATGAAACCTATGGGCGCCGTCAATTCTTCGCCCGTTCGGTCAATCATCAATGTGCGCCGTGTGTCGGTCAGCGGATGCAGAACAACTGTGACGTCCTTACGCGCCTCCACCACTTCATCCAGATAGCAGATACCGCCCTCGCGCACCGCACGGGTGAGTGGGCCATCAACCCAAATGGTTTCGCCGCCCTTGAGCAGATAGCGCCCGATCAAGTCGGCGGCAGACAGGTCATCATGACAGGCCACGGTATACAGCGGTTTGCCCAGTTTTGCGGCCATATGTTCAACAAAGCGGGTTTTGCCGCAGCCGGTTGGCCCCTTCAAAAGAAGGGGCAAACCATTGGCATAGGCTGCCTCGAACAGGTCGCATTCGCGGCCTGTTGCCTGATAGAACGGCAAGGTGGGATGGGTTGCGATGTTCATGGCCTATTCCCCCGGCGCTTGCACGGTTGGGCCGGGGGCGATGATTTCGTTCCTGCGCACCACCAGTATCGAGTAGATGAACAGGAGCGCGCCAAGCACAACACAGGCACCAGCGCCAAAGCGCATCAGATAAAAGATCGCAAGATCGTCCTGTACCGTCATGAAATAGTCACCCAGCACACGCTGCATGTGGGTCTGGATTGTACCTGCAAAGGTCAGCACGAAGGTCATGAACGCCATGCCGCCCGTCATCAGCCAAAAGGACGCCATGTTCAGCACCTGATTATACGGCGCACGTTCCCGTAGCATCGGCATGGCGTAGGAAAAGATTGCCAGGTTCAGCGCCACATAAGCCCCGTAGAACGCAAGGTGCCCGTGGGCGGCTGTGATTTGGGTGCCGTGGCTGTAGAAATTCACCCCGTGCAACGTGTGCAGAAACCCCCAGATACCAGCGCCGAAGAAAGCCACGGTGCTGGACCCCAGCGACCAAAGCAGTGCCGCCTTGTTGGGATGGTTCTTACGCCCTTTCCAGACCATGACAAAGGCGAAGGACATCATCAAAAAGAACGGGATCACTTCGAAAGTCGAGAAGATCGACCCGATCCATTGCCAATAGCCCGGCAGACCAATCCAATAAAAGTGGTGTCCGGTCCCAAGAATGCCGCTGAACAGCGCAGTGGCCACGATGACATACAGCCATTTTTCAACGACCTCACGATCGACACCTGTCAGTTTGAGCAGCAAAAAGGCAAGAATTGCCGCCATCACCAGTTCCCAGGTGGCCTCTACCCATAGGTGAACAACGAACCACCAGTACATCTTGTCCAGCGAAAGGTTATCGGGATTAATGAAGGCGAAGATCCACAACAGCGATAACAGCCAAAGCCCCATCAAGAGGACATTGGTAATCGCCGTCTTTTTACCCGCAAGCACTGTCATCGAGACGTTGAGCAAGAAAATCAGCGCGGCCACGAGGATACCGAATTTCACCCAGAGCGGTTGTTCCAGAAACTCGCGCCCGCCATGAATTCCGACAAGGTAAGACCCCACAGCACCCAAGGTCCCCACCAGTAGAATGATCAACTGGATATAGGCCAGTTTTGGCGACCAGATTTCGCGTTCCGATTCCTCTGGGATCAGGAAATAGGCGGCGCCGAAAAACCCCAGAAGCAGCCAAACAATCAGCGCGTTGGTGTGGATCATCCGAATGACGTTAAACGGCAGAATTTCGGACAGAAAGTTGGGCGAGACGTAAATCCATCCGGCGAGAAGCCCGCCCAGCACCTGAACGCCAAACAGCGCCATCGCCGCAAGGAAGTACCAGTAGGCCACTTTTTGAGATTGATATTTCATTGGTTCCACTCCTTATCCCGCATCATTGGGCGGCCAGCCCTGTGTGTCGGTTTGGTCTGCCCACCGCAGGAACTCTGCGAGGCCGCGAAGATCTTCATCGCTCAGGTCATAGCCGGGCATCTGGCGACGGCCTTCGATGCCGCTGGGTTGCGCTTCGATCCAACCTTTCAGCGTTTCAAAGGCGTCTTCGGGATTGTCTTGAACGCCCCAGCGGGTCATGACGTTGCCGACTTCTGGCGCGAAATAGGCGCCTTCGCCGTGCAGTGTGTGACAATTGATGCACGAGTTCCGCTCCCAGACATGTTTGCCACGCACGACGTCTTCGCTCAGCGGCATGCCCGCGGTTGAGGTATTGACCACGTATTTATGTGAATGGACGGTCATCCCCACGAAGATCACGACAAAGAAGATCGAACCCCCGTAGAAGATGTTCCGCGCCCGTGATTTGGTAAGAAATTCAGCCATGTTGCGGCCTCCTGATATGCGGGATGACCACCTTTAGCGCGGGCGAGGGGGATGGAATTTGTGCTAGCGCAAAGTTCTGCGGATTTGCACGTGTAGGATGATCCCTGAAAGGAGGCTCAAATGCGTGCCCCACAGCTTGATGATCCGGATCTACCGATATCAGAGTTGATGACGCATTGGCCGCAGACCATTCCGGTCTTTATGCGGCACAATATGCTGTGTGTTGGATGTTTGATCGGCCCGTTTCATACGCTTATCGATGCATGCGCGGAATACCATTTGGATTATGATGCCTTCATGACAGAGCTGATCGCAACGGTCACGGTCTAGACTTGGCTGAGCACCACCAAAGCATGTGGATCGCAGACCGTGATCCGCTTGCGTTTACTTTGCACAAGGCCCTGCTTTTCCCACGCGCTTAGCACGCGGCTGACGGTGTGCAATGTGGTTGCTGTCAGTTCCGACAAATCCTGGCGGGTGATCGGAAAGTCGATCTCGATCCCGTTTGATACCTTGCGGCCGGTTTGACTGATCAGCCGCAGCAGCGCGTTTGCCACGCGTTGTTCAACTTGCTGTGTGGCCATCTCGACCACGCGGGTATTCACCTCACCCAGGCGATTGCCAATCGTCTTGTAGGTTTCCGTCGCAAACCCGTCATAGTCTGCCACAAATTTATCCCAAAGCCCCATCGGCCAGCTCAGCACGATGGATTCAGCCGCAGCGATCGCCGTTGCGGGGTAGGCCTCTTTTCCAATAGCTTTGGCAATGCCGAGCAACTGTCCCGCAGGGATGTGAAGTGCCGTGACTTGCTCACCGGTTGGCGTGATCCGCACAACACGCACGTACCCATCCAGCAGCATATAAAACCGATCTGCGGGTGAACCTTCCTCAAAAACCGAAGCGCCGGCGTCGTAACGCCGCGAAACAGCCAGATCGAGAATTGCACGGACCTGCTGTCTGTCCAGCTTGGAAAACGGAGGCAGATGCGAAAGCAGGCTTTCGTCAAGTCGTGGAAAAACAGTGCGGGCGGCTGCGGTGTCCATGTTCGAATTGGTGCCACAGATTGCAGTGCCGCGCAAAAGATGAATGCCGCCTTTCGTTAAGTAATTTGCGACAGCGCAACGTTTGAAACGGTCCAATGCTTAAAATTGTACGTAAGACGTGAAGACATTTGAAAGGAAAACTGATGCTCCACAAAATCGCTACGGGGATCACACTTGCTGCCTTGATGGGCAGCGCTGCCTTTGCCGAAACATTCGAAGTGCAGATGCTAAACCAAGGCTCTGATGGCGAACGTATGGTCTTTGAACCAGCGTTTGTTCAGGCCGCGGTCGGTGACACGATCCGTTTTGTTGCAACCGATCGCGGTCACAATGCCGAGATCAATGAGGGTATGCTGCCCGATGGGGCCGAGGCCTTTAAGGGAGGTGTCAACGAAGAGATCGAAGTGACCCTGGACATCGAAGGCGTCTATGGCGTGATCTGCAAACCGCACTTTGCCATGGGAATGGTGATGACGATTGCGGTGGGCGATGCGGAGATCCCCGAGGGCTATCTTGAAGGGCGCATTCCACGCAAAGCCAAGGAACGCTTTGAAGCCCAGCTTGCCAACTTCTGAAATCAGTTTGGGGCAAAGCGGTGATGCTTTGCGCCACCTCAGTCACATGGAGGAAATAATGACAAAATTTATCAACCCCGGGCTAACCCAAACCAGTCGCCGCAATGTTCTGCGCGGCTCTGTTCTTGCTGGTGCGGCCGCGATGACGGGGGCGGGCGCGCTCGCGAACCAGCGCCGTGGTCCGGTGCCGCGCATACACCCCCCCGCAGCCCGCTTTATCGAGGCAGAGGCGCAGGCCCAGGTCGCAGCGGAACCCGCTGACCTGTCCGGCTATACCCGCGTCAAACAGGAACTCGTGGCACCGCCCTTTGCACCTGCACACGAGCAGGTGGCCACGGGCGGCCCCAAGATCATCGAAGTCTACATGGAAACAACAGAACGTCTGATGGTCGTTGACGAAGATACCGGCGCAAGCATTTGGGCGCTGACCTATAACGGGTCCGTCCCCGGCCCCCTGATCATTTGTCACGAAGGTGACATGGTCGAACTAACCTTGCGCAATCCCGTGGACAGCGTGATGGAACATAACATCGACTTTCACGCCTCAACCGGGGCGTTGGGTGGTGGTGGTCTGACGCATGTTTTCCCGGGCGAAGAAACTGTGCTGCGTTGGAAAGCGACAAAACCGGGCTGCTTTACATATCACTGTGCGCCCGGTGGCGCGATGATCCCATATCACGTCACACATGGCATGAACGGCGCGGTAATGGTGCTGCCACGTGACGGTCTGAAAGACGCTGACGGCAAGTCCCTACGTTACGACAGCATCGCCTATATCGGCGAGCAGGATTATTACCTGCCCAAGGATGAATTTGGCGATTTCCTGCAATACGAGGTCGCAGGCGATGACTATGCCGATAGCCTTGATGCGATGCGTACGCTGACCCCGACACATTGTGTCTTTAACGGTGCTGTTGGTGCGCTCACGGGGGAAAACGCCCTGAAAGCCAAGGTGGGTGAAACCGTACTGATGATCCACAATCAGGCCAATCGCGACAGCCGTCCACACCTGATCGGCGGGCACGGCGACTATGTCTGGGAAACATCCTTTAGCGATCCACCCCTGACCGGGCTTGAGACTTGGTTCGTGCGCGGCGGCACCGCGATGGCCGCGATGTACACATTCGAACAACCGGGCGTTTACGCCTATGTGAACCACAACCTGATCGAGGCCACGTTACTTGGGGCGGCTGCCCACTTTGTTGTCGAGGGGGAATGGAACAATACCCTGATGGAACAGGTTGTCACGCCGCGGTCCTTTGATGCCTGATTGGAGGCCGCGCAAATGAAAACCACCGTTGCCAACGCCACCAAAAGCACCCTGATGGTGTGTGCTGTGTTGGCGGCGGCTGGTTTGATCGGGGCTGCTGTCCTTCCCGGTGGCCCCGATCTTACATATCGACCTGAAATGGCGGAACACGCTGTTTTGATGCCTGACGGCACACCGCTATATGTCCAGAAATACGAAGTCAGCGTCGCCGAGTGGAACGCCTGCAACGATGCCGGGGCTTGTACCCTTCGCTTGCGGGTCATGGGTAACCACACCGAACAGGAAATGCCTGCGACAGGCCTGTCCTATGTCGATGTCTCTGAATACCTGCAATGGATCAATGACACCGCCGGTGGCACCTACCGTCTGCCAACCTTGTCAGAGTGGGAATACATGGCCGCCGACGTGATGCCAGAAACCCCTGATCCGATCTTTATCGACCCTGAGTTGACCTGGGCTTCGGCGTACCTGATGGAACCGCAAACCAAACGTACCCTGCGCGCCCGCGGATCGTTTGATACCACGTCTGAGGGTGTTGTCGATCTCAATGGCAGCGTCTGGGAATGGACTATGGACTGCTATGCAGGGGCGGCTGAAGGGCAAATCACACCAGACCGATGTCCTGCATTCTTCGTGGGTGGTGAGCACGTGGCCGCCATGTCATTTCTTGTCCGCGATCCGGCCCGGGGTGGGTGCGCTGTGGGGATGCCCCCCGCGCATCTGGGCATGCGACTGGTCAGTGATGATGCGCCGAAAGGGTTTGCTGAAAGCGGCGTTTAGCGCGGTTTTGTCGATTTTGGATAGGCGTGGAAAGAGGTGGCGCATGTCTGCGGTACTGTGCAGCCCCACGCCCTACCAGTGCGGTGGCTTTTGATCGGCCAGCGGGATCGTCCCGCCCGCGCCCAACTCTCGCCCCGCCTCGCGTTCCATCAGCATGGCTAGCCGGCGCTGCGCCACGGCCAGTTCCGTTTCCTGACGGGCAACGATATCCGACAACTCCTCAACCGTGCGGGTGAGGTGGGCCAGTTGTTCTTCGAGGTGGGTGGTGTCTGCCATGCCGCTTCTTAGCTGGCTTCCTTCGCTTCGAAAAGGGCAGGCAGGTCGCCTTTTGCTTTGGCGTCATCAATCAGCGCCTTGAAGTCAGCGGTGAGGGTGCTTGCCAGTTGTTCAAAGCTGTCGATCACAAAGTAGGTCGGCTGCACGATATCGATCCGGTAAGGGGTCCGCAGGATCGTGGGCAGATCGAAATCCTGCATCAGCGCGTCGCCACTGGTTGCATGGGCGGCCTCGGCCGGGGATGACACGATACCGGCTCCATAGGCGCGCAATCCGTCGGGCGTCCGGATCATGCCGAACTCCACCGTGAACCAGAACAGCCGGAACATATGCCAGCTATAGCCTTTGCCCAAGCGTTTGGCGGCTTTCCCGAACCCTTCGATAAAATCGGCATAGGCGTGATTGGTTAGCATCGGGCAATGGCCAAAAACCTCGTGAAACAGATCCGGTTCTTCGATGTAGTCCATATGCTCGCGCCGCCGCAGGAAGGTGGCAACGGGAAATTTGCGCTGGCTAAGCAAGTCATAGAACTGCGACGGCGGGATAATGGCCGCGACACCATGGGCGCCCGCGCCGGTCAGTGCGTGCAGTTTGGCGTCGATCTCGGCCACCTGTGGCGCCTTATCCGCGGCGAGGCCCAGCTGGGCCACGCCTGAAAGGTATTCCGGTGCCACCTTGCCCGGCAGGAAATCCATCTGCCGGGTATAGAGTTCGCCCCAAACAGCATCATCCTCAGCCGTGTAGGGATAACGGCCTTCGGCGTCGGGGGTGAGGGATGCATAGGTTGTTTTGGGCATGATGGACTCCTTTGATACTTATTTTCTGTCAAAGCGGCGGAATTTCTGTTTTGATATGAGCGGATATCGAACTTTGTTAGCGATGTGGTGAGCGGATTTTGGCAATTCATGAAATTATCTGATCAGGAACGGCGGTTATTGCAGGCTGTGCAGGCGGATGCGGCGGCGTCATTGGCGACCCTTGCCGCGGCGGCTGGGATTGCGACCTCAACCGCTTGGCGCAAGGTGCAGGAGTTCGAAAAACTGGGGTTGATCAAGGGGCGGGTTGCCTTGCTGGATCCTGCACTGGCAGATGCCCGGCTGTGCGTCTTTGCGACCGTCCGGTTGGGTGATCATTCAGAAGCGGCGATCGCTGGCTTTGCCACGGTCATTCGCAGCTACCCACAGATCATGGAGGCACATGCGATATCAGGCACGGCAGATTATATGCTGAAAATCCGTTGCCGCGATGTCGAAGGGTATGAGGCGTTCATGACCCATCAATTGCTGCGTTCACCCTACGTGAAATCGGTGGTGTCATCGTTCTCACTGAAAGAGCTGAAATATACGACTGCATTGCCCCTGTGACATTGCCGGGTTACATGGCGCAGGAACGCAAGTGACCGCAGGACCAGAACCCATGGCCAAGCAAAAGAAACAGCCCCGCCCCAAGGCGCAAGCGCCTAAGGGCTTTCCCGATTATTTTGGCGCAGAGGTAACGCAGCGCACGCAAATGCTGGCCAAGATTGCGGCTGTGTATCATCGCTATGGGTTTGATGCGCTGGAAACCTCGGCCGTTGAAACGGTTGAGGCGCTGGGCAAGTTTTTGCCCGATGTGGACCGCCCGAATGAGGGCGTGTTTGCATGGGAAGAGGATAAGGATTGGCTCGCCCTGCGTTACGATCTGACCGCGCCATTGGCGCGTGTGGCCGCGCAATATCGCAATGATCTGCCCAGCCCCTATCGCCGCTATGCGATGGGGCCGGTCTGGCGCAATGAAAAGCCCGGACCGGGCCGGTTTCGCCAGTTCTATCAATGTGATGCGGATACGGTTGGGGCGTCGTCCGTGGCCGCCGATGCCGAGATTTGCGCGATGCTGGCCGATACGCTGGAAGAGGTCGGCATCCCGCGCGGCGACTATGTGATCCGGGTGAATAACCGCAAGGTGCTGAATGGCGTGATGGAGGTTGCGGGCCTGTCGGGTGACGACAAAGAGGCCGAGCGCGGCATCGTGCTGCGCGCGATTGATAAACTGGACCGGCTGGGGCCGGAGGGCGTGCGGGCGTTGCTGGGCGAGGGGCGCAAGGATGCCAGTGGCGATTTTACGAAGGGCGCTGGGCTGAGCGAGGCGCAGGCTGATGTGGTGATGGGGTTCGTAGGCGCGACCCAATCAATAGAAACCCGCCTGAAGGCATACCTTACCGATTGGACCGATCACGATATTATGGAACCTCACTATTTGAACGCGCTTCGCAAGGCAGCCGGGCCAGCATGGAATAAAGTGGCGGTTGAGGTGTTGGAGGTCATCGTTTCAGAAAGCGAAGTGGGCAAGGAGGGCGTTGAGGAGTTGAAGAGGATTGCAACATTGCTCGGCGCTCAAGGATACGAAGCCGACCGCATCGTCATCGACCCATCCGTTGTCCGTGGCCTCGGCTACTACACTGGCCCGGTTTATGAGGCGGAACTCACCTTCGAGGTCACCGATGAAAAGGGCCGTCCGCGCAACTTTGGCTCGGTCGCGGGTGGCGGTCGTTATGACGATCTGGTCAAGCGTTTTACCGGGCAGGAAGTGCCTGCCACGGGTGTCTCGATTGGGGTAGACCGTTTGCTGGCCGCTTTGCGGGCCAAGGGCCGCATCGACAATGTGGCCGATGGGCCGGTTGTTGTGACCGTCATGGATCGTGACCGTATGGCCGATTATCAAACGATGGTTGCCGAATTACGCAATGCGGGTATCCGGGCCGAGGTGTATCTGGGGAACCCCAAAAACTTTGGCAATCAGTTGAAATACGCTGATAAGCGCGCGTCGCCCGTCGCGATCATCGCCGGTGGGGATGAGTTTGATCAGGGGATTGTGCAAATCAAGGACCTGATCCTTGGCGCCGAGATTGCCAAGAACGCGACGCTGGAAGAATGGAAAGACCGCCCCAGCCAATACGCCGTGCCGCGCGATCAGATGGTGGCGAAGGTGCGCGAGATTCTGGACGGGCAGGGCTAATGCCAACCGCGCCCGAAACACTGACCGAAGCGCGCCGTTTGCGTGATCTGTTTGCGGCCAAAGGCGCGCAGGTCATCAAGGCCGACGTATTGCAGCCGGCTGATACGCTGCTGGATCTTTATGGCGAGGATATTCGCGCGCGCGCTTATCTAACGTCTGATCCGCTGCGCGGAGAGATGGTTTTGCGTCCTGACTTCACCGTTCCCGTTGTGCAGATGCACATGGAGACGCAGGCCGATCCTGCCCGCTATACCTATTCCGGCAAAGTATTTCGGAAACAGGAAAGCGACGAAAGCCGCGCGAATGAATATGTGCAGGTGGGCTATGAAATCTTTGATGGCGGGGATCCGGCAAGCGCCGACGCAGAGGTGTTTGCGGCCATCGCCGAAGCGCTGAGCGGACAGCCTGTGCGTGCGGCGACCGGCGACATTGGTATTCTGATGGCCGCAGTGCGTGGGTTGCGCACGACAGAGGCGCGCAAGGCCGCCTTGCTTCGCCATATCTGGCGGCCAGGCCGCTTTCGCGCCTTGATGAAGCGCTTTGGCAGCGGGCAGCAGCCCTCTGCGCGGGCTGCATTGCTGGCGGCAGATGATCCTTTTGCCAATGCAGGTCCGCATATCGGATTGCGCAGCAAGGCCGAGGTCGCGGCACGGATCGCGGCCCTGCGCGCAGATGCGGCTGCGGCCCCGATTGCGGCCGACGAGATTGCATTGATTGATGCTATCTTGGGTCTGCGCGAAACTGCCACTAACGTGCTGAGCGCCCTGCGCGATATCGCCGTGGACATGCCTGCGATTGGCGATGCGGTTACGCGGCTTGATGCGCGGCTGGAGGCGCTGGGCGACAAAGGTGTCGACGTCACTGCGCTGGAGTTCGAGGGCAGCTATGGCCGCACCTCGCTGGAGTATTATGACGGGTTTGTCTTTGGCTTTTACGCCGTGGATCGACCGGACCTACCCCCAGTCGCGACCGGTGGGCGCTATGACGCGCTGACTGCGCAATTGGGGCAGGGGCGTGCGGCACCTGCGGTCGGTGGTGTGATCCGCCCTGATCTTGTGCGGGGGATGCACGCATGTTGAAGCTGGGTGTGCCCTCCAAGGGTCGTTTGATGGAAAAAACATTTGACTGGTTCGGCGCGCGCGGCGTGGCCCTGCGCAAATCCGGATCAGATCGCGAATACGCGGGTGCTGTTGAGGGTATTGAAGGTGTTGAACTGGTGCTGTTGTCAGCGGGCGAAATCCCACGCGAGCTGGCGGCGGGCAATATCCATCTGGGTGTGACTGGGTCCGATCTGGTGCGCGAGAAGCTTGCCAATTGGGATACGCAGGTGACGGAATTGGCCCCCATGGGTTTTGGCGGGGCGGATCTGATTATTGCGGTGCCGCAGGCATGGGTTGATGTGGCCACTTTGGATGATCTGGATGCAGCCGCCGCTGCATTTCGCCAAATCCATGGTTTTCGGATGCGGATTGCGACGAAGTTTCACCGGCTGGTCCGCGAGTTTCTGCGTGACAGTGGCGTGGCCGATTACCAACTAATTGATAGTCAGGGTGCAACCGAGGGCACGGTGAAGAATGAAACCGCCGAGGCGATTGCCGATATCACCTCAACCGGGGAAACGCTGCGTGCCAACGGGTTAAAGATTTTGGATGACGGGTTGATCCATGCCTCACAGGCGACGTTGTTTCGGGGGCGGCGCAAGGATTGGACCGACGCGCAACGGCAGAAGTTGAAAGCACTGCAAATGGTGTTGGACGTCTAGGGGCCAAACCCTAAGAACCCGCTGCTATTGCACCATCGCGGCAAGCGATGGCCAATGCGCTGGGCTTGTGGCGTGACGTGGCAAGCGTTGTGCCCGCCTCTGCGCCACTCACTGCCCCCGCTGTCACGGCGGCCAGAGAATAGCTATGTACCATCGTGACCCCCTTCAGCGCCGCCCGGCAAAGCGCGTGGATCACCAGATAATCAAGGTGGTTGCCAAGAAGTCCCGCACCTCGCTCTTTGCCGCCTTCGGCGTTCTTTTTGCAGGCCTCTGCATCTGTTGAGATAAATGACCGGCAGATCATTGGGCGCGCGTCGTAGGCGCGACAGGTCCGGGTTTCGGGGTCGAGTGAAGCGCAGGCATCCGGATGCCAGTCGCGCCCGTCGGGTTTGCCTTGTTGTGATGCGAGTGCTTTATGAAGCTGCGTTGCTTCGAACGCCGTGATCAGACCGCCTTCGCCACCCTTAAGGATACAGCAAAACGCGCAGCTTTCCGCACAAGCCGCTTTGCCCACGACGTCAGGTGGGTTTTTCATGATCTCGTCCCGTACGGCATGACCCAGCCGCCACGCCGCTTGGCCGCTCGCCATTTCACCAAGGACGTCCGTGAGGGGCATTTCGTGGGATTGCGCAGTTTGCAGATATGACAACAGGATGCGTTTAGCGCGGGCTTGGACCGTGGCGCTGAGATCTTTGATCCGAGCGCTTTCCACGCGGGCCGCGATCTCCCCAATCGTCAGGGTCGCGTTCCTTGCGACCTTTTTGGACAGTCGCCTGGCGGCACGGGAAGAGATCGGTTTCATGGGGCGCCTTGATTTATGCGTTCACCTTAGTTCTTAGGAAACGCTGCTGGGTTTTGCCAGAGGCAGATTTGTGGGCTTCATGGACGACTTGCACCTGTTTGCAGGGCGATAGCTGGGTGTCATGACGCTCCACGCGCGTAGATTATGGTCCTGCGTCTATCATCGCACGCCAATCGCGGCGAGCGCTTTGGAGAGTTCCGGTGGCAGGGCCTCCTCATCCTGACGTCCTTCGGGAAGGTCGCGGGGGGCGTCTCCGACGGCCAGATAGCGCCAGCCCTGAAAGGCGCGTTTGGGCGTCGCTTCGACCCGGATCAACCCCGGTTTGGAGACAATGGCACAACGGCGGATGCCGTCTTCGGATATATGTTCGTCCAGTCGTAGAATAGGTTGGCGGCAGAGGATCACACCTTTGATCACCCAAAAGATCGACCCACCATTGAGGATTTCGTCACCTCGTTTGGGCCACATCCGGGTGATGTGGCGCGGCAGGCCATCATCTGTCTGCGCGCGCTTTGTCGCCTGCCATGCCTCTAACCCGGCAACATCTTCGGTGCCGACGGATAGCTTAAGCATGTGGACGGTTTTAGACATCAGTCCCCCGAGGCTGCTTCGTAGGTAAGGCGAAGATCACTTAAATCAACGTATCCAATGGGAGGGGTTTATGTTGTGGGAGGCTTGAGATCAACAGCCATATGTGGTAGGCTTCATGCCTGCGATGACATCGCCCTCAATTTCGCCATTCCAAAGTGAAACTCCACCCCGTAAGGTGCAGGCCTTGCCTGCCGACAAGAGGAGATTCCCCGCCATGACCGCCTTCGCTGCCCCGATCGCTGAACAAATCTGGGACATGAAGTATCGCTTCAAGCAGGCTGATGGCACGCCGATTGATAACACCGTTGAAGATACATGGCGCCGCATCGCGACGTCGCTTGCTGCTGTCGAGCCTGATCCAAAGGCGTGGGAAGACAAGTTTTATGACGCCCTCGCCGATTTCAAATATCTGCCTGCCGGGCGCATCACTGCGGGGGCGGGGACGGCGCGTTCGGTGACATTGTTTAACTGCTTTGTCATGGGCACGGTGCCCGACAGCATGGGCGGCATTTTCGATATGCTCAAAGAGGCGGCCCTGACCATGCAGCAGGGCGGCGGGATCGGGTATGATTTCTCAACCATTCGCCCCAAGGGCGCGGATGTGAAGGGTGTGGCGGCGGATGCATCAGGCCCGCTATCGTTCATGGATGTCTGGGACGCGATGTGC
The DNA here is from genome assembly GCA_929200255.1 of uncultured Alphaproteobacteria bacterium. Taxonomy (GTDB): domain Bacteria; phylum Pseudomonadota; class Alphaproteobacteria; order Rhodobacterales; family Rhodobacteraceae; genus Yoonia. Next base: position 2,029 of record CAKMYZ010000018.1, on the reverse strand, counting down.
CGCACGATCATGTCGGCCGGGTCGCGCCGTGGTGCCATGATGGCGACGATGCGGTGTGACCACCCGGATGTGGAGGAATTCATTACTGCCAAGTCGGACCCCGCCCGGTTGCGCATGTTCAACATGTCGGTGCTGATGACAGATCCGTTTATGCAAGCGGTCAAGGCGGATGACCCATGGGATTTGGTGTTCAATGGCGAGACCTATCGCACCGTTCAGGCCCGGGCGTTGTGGGATGCGATCATGCAGTCGACCTATGACTATGCCGAACCCGGTGTGATTTTTATCGACCGCATCAACCAGATGAATAACCTCAACTATTGCGAGACGATTGCAGCAACGAACCCTTGTGGTGAACAGCCGCTGCCGCCCTATGGTGCCTGCCTTTTAGGATCGATCAATCTGGCACGATTGGTTTCGGATCCCTTCGCAGAGACGGCGGCTTTGAATGAAGATGCGCTGGGCGAATTGGTCGCCACAGCTGTGCGCATGATGGATAACGTCGTCGATGCCTCGCGCTTTCCGTTGGAGGCGCAGGCGGCTGAGGCGCGGGCCAAGCGCCGGATTGGATTGGGCGTCACAGGCCTGGCTGATGCATTGTTGATGGTCGGTTTGCGCTATGGGTCGGAACAGGCCGCTGCACAAACCGACAAATGGATGCATCAGATTGCGCGCGCCGCCTATCTTGCGTCGGTTGACCTGGCAAAGGAAAAGGGCGCGTTTCCGCTGTTTGACGCCGAGCAGTTTCTGGCCAGTGGCGCGCTGCAGGCAATGGATCAAGACGTGCGCGATGCGATTGCGGAACATGGTATCAGGAATGCCTTGCTGACCTCGATTGCGCCAACCGGCACGATCAGCCTTTATGCGGGCAATGTGTCGTCGGGGATCGAACCGGTGTTCGCTTATGCCTACACCCGCAAGGTGCTGCAAAAAGACGGATCTCGGACCGAGGAAGAGGTCGTGGATTGTGCCGTGCAGATGTGGCGTGATCTGAAGGGCGATGCGCCTTTGCCCGACTACTTTGTCAACGCGCAAACGCTGGCCCCGCTCGACCATGTGCGGATGCAGGCAGCGGCACAGAAATGGATCGACAGTTCCATTTCCAAAACGATCAATTGCCCCGAAGATATCAGCTTTGACGATTTCAAAGAGGTCTACATGGCCGCGTGGGATCAGGGCTGCAAAGGGTGCACAACATACCGGCCCAATGATGTGACGGGGTCAGTCCTGTCGGTGTCCGAGGAGGCGTCGCCGTCTGAGGTTCCCGCGCAGGTCCGGGACGAAGGCAATGGCGCTGAGGTCGTCTACATGTCCGAACCGCTCGACCGCCCGCAGGAATTGGACGGCGCGACCTACAAATTGAAATGGCCCGATAGTGAGCATGCGATCTATATTACCGTGAATGATCTGGTAATCGCCGGGCACCGGCGACCGTTTGAGGTCTTCATCAACTCGAAAAACATGGAACATTTTGCGTGGACGGTTGCGCTGACGCGGATGATCAGCGCCGTGTTCCGGCGCGGGGGTGATGTATCCTTTGTTGTGGAAGAGTTGAAAGCCGTGTTCGATCCGCGTGGCGGCGCATGGATGCAGGGCAAATATGTCCCATCCATTCTGGCAGCGATTGGTGGCGTAATAGAAAAACACATGATCGCCACAGGGTTCTTGGCAGGCGAAGGGATGGGATTGAAGGCCGATCCGCAAGCAGATGTCGTCGCGATCAACGGCGGGCCCAAGGGGAAGGCCTGTGCGTCCTGTGGGGCGTATGAGTTGCGTATGATTGAAGGCTGCATGACCTGTGGGTCATGCGGATACTCCAAGTGTGGCTAGGTGTTTGATGTCCGTCTGTGTGAAACGACAGATAAGGTGACACTTGTTGACGTCGAGTTGCCGCATTTTGACAAATAACTTGCGATTTCTACCCCAGAACGTCTTTGGAACTAAAGGTCTAGACCCTATGGGGCAGGTTACAGTTTGTCTGACGTCAGCGCCTATGGGACCAAATAGGGCAATTTGCTAAAAGAGGGTT
>CAKMYZ010000017.1 GCA_929200255.1 uncultured Alphaproteobacteria bacterium | reverse complement strand
AGCGAAAGGTGGCTTAAACGAGCACTTGGAGCGGCACAAAAGCGTGACAGGTCCACACCGCGCGCCGCCAACGACGTACATAAGTTTCTCAGTTTCCATCAAAACCTCGAGGGCGTCTTCCGGAATTGCTGGAAGGAGGATGTTAATTGCTACATGGCCTCCCGGCTGAATATTGCTCACGCTGGCGTTGAGTGGGTTGTCAGGAACATCAAATTCTATAGCGCCATCTTTAAGATTCCGATCTTGGATCAACCAGTTATGGCTTGTTGCGCTGACAGTGTTAAGAGCGGGGGAATTTCCTTTATTTTCAATATATATTCCGACATGAACCCCCCAATTCTTTGCCGGGACAACTCGGATCTTTCGAATATTAGCGGTAAGGTAGGCTCGAGTTTGAGACTTACCGATAGCCTCCGTTATATCAGCAGACCGGAACGCGACATCATTGGCCCTATCGGCGACTCTATTAGACTCCTTGGCGGCAAGAACCGCCTGGCAGGTCTCAATGAGGGTGTCTCTGATCCACCAAACACCAAACACCAAAAGCGGTTATGACGAGCATCGACGCAGATACCACAAGCATCCAGAAGGCCCAGAGCGCCATTTCAGTTTGGGCTATAAGGTCTTTCTCGGCGCGCTCATGCTCGTTGCTGGCCCCTATTTCACGAACTATGCATTCCGTTTTAGTGCCGTCCTCGGGGAGGGTGAGGCACTTTTCTATATGTTCTTGGGTCTCGCGGGCATAGGTGTCGGTGTTGGCTACATACTCGCCTATGGCTTCGCCGTGCTTCCGCCCTGAATCGTAAATTCCGACTAACAAACAACTAAAGATGAATAGGGCAACGGATGCCCCTACAGTCTTAGTTCCCTTACCTCGATTACCTTTAGGCATTGTAACATAAACGCCGCTGAAAACTTCCCTCTGGATAGCTTATTGGCGACGTTAACCTCTTTCTCACTGATTCCAATGTCGGACAGCTTTTCAACAAGCCGAGCGTAAGTCACCCCCTTACGTTTCAACTCAGACTTGGAGCGGCCCGTTCGTAATAGGACTCATCCAAATCATCATTATTATTGTTCTTGGCCGCCGATGGCAGATGGGCGAGATATGGACCATGACGACAAAGCTGATTGACAAGTGGGATGGAAAAATAGGCAAGAGCTAAGCTAGCCGCCACAAACACCCATCCAGCCCAAAGTCCTGCACCTACACCAGCGCCCACAACCTCCCATCCCGCACCACCACACCCTTAGCTTTAAGCCGCTGTAGCGTCTGATACGCCCTGTTTCGCGCGTCACGCTCTGACAGGTCGGACTTGGCCGCTAGAATGGCGTCACCTACCTGCGCTGGCGTCATGGGTCCCTCTTTCAGAGCATCTAACACAGCCCGCATTGTTGCGCCGCGTCTGAATTGCTCGCGCTGGTGATACAGCGGCAAGGACACGCCCCGCATATCCAGCAGCACTTCGGCCAGCATCCCTTGCGATCCGCCTTGTTTGCGGAGTGCGATCAGCGCGTTGTTTATGGTCCGGTCCTGCATACCCACATTATGGATTCACAGTCTTGTTTTTATAAGGTGTGTTATTGGTGCGTTTGATACATAAGGCCGAAAGTATCTCCGCCGGAGGCATAAAAGTTCGTGCATCCCGACCGCAACGGAAAACAGCGCCTTAGATATGCCCCAGCGCATCCACCGGGATCTCTTTCCACACTTTGGAGACATACCCTATTCGATTGGCCACGCCGATCACCAATGTCTGTGCTCCAGGGTCATGTCGCCGATACCAACGTCGGCTCCGCAACCGGGCATCCGATACTGGCCAATCGCATTCTCGGGGCGCCAGTCCTTAATGTAAGGTGGATTTCAATCCACCACCCCAGCAAGAACCCGGGCGAAATCGCCCGGGTCGGGTACTGGGTGCCTTGGGGTATTTAGCCCTTTGCAAACTCCGGATAGGCTTCCATGCCCAGTTCGGACATGTCCAGGCCGTTAATCTCGGCCTCTTCTGAGACGCGGATACCCAACACCCCTTTCAGGACAATCCAGACCACAAGGCTGACCACAAAGGTAAAGCCACCGATGGCAACGAAGCCCACGAATTGTGTGCCAAAGTTGCTGTCGGCACCGGCGTAGACAGGCACCACGATTGTGCCCCAGAAACCTGCGATCAGGTGAGCCGGGATCGCGCCAACCACATCGTCAATCTTCAGCCTGTCAAGCAGCGGCACCATAAAGACCACAATGATACCACCCACGCCGCCAATCCAGAGCGCACCAAAAAGCGTTGGCTCAAGCGGGCTCGCCGTGATGGAGACCAGACCGGCAAGTGCTCCATTCAGGACCATCGTCAGATCGACCTTCCTGTACATGACCTGCGTGAAGATCAGTGCAGCAACCGCACCGGCTGCCGCGGCCATATTGGTGTTGGCAAAGATACGACCCACGTCAGTGATATCGCCCACAGTCCCCGCAGCCAGCTGCGACCCGCCATTAAAACCGAACCACCCCAGCCACAGGATGAAGGTCCCCAATGTGGCCAGCGCCAGGTTTGACCCCGGCATCGGTACAACACGGCCATCCTTGTATTTGCCAATACGCGCACCCAGCACAATGGCACCGGCGAGCGCCGCAAAACCACCAGCAGCGTGCACAACGGTGGACCCCGCGAAGTCGTAGAAGCCCATTTGCGCCAGCCAGCCAGTGCCCCACTGCCATGACGCACCAATCGGGTAGATGAACCCCGTCAGAACGACGACAAAGATCAGGAAAGGCCACAGCTTGATCCGTTCGGCCAAGGTGCCCGATACGATGGATGCAGTGGTCGCACAGAACATCAGTTGAAAGAAAAAATCAGAGGCCACAGAGGCATACCCAAGGTCGGCCGCAGCGGCTGCAAGGCCCACAGGTTCAAGCACCGCTGGATTGAAGAACGGGCCAAGCCAGCCACCAATCAACCATGCGTCAGGGTAGGTACCCGCCACATCGTCAAACGCACCCGGATACATCAAATTGAACCCCACCAGCCAATACATGATGGCGGACAGCGAATAGAGGGCAATATTCTTGGTCAGCTGTGTTGTGACATTCTTGGACCGCACGAGGCCCGCCTCAAGCATGGCGAAACCTGCCGCCATCCAGAACACCAAAAAGCCGCTCACAAGAAACAGCAATGTCGTCATGAGATAGGGGCCGATCTCGTCAAAGGTCGGTGCGGCGTCCTGCGCCAGCGCAAATGTTGGCAGGAGCGCAAAAGCAACCCCGACGAATAGATACTTGGTCAGTTTCATAGTTTTGTCCCTCACTGCGCTCTTAAAGTGCGTCATCATTGATCTCGCCAGTGCGCACGCGCAGCGCACCTTCCACGTCGAGCACGAAAATCTTGCCGTCACCGATCTTTTCGGTTTTGGCGGCCATCGCGAGGGTCTGCACAACCTGTTCAGCCATGCTGTCCTGCACCACGATCTCAAGCTTGATTTTGGGCACAAAGTTTACGGCGTATTCGGCTCCGCGATAAATCTCGGTATGCCCCGACTGAGAGCCGAACCCTTTGATTTCAGACACCATCATCCCGCGCACGCCCACGGTGGTGAGCGCTTCGCGCACCTCCTCAAGCTTGAACGGTTTGATTGCTGCAATGATAAGTTTCACGTTCTTCCCCTTGCAAATTCCTTTGCAGACACCCGTTGCGGCGGCGCCTGCTTGCACCCAGAAACAAAACGCCTGTGCAGCGGTGCAGCAAGATTGCTGCAAGCGCAAAGCAGGCCGAGTACAGGTTCTATTGCACAATTTTTGCACAAGTAGCACCATATGCCTGAAAATTGGGCGCGCAAAAAAGCGCCCCTGCGCGACGCATCGCGCTCTACATTTCGAAAGTGGGCGGTTATAGTCCTGCAAAACAGACAAAACAGTCAATCGAGCGGATCATGAGTGGAAACGGCAAGAAGCGGTCACCTTTGGTGGCTGATCGGCGCTATCCGGCCAAAACAGCGGCCAAGAAAAAGCCTGCGCCAAAGAAAAAACCAGCCGCGCGCCGGAAGGTGACCCCACGGAAGGCCAAGCCAAGCGGCTTGATCAACCTGATCCTCACACCGGTCTGGTGGCTGACCCGCATCTTGTGGGCCTTTACCTGGCGTGTCGGCCTTGTGGTCAGCCTGATCATCGCGGGGTTCTCATTGTACTTTGCCGCCCAGATGCCTGCGATGGCTGATCTGATTGATGGGCGCACCCGTGGCTCTGTCACGATGACCGATTTGACAGGCGAAGTGTTTGCCTGGCGCGGTGATCAATTTGGCGGGATGGTCACGACCGAGACGGTCTCTCCTCATCTGCATAACGCTGTTGTGGCGACAGAGGACAAACGGTTCTACCGCCATTTCGGGGTTTCGCCCCGTGGCATCGCCTCCGCGGTCCGCATCAACTTGCGCGCGGGGCGCGGGCCATTGTCTGGCAACGGTGGGTCTACGCTGACCCAGCAAACAGCCAAACTACTTTGCCTTGGTGTACCCTTCGATCCCAACCGTTGGGAGAATGAGCGCGCCTATGAGGATGACTGTCGCCAGGGGTCACTTTGGCGAAAGGCCCGCGAGGCCGTCTTTGCGGTGGGGATGGAGATTGCCTACACCAAAGAGGAAATCCTCACTATCTACCTCAACCGCGCGTATCTGGGGGCCAGCAGCCGTGGGTTTGAGGCGGCAGCGCAACGCTACTTTGGCATCTCAGCCGCCGAGGTGAACCCCGCACAAGCCGCAATGCTGGCTGGGCTGCTGACCGCGCCCTCGGTCAACGCACCAACCCGCAGCCTTGAACGCGCCCAGAACCGCGCCTCTGTCGTCATCGGATTGATGGCTGATCAGGGCTATATCTCGGCCGCCGAGGCGCAAAACGCCCGCGACAACCCTGCCACCCTGTCCGAGGCGGCGCGCGCCAGAACTGGCGGGTTCTTTGCCGATTGGGTCATGGCAAGCGGGCCAGAGTTTTTTACCCGCGACACCACCGAAGATGTGATCATCCGCACTACGCTGGACCAACGCATTCAGGCTGCCGCCGAAGAGGCGCTGATCGAGGTTTTTGAACGCGACGTCCGTGAAGGATCAGAGGCGCAGGCCGCCATTGTCGTGATGTCCGCCGATGGCGCCGTGCGCGCAATGGTTGGCGGGCGCAATATCAACGCGACGGGTGCCTTCAACCGGGCCACACAGGCGCTGCGCCAGACCGGGTCAGCCTTCAAACCTTTCATCTATGCCGCCGCCCTGGATCTGGGCATGTCACCTTATGACCTGATTGATGATGCGCCCACCTGTTGGGACCGACGCGGATCACCCCCTTGGTGCCCCGAGAACTATGACCGCGAATTTATCGGGCCCATCAGCATGGTGGATGCGCTGGCGACCAGCCGTAACATCCCTGCCATTCTTGTCTCGGAGGAGGTTGGCCGCGAGTTGGTGCGCAACGTGGCCGCCGGCTTTGGCATTCAGGGTGACCTGGCCGCCGGACCCGCGCTTGCGCTGGGGGTGTCAGAAAGCACCCTGCTCAATATGACAGGTGCATTTGCCGGTATTCTGAACGGCGGTTCTGCTGTGACCCCCTATGGTTTGGTGGATCTGCGCCTGATGGGCGACGATGAAGTCCTGATGGATGCCCAAACCGCCGGTATCGGAGAGCGGATTGTCCGTGAAGATGCCGCCCGCCAGCTGACATGGATGATGTCGAAAGTGGTCGAGCAGGGCACAGGCCAACGCGCCCGAATCAACGGTTGGCAGATTGCAGGCAAAACCGGCACGACCCAGGGGTCACGTGATGCATGGTTTATTGGCTTTACGGGGGACTACGTCACTGGTGTGTGGATGGGCTATGATGACAACAGACGTCTGACCGGTGTAACTGGCGGTGGGCTGCCTGCAACGATCTGGCAGGAAACGATGGCGCGGGTGCTGGAAGGCCGACAGCCGACGCCGCTGCCGATGACAATCCCGCAACGCCCCGCCGGGACGGGCCTGTTGGAAAGCCGGGGTGGGGAGGTGGTTGACGAGGCGATCATCAACCTGTTGGAGAATATTTTAGGGAATTGATTGGTACTTTTCTGCAGGATGGCTGCACAATACGCATGCCATATTCATGAATAAACCACTCTCAGCCCACTAGAATTCACCCTCTTCGCAACGGTCATACCGAAAGGCGTAGCCGTCCCAGATCATGTAAATGCCCTCGTCTTCAGCATCGCGCATCAACATGGCCCGTTCGGTCCATGTGGACCCCTCGCCGGTGCATTGCATGTCATAAAGCGTGGCGTCCATATCGAGGATATCAATCGGGCTGGTCATACGGCATTCGACCTCCACCCCATAAAAGATATTCTCTTCGATCTTGAGCGCACCACCATCGACGCCCACAAGTGAGCATTCCGCATTGGCCGTCTGTTTGTAGACTCCATCAAACGGACCCGCCATCAACATGGCGGGACACAGCAGGGCAAGTGCGGCAATATGCGGGCAACGCGCAGTCATCAGTGCATTACAATGCGCCAAACCGCGTGGCCGATCAATGATTCATCCCGCTAAGCGTGAAAAACAGGTATCTCGTTAACTCTGTTGGTGTTTATTGGCGACTGCCGTTACAACGCCGAGAGCATAGAAAAGGTGTGTCAGACGCATGTCCAATGATCAGATCAAAGCAGGTCAGGCCGAGCTGAGTGCAGCCCGGCGCGAAAGCCGTGGGCTGTATTGGATCGTCGCAGTCTTCAGCTTTTTTGTGAACCTGCTGATGCTGACCGGTCCGATTTACATGCTCAATGTTTACGACCGGGTGCTGAGTTCGCGGTCGTTTGAGACGCTGATCGCGCTCTCGGTGCTTGTCGCCTTCCTTTACGGCATGATGGGTATCCTTGATTTCGTACGCGGCCGGGTGATGGGCCGGGTGGGTGCCCGGTTTCAGGCGCGGCTCGACCGGCGTGTGTTTGCTGCTGTGCTCAAGGCCACCACACTGCACCGCGCGCCACAACAGGCCGCCACTGGCCAGCGCGATCTGGAAGCAGTGCAACGGCTGCTGACATCGCCTGCCCTGATGGCCCTGTTTGATCTGCCTTGGGTGCCGCTGTTCTTCTTCGGCATTTTCATCTTTCACCCGCTGATGGGTGTTTTGGCGATCAGTGGTGCTGCGGTTTTGGTCATTGTGGCGCTTTTGAACCAATGGTCGACGCGCAAGCCAATTGAGGCAGCGAACGCGGCTAGTTTTGCCTCCGAACGGCTTGGCGCCCAGATCCGTGATGAAAGCGAGATGGTGCATTCGCTGGGCATGCGCGAGGCCGCGTTTGACCGCTGGCAAGTCACACGTGGGCAATCGCTGGATACCAGTATTGCGGCCGCCGATGCCTCTGGCACGTTCACCGCGCTCACCAAATCATTCCGACTGTTCCTGCAATCGGCCATGCTGGGCGTTGGGGCCTATCTGGTGCTGATCAACGAACTATCGCCGGGCGCAATGATCGCCGGCTCCATCCTACTGGGTCGTGCACTGGCCCCTATGGAACAGCTTGTTGGCCAATGGGCCATGTTCCAGCGCGCCCGCGAAGGGTGGGGCAATCTGGCAGTGCTGCTGGGGCAAATACCGGTCGAAGCCCAGCGTACCGCGCTGCCCAAGCCACGGGCCCACCTTCTGGCCGATCAGGTGACGGTTGTCCCCCCCGGTGAGCAGCAGGCCGCGTTACGGATGATCAGTTTTGAGGTTAAACCCGGTCAGGCGGTGGGTGTCATCGGCACCTCTGGCGCGGGTAAATCTACATTGGCGCGGGTACTGACCGGCGTATGGCATCCAGCCGGCGGTAAGGTCCGGCTGGATGGTGCAGCGCTGGACCAGTACGACCCTGATGTTCTGGGTCAGCACGTGGGTTATCTACCCCAACGTGTCCAACTGTTTGACGGAACCATCAAGGAAAACATCGCCCGTATGAGTATGCAACCTGATGATGCCGCTGTTGTTACCGCCGCCAAGGCCGCCGCCGCACATGAAATGATTTTGAAACTGCCTGATGGCTATGACACCCGTGTCTCTGCCAGCAGTGGCCGGTTATCGGGTGGGCAAATTCAACGGGTCGGACTGGCCCGCGCACTTTATGGTGACCCAGTGGTGGTGGTACTGGATGAGCCGAATTCGAACCTTGATAACGAAGGCTCCGTTGCGCTGAACACTGCGATCCGCAATCTCAAGGCTACAGACAAGATCGTCTTTATCATGGCCCACAGGCCATCGGCTATTCAGGAATGTGATCTACTGCTAGCCATCGAGAACGGCACCCGTCGCGCCTTTGGGCCCAAAGATGAAGTGCTGGCCGAGATCGTCAAGAACCACGGCGACATCAAGCGCAACACCGGCAAGGCCGGAGGTGTATCATGACCGATGGAACCAAACGTTGGTCCGCGACCCGGCACTTGACGATAGGCGTGCTTGCGCTGCTTGTTCTGGTGGGTGGTTTTGGCACCTGGGCCGTGCGTGCCCAGATCACCGGGGCCGTCATCACATCCGGCCAGATCGAGGTAGATCGCAACCGGCAGGTCGTGCAGCACCCCGACGGCGGTGTGGTGGAGGAAATCCTCGTGGATGAGGGTGACACGGTTGCAGCGGGCGATCTGCTGATCCGGCTTGATGCCTCTGTGCTGCAATCAGAACTGGCCATTGTCGAAGGGCAATTGTTTGAAATCCTCGCACGCCGGGCCCGGCTTGAAGCAGAACGCGACGACGCCACCAGCCTGACCTTCAGCCCGATCCTGCTGGATGCCAGCGGCGCTGATGTCCAGTCCCTGATGGCGGGGCAAGAACGGCTGTTTGCCGTGCGGGTCGAAACCAATAACAGCGCGGTCGAACAGTTCACCCAGCAGCGCGCGCAGATTGCCAGCCAATTGTCAGGCATCACGGCCCAACAAGAGGCATTGACCACCCAGCAAACGCTGATCGCGCAGGAATTAGCCGACCAGCAAAGCCTGCTTGAGCGTGGTCTGGCACAGGCCAGCCGTGTCCTTGCCCTGCAACGCGAAGAGGCCAGTCTGCTGGGCACCATGGGTGATCTGACTGCGCAGATGGCACAGGCGGCCGAACGCATGACTGAAATCGATATTCAGATCCTTGCACTGTCCTCCTCGCGCCGCGAGGAAGCGATCACCCAACTGCGCGATCTACAGTTCAACGAATTGGAATTGTCGGAACAACGGCGCACGTTGCGGCGCCGGCTTGATCGTCTGGACATTCGCGCCCCTGTGTCCGGCATCGTGTACGGGATGCAGGTCTTTGCCCCGCAATCGGTGATCCGCGCGGCGGACCCTGTGCTGTTCCTGATCCCGCAAGACCGCCCGCTGGTCATTGCGACGCAGGTGCAGGTGATCGATGTGGATCAGATCTATGTCGGTCAGGATGTCACATTGCGGTTTTCGGCTTTTGACCAGCGGCGCACACCAGAGCTGAACGGAAAGGTCACGTTGGTTTCTGCCGATGCGTTTCAGAACGAAAACTCCGGCCTGTCATTCTATCGCGCCGAAGTGCAGTTGAACGCAGGCGAAATTGAACGCCTGCCCGATGATATGACCTTGATCCCCGGCATGCCGGTCGAGGCCTTCGTGCGCACCGCCGACCGCAGCCCGCTGGACTACCTGATCAAGCCGCTGGCCGATTATTTCACCAAAGCCTTTCGCGAGACCTGATTGCACAGCACATCATTGCCCGCTAGCGTCGCGCCAAATGATAGGAGAAATGCAATGAGCGTGATCGAAGATAAACTGGCCGAACTGGGCGTGACACTGCCGGACGCCCCCGCACCTGCCGCCAACTATGTACCTTATGTGATTGCGGGCGACATGGTTTACGTGTCGGGTCAAGTCGCGGCCGATGCAGATGGTATGCTCAAAGGCAAGCTGGGCGACGACATGGATGTCGAGGCTGGCACCGCCGCAGCGCGAAGCTGTGCCATCAACCTTTTGGCGCAACTTAAGAATGCCTGCGGTGGTGACATCGATAGGCTTGTGCGGGTCGTCAAACTGGTCGGGTTTGTCAATTCCACAGCAGATTTCGGCGATCAACCAAAGGTCATCAACGGGGCCTCCGATTTCATGGTGGCCGCATTGGGTGACAAGGGCCGTCATGCACGTTCAGCTGTCAGTGCAGCGAGCCTGCCATTTGGCGTAGCTGTCGAAATCGAAGGTATCTTTCAGATCAAATGACGCTGCCCGCCAGTTTTTTCGACCGCCCCATCACCCACCGCGCCCTGCACGACCGCAAGGCGGGGCGGGTGGAGAACAGTCTAAAATCCATCGAGGCCGCAATTGCCGCAGGCTATGGGATCGAAATGGATGTGCAGCTGACCAGCGATGGGCACGCCATGGTATTTCATGACGATGGCCTGGATCGTTTGACCAGCGAAAGCGGCCCTGTCCGTGCCCGCACACGGGCGGAACTGGAAGCCATATCGCTGACCGATGATGGCGGCACTATTCCCGCCCTTGATACTGTGCTTGCACTTGTCGCGGGGCAGGTTCCGCTGCTGATCGAGATCAAGGATCAGGATGGCGAAATGGGCCCGGATGTAGGGCCGCTGGAACAAGCAACCTGTTCTGCATTGACGCACTACAAAGGCGATATCGCCCTGATGTCGTTCAACCCCCATGCCGTTGCAAAATGTGCCGAGTATGCGCCGGATACCCCGCGTGGCATCACCACATCCAGCTATGAGGCGATGTTCTGGCCTGAGGTTCCCGCCGCCACCCGCGACATCCTACGCGATATCCCGGATTACGCCCCCGTTGGTGCCTGTTTTATCAGTCACGAGGCCTCGGACCTGGATCGCCCGCGTGTGGCGGAACTCAAGGCAGGCGGCGCGCATATCTTCACGTGGACCATCCGTTCGGCCAAGGCCGAAGCGGAGGCCCGTCGCATCGTCGATAATGTGACGTTTGAAGGGTATCTGGCTTGACGCCGCCCCTGCAGCCCACAAATTACACTCTATGAACGAGAGGCCCATCGAGATCACCGTCCATCGCAGCATCAATGATATTGAGGCTGGCGACTGGGATGCCTGTGCTTGCCCCGAGGCGGCAGACGGCAGACCCGTGGACCCCTTCACCACGCATCGGTTTCTCAAGGCACTGGAAGACAGCGGATCGGTCGGCCCCGGCAGTGGCTGGCAGCCACAGTATCTGTCGGCGGCACAGGATGGCCAGATCATCGCCACCACCCCCCTCTATGCCAAAGGGCACAGTCAGGGCGAATACATCTTTGATCACAACTGGGCGCATGCCTATGAAAATGCAGGCGGGCGCTACTACCCCAAACTGCAGATCGCAGTGCCGTTCACGCCCGCCACCGGACGGCGGTTCCTGACCCGCCAGGGGTTTGAAGTGTTGGGCATGTCAGCGTTGATCCAAGGGGCCATGCAACTGGCCGCACAGAACGAAATCTCATCCCTGCACGTCACATTCTGCACCGAGGCCGAAGCACTGGCCGGCGCCGAAATGGGGCTACTGCCCCGGATCGGGCAGCAGTTTCACTGGATCAACGACGGCTATGCTGATTTTGACGCCTTCCTCGCCACACTTTCCAGTCGCAAGCGTAAGACGCTGCGCAAGGAACGGCGGCAAGCCAATGATTTTGGCGGCAAGATTGTGGAACTGACAGGCGATCAGATCACGCCCGAACACTGGGATGCATTCTGGGTTTTCTATCAGGACACCGGCAACCGCAAATGGGGGACGCCCTATTTGACGCGCGATTTCTTTCGCAGGGCACATGACACGCTGCGCGACGACATGCTGATGGTGCTGGCACTACGCGACGGGCAGCCCATTGCGGGGGCGTTGAATTTTATCGGACGCGAGACGCTATATGGCCGCTATTGGGGCTGCATTGAACACCACCCCAGCCTGCATTTTGAAGTTTGCTATTACCGCGCGATCGACTATGCCATCCGGCATGAGATGACACGCGTAGAGGCAGGCGCGCAGGGTGAACACAAGCTCGCGCGTGGCTATCTGCCGGTTGCCACCCATTCGCTGCATTGGTTCGGCGATGCCGGGTTCAAGGACGCCGTGGCGCGTTATCTGGATGCGGAACGCGATGCGGTGGACCATGAAATTGAAGTGCTCACCAACTACGGGCCATTCCGCAAAACCAAAATGAAGGATCATCAATGACTGACAAGCTAACCAAGGACGAACGCGCCGAAAAGATCGCCCCACTGCTGGCCAGCGGATGGGCAATGGTTGAAGGGCGCGACGCAATCCACAAGGTATTTGTGTTTAAGAATTTCGTCGACGCCTTTGGTTTCATGACCCGTGCAGCCATCTGGGCGGAGAAATGGAACCACCATCCCGAATGGTCCAACGTCTATAAAACAGTCGAGGTCACCTTGACCACGCATGACGCAGATGGCCTAAGCGCGCTTGACGCGAAACTGGGTGCGAAACTGGACAAACTCGCCGGAGATTGAATTGGAAACCTTGATGAATACCGCGATCTGGGACGGCAAAACCCTTTCGGATCTTTTGACGATTGAATTTCTTGCATCGGCCGTGGGCAACGTGCTTGCCGCGATTGCGATACTGGTTATCGGCTTCATCATCGGTGGCTGGGTGCGCAGGCGACTTGTCGGGCTGGGTGCCAAATACGCGCATCTGGACATCACCTTGTTCAACTTTCTGGGCAATGTCGCGCGCTACGTCATCATCGGCTTTGCGTTCCTCTTTGTGCTCAACACATTCGGGGTCCAGACGACGTCCTTTGTCGCCGTTATTGGTGCCGCCGGCCTGGCCATCGGTCTGGCCCTGCAAGGGACGCTATCAAATGTCGCCGCCGGCGTGATGATCGTCTTTTTCCGCCCCATCAAAATAGGTGATTTTGTTGAGGTGAACGGCCAGATGGGCACTGTGAAAGACATCACGTTGAACTTTACCGAAATGGCATCGGTGAATAACGTACAGATTATCATCCCCAACTCACAGGTTTGGGGAAACACCATCGTCAACTACTCATCCTACGATACCCGCCGGGCAGAGTGGGTCTTTGGTGTGGGTTATGGCGCGAACCTGCAACTGGCCGAACAAACGATCCGTGACACGATTATGGCCGACACACGTTCCATGACCAACCCGGAACCGTTTTTTCAGGTCAATAACCTCAATGCCAGCTCGGTCGATTTTCTGGTGCGGGTTTGGTGCAAAAGCAGCGACTACTTTGCTTATCAGGCCGATATGAAGCGGAAGGTGAAAGAGGCGCTGGATGCCGCAGGTGTGGATATTCCATTCCCCACGCGCACGATCGTTCACCTGGGCGAGCAAGACATCGCAGAATAGCAAATGGGCGGCCCACCGAGGCCGCCCATTTTTCTTTAGCCCATCGCGTCCAGCAATGTCTCACCAGCTGAGATTTCGCACTCGCCGGGGCTCGCCTCGACATTCAGAATGCTAACCACCCCATTGTCGACCAGCATAGAATACCGCTTGGACCGGTTCACTAAACCCAATGGTGCCGCGCTGAAGGCCAAACCGATCGCTTGGGTGAATTCACTCTCGGCGTCGGCCAACATCGTGATCCCCGCCTCGGTCGCTTGCGTACTTTCGCCCCATGCTTTCATCACAAATGGGTCGTTCACGGACACGCAGATAATCTCATCGACGCCCTTTTCCATGAACTGATCATACGTGACCATAAAACTGGGGACATGCGCGGTTGAACAGGTGCCGGTAAAGGCCCCCGGCAAGCCAAAGATCACGACCTTGCGGTCGGCCAGCTTGTCGGCCAGTGCAACCTGCTCTGGCCCTTCGTCACCCATTTGCATCAATGTCGCATTTGGCAGTGTGTTGCCTGTCGCAATTGTCATATTTCTTGCCCCTCTTCGCGTTGTACCCTCGGAGGCTTCACATATAGAGTGCGGCGAAACAAGTGCCACCGGTCCAAAGGAAATCCTCATGACCCACGTCATCGTTGTCGGAGCAGGCCAGGCAGGCGCATCACTGGTTTCAAAGCTGCGCAATGCCGGATTCATCGGCGATATTACGCTGATCGGCGCGGAAAAAGTACCACCCTATCAGCGCCCACCGCTGTCCAAAGCATATCTGCTGGGTGAAATGAGCGAAGAGCGCCTGTATCTGCGCCCTGCCGAGTTCTACATCGATCAGAACATCAGCTTGCGTTTGGACACCCGCGTCACCGGCATCGACCGTGCGGCAAAGGCAATCACACTCAGCGATGGTGAGGTTCTGAACTATGACGAATTGGCGCTGACAACCGGCGCACATCCCCGCACGCTGCCTGCCGCAATCGGTGGCGTGCTGGATGGGGTCTTTGCAGTACGTGATCTGGCAGACGCGGATGCGATGGCCCCCGCATTTACCGCCGGCAAGCGCGTGCTGATCATTGGCGGTGGCTACATAGGGTTAGAGGCGGCAGCTGTTGCATCTAAACTGGGTTTGGAGGTGACGCTAGTCGAGATGGGTGACCGTATTTTGCAGCGGGTCGCAGCGCCTGAGACCTCCAACTACTTCCGCGATCTACATACGGCGCACGGCGTGAAGATCCGCGAAGGTGTCGGTTTGGGCCGTCTTTTGGGTGATACCCACGTCACCGGCGCGCTGCTGTCGGACGGCACAGAGATTGCCATCGATTTTGCGGTTGTGGGGGTGGGCATCTCGCCCGCCACGATCCTTGCCGAAACTGCCGGGATCGACATTGGCAATGGGATCACGACCGACAGCCACGGGCGCACCTCTGACCCGCATATCTGGGCGGCTGGCGACTGCGCCTCCTGCCTTTATCAAGGCGGCACCATTCGCATCGAAAGCGTCGGCAATGCCATTGATCAGGCCGAAGCTGTGGCCGTGAACATCGCAGGTGGCGACACGCCCTATATGCCCAAACCATGGTTTTGGTCGGATCAATACGACTGCAAACTGCAAATTGCGGGGCTGAACATCGGCTATACGCATGTCTACATCCGCAAAGGCGACGCGCCGGGTGTGCAGTCCAACTGGTACTACAAGGGTGACGCGCTACTGGCGGTGGACGCGATGAACGACCCACGCAACTATATGATCGGCAAACGCCTGATTGAGGCAGGGCGCCGCCCGACACCCGCACAGATCACCGACCCTGCGACGGATATGAAAGCCCTGCTGAAACCGTGAGGATCATTGGTGGCACCCATCGTGGCACGGCGCTAGCGGCAGTTGGCAAAGGCGACACGAGCGCGCACCTGCGCCCCACCACCGACCGGGTACGCGAAAGCCTGTTCAACGTGCTGCAAGGCGGGCGTTTTGGCGATCCGATCACCGGTTCCCAGGTGCTGGATCTCTTTGCTGGCACAGGCGCGCTGGGGCTGGAGGCGCTGTCACGGGGGGCCGCACAGGTCACTTTTGTTGATAGTGGACGGGCAGCACAAAAACTGATCCGCGAGAATATCACCAAGCTGCGCAGGCAAGCGGACACAACCCTTCTGGGCATTGATGCCGCGCGGCTACCACGGGGCACGGCCTGTGATCTGATTTTCCTTGATCCACCCTACGGGCAAGATCTTGGCGGCAGGGCACTGGTCGCGGCTCGGACCGCAGGCTGGATCGCCCCCGATGCGCTCATCGTCTGGGAGGAGGCTCAGGCACAGATCGCCCCGCACGGCTTCATAGGTCTGGACCAAAGGCGGTATGGGGATACATGGGTCGCCTTCTTGCGAGCGGAGGCCTGATTTGCACGATGCCACACTGGACGACAGCACATCAGGCATCAACGATCCGTATCGGATTCAAATAGGCACGCCTAGAGTATCTCTGCAGGGGCAACCCACCAGTTCATATGCGCGACCTGGACGATCCGGGCCACATGTCGCGCTGCCGCCATATCCTTGACCAGGGCGAAACAGGTGGCCCCCGATCCTGACATGCTGGCAAAGCTGACCGCTGGAAGCGTCCGCAGTTTGCTCAGTGCTTCGGTGATTTCGGGCGCAAGCACCTCGGCGGGGGCAAGCAGGTCATTGCGTTGCGCGGCCAGCCAACGTGAAAATCCGTCATAGTCCAGCCCCTCTGTCAGAGGTGTCATCGGGCTGCCGTTCTTAGTCTTGAGCCTGGCAAATACGGGGCCGGTCGGCACGCTCACTGGCGGCCGCACCAACACCAGCGCGCAAGAGGGCAAAGCCGGGACCGGCAACAGATCCTCGCCAATACCCGACATGCGGGTCGGGTTTGGTGCGCGCATGCAGACCGGAACGTCAGCCCCTAATGCCACGACCTCCGGCACGGTTGTTGGCATGGGGGCCACGCCCCACAGCTCTGCCAGCATCGCAAGCGCGGCTGCGGCATCCGATGACCCACTGCCAATGCCTGCCGCATGGGGCAGGTGTTTTTCCAGTGTCAGATGAGCACCGAGTGTCACGCCACGCGCCACGCGCAGCGTCTGCGCGGCCCGCAGTATCAGGTTACTTTCATCAGTTGGCACACCATCCGAAAACGGGCCCGTGACTGTGATCCTCAGATCCGGTGCCGTCGTCGCCGCCAACTTATCCGACACATCGGCAAAGACCACCAGACTATCAAGCAGGTGATACCCATCGTCACGCTGGCCGGTGACGTGCAAGGTCAGATTGACCTTGGCGGGGGCGTTGGCCTTAATCGTTGCCACGTGCAATGCGGATCGGTTCTTCGCCCTCATCCACCAGCACAAGGTCCAACCCACGATCCAGCTTGTCGCGAATGCGCGCGGCCCCGTCGTCCTCTGGTGCAAAGGACAGGGCGCGCTGCCATTGGAACCGCGCCTCCATCTCGCGACCAACAGCCCAGAGCGCATCACCAAGGTGATCGTTGATTACAGGATCTACCGGTTCCAGAGAGGCGGCTTGTTCAAGGTGCGTCACCGCCTCATCATAGCGGCCCAGTTGGAACATCACCCAACCAAGGCTGTCGATGATAGCCCCGTTATCAGGGCGGGCAGCCGCAGCGGTTTCGATCATGCCCAGCGCCTCGTTCAGCTTTTCGCCGCGTTCAACCAGGGAATAGCCCAGATAGTTCAGCACCTGCGGTTGATCCGGACGCAAGACAAGGGCCGCGCGAAAATCTGCCTCGGCAGCGGGCCAGTCATCCATTTTGTGGCTGGTGATGCCGCGGGTGTAATAAACAAACCACTTGGCCGCATTGCTATCATCATAAAGATCGAGTGCGCGGGAATAAGCATCACGCGCTTCGCTGTAGCGATCCGCATAGCGCAGGTTGTCACCCTTGGTGGCAAAAACCTGTGGCAGTTCGGGGTGGCTGCGGGCCAGCGCCTCCAACACCTCGATCGCAGCATCGTCGCGACCTGCCTTGCGCAGCACATCCGCACGCCCAAGCTCGGCCGCGTGGAACGACGGATCGTCGCGCGACACGCTGGAATAGACCGTATTGGCCAACGCGTATTGGTCAAGCGTTTCGAGCAATTCTGCAGTCATCAGCACCGCTTGGGTGTTTTCAGGGGCCAGATGCATCGCCGCACGGGCATAAAGCAGGCGGAACGCGTCTGGCGCATCACCTTGCAAAAGCCCCGAGACGGTCAAGAACAGATCAGCTATCCCCTGTGCTGGCGTACGTACCGCGTCATAGGCGACGGCTTCGCCCGCGCCCAACTGATCGCGCAGCTGCTGTAGGCTTGGGTCAAGTTGCACGCCAAACACCTGATCCATCAGACGAAGCGCATCTGCGTTGCGGTCCAGCTGGCTGAGTATCTGGACATAGGCGATGGCGCTTTGACGGTTGAACCGCATCCCGCCTTCAGGGCGCGACTGCAATAGCGCCGCCGCCCCTTCGAAATCACCCACCGATGCCAGCGCATAGGCCTTATGGGTCAGCCCGTAGATCATCATGCCCGGCGTTTCGATTACCTGATCAAAACTTTGGAAGGCACGGGTCATCTCACCCTGCCCCAAATGTGCCCAACCCTGCGACAGGCCATCAACCAAAGGGCCAATGCTGCGCCCCTGTTCCAGTGCGGCAAAGATATTGTCCCAGTCGCCCGCCTTCACATCCGCAACACTGAGGATCAGATGCGCCACCTGGCTGTCCTGCTCCTGATCAACAATGGTCTGTGCAATTGGAACGGCCTGGTCGACCTGCCCCAGGGCAATGAATGTCGTCATCGCGTTTTCAAGCAAAAACGTGTTGGTCGGGTCCGCGATCAGGCCTTGGGTAAAGTATCGCGCAGCCGTATCAAAATCATTGGCGACCCCCGCCTGACGCGCAGCCAGATAGGCGCCCGCATCAGGACCAGCCGCTGCCGGGGTTGTGCCTGCAATCAGGCATGCAAATGCTGTGATGAAAATGGATTGTTTGAACACTGCGCGCTTAAACCTTCTGATCTTTATGATCGCAAAAATGCCTGACAAGGCTTTGCATGTAAATCAGGCATTGTCGTAGCGGCAAATTGTTGCGGATCGGTCAAAACCAAGCGATTGCCGCGCATTGTCTGGCTTCACCTCATCGAGAGTGGGTGGGAAACACAAGTAGACAGGCCTTGTGGCCTGCCCGCTTGCCCTGCCAATACTGCCCGCACGCACCTGTTTTTAAGGGTGCTTCACGTTAGATTGGACACTAAGCGATGAAGTGATTCGGCGTCAACAGCTGATTCGCGAATCGGATCAACTTGTGGGGGCATAAACCCGGCAGAGCGGGTCAACAGGCACCGGGCTGACCAGAAATGGTGTCTCTGGCGGCATGCCACTTTCTTCGACCCAGAACCCGTTCACACAGAAGTCCTGTGCGTAATTGCCCAGATTGAAGCCAAATCCGGGGTTTCCGCAGTCTGTTGCCGTTCCATCTGCGTTCCAGGCCTGACTGACACCAAGCCCCACATCGCCCGGTGTCATGAACACCCGGCGGGCCGGATCATAGTTCAGCAGCCAGCTGTCGTCCGCATCCCGCGTTGCCATATCCCATTTCCCCAAAAGCTGGCCATTCAGATAGCCCGCGATCCGAAACTCCAACACGTCATCTTGGGTCACCACAGGTTTGTTCAGCGCCGCCGGATTGATCGTCATCTGCCCTGTCATGGTGTAGCCATTTGCACCTTGCCAGCAGAAGTAGAAATCCACCGCATGGGCTTGGCTGCCGATCAACGACAGGGCAATGGCCAACATGCGGGTCATGCCTGATTTTCCCGGATCACATGCCCTGCCAGATACAGCGAGCCACAGATCAGGATACGTGCGTTGGGCGTTGCTTCGGTGATCTGCGTGATGGCCGTTTGTACATCCTCTGCAACCTCTGCCTGCAACCCCACTTTGCGCGCTTCCTGGGCGGTCTTGTCGCCGGGGATCGTGTTCGCCTCGCCGGGGATCGACACGCCGGTGAGGCTTTCAGCGACCTCCGCCAGTGGCGCCAGATAGCCGGTGATATCCTTGGTGTTAAGCATCCCGCAGATCAGATGGGTTGGCCGGGGCGGTTGCTGGCGCAGCGTGGCGGCCAGCATCCTGCCCGCCGCCGGGTTGTGCCCACCGTCCAGCCAAAGCTCTGCCGGGGCGGCCAGATCGACCAACGCACCAACGGTCAGTTTTTCCATGCGTGCAGGCCAACAAGCTTTGGTGACGGCCGCTTCGCAGGCTGCCTCATCCCGACCCAGATGGCGCAGTGCGGCCAGTGCGGCACCTGCATTCGTGATTTGATGCGGGCCGGGCAGATTGGGCAATGGCAAATCCAGCAAGCCGGTTTCATCCTGATAGATCAACCGATCCCGCTCGACACTCGCATGCCAGTGCTGACCATGTACAAGTAGCGGCGCGCCAAGCGCCGCTGCGCGCGCTTCGATGACCTCCACTGCGGCTTCGTGCTGCGGGCCAACAACGCAAGGCACGCCACGCTTGATAATCCCCGCTTTTTCGCCGGCAATCTCGGCCAACGTCTCACCCAGAAATTGCTGATGGTCCAAATCGACCGGGGTAATGATACATAGCACAGGCCTGCCCACGACGTTTGTCGCATCCAGGCGGCCGCCAAGGCCCACCTCAAGCAAGGTGTAATCCGCAGGCGTCTCGGCAAAAGCCAAGAGCCCCGCTACGGTCGTGATCTCAAAATAGGTGATCGGATCACCGCCATTGGCCGCATAGCAACGGTCCAGCACATCCGTCAGCGCCTCTTCGGAAATCAAATTCCCCGCCAACCGGATCCGTTCATGAAAGCGCGCCAGATGCGGCGAAGTATAAGCGTGAACCTTTGCGCCACCTGCCTCTAGCCCCGCACGGATCATGGCCTGTGTGGAGCCTTTTCCATTGGTGCCAGCCAGATGGACGACCGGGGGCAGCCGGTCTTGCGGATTGCCCAAAACATCCAGCAAATGCCACACTCGATCCAATACCAGATCCATGACCTTGGGATGCAAGGCCATCATCCGTTCCAGGATCACATCAGATTTGGGTGTCACTTCTGTTCTTCCGACGCCGCGATTTCACCTGCCGCCTCGGATTTGATTTCGGGCGCGGGTAAATCACCTTTGATGGGCGGGTCCTGCTTCATCAGCATGCGTACGATCGTGACAAGTTCGTCCTTTAGGTCGGTGCGTTTAGTCACCCGATCCAGCATCCCGTGATCCAACAGGTATTCTGCCCGCTGGAACCCCTCGGGCAGCTTTTCTCCGATGGTTTGTTCAATCACCCGTGCGCCGGCAAAGCCGATCAACGCATTGGGTTCGGCTATCTGCACGTCACCCAACATCGCATAAGACGCCGTCACACCACCTGTCGTTGGATGGGTCAGCACGACGATGTATGGCAGGCCCGCCTCTTTGAGCATTTGCACCGCAATTGTCGTGCGCGGCATTTGCATCAGGCCAAGGATGCCTTCTTGCATGCGCGCGCCACCAGCGGCGGAAAACAGGATCAGTGGGCGTTTGGTGGCAATGGCACGTTCAGCAGCCGCCACAATCGCGTTGCCCACATACATCGACATGGATCCGCCCATGAAGGAAAAATCCTGCACGGCGACAACGACACCTGTGCGCCCCATCTCGCCTTCGGCGACAAGCATTGCGTCTTTTTCGCCGGTCTTCTTGCGTGCCTCTTTGATCCGGTCAACATAGCGTTTCTGATCGCGGAAATGCAGCGGGTCACTCATTGGTTCGGGCACGGCCACTTCGACAAAGACACCACCGTCAAAGACCGACGTCAATCTGTCACGCGCATTGATCGGCATGTGATTGCCACAGTTGGTGCAGACGTTCAGGTTATCCGCCAACTCGCGATGGAACAGCATCGTGCCGCAATCGTTACACTTGGTCCAAAGATTGTCCGGCACCTCGCGCCGCGAAAACAGCGAGTTGATCGTCGGACGGACGTAATTGGTGATCCAGTTCATATATGCTGCCCTTGGTGCAATCTGCCTGATGAAATATGATGCCCGGACGCGAATTGCAATCAGCGCTTAATGCCAATCCTTGCGGCCAGCCACATCACATAAACCGTCGTCAGCATCACCAGCAGCTGGAAAATATACCAGGGCGCAAACAGCACCTCTGTCCCATAGGCATAAAGCGCCGGGTCTTCGTAAGGATACAGGAATAGCGCGACACCGGATGATGGCCACCCCTGCACAGAGACAACCAGCAAGGCAAATGCGTTATTGGCCAGATGCAGCCCGATCGCAGCCCCCAGGTTACCGCTGCGCGCCGTCAGATCCGCACAGGCCATACCAAGCATCGTGGCCCAGATCGCCCAGGCAATTCCTTCGGCGGCCCCATTGCCATTCCAGTAATGGATCGCACCGAACATCAGCGATGGCACGCCCATCCAGATCCAGCGGCTGTTCGACAGGCAGGCGAACTGCTGTTGCAGATAGCCACGAAACACCATTTCTTCGGTGCCAACCTGGATCAGCAAGGCGACAAGTGTCACGGGCACAAGCGCCAGCCAGACGCCTAGGTCGCGCACCTCGGCCAGTTCAGATATCTTGATCCAGGGCGGCGCCAGCTCTAGGACCAGCAAAAGCAGGCCAACAGTCCCGGCCACGCGGATCAGATCGCGCCGCGCCCCGGCATAGGGTCCGATCAACGACCGGAACCCACGCGCATGTAGCATATGCAGCAAAAGCAGGAACCCCATGGCCGACACCCCAAAGGCAAAAAAATGGGCTAATGTGCCAAAAGCGGTGGTGCCTTCGTGGAAAGCGTTCACCGCTGCCTCCCCCGGCAGGAAAGCCGCGAAAATCCCAAAAGAGGTGTAGAAAACAACCTCAAACGCGATCATCATCACAATCACCCGCCAGAACTGACGGGCGGGCCATGCGGGACGAACAAAGTCTGAGTGAGCGGCATAGGGGTGCATTGCGCGGACCCTATGCCGGGCAGGCCTTGGGCCGCAACCACATCATCAATCGGGCTTGCGCCGGGTGCCCCCACTATTTAGACCCGTTCTGAATGTTTCGCAGGAGAAAGCAGATGCTCAAAGGCAAGGTCGACAAGTCCAACCTCCCCAGCCGCCATACCACCGAAGGGCCTGCACGCGCGCCGCACCGGTCGTATTACTATGCGATGGGACTGGATGAAGAGGCGATTGCCCAACCATGGGTTGGCGTTGCGACCTGCTGGAACGAGGCCGCCCCCTGCAATATCGCCCTGAACCGCCAGGCGCAGTCGGTCAAGCTGGGCGTGGAGAAAGCCTTTGGTACGCCGCGCGAATTTACCACCATAACAGTGACTGACGGCATTGCCATGGGGCATGAGGGCATGCGCTCTTCCCTTGCCTCTCGTGAAGCGATTGCCGACACCGTTGAACTGACAATGCGCGGCCACTGCTATGACGCTATCGTGGGACTTGCCGGTTGCGACAAATCCCTGCCCGGTATGATGATGGCAATGGTGCGTCTGAACACGCCGTCGGTCTTTATCTACGGCGGCTCAATCCTGCCGGGCCGCCTGGAAGGCAAGGACGTCACCGTGCAGGACGTATTCGAAGCCGTGGGAAAGCACCAGGCGGGCAATATGTCTGATGCGGAACTCGAAGTGCTGGAACGTGTGGCCTGCCCTTCCGCTGGTGCCTGCGGCGGTCAGTTTACTGCAAACACCATGGCTTGCGTATCAGAGGCGATTGGCCTTGCCCTGATGAACTCTTCCGGTGCCCCGGCCCCCTATGAGAGCCGCGACCAATATGGCATCGCATCCGGCGAAGCCGTCATGAACCTGATCGACAAGAACATTCGCGCCCGCGACATCGTCACACGCAAGTCGCTGGAAAATGCCGCACGCATTGTGGCCTGCACAGGCGGGTCCACCAATGCGGGGCTGCATCTGCCTGCCATCGCCCATGAGGCAGGAATTGATTTCGACCTCTTTGATGTCTGCGACATCTTCCGCGATACGCCGTACTTCGTCGATCTCAAGCCGGGTGGCCAATATGTGGCCAAGGACCTTTATGAAGCGGGCGGTGTGCCGGTCGTCATGAAGGAGTTGCGCAAGGCCGGTCTGATCCATGAGGATTGCATGACAGCCTCTGGCCGAACCATGGGTGAAGAACTGGACATGATCAAAGGCGATGCCGATGGCAAAGTCATCTATTCCGTAGAAACCCCCCTGACGCCCACCGGTGGTGTTGTTGGGTTGAAAGGGAACCTTGCGCCAGAAGGTGCGATTGTGAAAGTCGCCGGCATGAGCGAGGCAGAGCAATCCTTCACCGGCTCCGCGCGCGTGTTTGAATCTGAGGAAGACGCGTTTGAGGCCGTCAAAGCCCGCCAATATGAAGAAGGCGAAGTCATCGTGATCCGCAACGAAGGCCCATCGGGTGGGCCCGGCATGCGCGAGATGCTGGCGACTACTGCCGCGCTGTCGGGGCAGGGCATGGGCAAAAAGGTGGCTCTGATCACCGATGGCCGTTTTTCTGGCGCGACACGCGGGTTCTGTGTCGGTCACGTGGGGCCGGAATCTGCCCACGGCGGGCCAATCGGTCTGCTTGAGAATGGGGATGTGATCACCATCAACGCCATCACTGGCGAGTTGAAGGTTGACCTCAGCGATGACGCACTGGCCACACGCAAGGCCAATTGGAAAGGCCCCAAAGAAACGATCTATGCCTCTGGCGCGCTATGGAAGTATGCACAGCTTGTCGGCGGTGCGCGTCTGGGTGCGGTGACGCATCCAGGTGCCAAAGGCGAAAAACACGTCTACATGGATCTTTGATTTGATCCTCCGTCCAATTGCCATGGCGCTAGGGCTTTCGGCCTGCATAGCGCAAGAGCCGCCTGCGTCCATGGCGCTGCTGGACGGCGGCGTCATGGCAACATCGCCCGAGGGCTATTGCATTGATGATGAAGTCAGCAAACCCGCCCAGGGTTTTGCATTGCTGGCCCCTTGCGTCACATTGGGTGCAATCGCGCCTGCGCCCAGCGTTGTCGGCGTGGCCACCGTGCAGGTTGGCCCCCCTGATAGCGGGGCGGTCGCAGGGGCTGAGGCCGCGCTGCGCGATTACCTGATCACCGAAGGTGGTACCGGATTGCTCAGCCCGGCGGGCAAGGCGGAGGACATCGAAATTCTGTCAACGCAGGCGTTTGATGGGCGGGTTATGGTGCATTTCTCGGATGCTGGCGCGCCACCGGTAGCGGGATTGCAGGGCGAGGAATGGCGCGCCTTTACCGATGTGAACGGGCGTTTGGTCACGATTGCCGTGCGCGGATTGGCCGTGGCGCCCTTGCAGGATGGACCCGGTGCCGGGCTGCTCAAACTGATCCTTGCCGGCGTGCAGGCCGCAGCGGAAACCGTGGTTGACGCCACCCCCGAGGTATAGCGGCGACGAGGTTTGACAAACCACAGCCCGGCAATGGACAATCGAGCGTATGACTTTCTCTCTTCATGCAATGCTTGTGCGGCTTCTTCATCGGCGAACGGTCGCGCGTTGGCGGCGGGCAGCCAAAGCCGCAAACACCGCTGACCTCACCGCACTGGGGCAACAACAGCAGATGGCCGAACAATTACAGCGCCCTCTGCAACGCGTAACCGAGACAGCGGAGGATCGTTTGGCCCTGCCCCGTGCGGGGTCAACCACCTTCCCGCGCCCACCCGGCACTGATTGGTCATGGCGGCCGACGCCGTGGCGCGTGCGACTGCCTGAAAAAGGATTAGCTCCGGCGATGTCAAAGACCCGGTTGGGGGGCGATCTGCGCATTTTCCATGATTGCCAGAACCCGCAAATCAGCCTGCGTCAGGCCCGCAACACCGGCAGCGATGATTTGGCGCCATTTTTCCTGTCGCTTGAGGTGCTGCACTTTACCGGTAGTTATCTGTCATTGGTCATCGAAGTGCCGCCCGCGGCCTGTGCAGGGCTGCGCAGAAAGCATCTGATCAGATTGGCAGCCGTTATCGACCGCGAACAGCCCACCAGGATCGACGCGCGCCTGAATATTCTCAATGGTCCCAATACCGAGCAGGTCTTGCTGCCCTTACCGGATGCTGCGACGGACACGATGGTGGAGTTTGATCTGGCCTACGGTCAGTTGAATGAAAAACGCGCCGAGCGGATGTGGATTGACCTTATGATCGCAGCCCCCCACATGAACAAGATCGTCATTCGCGATCTGAGCCTCGCCCGCTATCCACGGTCCGAAATCTGATATGAGGCCCGCATGAGCACAGCACATTTCATCACATCACAGATCACCTCGGGCGTTTGGGAGGGCACCCTGGCCGGTGCCGGCACAAGCGCACCTGTTCTGGTCGCGACACATGAGGGGCAGAGGCTTGATCACATCACCGTATCGGCCGGGGCCGCAGCGGACCTTTGGCTGGTACGGGTGCCTATTCCTGCGGGGCTAATCAACGATGGGGTACAAACGGTGCTGATCCAGGATCAGGCTGGTACAACGCTTGACCGCTTTGCCATTCTGGCGGGGCAAGTGCTGGCCCAGGACCTGCGCGCGGAGATAGCGTTGCTGCGCGCAGAGCTTGATATGCTCAAGCAGAGTTTTCGCCAGCATTGCAACGAAAGCTGACCGCCCACTACGTCCGAACGGCTGTTTTGGATGACATTAATACAGCGCATAAACTCATTGTCAGAACGACAACCAATCCTGATTTGTCCCCGTAACAACGTAGTTAACAGGGACACGAAAGGATACCCCCATGAACCGTCGTTTTGCTATAAAATCTGCTATTCTCGCCGCTGGTGTTGCTGCCGCCGCAGCCTGCGCCCCCATGATGGAAAACGAACCTGACATCGTCGATATCGCCGCATCCAATGGCAACTTCAACACATTGGTCGCCGCTGTCACTGCCGCTGGCCTTGTAGATACACTCAAAGGCGACGGCCCGTTCACCGTCTTCGCCCCAACAGATGATGCCTTTGCTGCCCTGCCTGCTGGCACTGTCGATAGCCTGCTGCTGCCAGAGAACAAGGATCAGTTGGTTGCGATCCTGACATATCACGTCGTCCCCGGTGCTGTGACATCTGATCAACTGGCCGGTCAGCGCCTGAGCGTTGCAACCGTCAACGGTGCAAACGTCCACATTGATGGGACCAATGGCGTGAAGGTCGAAAACGCAAACGTCACAACAGCGGATATCATCGCCTCAAATGGTGTGATCCACGTGATCGACAGCGTTCTGCTGCCCTAAGATTTGAGCACGCCACGACCCCGTCGCTTAAAAGCGGCGGGGCTTCTTTTATTGTTCGTCAGCCCGGGGCCAGAACGCCCGACGAAAAGCACCCTTTTGGGGCAAGGTCCTATCGGGTGTTCAACCGCTCCAGATTAACGATGGTCGACAACATCAGCCGGTCGTGGCTCCAATCGTTTGTGGGCCGCAGCGCAACCGTCGCAAACAACGTCAGAACCACAGAAAACGCAATGATTGCCCGACCAACGCGCCGCCGTTCATTGGCCACATCACCGTCCAGCAGCGACACGATACGCAACTTCAGGAAGCTGCCCGAGTGGCTGGCGTTCATACGGCGGTCCAACTGCACGAAAGGCACGCTGGGCGTGATGATCTGATTTGTTCGGTCGCCCATCAGACTGGTGCGGCACACCCGCAAAAGGCATTCGCAATAGTCCCGCACGGGATGGGTGTTCTTGCGCAGCATTTGCTGATCGCAAGCCAGTTCGCGCAGCCGCTCTACATCACGTTTGCAGTAGGCAAAGGCCGGGTTCCAAAAGAAGAACGGGCGGATCAGCTCAAGTGCTATTTCCCATGTCAGGTCATGCTGGCGGATATGCTGAAGCTCGTGCGACACGGCAATCCGCACATCGTTCTTATATGCCAGCAAGTCTGTGGGCAGAACAACATAGTAGCGAAACAAACCACGTGTTGAATACGGCACGCGGGTTTCATGGGTAAAACGGATGTCGATGCGCCCAATGCGGTGCAACACGTAACTGCCCCGGATCATCTTCATCAGGCAAAGCGTATCGCGTGCATTGCGCACAACAATAATGCAGAAACCGCCAATCAACCCGCCCATGACAGCATAACCCAGCCAACCAGAGAGCGACGCAATGTCATGCGTGACTTCGGTGCGCCACATCAAAAGGCGCTCAAACTCGGTTGGGGCAAGGGCAATGTTGCCGTGCAGATATTGGGACACCAAAAAGTCTGACAGGCTTGGCCCCGCGTGATCTGACAGGACGCCCCACCGCTGGAAAGCCTCGACCCCGGCTGCAATGAACGGCGACAGGGCGACCATGGCCACAAGCCCGTAAAGCAGGTTGATCTGAACCTGATAGGCCTGCCGCAGCGACGTCCGTGCGAATAGATGTTTTGAGGCAAACCAGATGAGTGCGACACTGATCAGAACGACATTTGTGTCGATATAGGCGCTTAGTAGGTGTTCAGCTGTCATTGTCTTTCAACCTCCTATCCAAAAGTGCCCGTATCTCTTCCAATGCTTGCTCTGACATGCCTTGATCATTGACCAAACGCGCCACCATGGTCGCTGGCGTGCCGTCAAAAAGTTTGTCCGACAGATTGCGCAGGGTCTTCGACTGATAGGCATCTTTGGCAAGCATGGGTTTGTAGACGAATGTCTTGCCCCGCTTTTCGCTGGTCACGAAATTCTTTTGTTCCATGATCCGCAGGATTGTGGCGGCAGATGTATAGGCAAGATTGCGTTCGGGTGCGAGTTGCGCAAGCACGTCGCGGACGCTGCCTTCGCCCAGCGCCCAAAGTTCCGTCATGAACTCCAGCTCGACCTCGGTCAGGAACTCAACTTTTTTCTTCTGCCGCATACCGCGCACCGCCATCGTCTGAACTGCTCCCCCAGCGCGGAGTAAATACTAAGACCTTCGTAAGTCCAAGGATTTTCGCGTCAGACCTTCCAAAAACAGAACACACCCCATGCGACACTCATCGCCAGCGGCCCCCAAAGCGGCATGCCGAAAAAGAATATCCATGCCAAAAAGATGTATGCCGTGCCCAGCAGCGACAGGAACAATCTGTCCCCTCGCGTCGTCGTCAGCCCTAGGGCGCCTTTACGCTCGGACGTTCCGGGGTAGCGGATTTCAATGAAGGTGATAATCCCCATTGCGGTGAACAACCCGATGAAGAACAATCCCGTCGGCCATGTCCATGCCATCCAGCCAAACATATCAAACCCTCCCCAGGGCAAAGCCCCTAGCGATGTAGTTACGCACGAAATAGATCACAATCGCACCGGGAATGATGGTCAGCGTGCCTGCAGCCGCCAAGAGCCCCAGTTCATAGCCTGCTGATGAAGCGGTTTTGGTCATCGTCGCCGCAATCGGCTTGGCCTCTACTGCTGTGAGTGTCTTGGCAAGTAGCAGCTCCACCCATGAGAACATGAAACAGAAGAAAGCGGCGACGCCCACTCCTGCTTTGATGGACGGCAGAAAGATCGTGGTGAAGAAGCGCGGAAAGGAATAGCCGTCAACGTAGGCCGTTTCGTCCAGCTCCTTTGGTACCCCGCTCATGAACCCTTCCAATATCCAGACTGCCAGTGGGATATTGAACAGGCAGTGCGCAAGCGCGACAGCAATGTGAGTGTCAAATAACCCAACCGCAGAGTAGAGCTGAAAGAACGGCAAAGCAAAGACCGCCGCCGGGGCCATCCGGTTGGTTAGCAGCCAAAAGAACAGCGTCTTGTCGCCCAAAAACCGGTAACGGCTAAAGGCGTAGGCCGCTGGCAGCGCCACAGCGAGCGAGATGACCGTGTTGAGAGACACATAGATGATTGAATTGATATAGCCCCAATACCACGTCGGATCAGTAAAGATGGTGACGTAGTTTTCCAGCGTAAAGTTTTGTGGAAAGAGGCTAAACCCTGCCAGAATCTCGTTCGTGGTTTTGAAGGACATCGCGACCAGCCAGTAAATTGGCAGCATTAGGAAGGCGATGTAGATGACAGGGATCAGGGACCGCTTTTTCATTTCGCGTCGTCCTTCGTCATAAGTGTGTAGAACAGCCAACTGACCAGCAACGTGATGGCAAAGTAGATCAGTGACATCGCCGCCGCGGGGCCAAGGTCAAATTGTCCGAGGGCTATTTTCACAAGGTCGATGGACAGCAAGGTTGTCGCATTCCCTGGCCCGCCGCCGGTCAAAACAAAGACCTCTGTGTAGATATTGAAGCTGTCCATAAACCGCAGCAGAATTGCGATAGTCAGCACCTGTTTCATCTTGGGCAGTTGGATGTAGCGAAACACCTTGAACGGTGATGCCCCGTCGATCTTCGCCGCTTGGTAGTAAGCATCCGGGATCGACACGAGGCCCGCATAGGATAGCAGCACCACCAACGACGTCCAATGCCACACGTCCATTGTGATGATCGTGGCCCATGCGGCAAAGGGGCTTTGCGTCATGTCATAATCAAGGCCCAGCGTGGTGTTCATCAGATAGCCCAGCAGACCGATGTCAGGCAGGGTAAAGATATTCCACATCGCCCCCACGACATTCCAGGGGATCAGCATGGGCAATGCCATCAGCACCAGACAAACCGGCACCCATGGTCCCTTGCGGGGCATGGACAGAGCAATAATGATCCCAAGCGGCACCTCGATCAAAAGGATCAGCCCGGTAAACAGGAACTGGCGCCCCAAGGCCGCATGGAAGCGGTCAGAGTTCAGAAGTTCGTCGAACCAGCGCAGCCCCTCCCAGAAGAATACGTTGTTTCCAAAGGTTTCCTGCACCGAATAATTGACCACCGTCATCATCGGGATCAGCGCGTTGAACGCCACCAGCAACAATACTGGCAGAACGAAGAACCACGCCTTTTGGTATTGGGTTTTCATGGTGCAGCACCTGTTGTCGCCAGCCAGCCACCGCGGTACAGTCGGGTCTGATCTTGTTGGAATTGCAGGTGCACGGCAGCACCTTGTTCGGGGACCACCTCATCGGTGATGGCCTTAACCGCGGTATCACCAACCATCGCCTCGACGACGCTGTGACGGCCAATGTCGGAAACTTTGCGCACGGTCGCGGGCAGACCCGCGTCGCTGATGCGCACAAATTCCGGCCGGATGCCGATCTGGGGGGTGCCATCTTGGGCTGTGATCGCACCTTCCAGCGCCACATGATGCCCGCCCAAGAACGCACCACCGTCGCGCATGTCTGCGTCCAACACATTCATACCCGGTGAGCCGATGAAGTGACCGACAAAGGTGTGGGCCGGTCGTTCGAACAGTTCAACCGGCGTGCCGATCTGCACGACCTCGCCATCCTGCATGACAACAACCTGATCGGCAAAGGTCAGTGCCTCTGTCTGGTCATGCGTCACGTAGATCATCGTCGCGCGCACCTTCTGGTGCAGCTCTTTCAACTTAGAGCGCAGTTTCCACTTCAGATGCGGATCAATCACCGTCAGCGGTTCGTCAAACATCACTACATTCACGTCGTCACGGACCAATCCGCGACCCATCGATATCTTTTGTTTGTTGTCGGGGGATAGGCCCGCCGCCTTGGTGCGCAGCAGATCGGTCACCTCTAGCATCGTTGCGATCTCGGACACGCGCGCGGCGACTTGCGCTTCATCCACACCGCGATTGCGCAAGGGGAAGGCCAGATTGTCGAATACCGTCATCGTGTCGTAGATCACGGGAAACTGGAAGACCTGCGCAATGTTGCGCCTGTCTGGCGGCAAGGCAGTCACGTCCTTGTCATCAAACAGCACCCGCCCTTCGGAAGGGACCAGCAGCCCGGAGATGATGTTCAGCAACGTCGATTTTCCGCAACCGGAAGGGCCAAGCAGCGCATAGGCGCCGCCGTCCGACCAGTCGAGGTCAATTTCCTTAAGCGCATAATCATCAGGTGATATTGGATTGGGCATGTAGCTATGCCGCAACTTGGACAGGGTGATCTTGGCCATCAGATGGCAGCTCCTGCAACGGTGGCACCATCGGGTGCGAAGTAAAAACAAGCAGAGGGGTCAAGGTAGAACGGATGATCCGCGCCAACCTCATATGGATGAACACCGTGGGACAGGGACACCCAGTCGCCAACAGGCAGCCGGAAATGGGCAGAGCTTTCAGACCCTGACAGCTCGGTCACCAAGACGTGACCCGTCAATGGCACTGTATTCCGCGCGCTGGAGGTTGGGGTGACGTGATGCGGGCGGACCGCGACAACATATTCGCCATCCGACAGGTTCTTCACCAGTCCTTGGGCGGCCCACGCCGCGTCCCCCATCCTGATCTGATCGCCTTGCTTGATCACCGCAGCCTTGTTGATCGGCGGATCCGAAAACACAGCCGCCGCAGCCAGTGACCCCGGCCTGCGGTACAGGTCCGCCGTGCGCCCAAACTGGACAACGTTGCCATCATCCATGAGGCCTGTGTAACCACCCAGCAGCAACGCCTCTTCCGGCTCGGATGTGGCATAGACCACAACGGCGCCACGGCCTGCAAAAAGCTCTGGCAGTTGCTCTCGCAACTCTTCGCGCAGCTTGTAATCTAGGTTCGCCAAAGGCTCATCCAGAAACACAGCCCGACTTTCCTTGGCAATCGCACGGGCCAGCGCCGTGCGCTGCTGCTGACCGCCCGATAGCTCATGTGGCCGACGGTTCAGCATGGGGCGCAATTGTAGGATATCGGCGGCTTCTTCGACGCGACCTTGAATTTCGGATTTCGCCATACCTGCAACCTTCAAAGGTGAGGCGATGTTGTCATAGACGGTCATATGCGGGTAGTTGACGAAGAACTGATGCACCAATGAGATATTGCGCTTCTGCGTGCTCAATCGGGTGACGTCCTCACCATCCATCAAAATCTGACCATCTGCGATCGGGTCTAGCCCTGCCATCAACTTGATCAACGATGTCTTCCCCGATCCCGTCTCGCCCAAAAGAACGTTAAAATGACCGGTCTCCAGCGTCAGCGTTACCGGCTTGATGTGGACCTGGCCAGCAACGACCTTGGTAATATTCTTAACTTGCAGTGTCATAAGTGCCCTACTGAGCGGTCGGAGTGGGTGACCGAGGCCCACAACAGGCCCCGGTCGAAGTCGACGCAATTTGCGCCAACAGGGAGGTTATTGAGATGCCCAGCGGGCAACCAACTCGTCGTAGTTGACAGTTTCGCCCTGCGGTTTCTCGTTCTCGAGCGGTGGCTTGGCGCCGCCGTTCTGATACCAGTATTCCGCAGTGCGCTCTTCATTCAGACGTGGGCCACAGCCGCCATAGACGTTGGCAGCCTCATCAGCGGCCTGCATCCGAGACATGGTGATGTCCATTTCCTCAGCCAGGCGGTCCATCGCCTCTTGTGGAGTAAACGCACCAGAGTTCACGTCACCAATCTGCTGCCACCAGATCTGGGCCAGCTTTGGATAGTCAGGCACATTGACCCCAGTTGGTGACCATGCCACGCGGTCGGGCGAGCGGTAGAACTCAACCAACCCACCCAACTGTGGTGCGCGCTCAGAGAAAGACTCATGGTTAACCGTGCTGTCACGGATGAAGGTCAGGCCTACGTGGGACTTTTTCACATCAACCGTCTTGGACACTACAAACTGTGCATAAAGCCAAGCCGCCTGCGCACGATCCAATGGTGTTGAATTCAGAATCGTCCATGATCCGACGTCCTGATAGCCGACCTTCTGGCCTTCTTCCCAGTATGGACCATGCGGGGACGGGGCCATGCGCCACAGTGGGTTGCCATCGGCATCCACGGTGTTGTTGCCCGCAGACTGCGGCGCAACCATGTCTGCGGTAAAGGCAGTGTACCAGAAGATTTGCTGGGCCACGTTGCCTTGCGCCAAAGCAGGCAGCGATTGGTAGAAGTCATAACTTGCCGCACCCGGAGGTGCATAAGCCCGCAACCATTCGTCCCATTTGCGGATTGCATAGACCGCAGCGGGGCCGTTGGCGGCACCGCCGCGCGTAACCGACGCACCAACAGGGTTACATGTGCCCGCCTCCATTCGGATGCCCCACTCGTCGATAGGCACACCGTTCGGCTCACCCACGGAACCGGCACCGGCCATTGAGAGCCAAGCATCGGTCATGCGCCAGCCAAGGTCAGGCGCACGTTTGCCGTAGTCCATATGACCATAGATGCGCACACCATCGATTTCCTGCACGTCGTTGCTGAAGAACTCGGCGATATCCTCGTAAGCGGACCAGTTCACCGGCACGCCCAGCTCATAGCCATATTTGGCTTCAAACGCGGCTTTGTTTTCCGCGTCATCGAACCAATCCTTGCGGAACCAGTAGAGGTTCGCAAACTGCTGATCCGGCATTTGATAAAGATCGCCATCGGGACCAGTGGTGAACTGAATACCCATGAAGTCATCCAGATCGAGGTTCGGGTTTGTCACCGCCGCACCTTCGCCCGCCATGAAGTCGGTCAGGTTGCGTGCCAGTTGCAAGCGCGAGTGTGTGCCGATCAGATCGCTGTCGTTGACATAAGCATCATAAAGGTTCCGGCCTGTCTGCATCTGCGTCTGCACGGCTTGAACAACCTCGCCTTCGCCCAGAATTTGGTGGTTCACCTTGATGCCGGTGATTTCCTCGAATGCGCGTGTCAGCACTTCGCTTTCGTAGGAATGGGTTGGAATGCCTTCGGAGAGTACGTTGA
The DNA here is from genome assembly GCA_929200255.1 of uncultured Alphaproteobacteria bacterium. Taxonomy (GTDB): domain Bacteria; phylum Pseudomonadota; class Alphaproteobacteria; order Rhodobacterales; family Rhodobacteraceae; genus Yoonia. The sequence goes on along the minus strand of CAKMYZ010000017.1, from coordinate 34,860 downwards.
TCTCCATCCCGGCATAGGGTTGTGCGGCTTCAATGAACCACTGCATTTCAGCCATCTGTTCGTCCTTGGACAGTGTCGACGGCTGGAATTCCTGATCAATCCAGCGCTGTGCGGCCGCTTCGTCAGCCAAAGCGCTATTGGACCCCGCAATCACAGCAGACACTGCAACCGCGGAGAGCAGATACTTGCGCATCTTTTCTCCTCCCTTGAGATGTTTTGTGCCGGTTTTCGCCGACACGCTAATGTGAGCGCGGAAAGGTGAATCTGTCAAACTAATATTTTAGTAGAAGAGTTATGTATGGATAACACATTATTTTATAACAATATTTTTAACTACTTTGCGCAATGGAAATCCAGTGCATTGCGACACTAGGCCTTGCCAATTGCACACCGCGGTTTCCGAGGTTACGAAATCTGTGCCGCGTGCCGGACGTTTTTGACAGCCATGTATTTGCCCAATCCTTCCGATCCACCTATCTGATCTGACCGGGTGACCTACTATTCTGCGCACGGCAATTTCACGGCGATCCTCGCGCCGCCCATCGTCTGAGAGCGGCCAACATCAATCGTGCCTTGATAGGCCGCAACCAGATCAGATGCGATCGCCAGCCCCAAGCCGGTCCCCGGTTTGGTCTCGTCCAGACGTTGGCCGCTGATCAGCACCCGTTTCTCGCCGTCTTGCGCAATGCCGTCACCGTCATCTTCAACGCTTATCTGCACCCATTCATCAGAGGACGCCGCGCTGAGGCAGATCGCAGTATTCGACCACTTGAGCGCGTTATCCAGAAGATTGCCTAGGATCTCTTCAAAGTCGATCTGGTTAATTTTAGCGTGAAGGTCGGGCGGAATATCCAGTATCACCTCGCGGTGTTTGTTTTTGGCCAATGCCGTAAATGCGCGCCCCAGACGGGCCAGACTGACATCCAGACTGGTGACTTCTTTTTCCGATGCCCCATCTTGCGAGGCTTTCATCCGCGCAAACGAACGGTTGAGCTGGGCGTCCAGACGATCAAGCGCATTAATGCCACTTTGCACAGCTGCGCCACTCAACTGCAGTTCAAACAACTCATTGCGCAGCACCGAGGACGGAGTCTTGATCGCATGGGCCAGATCAGCGGTCTGCCTACGGGACCGATCAACAATATCCCGGTTCCGATCCAGAAGATTGTTGATTTCAATGACAAGCGGGCGAACTTCCAGCGGATAGTCTTCGGTTGGCAGTTCGCCTTCATATTCGTGACGCGCGATGACATCCCTGCGCAGCTGCGATAGCGGCCTGAGCGTAAACCAGACAATCAGCAAGGCGCCGGCAATCGCCAAAACACCAACAAAAGCGAAAGAGACGTTCAACCGGCGTCTGAGTTCGTTTTGATCAGCTTCCATCGCGTTGGTCGATAAGGCAACTTTGACAATCCAGGTCGATCCATCGTCAAGCATCACCTCTTGGGACAACGCACGCAATTCCTGATTGGCAGGTCCAGTTAGGTTCTGCACGGTAGGATCGGTTCCGGGGGATGGAATTGCCGGCAAAAGGGTATCGGCCATTGATCGGGAGACAAGTACCCGCCCGTCATCGCTTTGGGCCTGCCAGTAAGTTCCCGAAAATGGTCTTTGATAGACAGGATCACCAATCTGGTGTGGCATCTCCTCGGCCTCGCCGTGGCTGTTTGCCAATGCCACAACAACCTGCGCATGCCGCGCCGTCAGGAATTCATCAAACCGCGAAAGTGTCAGGTTATCAAGATAACTGCCAACAGCATTTGTACCTGCCACGGTGACAACTGTGGCCCATACCGCCCCACCGGCAACAGCGCGGCTGCGAAGCGACTTCACGTATCAAGCTGGATCGAATAGCCTCGACCATGTTCCGTTTGGATCAAATCATTCCCCAACTTCTTGCGCAGCCGAGTGACAAAGACCGCAATCGTGTTGGAATCGCGATCGTCGCCATATTCATAGATATGTTCGGACAGTTCTGTCCGCGAAATCGGACGATTGGCATTGTGGAAGAGATAGGACAGCACCGCAGTTTCCTGAGCCGTCAAGATGACTTGAAGCTGATCAAGAGTGACCCGACCATTCCTGCTATCAAAGCTAACGCCATTCTTTTTGAACACCGGATTGCGTTGCGTCGAATTACGACGCAGCAAGGCGCGCGAACGCGCCAGCAACTCAGGTACATGAAAGGGCTTTGTCAGATAGTCGTCCGCGCCCGCATCAAGCCCGTCAACACGGTCCGCCCACCCATCGCGGGCGGTGAGAATGAGAATGGGGATGTCGATACCAGCGTTTCGCCACGCTTTCAGAACAGTGATACCGTCCAGATTGGGCAATCCAAGGTCCAGCACGATCAGGTCATAGGGCTCAGTTTCCCCTAGAAACTTTGCCTCTTCGCCATCGGCGGCCAGATCAATTGCATGCCCTTCCCTAGACAGGGAAAGCTTCACTTGATCCGCGAGTTCGACATCATCTTCGACAACAAGAATACGCATACATCAACTGCTAGTGAGATGTGTTCGAAATTGCCAGAAAAATGCACACGGACCTAGTTACCGCGACCGTTACCTTTTCCGCCACCAGAGTTGCCGTTGCCGTTGTTGCCAGAGTTACCGTTGCCGTTGTTGCCAGAGTTACCGTTGCCGTTGTTGCCAGAGTTACCGTTGCCGTTGTTGCCAGAGTTGCCGTTGCCGTTGTTGCCGGAGTTACCGTTGCCGTTGTTGCTTCGTGCACTTGCCGAAACGCTCCGCCCCATTTCGCTATTGTCGGAAACCCGCTGACCGTTCACCCCATTAAAAAGTACTTCAATGACCGACCCGTCGTCGCGCTTCAGAAGCAGGCGATATGTCATCCGGCCTTCGGAAAGGAACCCGCGGATGTCCATCACATCGCCGCCAAACATCGCGGCAGCATTCGTCATGATGGCCTCGGCACCCAGGACTTGTTGCTGTACAACCAGTTGGCGCATCTGTTCCTGAGACAGTTCGCGCATGTCAGCCGCGGCGCTGTGCGGTGGTAAACCCAATATGGCTGCGAGCATAACTGCTCTAAATTGAATACCCATTTTCAGCGGTCGGCTTTCATATTTGTTGACATGGGGTTTATGCTACAAGAGCAAATGTTTCCCATCTTTCTTCAAGATCACAAACAACGCTATCAATACTGGGAAAACGAGCGGATTCTGTTGCAACCGCATCAATCGCACCGGTCATGATCTCTATCTCGTTATGACGGAATTCTTCCGCACTGGTATCCTTCAAAAAGCTAAAATTGGTCGCGGTCATTCCGTCTTTCTCCTCAAACTCAACGAACCAGCAGATTCGCGAGTATTCGCCCTACTAGTCGTAATTGACATAGAGGCGGTGAACCGGTTCGAAACATGGCGTTCACAAACTGTTCATACCTCAAGAAGAAGGTAAACTTATATTTTACAATAGCTTAACGCGTCCCTGGCGAAATAGAGGGGGACTGGGAACCCGGATTCCCTTCCGAAGTTCCGGGTCCGATCATAGAATCGACAGCCAATTTCCCGGGCTCCCGAGCGTCATCGGGGGCTAGCTTGCCTGTTCAGCCATCTGCTGTTCCCGTTTGCGGCGTAGCGCGGCCCGCTTTGTTGTCAGCGAGACCGCAACTGTACCAATCGTGACAATCCCGATCAGGATCGTAGATAGTGCGTTGATTTCCGGGCTGACGCCTAGCCGGACCGAACTGAAGACCTTGATCGGCAGTGTTGTCGACGACGGCCCGGCCACAAAAGACGCGATCACCAGATCATCAAGCGACAGTGTTAGCGCCAGCAACCAACCAGAAATCACAGCCGGTGCAATGATTGGCAAGGTAACACAGCAAAACGCATCAAAAGGCGTACACCCCAAGTCAAGGGCGGCCTCTTCCACGGAACGGTCAAAGCTGACCAATCGCGAGCTGACCACGACCGAAACGTAGCACATCGAAAAGGTCGCGTGGGCCAGCACGATTGTGGTCATCCCCCGGTCCAGCCCGATTGAGATGAAGAGAAGCAGCAACGACAGACCCGTGATGACTTCGGGCATCACAAGCGGTGCGTAGATCATGCCGGAAAACAGCGTGCGTCCAAAAAACCGCCCGCCTCGCACCAGAACATAGGCCCCCATCGTGCCCAAAACCGTGGCAATGAAGGATGAGATCAAGCCAACCTGGAACGTGACCAAGGCGGCATCCAGAAACGCTTCATTCTGGAAAAGCTCGCCGTACCATTTGGTCGAAAACCCGCCCCAGACTGTGACAAGGCGGCTTTCGTTAAAGCTGTAGATGATCACGATGATCATCGGGATGTAGAGGAATGCGAAACCCAACGTCAGTGAAGTGGCATTGAACCATGTCAGCCGTCTCATGTGTCGGCCTCCATCATTTTCTGTTCATTGCGCTGGTACATCACGATGGGGATGATCAGGATCAGCAGCAGGATCACCGCAACCGCACTGGCCACCGGCCAGTCACGGTTGGCAAAGAACTCCTCAAACAGGACCTTACCGATCATCAGGGTACCAGAGCCGCCAAGCAGCGACGGGATCACAAATTCGCCCAGCGCAGGGATGAAGACAAGGAAACATCCTGCGATGATACCCGCCTTGGACAGCGGGACGGTGATACGCCAAAAGGCCTCGGTCCGGGAACAGCCCAGATCTTCGGCGGCTTCCAAAAGCGACCCATCCTGTTTGATCAGCGTGGCGTAAATCGGCAGGATCATGAACGGGCAATAGGTGTAGACGATCCCGATGTAGACAGCCCAATTGGTATTGAGGATCATCAGCGGTTCATTGATGATCCCGGTCCACATCAGGAACTGATTAATCATCCCTTCCTGGCTCAGCAAGCCGATCAGCGAATAAACCCGGATCAGAAAGCTGGTCCAGAACGGCAGGATCACCAGAAGCATCAGGGTCGGTTGCCATTCGGTTGGGGCGTTAGCCATACCATAGGCAATGGGAAAGCCGATCAGCAAACAGATGAGCGTCGAAATAAGGGCAATCTGCACGCTGGATAGATAACTTTTCCAGTACAGATCATCATCCGCCAGAAAAGCGAAATTCTCAGAATCCAGTTGTGCCAACAGGTCGCGCAGGCCAGACCAGCCTTCGGACAATTCCAGGGTCGGTGTGTAGGGCGGGATCGCCAATGCAATGTCTGACAGCGATATCTTGAGAACGATAAAAAAGGGGACAAGAAACAGCCCCAGCAGCCACACATATGGCACAGAGATCAGTGCAATGCGGCGCCAGTTCATACTTGCCCCGACCCCGCCAGCACGACACCGGCGGTATCGCTCCATGACAGCCACACCGGGTCTTCCCATGTAAACGGCAGGCTGTCGCGACGGCGCTGGTTGGCGGCCTGCGCCTTGATCACCGTGCCGTTAGGCATTTCCACGTGATAGGTCGACATGTTGCCAAGATACGCAATGTCGAGCACCTTGCCCCGCACAGCGTTGCGCCTGTCGGCGGGTTTGTCTGAGGAAATCGCGATCTTTTCGGGACGGATGATAAAGCTCACCCGGCCATCGCCTATGGGCTGTGACGGGGTGCCAACAATCTCTGGCTGGCCCTCGGCCCATGCGATGGATACCCTGTCGCCATCCTTTGTTACATTGCCTTCGATGATATTCACGTCACCGATGAAATCAGCCACGTAGGCACTGTTTGGTGCCTCGTAAATCTGGGTGGGTGTATCGACCTGCACCAGTTTGCCGAAATTCATCACAGCGACCCGAGAAGCGACGGTCATTGCCTCTTCCTGATCATGGGTCACGATCACAAAGGTCGTGCCGGTCTTTTCCTGAATGTCCATCAGTTCAAACTGGGTGTCCTGACGCAACTTTTTATCGAGCGCCGAAAGCGGCTCGTCCAACAACAGCAGCTTGGGCGCTTTCGCCAGCGCACGGGCCAAGGCCACGCGCTGGCGCTGTCCACCGGAAATCTGTTCTGGCTTGCGGCTGGCAAACTGTTCAATTTGGACAAGACGCAGCATGTCTTTCACCCGGCCATCGATTTCATCCCTGGGCATGGCTGAACGCTTCAGACCAAAGGCGATGTTGTCATAGACCGTCAGATGCGGGAACAGCGCATAGGACTGGAACATCATGTTCACGCTGCGCTTGTTTGGTGGAATGGGCGAGATGTCCTTGCCATCCAGCAGGATCGTTCCGCTTGTGGGTTTTTCGAACCCGGCCAGCATACGCATCATCGTTGTTTTGCCACAGCCAGATGGGCCAAGCAGAGCAAAGAATTCTTTTTCGTAGATGTCGATACTCAGATCATCGACGGCGGTAAAATCCCCGAATTGCTTGGTGACATTCTTGAACTGGATCAACGGTTTTGCGGCAGGGTCATTCCAAGGCGCGAATTCGTTTTGGGACATATGTGGTCAGGGCTCCGGGGGCCGGGACTGGAAAGTAATCCGGCCCGCCGGATGGCGGGCCGGGCACGGCATTTAGGTACCAGATTTGATACGTGTCCACATCCGGGTCACGAAGCGCTGCGCACGTGCGTCATAAGGCGTGGTTGTATAAAGCGTCTCTAGCGTTGCGGCATCTGGATAGATTGCCGGATCACCGATCACATCTTCCTCAAGCAAAGGTTGCGATGCCAGGTTGCCGTTGGCGTAGTAGACATAGTTCGACGCCGCAGCCATGTTCTCCGCATCCATGATGAAATCAAGGAAGGCGTGCGCACCTGCGGGGTTCGGCGCGTCCACAGGGATCGCCATTTGGTCAAACCACATCAACGCCCCCTCGGATGGCGCGTTGTAGGCGACCTCTACCCCGTTGTCGGCTTCCCACGCGCGGTCGCGCGATTGCAGGATGTCGCCGGACCAGCCAAAGGCCACGCAGATATCACCATTAGCCAGCGCCGAAATGTACTCAGAACTGTGATACTTCTGCACGTATGGGCGCACGGCTGTCAGGATCGGCTCTGCCTTGGCCAATACGTCCTCGTCCTTACTGTCGGGGTCTTCACCGATGTATTGCAGCGCGGCAGGGATAATCTCGGACGGGGCATCAAGGAAATGCACGCCGCAATCGGCCAGTTTTTCCATGTTCTCGGGGTTAAAAATCAAATCGAGCGACGCAATCGGCGCATCCTCACCCAGAAGCTCTGTCACCTTGTCGACATTCACACCAATTCCCGTGGTGCCCCACATGTAGTTGATCGAATACTGCCCGCCCGGATCGTAGGTTTCGGTGCGCGCCTGGACCACGTCCCAGAGGTTGCCCGCATTTTGCAGCAGGGATGTATCCAGCGGCTGAAACGCACCTGCTGCGATCTGGCGCTGCAAGAACGTGCCTGATGGCACCACAACATCATACCCCGATCCACCGGCAAGCAGTTTTGTTTCCAGCACCTCGTTGCTGTCAAAGACATCGTAGATCAGCTCATACCCGGTTTCTTCTTCGAATTTGGTCAGCAGGTCTTCGTCAATGTAATCGGACCAGTTGTAGACCCGTACTTCCTCGGCCCAGCCTGCTTGCGCTGTTGCAACAGCGGCGGCCAGAATGACGCTGGTTTTCATCTTAAGCATCCCTGTCTCCCCTAGGATTTCACTTCACCGACGAAGTCTTGAACAAGAACTGCACTTTTGCAATTAGAATGTCCTGAATCCCACGGATTCGCTATCTAGGGCAGGTCAAACACATCCACAGCTTGCAAAAACCTCAACGGATACTCCGCAGGGCTTTTCGAAACACCAAATCGGTGTCAACCTCCGCCCAAGCAACAGCATGATCCGAGGTCGCAATGAATACCCTTGCAAACTATCCGCCCACGGCCGAGCTCCAGGAAATGGACGCCGCCCACCACCTGCACCCCTTTACCCATTCCAATGCATTGGCAAAGAAGGGCCCGCGCGTCATCACCGCAGCCAAAGGTGTCTGGCTGAAGGACAGCGAAGGCGAAGACATCATCGACGGTATGGCGGGGCTGTGGTGTGTGAACATCGGCTATGGCCGGGATGAATTGGCCGAAGCCGCCGCCCGTCAGATGCGCGAGCTGCCATACTACAACACGTTTTTCCAAACGACCCATGTCCCCGCGATCATGCTCGCGCAGAAACTGGCGGAACTGGCGCCCGGTGATCTGAACCACGTGTTCTTTGCCACTGGCGGATCTGATGCCAATGACACCAACATCCGCCTTATACGCACCTACTGGGCCGAGAAAGGCCAGCCTGAGCGCGATGTGATCATCTCGCGCTGGAATGCCTATCACGGCTCCACCATAGGCGGGACGTCACTGGGCGGCATGAAAGGGATGCACGGGCAAGGCAGCCTGCCGATCCCCGGCATTGCATTTATCGACCAACCAAACTGGTGGGCCGAAGGCGGCGACTTGACGCCCGAAGAATTCGGGTTGGAACGCGCGCAACAACTTGAAGCAAAGATCAAGGAGATCGGGCCGGACAAGGTGGGGGCCTTCATCGCCGAACCTATTCAGGGCGCAGGCGGCGTGATCGTGCCACCCGAAACTTACTGGCCTGAAATCCAGCGAATTGTGGACAAATATGGCATCCTGATGATCGCGGATGAGGTCATCTGTGGCTTTGGGCGCACTGGCAATTGGTTTGGTTTCGAAACCGTTGGAATCAAACCCGATGTGATCACCATCGCCAAGGGCCTCAGCTCTGGCTACATCCCTATCGGTGGCTCCATGGTGACTGACAAAGTGGCCGAAGTGCTGCGCGACACCGAATTCAACCACGGCTACACTTATTCCGGCCATCCCGTTGCCTGCGCTGTCGCGCTGGAAAACCTGCGCATTCTGGAAGAGGAAAAGGTCGTCGACACTGTGCGCGATCTGACAGCGCCTTACCTAAAGCAGCAATGGGAGAGCCTGATGGATCACCCGCTGGTGGGCGAGGCCAAGATCGTCGGCATGATGGCCTCTGTTGCGCTGACACCGGACAAAGCCACACGCGCGGCCTTCCCAGAGCCCGGCACAGTCGGATTCATCTGCCGTGACCGCTGTTTTGCCAATAACATCATCATGCGCAGCGTTGGGGATCGGTTGATCATTTCGCCCCCGCTGACCATCACGATAGATGAAATCGACATCCTGATTGCGCGTGCCCGCAAATCCCTGGATGAGTGCTACGAACAAGTGCTGGCAGACGGTTTGATGAACGCGGGCTGACCGATATGGACCTGCTAACTGCCAATGACCGGCAGGGGGAATACCCACCGTCATATTACGCGGCGCATGCGCAAAAGCTGGACCGCTTTCCTAGCGCCCAAGGTGCGCTGACATGCGATGTTTGTGTGGTGGGCGGCGGTTTCACTGGCCTGTCCACCGCCTACCATCTGGCCCAGCGGGGTTATGACGTCATCCTGCTCGAAGCCCAGCGCGTGGGCTTTGGTGCATCAGGGCGCAATGGCGGTCAGGTCAGCATGGGACAGCGCCGCGATCAGGATGAGCTTGAACAGATGGTAGGCGCAGCACACGCCCACCAACTTTGGGAAATCGGCAGTCAGGCCGTGAGCCTCGTGCGGGACCTTTGCCGCAAAGATGAAGTGCGCACCGGTTTCAACGACGGCATCATCCATACGGTTCATCGCAAACGTGACCACCGTCACAACCACGCTTACGTTGATCACATGGCCACAGAGTACGGCTACGACAAACTGCGGGTACTTGAACCCGACGAATGCCGGTATCTGGTGAACTCGCCCGCCTATCATGGTGGCACGCTGGATATGGGGGCCGGGCATGTGAACCCGCTTGAACTGGCCTTAGGTCTGGCAAGGCTCGCAATAAAATCCGGCGCGCGTATCTTTGAACAAAGCAAAGTCACCGGCATTGCCGAGGGCGACCCTGCCACGATCAGCACCAATCAGGCGCAGATCAAGGCCGCATATGTCGTGCTGGGGTGTAATGGCTATCTTGGGGCGATCCAGCCGCATGTGGCGCAGCGGGTGATGCCCATCAACAACTACATTGTCGCCACCACCCCGATGACACCCGAAGATCAGGAAATGATCCTGCGCAACAACCATGCCGTGGCCGATGGCAAGTTCGTTGTGAATTACTTTCGGTTTTCCGAAGATCACAGGCTGCTCTTTGGCGGCACGGAAAGTTACGGTTACAAGTTCCCGGCTGATATCACCTCTATGGTGCGCAAACCGCTCGCCGAAATATTTCCGCAGATCAAGGACATTGACATCGATCATGCGTGGGGCGGCACACTGGGGATTACCATGAACCGCATGCCGCACTTTGAGCGGATCGGCGGGAATGTCCTGACGGCATCAGGATTTTCAGGGGCCGGTGTCGCCCTCGCGACGTTATCCGGTCAGGTTATGGCAGAAGCCATCGGTGGACAGGCTGAAAGGTTCGATGTCATGGCAAAGGTGCCCACACAGAGATTCCCCGGCGGCCCAGCTTTGCGCAGCCCTCTGCTTCTGCTTGCAATGATGTGGTACAGTTTCAGGGATAAGTTGTAAGACAATCACGCCATCGGCATTTATTGTTAAAACATTGGTAATATTGAAGAAAGATCGGCCTTGAAAAGCCGGCAGCAAGTCGGTTGAATGTGGCAACTAACGTAAACGTAATTTATAGAGCGACTCATAGCTGATCTGCTTAGTCGTAATAGTGCTCAATACGGCCTTCGCGTGACATTCTATGCACGCAGGCATATCAGAACGATGGCCCCAATACGGCCGCATTTTCACCCAGATACATCAGTAGGATGTATCTGTTAGCAGGTGCGAAAGGTGAACACGTATGAAGTCTGTATCCCAATCCATGAGCCCACAAGAGGCAGCTCAGGCATTTTACGGGCAAGATGACGATGCATTTTTCGAAATGGTATCAAAGCTGTCCAGTCAGGACCCACGCCTTGTGAAAGCCTTTCAGAACGTCAAACGGCGTTTCAAGGAACAGAAAAACTGATCATCTGACAATTACCGCAGATCATCGAGGGCGACGATGGCGTCGTGCCAGTCGCCGCAATCGGCCCAATCTCACTGAAAACAGCTTGACCTTTTGGCCCCTGACAGGTTGAACGGCCCCCAGACTTTCTTAGTGAAAATGGGCAGTTTTCAGATGGACGACCAGAATAAGAACCTGATCTTGGCGACGGTGTTGAGCTTTGTCGTCATTGTGGCCTGGAGCACCCTCTTTCCGCCCGAGGACCCGCCTATCGAACCGGGCACCGAAACGGCACAAGTTGCGAATGACCCAACGCTGCCCGCATCTGACCCTGTTGCCCCCACCGCGACAGCCCCGTCCCAAGCGTCAGAACCTGCTGCTGAAGCCCCTCGCGTTGCAATCGAGACGCCGCAGTTTGCAGGCTCCATCTCATTGCGGGGCGGGCGGATCGATGACCTGGCCCTGACCCAATACCGTGAAACAACCGATGAAAATGCTGATGTGGTGCGCCTCCTCCGGCCCGTGGGTGAAAATGGTGCCTACTTCGCCTCTTTCGGCTGGACCGCGACGGAGGGTATCGACGCCAGCGCCGTGCCCGGCCCCGAAACCATCTGGACTTTGGACAGTGGTGATACCCTGACACCATCCAGCCCGGTGACTTTATCATGGGACAATGGCGCAGGTCAGATCTTCCGCACCGAAATCTCGGTTGACGACGCCTTCATGTTTACCTTCGCCCAAAGCATTGAGAACGTCAGCAGCACGACCATTGCCGCGCGACCTTATGGTTTGCTGCGCAGACACGGGCAGCCCGATGACCTGAAGAACTTCTTTATCCTGCACGAAGGTCTGGTGCGGATGACGGATGGTGAGCTGCAAGAAACCGACTATGATGACATTGCCGATTACGATGTTGATCCGCGCGAGCGCACACAGGCCGAACGTCTGGACGTGACCGCGTCGGGCTGGCTGGGCTATACCGACCACTTCTGGATGACAACGCTGATCCCCGATCAGTCAACGCCGTTCCGCTCGACCTCGAAATACTATGACACCCGTGACCTGTTTCAGGCCGAAGCAGTGATGCCCATCGAAACCGTAGAAGCCGGTGCCTCTGCAACCGTGACAACCCGTTTGTTTGCCGGGGCAAAGGAATGGGAAGCAATCCGCGGTTATGAGAACGAAGACGGCGTGTCGGGTTTTCTTGATAGCATCGACTGGGGCTGGTTCTTTTTCCTGACCAAGCCTATCTTTGTGCTGCTGCACTACCTGAACATCATCATCGGCAACATGGGCTGGTCGATCCTTGCCCTGACCGTCATCCTGAAAATCATTGTGCTGCCACTGGCCTATAAATCCTACGTCTCTATGGCGAAGATGAAAGAGCTGCAGCCAGAGATGGAAAAGCTCAAAGAAAGGTCCGGCGACGACAGGCAGGCCATGCAGCAGGGCATGATGAAGCTTTACAAGGACAACAAGGTGAACCCAGCAGCCGGTTGTCTGCCGATCCTGCTGCAGATCCCGATCTTCTTTTCGCTTTATAAGGTGATCTTTGTCACCATTGAGTTGCGGCATGCGCCCTGGATCGGCTGGATTAATGACCTTAGCGCGCCTGACCCATCTTCAATTCTAAATCTTTTTGGCCTGCTGCCCTTTGCAGGGCCAGAGCCCGGGTCGATCTTGGCTGTGATCATGATCGGTATCCTGCCTATTCTCCTGGGCGTTTCCATGTGGTTGCAGCAAAAGCTGAACCCAGCGCCAACAGACCCCACACAGCAGATGATCTTTGCCTGGATGCCCTGGGTTTTCATGTTCATGCTGGGGTCATTCGCCTCTGGTCTGGTGCTGTACTGGATTGCCAACAACGTGATTACTTTTATCCAGCAATACGCGATCATGCGCAGCCACGGGGCCAAACCTGACGTCTTTGGCAATATCAGGGCCAGTCTACGCAAACGGTCGGATGACGCTGACAAACCAAAGGACAAGTAAATGGCGCATGTCGCAACAATGTGGCGGCATCCAATCAAAAGCCACGGCCGCGAAGAACTGGATGCTGTGACCCTGATCGCAGGGCAGACGATGCCTTGGGACAGGCACTGGGCTGTGACCCATGGGGTCAGCAAATTTGATGCCGCCGACCCCAAATGGGTGATGTGCCGCAACTTCATGATTGGCGCGGCAACACCGGGACTGGCGGCGATCAGTGCGGCACTGGATGAAAACAGTGGCACCCTGACCTTGACCCATGCGACCCTTGGCACCCATGTCTTTCAGCCAGATAATCCCGATGACTGGGCCGGCTTCATGCATTGGGTGTTACCCTTATGTCCACCGGACAAACGACAACCCAGCGCCATCGTAAAAATCCCTGATCGCGGCATGACTGATACAGACTTCGCATCTGTATCCATCATGAATATGTCATCCCATCGCGCTGTCGCAGACAAACTGGGCCGTTCGCTGGAACCCGAGCGTTGGCGTGGCAATATCTGGCTTGAGGGGCTCGGCCCGTGGGAAGAATTTGAATGGCTGGGGCGCAGCCTGCGCATTGGTGAGGCCGAATTTGCGATCAAAGATCGGATCCAGCGCTGCGCGCACACGACGGCCAATCCCCACAGCGGTCAGCGCGACATGGACACATTAGGTGCGTTGCGCGATGGTTGGGATCATCAGGATTTTGGCGTCTATGCGACCGTTACCAAGGGCGGTAAGGTGGCTGTCAACGACAAGATCGAGGTGATCTGAGATGGAAATGCGCTTTCCCGAAGTGGAAACGCCCGACGCACCGACACTGGAACAAGGTCGCCTGTTGTTCGCGGGCGAGACTGACTTTGTCAAAGGTGTCGTGGCGATGGACGGCCTGCCCCCCGCGGACCGGACAGAGATTTGCTTTGCAGGTCGATCAAATGTGGGCAAATCATCTCTGATCAATGCACTCACCGGACGCAAGGGGTTGGCACGTGCCTCTAACACGCCGGGGCGCACGCAAGAAATTAACTTCTTCACTGCTGGCGACATTTATGTGGTCGACTTGCCCGGATATGGCTTTGCCAACGCACCGGTTGCAGTGGTCGAAAAATGGCAGCGGCTGCTCAAGCAATACCTGTCCGGTCGCCAAACGCTGCGCCGGGTCTTTGTCCTGATCGACGCTCGGCATGGGGCCAAGGCCGTGGACGAGGAAATCATGTCACTGCTCGACAGCGCAGCGGTGACATTTCAGGTGGTGATGACAAAGGTGGACAAGCTGAAGGGCGACGCGTTGCAGGCCTCACTGGACAAGACCCGTGCCGCCTTGGCCAAACATCCCGCCGCCTTCCCCGAAATAGTCCTGACATCATCCGAAAAAGGCGACGGCATCCCCACCCTGCGGGCGGTCATTGCCGGCATCCAATGAAGACAAGGGATCAAAAGATGAACCGTGACTGGATCGCCACTGCGCAGACACTCAGCCAGGCTCTGCCCTATATGCAGCGCTATGCAGGCGCGACGATTGTGATCAAACTTGGCGGCCACGCGATGGGCAGTGATGGGGCCATGCGCAGCTTTGCCCGCGATGTCGTGCTGATGCGGCAGGTCGGCCTGAACCCCGTGATCGTTCACGGTGGCGGCCCGATGATCAACGAGATGCTGGCCAAGCTGGATATCCCTTCGGAGTTCGTGGATGGCAAGCGTGTCACCGATCAGGCCACGATGGACGTGGTTGAAATGGTGCTGTCAGGACAAGTGAACAATAGACTGGTCCAAGCCATCAGCGAAGAGGGTGGCAAAGCAGTCGGCCTGTCAGGCAAAGATGCAAACCTGATCGTCTGCGATCAAACCGACCCAACCCTTGGCTTTGTTGGCACACCTGCCGATGTGGATCCGACGATCCTGCGCGATCTGCACGCGGCCCATGCGATCCCCGTCATTGCACCCTTGGGGATGGGACGCAACGGTGAGACATTCAACATCAACGGCGACACAGCCGCAGGCGCAGTTGCCGGTGCTCTGAATGCGGATCGTTTGTTGTTGCTGACAGACGTCGAAGGGGTGAAGGACAAATCAGGCGAAGTGCTGACCGAAATCGCACCCAGCAAGATCCCCGAACTGATCGCAGATGGCACCATCGCGGGCGGGATGATCCCGAAGACCGAAACTGCCCTTGCCGCCATAAAAGACGGTGTGCGCGCGGTGGTAATTCTGGATGGGCGGGCCCCCAACGCCTGCTTGCTGGAACTGTTCACGGATCACGGGGCCGGGTCGCTGATCCGCGAACCAAGGTCATAATATCCCTACTTTGGGCCCTCACCGCCCCGTGCTAGCCTCTAGGTGGATCATAGTGGAGGTTCCCATGAAACCCGCCCTGCCTGCAATCGCGCTGCTGATCGCCGCAACGGCGCACCCAGTTCACGCCGATGTAGAGACCTGCATGGTTGATACCTGGATCGCGGATATGGGCGATATCGCCGATATGATGGCTCTCCAGATGCAGGGGAGTGCGATGCCAGTGAGTGGTGAGGTGTCGATGCAGATCGCAGCGGATGGCAGCTTTACCCTGCTTGCTGATGATATGATCATCAATGTCCAGGTTCCTAGTGTCCCGGCCATGGACGTCAAAGTTGTTGGCTATAGTGCTGGTCAAATGGACGCGTCTGGCAACGCATTCCTGGCCACGGTGGATGACTACAGCCTTGTGGGATCAGCAGACGTCCTTGGCCAGACAATGGACATTCCGTTTTCATCCGATACCGGACTGGGCGGCGGCGGCATTGGTTGGTTTGAATGTGCTGGCGATACGCTCCGGTTTGAAGCGTTGACCGGCGGCGCAGCCAACGCCAACCGCATGCCAAGACTCTGGCGTCGCCGCTAAGGCAGTTGTGATTACGTAAAAGCTACTTAATGTGTGGCAGATGGTATCTGAGGAACTCGACACAGCGCTGCATCAATATGGGCTGCGACAGATGGGCGACTGCCCGGAGGGTACGGACACGATCACGCTGATCGGCCCGGACGAGCCGCGCTTCTGGCCAATTTTTTGTGACAGTCCCGAATACCGGGACGGCGAGGCTGATCCGCTGGATCGGTGGTCACGCCGGGTAATCAATGCGGTTGCAGCACGAATGAACGCTGAACCACTGTTCCCCTTTGGCGGGCCGCCCTATGCGCCCTTTTATACCTGGGCTGTGCAATCAGGTCGATTTTGGCCATCACCCATCGGGTTTCTGGTGCATGACGATGCCGGGCTTTTCGCATCCTTTCGCGGCGCTCTGCGTTGGAATGGTCCGGCCCAAACGGCCGCCTCAGAACAACCCTGCCTGACCTGCACCCATCAGCCCTGCGCGACAGCCTGCCCTGTCGGGGCATTCAACAACGGCTATGACGTTGCCGGTTGCAAAGCCCATGTCGCCTCTGACGCAGGTGCAGACTGCCGCGCAGCGGGCTGTCTGGCGCGTCGCGCCTGCCCCGTGGGACAAGGCACCCGCCTGCCCGCACAAGCCACATTCCATATGGAGGCCTTCCTTTGAGCCTGCGCCTAATCCTGATCCGCCATGCCAAATCCAGCTGGGTCGATCCCTTTGCAGATGATCATGCTCGTGTGCTGAATGAACGCGGCAAAGCGTCTGCATCTGCCATCGGGCAATGGCTGGCCGCTCAGAACTATGTGCCGGATGTCATTCTCTGCTCGGATTCAGAACGGACACGGGAGACGGCCGTCCTGATCATACCGGCACTCACACCTTCGCCCCGGCTACGGCTCTCGGCGCGGCTCTACCACGCTGCGCCAGACACGATCCTGGACCTGATCAGGCGGCAAGAGGTGCAAACCGTCGGTGTCATTGGGCACAATCCCGGCATTGGGATGGTGGCGAACGGGTTGGTACAGGAAGCTGCAGATCATCACCGGTTCAACGACTATCCGACTTGCGCGACGACGGTGATTGATTTTGATATCTCCGCGTGGTCAGCTATCCAGTCGCGCCAGGGCAAGGCGGTCGATTTCATGGTGCCGCGTGACCTGATCGGGACCTCGGCACAGGACATTGAGTAGATGGAGGTTTGCGGACTTTGCAGACGTTCTGTTTTGTTTAATGCCCACGCTTAAATGCAGCGGTTGCAACGCCCATCGCAACCAGGGTGCCACCGCCCAACCGAGAGAACCATGACAAGACTGACGGCCGCGCGATTTTCGCGCGTAACCGGTCGGCCAACAGCGCATATGCAAGCGCATTGATGGCGGCCAGTCCGACAAACGTGGCGACCAGTATCGCAAACTGAGGGAGCAACGGGCGATCCACGACAACGAATTGGGGTACAAATGCGATGAAGAACACTATGGACTTAGGGTTGAGCGCTGTCACCGCTGCCGCATGGCCAAAAACGCTGGATGCTCGCATATCCGTAACCTTCTCAAGATCGCCCAGCGAAGCCGTCGACGCGCTGCGAAAAAGTTTGATCCCCAAATAGATCAGATATGCTGCACCAATCCACTTCAACACGATAAACATGGTTGCAGACGCCAGAACCAACGCCCCCAAGCCGGCCAGTGACGCAGACATCGCTATCAGGTCTCCGAACGCGACGCCGCCAACGGTTGCGAGGGCGACTCTCTTACCTTGACTTATGGCGTAGCTAAGGACGAGCAGAACCGTTGGCCCTGGAATGAGAAGCAGAGCTGTGGATGCGGCAACAAATGCCAGCCAAATTTGAAAATCCATTGGAATACCTTTCTTTTGCCCCCGTCAGCCAGCCACAGCATCCGCGAGCTGTAAAGAGAGTATTTGGCAGATTGTTGCGGTGCCGCAGGTCAGCTGAGCGGCCCGAACCCACAAATAAGAAAGCCGGATATTCGATCATCTCTGGGTCGGTTCCTGATGGCGGCGCATCAAACTGCATGGCCATTCAGCAAACGGTTGTCTTTTGGGGCGGCTACGTCCGGGTTGCGAGCACGATGGATGAAGTCGAGGATTCAATCAGAGTGCTCGCCCCGATCTTGTCATTGAGCTCAGTCAAGTCCTGTGGTGTCCGGACAAGGCATCTGGCGATAGCATCAATAGGTCCTGAAAGGGATTGGACCTCCTGAACACCCTCAAGGGATGCGAGCCAATCCAACGCATGATCGCACGGACGTTCCGCGATTTTAACAAAAAGCATGGCGCTAATCAGTCCCGACCTGTCAAAAGAGTAGTCGGTAAAGTACCCAGTGATCACGCCCGCCGTTTCGAGCTTTGTCACACGATCCTGAATGGCAGTCCTCGACAAGCCAATCTCGCGCCCCAGCGCAGAGAAACTCATCCGGGCGTTCCGCTCCAATGCCCGCAATATCCTTTGATCTGTGCTATCCAAACTTATTTCCCTCGGTTCGCAGCCGTATCACGTCGATCCGCAACTTTGTTTTCCACACGCTTGGCGCAAGAATAGAGCGCAAAGAGGAGAATGTTACATGGAAAAGATCACCGCGAGCGAATTCACAGGCTCCCGCGCATGGGATGCGCGGGACATCGAACGGATTGAAGATGCGACTGTACGGCTGCATTGGACAGACGCGCCCTACAAATGGCACGTTAACGATGGGCCTGAAGTTTTTGTCGTGCTGGACGGCGAGGTGGATATGCACATCCGCAAAGACGGTGTCGAAGACGTTCTCAGACTGAAAGTTGGTGACATCTTTCATGCCGAAAACGGCGATGAGCATGTCGCTCATCCTGATGGGCCTGTCCGGGCTTTGGTGATCGAAAAGGCGGGCAGCGTTTAGGCGCAAAACCTGAGGCGGTTCCCGTTGGGGCGTTCCCGGTTTCGCAACGCCGAAATTCGCCACTTTAAAGCCGCGCAAGCCCCACCCCCAAACAAGAAAGCCCCGGTTCTCACCGGGGCTTTCTGACGGTCTTTGACCTATCTCAGTGACCCAGAATCTGGCTCAGGAACAACTGTGTCCGGTCGGACTTGGGGTTGTTGAAGAACTCTTCCGGCTCGTTCTGTTCCACGATCTGGCCTTGGTCCATAAAGATCACGCGGTTGGCCACCTGACGGGCAAAGCCCATCTCGTGGGTGACGCAAAGCATGGTCATGCCTTCTTCGGCCAGCTCGATCATCGTATCCAGCACCTCTTTGATCATCTCAGGATCAAGCGCTGATGTCGGTTCGTCGAACAACATGATGCGCGGACGCATGCAGAGCGAACGGGCAATCGCCACACGCTGCTGCTGACCACCCGAAAGCTGGCCGGGATATTTGTCGGCCTGCTCTGGGATTTTCACCTTCTCAAGGAAGTGCATCGCTGTTTCTTCGGCTTCTTTCTTGGGCGTTTTACGCACCCAGATCGGGGCCAGCGTGCAGTTTTCAAGGATCGTCAAATGCGGGAAAAGGTTAAAGTGCTGAAAGCACATGCCAACCTCTGACCGGATTTTGTCGATGTTCTTGAGGTCAGATGACAGGATTGTGCCATCCACCACGATCTTGCCTTGCTGGTGCTCTTCCAATGCGTTGATGCAGCGGATCAGCGTCGATTTCCCTGACCCGGATGGGCCACAGATGACGATGCGTTCACCCTGATACACAGACAGATCGATATCGCGCAGCACGTGAAACGACCCGTACCACTTGTTCATGTTCTCGATGGTGATCGCAAGTTCGTCGGATACCTGCATTTGTTTTGCTTCGGCCATTAGTTCAGCCTCCCTTAGCGATGGTCGGTTGCGAGCCTACGCTCCAACCATTGTGAGTATTGTGAAATGCCGTAGCAAACAATGAAGAACAGAAGTGCCGCGAAGCCAAAGAGCTCCCAATAAACACCCTGCCATTCAACAGATGCCAGAATCGGGCCGCGGATCATGCCGACCAAATCGAACATCGAAATGACCGAGACGAGCGTGGTGTCTTTGAACAGCCCCACCGCCACGTTCACGATGCCCGGGATCGAGATCTTGAGCGCCTGTGGCAGGATGATCAGGCGCATGGCCTGCGCGTAATCCAACCCAAGGCTGTCAGCGGCTTCGTATTGGCCCTTTGGCAGCGCGGCCAGACCACCGCGGATCACCTCGGCAATATAGGCGGCCGAGAACATGGTGATCATGATCACAACCCGCAAGAACAGGTCAACGCCCGACCCCGGAGGGAAGAAGTAACCCAACATGACATTGGCCACGAACAGCAAGGTGATCAACGGCACACCACGGATGAACTCGATAAAGATCACGCAGATGTACTTGATGATCGGCATGCTGGATTGACGACCAAGTGCCAATGCAATGCCGATGGGCAAGGACAATGACACGCAGGTCACACCCAGCATCATATTCAGCATGAAGCCACCAAGGTCACGGCTTTGAACCGAGCGCATGGCCCCTTCGGCAATCTCACCGTCAGGGATGATATATCCACCTAAAGTCCAGACGATCAAGGCTGTGGCAATTGCGCCAAAGAACCCTAACGCAAAGCTGCTTTTAACGAACCGCTGGTAGAACAATGCCCCCGCAACGATGCCAACAAGTGCAAGCAGTGGGCCGAAGATAGAACCACCCCAAATCAGCCAGTAAGCGATGAAGGGATACAGTGCCGTAAAGAGCAGCAACTTGCGTGGCAGATCAAAGAACAGCACAGGCGCTGCTGCAAGGAACAGCAGCAAAAACGCCAGCCCTGGACGCCAGTACAGGTCAGCGGGGTACTGGAAACCAAACAAAAGCTGGTTCCACCGCTCTGCCAATACAGCAAAGCACGCACCAGATGCACCATTCAGAACCTCACGACAAGCCGCGAGGCTGGGTGCTTCCCAGATACCATTCAGCATCCAAGGCACCGTACCGGTCAGGATCATGTAAATGGCCAGTATCGCGAGGATCGTCAGGACACTGTTGGCGGGTGTCGCAAACAGATTGTCCTTGAGCCATTTGACCGGCCCCGCTGCATTGGGCGGCGGCGGCATTGCGGGAACGTCTTCGGTGCGGACGAACGCGATTGTACGATCAACCATATCCTAGCGCTCCTTCAGCTTGATTGCGTTGTTGTAGACGTTGATCACCGCAGAAATCAGCAAAGAGATCGTAAGGTAGAACAACATCAGCAAAAGGATGCATTCGATCGCGCGACCGGTCTGGTTCAACGTGATCCCACCCAAAGTCGCAGTCACATCCGCATATCCCACCAAAATCGCCAAGGAAGAGTTCTTGGTAATGTTAAGATAGTTTGAGATCAGCGGCGGAATGATCACCCGCAGCGCCTGTGGCAGAACAACAAGGCTCATAATACGGCCGGGGCGAATGCCCAGCGCGCCTGCGGCCTCTGTCTGGCCTTTGGATACGGCCTGAATACCGGCCCGCACGTTTTCTGCAATAAAAGCGCCGGTGTAGATCGAAAGCGCAAACCAGATCGCGATCAGCGGACCGCCAACCTTAATCCCGCCAGCAAAGTTAAAGCCCTTCAGCTCTGGCACTTCGAAGCGCAGCCCAAAGATCAGGAAGATGGCGATCACTGGGCCGAACCAAATAGCAAGGTTAGTCAACAGTGTTGCGGGACGTTCACCCGTTGCTTCCTGAATGCGGGTGGCGCGGGCAGTGACGGCGCGCGCGCCAAAGAATGACCCCACCAACACGACAAGCATCATCAGAAAATCAAGACCACCACCAAAACCGCGCTCAAAGTACGGTAAGGGAATGTAGACACCACGATTGGTGAAAGCGGAAATGCCCAGGAACATGGTTGCAGCAGGATCGTCGCCGCGAAATTCCCGTGGCCCCGGCAGTACGGCGATCATGATCGTAAAGATGATCAGGATCCAGATCAGGACCGGGATATTGCGGAAAATCTCGACATAGATCGCCATCAGTTTCCTGACGAGCCAGTTATTGGACAGGCGCAGAACACCGGCAAGAACGCCAAATATTGTGGCTGTTACACACGCAAGAAACGCGACGAGCAGCGTGTTCAAAATGCCGACAAAGGCAGCCTGCAGGTTGGTCGATTGGCTCGTGTATTCGATCAGGCGTTGGTTGATATCATAACCGGCAGGTGCGCCGAGAAACCCAAAATTGATATCCAAACCTTGCGCTGCCAGATTGGTGAACAGGTTGTTGATCAGGAAGCCAATCGAAAGCGCCAGAACAATGAACGCGATCGCCTGAAAGGTATAGGATCGATAGCGCGTGTCGTTGATCAGCATCGACAGCTGGAATGACCCCCGTGGCGGGTCTGTAATCGATGTCATAAATTTTCCCCGTTGTTTCGACGTTTATCTTTCTGACTGCATTTGTTGCAGTTCGGATGCGTCGATTTTTCTTGTCGTAAGTGGTGAAAGGGCGCGGTCGAAACCGCGCCCTTTGATCGTGTCGCTAAAACTTAGCGGAATGGTGGTGCGTAGAGCAGACCGCCATCTGTCCACTGCGCGTTCAGGCCGCGCGCCAGACCGATTGGTGTGTTCTCACCGACGTTCTTCTCGAACAGTTCACCATAGTTACCACCAGCAGCGATCGCGTTCTTCGCCCAGTCAGCGTCCAGACCCAGCATCGCGCCCAGTTCACCTTCGGTGCCCAGCAGGCGGTTGATTTCTGGGTTGCCTGTTGGTGCAGCGCCCAGCTCTTCGATGTTGGCAGATGTCACGCCCAGCTCTTCAGCTGCGATCAGCGCGTTCAGCGACCAACGTACGATGTCACCCCAGTCGTTGTCGCCGTGGCGAACAAGCGGGCCGAGTGGCTCTTTTGAGATGATTTCTGGCAGCAGAACGTGGTCGCCAGGTGTCTCAAAGGATGCACGTGTCGCAGCCAGACCGGATGCGTCAGTTGTGTAAACATCGCACGCGCCAGCAACGTACTGCACTTGTGCTTCAGCGTTTGTTTCAACTGGCACAGGCTCATAGCTGATGCCGTTGGCGCGGAAGAAGTCGGCCAGGTTCAGCTCTGTTGTTGTGCCTGTCTGGATGCAGACGGTTGCGCCATCAAGGTCTTTTGCTGATGCAACGCCCAGATCACGTGGAACCATGAAGCCTTGACCATCGTAGTAGTTGATGCCAACAAATTCGAACTTCAGGTCTACGTCACGGCTGAATGTCCATGTGGTGTTACGTGCCAGCATGTCGATCTCACCGGAAGCCAGCGCAGTAAAGCGTGTCTTACCAGTTGTTGGGACGAACTCGACTGCGTCGCTATCGCCAAGTACGGCAGCAGCAACTGCGCGGCATACGCCAACGTCGAAACCGTTCCAAACGCCATTCGCATCTGGCGATGCAAAGCCGACAAGACCAGTTGTCACGCCACAGTTCAACACGCCACGTGCTTTGACGTCGTCAAGTGTCGCAGCAGATGCCGTTGATGCAGCAAGACCAGCAACAGCCAGCGCGCCGTAAAATGCGGTTTTTTTCATTTTAACCTCTTCCTGAGTTTCCACCCCTCTAGGGTGGCCAATTTTTTTCCCGTCCCTTGGACAGTCATGGTGAAATGAGAAGGGCCTCCCCCTCCCAATGCGCCAAGAGTTTGATTTATCGCGCATAGAGTCAAGAGCAACTGACGTAAATCAGGCAGCAAATGCTACATTATTAGGCATTTTTTTTACGATCATCGGGAAACGCACTGTTTCGTTCAATTCTGAGAAAGCCGATAGAACCGATCAGCGTCCAAAAATGCGGCGCATTTGGCAGCCTCCGTCGCGGCGGCCTCTTCATCTTCGCCCCATTGCGAGATTTGCCAGTGCTCATCAATCCGTGACAGCAGCCAGGCATCGGTCGCGGAAAGTGCTTCTTTTGTTACCGCTAACGCCAGGACGAGTGATCCAGACATGCTGATCAGGTCATGCGCTGCGGCCAGCGCAAAGTCGTCAAATCGGGCGATCTCCGCAGTCAACCGCCCCAACGTTTCGGGCTTTTGAGTGACATGCATTACGCCTTCGCCAACGGACAGCGGGGCATCCAAGACACGCGCCGCCCAATCCAGCATCGGGTCCCAGCCTTCCGCTTGCTTGGCAATCAATGCATCCGGCCCCGCCGCCCGGTAACACAGAAGGTCGCTGTCTCCGTATTCGGCCAGCAAAGCCACAACCTCGGTCCGTTGCACGCGCACCTTATCGATCGCCGCATTCGCGCCACGGGTCACAGGCATGGTGCCGGGGTCAAACTGCTCTTCTTGTGCGTCCCATTCTGCGGCAATCGCCTCTGCCATGGCCATCGTGGGCACCGTCAGCGCTGCCTTGGCAGGCGTGCGCACCGGACGATCATCCAGCAATACGGTATAGCCCCCATCAATCGGCATCGCCGTCGCCACTTTCCAGAATCTTTTGGGTTTCCAGTCGCTCATCATTCAGCCCCTATCAGCGCGTCCACAGCGCCGGGCAGCGCTGCAAACTCATCAATCATAATATCAGGCTTCAGGGTCTCGGCGGGATGATACCCCCAGCTGACGCCAATCGTTTTGATCCCAGCCGCGCGCGCCATATCCATGTCGTAAGTTGTATCGCCCAGCATCACAGCGCGTTCAGCACTTACGCCTGTCTCGGCGATGGCCGTCAAGACCATCGCAGGATGCGGTTTCGATGGGTGATGGTCGGCCACCTGTTCACTATGGAACACGCCGGTAAGGCCATGCCGGTCCAACACCTTGTCCAATCCGCGCCGGGATTTTCCAGTGGCAACGGCAAGCAAGGTGTGATCCTGCCCTTGCAAGATCTCCAGCGCTGCCAGCGCGCCGGGGAACAGCGGCCCCATTTCCTTGTTGTCGTTGCGCAGGCTGACAAAGGCGTTTTTGTAGGCTTCGACCAAACGGTGCCGCTGCGCGGCGTCGGTCGCCGGGACCAGCCGCGCAAAAGCTTCGGCCAGTGACAGACCCACAATCGACAAAACCTGTGTGCGCGGCGGCATCACCAAATCCTCAGCCGCAAAGGCCAGGCGCATCGCGGCCACAATCTCGGCCTGACTGTCGACAAGTGTGCCGTCGACGTCGAAGATCACCAGCCGCAAATCACGCATCAGGCATATTAAACGGATCAACCGGGGCATGGCCAACGACCCAACCCACAAAATCCCACGTATTCTGCATATGCTCTGGCAGCGGTGCGGTCAGATGCAATGTGGCTCCGGTTGCGGGATGTTCAACCGTCAGGCTGCGGGCGTGCAGATGCAGCTTGCGCCCGATCTCACTGCCCATGCCGGCCCCCCAACCATCGCCTAGGTTTTCCTGACCGGACCCGCCGTATTTCCCGTCGCCCACAATTGGGTGCCCAATCTCAGCCATATGTGCGCGCAACTGATGCGTGCGACCCGTAATCGGAACCAAAGCACACCAGGCCGCACGGCTGGCCAATGTATCCATCACAGCATAATCGCTGGTGGCGCGCTTTGCGCCTTCAACGCTATCGAGATCACGCGGATGTACGCAGCGCATTTTCTCATTCTCGCCACCGCGACCATGGCCTGCGGCTTTGACCAACCCATATTTGATTGTGCCAGCACGCGGATGCGGTACCCCCGCAACGGCAGCCCAGTAAATCTTGCGCGTCTCACGGTGTTTGAGATGCTCGGTCAACTGTTTGGCCATCATCCGGGTGCGCGCCAAAAGCAGCACGCCTGATGTGTCCTTGTCCAGACGATGCACCAGACGCGGCTTTTCATCGTAGTCAAACATCAATGCCTCGGCCAGACCGTCCACATGGCGGGTCGTCTTTGAACCACCTTGGGTCGCCAGCCCCGGGGGCTTATTGATCGCGATGATATGGTCGTCTTTGTAGATCACGCAGGACTGGATCAGCTTGGCATCCGCCTTGGTCACACCGCGCTTGGCAAGTTTCGCCGCGGCGGCGACTTCTTCCTCACTCGGCAAGGGCGGAATACGGACGGTCTGCCCCACATCCAAACGGGTATTCGATTTGACACGACCACCATCAACGCGCAGCTCGCCCTTGCGGCACATTTTTTCGATGCGCCCTTGGGTCAGATGCGGGAACAGACGGCGCAGGTAACGGTCCAACCGCTGATCACCGTCATCAGGGCCGATCACCCGTGTTTGCACACCGCTCATGTTGTCATTCCTCGTGCAATCCAAAGACCCAGCGCGCAGGCCAGAACAGATGCAACCAATGAGGCCAGAACATAGGCACCCGCTGCCGTCATGCGCCCCTCTTCCAGCAGCCGCAATGCATCCAGCGTAAATGCGGAAAACGTCGTGAACCCGCCCAAGACACCCGTCATCAGAAAGGGCAACCAATGTTGCAGGCCACGATCTGCCAGATGCACCCAGACCAAACCAATCGCAAAGGATCCCAGCACATTGACCGCCAGCGTTCCCAAGGGAAACGCCACGACCAGCCCCACGAGATAGCGCAGGACAGAGCCGATTGCCCCACCAAGGGCCACAGAGATTACAGGTGTCATCATGGGCGTGCTTTGGGGCTTCACTGCAGGATTGTCAATTCTTGCCGCGCTTGCTGCGCAGGCCAGCAAAGTAATCGACCCGCTTTTTCAGCTCACGTTCAAACCCGCGATCCACCGGGATGTAGTAGACACCGCGCTTCATAGTGTCGGGAAAATAGTTCTGCCCGCTAAAGCCATCCTGGGCGTCGTGGTCATAGTTGTAGCCTGCACCAAAGCCCTGTTCTTTCATCAGCGTCGTTGGCGCGTTCAGAATGTGGGCAGGCGGCGGCTCTGACCCTGTTTGCCTGGCCGCGGCCACCGCCCCTTTATAGGCCACATAAGTCGCATTTGATTTGGGTGCGAGCGCCAGATATGTGACAGCCTGCGCCAGGGCCAGTTCACCTTCGGGGCTGCCAAGGCGCTCATAGGTTTCCCACGACTGCAAGCAAACGGCTTGCGCCTGTGGATCGGCAAGGCCGATATCCTCGACCGCCATCCGCGTAATCCGACGCGCCAGGAACCGCGGGTCTTCGCCGCCTGCCAGCATGCGGGCAAACCAATAAAGTGCTGCATCTGGGTCCGACCCCCGCACGGATTTGTGCAAAGCACTGATCAGGTTGTAATGCTCATCCCCTGATTTGTCGTATTTGACAGCACGCTTCATCAGGCGTTTGGTCAGATCATCGCAGGTCAGCTTGGCATCCGTTTTCCAAGCGCTGACTTGTTCGATGAGGTTCAGCAGTGCGCGGCCATCACCGTCAGCCATCTCTAGCAACGCCTCACGGGCTGGGCCGTCCAGCGGCAGGCTCTTGTCCAACTCCTTCTCCGCCCGTTGCGACAGCAATTCAAGGTCTTTGAGGTCAAGCCGGGTCAGGATGAATACCTGAGAGCGGCTGAGCACGGCAGCATTCAACTCAAAACTGGGATTCTCGGTCGTGGCCCCCACCAACAGGATCGTGCCATCCTCCATATAAGGCAAAAACCCATCCTGCTGCGCTTTGTTAAAGCGGTGAATTTCGTCCACGAATAACAGCGTGCCCTTGCCATTTTGGCGGCGCATCTTGGCGGCCTCGAACACCTTGCGCAATTCGGGCACACCGGTGAAAATCGCGCTGATCTGAACAAAATGCAGGTCGGTTTCATCCGCCAGCAAGCGAGCGATCGTCGTCTTGCCCACGCCGGGCGGCCCCCAGAAAATCAAAGAAGACAACGAACCAGAGGCCAGCATCGTGCCTAACGGCGCGTCTGGGCCAAGTACCTGCTGTTGACCGATAACCTCGGACAATGCCTTGGGCCGCAACCGATCCGCCAGCGGGCGCGGGCCTCCGGGGGTGTCGGTTGGCGTGCTGTCGAATAGATCGGCCATCTAGTCCAGTGGTGCGTTAAGTTTCGTTTCCTTGGTCACGATACCACCCCGGTTGCCAATCTCAATGGAACCGTAACGCTGCTTGAAGCTTTCCGGCAACGCCCGATCGCCGGGCAGTGAGAGCCAAAGGCGCAGCAAATGGCGACGCTGGTCCAAGTCTGGCCAATCGATGAACCCGGTGCGGTCGTGCAGTTGGGAATGATTGTACACAAACTGCATATCGCCAGGTTGCAGCCGCATGCCAAAGTGTAGCGTTGGATCATTGGCAAGCGCATCAAACATATCCAGCGCCGCGATGTGATCGCGGGTCAGCTTTAGCACACCGTCAAACCGTTGGGCGCTATCTATATATTGGCGCTGGTAAAACACGGTCAACTTGCCCTCGTGCCAGCTGAGCGGTGGGATCTCCATGTAGGGTTTTTCACCTTGGGGCACTTCACCGCGGCGGTCGGTCGCGATCGGATCAAACAGGCGCTCCAACAGATCCGGGCGTTCCGCACGCATGCAGTTGTAGATGGTGACGGCGCTAACGAGCAACGATTCCCCACCTTCTTGTGCATCCCGCAAACACAGGAGGCCAACAACATCCGCGCTATCAGTGTGAAAGGTCTGACGCTGAGACGTTTGGTAGATGCGGGTGTTTGCGTCATTTGCATCCGCGCCCACATCGCGCACATGCCCCAGAATATGACCAGCGGCGTTTTGGGACCGGGCGCTGCCCAAATGGGCACCGATGCCGCAAAAGACCGTTGCGGCAACCTCACGTGGCATGCTGTTCACATCCAAACCACTGATCACTTGGACACCGTAACCACTCGTCAATTGCATCCGTAGATCAGCAAGATGGGCGGCAAATGTGGTTAGCGGGAAATCGGCCGCAGTAATCTCCCCTATGTCCTTGCCAAGTGACAGGAAATGCACGGTGGCTTGATGCAGGTCCGCAATGTCGTCAGGCGTCAACACAACCAACCAGCGGGCCGGGTCGGCCGCCATATCCTGACCAACCCACGCAGCGGGTCCTGAAATCCGTTCCGGGATTTGGTCCAAAATTGACATGCAGCACCCTTCTTAACAAAAAACCTCCCGCTGCGCTGCAGCGAGAGGTCTATGACGTTCAATCCGCGAGGGATTTAATCTTCGGCGTTCTCGTATTCTTCCAGACGCACCTTATCGGCGGCACCCTTGGCATCCACATCGCGGTCCACGAATTCGATGATCGCCATGGGGGCCATGTCACCATAGCGGAAGCCCGCTTTGATAATGCGGATGTAACCGCCCTGACGCTCTTTGTAGCGTGGGCCGATGACGTCAAACAGCTTAGCTGTGTGCATTTCCTGCTTCAGCTGCGCGTTGGCCTGACGGCGCGCGTGCAGATCGCCGCGCTTGCCGAGTGTGACCAGCTTTTCAACGATCCGGCGCAGTTCTTTGGCCTTGGGCAGTGTTGTCTTGATCTGCTCATGTTCGATGAGCGAGCCAGCCATGTTCGCGAACAGCGCTTTGCGGTGTTCATGTGTGCGGTTCAGGCGGCGGTAACCTCTTGCGTGACGCATGTGATAGTCTCCATTTTGTTTTATCGATGGGCCGATGCGATGCGTGTCGCTGGCTCCGTTAGTGGGGCACCATGCCCAGGATGTTCCCCGTCAGTGCGGGCATTTTCGTATGTAAGGCGGGGATAACCCCGCCCCACGAATTCTTAAAACTGGTCTTCGAACTTCTTGGCCAGATCTTCGATGTTGTCCGGTGGCCAGTCCTCGACGTCCATCCCCAGGTGAAGACCCATGCCTGACAGCACTTCCTTGATCTCGTTCAAGGATTTGCGGCCAAAGTTCGGTGTGCGCAGCATCTCTGCTTCGGTCTTCTGGATCAGATCGCCGATATAGACGATGTTGTCGTTCTTGAGGCAGTTTGCCGAACGGACAGACAGCTCCAGTTCGTCCACTTTCTTCAGCAGAAGCGGATTGAACTCAAGACCATCGTCATCAGCACCGGTCTGTGCGGACTCAGGCTCATCAAAGTTGACGAAGATCGACAGTTGGTCCTGAAGGATACGCGCGGCATAAGCCACAGCATCGTCAGGTGTCAGCGACCCGTCGGTTTCGACCTTCATGGTCAGCTTGTCATAATCAAGCACCTGACCTTCGCGGGTCGGCTGCACGTCGTAGCTGACCTTTTTGACAGGAGAGTAGATGGCATCAATCGACATCATGCCAATCGGCGCATCTTCTGGTTTGTTCTTGTCGGCAGAGACATAGCCCTTACCGGTATTCACAGTCAGTTCCATGTACAGATCGGCGCCATCATCAAGGTGGCACAAAACGTGATCCTTGTTGAGGATCTCGATACCGGCTGTCTCAGAGATATCCGCAGCCGTCACAACGCCAGGACCTTTGGCCTGCACGGAAAGACGCTTTGGTCCTTCGACTTCCATCCGGATTGCCACGCCTTTGAGGTTCAGCACGATGTCGGTGACGTCTTCACGTACACCAGACACGGATGAGAACTCATGCAATACGTTATCGATCTGAACGGCAGTGATGGCAGCACCCTGAAGGGAGCTCATCAAAATACGGCGCAGGGCGTTGCCCAAAGTCAGACCAAAACCACGCTCAAGCGGTTCTGCAATGACGGTTGCCTGACGCGCGGGATCGTTGCCCGGCTTTACTTCCAATTGAGTTGGTTTGATCAACTCAGCCCAGTTCTTGTGGATCATATGTCCCTCCATACTTGTCTGCCTTCATGTCCAAAAAGGCAAACGCCCGAGGTTGAAATGACGGATTGGGGCCGTGCCGAAACACGGGCCCCAAGGCGTTTGGATTGTCCTATACGCGGCGACGCTTTGGTGGGCGACAACCGTTGTGGGCCATTGGGGTCACGTCACGGATTGATGTGATGTTGAAACCAACAGCGGCCAATGCACGCAGCGCGCTTTCACGACCGGAACCAGGGCCCTGCACTTCGACCTCGAGTGTTTTCACACCGTGATCTTGTGCTTTCTTGCCCGCATCCTCAGCAGCCATCTGTGCGGCGTAGGGCGTGGATTTCCGCGACCCCTTAAAACCCATGGTGCCAGCAGACGACCAGGAAATGGCGTTGCCCTGCACGTCAGAGATCAGGATTTTTGTGTTGTTGAAAGAAGAGTTCACATGCGCAACACCAGCTGCGATGTTCTTGGAAACCTTCTTTTTGGTGCGTTTTGTATCACGTGCCATTGATCAAGCCTCCCTTATTTCTTCTTACCAGCAATGGCCTTTGCAGGACCCTTGCGTGTACGTGCATTTGTAGATGTACGCTGGCCACGGACCGGCAAATTACGACGGTGGCGCAAACCACGGTAGCAACCAAGGTCCATAAGGCGCTTGATATTCATCTGTGTCTCGCGACGCAGATCGCCTTCAACCATCAGATTGGCGTCGATGTATTCGCGGATCGACAGCACTTCTGCGTCAGACAACTGGTTAACACGACGCGCGCGGTCAATCTTGACCGCTTCGCAGATTTCTTCGGCTTTGGCAGAACCAATACCGGTAATGTAGGTAAGGGCGATTGGAACCCGCTTTGCAGTCGGGATGTTTACGCCGGCAATACGTGCCACGTGTGCAATTCCTTTTCGTTGCGGGTCCGTCATTCCAGACCCTTTTTTCACAACGGAAGCCCGGACCTATAGGGCGCCGGGCTGCGTCATATCGAGGTATTCTGTAGTTGGCGGGCGCGACCCGTTAACCACAAATTGATTCCCTTGTGGGATGGCGCTGTGTAGGGGGCAATGCGACAGGCGTCAAGAGACCCAAGGCAGCGGTAAGGAATTTCCCAAAAATGCCTTCTGCACAGAACAATTTCTGTCGAAAATGTTCGCCTTACCCAAGCGCTGCGGCGATACTCGCCGCAACTTCATCCATGCTAGCCAAACCGTCCACAGATTTCAGGTCATCCTTGGCATAGTAGTAGCCAATCAACGGGCTGGTCTGCTTGTAATAGGCCATCAAACGGGTGCGCAGGCTTTCTTCGTTGTCATCCGCACGGCGTTGAATCTTTGAAGATCCACAGTTCGCACATTTGCCGTCCGCCGGGATCGGCTTCGTGTTGTCGTTGTAGACCTCACCACAATCGGCACAGGTCGCACGTGCCGTGATGCGGTCCACAAGTGCATCGTCGTCAACCTGCATCTCGATCACGCAATCCAGGTTTTCGCCCATCTCGATCAATAGATTGCCAAGCGCATCTGCCTGCGCCAGCGTCCGGGGGAAGCCGTCAAAGATATAGCCGCCTTTGCCTTCATCGCTTTCAAGCTGTTCGCGGATCAATCCGATCACAATGTCGTCGGTCACAAGATCACCGCGGTCCATGACGGCGGCAACTTTCTCGCCCATCGCCGTTCCACTGGTTCGGGCTGCGCGCAGCATATCACCGGTGCTGAGCTGCACCATGTTGCGTTCTTCGACAAGCTTGCGTGCCTGTGTTCCCTTACCCGCCCCCGGCGGCCCCAGCAGAATGATGTTCATCGACGCGATGGCCCTTTACGTTTTCCATTACGCTTGCCACGCAATTGAGATTTCTCAATCAGGCCTTCGTATTGATGTGCCACCAGATGAGACTGGATTTGTTGGATAGTGTCCATACCAACCGACACAATAATCAGGATCGAGGTACCGCCAAAGTAGAACGGGATCGACAGTTCGGCCCGGATAATCTCTGGCAGCAGGGCAACCAAAGCAAGATATCCGGAACCCAGAACAAGGATACGTGTCACCACGTAATCCAGATACTCCTCAGTTTTCTTTCCGGGGCGAATGCCGGGAACGAAACCATTCTGGTTCTTGAGGTTCTCGGCGACATCCTCGGTCTTGAATGCAACTTCACGGGTATAGAAATACGTGAAGAATATGATCATCCCGCCAAAGAAAATCAGATACAGCGGCTGGCCGGGACCAAACAGCGCAAGGATCGTAGACATCACAGCGCCAGAGGTGCCACCGCTGAATGTGCTGATCGTGGTCGGCAGCAGCAACAAGGCCGAGGCAAAGATCGCAGGGATCACGCCGGCCGGGTTCACCTTGATCGGCAGGTGGCTGGTGGATCCGTCATAGACCTTCATGCCACGCTGCTGGCGCGGATACTGGATGTGGATCTTGCGCAGAGACCTTTCCATAAAGACTACAAAGGTCAGCACAACGGCCAGCATCACAATAATGCCGATGACAACAAGCGGGCTGATCGCGCCAGAGCGGCCCTGGGACAGGAACTGCGCCATGGCGGCGGGTATCTCGGCGATGATGCCGACAAAGATGATCAGCGAAATCCCGTTGCCGATACCGCGCGCGGTGATCTGTTCGCCCAGCCACATCAGGAACATGGTGCCGCCGACGATGGTGATCACGGTGGAAGCCTGGAAAAACAGACCCGGGTCAGCGGCTAGACCGCCGGCCTCCAGACTGACGGCAAGGCCATATGCCTGCGCTGTGGCCAGCACCACGGTACCATAGCGTGTATATTGGTTCAGCTTGCGGCGCCCTGCCTCACCCTCTTTCTTGAGGTTTTTCAGTGGCTCCCACATCGACCCCAACAGCTGCATCACGATAGAGGCAGAAATGTAAGGCATAATCCCAAGGGTAAAGATCGCCATCCGCGACAATGCACCACCGGTGAACATCGACAGAATACCGCCAATACCGGATTGGGCGTCTTCCATGAACTGCTGCAATGCAATGGCGTCGATCCCCGGAACCGGGATGAACGTGCCAAGGCGGTAAATGATCAGCAAACCGATCGTGAACATGATCCGCTGACGCAATTCAGTTGCTTTGCCGAAGGCGCTCCAACTGACGTTGGCTGCCATTTGCTCTGCTGCAGAAGCCATATGGGTCTCTTTTTTATAAGAAACGCCGCGACACCGTTCCCCGGTGCGCGGCGTTTGGGAAAGCTCGAAGAGTTATGTAAGCGACGGAACCGCCGCTCACAAGGCCTTACTCAGCCGCTGCCGCTGTTGTGACAGTCAGTGAGCCGCCAGCCTTTTCGACAGCTTCAACAGCACCCTTTGACGCGCCGGTGACTGTGATCTTGGCTTTGGCCTTGAAATCACCCTTAGCCAGCACGCGGATGCCGTCCTTTTTGCGACGGACCAGACCAGATGCAATCAATGCATCTTCGGTAATATCGGCCTTGGCGTCGATCTTGCCTTCGTCGATGAATTTCTGGATCAGGCCGAGGTTGATGACAGCAAATGTCTTACGGTTCGGCTTATTGAAGCCGCGCTTTGGCAGACGCTGGTAGAGCGGCATCTGGCCACCCTCGTAGCCTTTGATCGCCACACCAGAGCGTGATTTCTGACCTTTGATACCACGGCCACCGGTCTTACCCATGCCGGAACCCGGGCCACGGCCAATACGCTTTTTGCGCTGGGTTGCGCCAGGATTGTCGGAAAGTTCATTCAGTTTCATGTCGCTTCTCCTTTTGCCGGAATTGGCCCCCAGCGACGGGAGCGGCCAAACACGGCGTTACGTTTGTGAGTCGGGGTTATGGTGTCCGACCGGGGGCGTATAGACGGGGTGCGGAGGTGCGTCAAGAATTACGATTGATCCACCAAAAATACCGCAAATGCAGATCCGGAGGAGGAGGAGATTAGGCAGCCATACGATCTTCTTTTGACATGGCGGTTGGCTTCAACTTCAAGTAGTTCTATCAGTTGTAGCGGTAGCAGGAGGCCCCATGAAACCAAAGCATGTATTGCGGAACGCACTGATACGGCTCGGCATTCGGTTGCCCAGTAGATTCCTAGAGTCCGACATGCGCGGGATGCGTCGCATGGCTGAACTTTTTGGTAAGGAGGACTGTGTAATTGACCTGGGGGCACATGTCGGAAAATCCGCGATTGAGTTCTCGCATCGCGTGGGCGAGGTCCACGCGTTTGAACCCAATCCGATCAATTTTGAAGAGTTAAAGAGGCGCACCCGAAGATACAAAAACATCACTATCTTTCCAAAGGCGGTCAGCGCGGAGAACGGGACGACCCGACTGTTTTATGAAGAGGCAAGGCCAGGGCGTTTCTACGAAGGGTCGACAATTGTTAGCGGCAAATTGAACGTAAGCTACTCACATCATTTTGATGTAGAGACAGTTTCGATCGCCGACATCTTGGCACAACTCAGGTCGGACAGTGTTGTCATCAAGATGGACATTGAGGGCGCGGAATACGTTGTTCTGGACGCAATACTTGAGTCCCGTCATCTGGATAAGATCAAGATGTCCGTCGTCAGGGTTTTTGGAACCAATGGCAGCTTAACTTAAGAGAGAGTTTG
>CAKMYZ010000016.1 GCA_929200255.1 uncultured Alphaproteobacteria bacterium | reverse complement strand
TGGAGCGGGCGATGAGATTCGAACTCACGACCCTAACCTTGGCAAGGTTATGCTCTACCCCTGAGCTACGCCCGCATCCGTTTCGTTGGGCTGATCTATAA
This sequence comes from uncultured Alphaproteobacteria bacterium, assembly GCA_929200255.1. Taxonomy (GTDB): domain Bacteria; phylum Pseudomonadota; class Alphaproteobacteria; order Rhodobacterales; family Rhodobacteraceae; genus Yoonia. Next base: position 93,301 of record CAKMYZ010000016.1, on the reverse strand, counting down.
AGACTCATCTGGTCTTGCAAGACCAAAATCGCCCTCAGTTGCAAATTTTCCGCCCTTCGCACCTCTGGCCGTCAGTCTTTCATATGATCCGCCAAGTCATAGCCGCCGTAAATGCGCACATCGGGATGGCCGACATCCTCGCTGTGGAGCACCACGCCGTCGTCGGCCAGCAAGGCGATGCCATATCCACCCGGTTCATTGGATGACAGGTGAGAGTTTGGCTCTTTAAGCTCAAGAACACCTTGGTGGCAGGAGCTTTTGAGCATGCTCCAGGGCACACCCCGCGCATTGCCTGAGATTGTGCGGTGAATATGCCCGCACATCAGATGCAGATTGCCATGGCGCGCCAGCAGATCAAGAAACGCCGCACCATTTGCAAGTTTGATCCGATCCATGCCCACGATGCCAGTATCAAAGGGCGGGTGATGGATGCTGACAAGGGCATGGCGCCCCTCGCGCCCATCAAGCGCGGCGCCCAGAAACGCAAGGCGGTCAGCGCACAAACGGCCGCTGTGGTGGCCGGCGACGTAAGGCGGACCATCCAGCGAATCAAGCGTGATAATCCGGTGATGGCCGACGTCCACTACGTGCTGAATATGCCCGGAAGGACTTTGCGGAGCATCTGGAAAAACCTGCAAGAATGCATCGCGCCGGTCATGATTGCCCAACATCGGAATGATCGGAACAGGGGCTTCGGTCAGGAGCGACTTTAACGCTGCGTATTCGGCAACTGTTCCGTGGTGTGTCAAATCCCCTAACAAAACGAGGGCCGCCGCATCGGCGTGATCGGCAATGGCCGCGTCAAGAACTGCCCTCAACCGGGCCGCGGGATCAAGCCCAACAATTGTTTGACCCGGTGCGCAGATATGCGGGTCACTGATGAACAAGATCTTCTGCATCGGCTACCTCTTGAAAGCGATTAAATCCCAACGATTGCCGAAGGGGTCCGAGAAAACGGCAACTTGCCCATACGGCTCGTCACGTGGTGTTTCGTCAAATGTGACGCCATTAGCGCGCATCGCTGTGTAGTCGCGGGCAAAATCATCGGTTTGCAGGAACAGCCAGACACGACCACCACCTTGATTGCCAATGGCCGCGATCTGTTGATCCCCCACAGCCTTGGCCAGCAGGAATGCGGTTTGCGCACCCGCCGGGGCAACCCGAACCCAACGCTTGCCACACCCAAGATCGGTATCTTCCAGCAGCTCAAAGCCCATCTGACCAACAAAGAAGGCGATGCCTGCCTCATAGTCAGGCACCAGATTGGAGAGCAGGGCGAGGTTTTGCGTCACTCCAGTTCGACCAGCAGATCCTTGGCATCAATCTGCCCGCCCGCCTGCACATGCACAGCCTTGACCACGGCATCACGTTCGGCATGGATACCGGTTTCCATCTTCATGGCCTCAATGGTCAGCAGCAGATCGCCTTCCTTGACCGCATTGCCGGCAACGGCGGCAACGGTCGCCACAACCCCGGGCATCGGCGCACCGATATGGCTGGCATTGCCGGCCTCGGCCTTGGGTCGGGAAATTTTCTCGGCGGCCGCCAGACGGTTCATCACGCGGATCGTGCGCGGCTGGCCGTTCAGCTCAAAAAAGACCTTCACCTCGCCATCTTCACTCATTTCCGCGACGGCTTGCAGTCGGATTTCAAGCGTCTTGCCGGGGTCAATCTCTGCGGCAATCTCTTCGCCCGGCTCCATCCCGTAAAAGAATGTGCGCGTGGGCAACGTCCGGACAGGGCCATAGGTCCGATGACGGCCCATGTAATCAAGGAAAACCTTGGGGTACATCAGATATCCGTTGAGGTCTTCATCATCAATGACCTTGCCCTCAAGCTGTGCAGACAGATCAGAGCGTGCTGCCGCAAGATCAATCGGTTCGAGCGACTTGCCGGGCCGTTCGGTGATTGGTTTGATACCTTTCAACGCCTTCTTCTGGATCGCTTTGGGCCAGCCGCCGGGCGGTTGGCCCAGATCACCACGCAGCATATCCACAACGCTATCGGGGAAGACGACGTCAGTCTTGGGGTCTTCGACATCTGTTCGGGTCAGGTTCTGGCTGACCATCATCAAGGCCATGTCGCCCACAACCTTGGAGGAAGGCGTGACCTTCACGATATCGCCGAACATCGCGTTCACATCAGCATAGGTTTGGGCAACCTCATGCCAGCGTTCTTCCAGCCCCAGCGATCGCGCCTGCGCCTTGAGGTTGGTAAACTGCCCGCCGGGCATCTCGTGCAGATACACTTCGGACGCCGGTGCCTGTAGCCCGCTTTCGAATGCTGCGTAATGCGCGCGGACCTGTTCGAAATAATTGCTGATCTCACGGATCGCCGTGACATCAAGGCCGGTGTCGCGGGCGTCACCGCGCAACGCTTCGACAATGGACCCCAGCGTTGGCTGCGATGTGTTGCCAGACAGCGCATCCATTGCTGCATCCACGCAATCCACCCCAGCCGCAGAGGCCGCAAGCACTGTCGCGATTGCGGCACCAGAGGTATCATGCGTGTGGAAGTGGATCGGCAGGCTTGTTTCTTCTTTCAAAGCTTTAACCAGCGCAGTCGCTGCTGCTGGTTTCATCAGGCCCGCCATATCTTTCAGGCCCAGCACATGCGCGCCTGCTGCCTCCAGCTCTTTCGCCATGCCGACATAGTATTTCAGGTCGTATTTTGATCGGGCAGGGTCCAGCAGATCACCGGTATAACAGATTGTGCCTTCGCAGACCTTCCCGGCCTTGATCACCGCGTCCATTGCAACGCGCATGTTATCGACCCAGTTGAGGCTGTCGAACACGCGGAACACATCAACGCCGGAACTGGCGGCCTGTGCCACAAAGCTTTGCACCACATTGTCCGGGTAGTTGGTGTACCCAACACCATTTGAGGCGCGCAGCAGCATCTGTGTCATGATGTTGGGCATTGCCTTGCGAATGTCGCGCAGGCGCTGCCATGGGCATTCCTGCAAGAATCTGTAGGCCACATCGAACGTCGCCCCGCCCCAGCATTCGACGCTGAAAAGTTGGTGCATGTTGGCGGCATAAGCAGGGGCTGCCTTGATCATATCGATAGAGCGCATACGCGTGGCCAGCAGTGACTGGTGCCCGTCACGCATGGTTGTATCAGTGACCAGCAGCTGCTTTTGATCGCGCATCCAATCTGCAACCGCCTCTGGTCCAAACTCATCCAGTATGTTGCGTGTGCCAGGGGTGACACCCGTTGTTGGTTTCACTGGTGGCTTTGGCGGTTTTACATCTGCTGCCGGGCGTGGTCGGCCGGCGGTTTCCGGATGACCGTTCACAGTGATATCCGCGATGTAGGTCAGTATCTTGGTTGCCCGATCGCGCCGCTGGGTAAAGTTGAAAAGGTCGGGCGTCTCATCAATGAATTTGGTGTGGTATTCGTTCGTGAGGAAAACAGGGTGCTTCAGCAGGTTTTCAACAAAGGCGATATTGGTCGAAACACCGCGAATACGGAATTCCCGCAACGCGCGGTCCATCCGCGCAATTGCCATTTCAGGCGTAGGTGCCCGGGCGGTCACCTTGGTCAGCAGACTGTCATAATATCGCGTGATCACCGCGCCGGAATAGGCGGTGCCCCCGTCCAGACGAATGCCCGGCCCCGTGGCTGAACGATACATCTGGATACGTCCATAATCAGGGATAAAGTTGTTCTGGGGATCTTCGGTTGTCACCCGGCATTGCAGCGCGTGACCGTCGAGTTTGACGTCATACTGACTGGCACAACCTGTGGCCTCGACCAGTGATTTGCCTTCGGCGATCAGGATCTGGGCGCGCACGATGTCGATGCCTGTCACTTCTTCGGTGACGGTGTGTTCGACCTGCACACGGGGGTTCACTTCGATAAAGTAGAATTCGCCGCTGTCCATATCCATCAGGAACTCGACGGTGCCTGCACATTCGTAGTTTACATGCTGGCAGATTTTCTTTCCCAGGTTACAAAGCTGCTCGCGCTGGGGACCAGACAGATACGGGGCGGGCGCGCGCTCGACCACCTTTTGGTTGCGGCGCTGGACCGAACAATCGCGCTCCCACAGGTGATAAATCTGGCCGTGGCTATCGCCAAGAACTTGCACCTCAACGTGGCGGGCACGTGTGATCATCTTTTCCAGATAGCCCTCGCCGTTGCCAAAAGCGGCCTCGGCCTCGCGGCGACCTTCGAGCACTTTTTCTTCCAGCTCATCCTCGGACATGATCGGGCGCATACCGCGCCCGCCGCCACCCCAAGAGGCTTTCAGCATCAGGGGATAGCCGACCTCAGCAGCCTCTTGCTTAATGGCTTTCATGTCGTCGCCAAGAACCTCGGTCGCAGGGATCACAGGCACACCGGCCTCTATCGCCACACGGCGCGCGCTGGCCTTATCGCCCAAGGCACGCATGGTTTCAGCCTTGGGGCCGATGAATGTGATCCCGTTGGCCGCACAGGCATCCACGAAGTCGGGGTTTTCAGACAACAGACCATAGCCGGGGTGGATTGCATCGGCGCCGGACATCTTGGCAACGCGAATAATCTCATCAATCGACAGATAGGCGGCAACCGGCCCGAGGTCTTCACCGATCCGGTAGGCCTCGTCCGCTTTGAAGCGGTGCAGCCCCAGTTTGTCTTCCTCTGCAAAGACCGCGACCGTCTTCTTGCCCATCTCATTTGCCGCCCGCATAATGCGGATCGCAATCTCGCCGCGGTTGGCAATCAGGATTTTGTTAAACTCGGTCATGGTAGTCCCCTTCGCAGTTGCAGCATTCGTAAGGTGCAAACTCTGGGGCGTCTATAACGATTAGTGGGTAGATCGCAGGCATTTGGACAAGTCCTGAAGGGTTTTTGCCCCCAATTGCCCCATATTACTGATCATATCCTGGCGCAGAATATCCAACACATGCGTAGCCCCCGGTTCACCCAATGCGCCCAACCCATAGTGAAAAGCGCGGCCCAGCATCACGAAATCAGCGCCCACTGCCAATGCGCGCAACACATCCAGCCCACCTTCAATCCCGCCGTCGAAGATGACGGGCAGGGTGGTGGCGGCGCGGACGTCCGGCAGGACATCGATGGTGGCCGGGGCACCGTCAAACTGGCGACCAGCGTGATTGCTAACCCAGATTGCATCCGCCCCCTCATCGGTCAGGCGGGCCGCATCGTCAGGATTGCCAACCCCTTTGACGATCAATGGCCCGTCCCAGACGTCACGCAGGGATTTGAAGTAATCCCAATCGGGGGATGTGCGCAGCAGATATCCAATGTGATGGTTCGACGGCAGCGCTGTGCGGTTTTCAGTATAGCTTTCCATCAGCCGCAGGCGCGGCATCCCGGTTTTTCGAATACCGCTTAGCCAGGCAGGGCATTGCGCGGCTTGCATCGCAAGGCGCGGGGTTAGCTTTGGGGGATTGGTCAGGCCCGACCGGGTCTGCCGTTCGCGCCGCGAGGCAACAGGCACGTCCACCGTCAGCACAATGGTGTGAAATCCACTGTCCTTGGCGCGTCTGAGGATGTCATCGCGAATGTCAGGATCGCGTGGGGGGTAAAGCTGAAACCACCCCTGCGCGCCGGCGTGTGGCCCAACATCTTCGGGCAGTTGGCTGGCCACGGTGGAGAGCGTGTAGGGTATACCTTCGCGGGCGGCGGTGCGCGCCAGCATCTGTTCGGCCCCCGGCCAGATAAGACCGGACATGCCCACAGGGGCAATCCCGATTGGCAAAGGGTGACTGTGACCAAGCAGGGTGGTGGACAGGTCCGGCGTGAACTCCCCATGCAGGATAGACGGGTTCATCAGTACCCGATCAAGCGCTGTCCGATTGCGCCGCTGCGTGGCCTCAACCCCGGTGGCGCTATCAAGATACTCCCACACAAAATGCGGGATACGGCGGCGCGCGCGCGCCTTGAGGTCGGAAATCGCAGGATAGCGGCTGTGCAGGGTCATGCGGCAAAGCTATGGCGAGCGCTGCGTGATTTGCAATGGCGGATGTCTCTGGCGAAGGGCAATTGTGGGCCAAGAGCGGCGATGAGAACGTAAGTAGAACAAGGCTTTTCACAGGTCGGTCTTGGCGCTATGTAAGGAGGATGAGCAGTTTTTCCGAAGATGACGCCTTTGAAGCGGCCGCAATGCCACTGAGCCAGCGCGCGATGGCGCGGCCGAATACGCAGTATCTGGATGGTTTGAATCCTGCGCAGCGCGAAGCTGTCGAGACGCTTGATGGGCCGGTGTTGATGTTGGCTGGTGCAGGCACTGGTAAGACGAAGGCGTTGACGACACGTATTGCCCATCTACTGGCAACAGGAACGGCGCGTCCGCAAGAGATTTTGGCGGTGACCTTTACCAACAAGGCCGCGCGCGAGATGAAGAACCGTATTGGCGGATTGATGGGCGAAACGGTCGAGGGGATGCCCTGGCTGGGCACGTTCCACGCAGTTTGTGTGAAACTGTTGCGGCGGCATGCGGAACTGGTGGGGTTGAAATCAAGTTTCACCATCCTCGATACGGACGACCAAATTCGCCTGATGAAGCAGCTGATCGTTGTGGCTGGGATCGATGAAAAACGCTGGCCCGGGCGGATGCTGTCGGGGATCATTGATAGCTGGAAAAACAAGGCGATCACGCCCGAGAATATCCCTGTCGCCGACAGCGGGGCCTTTGATCACAAGGGACCGGAACTTTACGCCGCCTACCAGCGTCGCCTGTTGGAGCTGAATGCCGTCGATTTTGGCGATATTCTGCTGCATATGGTGACGATCTTCCAGAAACACCCTGATGTCCTGGCACAATACCAACGCTGGTTCCGCTACATCCTTGTTGACGAATACCAAGACACCAACGTGGCCCAGTATATGTGGCTGCGCCTGCTTGCTGCCGGGCACAAGAATATCTGTTGCGTGGGCGATGACGACCAGTCGATCTATGGCTGGCGCGGCGCCGAGGTCGGCAATATCCTGCGGTTCGAGGCGGATTTTCCGGGTGCCCATGTGGTGCGGCTGGAAGAGAACTATCGCTCAACCCCGCATATTCTGGCCGCGGCCTCTGGCGTGATTTCGGCCAACAACGGGCGCTTGGGCAAGACCCTGTTCACCGCGCGCGAGGATGGCGAAAAGGTCCGCCTGATCGGCCATTGGGACGGTGAAGAGGAAGCGCGCTGGATCGGCGAAGAGATCGAGGCGATGCAGCGCGGCACGCGCGGGCAAGGCCCGGTGGGCCTTGATGCCATGGCGATCCTTGTGCGTGCCAGCCACCAGATGCGTGCCTTTGAGGACCGCTTTCTGTCCATCGGCTTGCCCTACCGCGTCATTGGCGGCCCGCGGTTTTATGAGCGGATGGAGATCCGCGATGCGATGGCCTATTTCCGGCTTGCCGTCAGCCCAGCCGATGATCTGGCGTTTGAGCGGATCGTGAACACGCCCAAGCGTGGGCTTGGTGACAAGGCCCAGCAGACCATTCAGCGCACCGCGCGAAGCAATGGCGTGTCACTGCATGAAGGCGCGCGGCTGGTGTGTCAGGGTAAGCTGCTGGGTGGTAAGGGGCTTAAGGAATTGACTATTTTGGTCGATGCGATTGACCGCTGGCACGGGCAAGTGCGCGCAGAGGCCGATACGCACGTAGAACTGGCCGAGATGATCCTCGACGAGAGCGGCTACACCGGCTTTTGGCAGAACGACAAGACGCCAGAAGCGCCGGGACGGCTTGAAAACCTTAAGGAACTCATCAAGGCGCTAGAGAATTTTGAGAACCTGCAAGGGTTCCTCGAACATGTCAGCCTGATCATGGACAACGAGACCGAAGAGCAGGGCGAGAAGGTCAGCATCATGACTTTACATGCCGCCAAGGGGTTGGAATTCCCGGCTGTGTTTATGCCGGGGTGGGAGGACGGGCTGTTCCCGTCGCAGCGGTCTATGGATGAAAGCGGGCTGACCGGGTTGGAGGAAGAACGCCGTCTGGCCTATGTTGGCATCACGCGGGCGGAAGAGATTTGCACGATTTCATTTGCCGCAAACCGGCGGGTTTACGGTCAATGGCAATCCCAGATGCCATCACGCTTCATCGATGAACTGCCCCCCGACCATGTTGAGGTTCTGACGCCACCGGGGCTTTATGGTGGGGGTTATGGTGCGGCGGGCATGGGAGGTGCTGCCTCGCCTGCGATTGCCGGGATGGCCGGATCTGACCTGCATGAAAAGGCGCATAAGGCAGATGTCTATAACTCACCCGGTTGGCGACGCTTGCAGGCGCGGGGTCAGCAGCGGGGGATGGCGCAGCCTTCAGAGGCACGCAATATGACCATTGATCTGGACGCGGTCTCTGCCTTTACCGAGGGTGAACGGGTGTTCCATCAGAAATTCGGCTATGGTGAGGTGATGGGGATTGAGGGTGATAAGCTGATCATCGAGTTTGACAAGGCCGGGTCGAAACATGTGGTTTCAAGTTTTGTCGTCAGCGCGGATCAGGCGGATGATGTGCCGTTTTAGGACGTACCTCGCGTGGGTTCCACCCACCCTACGTCAGCATTGGATATAGCGACACCACCAGCAGCACCGCCATTGAGACGTTGAATGTGCGCAGCCGTCGTGCCGTGCCCAGCCAGCGCCGCACTTGTACCCCCATCCACGCCCAGATGGTGATCGACGGCAGGTTGGTGGCAGAAAATATGGCGGCTACGATCAATGAACCGGCAAAGACCCCCATCGATTGCGGCGCATAGGCGCTGATCGCAGTGATCGCCATGAACCACGCCTTGGGGTTCACCCATTGAAAGGCGGCGGCTTGCAGGAAGGTGAAGGGCTTGCCGGTGACGTCTTTCGCTTCGGGTGGTAGGGCTGTCGCGATTTTCCAAGCAAGCCACAGCATGTAACTGGCGCTTAGTACTTTGAGCAAAATGTTGAGGGCCGGATAGGTCTCAAACACCCGCAGCAGGACCACGCCGACCATGACAACCATAAAGGCATGACCTATTGAGATCCCCAGCATATGGGGTATCGTCCGGCGCAGCCCATAGTTCGCGCCAGAGGCCATCAGCATCAGGTTATTGGGCCCTGGTGTGATGGAGCTGGCAAAGGCAAAGCCTACAAGGGCGATGAGAATTTCGATGTTCATTGCGCAACAATACGCCTATTCTCGCGCAATGAAATTGCCAAATTGTGCAAACTTAGCGATAGTCTGCAATGAATGGATAAGTCGAACCAAATAAACAAACATATATTGCGCGTCCTGTCTCGCGATGGGCGCATCAGTAACCTGCAACTCGCAGAGGAGGTTGGCCTTTCGCCGTCAGCCTGCCTGCGCCGCGTGCAAGAGCTTGAGCGATCCGGCGTGATCAAGGGCTATCGTGCTCGGATAGATCCTGCGCAAACCGGGCAGGCCTATGTGGTTTATGTGGCAGTGGGTTTGGCCGAGCATACCAAGGCAGCCCAAACCGGATTTGAAATGGCGATGGGCTGCGCCGAAGAGGTGACCGAATGTCACAACGTCGCGGGCGCGTTTGAGTATATTCTGCGGGTCGAGGTGGCGGATTTACCCGCCTACAAGGCGTTTCATACCGACAAACTGGGCACGGTGCCGCATGTCCGATCCATCACGAGCTATATGGTGATGGGATCACCCAAGGATGTGCGCGGCTAATCGCCGTGATGCCGGGGTTGAACACTTAGGCTGTCCGCAGTTGGGGTGGTTCGTCAGATTTGTAGGATTCCAAACCATAGCGCAGCCCGCGGCCAATGCGATGTGCAAGGGCTGACCATGCATCAGCGGTCTCATTGGGGAGTTCGGCGTGCAGGACCTGATCGAAAAGGCCCAGCCAGATCGCAAATTGAGGCGGTCTTACATTGCCTGCTGCCATGTGAATCTGCATGGGATTGCCGCCATACCCGCGCTCAAAAAGGATGGCGTTACGCCAGAACCGTGCGATCTTGGCTTCGTGGCTGGGCCAATCCGCGACATGGGCTGCGAACACTGGGCCAAGGCTGGGATCATCGCGCACCAAGCCGTAAAAGGTGGCCACAACCTGATCAATTTCGGCTGCGCTGATAGCAAATCGCGGCGGCAGGCTCATCCCATGATAATCCACATGACGGTCAATGTGACGGCCAGATAAAAGATCATGTTGAACATTGACCGGATCAGGCCTGCATCAGCTTCAGGGTCGACGCCCATGCGTTCGCAGATCTTTGTGCCGGGCCAGAGCAGTGCTTGGGACAGTGACATGCTTCACTCCTCATAATCGGAATTTTGGATGCGCATTAAATGGCACTTTTAATTGCGCATTGCAAATGCTAATTTAAGTCATGCAACTTGATAAATTCACAGACTATGCTTTGCGCGTTTTGGTGGCGCTTGAAGTGCAGCGGCCGGAACGGTTGTCGACCTCCGCGATTGCACGGGCCTATCAACTGTCGGAACATCATCTGGCCAAGGTCGCATCGCAACTGGTGCGCGAGGGGTTTGTGAAATCCGAAAGAGGGCGCAGGGGCGGGCTGACACTTGCGCATCCAGCAGAGGCCATAAACATCGGCGCTGTGGTCCGCGCGCTCAAGGCAGATGCGCCGGTTGTCGAATGCTTTGGCGGCGATCAGTCGTGCTGCATCTTGCCCGCGTGTGGATTGCGCAGGCCCTTGCAAGAGGCGCAAGAGGCCTTTTTTGCGGCATTGGATTGCTACACGCTGGCGGATGTGACCACATCGCGCAGCCAACTTGCGCGGTTGCTCGTACCGGCCTGAAAGCCACCCCCACAAAGCAAAAAACGGCCATGCCCGGGAGGAGATGGGCATGACCGCCTTTGTTGGTCGGCGCCTACTCCTAAAGGGAGGAGGGGAGTAAGCGCGTCCTCGCAGGTTTCGCGCGGGAGGAGGTGCGCTTGTCTGCGGTATCATCGGTTCCAACCCGGGAGGAGGTGGGCGGTTCCGAAACTGGCTTAAAAAGTGGCAGCACCCGGGAGGAGGTGGATGCCGCCACCTTTTGGTGACCTGAAGGCCTCGGGAGGAGGTGAGGTATCGGGTCGTTGTTCAAATCTGTCTAAGAGGGAGGAGCGACAGATCCAAATTTCAGAGTTGTACGCCGTAGGCGGCCTCAAACGCGACTGATTTGATCGCGCTGCGGGAAATGCCGAGATCGCTCAGGTCGCGATTGCTCAGGCTTTCCAGTTCGGCAAGCGTTGTGCGGTAGGCTTTGCGTTTCGCGGCGTTCTCCGCCATATCAGCCCGGAATGCAGCAAAGCGCTGTCCAAGTGAGAAACCGGCAAAGCCTGTGTATGTGCTATATGTCATGTGCTCGTCTCTTTTCGTTTCGGTCGGGTGATGTGTGTCATCCTGTTGCCCGTCATATGTATGAATATGCTGCAACTGCACAATGACCGTTTTGACAATGCCGCTATGCAGAAAATGCATAAGCAATACTGACCTAACGTCATCAACCTGTTGCATTTTTGAACATCTGTTTTCCAACCCTTGCGCTTTGCCCAAAACGTGGCAGATGGTGGTGGGAATTTAGACATTTTGAAACCCGAGGTTCTCTCATGCCTGTCACCCGTGATGAAATTCTAGGCGCTCTGTCGAGACTCACCTTGCCCGGTGGCGATGATCTTGTGTCGCGTGACATGGTGCGGGCATTGAATGTCGAGGACGGCAGCGTTCGCTTTGTGATCGAAGCCGCCGATCCCGGTGAGGCTGCCAAAATGGAAGGCATTCGCCGCGCGGCAGAAGAAATAGTGCGCAGCCTTGATGGGGTCGAGGCCGTATCTGTTGTGCTTACCGCCCACGGCCCCGCCCCCAAAGCGCCTGCGCCGCCATCGTTGAAAGTGGGTCGTCACCCAACCCCGCAGGCGGGCCCCGCCAAAGTGGCCGGTGTGGACCGCATCATTGCAATTGGTTCGGGTAAGGGCGGTGTTGGGAAGTCGACTGTATCCTCAAACCTAGCGGTGGCCCTGGCGCGTGAAGGGCGGCGCGTTGGCCTGTTAGATGCCGATATCTATGGGCCGTCGCAGCCCCGGATGATGGGCGTGAACAAACGCCCCGCCAGCCCAGATGGCAAAACGATCATTCCCTTGCAGGCCCACGGTGTCACCGTGATGTCCATCGGCCTGATGATGGAAGAGGGTAAGGCCGTGGTTTGGCGTGGCCCTATGCTGATGGGTGCTTTGCAGCAGATGCTGGGCCAGGTGCAATGGGGTGAATTGGACGTGCTGATCGTCGATCTTCCCCCCGGCACAGGCGATGTTCAACTGACCCTTTGCCAAAAAACCGAACTGACCGGTGCGGTCGTTGTCAGCACGCCGCAGGACGTGGCCTTGATCGATGCCCGCAAAGCGTTGGACATGTTCAACTCGTTGCGCACGCCGGTTCTGGGTATGATTGAAAACATGTCGAGCTTTGTTTGCCCGATATGCGGCACAGAGAGCCACATCTTTGGGCATGGCGGCGTGGTTGCCGAGGCGCAAAAGATCGATGTCCCATTCCTTGGTGCGTTACCCATTGATCTTGATACGCGGTTGGCGGGCGATGCCGGTACGCCCATTGCCGCCGGCGACGGCCCAATGGCTGACGCCTATCGGCAGTTGGCCCGCCGGTTTATTGATGGCGGCATGGCGTGATCACGATCCGAGAGGCGCATGAAGCGGACTATGAGGCGATCTGGCCTATCATCCGCGACGTCTTTGCGCAGGGTGAGACCTACGCGGTTGATCCCCGGATCAGTAAAGAGGCCGCGCGCAGCTATTGGATGGGGCAGGCGGTCAGGACGTATGTTGCCGTGACAGATGCCGGGATTGTCGGAACATACTATATCAAGACAAACCAACCCGGCGGCGGCGCCCATATCTGCAACTGCGGCTATGTCGTTGACCCCAGTGCACAGGGGCAGGGGGTGGCGCGCCAAATGTGCGAGCACTCGCAAAAGGCCGCGCGCGCCCTTGGATACCGGGCCATGCAGTTCAATTTCGTTCTGGCAAGCAATGCCGGCGCGATCAGGCTCTGGCATCGTTTGGGGTTTGAGATCATCGGAAACATTCCCGATGCGTTTGACCACCCTCGGCTGGGGATGGTTGATGCGTATGTGATGTATAAGCGGTTGTGACCCTCCACGGTCGGTGGGCATTTGAGTCACACATTCGGGAATTCATGGAATCGAAGTAAGATTCGAATCGAAGTTTCATTTTTTTAACCGTAGTTCGCACCAGAGTGGCCAATTTTCCCGGTTCCGCAGCGCGTGTGCTGAAGAAATATGAGAAAATTTGGAATTTTTGGGATAGATCTAAATCTCTCAATTTTTTACCATATATTGTGGTCATCCTCTCCGTATACCCAACAAGTGCCGCTGTTTCTTGCGCGGGGCCCAGTGCTTTCTTCGAAATAGACGCCGAAAAAGCCATAAGGTTCCATGAATTCCCAAAAAAGTGTTGCTTGGTGAGGTAAGTGATGCCACAACTGTCTCACGGTAATGACGAACAGACTTTAAAAAGGGGCATACTAAGAACCCCAACCGGCAAAAGCAGGTTTCATACAGGCTTCGCCATTACCCAATGAGATCCGGCGCGTGAGCGAGCAGACATCCCCCCAGGTGGCACGCGCAGTCGGACTTCCCAGAGATGGGACGAGGCGGCGGATTGTGCAGTGGCAGCAGCGCAATCCGCCGTTTTCACATCTAAGGCAAATTTTCGGGGGCGAGTAAGGGCCAAGGGACAGTGGTTCAGAGTTTCACAGGCGAACACACCCAAAAGGTGGACAGCAAGGGACGCATGTCGATCCCTGCTGATTTTCGCCGTGTGCTCGAAGCCGGTGATCCCGATTGGACGCCCGGACTGTTCCCGCGCATGTACCTTCTTTACGGTGATCACCTGAAGAACCTGTTGCACGGTTATACTGTCGATGAATTCAACAGTGTTGTGGAGCAGATCAACGCCTTGCCGCGGGGGTCAGCCGATAAAAAGAAATTATCCCGCCTGATCATTGGTCAGTCGATCCGCCTTGACGTGGATAAAGACGGACGCACAGTCATGCCGATCAAGCAGCGTCAAAAGCTGGGCCTGACCGATGGTGAACTGACCTTCAGCGGTTTGGGTGATCACTTTGAAATTTGGAAGGCCGAGACGTTTGCCCAAGAGGTGGCGGATGATCTGGGCGATTGGTTGGACGCACAGGAGGATGGCTTTGATCCGCTCATCCTGCTGGACGCATAGAGCTGATGATTGCTGCTGCTGACACATCCCCGCATATTCCCGTCCTGATCAGACCGCTCATCGCAGCGGTCTCTCCTGTTTCTGGGGTCTGGCTTGATGGCACCTTTGGCAATGGCGGTTATACCCGTGAGTTGCTGGATGCCGGCGCGGACAAGGTGATTGGTGTGGACCGTGATCCGCTGGCGTTTGAGATGGCGGCAGAATGGATCGGGGGTTACGGCGGTCGGATTGAAACGGTTGCGGGTGTGTTTTCCAGGTTGGATGAATATGGCTCTGATCTGGATGGCGTTGTGCTGGACCTAGGGGTCAGTTCTATGCAGCTTGATCTGGCTGAACGCGGCTTTTCCTTCATGCGCGACGGCCCGCTTGATATGCGTATGTCACAGGATGGCCTTTCCGCGGCGGATCTTTGCAACACGGCCGATGAAGCAGAGCTGGCCGATATTATTTTTCTGTACGGCGAAGAACGCGCCTCGCGCCGCATCGCCAGGGCGATTGTCGCGGCGCGCCCGCTGACGACGACGTTGCAACTGGCCAAGATTGTCGAGGGCTGTTTGCCACGTTCAAAACCGGGTCAGAGCCATCCGGCAACCCGGACCTTTCAGGCGCTACGGATTGCTGTGAATAATGAATATGGCGAATTGGCCGAAGGGTTGATGGCCGCTGAGCGGGCTTTGCGGCCCGGTGGCCAATTGGCCGTAGTGACGTTTCATTCGGTTGAAGACCGGATGGTTAAGCGGTTCTTGCAGGCCCGTTCCGGCAATACCGCAAATGCCAACCGCTACGCGCCTGAAGCCGCACAGGTCACACCTGCCTGGCGCATTGAGAAGCGCAAGGCGATTGGACCCGATGAACAGGAACTGGCCGAAAACCCAAGGTCGCGTTCGGCCAAACTGCGGGTCGCCATTCGCACAGATGCACCAGCGGAACCGATTGATCCTGCCGCATTGGGCATGCCGATGAAAAAGCAAAAGAAGGGGGGCAGGTAGATGCGTGGTTTGTTTTATGTTTTGGCCGCTCTATCGGTCATGGGGCTAGCGTTCTGGGCCTATCAGGAAAACTACAAGACCCAAGGTGCCATCGCCGAGGTGCGTGATCTGCATCAGGATATAGGGCGGGCCCATGAACGTCTGGGGATGTTGCGCGCCGAATGGGCCTATCTGAACCGGCCCGACCGTCTGGCTGATCTTGCTGACCTGAACTTTGACCGTCTGGGCCTGTTGCCCTTGATGCCAGATGCCTTTGGCGCGGTTGATCAGGTGATCTATCCGGCCCCGCCAATCCTGCCAATCACCAACCCGATTGAGCTGTCTTCTGACGCCATGGGCGCGTCGGAGAATGATCTATGATCCGCACGCCGCTCCGCCCCTTGGCCCATGTATTGAAGGCCCGTGCGAAAGGCGAAGACCCCAACGCGATCGAGGCCGAAAACCGCGCCCGCCGTCACGCGGCAATGGCCGACAAGCAACGCCAGCGCGCCGAAGGTCGCCTGCTGGTGTTGGGCCTTGCGTTCTTTTGCGCCTTTGGCGTGATCGGGATGCGGATGGCGACACTGGCCTCAACCATTCCCGAAGAACCGCGCGCCTCTGCTGTGGGCAATCCTATCATTGGGCAACGTTCTGATATTGTTGATAGAAACGGGCGTATTTTGGCGACGAACCTTGCCACACATTCGCTTTACGCCCATCCACAGGATATGATTGACCCAGTGCAGGCCGCCAAGGGTTTGGTTCAGATTTTCCCTGAGCTGGATGAGGAAGAGCTGCTCACTGATTTCACAGGTGACCGCCGATTCCTTTGGATCCGCCGCCAGATCAGCCCCGAGCAGATGCAGGCGGTGCATGATATCGGCTCTCCTGGTTTGCTGTTTGGTCCACGTGAAATGCGCCTGTATCCCAATGGCCCGATTGCTGCGCATATTCTGGGTGGTGCCAGTTATGGTCGCGAAGGTGTCGCCTCGGCAGAGGTGATTGGCGTCGCCGGGGTAGAACGCCAGTTTGACGGCTTCCTGCGTGATCCGGCCAATGAGGGCGCGCCGCTGGCGCTTTCCCTTGACCTGACCGTGCAGGCTGCGGCTGAACAGGTGCTGGCGGGCGGCATGTCGATCATGAATGCCAAAGGTGCTGCGTCAGTCCTGATGGATATCCACACAGGCGAGATCATTTCGATGGTGTCGTTGCCGGATTTCGACCCGAACAACCGCCCTCAGGTCCTGACCTCGGGTGATCAATCAGACAGCCCTTTGTTTAACCGTGCTGTGCAGGGTGTTTATGAGTTGGGCTCGGTCTTTAAGATTTTTGCCGTGGCACAGGCCATGGAACTTGGTTTGGTCAATCCCAACACGATGATCGACACCCAAGGCCCGCTGACATGGGGCCGGTTCCGTATTCGCGACTTCCATGACTACGGACCAGAGCTCAGCACCACGGATGTGATCGTGGAATCGTCGAACATCGGCACAGCACGGATTGCGATGCAGATCGGTGCAGAGCGGCAAAAGGAATTCCTCGGCTCGCTAGGGTTTCTGGCACCAACAGGCTTGGAGATGGCCGAGGCCCCCACAGGACGCCCGCTGTTGCCCCCAAACTGGTCCGAGATTTCCACCATGACAATTTCATACGGGCATGGCCTGTCTTCCTCACCGGTGCATCTGGCTGCGGGCTATGCCTCTTTGCTGAATGGCGGCACGCGGGTAGAGCCGACCTTACTGCGGCAAACGGGCGTGGATGTTGGCCCGCGCGTTGTCAGCGAGGCCGTCAGCGCCCGCGCCCGCGAAATGTTGCGTCAGGTGGTCACCCGAGGGACAGCATCCTTTGGCGATGTGCCGGGCTATGCTGTTGGCGGGAAAACCGGCACCGCGGACAAACCGCGCAGGCAGGGTGGTGGATACCATGATGATAAGGTCATCGCGACCTTCGCGTCGGTCTTTCCGGCCAATGATCCGCAGTATGTCCTGATCGTCACGCTTGACGAACCTTCCGAGAATTCAGGCGCTGAACCGCGCCGCACAGCAGGTTGGACTGCCGTACCCATCGCGGCCGAGATGATCCGCCGTGTGGCGCCTCTCTTGGGGGTCAGACCACAAGTGGACAGGCCTCAGCAGGTCGGTGTAACACTCACCTCAAACTAGGCGAGGGCGGGCAATGAAATCACTGGCGGAACTGGGGCTGAGGGCACAGGGCGGGCGTGAGGCGCAGGTCACCGGGCTGGCCGTTGACAGCCGCGAGGTCAAGCCGGGGTTCCTTTTCGCGGCACTGCCGGGCGCGCGGGTTCACGGGGCCGAATTCATCCAATATGCGCTGCGTATGCAGGCCGGAGCTGTCCTGACGGACAGTGAAGGTGCGGGGATCGCGGCGGATGCATTGGCCGCAAGTGAGGCCGCCCTGATCGTGGCACAGGATCCACGGCAGGCCTTGGCGCAGACGGCATCGCTTTGGTTCGGGGCGCATCCGCGGACGGTTGTTGCGGTCACCGGCACCAACGGAAAAACCTCCGTGTCGACGTTCTGCCGACAAATCTGGGAAGAGCTGCAAATCGCGGGCGTCAACCTTGGTACGACGGGGGTTGAGGGGGCATGGACCCACCCGCTCAAGCATACAACGCCGGAACCGATCACCTTGCACAGGGTCATGGCCCAAGCCGCGCAAGAGGGGATCACCCATGTTGCAATGGAGGCCTCGTCCCATGGTCTTGATCAGCGGCGTTTGGATGGTGTGCTGCTGGCCGCTGCGGGGTTTTCGAATTTCACGCAGGACCATCTTGATTACCACGAAACCTTTGAGGCCTATTTCGATGCCAAAATGGGGCTGTTCACACGTGTTCTGTCTGACGACGGCGTTGCAGTGATCAATCTGGATGATCCCAAGGGGCCCGAGGTTGCGGTTATTTGTGCCGAACGCGGGCAAGAGATCATTGGCGTCGGCCGCCACCCTGATGCGCGACTGCGGCTGACCGGGCAGCGATTTGATGCGACCGGGCAGGATCTGCTCTTTGAATGGCAGGGCAAGGCACGGCAAACCCGGCTTGGCTTGATCGGCGGGTTTCAGGCCGATAATGTGCTGCTTGCCGCTGGTCTGGTGATCGCCGCGGGGGCTGATCCGGCTGATGTTTTTGATGCGCTGTCGCACCTGAGCACTGTACGTGGCCGTATGGAACTGGCCGCGACGCGCGAAAGCGGTGCGGCCGTGTTCGTGGATTATGCACATACGCCTGACGCGGTCGAAACCGCCCTGAAAGCCATGCGCCCCCATGTGATGGGTCGGATTGTCGTGATCGTCGGCGCAGGCGGCGATAGAGATACAGCCAAGCGGCCCTTGATGGGCGCTGCTGCGGCGCAGAACGCTGATATCGTGATTGTGACGGATGATAACCCGCGATCCGAAGACCCGGCCAGCATCCGCGCTGCTGTTTTGGCGGGCGCGGTTGCGGCGGCGGGCACTGACGGTATTTCCGAAGTCGGCGACCGCGCCGAGGCGATCCTGCGGGGGATTGACTTGCTGAGCGCGGGCGACGCTTTGTTAATTGCCGGCAAAGGTCATGAAACGGGGCAGGTTGTAGACGATGCCGTGCTGCCCTTCGACGATGTGGAACAGGCAAGTGTCGCCGTTGCAGCCCTTGAGGGCCGGATTTGACCGTGCTTTGGACCGCAGCCGATGCCGCCGCTGCAACGGGCGGCCAAACCAGCGATGACTGGCAGGCGACAGGGGTTTCGATTGATACGCGGACGCTTGCGCCCGGCGATCTTTTTGTTGCGCTGAAAGATATCCGTGACGGCCATGAGTTCGTGGCGCAGGCCCTCGACAAAGGTGCGGCAGCAGCGCTTGTCACCCACCGGCCTGAAGGTGTCGCTGAAGATGCGCCGCTGCTGGTGGTCCCCGATGTGCTAGAGGGGTTAGAGGCGCTGGCGCGCGCGGCGCGTGCGCGAACGGGCGCAAAGATTGCCGCGATCACCGGGTCAGTTGGCAAGACCTCGACCAAGGAAATGCTGCGTGCGGTTTTGTCCGGACAGGGCAAGTGCCATGCGGCTGAAGCCTCCTACAACAACCATTGGGGCGTGCCGCTGACGCTCGCGCGGATGCCAGCGGATACCGATTTTGCCGTGATCGAAATCGGGATGAGCAACCCCGGTGAAATCACACCCTTGTCCCAAATGGCCCGCCCGCATGTGGCGATGATCACCACCGTGGCAGCGGCGCATCTGGCGTCGTTTGACAATCTGGCAGGCATTGCAGCGGAAAAGGCCAGCATTATGGGCGGCCTTGAACTGGGCGGCGTTGTGGTCCTCAATAGCGATATTGAAACATCAGGGGTGCTTGAGGATCATGCCGAGCGTCTTGACGTGGCCAAAGTGTTCTTTGGTGAGAGTGCCGCCGATTGGACGCTGCAAGATGTGCGGCTAAGCGGTGACGTGACGATCATCAATGCCCACCATGCCGGCGACGACTACCTCTTCAAACTCTCTGTGCCGGGGCGGCATTTCGCGATGAATGCGCTGGGGGTTCTGGCTGTGGCGGATTCGCTTGGTGCGGACCCGGTTGCGGCCTCGCTCGATATCGCAACTTGGGTGCCGCCAGCGGGGCGCGGGACACGCGAGGTCATTGTGACCGATATGGCCAATGATGGCGAAAGCCTTGAGCTGCTGGATGATGCATTTAATGCCAATCCGACATCGCTGGTGGCCGCGCTTGAGGTTCTCGCGGCGTCACAACCAACCGATAACGTCGGGCGTATCGTCAAAGGACGCAGGATCGCGATCTTGGGTGATATGCTTGAACTGGGGCCCGACGAAGTGCAGATGCACCGCGACATGGCCGCGAATGCAGACCTGCGAAAGCTTGATCTGGTCCATTGTGCCGGGCCGCTGATGCATCACCTTTGGCAGGCGCTGCCCGAAGAACAGCGCGGACATTGGGCCGAGGCCGCCAAAGATCTGATCCCCAAAACTGCGCGGCTGGTTGATGCAGGCGATGTTGTGCTGGTGAAGGGCTCTAAGGGCAGCAAGGTCAGCCTGATTGTTGACGCCATCCGCAAACTGGGGCATCGGCGCCCCCAAGAAGACTAAAGGACACGCAATGCTTTATTGGCTCACGGCTCTCTCAGACGGTGGCGATTTTTATAACCTGTTTCGCTACATCACCTTCCGGGCGGGCGGGGCCTTTATGACGGCATTGCTGTTTGGGTTCATCTTTGGGCCGCCGCTGATCAACGTGCTGCGGCGCAAGCAGGGCAAAGGCCAACCCATTCGTGACGATGGCCCCGAAGGGCATTTCGCCAAACAGGGCACGCCCACGATGGGTGGCTTGCTGATCGTGGGCGCTTTGACCTTTTCGACGCTGTTGTGGGCGCGGCTGGATAATCCCTTTGTCTGGATGGTTCTTTTTGTGACGCTGTCCTTCGCGGCGATCGGCTTTGCCGACGACTATTCAAAGGTGTCCAAGCAAAACACTGCTGGCGTGTCGGGCAAGGTGCGTATTTTGCTGGGCATTTTGATTGCGGGCATCGCTGGCTATTGGGCGGCTGTGTATCACCCTGACGATTTGACCAACCAACTGGCGCTGCCGATTTTCAAGGACACGCTGATCAATCTTGGCATCCTGTTCATTCCCTTCGCGATTATCGTGATTGTGGGCGCGGCGAATGCGGTGAACCTTACCGATGGGCTGGATGGTTTGGCGATCATGCCGGTGATGATTGCTGCCGGTACGTTTGGTGTGATTGCCTATGCCGTGGGCCGGACCGACTTTACCCAATATCTGGACGTGCATTACGTCCCGCAGACCGGTGAAATTCTCATCTTCACAATGGGCCTGATCGGCGGCGGATTGGGATTCTTGTGGTACAATGCGCCACCCGCAGCGGTCTTCATGGGTGACACCGGATCGCTGGCCCTTGGTGGTGCGCTGGGCGCAATTGCGGTGGCCACCAAGCACGAGATTGTTTTGGCGATTGTTGGCGGGCTTTTCGTGGTCGAGGCGCTGTCGGTTATTATTCAGGTGCTATATTTCAAACGGACTGGCAAACGGGTGTTCCTGATGGCGCCGATCCACCACCACTATGAGAAAAAAGGCTGGGCAGAACCCCAGATCGTGATCCGCTTCTGGATCATTTCGCTTATTCTGGCAATGATCGGGCTTGCAACGCTGAAGGTGCGCTAGGGCGGGGTCATTCATATTGCTGCCAAGATTGCGGGGCACGCTCGCTTGAACAAAGCAAGAGGTTGAACAATGGGGTTTATTATTCTGATCCTGACGACACTTGGTGGTGCGCTGTATTGGTGGGCGCGACAAAACCCCGGTGACGCGGTGAATATGGCGCAGGATGCGATTACGACCGCACGAAATGCGCCGCGCCGGCTGGCGTTTCGCCGCCAACACAATGCCCATCCCGTAGAAGGCATCGATGATGCGCGGATTGCGATTTGTGCCCTCGCACAGGCATTCATTGAGTTGGATGCACTGCCCACTTTGGATCAGCGTAAACGGTTGTCCGTCCTGCTGCGCACCGAGCTGCGCTGTAGTGCGGATGAGGCGGAAGAAATGGAAGTTTTGGGGCGCTGGCTGGTTGGGCAATGCCAGTCGCCTGATGCGGCGGTCACGCGCTTGGCGCGCAGGCTTTTCAAGATTGATGGGGATGCGTCCTGGGACACCCTTCAAACCATGCTGACCTCACTGGTTGAAGGTGAGTTGAGCCCGGCACAGGTTGATGCGATCACAGATATGAAGCGCGCTTTGCATATCAGATAGCGGTGCTGCTGCGGTTGCATGACTGGTCCTGAACATGTCACCTAGTAGGATGGCCCTTTGGGGCAGTTGAGCAGGGTGAAGGTAAGACGATGATTCCAGTGCAGGGCTACGCGGGGCAAACTGTTGCCGTTCTTGGGCTTGGCCGGACAGGGCGCGCTGCGGCGGTGGCTTTGCAGGCCGGTGGTGCGACGGCTGTGGTCTGGGATGACAGCGCACCCGCGCGCGACGCGGCAGAGGAGGCAGGGCTGGACCTGCGCGATCTGACCAAGGCCGGTGCATTTGATGGCATTGCCGCCCTCATCGTCAGCCCCGGTATTCCGCATCTTTATCCGGCACCGCATCCGGTGATCGCAGCCGCCTGGGATGCGCAGGTGCCGGTGGACAATGATATTGGTCTGTTCTTTCGGTCTTTTGCGACCCGGGACTGGGACAATTTCCACACGACCCCAAGGGTCATTGCCGTGACCGGGTCCAATGGCAAATCGACGACTGCGGCGCTGATCCATCATATTCTGGTCGAAAACGGGCGGCCTGCGCAATTGGCGGGGAATATCGGGCGCGGTGTTCTGGACATTGAACCCGCCCATGACGGAGAGGTCGTGGTGTTGGAGCTGTCGTCGTATCAAACCGACCTGGCCCGCAGCCTGACGCCGGACGTGGCTGTGTTTACCAATCTCAGCCCCGATCATCTGGATCGGCATGCGGGGGTGGGGGGGTATTTTGCGGCCAAGCGCAGACTGTTTGCCGAAGGCGGGCCTGACCGCGCTGTGATCGGTGTGGATGAGGCCGAAGGGCGCTATATCGCCAACCAAATGATTGAAGGGGCAGCGGATGACCGGATTATCCGCGTATCTTCGGGGCAAAAGCTGACCGGGGACGGTTGGACTGTCTTCGTGCGCAAGGGGTTTTTGTCAGAGCATCGCAAGGGGCGGCAGGTGGCCTCTGTCGATCTGCGGGCTGTGACCGGGTTGCCCGGCGCACATAATCATCAAAATGCCTGTGCGGCCTATGCGGCCTGCCGCAGTCTGGGGCTGGGTCCCAAGGGCATCGCGCTGGCGCTGCACAGCTATCCGGGCCTACCGCATCGCAGTCAGGTGGTGGCCGACAAGAATGGGATTACTTTCGTCAATGACAGCAAGGCGACCAATGTCGATAGTGCGGCCAAGGCCTTGCAGGCGTTTCCGAAGGTCCGCTGGATTTGCGGTGGCTTGCAAAAGGAAGGTGGTTTGGAGGGGCTGTTGCCGCACCTGGGGCATGTGGTGAAGGCCTATGTGATCGGGCGCGAGGCCGCAGATTTCGCGCGTCAGCTGACGCGCGCTGACGCAGAGGTTTGCGGGAGCATGGATGTGGCTGTGTCCAAGGCAGCACAGGATGCGCAGGAGGGCGAAGTTGTCCTGCTTGCCCCGGCGGCGGCGTCCTTTGACCAGTATGACAGTTTCGAAAAACGTGGCGAGGACTTCATCGCGCAGGTGCGCAAACTGTAAGGTGGATCAAGATCCACCTTACGTCGCGGAAATGGCTTGCCCGGCGGCCCAGCCTGATGACCACGCCCATTGGAAGTTATAGCCGCCCAGCCAACCGGTGACATCAACACATTCGCCAATGAAATAAAGGCCAGGCACCTTCTTGGCCTCCATCGTTTTGGATGACAGTGCATCCGTGTCCACCCCGCCCAATGTGACCTCTGCGGTTCTGTACCCTTCAGAGCCTGCCGGTGTCAGTTGCCAATGGGCTAACGCATCGCAGAGCGCTGTCAGCCGTGCATCGCTTTGGTCTGCGATGTTGCCGGTCAGACCCAGTTCATCTTGTAGGTAATCAACCAGTCGGGCGGGCAGGGTGTGGCCCAACACTGTTGTAAGCGCTTTTCTCCCGTCGCTTTGTCTGGCCGATTGTAGTGCGGCCAACAGCCCCGCTTGTGGTATCAGGTTCACGCCGATGCTCTCGCCTTCCTGCCAATAAGATGAGGCTTGCAGGATCGCGGGGCCAGAGAGGCCGCGATGGGTGAACAGGATCGCCTCATCAAATTGGGCACCTCCTGCCGAGACACAGGCCGGTACGGCGACCCCTGCAAGGGGTTTGAATCGGTCATCCGAAAAGGTCAGGGGCACAAGCCCCGGGCGCGGCGTGATGACGGGCAACTCAAACTGCTGCGCGATCTGATACCCCAATCCGGTTGCGCCCATCTTAGGGATCGATTTGCCGCCGCAGGCGACCACGACGTTCCGAGCCGACACATGGATCTCGCGCCGATCACAGCTCAGCGTTGCAGTGAACCCGGCGCCGTCACGCGAGATCGCAGCAAGAGAGGTCTGGAGCCATAGTTGCGCCCCGGCCTTCTCCATCTCTGCGCGCAGCATCACGATGATGTCCTTTGCGGTGTTATCGCAGAAAAGCTGCCCTAGGGTTTTCTCGTGCCAGGGGATCCCATAGGATTCGACCAGAGTGATGAAATCCCATTGCGTGTAGCGCTTCAGTGCGGATTTGCAAAAATGCGGGTTCCGGCTGATGAAATTCTGTGGGCTGCTATGCAGATTGGTAAAATTGCATCGGCCGCCGCCGGAGATGCGGATCTTTTCGCCCGGTGCCTTGGCGTGATCAATCACCAGCACGCCGGGCCCGGCATGTGCAGCGCACATCATGCCAGCGGCCCCAGCCCCGATGATCAAGGTTTCAATCTGCATGGGGGCGCATATGGCGGATGTCGTGGCGGATTTCAAATGTCCGATGCCTCCGGCGGAAGTTTGATTGGACATGGAAAGTAGGTGGCCCGGTGATTTCAGTGGAATCGTGTCGCATAGAGCGTTATGCTGCACCTAGACCCGGAAAACGGGCGACAGGCAAAGTGAGCGGTGATCCATGACGGAAATGGTCTATGGGACGGTCCCGGTGCAATCCGGCGATCCGGTTTTGCCACGATGGTGGCGTACAATTGATAGATGGACGATGTCCTGCATCCTGCTGTTGTTCGGGATTGGGTTGTTGCTGGGCCTTGCGTCCTCTCCTCCTTTGGCGGCCAAAAACGGGCTGGAGCCGTTTCACTATGTAACACGTCAGGCGATCTTTGGCGGTGCTGCGATGGCCGTGATGTTTGTGGTCTCCATGATGTCACCTACAATGGTGCGCCGCTTGGCTGTGTTGGGGTTTCTGGGGGCATTTGCAGCACTTGCTATGCTGCCAGTGCTGGGCACGGATTTTGGCAAAGGGGCGACACGCTGGTATTCGCTGGGTTTTGCGGCAGTGCAACCTTCGGAGTTTTTGAAGCCGGGTTTTGTTGTTATGGCCGCGTGGCTGCTGGCTGCGTCGCAACAGATCGGCGGCCCGCCGGGCAAGATCTATTCCTTTGTATTGACGATGGTCATTGTGCTGATGCTGGCGATGCAACCTGACTTTGGGCAAGCGGCATTGGTTCTGTTTTCATGGGGGGTGATGTATTTCGTCGCCGGTGCACCGATGACCCTGCTGATCATTCTGGCCGGATTGGTCGTTTTTGGCGGCACGGTCGCCTATTCCAATTCTGAGCACTTTGCCCGCCGGATTGATGGATTCCTTTCCCCCGACCTCGATCCCAATACGCAGCTTGGCTATGCGACAAACGCCATCCGCGAGGGTGGGTTCTTTGGCGTTGGCGTGGGTGAGGGGCAGGTGAAATGGTCCCTGCCTGATGCCCACACGGATTTCATCATTGCCGTGGCGGCCGAGGAATACGGGCTGATTTGCGTGTTGGTCATCATCGCCCTCTATACGGTGATTGTTGTGCGGTCCTTGCTGCGCCTGATGAAAGAGCGTGACATCTTCATTCGTCTTGCAGGCACGGGCCTTGTTTGTGCCTTTGGCGTGCAGGCCATGATCAATATGGGTGTGGCTGTGCGGCTGTTGCCTGCAAAGGGCATGACGTTGCCATTTGTGTCTTATGGTGGGTCTTCGCTCATCGCGAGTGGGGTCGCTGTGGGGATGTTGCTGGCATTCACACGCACACGGCCACAGGGTGAGATTGGCGATATCTTCTTACGCAGGGCCAACCGATGAGCGCGCCGCTGCTGATCATCGCAGCTGGCGGCACGGGCGGGCATATGTTCCCTGCCCAAGCACTGGCCGAGGCGATGCTGGAAAAAGGCTGGCGCGTGCGCCTGTCCACAGATGCCCGTGGCGCGCGCTATACTGGCGGCTTTCCTGATGCGGTTGAGGTCAATGTAGTTGGCAGCGCCACCTTTGCCCGCGGTGGGCTAGCCCAAAAGTTAAGTGTACCGTTTCGCATTCTGGGCGGGATCGGTGCTGCCAAATGGCGGATGCTGCGCGAGCGCCCAACGGTTGTGGTGGGCTTTGGGGGTTATCCCGCGATCCCGGCGATGGCGGCGGCCTGGGCGCTGCGTGTCCCACGTATGATCCATGAACAAAACGGCGTGCTGGGCCGCGTGAACCAACTGTTTGCCAAACGTGTTGACCAGATCGCCTGCGGTACGTGGCCCACCGAATTGCCCGGCGGCGTGGAGGGTGCGCATACTGGCAATCCGGTGCGGGCGGCGATTTTAGAGCATGCAGGATCCCCCTATATTCCGCCCGGTGACTACCCGATGTCGCTGTTGGTCATGGGTGGATCACAAGGCGCGCGGGTCATGTCCGATGTCGTTCCGCCAGCGATTGCAGCCTTACCAGAAAATATTCGCCGCAATATCCGGGTTAGCCATCAGGCGCGTCCCGAGGATGTGGACCGGGTGACGGCCTACTATGAAAACGAAATGATTTCGGCCGAGGTGCGGACGTTCTTTGATGACGTGCCGCGTCGGATGGCGGATGCGCAGCTTGTGATTTCACGCGCTGGGGCGTCCACCGTGGCGGACGTCAGTATAATTGGCCGCCCAGCGATCTGGGTGCCCTTTGCCGCCGCCGTGCGCGATGAGCAGACAGCGAACGCGCGACAACTGGTCGAGGCGGGTGCGGCGGTTTTGATGCCAGAGGATGAATTTGACGTACAACCTTTGACCGACAAACTGACCACATTGCTTTCGGATGAGCGAGGCATGCTACAAATGGCTGTTGCCGCAGCGGCCTGCGGCGTGCCCGACGCAACAACCCGTCTTGTGCAGATGGTTGAAGATCTGGCAGAGGCAGGCAAGACATGATGGATGGGAGCCCGGCTATGAATGCAGCAACAAAACTGCCCCTTGATGTGGGCCCGATCCATTTTGTGGGCATTGGCGGTATCGGCATGTCGGGTATTGCCGAGGTGCTTTTGAATCATGGCTATACGGTGCAGGGGTCAGACCTGAAGGCGTCCAAAATCACAGATCGCCTGAAATCACTGGGCGCGATTATCTTTGAAGGGCAACGGGCCGATAACCTCGACGGGGCAGAGGTGATCGTGATCTCTTCGGCGATCAAACCCGGTAATCCTGAACTGGATGAAGCGCGCGCGCGCGGTCTGCCTGTGGTGCGCCGGGCCGAGATGCTGGCCGAGCTGATGCGTCTGAAATCAAACGTTGCCGTTGCTGGCACGCATGGCAAGACAACCACAACAACGATGGTTGCCGCTTTGCTGGACGAAGGCGGTATTGACCCGACCGTGATCAATGGCGGGATCATTCACGCCTACGGCTCCAACGCGCGCATGGGGCAGGGCGAATGGATGGTGGTCGAGGCGGACGAAAGCGACGGCACCTTTAACCGCTTGCCTGCGACGATTGCGATTGTGACCAATATTGACCCTGAACATATGGAGCATTGGGGGACGGAAGAGGCGTTGCACAAAGGGTTCTACGATTTTGTGTCGAATATCCCGTTTTACGGGCTGGCCGTTTGCTGCACAGATGATCCGGACGTGCAATCGCTGGTGGGCAAGATCACGGATCGACGCGTGGCGACCTATGGTTTCAATGCCCAAGCGGACATTCGGGCGACCAACCTGACCTACAAGGCAGGTGTGGCGCATTTTGATGTCGCGCTTCAGGCCGAGGGTGCTGTGATTGAAGCGTGCGAACTGCCGATGCCGGGGGACCACAACGTGTCAAACGCATTGTCTGCTGTTGCTGTGGCCCGTCATTTGGGGATGAAAAAGGATGAAATCCGCGCGGCCCTAAAGGGTTTCAAAGGCGTGAACCGCCGCTTTACCAAGGTGGGTGAGGTGGATGGTGTGACCATCATCGACGACTATGGCCACCACCCGGTTGAAATTGCAGCCGTGCTCAAGGCAGCGCGGCAAGCAACCGAAGGGCGGATCATCGCAGTGCATCAGCCCCACCGGTACACCCGCCTGTCGCATCATTTTGATGAATTTTGTGCGTGCTTCAATGATGCTGACGTCATCGGTATTGCCCAGGTTTTTGCCGCTGGAGAAGAACCGATTGCCGGTGCCAGCCATACTGATCTGGTTGCGGGGTTGATCCGGCACGGGCACCGTCATGCGCGCACCGTTGAATCAGAGGGTGATCTGGAACGGCTGGTGCGCGAGCAGGCCAAACCGGGTGATATGGTTGTGTGTCTTGGGGCTGGTACGATCAGTGCCTGGGCCAATGCACTGCCCGCACGTCTGACCAAGTAACCTGTGGTGTTGGCGTTTCTATCTGATCCGGCCATCCTGATTGGACTTTGGGTTGTGCTGGCTTTTGTGCTTGCCGCAATTCCATCGACGGATAACCATTGGCGGCGCGCCTACATTTTGATGGCGATCGGAGTCCCGCTGCTGATCTGGATTACATGGGAACATGGTTTGATCTACGGCACGCTTGGTCTGATTGCTGGTGTGTCGGTTTTGCGCTGGCCGGTTTACTTTCTTTGGCAACGGATCAAGGGAAACCGCAGGAGGTAGGCCGTGGAACAGGCGATCATCATCGGGGGGCTTTTGGCGTTGAGGCCTCGACCGAATGGGACGGCTTGGGGTATGTGCTGGCCGAATAGGCATCAGCCCCCTGTCGCTGTGGGTGGCCTTGTTGGCAGCATCGTAGGATGGACAAAGCGTGATGAACAAAAACTTGCCTGACCTTCCGACGGTCCGCGGGACACTGACCGCGCATCGCGCGCTGGCTGATCTGACGTGGATGCGGGTTGGTGGCCCGGCTGAGGTCCTGTTTCAACCGGCTGATCTCGATGACCTCGCGGCGTTTCTGGCCGCACTTGATCCGGCGGTACCGGTGTTCCCCATGGGCGTCGGCAGCAACCTGATTGTCCGTGACGGCGGCATTCCCGGCGTTGTGATCCGCTTGGGGCGCGGCTTCAACGCAATTTCCGTCGAAGAAGGCAGCACCGTTGCCGGTGCCGCAGCCCTTGATGCGCATGTGGCGCGCAAAGCCGCAGATGCGGGTTTTGATCTGACATTCCTGCGCACGATCCCCGGCACGGTTGGGGGTGCGGTGTGCATGAACGCGGGCTGTTATGGCACCTATGTTGCCGACGTCCTGCAATCGGTGACGGTTGTTCTGCGCGATGGCACCGTGGCGGAACTGGAGCGCGACAGCCTCAATTTAGCCTATCGCAGCAGTCAGTTGCCCGATGGGGCGGTGATTGTCGCTGCCCGGTTTGTTGCACCCAAAGCAGACCCGGAAGCCCTGAAAGCGCGCATGGAAGATCAGTTGTGCAAGCGTGATGAAACCCAACCGACCAAAGACCGCACTGCTGGATCGACGTTCCGCAATCCGGCTGGTTTTTCCTCGACCGGGCGGGCAGATGATGTGCATGACCTCAAGGCCTGGAAGGTGATCGACAACACTGGGATGCGTGGTGCCACCAAGGGCGGGGCGGTGATGAATACCAAGCATTCGAACTTCCTGACAAATGCCGGTGGTGCAACCGCAGCCGACCTTGAGGATTTGGGCGAAGAGGTGCGGAAAAAGGTTTACGATTCCCAAGGGATTGAGCTACAATGGGAAATTATGCGGGTCGGTGTCCGAAAGGATGAAGATACTGCAAAATAAGAGGCCATAAGGCCACGGCCCAAGGCAAGGGCCAAAACAAACGACAGGTCGCGAAAGACCTGCGAATAAGGCGGTAGGGTATGTCGAGCAGGACAAACCCGAAAGTTGTTGTCCTCATGGGCGGCCCATCGGCTGAACGCGAAGTCTCGCTCAGCTCGGGTCGTGAATGTGCGGCGGCTTTACGGGACGCAGCATGTGATGTGATCGAGGTCGATGCAGGCCCCGATGTTGCTGCGCGCCTGCAAGAAATTTCGCCTGATGTTGTCTTTAACGCATTGCACGGGCGCTGGGGCGAGGATGGGGCCATTCAGGGCCTGCTCGAATGGCTGCGGATCCCTTACACGCACTCCGGTATTCTTGCCTCTGCTCTGACCCTCGACAAACAGCGCACCAAAGACGCCTATCGCAAAGTTGGTCTGCCCGTTGTGGACAGCATTTTGGCCTCTGCCGATGCTGTGCGCGCCGCACATGTGATGCCGCCGCCCTATGTCGTGAAGCCCTTCAACGAAGGTTCCAGTGTCGGGATCTACATTGTTCACGAGGATGCGAATGGTCCGCCGCAGCTGGCCGATGATATGCCGGAGCAGGTCATGGTCGAAGCCTTCGCGCCGGGGCGTGAGTTGACCACCACGGTGATGGGTGATCGTGCCCTGACGGTGACCGATATCATCACAGATGGCTGGTACGATTACCACGCAAAATATGCGCCGGGCGGGTCGCGCCACGAACTGCCAGCCGATGTGCCGCAAGAGATTTTTGATGCCTGTATGGAATACGCCTTGCGTGCGCATCAGGCCTTGGGGTGCCGCGGCGTGTCACGCACGGACTTCCGTTGGGATGAAACACGCGGCCTTGATGGTTTGATCCTGCTTGAAACCAATACCCAGCCCGGCATGACGCCCACGTCGCTGACCCCTGAACAGGCAGCACATGTGGGCGTCACATTCCCGCAGCTGTGCCGCTGGATGGTGGAGGACGCATCATGCGATCGTTGATCCGCCGCAGCCCCAAGCCCGACAACACCCCACGTGATCCGGCACCGTCGCGGCTGGGCTACCGCTATCAACGGCTGATGCTGACGCCCGGTTTTCGCGCCAGCGTGCGGATTGGCGTGCCGATCCTCCTGATCCTGACGATTGCCGGGTCCTGGTACTCCAAACCTGCCAATCGGTCACAGCTTGCCATGACCATCGAAGAGACCAAGCAAAGCTTTCAGCAGCGCCCGCAATTCATGGTGCAGACGATGAATATTTCCGGGGCAGAGTTCGCCATTGTCGCGCAGGTTGCGCCTTTGTTGCCGTCAGAGTTTCCGGTGTCCTCATTCGATCTCGACCTTGAAGCCATCCGCGCGCAGATTGAGGCGCTTGACCCAATCCAATCGGCTAGCGTGCGTGTGGGGCAGGCGGGGACGCTTGAGGTTGCGCTGACCCCACGCGTCGCGGTGGCGCTGTGGCGTGATGACGCTGTGTTGCGCCTGATTGATGCGGGTGGCGTGCAGTCGGGTGTTGTCGGGTTCCGCGCGGATCGGCTGGATCTGCCGTTGATCGCTGGCGATGGCGCTGAGGAACATATTGGCGAAGCGCTGGCACTTTTTGCCGCCGCGGGGCCGTTGCTGGATCGGGTGCGCGGGCTGGTCCGCATGGGCGAACGGCGTTGGGATATGGTGTTGGACCGCGATCAGCGCATCTTGCTGCCCGCCGACGCAGCAGTCTCCGCATTGGACCGGGTGATCGCGCTGAATGATGCGCAGGACATGCTGAACCGGGACGTGGCCGTTGTGGATATGCGCAACGTGGGCCGTCCGACTTTGCGCATGAATGAAGAGGCCGCAGCGGCGCTGCGCCGTGTGAATGTTCAAATTGATACTGATGATGGGGCAAGAAACTGATGGGCGACGTATACGATAGCCAAAGAACGATGCGGCAAATGCGCAAGGCCGCGATGCAGCGGGGTGTTGTCGCCATTCTGGACGTGGGCACATCCAAGATCGCTTGCCTCATCCTGCGCTTTGATGGCCCCGAGCAGTTCCGCAGCACCGATGGTGTCGGCTCCATGGCGGGACAATCGCAGTTCCGTGTGATTGGCGCGGCCACAACCCGGTCACGCGGCGTGCGTTTTGGTGAGGTCGACGCGATGCAGGAAACAGAGCGGGCCATTCGGACCGCCGTTCAGGCCGCGCAGAAAATGGCCAATGTGCGTGTTGATCACGTCATTGCCTGCCTGTCAGGTGCGCGACCCCGGTCGTACGGCCTGGATGGATCATTGGACGTCAGCGGTGGTTTGGTTTCCGAGCAGGACATCAGTCAGGTGATGGCATCCTGTGATGTGCCCGATTACGGTATGGATCGTGAAGTGTTGCACGCACAGCCGGTGAATTTCGCACTCGATCATCGCTCTGGTCTTGCCGATCCACGCGGCCAGATAGGCAATACGCTGACCACCGATATGCATATGCTGACCGTCGACGCGACGGCGGTGCAGAACATATTTTACTGCATTAAACGCTGCGATCTGGAACTCGCCGGGATAGCGTCCTCGGCCTATGTGTCTGGCATGTCCACGCTTGTCGAGGACGAGCAGGAATTGGGCGCGGCCTGTATCGATCTGGGGGGTGGCTCGACCGGGCTGTCCGTCTTTATGAAAAAGCACATGATCTATGCGGATTCCGTGCGCATGGGCGGTGAGCATATTACCTCAGATATCTCGATGGGTCTGCAAATCCCTGCCGCGACAGCGGAGCGGATCAAGACATTCTACGGCGGCGTCGTGGCCACAGGTATGGACGATCGCGAGATGATTGAAATTGGCGGTGATACCGGCGATTGGGAACATGATCGACGCACGGTCAGCCGGGCCGAGTTGATCGGCATCATGCGGCCGCGCGTGGAAGAAATTCTCGAAGAGGTGCGTGCGCGGCTGGATGCGGCGGGCTTTGAACATTTGCCCAGCCAGCAGATCGTTCTGACGGGTGGCAGCAGCCAGATTCCCGGCCTTGATGGGCTGGCCAGCAAGATCCTCGGCCAGCAGGTTCGTCTGGGCCGGCCACTGCGGGTTCAGGGTTTGCCGCAGGCAGCAATTGGTCCGGCATTTTCCAGCGCCGTTGGGCTGACCCTGTTCGCTGCAAACCCGCAGGACGAGTGGTGGGATTTCGAAATCCCTGCCGATCGCTACCCCGCCAGATCGCTGAAGCGGGCCGTGAAATGGTTTAAAGACAACTGGTAATGCGCAATATCTTGCCTACCGGTCGAAATCCGGCGGGCGACGCGCAGATTTTGTCCAGATTTGGTAGAAATTTTGTGTTTTTGTCGTGACCTTTCGGCATCACTTGGTTATTGTGCTGAGTAATAAGCAGTAAACGCCCGGGGGCACGGGCAAATTCAAAAAAAACAGGCGGATCGAGTTATGACTTTGAATCTCTCCCTTCCGGGGCATGAAGAGCTGAAACCACGTATCACGGTATTTGGTGTTGGTGGTGCGGGCGGCAACGCCGTTAACAACATGATCGAACAGGCGCTTGACGGCACCGAATTTGTGGTCGCCAACACCGACGCGCAGGCGCTGCAGCAGTCGCGTGCTGGTGCCAAAATCCAGATGGGATTGAAAGTCACCGAAGGTCTGGGTGCTGGCGCGCGGGCGACGGTTGGCGCCGCCGCCGCAGAAGAGAGTATCGAACAGATCGTTGACCACCTTGCTGGCGCACACATGTGTTTCATCACCGCTGGTATGGGTGGCGGCACCGGGACAGGGGCCGCGCCGATCATCGCGCAGGCTGCGCGCGAATTGGGCGTTTTGACTGTTGGCGTTGTGACCAAGCCCTTCCAGTTCGAGGGCGCCAAACGCATGAAGCAAGCCGAAGATGGTGTTGAAGCGCTTCAGAAAGTTGTCGACACGCTGATCATCATTCCAAACCAGAACCTCTTCCGTCTGGCCAACGAAAACACAACCTTTACCGAGGCCTTCGCATTGGCTGATGACGTCCTTTATCAGGGTGTCAAAGGCGTCACCGACCTGATGGTCCGTCCCGGCCTGATCAACCTCGACTTCGCCGATGTTCGCGCTGTGATGGACGAGATGGGCAAAGCGATGATGGGGACGGGTGAGGCGGAAGGTGAAGACCGCGCCATCCAGGCCGCCGAGAAGGCGATCGCCAACCCGCTTCTGGATGAGATTTCCCTCGAGGGTGCCAAGGGCGTGCTGATTAACATCACCGGTGGGTATGACCTGACCCTGTTCGAACTTGATGAAGCTGCCAATAAGATCCGTGAAAAGGTCGATGGAGACGCGAATATCATCGTGGGCTCGACACTGGACACAGCGATGGACGGCAAGATGCGCGTGTCCGTCGTGGCAACCGGTATTGATGCTGTAACCCGCGAGATGGAAGCACCGGTTCCTCGCCGCTCTATGGCGGCACCATTGGCACCTGTCGCCGAAATTGCAGAAGAGGTGGCCGAAGCACCTGCTGGTGTTGCTCAGGCCGAAGCGCCGGCGGCTGCGCCAGCACCAGTCGCGCAAGAACCCACGCTCTTTGAGGAGATGGAAACACCTGCGCAACCTGCTGTTGCGGCTTATCAGCAA
Source organism: uncultured Alphaproteobacteria bacterium (assembly GCA_929200255.1). Taxonomy (GTDB): domain Bacteria; phylum Pseudomonadota; class Alphaproteobacteria; order Rhodobacterales; family Rhodobacteraceae; genus Yoonia. The sequence goes on along the minus strand of CAKMYZ010000016.1, from coordinate 58,915 downwards.
CCCGCGCCCGCACCTCAAGCGGCTGCGGATGATCTGCCTCCGCCCGCCTATACCCCCCGCCCAGAGCCTGATCTGACACAGGCTGATAATTTTGTTGCACCGCGGGCCGCGTCTGCGCCGGGGACACCATCACCCGAGGCGATGGCACGGCTACAAGCCGCAGTGAACCGGGTTCCCGGGGGTGATCAGGCGCCCCAGCAGCAACCACAGGTGGCAGCACCAGTGGCCCCCGCTGAGGCGGAGAAGCCACGCTTTGGGATCAACTCTTTGATCAACCGAATGACCGGTGCACAGGCTGATGGAACACCACAGCAACCGGCCCGGACACAGCCGCAAGTGACAGCGTTGCATCAGGAACCACAGCAGAACGAAGACCAGGAAAAGATCGAAATTCCGGCATTTCTGCGCCGTCAGGCGAATTGATCTGAAACAATCAGAGACGAGACGCAACATCAGATCACATCGAAAGGCCGCATCACTGCGGCCTTTTTCATTTCTAAAACAAGGGCCTGCGGCATGTACGAGATGCCTGCCTCATTTTTGCCACCCCATGTTTCAGACGGTTGCAAAGAGTGAGTTGAGCCCAAGACGATGACGTCCTAGTTGAATGGCACGCTCACACAACGCCACACCACGGAAAACCCTGCGTGCAAACAACGCTGAAATCTGATGTCGTCTTTGAAGGAACCGGTCTGCATACCGGGTCGCCTGTACGTATTGTCGTGCATCCAGCGGCTGCGAATGCAGGCATCGTGTTTCGTAGGACAGATTTGACAGGTCGCCCTGCGCTGGCGGCCTTGTGGCACGACGTGACTGTATCGCCGCTGAACACACGCCTGATAAATGCCGATGGTGTGACTGTTTCAACCATTGAACATCTGATGGCCGCACTGGCGGGCTGTGGCGTGCATAACGCATTGATCGATATCGATGGACCCGAGGTTCCAATCCTGGACGGTAGTGCGGCAGCCTTTGTGCGCGGCATTGTGGAAACCGGGTTGCGACCGTTGGTTGCGCCACTGCGCGCAATTGAGGTGCTGAAAGAGGTGTCGGTCTCTGACGGTCCAGCCCATGCTCAGCTGAGCCCTTCAACCACGCTGCAAATAGATTTTGCGATTGATTTTGCGGATACGGCTATCGGCCAGCAGCATAAAACATTGAACATGGCGAACGGTGCCTTTGTCCGTGAGCTATGCGACAGCCGCACCTTCTGCCGCTCGTCAGATGTGGATGCGATGCGTGCGAATGGCTTGGCCCTGGGTGGGACAATCAACAATGCGGTTGTGGTTGATGGCGCGGAGGTCCTGACACCAGGTGGGCTGCGCCACGCGGATGAGGCTGTGCGCCACAAGATGCTGGACGCTTTGGGTGATTTGTACACCGCCGGTGCGCCGATCCTTGGCCGCTACACCGGGACACGGGCCGGGCATGCGCTGACAAACAAGCTGCTGCGTGCACTTTTTGATCTATCAGATGCATGGCGCTGGGTGAATTGTGATGCAAAGATCGCCGCACGCCTGCCCGGCGTAGGGATCAGCATGGCTGATCTGGACGCTGTTGCCTGATTGACATCACGACAGTTGAACACGAAGCGGTCAAAAGGCATTTTGCCCTCGATTTTTCTATGTTAGACCGACCCCAGAAGAACGGACGCTTGGCGTCCTGTCCACATAAGAAGTGTGAGTGAGGTCACAAAGAATGTCAGGCAGCAAGGTCACCAAATCCCGCTGGGTGCTGCGCAGTGTTGCCGCGATCTCATTTGCTGTGCTTGCGGCCTGTAGTGGTGAGCGGAGCGGAGTGCCTCTTGATGATCTGACGGCGCGTCAGATCTTCGAGCAGGGTGAAAGGCAGGTTGCGCAGGGTAACCCCGACGATGCGGCCTTCACATTTGGCGAGGTTGAGCGCCTCTATCCATACTCCGAGTTTGCCCAACGTGCGTTGATTATGCAGGCTTTTGCCTACCACAAGGATGAGGATTATCCGAACAGCCGCGCCTCTGCGCAGCGCTATCTGGATTTCTATCCAACGCAGGAAGATGCGGCCTATGCGGCCTATCTTCTGGCCCTGTCATACTACGATCAGATTGATGAGGTCGGCCGCGATCAGGGGCTGACATTTCAGGCACTGCAGGCCCTGCGCCGTGTGATTGAGCAATATCCTGATACTGAATACGCCAGCGCTTCTGTGTTGAAATTTGATCTGGCTTTCAATCACTTGGCGGCCAAAGAGATGGAAATCGGGCGCTACTACCTCAAGCGTGGAAACTACATTGCGGCGGCCAACCGGTTCCGTACGGTGGTCGAGGGTTTCCAGACGACAACGCACACGCCAGAGGCGCTGCACCGCTTGGTTGAAAGCTATCTTTCGCTGGGGTTGGTCGAAGAGGCGCAGACAGCCGGGGCGATCCTTGGATATAACTATCAGTCGACCGAGTGGTATGAATCCAGCTTTGCTTTGCTGACAGGCCGGGGCCTCACGGCGGAAGCTGCGGGCAATAGCTGGCTGGCGTCGATCTATAGGCAGGTGCTGCGTGGTGAGTGGCTGTAATCCACGCGGGGGCAACCCCGCCCGTTGGGCAAACCGATGCTACGTGGTTTAGATATCCGCGAAATGTTGATTGTCGACCGGCTGGAACTGGCGTTTCAGCCGGGATTGAACGTGCTGACCGGGGAAACCGGGGCCGGCAAATCCATTTTGCTGGATGCGTTAGGGTTTGTGTTGGGATGGCGGGGTCGCGCAGACCTCGTGCGCCAGGGGGCCGATCAGGGCGAAGTGACGGCTTGGTTCGATCTGCCCGCATCACATCCGGCCATCGCCATTCTGCAAGAGGCCGGCATTGCCATCGAGGATGAACTGATCTTGCGTCGTGTGAATGTACGTGACGGGCGCAAGACGGCGTGGGTCAATGACAGGCGGGTCAGTGGAGAGGTTCTGCGCAACCTGTCAGAGACGCTTGTTGAATTGCATGGCCAACATGATGATCGTGAGTTGCTGAACCCGCGTGGGCATCGGCAGATGCTGGATACTTATGCTGGATTGGAGGTCGAACTGGATCGGGTGCGCGGCGCTTGGCACGCGATGGCAACGGCCCGCCGTAACCTGGCGGCGACAGAGGCCAGAATTGCAGAGGCAAAATCCGAAGAAGATTTCTTACGGCACGCAGTAGCGGAGCTTGACGCGCTGGCCCCTGAGGCAGGCGAAGAGGCCACCTTGGACACCCAACGCCGCCTGATGCAGGCCGCCGAGAAGATCCGTGCAGATATCGGCAAAGCGGCAGAGGCTCTTGGCATGGGCGGTGCCGAAGGCATGGCAAGCGATGCATTGCGTTGGTTGCAGGGAGTTGCCGGGCAGGCAGAAGGGCGGCTGGATGCGCCGCTGGCGTCAATTGAACAGGCGATGCTGACCCTTGATGAGGCGCAGCGCGGTGTCGCTGATTGTCTGGACGCGTTGTCGTTCAACACATCCGAGTTGGAAGAGGCCGAGGAGCGGCTGTTCGCGATCCGTGGTTTGGCCCGCAAACACAATGTGCTGCCTGATGATCTGCGCCAGTTCGCAGATGAGTTGCGCGGGCGGCTTGCGGTGCTCGACGATGGGGCGCGGGATTTGGATCATTTACGTGAGGCGGTATCGGCGGCACAGACATCCTATGACGCTGCTGCGTTGGATATTCACAAAAGGCGGGCCAAGGCTGCCAAAGCGCTAGATGCAGCAATGGCTGGTGAGTTGGCGCCGTTGAAGATGGAGCGTGCCGTCTTTGCCACGACGATGACTGCCGCTGATGCGGGGCCAGAAGGTCGTGACGATGTCGCCTTTACCGTGGCGACAAACCCCGGCGCGCCCGCCGGTCCGCTGAACAAGATTGCTTCGGGCGGGGAGTTGAGCCGTTTTCTTTTGGCGCTGAAGGTTTGCCTGACCCAGGCGAGCCAGGGCCTGACCATGATCTTTGACGAAATTGATCGTGGGGTTGGGGGGGCAACGGCCGATGCCGTTGGGCGGCGCTTGGCGGAACTGGCAACAGAGGGGCAGGTGCTGGTGGTGACACATTCACCGCAGGTTGCGGCCCTTGGGCGGCATCACTGGCGGGTGGAAAAGCATCAGGATGCCCAATCGACGACATCAACTGTTGTCGCGCTTGATGCGAATGCCCGTATTGATGAAATCGCCCGAATGCTGTCCGGCGACAAAGTGACCGATGCGGCGCGCGAAGCGGCCCGCGCACTGATCAAAATCTAAGAACAAAAATGGGCGTCGCAACAATCGCGACGCCCTGAACTTACACCGGTTACTCAGCCCACTCTTTACCATGTATCTCGGCCACTCACCTCCTCGATACATCGTTCATTTAAGACCACCTTATTGCTAAAGTGACCTTGGTAACTGCGAGGTCCGCTTGCGCATCACTCTCGGTACTCGTGAAATGGGAGACACTACACGTCTCTTGCCCTTACGTAACAGTTTGGCCATGAATCCCGCAACCTATCCCAAAGTATGTCATATTTACTGACCTAACTATCAGGAGTTGTTCGTGAAACTCATGGGCTAAGGGTGTAAAAATACTTAAAAAACTCTAGGTATTTGCCTTAACGCCCTTATTCCACGGTGCTTTCGAAATACTTCACAGGCCCTGCCGAAGAGAAAAATAAGGGAAAAATTCTCCTTTCCTTGGCGGTGCAATTTAGCGATTCGCGCAAAGGTTGTTTCTTTTTCGAGTCTGGCCGTCGAATATACGCTCATTTTTGTCGGTTTGACGCTTCGGACGGGACGCAAGACGTTGTCTGGCGGCATTGGATCGCCGCAGTATTGGCTTGGATGTGCCCATGTCTTGACATAGAGAAGGATACGAGTTGCGCGGCTCAGACGGGGCGTGCGGCCTTATCGTGTCCGAGGCGGAAAGCAAACCGAATGGGTAAGCCAGTCAAAGCGCTGCTACAGCAAAGATTTGCTGATGCAACGACGGCTTGCAAAGACGCCGCACGGGTCATGAAAACCCATGGCCCCAACCAAATCCAGTTCTGGTTCATAGCGCTTGCCATTGGCATTGGTGCAGGCCTTGCTGCCGTTCTGTTTCGCCTTGGCATTTATCTGTTGCAGACGACCGCCTACGGTACGGATGATGTTCTGACCCTGCATTCGTTTGCGGCGGGGCTTGCCTGGTACCAGATCCTGATCATTCCCATCTGTGGCGGTTTGATTGTTGGTGTCATTCTGGACCGGTTTACCGATGATGGGCGTGTGCGGTCGGTGGCGGATGTCATCGAAGGGGCCGCCCTTGCCGAGGGCCGGGTCGAGGTGCGGCGCGGTCTAGCCTCGGCTTCTGCGTCAATGATCACCCTGTCCACGGGCGGGTCCAGTGGGCGAGAGGGGCCTGTAGTCCATCTTGCTGCGGTCATTTCCACGGCGGTGTGTCGTTGGATTAACGCAAATGGGATCACCGGGCGCGATTTGCTGGGCTGCGCTGTTGCGGCAGCGGTTTCTGCCAGTTTCAACGCCCCTATTGCCGGTGCGCTGTTCGCGCTTGAGGTCGTGCTGCGCCATTTTGCTGTACACGCATTTGCACCCATCGTGATTGCCTCAGCCGTGGGCACAGTCATCAACCGCCTTGTTTTCGGCGATGTGACAGAGTTTGTTTTGCCGGTGCAGAACGCGCTGCAATTCTATGTTGAGCTCCCGGCATTTATTATCCTTGGCATCGTTTGCGGCATCGTTGCCGTTGCCTTGATGAAAGCCATCTTTCTGGCTGACGACTTTGGGTCTTATGTCCAGGATGAAACCGGTATGCCGCGTTTCCTGCGCCCCGCCGTTGCAGGCGCAATGCTGGGCGGGCTGGCAATCTGGTGGCCGCATATCATCGGCGTCGGATATGAGACGACATCTGCCGCCCTCACTGGTGAGCTGTTGCTGCACGAGGCTATCGTCTTTGTCATTCTCAAAGTGGTGGCCGTGGCCATCACCATGGGTGGGCGTATGGGGGGCGGGGTGTTTTCGCCGTCGCTGATGGTTGGTGCGCTGACGGGGCTTGCTTTTGGTATCATCGCCACGGCGATTTTTCCCAATGTCTCTGGTGAGGGCACGCTTTATGCTTTGGCAGGTATGGGTGCGGTTGCCGCAGCGGTCCTGGGTGCGCCGATATCGACCACGCTGATCGTGTTTGAATTGACGGGCGACTGGCAAACTGGTCTGGCCGTTATGGTGGCGGTATCTCTGTCCAGTGCAATCTCTTCGCGCTTGGTGGATAGATCATTCTTTCTGACACAGTTGGAACGGCGAAACGTACATCTTGCCGCTGGTCCGCAGGCCTATTTGCTGGCCACGATCAAAGTGGCCGGGATCATGCATCCGATTGACGGGCGCCAATCGACGCTGGAGGAAGAATGCCGCGCATTGATCCGCGAAGGTATTTGTCTGGACCGCAACGCGTCGCTGGAACAAGCGATGCCGCTGTTTGAGCGTGACAGACCAAGATTGATCCCCGTCGTTCACGCCACACATGACGATAGCGGGGCGGAGCTGCTGGGTGCATTGTATGAAGTCGATGCATTGCGTGCGATGAACCGGGCATTGTCCGAGACAGCGGCAGAAGAACATTCCTGACGATTAGACCTGCTCGACGGTGACTTTGTCAGCATAGAACGCAAGATGACCTTTGATCGCGGCAACACTCTCTAAAGGGTGTTCGTAGGACCAGGCGGCGTTGTCCAAGGGCCCGCTTTTGGCGACAATCGCAAAGAAATTCGCCTCGCCTTTGTAGGGGCAGGTCGAGGTTGTATCGGTTGGTTCGAGAAAGGTCATAGCCAGATCAGAGCGGGGAAAATAAATCACCGGTGGATAGTCCCCTTCGGTCAGTTCCAGCGCATTGGTGCTTTCGCCCAGCACGGCACCGGCGGCCCGGACAACCCATGTCCCCGTCGCCGGGCGGATTTTGATGTGGTCGGCCATGGTCAATTCCTCGGCGCCGTTGTTATGCTGCGGGTGTTCTCAATGACAGCCCTATGTCAAAGTGGCGCGCAGGCTGCGGCCAGCCACTTGCTGGTCTCTTCATCCAATCGCGGCGCAAGAAGTGCCAATGTATCGGCGTGATAGGTATCAATCCAGTCCCGTTCCGCCTGTGTCAGCAGGTTGGTATCAATAAGCCGCCGGTCGAAAGGCACATAGGTCAGCGTGTCAAACGACAACATCTCGCGGTCATCACCGCCGGGTAGGGCAGGGGCGTCAACCACCACGATCAGATTTTCGATGCGAATGCCAAAGGCGCCTTCGCGATAATAGCCCGGTTCATTGGACAGGATCATGCCGGTTTGAAGTGCGACCTCAGCGCGTCGGGAAATGCCCTGCGGTCCCTCATGCACGCTCAGATAACTCCCAACACCGTGGCCTGTGCCATGGTCGTAATCTTGCCCCGCCAACCAAAGTGGCGCGCGGGCCAGCGCATCCAGATGCTGCCCGCCAACACCTTTTGGAAAGCGGATGCGGCTGACCGCGACCATGCCCTGCAAAACGCGGGTGTAGCAGGCGCGATGCTCTGCGGTGGGGGCACCGATTGCCATGGTGCGGGTGATATCTGTGGTGCCATCCACATATTGGCCACCACTATCAACCAAGAGAAGGTCGCCTTGGACGACAGGGCGGTTTGTCTTTTCGCTTACCCTATAGTGGACAATGGCCCCGTTGGGCCCGGCCCCGCAGATCGTCTCAAAACTGATATCGCGCAAGGCGTTGGTCTGACGGCGGAAGTCCTCCAGCGCCTTGACCACGTCAATCTCGGTCAACCCACCTATTGGCGCCTTGGCATCAAGCCAGGCCAGAAAGCGCACCATGGCCACAGCGTCACGTTCGTGGGCAGCTTTGGCGCCTGCGATTTCGATGGGATTCTTGCAGGCCTTGGGCAGGATGCATGGATCCTTGCCTTGGACGACATCACAACCCGCATCGCGCAAAGTCGTGACGACAATATCTGGGCTGGATTTTGCATCAACCAGGACTGTCCCGGTCAGGCCCTGAAGATCGTCAAGGAAATCCGCCATGTTGTGGATGCCTACGTCCCCACCCAGATGATCGGCGACATCAGTGGCCTTGCCCTCACCGCAGAACAGCGACACCTTGCCGGTCTTATGCAAAACGGCCAAAGCCTGCGGCACGGGATTGCGGGCAATATCGGTGCCGCGGATGTTTAAAAGCCAGGCGATACTATCGGGCAGTGTCAGGACAACGGCATCCTCGCCCATCGCATCCGCCAGTCGCGCGCGCTTATCGGCATGGGATTCGCCTGCCTGTTCCAGCGGATGTGCCGTGAAGGGTGCATCCGGTGGCGCCGGTTGGTCAGGCCAGATCGCATCAACCAGATTGTCGGTGGGGGTCAGCGTGAAACCACTGAGTTTTTCACGCAGGGCCGCAATCTCTGATACTGTATGCAACCACGGATCATAGGCAACCACACCACCCGGTAACTGTTCTTGCAACCAATCTGGCAGTTGGATCTCTGGCCAATGCACTGGCGTAAAATCACTCGCCACCTCTGCACGGACCTGTACGCGGTAGCGTCCATCGATAAAGACCCCCGCCACCTCTGGCAGAACGGCGCAGAACCCGGCCGAACCGGAAAACCCCGTCAGCCATTCAAGGCGGGCATCACGCGGGGCGACATATTCGCCCTGATGCGCGTCGGCGCGGGGCACCAGAAAGGCGTCAAAACCGCGTGCGGCCATTTCAGCGCGCAAAGCCTTCAGACGTGGTGGGCCCTGATCTGGCGAAGATTGCGCCTCAAACGTTTGAAACAAATGAAAACTCCCTGACTTTCTATGTTCAATCAAACTTCCGCCGAAGGCATCCAACAGATGCGGTAAGGCAGAGGTCTAGCCTGCCTTGCGCATCCCCATCACACGCGCCCGCTTGCGCGGATCGCTGTCAAAAAGGCTGGCGAGCTGTTCCGTCATCGCACCTGCCAACTGTTCGACATCCGTGATGGTCACAGCACGTTCATAGTAACGTGTCACATCGTGGCCAATACCAATTGCGACCAGTTCCACTGCTTTGCGCTTCTCGACCATGGCGATCACATCGCGCAGGTGCTTCTCCAGATAGTTGGCGGGGTTCACCGACAAGGTGGAATCGTCGACCGGCGCACCATCCGAGATTACCATAAGGACCTTGCGTTGTTCCTGACGCGCCACCATGCGACGGTGCGCCCATTCCAGCGCCTCGCCGTCGATGTTTTCCTTCAACAGACCCTCTTTCATCATCAGCCCCAAATTCGGGCGGGTGCGCCGCCATGGGGCATCGGCGGATTTGTAGATGATATGGCGCAGATCATTCAGGCGGCCGGGCGTGGCCTCGCGGCCTGCCGCAAGCCATTTCTCACGCGATTGGCCGCCTTTCCAGGCTTTGGTGGTAAAACCCAGGATTTCCACCTTCACATCACAGCGTTCCAGTGTGCGCGCCATGACATCCGCACAAATCGCAGCGATGGAAATCGGGCGTCCGCGCATGGAACCGGAGTTATCCAACAGCAGCGTCACCACGGTGTCGCGGAAATCGGTGTCCTTCTCGACCTTGAATGATAGCGGTGTCGTTGGCGACGCAACGATCCGGGCCAGACGGCCTGCATCCAGAATACCCTCTTCGCGGTCAAATTCCCATGACCGGTTCTGCTGGGCCTGCAGGCGGCGCTGCAACTTATTGGCCAGTCGTGAAACGGCCCCTTTGAGTGGTTCCAATTGCTGGTCAAGATAGGCCCGCAAGCGTTCCAGTTCAGCCGGTTCAGCCAAATCCTCGGCAGAAATCTCTTCGTCAAAATCGGTAATGAACACACGGTAATCGGGGTCCGCATCCGAAACAGGTTGCGGGGCAGGCGGCTCGAGTGGGGCTTCGCCTTCGGGCATCTCGGCCTCTTCGCCCATCTCGGTGTCGGCCTGATCATCCATGCTGACCTGGGCCTGGCTGGCGTCTTGGCTGTCCTCCTGGCTTTGCTCTGGTGCGCCTTCGGCGTCTTCGCCGTCGCTGTCGTCCTCGCCGGTGCTGTCGGGTTCTTCCTGATCGTCGTTGCTGCCCTCTTCGGCTTCGTCTTCCTGATCTTCATCAAGGCTGTCAGGATCATCGCCCAGTTGATCACCATAGCCCATGTCGCTGATCAACTGGCGGGCCAGTTTCGCAAACGCCTGTTGGTCATTCAGCGTATCTTCCAGGCTTTCAAGTGTGCCACCGCAGTGATCCTCAATGAACCCGCGCCACAGCTCCATCACGTTTTCCGCCCCTTCCGGCAGGTTGCGGCCCGTGGCCAGATGGCGGATCAAATACCCTGCTGCCACAGCCAAAGGCGCGTCAGAGGCCTGGCTGATCTGGTCATACCCCTTGCGTCGCGCCTCGGTCCCAATCTTGGCATCAATGTTGCCTGCGGTGCCGGGCATGTATGCGGCGCCCACGGCCTCGATCCGGGCGGTTTCCATCGCCTCATAAAGATCCTGTGCCATCTGACCCTGCGGCATGTAGCGCGCCGAGACTTTGGGGTCGTGGAACTTGTGACGCAGCGCAAAGGCATCCGCAGTACCGCGCGCCAGCAGCACCTCATCACGGGTCATGCGGCGTGATACTTGCGGCAGGCGGATCGTATCCGCCGTCTGCCCCGCGGGGTCGACGGAATAGGTGACCGCCAATTCGGGGTCATCCGCCATAACTTTGGTTGCTTCCGCCAACGCCTTCTTGAATGGGTCGGCGGGGTTATCTGATGGCTTGCTCATCTGTGCGTCCTCTGCATGCCATCAAACTAGAACCGCCAGACGGTATTGACCAGTGCTGGTGGCTATTCTTCGGCCAATTCGGGGGCTTCAAACGTGACCCCCAGATCAGGTGAGATATTGAACGGTTCACCAACAAGCTCGTGCATGGTGACCAGTTCGGCGGCGCCGGGTAAAATCTGGCCGGCCTCGTCGACAAAAGCGATGCGCGGCTGATATGTTTTGCCGCCCAGGGTGATCTCACCTTCGTCAAACAGATAAGCCAGCTCTGTCACAATGCCTTCAACATTTGCCTTTGCGATGTCTTCGCTCATGTTCTCGGCAAAAAGCGGCAGCAGGGCATGTGCAATCAGCGAGGCGGCTGTTTCGGCCAGGTCCTGATGGCTGACGACATAGTCTTCGGGCAGTTGCGTGGCGACATTCATTTTCATGGCGGACTCCGGTATTCGCTGTGCGGTTGCGGGTATCATCACTAGAAAACGGACCGGAATGTGGCAAACCCCGGGAAATTCGTGAACAATGCGATTCTTTTTGCGCGATTGTGTAAGGTAACTTCCGCGCGGGCGACTAACCGAGGCTCAGGCTCGCAGCACTTTCCGGCAGCTCTTCGTCGAAACAGCGTTGGTAGAATTCAGCAACCGTCTGACGCTCAAGCTCATCGCATTTATTCAGGAACGACAGCCGGAAGGCATAGCCCACATCCTGGAAAATCCGTGCATTCTCTGCCCAGGCCAGCACGGTCCGCGGCGACATCACGGTAGACAGATCACCATTCATAAAGGCGGTTCGGGTCAGATCGGCGACAGTCACCATCTGGCTGATCGACTTGCGGCCCTTCTCTGTGTTGAAATGCGGTGACTTCGACAGGATGATCGCCGTTTCAGCGTCATGGCTGAGGTAATTCAGCGTTGCGACAAGCGACCAACGGTCCATCTGTGCCTGGTTGATCTGCTGCGTGCCGTGGTAGAGGCCCGTTGTATCACCCAATCCAACCGTGTTCGCAGTGGCAAACAAGCGGAAGTGGGGGTTCGGCGTGATGATTTCATTTTGATCCATCAGCGTCAGCTTACCGTCGGTTTCCAGCACGCGTTGGATCACGAACATGACGTCAGCACGACCAGCGTCGTATTCGTCAAAGACAATCGCAACCGGGTTGCGCAGGGCCCAGGGCAGGATGCCTTCGTGGAACTCGGTGACCTGTACGCCGTCGCGCAGTTTGATCGCATCCTTACCAATCAGGTCAATCCGGCTGATGTGGCTATCCAGGTTCACCCGTACGCAAGGCCAGTTCAAACGCGCCGCAACCTGCTCGATATGGGTTGATTTACCTGTGCCATGATAGCCTTGGATCATCACACGGCGGTTGTAGCCGAAGCCGGCAAGGATGGCCAAAGTCGTGTCCGGATCGAATTTATATGTGCTGTCGATCTCGGGCACCCGGTCACCGCGTTCGGCAAAACCCTTGATCTTCATATCACTATCAATGCCAAAGACTTCACGGACCGAGATGTCCTCGGTTGGTTTCGCTTGCATGTCAGTCACACCGTCCGCCATCTTAGAATGCCCTTGCACTTGCTCATTTCGTCCTGCGTCGGGATGCAACATATACCTCGTGGCTGCAAGGGAAAGGGCGAATTGGGTCTGTGTTAACGCGATATAACAGGTGATCACATGCGCGTGGTCTGTAGCCGTAGCGCTAGGCGGCAATGCGGATGGGCTGATATATCGGGGCAAATGCAAAGGATTGACCCATGATGAACCGTCGCACGTTTACCATCGCCGCACTTGCCAGTGTTGCAGCCCCTGCCGCCCTGCGGGCCCAGCAGTTTGAAATAACCCGCACCGAAGCGGAATGGCGTGCGCTGCTGACCGATGCGCAATACCGCGTGATGCGTGATGAAGGGACGGAACGTGCAGGAAGTTCACCATTGGACAAGAACTACGCCGAGGGCACATATTTCTGCCGCGGCTGTGATCTGGCACTTTATCCATCCGAGACAAAATACGACAGCGGTACAGGCTGGCCCAGCTTTTACGACAGCCTGCCGGGGGCAATCGGGACCAAACCGGACCGCAAACTGCTGCGCGTGCGTACCGAAGCCCATTGCCGCCGTTGCGGCAGCCACCTTGGCCATATCTTTGATGACGGCCCACAGCCCACCGGAAAACGGCACTGTTTGAACGGTGTCAGCCTTGTATTCAGGGCGGCCTAGATATCCTGTGAGGGCCATATTTCCGCCTCAAAGCGATTCTTTTTAGGGGCGATTTAAGGAATGGGTGGCAGTGTGCATCACGAAACGACTACCCAAAAGCGAATACACCGCACGTGAGACCCGAGAATTGGCCATGGTTAACAAGCATTTATTGTGTCGCGCTTCGGATGGGCGACTTTTCGCCTGTTTTTCCTTGTCGGGGGTCGAACAATGTGGCAAATTTATGCCAGTGAGTTGGATTGTGCTGTGACGTTTGACACAGAGCTTTGCAACTTTTGCGTGTAAGTGTTGTTAAATTAGTGAGTATAGGGGGGCATCAAAGATGCTGGATCGTTTTCTCAAGGCCTTATATCTGACGCATGGTGAAAAGTTGTTTGTTCTTGCCTATGCGGCAGTCATCGCAACAACCGCCGGAATGAGCGTCTTGATCATGTCAGGTGTCGAAGGGCCTGCTGCCATTGGGCCTGATACATCGCTTTACGTCTTCTGGGTTATCTTCGCTGGCGCGACTGGTGGTGGTATCGCACTTTTTGCCGCACGTGGGTGGATGGGCAACCTCGGGGTGCTTGGCTTTGCACGCGCGTTTGTCGGTGCAATTGCGGTTGCATTCCTCGCGTCGCTGATTGCAGGCACGATGATCTATCCGCTTTATGGGACCTTCTACGCGCCAGTCATCCTCTTGACGGAAATGATCGCCAAGCCTTGGTTAGCCGTCGCGTGGTTCATCATTCTGATGGGCGCGCATTACATGATGATCGCAATCACTGAAGAGCGTGCCTTTGGGTATGGCCGCGCGGCCAGCCATCGCCACGCGACATCACGGCTGAGCACATTGTCACGCGCGCAACTTTATCACCGTAAGTAGCAAGTGGGTTTCTAGCGATTTGACGGGCTAAGCCGGACGTCGTTGCCCGGCTTAATCTTTTTCGCGGAAATTTCGGCTGATCTTGATCTGGTCCCAGGCCCAAACAACCTCTGACAGTTGTTCTTCCTGACTTCGGTCACCGCCGTTCATGTCCGGGTGCAACACCTTGATCAGGGCTTTGTAGGCCTTGCGGATTTCCTGCTTGGACATGTTATCCTTGGCATCCAGGATCTCGATCGCGCGCCGTTCGGTTGGGGGCAACTTGCGCCCACGCGCTGCACCACGCCCGGGGTTCTGGGTTGCGTTTTCACCTAAAACCTGATGTGGATCATCAACGCCCAGCCGCGCCCATGCCCGTTCCTCGGTGCTGCGCTTGAAGGGCTTGGTGGGGCGTTCCCAGACGCGATCACTGTCCATCTGGGCGGCCAGCTCTGCCTCTGAAGTGCTGTCAAAGAAGTTCCACTTCAGATTATACTCACGCACGTGCTGCTGGCAGAACCAGAAGAAATCATCCAGCACATCAGGTGACTTTGGCGCACGGTACTTGCCTGCCTCTTCGCAGCCTTCATGGTCGCAAATCCGGGTGGATGTTTCAGATGCACCCGACATGCCCCGCCGCCCGCGCGGGTTCTTTTTCTTGGAACTCGACACAGACATGTCAAAGCCAAATGGATCATCTTTCTTCATGGTGCGCGTCTCACCTTTTAGACTCGGAGAGGAGATACTAAACAATGCAGCGAGAGATTGAAGAGGGCAGGAGCAAAATAATGTCGATTGAAGCGGAAATTCGTGATGCTCTGGGTGCGCTTGCACCCGAACGTCTGGATGTGATCAATGAAAGTGCGCAGCATCATGGTCATGCGGGTGACGATGGGTCTGGCGAAAGCCATTGGCGGATCGTGATTAGGGCGCCATCCCTTGATACACTGTCGCGCATCGCGCGCCATCGGGCGATCCACGCGGCACTTGGCAAGGACATCATTGCACGCATCCACGCCCTCGCAATTGATATTGCTTAGGGCTGCCTGACGACGACGTGTTCCACCAATCGCTGCCCTCTACCTGGTACGGCCCGAATGCAGCTGGTGATGCATGGTCTGCGAAGTCAGATGCAAAACGCCAAAGCTATTCAGCGGCGACGTCTTTGTCAGACGGCTTGTCTGTCACCGCAGGCTCAACCTTCTGCGGTTTGGGTGGTGACACGGGCTTGGGATGGGCCAGCGCCTGTTTTTCTGCCAGACGTTCCTCGCCGGTCTTGGGTGGTGCGGCACTTACCTTTGGCGCGGAAAAAGCCGGTGCAGCCTCTTTTGCAGCTTTCGCCCGCCGGAACACGAGCATGTTCTGGTAGACGGTTGTCTTGCCCATTAAGCCTTCGCGCTGTTCACAAGGCAGGGTGTCAGCCCGCACATACTCCCAGCCTTTGGCGGCCAGCGTATTCATCTCGGTTTCAAGCGCATTGGCAAAACGGTCTTCGAACGTCTTGACGCCCTTCGCCTTCAAGCCGCGCGTTGGTGCCGGTATGACCTTGTATTCATATAACATCGTGTCATCCCCGTTGTGACCCGCAGGCTTTTATCAAATCGCGTGCGATTAGGCCAATGGTATTGCTTTGGTGCTGTTTTGATCTGCGTTACAGGCCAAGTTTACCTGTAACGATTTGATTGACCGCCGCCGGGTTGGCCTTGCCGCTTGTGGCTTTCATCACCTGCCCGACAAACCAGCCCACCAGTTTGGGGTTGGCCTGTGCCTTTTCCACCTGTGCCGGGTTGGCCGCGATAATGTCATCAACCGCCGCCTCAATCGCGCCAGTATCAGTAACCTGTTTCATACCTTCGGTTTCGACAATCTCGGCGGGGTCGCGGCCTGTGGTGTAACAGATTTCAAAGACGTCCTTGGCGATCTTGCCGTTGATGTCGCCTGCCTTGATCAACCCGATCAGCCCGCCCAATTGGGCGGCAGACACCGGGCTGTCTTCGATGCTGTGGTCTTCTTTCTTGAGGCGGCCAAAAAGCTCGTTGATCACCCAGTTTGCGGCCAGTTTGCCGTCACGGCCTTCGGCGACTTTCTCAAAATACTCAGCGTTCACAACTTCCGCTGTCAGCACAGAAGCATCATAATCGGACAGGCCAAAGTCGCCGATAAAGCGCGCCTTCTTCTGGTCCGGCAGTTCAGGCAAGGACGCTTTGATGTCATCCACCCAATCCTGTTCGATCTCCAAAGGCAGCAGATCGGGGTCAGGGAAATAGCGGTAATCATGCGCCTCTTCCTTCGAGCGCATTGAACGTGTTTCGTTCTTGTCGGGATCATAAAGCCGGGTTTCCTGCACAACCTCTTGCCCATCTTCGATCAGCGCGATCTGGCGGCGCGCCTCATAGTCGATCGCCATCTGGATAAAGCGCATGGAGTTCATGTTCTTAATCTCGCAGCGGGTGCCAAGGTGGCTGAAATCCTGTGTTTCCCAGTATTTTTCATATGCGCCGGGCTTACAGACCGACACATTCACATCTGCCCGCAAGTTGCCGTTCTGCATGTTGCCATCGCAGGTGCCCAGATAACGCAGGATCTGGCGCAGCTTGAGTACATAGGCGGCCGCTTCTTCCGGTCCACGAATGTCGGGGCGGCTGACGATTTCCATCAGTGCAACGCCGGTGCGGTTCAGGTCGACGAAAGACATGGTTGGATCCATGTCATGGATAGATTTTCCCGCATCCTGTTCAAGATGGATACGCTCAATGCGCACGTTGCGTGCCTCGCCATTGCCCATCTCAACCAGCACTTCGCCCTCGCCCACAATCGGGTGATACAATTGCGAAATCTGGTAGCCCTGCGGCAGGTCTGGATAGAAATAGTTCTTGCGGTCAAAGGCCGAGAACAGGTTGATCTGCGCATTCAGCCCCAGCCCGGTTTTCACCGCCTGCGCGACGCATCCTTCGTTGATGACAGGCAACATGCCCGGCATACCCGCATCCACAAACGCCACGTTGCTGTTGGGCTCTGCGCCGAATTGGGTTGAAGCGCCGGAAAAGAGCTTGGCACTGGTTGCGACCTGTGCGTGCACCTCAAGACCGATCACCAATTCCCAGTCGCTGGTGGCACCGGCGATGGTTTTGGGGGCAGGGGCGGTATAGGTCAGATCAAGCATGTGCTCACGTCCTTTGGGCAGCTGTCGCTCTGGGGTGTAAAAGAACGCGCAGCCAGCTTCAAGAGAGCAAGCGTGATCAGATTAGCCCAGTCTGCGGGGCCGCATCGTCGCGATCAGGTTGACGGTTGTTCCCGCATTTCCCCACCGGCCGGTGTAGCAGGCGTAGTGTGGGGATCCCAGCATCGGTTTGGGGTGATTGGGTTCTGACCCTAAGCCAGAATGCGTGTGACCATCTCGGTTGTGTCGCGCGACAAATTGGGTGTTTGCAGGATGCGGTGTAGTGCCGCGCGCATCTTGTCCTGTCGGTCCGCGTCATAGCGGCGCCAGGTATCAAAGGCCGTCGTCATCCGCGCGGTTGTTTGCGGATTGACCGGATCGAGTTTGATCAACCAGTCAGCCATCAGATCATAGCTGGTGCCATCTGGCGCATGAAACCCGGCGGTATTCGCCTTGAGCCCGCCAAAGACAGACCGAAAACGATTGGGGTTCCTGATCTCGAAATCAGGGTGCCGGGTCAGTCTTTCTGCGGTGCTTGCCGCCATCTGGGGTGCCGCAAGACTGACTTGCAAGGCAAACCATTTGTCCATGACAAGGCGGTCGTGCTGCCACTGGCTGGCAAAGGCCTCAAGTTCGGCCTCGCCTCTTGCGATTTGCAGCAAGGCGCGCAGGCCGCCCAATTGCTGGGTCATATTGTCGGCGGCGGTGAATTGTTGGGTGGCCTGACGCCCACCATCAAGGCGGCTCATCAGTGACAGAACCGCATTGCCAAGTGCGCGCTGCCCGGCGGGCCCTGCATCCGGCCTATAGGGACCGGTCACTGTCATATCGGCGTAGATACGGGGCAACATGTCTTGCAGGTGCTGTGCGATATGCAGTTTCAGCGCCTCATGTCCGCGGTTGATCGCCAACGGATCGGGTGTGTGCCCGGCACCAAACAGCACCTGTGCGGTGTCCTCTTCGCTGGGAAGCGCAAGGACAAGCGCGCGAAAGGCCGGATCAAGGCGATCGTCGCGCAGGACTGTGGCCAAACCGTCAAGATAGGCGCCCTCTGGGGCAACATCATCCCGGATCATATCGATCAGTACATTCTGCGCCAGCTCCCGCCCGGCATCCCATTTGTTAAAGGGATCGGTGTCATGGGCGAGCAGAAAGGCGCGATCGGCATTGGTTGTGTCTTGGTGCAGTACAACCGGGGCCGAGAACCCTCGCAGTACAGAGGGGACCGGCTTACTGGCCAGCCCTTCAAAGGTGAAGCTTTGCTGGCTCTGCGTCATTTCCAGAACCTGGGTGGGCAGCACCTCGTCACCATTGTCGTTGAGCAATCCAACAGCAACTGGGATCACCAAAGGTGCTTTGTCGTCCTGACCGGGTGTGGACGGTGTTTCCTGGCTCAGATGCAAGCGGAAGGTCCCGTCGGCATAGTCGTCCGTCACCGTGAGGCGCGGCGTGCCGGCTTGGGCATACCACAGGGCGAACTGACGCAGATCGCGGCCCGTGGTATCCTCAAACACCTGCAGCCAGTCCTCGATCGTGGCCGCATCGCCGTCGTGGCGTTCAAAGTACAGATCAAGCGCCTTGGCGTAACCCGCATCGCCGACCAACCGCTTGAGCATGCCGATAATCTCGGCCCCTTTTTCGTAGACGGTTGCGGTGTAGAAATTGTTGATCTCAACAAAGCTGTCAGGCCGCACGGGGTGGGCCAAGGGTCCGTTGTCTTCGCGAAACTGATAGGCGCGCATGACCAACGCATCGTCAATCCGTTTCACCGCATGGCTGCGCATATCGCCCGTAAACTGCTGGTCGCGAAAAACGGTCAGCCCTTCCTTGAGGCAAAGCTGAAACCAGTCGCGGCAGGTGATGCGGTTGCCAGTCCAGTTGTGGAAATATTCATGGGCGATGATCGCCTCGATCCGTTCAAAATCGGCATCTGTTGCTGTCTCGGGGGACGCAAGGACGGCGGCGGCATTGAAGATGTTGAGCCCCTTATTCTCCATTGCGCCCGCATTGAAATCATCCACAGCCACGATATTGAAGATATCCAGATCGTATTCGCGACCATAGACCTGTTCATCCCAGGCCATGGATTTCTTGAGCGCCTCCATGCCAAAGGCACATTTCGCCTCATCCCCGCCGGGGCGGACGTAAAGATTCAGCGCGACATGGCGGCCAGATTTCGTGACGAACTGATCGGCATGGGCCGCAAGATCACCCGCGACGAGGGCAAACAGATAGGCAGGTTTGGGCCATGGATCATGCCATTCGGCCCAGCCATCGCCAGCACCTGTCTGATTGCCGTTGGACAGTAACACCGGTAGGTCACCTTCGATCCGCACGGTGAATACGGCCATCACATCGGGGCGGTCCGGATAATAGGTGATCTTTCGAAACCCTTCGGCCTCGCATTGGGTGCAATACATGCCGCCCGACATGTATAGCCCCTCAAGGGCGGTGTTGGTGCTGGGGCTGATTTCGACCTCGACTTCAAATACGAATGGCGCGTCAGGCACATCGCAGCGGAGCTCTGTTTGCGTGAGGTCTGGCGTGATGTGGTGGCCGTCGATCCTGGCGCTGATCAGGGCCATGTCTTCACCATGCAAAATGAAGTCACCGCTGTCTGCATCCGGGTTGGGGCGAAACACAATGCGTGAGGTCACACGGGTGGCGGTTGCGTGAAGCTTGAAGGTCAGATGCAGGCTGTCGACCAGATAAGCTGGCGCAGTGTAGTCACGCAGATAGATGGTCTGTGGGGCAGCGTCTTTCATGGGGTCATCCTTGGCATGGTTCGCCGGCAGGGTAGGGCGGGTCAGGGCGATAGGCCAGCACCGGGTGGCAAAATCTGCCCCAGATTTTGGCGCAAAGTTTTTTGCAAAACTTTGTCAGCGCCACAGCCCCCTCATCGGGCCT
This sequence comes from uncultured Alphaproteobacteria bacterium, assembly GCA_929200255.1. Classification (GTDB taxonomy): domain Bacteria; phylum Pseudomonadota; class Alphaproteobacteria; order Rhodobacterales; family Rhodobacteraceae; genus Yoonia. The sequence goes on along the minus strand of CAKMYZ010000016.1, from coordinate 39,064 downwards.
AAGATGCGCCGCAAGACTGACCAGCCGCAGATAACTGTGCCACCTGTGGCCGACCCTTTGCGTGGCGGGTGGCTTGGGCGACAGCACGAGGCAATGTGCGGCCTTCTTCTGACCACTGCAAGTGCGGGCGCAAGGCCGCTGATCGTTTAGGCCTGTAAAAAATGCAACCTGCATTTGTTGCCTAGGCGAAACTTTCGCATTAGGTCTGTCGCAAGCAGCTGCGTGCAGCGGTATACAGCGATGGCAAGAAGGAAGACACTATGTCAAAGCGGATCGAGAGATACGGGCTTCAGGTCGCCACAGAGTTGGCTGATTTCATCGAGACCAAAGCGATTGATGGGATCGGGATTGACCGTGATACCTTCTGGAAGGGTTTTACCGCCCTGGTCGCAGAGATGACCCCGCGCAATCGTGCCATTCTTAAGACCCGCGATGACATCCAGGCTAAGATCGACGCCTGGCATGTCGAACGGGCGGGGCAAGCACTTGACCGCTCAGCCTATGAGGCGTTTCTGCATAGAATAGGCTATCTCGTTGACGAAGGCCCCGATTTCACCATCGAGACCGCGAATGTAGATCCCGAGATTGCGACGGTTCCCGGCCCGCAACTGGTTGTGCCCATCACCAACGCGCGGTTTGCGCTGAACGCGGCCAATGCCCGCTGGGGCAGTCTTTATGATGCGTTCTATGGAACTGATGCAATGGGTGTTCAGCCCCCCAAAGGTGCCTATGATCGCGGGCACGGGTCCCGTGTTGTGGCACGGGCGCGGGTGTTTCTGGATGAGGCATTCCCGATTGCGGGCGCCAGTCACGCGGATGTGTCGCGCTACTATGTGCACGATGGCACGCTGTTGGTGGATGATCAGCCCCTGCGCCAGCCTGAAAAATTCGTAGGCTACCGCGGCAATCCCAAAGCCCCAGATGCGGTCCTGCTGCGCAACAATGGCTTGCATGTTGAACTGATCTTTGACCGCGCGCATCCCATCGGCAGCCGTGATCAGGCGCTTTTGGCCGATGTCCGCCTCGAAAGCGCCGTGTCGGCGATCATGGATTGCGAAGACAGCGTGGCTTGCGTGGACGCCGAGGACAAGGTGCAGGCCTATGACAACTGGCTTGGCCTGATGCGGGGTGATCTGACTGCATCTTTCCAGAAGGGGGGTAAGACAATGACCCGCCGTCTGAATGATGACCCGACTTACACCGCCCCTGACGGATCAGAGGTAACGTTGAAAGGCCGCGCGCTGCTGTGGGTGCGCAACGTGGGCCATCTGATGACGAACCCGGCCATTGTGGACGGCAATGGCGATGAGGTGTTTGAGGGGCTAATGGATGCGATGGTCACCGTGATGATCGCTATACATGACCTGCAGCGCGAGGGCGGCAACTCTGCGCTTGGTTCGGTTTATGTGGTCAAGCCCAAGATGCATGGGCCGGAAGAGGTCGCACTGACCAATGACATTTTCAGCAAGGTTGAAGACGCGCTGGGTTTGCCCCGCGATACGGTCAAGATCGGAATCATGGACGAAGAGCGGCGCACAACCGTGAACCTTAAGGAATGTATCCGCGCCGCCAAGTCCCGTGTGGCCTTTATCAACACCGGATTTCTGGATCGGACCGGCGATGAAATTCATACTTCGATGGAGGCAGGGCCGTTTAGCCGCAAGGACTTTATCAAGCGCAAACAGTGGATTGGCGCTTATGAGGATCAGAATGTGGATATTGGTCTGGAGTGCGGGTTTTCGGGTAAGGCCCAGATCGGCAAAGGTATGTGGGCGATGCCTGACATGATGGCTGCGATGCTGGAACAAAAGATCGGGCATCCGCAATCGGGGGCGAACTGCGCATGGGTGCCAAGCCCGACAGCGGCGACCTTGCATGCGTTGCATTATCATAAGGTGGATGTGATGGCCGTGCAGGCGAAACTGCGCAAAGGCGGGCGTCGGGCCTATGTGTCCTCCATTCTGGATATCCCGCTGGCGCAATACCAGCGCTGGTCGGATGCGCAGAAGGTCAGGGAAGTCGAGAACAACGCCCAAGGTATTCTGGGTTATGTCGTCCGCTGGATTGATCAGGGGGTTGGGTGTTCGAAAGTGCCCGACATCAACGATGTCGGTCTGATGGAAGATCGCGCAACCTGCCGGATCTCAAGCCAGGCCCTGGCCAATTGGCTGCACCATGACATCGTGACCGAGGCACAGGTCATGGAGGCCATGCGCAAGATGGCTGCTGTTGTCGATGGCCAGAACGCAGGTGACCCGGCCTATCGCCCGATGGCACCGGATTTTGATGGCATCGCTTTTCAGGCGGCCTGTGATCTGGTGTTCAAGGGTCGGATCCAACCGTCCGGCTACACCGAACCTGTGTTGCACCAGCGCCGGCTTGATATGAAACGTCAGACAAATTTGACTAATACGTCAGGAGACTGAACCAAAATTCGGAAAGCCGGCCTAGCTGACATTTGGGCATCGCGCGGTGAATGACTGCTTCTGCTTTGCGGGGGGCTGCTATCGGTTGCGGATTAGCTCACTAGAGTTCCAAGAATTCGACGCAAGTTTTCCAGGTCTTCCGTTCCAATTTTCGCGCGGATGTCCTCTTCAATCGTCGCTGTAATAAGGCGACCAACCTTTTGCGCAGCGATTCCGGCGTCTGTCACCTTCGCAACCATGTCCCGCTTCGACCCTTTGGCATAGTCAAAATCCACAACGCCAATTTCGACCAGACGCAGGACCGATTTATGGGCTGCCTGTCTTGATATCTTTAATGCTGTTGCCAGTTCCGTCAGCCCCCGAGGGTGCCGCGAGATCAGCATGAACGTCTTTGCATCTGCCGGACGTGCAGATGCAAATGGTGTGCCCGCTCTTAGGTCGTTTGAGCGCGCATCAAGGCGTTCAGACAAGTCCTGCACAAGCCCGCGAATATTGTTCTGCGGTGCCCGTGAATTTTTTTCATCACCCATGGTTGACAAATAACGCAAGTGTTACGATTTGTCAATTATCAACCAAAGTTGATATAAGGAAATCAAAATGCTAAATAAACTCTTAGTCGCGACAACCGCACTTACCCTAACATGTGCTTCCCTTGGTACAGCCCAAGAGGTGGACGGAACCAAGTTCCGAAGCCTAGAGGAAGGCAGTTGGTATCATTCAATCGAAATCGACAAGCTGGTAGGCGCCGGCGCTGAAGAACAGGAAGTCTATCGTGTTTTGTCGCGGATCGAAGCTGCGTCCGGAGCGCGATCAAATCCGGATCAACCAGATACAATCATCGCCTACGGCCCCGGAAACTGGACTTACGAATTCATGGCCGCAGGTGATGCTGCAATGGAACGCAAGGACTATGAGGCGGCTACCGCCTACTACCATGAGGCAGCCGCCCCACATATCGGAGCAGAAGGTCAAACCGAGGCATTGGAAATGGCATGGGACGCCTATTCCCTGGCGATGGAAACTATTGGAACCTATGAAGAGATTCAAATCAGCTATGAAGATCATAGCTTCACTGGCCATCTTCATATCCCCGACGGCGATGGGCCGTTCCCGATTTTGGTAATGTCAAATGGATCTGACATCTCTAGCGTGACAACCTACCGCTATTATGTCGACCAGCTGATGCCAAAAGGAATTGCCTTTTTGACACTTGATGTGCCGGGGCTTGGGCGCAGCGCAGCCTATGACGTGGCAGATGGCAGAACAGAAAAGCTGCACGTAGCAGCCATTGAGTGGGCACAAAGCGACCCCCGATTTGATCGTGACAATGTGTTTGCCCAAGGCATCAGCTTTGGGGGGAATGCTGCGGCTCGCCTTTTTGCGCAGCATCAGGATCTGAACCTTGCAGGCGTCATCTATACCTGCGGCCCATTGAATGCGCCATTCATGGCCCCACCACAAGCCTATGCACATTTCCCAAAACTTACCATCGATGGGGTAAAGACACGATTGGGCTTGGATATTGACGCAAGCTTGGAAGAGTTCGCCGAAATGGTCCGCGCGTTATCGGTTGACACAATTGGTGCATTCGACGGCGATCCGATTGAAACACCCATTCTTGCAATCAACACCAACGACGATCCGGCGGCTCCGCTTGATGAGATGGATCATCTGTTGGACAGGGCTCTGAACGCAGAACGTGTCGTATTTGACATGCCCGGGCATTGCCCGCCCCGCCGTCATCGTGAGGCCATCGCGTCGGCATGGATCACGGCAAACCTGCGATAGTGGTTCGGCTTTATGTGGAAACCGCTTCTTGAAACGCAGGGCCTGGTTTTCTGACGACTGAACGCCGTCATTCGCGCGCAAGCGACGGATGGCGGCTCTGTCTGCGTGTGTGGCATGCAAACTGTGATGAGGGACGGTTGGTCTGGGTCAGAGATGTTTGGCTCAGCATTGGGCGACGTGGCCCGTTGTTTTTAATCAGAATTTTAGGGTGTCAGTCAAAGTCGCCTGCCGTTCCACATGATCTTAAGGCGCAGCGCAACGACGAGAGAACAAAGAGATGATGGCTGAGACTTCATCCAAAAAGAAGGCATGGGCAATGACCCGTGAAGCGGCCCCAACAGGAAACGAGATGGGGCTGAAACCGTTGTCGGTGGTCGTGCTTGGTGCGGGCGGCCACGTGAAGGCTTTTTGACAGATCCAGATGCGAGTTTAGGCCAAACCCGATCCGTCGCCGAGATACCCTGTGCATCAGGGCTGATCGGCTGTGCGTGGGTGATCCCTTTGCCTGCAAAGCATTTGGCGCTAGACAAGGGCAATCGCTAAAGGAGAATCCATGTCCCGCCCTGTCGTTGGCATCATTTCAAACAGCCATATGATCAATGATGACTATCACGTCTATGGTGCCGGTGCCTTGAATGTGCAGGCGCTTTCAGACGTATCCGGCACATTGCCCTTGATCGTTCCAGCAGATCCCCAAAAGGCCAGCATCGACGAGTTGATGAACACCTGTGACGGCTTTTTCTTTCCTGGCGGACGGCCCAACGTTCATCCAGAAGAATATGGCGAGGAATTCACTGAGGCGCATGGCACATATGAACGTAATCGCGACCGTATCACGCTGCCCCTGATCCGGGCTTGTGTCGCGCGCGGACAGCCGGTCTTGGGCGTGTGCCTTGGGTTTCAAGAGGTCAACGTAGCAATGGGCGGGTCGCTCTATCCTGAAATCCGCGATTTGCCGGGCCGTGACAATCATCGTATGCCGCCTGACGGCACCCTGGAAGAGAAATTCGCCGTGCGCCACGAGGTGACACTGACCGAAGGTGGTCCGTTCCATCAGCTTTTTGGCGCGCACAAGGTCATGACCAATACATTGCACGGGCAGGGGATTAAGGTGCCGGGGTCACGCGTCGTGATCGATGGCCATGCGCCAGACGGTACACCAGAGGCGATTTACATTAAGGATGCGCCTGGTTTTACGATGTCAGTGCAATGGCATCCTGAATGGAATGCGCAAGATGATCCAGTGTCGCGTCCGCTCTTTACTGCATTCGGCGAGGCATGCCGTACCTGGGCGACGGGCGCGCTGCGCAAAGCTGGCTAAGTCTTTCCGCCAGCATATACGTAATTGTTTACGGATATGGGTATGCAACGATCCCGCATCAACGACATCATGGCGCAAGCGGATGAAATGATCCGATCCTACGGGTTTGTCTTGCCCCCATGGGCCTATTGGACGCCTGAAGAGTTCCAATCGCGCGCTGTGCAGGCGCAAGCGGTGATCGATGCCCGCTGCGGCTGGGACATCACAGACTACGGCGCGGGTCGCTATGATGACATGGGGCTGTTCCTGTTCACGTTGCGCAATGGCCGTCGGGCGGATCTGCAACGTGGCGGCGGTATGTGCTACGCCGAGAAGCTGTTGATATCCAAACAGGACCAGCTTTCACCGATGCACACCCACGTGATCAAGGCCGAGGACATCATCAACCGGGGCGGTGCGACCATGGTGGTTGAACTTTACGGCTCTGACCCGGATGGCAATTTTGATGAAACCGCCGGGGGGGTTGTGATGTGTGATGGCATCAGGCGGCCATTCCAGCCTGGTGAAAAGTTCAAATTCGCCCCCGGCGAAAGTGTAACGCTGATGCCCGGCGACTGGCACGCATTCTGGGGTGAGGGCGGTGACGTGTTGATCGGGGAGGTTTCAACTGTCAATGACGACGAGACCGACAACATCTTCCGTGAACCCGTCGGTCGCTTTGCCAATATAGAAGAAGACACAGCGCCAACACATCTGTTGGTCAGTGACTACAAGACCTGGCTGGCGGGGCAGGGCTGAGCTGAGCAAGCTGCCCCGGAATGTTCCAAACCATCCCGGTGTGACGTCCATCATGCATGGCCAGTTAGGGGTTTGCCGCTAAAGCGCGCTTTCGCTGTTTCAAACGCGACCTTTTGGATGCCCTGTTCTTGACACCGGCGCGCCGCCGCGCCAACGCTGGGGCATGTTTGACTTGCGCCCTGTGGGATATGTGATCGGTCTGCTGGTGGCGTCGCTTGGGTTGACGATGCTGGCGCCGCTTGTCGCTGACCTGATTGCAGGTAACGGGCATTGGTTTGTCTTTTTTGAAAGCGCCATTGTGACCGTGTTAACCGGTGGTCTGATCGCCTTGGCCTGCTCCAACGGTGTGACCGAAGGGTTGACCCTGCGCCAGACCTTCCTGCTGACCTCGCTTGTCTGGCTGATGTTGCCGGTCTTCGGGGCGATCCCGTTTGTCATGGGTGCAACCCAGACCAATTTCACGGATGCCTTCTTTGAGGCCATGTCTGGCCTGACCACGACCGGGGCCACGGTTTTGACCGGAATTGATGCGCTGCCCGAAGGGATCAAGCTCTGGCGGGGTATGCTGCAATGGCTGGGTGGGGTGGGTATCATCGTTGTGGCGATGGTGTTCCTGCCTGAACTGCGGGTCGGCGGCATGCAGATTTTCCGATCGGAAGCTTTTGATACTATGGGAAAAATCCTGCCCCGCGCTGGTGAGATCGCGCGTCAGATTTTTGTGGTTTACTTCGGTCTCAGCATTGCCTGCGCGCTGTGCTACCTCGCTGCGGGCATGTTGCCGTTTGATGCGATGGTCCATGCGATGACAACTGTCGCCACGGGCGGTATGGCAAACTATGATCAATCCTTCGCCACCTTCGGGGCAGGGGTGCACTATGTGGCCGTAGCTTTCATGCTGCTCGCGGCCTTACCATTTGTGCGCTACGTGCAGCTTTTGGCCGGTACTGCCTTACCGATGTGGCGTGACCCACAGATCCGGGTATTTTTCATCATTGTGGCGTTTTGCGTGATGCTGATCACCTCATGGGTCTGGGGGCGCGATGGTGTCATGACAGAGGTGGCCCTGCGCGAGGCGCTTTTTAACGTCGTCTCGATCATCTCTGGAACAGGCTATGCCAGTGCTGACTATATGGGCTGGGGCACCTTTCCGGTTGCGATGTTCTTTTTTATCGGGCTGATTGGTGGCTGCGCTGGCTCAACCGCCTGTTCGGTCAAAGTATTCCGGTATCAGCTGGTTTTTGCCGCGATCAAAAGCCAGATCCGGCAAATCCATTCGCCGCATGGTGTGTTTACCCCACGCTATGACGGGCGTCCGATTGGGGATGATGTTCTGAACTCGGTGATGGCTTTTCTGGTGGCATTCTTTCTGTCGCTGGGCGGGACGGCGGTGCTGTTGGGGCTGACGGGCCTCGATTTCATCACATCCGTGTCCGGTGCGAGTGCTGCTTTGGCCAATATCGGCCCCGGTCTGGGGTTGGAGATTGGTCCGGCAGGCAATTACGCGGGCATCAACGATACCGCGAAATGGATCCTTTCCATCGCAATGTTCGTTGGCCGGCTGGAAATCATGGTGGTGCTGACCATCATGTCCATCAAATTCTGGAGAAACTGACATGACGATCCGTCCGCTTGGCGCTCAAATTTCGCATATGCTGAAAGATCGCGGCGTGGACGTGATCTTTGGCATTCCTGGTGTGCATAATCAGGAATTGTATCGCGGGATCGAAGAGGCCGGGATCACCCACGTGCTGGCGCGGCACGAACAGGGGGCAGGGTTCATGGCAGACGGCTATGCCCGCGCGACAGGCCAACCGGGTGTGGCCTATGTGATTTCCGGGCCGGGGCTGTGCAATATCATGACGCCGATGGGGCAGGCTTATTCGGACAGCGTGCCGATGCTGGTGATTTCGTCAGTTCTGGATGAGACGGCGGCGACACGTGGGCAGTTGCATCAGATGAAAGATCAGGAGGGCGCGGGGGCAGCGGTTTGTGATTGGTCGGTGACGGCACGGACGGCCGAGGCGGCTTATGCGTTGATTGATCGCGCGTTCACGGAATTCCATTCTGCGCGCCCAAGGCCCAAACACTTAACCGTTCCGATCAAGTTGCTGGAGGCACCGGCCAAAGCCGCTGCGCATGCTGCTGCACAAACTATTCCTTTAGGGCGTCCGCAAGACGTTCAACTATGCGAACTCGCCTCAATGTTGCGGCGCGCGAAACGCCCGCTCTTTGTATTTGGCGGCGGCGGGGCGCGCTTTATGGATTTTGCTGACAAGGTCATGCGCCGTTGGAATGCAGCGAGTTTTACGACATATGCTGGCCGCGGTATCGTGCCTGCTGATAGCCCCCTGCATTTTGGATCGACGCTGGCGCGCCCCTCAAGCGCACAGGTTGTTGAAAGCGCGGATTTGGTTGTCGCGCTCGGAACCGAGTTGTCAGAAGTTGACCTTTGGCGGGATAAGATGGGGAAGACGGCACAGTTGGTCAGAGTAGATATCGATCCTGAGACCTTTGGCGACGGGCAGGATTGCACGTTTCCGATTCTCGCGGGCGCGTTCGATCTGCTGGACGATTTGGATCAACACGTGACTGAGACACTTGAGACAGACTGGTCTGCTGATGATGTTGCCAAGCAACGCGCCAAGTGGCGCGCCGAAATCGACGCCGAGCGCCCCGGTATCCTGCCTGTCGCCGACGCTCTCAAAGCGGCCTTGCCATCCGACACCATGATCTATTCCGACATGACCCAATTCGCCTATGCCGCCAAAGAGGTCTACCCCATGGACCGCCCCGGCCATTGGCACCATCCTTACGGTTTTGGCACCCTGGGCTACGCCTTGCCAGCCGCAATCGGCGGCGCAATCGGGCGTAGGGTTGGTGAAACCCATGCGCCCACAATCGCCATCGCCGGCGACTACGGCTTCCAATACACTGTGCAGGAACTCGCTGTTGCGGTGGAGTTGGAACTCACCCTGCCCATCATCATCTGGGACAATGGCAAGCTGGGCGAAATCGAAGACAGCATGGTTCGCGCCCAGATCGCCCCCAATGCTGTGATCCAGCGCAACCCAGATTTCCTCAAACTGGCCGAGGCCTACGGTGCTGCGGCCACCCAACCCAACACCCTTGCGGAATTCGGGCAGGCGATCCGGACGGCATTGCAAACCAAAGGCTCCACGGTGATCCGCGTCACCTCTGACATCGCCCTTACCAGCAGCTGACCAGGACGGCGATATCTGCGGCACGCGCCGTTAGGGCAACAGGGCTGATCGCGGGCTGTGGGCCGCTTGTCGTCGGCTCAATCCCGTGGGCCGACAGCAGCGCCGCAATCTGATCGGCCTTCACCGAGAATTGCACATCCGCAGGCAAGCTTTGCCCATTGCGGTTGCTGCGGGGCAGCAGCATGCCCAGGACAGAGCCCGATGCATCCAGCACCGGCCCACCCGCATCGCCATCCGAAGATGCCACAGACAGGCGTTTGATCGTCTCTTCCCCTGACAGTCCGCGAATATCGACAATATTGCCAAAGGTCAGGGTCGGGGCACCTAAGATACCGCCAAAGGGGTATCCGGCAATCGCGACGCGATCTCGCAAACGCGGGGTTTCAATTTGCAATGCGGCGATGCCGAGCGGGGCGAGATCCTCAAGCGGGCGCAACAGTGAAAGACCAAGTGCGGCGTCGCTGATGACAACGGCTGCCTCTTGCTCGCGATCCAATGTGATGCGGTCGCAGTCCTGAATGGCATCCGGCGTTGTCACAACATGTCCCGTGTTGGAGGCATAGAAACCGGTGCGTGACAGGCGTGGCTGTCGGATGTTCAGCCCGGATACCATGTCGATTGATTGCGCGTCGGCCTGTTGACCGATGTTCGGGTTCATCACGCCATCCAGCCGGATGAAGCTTTCGCGCATTACCTCGATAACGCGGCGGCGGCGGTTTTCGTCACCAGCGGGCCAGACAAGGGTAAAGCCTTTGATATCGCCGTCCTGCAAGGACACAGAGGTGAAAGAATGAATGTCGTTATCGATCCCTTCGATGAAAAAGCCGTCGGTGCGGAAGGATCGCTCGCCCTCAAGTGGGATAACCTCGAGCGTTTGCATAACTTCGTAAAGACCGCGCATCTTGCCGGCATCGCCGCGTTGCGAGATCAGCAGCAAGCGGGCCTTTGGGATTGCACCAGTTGCGTCATATTGCGCAAAGGGCGACTGATACTTGGAAAAAGACACCGCGGCGGTTGGCACCTGCAGCGCGATTCCAGCGGAATCATCGCGGATCATCTGCATGTCCACTTCGGACAGAACCGCGTTATACTGTTCAAGAAGCAACGCACGCTGGCTGGTGGTCAGAACACCAGTGGCCTGTTGCAGGTTGTCACGCTGCCAGGCCTCCATTGACCCACGCGTGCCGCGGCCGAATGATCCGTCGATGGCGGCCGCGTAATACCCACCCCAGGCGAGTGCCTTTTGCAGCTCCTGACGTTCTTCGCGCGTGAGTGCGGCCTCAGAGGAGCGTGCCTCGCGCAGTGTTTCTTGTGCAGTGGTGATTGGGTTCACGGCAGGGAGGACGGGCTCTACCGCGGGCGCGGTCGCCCGTGGGGCACTGCCGCCAATGGGCCAGAACTGTTGTTCAAACCGGCGACCATTTTGCAGATAACTGTCAGAGGGGATCTGGCGCGTCGCCAGCAGCCGCGACAGTTCCTGTCGTGCGAGAGCTTCGGAATAGGGGCCAAGCACGACGCCATAGTACCCGCGGCCCAGATAGTACCCCTCAACGTCATCAAACTGACGGGCATAGAGGCGGGCGCGTTCCTGCGCCTGCGCGAGCGTCTGGCGCGCTTCAATCTGAACCCAGAATGTGTCTTGGGCCTTGGCGGCAAGCGGTAGGATAAGAAAGACAAGAACGGTGGCAAGCGTTCTGAACATGGAAACCTCAGTATCAAATTTAACTTTGCTAGGGTGACTGGCGCTGTCGGGACGCAGACGCAAGCCCAACCGCACGTTTGACGCGCATTTGCACAGATTAAATCCACATCCGTTGCCTAATTGACCCTTGCCGCGCAGCACCCTATTGCAGGGGCCAAGCACATGAGGGCCACGATGGCAGATAAACCACGCAGTTTTCAGGAAGTCATCCTGCGGCTTCAGACCTATTGGGCGTCCAAGGGCTGCGCGATCCTGCAACCCTATGACATGGAAGTGGGGGCAGGGACATTCCACCCTGCGACAACCCTGCGCGCGCTGGGCAGCAACCATTGGGCAGCCGCCTATGTGCAGCCGTCGCGCCGGCCAACGGATGGGCGCTACGGTGAGAACCCCAACCGGCTGCAACACTTCTATCAATATCAGGTACTGATCAAACCCTCGCCCCCCGATTTTCAAGAGCTGTATCTGGGATCGCTGTCCGAGATTGGCATTGACGCCGACAAACACGATATTCGCTTTGTCGAGGATGATTGGGAAAGCCCGACGCTTGGCGCCTGGGGGCTGGGCTGGGAGGTCTGGTGCGACGGGATGGAAGTCAGCCAATTCACCTATTTCCAGCAGGTTGGCGGGCATGACTGCAAACCCATTTCGGGTGAACTGACCTATGGGTTGGAGCGTCTGGCGATGTATGTTCTGGGCATTGATCACGTGATGGACATGCCCTTTAACGATCCGCAGTCACCCACCCCGCTGCGCTATGGGGATGTGTACCAACAGGCTGAACGGGAATATTCACGCTGGAACTTCGATGTTGCTGACACGGATAAGCTGTTTCAGCACTTTCTGGATGCAGAGACCGAGTGCCAGCGTATTCTGGATGCGCCAGCTGACGATCCCAAGACGGGCAAGAACATCATCATGGTGCATCCCGCCTATGACCAATGCATCAAGGCATCCCATGTCTTTAACCTGCTGGACGCGCGCGGCGTGATTTCTGTCACCGAACGGCAGGCCTATATCGGGCGGGTGCGGGCCTTGGCCAAGGCCTGTGCGGATGCCTTTGTGCAGACAGAGGCAGGCGGGGCCGCGGCCTGATGGCGAGGATAATCATTGTGCTCATGCTTCTGACGGGGGCCGCTGCGGGTGGCCTGCTCTATTACCAACAGGTCTATGCCTATTACGAAGAGGTGCAGGCAGAGACCGTGATGCTGACCTCTGTTGCGACCGGCACGCCTGAACCCGTTGTGGTGACAGCATTTGCCGGCGTTGATGCCGATAGCAGCCCACTGCGCTACCGTGCCTGTTTCCAGATCCCGCTTAGCCAGGCAACACTGACCGAAACCTTTGTGATTGTGGACGCGGCCGAACCACGTGTGGCCCCGCCTTGGTTTGACTGCTTTGATGCCGAACAAATCGGGGCGGATCTGCAAGCGGATGCCATCGCCTTTCTGGGGATAGAGAACATCGTCTATGGTATCGACCGGGTCATCGCCGTCTACCCTGATGGGCGCGGCTATGCCTGGCACCAGATCAACGCCTGCGGCGAAGTTGTATTCGACGGCAACCGTCCTCCTGAAAACTGCCCACCCCCTCCTGAAAGCCAGAATTGATGCCTGATCTTCTGATTGAACTTTTCTCCGAAGAAATCCCCGCGCGGATGCAAACCCGTGCAGCGGATGATCTGCGTAAGCTGGTAACCGATGGTCTGGTTGAGGCGGGGTTGACCTATGCCGGTGCCGCCGCATTCTCGACCCCGCGCCGCCTGACACTGTCGATTGATGGGCTGACCGCAGAAAGCAAACCCGTGCGCGAAGAGCGTAAAGGCCCCAAGGTCGGCGCGCCTGACAAAGCCATCGAAGGGTTCCTGCGCGGGGCCGGTGTGGCGCGCGAAGACCTTGAGGTGCGCGATGACAAAAAGGGGCAGGTTTATTTTGCCGTCATCGAAAAGCCAGGGCGCTTGGCTGCCGATATTATCGCTGAGGTGCTGGAAAAAGCGATCCGCAACTTCCCTTGGCCCAAGTCCATGCGCTGGGGCACCGGGACCCTGAAATGGGTGCGCCCGCTGCATGCCATCCTGTGCATTCTCAGCGATGAAGCCGGGGTGGCGGTTGTGCCACTTGATATCGATGGGATCACCTCTGGCAATACCACGCGAGGGCATCGCTTTCTTGCGCCTGATGCCTTTTCTGTTGTTTCTTTCGATGATTACGAGGCGAAGTTGAAGCGCGCCCATGTCATGCTGCGTGCCGATGAACGGGCCGAGGCGATCTGGAATGAAGCAACAACGCAGGCCTTTGCGCTGGGCCTTGAGATGGTCGAAGATCGCGGTCTGCTGACCGAGGTCGCAGGGCTGGTTGAATGGCCCGTCGTGTTGCTGGGCCGCATCGATGACGATTTTCTTGGCCTGCCGCCCGAGGTGCTGCAAACCTCGATGAAAGAACACCAGAAATTCTTTTCCGTGCGCAACCCCAAGACGGGCCGGATTGAGCGTTTTGTGACCGTGGCCAATATGGAAACGGCGGACAATGGCGCGACGATCCTTGCAGGCAACCAAAAGGTGCTGGCGGCCCGTCTGGCGGATGCAAAGTTCTTTTGGGAGAATGATCTGCGCGTGGCGAAGGCAGATCATGGCTTCGATGAGTGGGCAGACAAACTCGACCATGTTACGTTTCACAATCGTCTGGGAACGCAAAGTGACCGCATCCGACGAATTGAGCTTTGGGCAAGTAAGTTGGCCACATATGTTGGCGCTGACTTAGAACAAGTCGATATGATGGCAAATTTTGTGAAGCTCGATCTAGCATCGGAGATGGTCTACGAATTTCCTGAGCTACAGGGCACAATGGGACGCTACTATGCCCAAGCCGATGGTATTGAAGAGGAAATCGCGAGGGCTTGTATCGAGCATTACTCACCGCTTGGGCCTTCTGACGGCGTGCCGACCTTACCAGTTTCTGTGGCACTATCTCTGGCCGACAAATTGGACATGCTGACTGGCTTTTGGGCAATCGATGAGAAACCGACGGGATCCAAGGACCCATTTGCTCTGCGCCGAGCAGCTCTAGGTGTGCTTAGAGTACTGCTAACCAATGATATCCGAATTAACCTAAGGCAGCATATTGAGGATGAGCTAGACCAGTACTTAGTAGGTTCATTGTTTCAGAATGATGTCCGCAAGGGTCCTGTGGCCTATAAGTTGTATCCTGTGTTCGAAGATATTGATTTAGAGAAGATAGATGAAGACTTCGAAAAGATGTGGCGGAGTTCACCAATTCTAACTTATCTCGCGCAAGACGAAGACCAAGAGTTCATCGCGCCAAGAGATGCGCATGAGATTATTAGTAGCCTCCTCCGTTCGCATCTGGTTGCGGCTGAAGAACTAATGTCCAGCGAAGAGAAAGACACCTACGAAGTCTGGGACTACAGTGACTATGAGGGGTTTGTATCTGAAGCTGAGAGCTGGCGAAACTTTCGTGTTGAATTGTGCGCATCTGACCTCCTCTCCTTCTTCCACGACCGCCTCAAAGTCTTCCTCAAAGACAAAGGCATCCGCCATGACATCATCGACGCTTGTATTGCCATGCCGGGCAACGACGACCTGACCCTCCTCGTCAAACGCGCCGAGGCACTCGCCGCAACCCTCGCGACTGACGACGGCGAAAATCTTCTGCAAGGCTTCAAGCGCGCCAACAACATCCTCAGCCAGGCCGAGGAAAAGGATGGCGTTGAATACTCCTATGGCGCCGACATCAAATTCGCCGAGCATGACGCCGAAAAGGCGCTTTTCGCTGCTCTTGATGCGGCGGAGACAAAGATCGCCCCAGCGATGGATGCGGAAGATTTCAGTACGGCGATGACAGCGATGGCCGCACTGCGCGGGCCAATTGACGCCTTTTTCACCGATGTGCAGGTGAACGCCGACAGTCAGGTTTTGCGCCGCAACCGCCTTAACCTGCTGTCACGTATCAGGAATATCTGCCTGTCCGTCGCTGATCTGACTAAGATCGAAGGCACGTCATAAAACTGTAAACATTGCTATACACTGGCAGGGATTTTCCCCTATGCTGCGCCTGAACAATAGGTGACGCCGCAGTGCAGCAACAGTCAACATATGGTCCGCTGACCCTGATCACACCAACTGCGCCCATGTCGGCGGCGGTGCATGGCGGACGGGCGAAATGCCTGCAACGGCTGATCCGCCTGGATATGCCGGTGCCTATGACGGTCGCGCTGTCATTTGATGCGGTGCGTGAGGCGGCATTGGGCAACCTGCCTGATATGGCGCAACTGCTGGCACCTTTCGGTCCCGACCCGCTGCTGTCGGTGCGCCCGTCCAGTCTGAACCCTGACTGGGGCGGGCCGGGTGCCATTCTGAACGTCGGCATGAATGATGCATGTCACGCCATGCTGTCTGATCGGATGGGGGCAGAGCCCGCCACCAAGATGTATCTGCGTTTCATCCAGTCTTATGCGATCCACGTTGCCCGTCTGGACCCTGATGAATTCTACATGCCTGACGTTGCCGATGCGGCCAGCCTGCAGGCGATGCTGAATACCTTTGAGTTTGAAACCGATACACCGTTTCCGCAGGATGTCTCGGTGCAACTGGCCGAAGTGCTACGCTCTATGGCGCGGGCCTGGGACGGGACAACCGCGCGCCTGCTGCGCGAAGCCAAGGGCGCACCGGTTGATGCGGGGCTTGGTCTGGTGGTGCAGACCATGGCCATTGGCATGGGCGCAGGCGAAAGCGGGCAGGGTGTTATTCAGTTTGTGGATAGCACATCGGGTGAGGCCAAGATCATTGGCCGTTATGTCAGCGAAGGTCAGATCAGGGGCCGCGATGTGGCCCCCGATGCCGAGGGCGCAATTTACCTGACGCGCGATCCGCGCGGTCCGTCGCTCGAAGATCTTTGTCCTGCGCAATATGCACAACTGGTGTCTTACGGTGATATCTGTCGCCGCAAGTTGCGCGAAGAGATGGAAGTGAAGTTCATCCTGCACGACGGTGTTGTCCAGATATTGGATGCGATCCGGGTGCAGCGGTCTTCGCGTGCTTCGGTCGCTATCGCTGTAGCCTTGGCCAAGGATCAGGTGATCCCGCGTGAAGAGGCCGTGATGCGCGTTGCACCTGCGGCCCTGTCAGAATTGCTGCACCGTCAGGTCGACCCTGACGCGGACCGTGATGTGATCGTCAATGGGATTGCTGCCAGCCCCGGTGCTGCGACTGGCCGCATCGTTCTGACGGCACAGGATGCCCAGGCCAGTGCCGCGCGTGGCGAGGCCTGCGTGTTGGTGCGCCGCGAAACCACGCCCGAAGACATCCGCGGGATGCATGCAGCCCAGGCCGTTCTGACGATGCGCGGTGGTGTGACAAGCCATGCCGCCGTCATTGGCCGCGGGTTGGGGCTGCCTTGTGTTGTGGGTGCCTCTGATCTGGCGATTGATCTTAAGAAGGGGCGGATTATCTGCCCGGACGGGCGCACATTCCGCACTGGCGACCGGATTACCGTGGATGGGACCACTGGCCAGGTCCTTGCGGGCGAGCCGCCCATGTTAGAGGCCGCACTTGATGGTGCCTTCGGCACGCTTCTGGAGTGGGCAGATGAATTTCGCGACATTGGCGTGCGTGCCAATGCCGACACCCCTGCCGACGCGCAGACCGCGCGCAATTTTGCCGCCGAAGGTATCGGGCTTTGCCGGACAGAGCATATGTTCTTTGACGGTGACCGTCTTGGCGTCATGCGCGAAATGATCTTTGCCGAAGAAAGCGATGACAGGCGCGCGGTTCTGGATCGCCTGCTGCCGATGCAACGCGCCGATTTTCAGGCCTTGTTTGAGAATATGGCAGGCAAAACCGTCTGCGTTCGCCTGTTTGACCCGCCGCTGCATGAATTTTTACCTTCGGACAAGGCAGGCCTGCGTGATCTGGCCGAACAGGTGGCCTTGCCTTTGTCGGAGGTGGCCGAACGGGTAGACGCGCTGACTGAATATAACCCGATGTTGGGTATGCGCGGCGTGCGCCTGGGGATCGCAATCCCTGAAATCTACGACATGCAGGCCCGCGCCATTTTTGAAGCGATGGTGGCAGTGGGCAAGAAAGGCATCACGATCAAGGTCGAGATCATGATCCCGCTTGTCAGCGCCATGCGCGAGGTCGAACTGATGAAGGCCCGCATCGACGGGGTGGCCAATGCGGTCTGGGCGCGCACCAGGACACATGCGGAATACCGCCTGGGCGTCATGGTGGAAACACCGCGCGGGGCGTTGCGCGCGCAGGACATTGCAGAACACGCCCAGTTTCTGTCTTTTGGCACCAATGACCTGACCCAGATGACCTATGGACTGTCGCGCGATGATGCAGGCCGTTTCATGTCGTCCTACGTCCAGCAAGGTGTTTATGCCGAAGACCCGTTTCACACCCTTGATATCGAAGGGGTGGGCGAGTTGATTTCGCTGGGCGCAGAGCGCGGGCGCCTGGGGCGCCCCGATGTAGTTCTGGCGATTTGTGGCGAGCATGGCGGCACGCGTTCAGCCATTGATTTCTGTCGGCAGCATAAGTTCGACTATGTCTCTTGTTCACCGTTTCGCGTGCCCGTTGCGCGACTCACCGCCGCCCAGCTGGCCCTCGCAGAGCGGGTATGACGGCGACGCAACACTATATATTGTGTCTTTTTAGTCGCAGGTTGGCCTATTTCTACGAAATAGTCCTTTGTCATCACAGGTTGTGTTGCTGCTTTGCCAACAGTCCGGGGCAGGGGGTAGACGCAAACGTCGCCTTCCGCTAGAGACCACGGCGCTAGCGCGGGGCATTTCCGCGTGTTTCCTGGGTGGGAAAAATGTTGATTGTAAGGACGATTTTCGCCGCGATTTCTGCGGTGCTGATTAGTTTTGCAGCCACGTCTGCAACTGCCGACGAACTGCTCGCAAGCCGTTTGGGTGCAATTTTGGGTCAGGAGCGCCAAGCACTCTCTGTGGTCCCCGACGTGCGACTAACCCTGCTGACAAGCCTGCCGCCGGCGAATGAACGTGGTGTCGCTACGACCAACCGCCTGATCTATGATCGCGACTTTCTGGCAGACCAGCCAGCTGCGACTGGTGGCGACCAATGGGAATGCCTGGCTGAGGCGCTTTACTTTGAAGCGCGCGGCGAATCCGTGCGCGGTATGTTTGCGGTGGGCGAGGTTATTTTGAACCGCGTCGATAGTGATGCCTATCCTGACACGCTGTGCGCTGTGATCCATCAGGGCACGGGGCGGCGGTATGCCTGCCAATTCACCTACACCTGCGATGGCCGTGCCGAGACGATTGGCGAGCCGCGCTCTTGGGAACGGGTTGGCAAAGTGGCACGCATCCTGATTGATGGTGCGCCACGTGCGCTAACCGGTGGGGCGACGCACTACCATACCAAGGCGGTAAACCCGTCCTGGGCGCGCAGGTTTCCGCGAACCGCTTCGATTGGGTCGCATTACTTCTACCGCCAGCCAATCCGTATGGCCTCCAAGTAAGGTCGCATGACGCAGGGTGGGCGTCACGCCTGACGCTTGCCGCTTCGGCATCGCCCTTGTATCTCGGACAGGCCTGATACAGTGACGGACCGTCTTATGACCGATGATATTCGCCTTGCTTTTGCCCATCCCAGTGAACGGGCGGCTGCCAGCAGCACAGCCCCCTGCGACAGAATTTCCCTGCGCGACTACGTGGTCGAGGTCGAGATTGGGGCGTTCCAACAGGAACGTGGCACGTTGCAGCGGGTGCGCTTCAACGTTGTGGTTGAGGTGCTGCCACTGACCGGCCCAATTGACGATGATGTCGATCGGATTCTCTCTTACGACAAGGTGACCGAGGCCATCGGGGTTGAACTTGAGGCGGAGCGTATCAATCTGCTTGAAACTCTTGCCGCACGCGTGGCAGAGCGCGTTCTGCTGGAACCACAGGCCGAACGCGTCTTTGTCCGGATTGAGAAACTGGACCGTGGCCCGTTCTCGCTTGGGGTCGAAATTGTGCGCTCTCGTGATGGTGTTGATCTTGACGGGCAGGACCATGTTGAGGCACCGCACCCACGGGTCGTTTATCTGTCAAACGACGCCATTGCCGCGCCGCATGTCACCGCCTGGATTGATCAACTTGCCGCAATGGGCGCCCCTTTGATCATCTGCGCCGGTGCCCCCAATGCACCCGCACCGCAGGCCTCCAATGCGCTGGCCCAACGCCGTATTGATTTGCTCGCTATTGAGCAGAACGCGTGGACGCTGGCCGCGCGTGATCGGCGTTGCATGGTGGTGGGCACCCGGACCGAGTTGGATTGGGCCATGAAGAACGACCAGATTTGTATCTGGGCCCCGTCCAAAATCGTGCTGGATGCGGTGGATGGCCCCTCGGCCAGTCCGCGTGATGCTGTTGCCCTGGTTGCGTGGTTTGCGACCGAGATGGAGGCAAAAGAGCTCTGGATCATCGGTGCGGATGCACCCGAAAGCACAATCAGTATGCGTGTGATGGCTGCGGACCAAGCGAATTTGACATGACCTGCTACTATCGCCCCGTCGCGCGGTTCGGCGAACTGCCAACACAACACAGCTTTCCCTTGGCCGGAGGGTTGTGCTGGTTTGATACGGTCGCGGTCCATGAGCGGAACGGTGGTTTGCAGCAGATTGCAGCCAGTGAGGTGCCCACGGACGTGCTTGGGCGATTGACGGCGCATCGCGCGCCGATTGCAGGTTTGGACATGGATGCACCGCAGATCATGGGCATCCTGAATGTGACCCCCGATAGTTTTTCCGATGGTGGGCAATTCAACGCGCCTGAAAAGGCGTTGACACATGCACTGGCCATGCAAGCCGAAGGCGCTGCGATCATCGACATTGGCGGCGAAAGCACCCGCCCGGGTGCTGTGGAGGTGCCAGTGGGTGATGAAATCGCGCGCACAGCACCGGTGATCGCGGCGATACGCGCGCAAAGCGATGTGTCAATCTCGGTTGATACGCGCAAGGCGCAAGTTGGGTTTGCGGCGCTCGATGCCGGGGCAAATCTGGTCAATGATGTGGCGGCCTTTACCTATGATCCGCAATTGGCAGAGGTTGCCGCCAAAGCGGGCGCACCGGTTTGTGTGATGCATGCACAAGGCTCGCCCGAGACGATGCAGAAGGATCCCAGCTATGACGATGTGCTGTTGGATGTCTATGATTTCCTGGCGGAACGGGTAGAGGTCGCCGTGGCAGCGGGCATTCCGCGCAGCCAGATTGTCGTCGATCCCGGCATTGGCTTTGGCAAGGCCGTAGCGCATAATCTCGCCCTGCTGCGTGGTATCGCGATTTTCCACGGGCTGGGCTGCCCGATCCTGCTGGGCGCGTCGCGCAAACGTTTCATCGGCACCATCGGCGGGGGTAGTGATGCCAGTGAGCGGGTGAGCGGTTCTGTGGCAGTGGCACTTTTTGCCGCGCGTAGGGGCGTGCAAATCCTGCGGGTTCACGATATCTTTGCCACCAAACAGGCGTTGGACCTGGAATGGGCAATCGGCGGGGCGGCAATGACATGACACGCAAACTTTTTGGCACTGATGGTATGCGCGGTACGGCAAACACCTATCCCATGACCGCCGAGATGGCGTTGAAAATTGGATCGGCTGCTGGTCGTTACTTTCGCAATGACGGATCAAACGGGCACCGCGTTGTCATCGGCAAGGACACGCGGCTGTCGGGCTATATGTTTGAAAATGCGCTGACCGCAGGGCTGACCAGCACCGGCATGAATGTGCTGCTACTGGGGCCGGTGCCGACACCGGCTGTGGGCCTGTTGACGACATCGATGCGGGCTGACGTCGGCATCATGATTTCGGCCAGCCACAACCCGCACCATGACAATGGCATCAAGTTCTTTGGCCCCGACGGGTTTAAGCTCTCGGATGCGGCTGAGGCAGAGATTGAGACGTTGATCAGCAGCGAGATTGATCCAGTAAAGGCGCAGAATATTGGGCGGGCTAAGCGGATCGATGATGGCCGGTTCCGCTATGCGGAGCGGGTCAAATCGACTTTCCCTGCTGGTATGCGTCTTGACGGGCTGAAGGTTGTGATCGACTGCGCCAACGGGGCGGCCTACCGGGTTGCGCCAGAGGTGCTGTGGGAATTGGGCGCGACAGTTATTCCCGTCGGCGTGAGCCCGGACGGGTTCAACATCAACGAAGGATGTGGATCAACCAGCACTGCCGCCGCAGCCGAGACAATCCTGCGCGAAGGCGCACATGTGGGTATCTGTCTGGATGGTGATGCGGACCGGGTGATGATCCTTGATGAAAAGGGTCAGGTCGCGGATGGCGATCAGATCATGGCGCTGATGGCAGGGCGTTGGGCGGATCAGGAACGGCTGAACGGCAGCACGCTAGTGGCAACAGTGATGTCCAATCTGGGGTTGGAGCGGTATCTTGACGGGCGCGGTTTGCGGCTTGAGCGGACCAGTGTTGGCGATCGTTATGTGGTCGAGGCGATGCGGGCCAATGGCTGGAACCTCGGCGGGGAGCAATCTGGCCACATCGTGATGACAGATTATGCCACGACCGGTGACGGGCTTTTGGCCGGGTTGCAGTTTTTGGCCGCGATGATCGAAACCGGGCAAGCCGCAAGCACGTTGACCAGAAGTTTTGAAACCGTGCCGCAGATGCTCAAGAACGTGCGCTATGCGGCAGGGCAGGATCCGTTGGGCGCTGCGAAGGTCCAGAAATCAATCTCGGATGCAGAGATCAAGCTGTCCGGCAAAGGCCGGCTGCTGATCCGCAAATCCGGGACAGAGCCGCTGATCCGGGTCATGGCCGAATGCGAAGATGACGACCTGCTTGCGCAGGTCGTCGATGGGATCGTGGCAGAGGTGGAAGCCGCGATTTAGGCCGGGGCCGCGCCACCCGCGTCGCCGCCAACAACCTCGGCCAGAAGGGCTTGCACGGTTGCGCCGTCCATGCCCATGGCCTGTGCCAGGCCGCCAACAAACACTTGTTCTTTTCCGTCCAGCTTGCCGTCAGCGGCAACTACCATCAGCACACCGCGCATCATATCAAGCTGCTCTGGCTTTGTACGCCCATTGACCAGGCGCTTGTAGCCTTTCAGATCAAGGGCTTCTTCGGCCAGATCAGCCATGCGCTTGACGTCGTCCATTGCGAAGGTCGTGCCTGTCATCTTTTCGGCGGCTTGCTTGATCATCGCCACCTCGGATGGGGCGATATACCCATCGGCCTTGGCGGCATGGCACATGGCATCAAGGATACTTTGGGCCGCAGGGGTGGCTTGCGACATCATCGCCATGCGCTGACTACGGCGTTTTTGGACTGCCAGCAGCTTAAGCCCGGCAAAGGCGAGAATGGCGGCCAGCAGGCCAAGGCCCCAGAACCCTTCAGCCAAAGACTTGATCGACAGTTTCGGCTGCAATGGAACATCAGACGGGACCATGCCATCGTCCTGTGCGCCTTTAAGCTCTGCCGCGTTGAACTCGTAATACTGCTCACTGTCGCAATTGTTCGACGCGAGCGCATAGCCATTGAGAGAGCGCCAGACATTCACGAAAATAATCGAGTGTGTCTTGACGTAATGGCACAGGGCCAGCGGCCCGGTCTCGTCTTCAAATTCGGTGGGGCTGACGAAAATCAACTGTTCGGCCGTGCCATATCCGCCGCCACGCCGGGCATCGGCTTGGGTGGCCATGGAGGTGACAATGGTGGCCATAAGAAAGCCGGCAATAAGGTGACGCATGAATAACTCCAGAGTTGCAATAACGAATTTGTGAACAGTAAATGTGTCTGCAATATGTGGAGAATTCTGTTTAACTTTGACGTGTGAAGATTTTCCGCAGACTCGCCCATTGGCTGACCACGAGGCCCAGCATGATAAGGCCGAGGGCTGCGAAGAAGCGCAGGGGCAGGATTTCACTCAAGACCCACGCACCAAAGATCATGGACCAGACCGGCACCTGATAGTTCACCAACGTCATAAAGATCGCCCCCGCAGAACGGATCGTTGCCACCCTGATCAGGGCGGCCAAGGCAGTGGGGATGACCCCGAGCACGATGATCGCAATGGTCGGTCGGGCGGTCCCAGGTGTTGGCAGGCCTTCAAATATCAGCATGGCGGGGATCAGGGCTACGGCACCGATGGTCAGCAAAAGGGCGGCCAATGTGATCGGATCAATCGGCGGGCAACGCCGTGTCATGATGCTGGACACAGCATAAGAGATGGACGCCGCGATGCAGGCAATCTGACCCAGAGGCTCCATCCCGGTGCCGATCCGCATCACGCCGGGGCCGATCAGAACGATGGCACCGGAAAACCCAAGAATGACGCCCAAACAGTTGCGCAGGCTCATCTTCTCATCAGTGAAGATATGCGCGAGGGGCAGGACAAAGAGCGGTAGTGCGGCCATTGAGATGCCGGCGAAGGCGGAGGGCACAAACTGTTGTCCCCAGCTGAGCAAGGCAAAGGGCAGAGCTGTGTTCAACAACCCAATCGCGATAAGGTACTGCCACATCCGGGTGTCGAAGGTTGGCAAGGGACGCTTAAGTGCGCGCATCAAGATCAGCAGGGCAAGCGCACCCAATGTGGTGCGTGCGCAGGCCACGGTGAGCGGGCCGTAGCCTTCCAATGCGATGGCCACGACCATGAAGGTCGCACCCCAGATCAGGCCAAGGATTGCGATAGAAAGCCAGTTCACAACGGTGGGTTGAGTGGTCATACGTGTCCTTTTAGGCAGAAAAGGCCCGGGCAGATCCCGGGCCTTTCCGTTGTGTAAGGTGGATCATGATCCACCTTACGTGTCGATCAGTTTTTGGCTTTATCAACCATTTTGCCAGCTGAAATCCAAGGCATCATCCCACGCAGCTTTTCACCGACCTGTTCGATCTGGTGCTCATCGTTGATGCGCCGTGTCGCCTTGAAATACGGCTGGCCAACGGCGTTTTCCTGCATGAAGTCACGCACGAATTTGCCAGTCTGAATATCTTTTAGCACCTCTTTCATGCGCTTCTTGGTCTCCTCATATGGCAGGACACGCGGACCAGAGACATATTCGCCATACTCGGCCGTGTTCGAGATGGAGTAGTTCATGTTCGCGATGCCGCCCTCATAGATCAGGTCGACGATCAACTTGGTCTCGTGCAGGCACTCAAAATACGCCATCTCAGGCTCGTACCCAGCCTCGACCAGTGTTTCAAAGCCCATGCGGATCAGTTCCACGATACCGCCGCAAAGAACGGCCTGTTCACCAAAGAGATCTGTCTCACATTCCTGACGGAAGTTGGTTTCGATAATACCAGACCGGCCCCCGCCAATGGCAGAACAATAGGACAGGCCGATTTCCATGGCCTTTCCGGATGCGTCACTGTCAACCGCCACAAGGCAGGGCACGCCGCCGCCTTTGGTGTATTCGCCGCGTACCGTGTGGCCTGGGCCCTTTGGGGCCATCATGATTACGTCAACGCCAGGCTTGGGTTCGATCAGGCCGAAGTGCACGTTCAAGCCGTGAGCAAAGGCAATGGCAGAGCCTTCCTTGATGTTATCGTGGACGTATTTTTTGTAGGTTTCTGCCTGCAGCTCATCGGGCATCGTGAACATGATCACGTCGCACCAGGCAGCAGCTTCCGCAATCCCCATGACCTTGAGGCCTTCACCTTCGGCTTTGGCCGCAGAGGGGGACCCCTCGCGCAGTGCCACCACAAGGTTCTTTGCACCGCTGTCGCGCAAGTTCAGCGCATGGGCGTGGCCTTGGGAGCCGTAGCCAAGGATGGCTACTTTTTTGTCTTTGATCAGGTTCACATCGCAATCGCGATCATAATAAACGCGCATAGGGCATTCCTTTGGTTAGGTTTCTGATCAGCGTTATAGCCGCTGATACGCGTGTTGCGAGTGATGTATCATGTGTTATTCGAGTTGAACTGAGATTGTTATTCGTAGTTTTGTAAAGTATGCTGATTTCTATGCTTGACGATATTGATCGCCGCCTTTTGCGCCTGTTGCAGGCTGATCCCGCTACCTCTGTCCCCGATCTGGCCGGGGAGGTGGGCGTGACCGCTGCCCGGATCACCCGCCGCTTGGATCGCCTGCGTCAGGATCGTGTCATCCAAGGCAGCCGTGCCATCATCAACTGGCCCGCATTGGGCTATGCCGTCTCCGTTAGCCTGCGTATTACGCTTGATAAGGCAGTTGCGCGCGCCTTTGACGAATTTATCGACGCCGCGCGTGCTGTGGCCGAGGTGATCGAAATACAAACCTTTCTGGGGCGTGTTGACGTGCGTCTGTCCCTGATTGCCAAGGATTTGGCGGATTATCAGCGCATCTATCGCGAACAGGTCCTGACCTTGCCGCATATCGCCGATATCGAAGCGCTGATGACGGTTGCGACTGTTAAATCTGATGAAAGCCTGCCGCTATGAAGCTTGATGGGCAGGATCGGGCCTTGTTGCATGCTCTGGTCGCCAATGCAGATCAATCAACGACGCAACTGGGGCAAAAGCTTGGTCTCAGTCAGCCGGCCACGTGGCGCCGGATGCGGCGACTGCAGGATGCCGGTATCATTGCAGGGCGCAGGTTGGTGCTGGACGCGGAAAAATTGGGCTTTGGGGTCACCGTGTTTCTGGGGGTGAAACTCGCCACCAAGGGGCGGGTGAGTCTGGAAGACTTTGAACGTGCAATCGGGGCAATTCCCGAGGTGCAGACGGTGGACCATGTTCTGGGGCTCTATGATTACCGGTTGCGTGTTGTGGCGCGTGACCTTGCAGATTTTGAACGGGTTTTGCGCCGTCGTATCATGACGATGCCGGGTGTCGGTGATGTCGAAGCCAATGTATTGCTTAGCGAAGAGCGCAGACCTGGCCCGATTTAAGGGGTCTTGCCCAAAATGTGTCATGCAAATCACCAAATGGCATTTGCGTTGCGCCGCGCGAGGCAATAGCCATAGGCCATACCTTAAGGAGATGGCAATGGGCAGCGCATATTCAGAAATTGATCCAGATGGTCTGATGGAATTTTCGGTGGTCTTCACGGACCGCTCACTCAATCATATGTCCAAGGCTTTTCAGGCCGTTATGACGGACATCTCATCCATGTTGAAAGAGGTCTACAACGCCGATCATGTGGCACTTGTCCCCGGTGGCGGCACCTACGGGATGGAGGCGGTAGCGCGCCAGTTCGGGGCTGATGCCCATGCGCTGATTGTGCGTAACGGCTGGTTTTCCTATCGCTGGACACAGATTTTTGAGGCGGGCAAATTCACCGCCAATACCACCGTCATGAAGGCCCGCCAGTCAGGCAACGACACGCGCGCGCCATTTGCATCTGCACCCATCGAAGATGTGATAGCGGCCATTCGCGACGCAAAACCTGACGTGGTTTTTGCGCCGCATGTTGAAACCTCTGCCGGGATCATCCTGCCAGATGACTATCTGACGGCCATGGCCGCTGCTGCCCATGAGGTGGGCGCTTTGATGGTGCTTGATTGTATCGCATCAGGCTGTGCCTGGGTGGATATGAAAGCGACAGGTGTTGATGTCCTGATTTCGGCCCCGCAAAAGGGTTGGTCGGCGACACCCTGCGCTGGTTTGGTGATGATGTCAGAGCGGGCCGTCGCACGGATGGCAAACACGGCCTCAAACTCCTTCGCCATCGACCTCAAGAAATGGCACAGTATCATGCAGGCCTATGAAGGCGGCGGGCATGCGTATCATGCAACAATGCCCACAGACGGATTGCGCACCTTCCGCGACACGATGCAGGAAACCCAAGAGTTTGGCTTTGACAAATTGCGCGACGCGCAATGGGCCTTGGGCAACGCGGTGCGCAAGGTACTGGCGGACAAAGGTATCCGCTCTGTCGCTGCCGAAGGGTTTGGTGCGCCGGGTGTTGTTGTCAGCTACACCGATGACCCGGACGTGCAGAACGGCTCCAAATTTGCCGCGTTGGGCATGCAAATCGCGGCAGGTGTACCCTTGCAATGCGATGAGCCCGACGATTTCCGCACATTCAGGCTGGGGCTCTTTGGGTTGGACAAACTTTATGACGTGGATGCCACGTTGAACCGTCTCGTGCCTGTACTGGACAAGGCGCTTTAGCGCGCGCCAAGCCCCATTTGCATCAGTGCCTTGCGTACCGGGGCCACGCCATAAAGCGCCTCGATCCCTTTGGTACGCAGGCTTTGAAACGCGGGGTTGCCTGCGATTGACGCGCGGTTGAGCGCGTCAATCCCTGCGATCCGCAGCTTGATATCCGGGTGCCGCTTGCGCGCGTAGTTGTCCAGCATCGCAGGCGACCCGAGCGCGTGGGGCTGCGCCTGCGCCAGTTCCAGCAGACAGGCCAGATCCTTCAGCGACATGTTCAGCCCCTGCGCGCCAATTGGTGGCATGACGTGGGCCGCCTCGGCCACGAGGGCCGTGCGCGGGCCGGTGATCTGATGCGCGATCTGGCTGATGATGGGCCAGACACTGCGTTTTGACGCAAGCTTAAGCGGGCCATAAAGACAGGCCGACCGATCATTCGCTGCGGCCTCAAACGCTGGCACGTCCAGCGCCGCTAGGCGCGTCGCTTCGGCCCCGCTTTCCATCCAGACCACTGCAGAACAGGGTTTACCTGTGTGATCAGGCAAAGGCACCAATGTGAACGGGCCACCAGTGCGGTGTATCTCGGTTGATATGTCGTCATGTGGCGCGTCATGGGTAACGGCGAATGTCAGGGCTTTCTGACCATAACGGGTGGTTTTCACGTCAATCCCGGCGGCATGGCGCACAGCAGAGCTGCGCCCGTCCGCACCGATCACTAGCTTGGCCGTGCATTGGCTGTCATCGCTTAGCGTGACGATCGCCGTGGCACTGCGGGACAACATGCTGCGAAAACCGGTGCCAGGCCGGAAATCGACGTTGGGCAATTCCTTCAGGCGCGCCACCATTTCGCGGCGCAGCAGCCAGTTGGGCAGGTTCCAACCAAAGGGGTGTTCAGAAATGTCGGCGGCGTCAAAATCACGGGTAACATGGGTCTGTGTCCCCAGATCAACGATGCGCATGATTTGCAGTGGGGCGGCGAATGGGGCCAACCTGTCCCAAAGACCGGCCGCTTGCAGGAATTGCCGCGCAGGTTGAAGAAATGCGGTCGTCCGCAGATCGGCACCCTCCGCGTCCGCTGCGGTTACAGGCGGGGCAGGGTCCACAATTACGACAGAAAAACCGGCAGTCCCAAAGGCCGCGGCTGCGGTCAATCCCGCAACCCCGCCGCCTGCGATGACGATATCTGTCTGTTTCCGCTCCATCCCTTTGACATAAGCCGCAGGTCCGATGTCGGAAAGGGCTAGCGGACCACCTGCGACAAGAAATCCGCAAGGTCATCTGTGTGATGGTGAATGTGATCGCTGGTATCAGGCGTGGCGTGCACATGTACCGTGCGCATTCCCAATGCATGCGGGACGGCAAGGTTGCGCGGTTCATCCTCGAACATGGCGCCGGTTTCGGGCCTGAGCCCATCCTTGGTAAAGACGCGTGTAAAAGCGTCATGCGTTGGTTTCGGTTTGAAATCAGCATGCTCCACGCCGTAGACGGCATCAAAGGCGCGGGTCAGGCCGCGTGCGGCCAGCACCCGTTTGGCATGGGTCTGCGACCCGTTGGTGTAAACAATCTTGCGCCCGGGCAGGGTTGCAATGGCGCGCTGCAAAGCCGGATCAATACACAGGTGCGACACATCAATATCATGCACATCTGCCAGAAAATGATGCGGATCAATGTCGTGATGCTCCATCAGTCCGGCCAGTGTCGATCCGTGCGAAACCCAATAGGCGTGGCACAGGTCCAGCGCCTTGTCGGCATCCAAACCGGTCAGTCGCATCACATAAGCCTTGAACCGGACATCCATCTACCCAAAAAGGTCAGCTGAGGGCGGATAGAGCGTGTTGTCGAGGTCAAAGACCCAAGTGTCGACATGAGTGAAATGCTGCGCAACCATGGCCCGATAGTATGTAGGCGGATTGGCCCATGCAATCGCTTTGGCTTGTTGTTGGGCTTGCAGGGGCCTATGATCGGCAGAGTTTGAAAGGTTGCCCTATGCAGGACACGCGCGCATCGCAAAAAGACGCCTATGATCTGATCCTGGAGGCGATTGACAGCCATATCTACAAGCCCGGTGACAGGCTGGTGGAAAGTGAGCTCGCAGATCGCTTTGGTGTTTCGCGGACACCGATCCGCGAGGCGCTACAACGGCTTGAAACGCAATCCTTGCTGACACGTGACGGCCGGTCGCTGATCGTGGCCTCACTGGACCATTCGCAATTGTCAGAGCTGTATGTGGTGCGGGGGGAACTGGAAGGTTTGGCTGCCAAGCTTGCCGCCCGACACGCCACACCGGAAGAGGTTAAGGTGCTGCGTGATATGCTTGATGCCGACCAGAAATTGGTTGGTGATCCATCTGCGCTTAGCCGCGCAAACCGCCGTTTTCACAAGCAAATCCACCTTGCGTCCCACAACCGCTTTCTGGTCAAGCAACTGGATCTTGTGCATCGGTCCATGGCGCTTTTGGCGACAACCTCCATTGCTGCTGAAGGGCGTGGCGAGGAAACCCTGGCCGAGCACGCGGCCATTGTCTCGGCGATTGAGGCGGGCAATGGCGATGCCGCCTACCAGGCGCTGCGCGACCATATCTCAGAAGCTTTTGTGACCCGTCTAAAGCTAGATGCAGCCGCGGTTGAG
This sequence comes from uncultured Alphaproteobacteria bacterium, assembly GCA_929200255.1. Taxonomy (GTDB): domain Bacteria; phylum Pseudomonadota; class Alphaproteobacteria; order Rhodobacterales; family Rhodobacteraceae; genus Yoonia. The sequence goes on along the minus strand of CAKMYZ010000016.1, from coordinate 9,180 downwards.
GCCGCAGAGTAGCGTCAGGCACTCATCGCTGCGGCAAAGCGTTCAAACAGGTAGTAGCTGTCTTGCGGGCCGGGGCTGGCCTCTGGGTGGTATTGTACGGAAAAGACCGGGCGACCGGCAATGCGAATCCCGCAGTTGCTGCCATCAAAAAGCGACACATGGGTTTCTTCCACACCTTCAGGCAGGGTCTGGCTGTCCACGGTAAAGCCGTGGTTCATCGAGGTAATCTCAACCTTGCCGGTTTCCTTGTCCTTGACGGGGTGGTTGGCACCGTGGTGGCCATGGTTCATCTTGATCGTTTTTGCACCGACCGCGAGCGCAAGCATCTGATGACCGAGGCAGATGCCAAAGACCGGCAGGTCAGTCTCAAGGATACCTTTGATCATGGGGGCGGCATATTCGCCTGTGGCAGCGGGATCGCCGGGACCGTTGGACAGGAACACACCGTCAGGGTTCAGTGCCAGCACGTCTTCCGCTGTGGCCGTCGCGGGCAGGACTGTGACATCGCAGCCGGCACTGGCAAGGCAGCGCAGGATGTTGCGTTTCGCGCCAAAATCGACAGCAACCACTTTGTGCTTTGGGTTGGTCTGGGGCGCATAACCTTCGGGCCAGGCCCACCGCATCTCGTTCCATTGATAGGACTGGGTGCAGGTGACATCCTTGGCCAGATCAAGCCCCTCCAACCCGTTGAACGCGCGTGCTTTTTCGACCAACGCGGCAATATCGAAATTGCCGTCCGGGTCATGCGACATTGCGACATGGGGCGCCCCTTGCTGGCGAATGGCACGGGTCAGACGGCGGGTGTCAACACCACCCATGCCAACGCGGTTGCGCTTGGACAGCCAGGCCGTCAGTTCCTGGGTTGCGCGCCAGTTGGAGGACTGTGTCGGATCCCATTTCACAACCATGCCCGCCGCGACGGGGTCTGTGGTTTCATCATCTTCGGGGTTCACGCCGGTGTTGCCGATATGGGGGAAGGTGAAGGTGACGATCTGGCCAGCATAAGAGGGATCGGTCATGATCTCCTGATAGCCGGTCATGGCCGTGTTAAAGCAAAGCTCTGCCACGGTTTCGCCCGTTGCACCAAAGCCGATCCCGTAAAAGACCGTGCCATCCGCAAGGGCCAGACAAGCCGTTGGTTTCTGCGTCATACCCGATCCTTCCTTGTGCCAAATTGTGCCGGGTTTACGCAGGCCCGTGCCCATGGTCAAGGCCGGATCACACCCTTGGAAACAAGGGCTGACGTCGGGACGGGTGCGGTTGTCAGTCGCAGCCCTTTTCAGTAAGGTGGCGTTTCGTTTGACGAATATGCACGGGACAAACCAATGGACATGCGCGACAAGATCAACGCGGCCCTCAAAGACGCGATGCGATCAAAAGAGGCGGACCGCCTTTCCACGCTGCGGCTGATCAATGCCGCTATCAAGGATAAGGATATCGCCCTGCGCGGCACCACCGATGAAGACGGCGGAGTGAGCAATGATGATGTGCTTGGCATCATGGGCCGCATGGTTAAACAGCGCCAGGAAAGTGCGCGCGCCTATGAAGAAGGTGGGCGGCTGGAATTGGCTGAAAAAGAACTTTCCGAGATCAAGATCATCGAAGAGTTCCTGCCCAAGCAGTTGAGCGAGGACGAAGCCGAAGCCGCCGTCGACGCGGCCATTGCCGAAGTGGGTGCCGCCAGTATCCGTGATATGGGCAAGGTGATGGGCGCGCTGAAGGCCAAATACACCGGGCGGATGGATTTTGGTAAGGTCGGCCCGATGGTAAAGGGGCGGTTGGGGTAACGTGCCGTTCCTCACCTCGACGGATTGGTGTCAATATTTGGCTAAGGTCTGCAAAGAGCCCATACTAACTGATGCTACAGCTTGGTCGAATGACGGCTTCCCTTCTAGCCTGACGGTTCGAAGTCTACCCGCCGTCGGAATCGTGCTAACGGGACCATAGAAAAGCACTGTAAATCTGGGTTTGTTGTTATGGTCCGCCAGAACTTTAGTAATTGTTCAAGATACATGATCGTGCTTCAGTCTGGTGCTGAACCCGTATGGATCGGCAGATCATCTGCAAAGCGAAGCCAGGTCTGCTGCTCAGAAACCCAAATGTGTTCTTGGGGACTAAAGTTGTTTGGGTTATCAAGACTGCCAAAGCCCAAACCGATCACATTCTTTCTTTCTCTTTTTGAGAAGAGTGTGCTGCCGCACCTCTCGCAAAACCCTCGGTCGACTTGCGTCGAGGAGGCAAACCAACGTACCGGACCAGAAATCTGGATAGTATTTAGTGGTACCTGAACGCGCGCAAAGAAAGGCGCGCCGGTCGACTTCTGGCAGAGCATGCAGTGGCAAACCCGAACATTGATAGGCTCCGCATCAGCGCGATAGGTCAAAGCGCCGCACATGCATCCGCCAGTGATTGGCTGTGGCATTACGATCCATCTCCAAACTCTTAGTTATCAGACTTACTTCCATATGAGATTATCAGACAAACGGTAGGTTTGTCTCGCAATGAGCGAACTGGGCCGATACTGTTGAAAAACTCCGTTTTTGGCGAAATCGGTAAGATTTTTGTCCGTACAGCGCGACCAAATTTTCAAGGCGAGGGGTTCGGCCAAATTGGCCTTCTGCCGCTCATGTGGCAGCTCACTGGGCCTAATGGCAAATCTAATCTGACTTTTCGGTATCACGGGTTCTTTTCGAAAAATTACGACATCTGAAAATTCGGAGTTTTTAAACAAAATCAGCCGCATCACACTCTTTCAATGCACTGGCTTCGGCTCTGGAGGGATGCGAAGTTCCGTACATTAAAGTAAATTCGATTTCAGACGTGATCTAGTGCCCTCAGTTTGTGTTCCGAAAGGCGTTCATCCGATTGGAAGACAATGAGCTCGGGTCGATCCCCGCTCCCGCCGTCGTCCCGCGGATCAGCGGAACATCAGAACTATGACGTACAGGTCCCGGGCTAGGAGAGCATACCCACGAAATACTGAAAGACCTCGGGCTTGATCCTTACGAAGTTGCGAGACTGAGACGTGCGAATGTTGTCTAAGGTCGCTTCTTTGTTCACATCACGCTGCCTGGTATTGAAGTCGACGCGGGGCGGTATTCCGTTTCCCACATGATTGCGTTTCGGTTCTTTGTCCTAGATTCCCGACTCTGGCAACTTATCCAGTTTAGATTGCTTTGGCGCACTACCGCTGATCAGGACAAGCACACCTGCTGCAATGATCAGCGCCATTCCTGCTATCGTCCAAAGCTCAGGAACTTCGCGGAAGAATACAAACCCCCAGAACGCTGCGAAGATCAGATAGGCGTAATCAAATGTGGCGATGACTTGCGGACGCGGGGACTGATAGGCACGCGCGAGGCCGATACTGACCCCGACGATCAGTACTGCCATAACGATCAGGATACCTATGGTTCGTAGATTCAGATTAGACCACTGGCCGAATAGAAACGGATACGAAACCGCATGCTCTGATGGGGATGCGACCAACCAAAGGCTTGCGACACCACCAAAGACAACCAACGCGACGTTTAAGCTGACAGCTAAAGTTGCCGGAGCCTCGTGGGCGCATTTGGCGCGGGTCAGAACTGCTGTAACCGCGTAGAGAAAAGCGGCGATGATCGGGATAAGCGATAATGCGTTGAAACCGGCTCCGCTTGGTTGCACAACAAATAGCACACCGACGAAGCCTAATGCGACGGCAATCCACTGCACAACCGCGACCGTCTCACGCAAGAACACTGCTGACAAAATAACGATAAATAGAGGGCCAGTGTAGAGCGACGCGGCAATAACTGACAGGTCGAGCAAGGGGATGGCCGCGTAGATTGCAAGATACATCGCGACCAACGCAAGACTGCGCGCAGTGACCCAACCCACCGCCTGAGGCTTCAGGCGGCCCTTTCCGAGGAACATGAGGACAGGAAGCGCCAGCACCGAACGACATACATATATCTGCCAAAGCGTCATATCCGCACTGGCGAACTTCACAAACGCATCCGTCAAGGCCATCGCAAACACGGTGAGCAGTATCGTGATGATCCCCGATGTAACGGAGCGCGGGGCTGGTGTAATGCTGGTCATGGTCAGGCTTTCTCTTAAGAAGGCCTAAAATAGCAAGCTTGGTTTGTTTGGATATCCAGTATAATCTAATCAATATGATTAGACAGGCTACATAATGAATCGTGCTGACCTGAGCGGGTTACAGACCTTTCTTGCCATCGTGGAGCACGGTACAATGCGAGCGGCAGCGCATGAGCTTGGCGTAAACCCGTCCGCAGTATCGCAAAGGCTGAAGGCCTTTGAAGACGTGCTTGGCAGCGCGTTGTTCGTGCGCGATACAAGGTCGGTGTCGCTCACCGATGTCGGTGAGGCGTTGCGCGCGCGGACACATCACCTTTTGGGTGAGGTTGATGCTGCGTTGGATGCGACGCGACGTGCCGCACTCACCACATCAGGCCAGCTGCGGATCACATTGCCCTATCGCGCATGGCAACTGGCCCTTGCCCCACGTATGGCTGCGTTTCAATCAAAGTATCCTGATATCGAGCTGAACTTTTCCATAGATGAGGAACTGACGGATATCGTCTCTGGTGGTTTTCATGCCGGTATCCGGTTGGGCGACTTTCTGACAGACGACATGATCGCGGTCGCCCTCACGCCGCCGCTTGATGGGACCTATGTTGCCAGCCCCGCATACTTGGGAAAAAACGGCACACCCAAAGAACCGGCTGACCTTCTGCAACACGACTGCATCAGATATCGCCAAATCACTGCACAGCGGGTAGCACCTTGGCGTTTTGAGGTGGATGGCGCAGAGGTTGAGGTCGATGTCTCCGGACGAATGGTCTTTAACGACCTCAGATCAGTGATAGATGCGGCCATGCGGGGCTTCGGCATTGGTTGGTCGCTTCGCGCAGGGATTGAGGTGGAGATCATCTCAGGTGAGTTGGTCGAAGTCCTGCCTACGTACACGCCAAACCGTCCAAGATTCTATCTTTATTTTCCAAAGCAGCTAAAGAATATGAGCAAACTGCGGGCGTTCATCAACCACTTTTCAGTTGGCGTATGAGTTTCGGTTTGGAGTCAGCTGAAACCATCGACATGGATGTACGGCAAACCGTAAGGTTGTTGTAAGCGGTCTCTCGCTCCAGTGCGACGGACGGCAGAAAGATCCCACTTTGGGAGATGTTTATGACCTTTATTGCAGCCTTGACCGCACCACGTTTCCGAGAACTGAAACGATCCCTGCGGCCAATGCCAATTTCAGCATAACAGGAAAGACGAACGGCCCAACTCCGTAAGCGATCCCTTGAGGCACACCAAAAAGATACGTCAGCCACAGTGCTCCAAACATCAGCAAAATCAATTCACCGACAAACATCGCAGCACCGATTTTGGATGGGTTGCGCCACCATCCTCGATCTGCCGTCCATCCAGTGATTGCCACCATCAGAACATAACCGACAAGATAACCCCGATTGGGCCAACCATATACGCGAAACCTATTCCACGTTCCGGTGTTCCTTGAAAGACGGGAAACCCCAACGCGCCCTCTGCGAGATATAGCAATATCGTTGCAAGACCGAGCTTCAAACCAAAAAACAGCCCCTATCGTGAATATCGCCAACGTTTGAAGCGACATATCAACAGGCCACATGGGCACCTTGATCTTTGCCGACACAGCAATCAGCAGTGACCCAATCAACGCAAGGGTATCATATTGCATTCCTTTGTTCTTCATGAGCGAGTTTCATCGCGTTGGTTCATTGAGCGGCAAAATTATCCAGCGAAGCTGGTGCCATTGGCATCTGCTGAAAACCTCACCAATCGACTGTCCAGCACTGCTGCTTGCCGATGGCTCATTGCTTCGCGGTAGGTCGCGTTCTTCAACATGTCCAGAAAGGACTGCACGCTTGGATATTCCGCAATAAAGGCGATGTCCCAGACGTCAAGCTGCGGACCAACCATCATCAATTCATGTCCGCCGCGCCAAACGATCTTACCACCCAGTTTCTGAAACACCGGCGCACTAATATCACTGTAGGCCTTGTAGGCGTCTGCGCCTTTAGAGGCACGTCCATCTGAATATTCAGCGTCCTTACACAGCCTGATAAGGTTCAGCATGTGGATCGGCCCAGACCGCTGAGCCGCTTTGAATCGCTCCCATGTCTCTTTCGAGAAGCTCGTATGAAATTGATTGTCTTTCACGTCAAACCCCCTTGTATTCTGGTGTCCGCCGCGCGATCCATGCATTCAAACCTTCATGAACGTCGCTGGTAGCTGCCATCCGTGCAAACTGTTCGCGCTCTATCAGCAATCCTTCTTCGATCGTCGTATTGATGCCTCTGGTCACAGCGGTGATAATGCGTGACGCCGCGAGAGGAGAATGCCGGATAATACGCTCTGCCAGATCAAATGCGGCTGGCAACAACTGGTCATGCGGGACAACCTTGTTCACCAGTCCCATCTCGTACGCCCGCTGCGGAGAAAAAGTATCGCCGGTCAGGAGCAGTTCCAGCGCCCGCTTCCGTCCCGCGAGTCGCGGCAACCGCTGCGTACCGCCAAATGTTGGTGGAATCCCGATGTTGATCTCCGGTTTCGCAAAGACCGCGTCTTCGCTTGCCACCGCGAGATGAACGGCTTCAGTGAACTCGCACCCTCCTCCGAACGCGATGCCGTTCACAGCCGCAATGATCGGTTTGGGGAACGCTTCCAGTCTGGCAGTCATGGTTTGGCCGCGCTTGCAAAACTCTCTCACAGCGATGTCGATGCCTGCTTTAACGCTTTCAGTAAATTCGTGAATATCGCCACCTGCCGAAAATGCCCGATCCCCGGCTCCGGTCAGAACGACAGATCTGATGGACGGATCGGCTTCGATAGCGTCGAGCAACGCAAGCAAACGGTCATTTGTTGCGTAATTGAGCGCATTCAACTTCTCGGGTCGGTTCAAGGTAAGAAGGGCGATAGCCCCTTTTTGTTCGTAGGTTATCAGGTCCGGCATTGCGGTCTCCATTCAGTTTCAAAGACCATAGCAACGCGCAGATTTGACGTATACTCACTGTATAGTATACTTAGTCATGTCGTCAGGAAACCTCCCCGCCAAAGATCGCATTTTGGATGCTGCAAACCGCCTGTTTTATAGCGAAGGCATTCGCGCTGTCAGCGTGGATGCTATCGCTGCAAAGGCCGATCTTACAAAGAAGACGCTTTACTACCATTTCAAGAGCAAGGATGATTTGATCGCTGCGTATCTCGCGTCCCGCGACCAGCCCAATCTAACACTCTTCAAAAAATGGTTTGATGAGGCCGATGGTGAACTGCCCGACAAAATTGAGGCAATTTTCCTGAACTTGGCCCAGTCCGCCCGTCACCCCAAATGGAAGGGCTGCGGCTTCCTGCGCACCGCTGCGGAGTTGGCAAACATGCCAGGCCACCCCGCCATGAAAGTTGGGGCTGCGCACAAAAAGAAGTTTGAAGCATGGCTTTTGGGTGAGTTCGAGGAGCGCAAAATAGAAGAGCCCCACGAATTGGCCAGGCATATCGTTCTGCTTATGGATGGCGCGTTCTCAACTGTTCTTGTGCATCATGACCCCGAATACATTCTGTCTGCAGGACGCGCTGTGAAGAGTATGGTGGAAAATGTTTCCCGGTGATTGCTGGGCTTGAAATAGTATTTACTTTGAAGCGGTCATTGGCGCGAGCGCAGCGAATGGCCGCAAAGTCCGCATCTTGCGAATTCGTACTTCCCGCAGCGAACGGCCGCGATGTCTCGATTGCCATCAGACAGGGATGGGCTTCAATTGCTGGAACAGGGCATATAGGTCAGTAATACTGATGTTGCAACCAAGTAGAAATGTCACCGGTTGTGCAAAGCAGAAATGTCACCAAGGGAGCTGAGGGTAGCAAAGCCTGACAGGGCGGAGACCTCACATATCGCAGCCCTGGCTGGCTTTGCGGTTAGCGTTTGAGAACGGTTTTGTTGGGAACAACACGCCTTTGATCATTGCGCATTTTGGCCCGCCTGCCGGGAATGCCTTCGTACTCGATTGAGGACTTGCGTCCCCGTGCATCCTCGATTGTGACGATGTAGCGGTTCCCAAGGTGTCCGGTTTCGAACCGAGTCGTAAATTCGATAAAGTCAGAAGCTGAAGAACCGTGCTTCTGGCAGAAGTTCTCAAACTCGTTTCGAAAAATCGGAAGGGCACCATGAAGCTGTTCTGATGCCGTGCCTTCAGCCAGCTGACCGCTTAAAAAATCCACCACAAGGAAAGATCCTGGACTGGACGAAGCGTCACCAAAGATATCCGTTGCATAATAACCAATGACGAAACCATGCCCGCATGCCAGAGAGTCGGCAAAATTGTGGGCAATGGCGTGTAGTTCAGAGTGCTTCATGAATGCCAGTAGAAAGCATCTACGGGCGGGGTCAAGTCTGCTGCTCGGCGGCCCGTTCTGCGCGCCGTCTTTCGTAGTATCCTTCCATCTTTGACGGAGCGCCGGGAGGGCGACGCCCAGTTTTTTATACCCATTCTTTGCGCTGATCGGTTTGACCTTGGGCTTTGAGGGGTCGTTTGCAGGAGGGGGCGAAATGACACTCTAAGCCCTGTTCGGGTTTGCTGCCGTTCGTTCCCAACGCGGCGAAAGAGGAAAAAGAGCCCAAAGTCACCGATGCCACAACCATCATGAAGGGCTGTTTTCAAGTTGCGCCCTACCTGCGAAAGAGCCGTTTGATGTTTAATCTTGTTGCCATTACGATAATGATAACGCAAAGAATATGAAGCTAAATTTGACGGAAACAATAGACTTGATACTGACCCTCTCACTCACGGTGCTCGTCACGATCTGCCTCTTGCTCAAGCGTCCTTGGGGAGTAGTAGCTGTTTTGGCAAGCATTGTTTTCGCATTTGTCAGTTCATCCCCATTGAATCTTGTTTTTGTCTGGTGCGTCGCGCTGTTTGCTGCTGCTGCCTGGGTCACTATCTTTAGAAAAAGCTATCATGCAAAAAGGCAGGCGATAGAAAGTCAGACCCAATCGCAATCTCCTAAGCGGACTGGTAGCACAAAAATCGCTGAACCGATCCGCGTGCTACTTCAAAAGCGGGTTCCAATACGGGACAGCACCAACCTGTCCGTCGTCAGGGTTTTTGGAACCAATGGCAGCTTAACTTAAGAGAGAGT
>CAKMYZ010000015.1 GCA_929200255.1 uncultured Alphaproteobacteria bacterium | reverse complement strand
GCAGACTACAAATCACAGCTTACGTCAGTGTCCGAATTTCGGGGGGTAGCTCAATAGACGATGCGGGCAAGCTTGCATCCGTTCAGGATGACGAAAAAACAACGAAACTACTTCTGAAACTCGTTCAGGACATGCAGACAAACGAACTGACGCTCAATGAGCTGCTTAAGGCCGCCAACAGAGACGCCTATATCGATGTTTTGGATTCCAAGGGATATTTGCCAACAAAATCCCCCCTTAACCAGCCACGTAATCGGGGCAGAACGACCGCAGCTAAGCCTTCGAACAAAGGCGTGCGGCACTCTTCGCCCACCAAGAGAAACACTCTCATCCCTCGCGGCACAAACTACGACTTTCAGTGGTCACATGGCCAAACCAAGATTCATATGGCTTGGGAACAACTTCAATACCATCTCGATATAGAAAAACACAAATTCGCCGTTGCCGTATTGCTCCGCACACTTATCGAGTTAGCCGCCAAAAACTATCAAGATAAACGGCAAATCAAAGGAAAGGGTTCACTCGTCAAAGACCTGATGACGATCAACGATCAGTTTTTGGATCAAGGCAAGACGGACGGCCAAAGTCTTGGTGATGCACGGCGAATTATTAACGGTAGCAAGTCATCGAACTCACTCGAAAGCTTGCATAGAGTTTTGCATTCACAGAGTCATATACCTAGCACCGATGACCTCACCACCATGTGGGACTGTCTAGAACCGCTGCTAATTAGGGCGATCAAAGAAGCGCAGATTTGAGGTCGAGTGGATCATGATCCACCTTACCTTCCGCTACCCTCCATCTCATCCAAATAAACTCTCACCGCATCCTGCACCCGCCGGAACCGATCCCCGCCCAGCTTTGTCCCGCCAAACCACCGGGTCACGACGATGATGTGGCCTTCCAGCCCTTCCCGTTCCAGCATCCGAAGGATCACCATGCCCGCCCCGCTTTCGCCGTCGTCGTTCTTCAACGGTCCGTCAGGCAGCAGTACCGCCCATGTGTTGTGCGTGGCTTTGGCGAATTTCTTGCGGCGGCACAGCGTTTTCACAAAGGCTTTCGCCTCCTCCGCTGATCCCACAGGACCACCAGCCACCGCATATTTAGAGCCGCGGTCGTTCAACACATTTTCGATAACTTTCAGTGCCTTAATCCTTCAGAGCATGAAATCACGGGGCGGCTCCATGGCCCAAGCAACCCACGCCGTCCGGCAGGTTCAGGGCAGACGCTGCATCGCAGAAGGGCGAGTGCTATGAGGCGCATATGATCCTCCTGCGATCACTCTCTGAGACAAGCATAGCCGCAACGGTCGAAACCGCAAAGCTCTGCTGCGGCGCATCTTGACCCACATCAAAGCCAGTAGCCTGCGCCTCTGCTAACAGACCCGCAACCACGTAAAGGAGAGGGATATGAAAGACGCAGCCGTCACCCAGAAAGCCACCCCCCGGCAAAGCAACCGGAAACCGACCGCTTTGGCGAAACTGGCACGCCGCCCCTATGAGGCCGAAAAGGCCGAGTTGCAGGCGGAGTTGCTCAAGGTGCAGTTGTGGGCGCAGGAAACCGGCCAGCGCTTTGTGTTGCTTTTCGAAGGTCGCGATGCTGCGGGCAAGGGCGGCACGATCAAGCGGTTTACCGAACACCTCAACCCGCGTGCCGCACGTGTGGTGGCCTTGAACAAGCCCACCGACGAAGAACGCGGCCAGTGGTATTTTCAGCGTTACATCAACCACTTGCCCACCTCGGGTGAAATGGTGCTCTATGACCGCAGCTGGTACAATCGCGCTGGCGTCGAACGTGTGATGGGCTTTTGCGAACCTGAAGAATACCTCGAATTCATGCGCCAGACGCCCGAGTTGGAACGGATGCTGACCCGCTCTGGCATCAAGCTATACAAATACTGGTTCTCGGTCACTCAGGACGAACAAAAACGGCGCTTTGCCAGCCGCGCGACCGATCCGTTGAAACAGTGGAAACTGTCACCAATTGACAAGGCGAGCCTTGATAAATGGGACGACTACACAGAAGCCAAGTAAGCGATGTTCTTTTACACCGATACCGCCGATGCGCCCTGGACGGTGGTCAAATCCAATGACAAGAAACGCGCGCGCCTCAATTGCATGCGTCATTTCCTGTCCACGTTGGATTACCCCGGCAAGGACCTCAACATCGCCCAGCCACCCCAGCCAGAAATTGTGGGCAGCGCGCAAAGAGTGGTGCACCGGGCTGATCATATCCTTGGCACTGCACTGCATCCCGATACGCGGCGTGTGAAGGCATAAGGGAATGGGCACTGAGAAGAATGCAGCGCCCATTCTTTCGGCGACGGCCTGGGCCTCAGGCGCGGCGCAACTTTGCAAACGTCTCTTTATTGACGCAATAGTCCGGTGCCTGATCCAACGGCGGTCCCTGGGCCAGCAGCTTGTTGCATGTATCAACCTGCGTACAGCGCTGACAGCCTGTGATCATGTCAGCATATGCGGTGATATCGATCTTGTTTTCATCCAGCGCCGTCGACAGATCGACGTCACAGGCCTCTGCCATCGTGATGACCCGCCAGAAACATAAGGGGACATTTTCCGAGGTTTGCATGATTGATACTCCGATTGCGATGGATGCAAAAGTAGCACCAGAGCACAGAGCACACTTTGCGCTGGATCAAATTTGGCTTTGGGCAGGCCCCGACCGCTTCGCCCATGCCAATTGCAAAGGTGCCTTGCCTCGCGCGTGGCCTTCGCACACTCGCCAGGAACCAAAACATATCAGTAAGCAAATCGAGAGTACTTAGACGGCACCCCCCCACAAACCAAAGAGACATACAACGGGTCACATCGTTTGCGTCTCCAAAATCATTTGCCGCCAAAGGGGCGACCACATACAATCAGAAGATGTTTAAGTTTATTTTGAGAGCGCTTTTTAGGCTTCCACGTCAACCTAAGGCCAAACACCGCGGCAAAACAGCTAATGAGACCCTTGCCTATAAGGCAGGTCGCAGCTTCGCCGTTCATCCTGTGCCACCAAACAAACCGCAGCCCAACGCGTCAAAACCGGCTCAGGTGTTTGATGCCACCACCGCTCATCCCGTCTCGCAACCTCGGGTGCTGGAAGGGCCAGCTTACGTTACAGACGGTGACACAATCACGATCAAAAAAACCCAAATGCGCCTTTATGGGATAGACGCGCCGGAACTGAATCACCCCTACGGAATGAAAGCCAAGTGGGCGATGGTGCGTCTTTGCAAGGGCCATCGCATACGCGCCGAAATCACCGACGAAGACGAATATGGCCGGACGGTTGCCAAGTGCTTTCTACCCGACGGGCGCGACCTCTCCGGAGAACTTGTTAAGCAAGGGCTGGCTATCGACTGGCCAAAATACTCCGGCGGCGCATACACGCATCTTGAGGTCGCAGGCATCCGCAAGAAACTTTGGCTTGCTGATGCAAGGCAAAAGGGCCGTATGCACGTTTGGGAGAATTTTGATGCGCGAAGTAAAGAGAGTGGCATCAAAAATTGAAACGGCCTAACCCGGCGATTTGCCGCGTTCCTCGACGCTGCGTTGCTGCTTCTCGAAAGTGGGCTTCGGGCCAGCCCGATCGTGCAAAACGCCACATACTCCTGCCCCGCGCAGGACAGCTCTTCTGCGCAGGTCCGGGTGGTCGGGGAAACGGGACCTGTCTACCAGATCAATCCGATGATCACACACACCCAGGCCACACCCACACCAATCGCCGTGACGGCCACCGCCGCTGAGCCGCAATCCTTGGCCCGTTTGGCCGCTTCGCGCTGTTCAGTGCTGATGTCGTCGACGACCCGCTCAATCGCGGTGTTCATGCATTCCGCCGCCAGCACGATGATCCCACCCATCAGTACCATACCCCGCTCGCCCGCAGAGAGCGGCAGCACAAAGGCCAACACGGCAAAGAACGCATTGGCGACGATCCACTGCATCAGCGATCCTTCGGTCCGATAGACATGGACAAACCCATCCCAAGACCAGATCGCGCGTTGGCGCACGCGCATGATTTGCTGCCACATCTGTCTGTCCTTCACTATTTGCGGGGCCCGCGCGGGATCCTGGGCGATCGGGCGACCTCTGCCAAGCCCTGGTGTTGACCCGACGGAATATTTGACCGGCGATGTGACTTGCCTACCATCCGACCCAGTCACGAGGAAAAACAGATGTATCCAACCTATGCCCGCTCTGAACGGATTGCCGATGGGGCCATGCATGCCATGGGTGTGATCGGCGCTTTGAGCGGGGCAATCGTCTTGATCGTCTGGAGTTTGGGGCATGTGCCACCCGGCCAGATCGCCGCCCTTTGCGTTTACGGGGCGACGCTCATCGCCACATTCGTGGCCTCGGCCTTTTATCACATGACGCCGTGGGAACGGATCAGACCGACCCTGCGCCGCTTTGATCATGCAGCGATCTACCTCAAAATCGCGGGCACCTATACGCCGCTGGTCGTGATGATCGGTAGCGGCTTTGCCTATCTTGTGCTTGGGGTTGTCTGGGCACTTGCGGTTGTGGGCATGACGCTGAAACTGTTCTTCTGGCGCACGCCGGGGCGGTTTGGCCCCGCGCTATATCTGATCATGGGCTGGCTCAGCCTTGCGTTGATCTGGTCACTTTGGCCGATTGTGCCTGTGTCGGCGATGGTGCTGATCGGGATCGGCGGGCTGCTCTATACCGCAGGCGTGCCGTTTTATGCTGCCGAAACACTGAAGTATTCCATCGCGATCTGGCATGGATTTGTTGTCGCCGCCTCTGCCTGCTTCTTTGCAGCAATCGCGATTGCGTCGATAGCTTCGGCCTAGGGTCAGGACTCTAGTCCAGAAACGTCCAGGTGTCCGCACCATCAAAGTGACGCACCGGGATGGAGGCCACCACCTCTGGATCAGCCAACCGTAAATTGACAGCCATAGAGGCATCCGGCCCATCGGGTTGCAGGTTTTCCCAATGCGTCGTGCAACCGCACACACAGCAACGATGGAATGCGAGGGACTTATCGCCATAGGCATAGCTGTCGGTCGCGCCGCTGATCTCGATCTGCGATATCTTTGCGTAAATCCAAAGCGCGCCCAACCGGCGACAGACAGAACAATTGCATGACGTCGTCTTGGGCGGCGTATGGTCGAAACGGTAGCGGACAGCGCCGCAGTGACATGATCCGGTAATCATCGGCTACAGCCCTCCTGCGACGCGCTGCACGGTGCGCCATTGCGATGCGTGCGCCTGTGGCATCGGCTTCAAGCTCAAAATCCTTGGAGTAGGTGCGCGCAGACGCATCATAACACTTCCATTCGTTATCCATGCATGTTGTAGCATACGACAACGCGCTGTGCACACATAGACAAAAATCTGGCAAGGCGACACCGAGCAGATTTCGTCGGATCAGGCGCCGTTGGACGCGCGGCGCACAGCCCGTAACCGATCAGCCAATGCAGGATGGCTGACCGTGGCATCAGAGCCGGGGCGATCCAGCCTTTGCAGGATGTCCGCCCCATTCAACGGATCAAACCCCGCGCTCAATGCGATTTGCGTACCCAAGGTATCGGCCTCCAACTCAAACCCTTTCAAATGGGCGCGGGCGCGGGCAATCCCAGCCTCGGTTGGTGCGGCTGCGATCCCAAGAGCCCCTGCCGGGGCCGCTGCATCGCCTTCTGACGCGATCTGTCGTAGCCGTGGCAGGTGATCCTGAATATGGTGCGCCGCCTCATGCGCCAGAACAAAGGCAAGTTCATCAACGTGCTGTGCCTGGGCCACCATCGCGGCTGTGACGGTCAGCACAGGGCGGCCGTCCGGGCCAACCGACTGCTGGGCAGCTGCCGCAAGGTTGGGGCGTTCATCAAGCACAATCTGAAAATCGCACTGGAGCGCGGGCCGCGCAGAGCATTTCGGCCATGGGTTCCACCCGGCTGGCAGCTTGCCAAAATTGCGCATGCCCCAGCCGGGTAGTTTCAACAGCAGTAGGCGCAAGGCCACCATGGCCACATCCGGCCAACACCGCCAACATCGTTAACACTACAAAACGCATTACTCATTCCAAATAGTTACCAACTCCCTAACAAATATCATCTCAGATTGACTAAAATCGAGCTTAAATTGCACTTAAGATTAACGCCCGCTAGGCTGCGGCCATGTTTACCATCGAACACGATTATGACGCGACCGTTGTGACCTTAATTGACGAAGGCACAGCACCGCTCAAAGAAGATGTGATCATCGATGCATTTGATGATTGCGTCACCGTTTCTCAGGTCGATCCCCGCAGCGATGAGGTGGTGCGCATCACCCTGTCTCTGGCCCAGCTGCGCGATCTCGAAGCCGCATTGGACCTGCCCGAGGGCATCTATCAATTGCGCAAGACTTGAGCGTAGTGGCAACTGCCGGAGCCTCCGGCGGAAATACTTTTGAACAAACAAAGAAAGAGGAGCGGCATGACCACAGGTTTTTTTTGGGATGAGCGGTGTTTTTGGCATGGCGGCGGGAATTACGCGGGGATGTTGCCGGTTGGCGGGTTGGTTCAACCACTGGACGGTGGCTTGCCGGAAAACCCTGAAACCAAAAGGCGGCTCAAGAACCTCATTGAAGTGACAGGTCTTGCGCAGGATCTAACAATGCGCGGTGCTGCACCCGCAACCCGTGAGGACCTGCTGCGCGTGCATCCGGCCTCTTACCTGGATGAATTCAAGGCGCTATCAGACGCCGGCGGCGGAGAGTTGGGACGGCGCACGCCCTTTGGGCCCGGCGGCTATGAATTGGCCACACTCTCGGCTGGTCTTGCCAAAACGGCCCTCGCCGCAGTGTTGCAGGGCGAGGTCACAAACGCCTATGCCCTGTCGCGCCCACCCGGCCACCATTGCCTGCCGGACTATCCCAACGGCTTTTGCCTGCTCAACAACATCGGCATCGCGATCGAGGCCGCGCGGGCGGCAGGTCTGGCCAAACGCTTTGCCGTGCTTGATTGGGATGTGCATCACGGCAACGGGACCGAGGCCGTCTTTTATGACCGCGCTGATGTGCTGACCGTTTCACTGCATCAGGACCGCAACTACCCGATGGACAGCGGCGCTTTTGCCGATCGGGGCGAAGGCGATGGTATCGGCCACAACCTCAACATTCCGCTGCCGCCCGGCACCGGGCACAAAGGTTATCTGGCCGCGATGGCGCAGCTTGCCCTGCCCGCCATCCGCACCTTTGCCCCGGACGTGCTGATCATCGCCTGCGGCTTTGACGCCGCTGCCAATGACCCGTTGGGGCGTATGCTCGCCACGGCCGAGACCTTCGGCCAGATGACCCGCCAGGTTATGGAGCTCAGCGCCGATATCTGCGACGGCAAGCTCCTGATGGTGCATGAGGGCGGCTATTCAGAAACCTATGTGCCGTTCTGCGGTCACACCGTCCTGCAGGAAATGGCAGGTAGTACGATCACAGCACCTGACCCCTTTGCAGAAGTCTTTCCGCTGCGCCAACCAGATGCACGGTTTGATACCTTTCTGGAGGCCTGGCTGGCAGACATGACAAAAGCACTTTGATCACCACACTTGCCAATCCCAATGGCCACTCATATCTGCCAGAAAGACCACCAAAGGACCGCCCATGCCTGCCCCAAACCCCGCCGCCCTTGACTTCCTGCTCACCCGCCGCTCGCGCCCGGCCAAGACCCTGACAACACCCGTCCCTGACCGGGGTATTGTCGAGACGCTGCTGACAGCAGCGGCACGTACGCCTGATCATGGTAAGCTGGAGCCCTGGCGGTTCATCGTGCTGGAAAAGCCCGCCCTGCAACGCCTTGCGGAACTGGTGAACACCCGTGGCGCGGCGTTGGCGCTGGATCAAGAGCAGATCACCAAGGCACATGCACAATACGGCAATGCCGATCTGGTCGTGGCGGTGATCAGCACGCCCAAACCGTCACCCAAGATCCCGCAGATTGAACAGGTTTATTCCGCGGGTGCAGTTTGCCTTGCCCTCGTGAATGCGGCCCTTGCGGCGGGCTGGGGCGCAAATTGGCTGTCTGGCTGGGCCAGCCATGATCGCACGTTTGTGGCTGAAGGGCTGGGCTTGGCCAGCGATGAAACAGTGGCAGGCCTGATCCACATTGGCACCGAAACATCCGCCCCACCGGAACGCCCGCGCCCCGACCTTGACATGATCACGACATGGGTCAGCGCATGATCCTCATGGCCTTTTTCAAAGCGCTTGCACAGCTGCCTGACCGTCGGTTTCGGTCAGTGCTCTGGCGGGGGATTGGGCTGACCATCGCGCTTTTGATCGGGATTTATGCAGGACTGCTTTGGATTATTGAGTGGCTGACCCAAGACCCCATTACCTTGCCCGGTGGCACACAGATCACGAGGCTGGGCGATCTGCTCAGCTGGGGCTCACTTGGGTTGGTGATCCTGCTGTCGGTCTTCCTGATGGTGCCTGTTGCCTCTGCCATCACATCGTTGTTTCTGGACGAAGTCGCGAGCGCTGTCGAAGAACTGCATTACCCCAACCTGCCAAGCCTGCCGCCTGTCAGCTTTGCCGATGGGTTACGCGATACCGTCAATTTCCTGGGTGTGCTCATTGCGGCGAATATCTTTGCCTTCATTCTTTATGCGATGCTGCCCTTCGCGGCGGTGTTTATCTTTTATGCGCTCAATGGATTCTTACTGGGCCGTGAGTATTTCCAGCTGGCCGCGATGCGGCGCGAGGGGCGGGACGGCGCCAAGGCGCTGCGCAAGCGGCATCAGGGCACAATCTGGCTGGCAGGTTGCCTGATGGCTGTGCCGCTATCCATCCCACTGCTCAATCTGTTTATTCCCATTCTGGGTGCGGCGACATTCACGCACCTTTATCACGGGCTTAGGGCTAAGCCCTAGTCAGCGCTGACCGCCGGTGTCGACATCCGTTCGAACCAGTCGATATCGCGCATTGTGACGGCACCAGACAGGATCACACCGGCAATCACAGCCCAGATCGGAAAGGCCCACATTGTGGTGACTTTCGCCTTGCGCTTGATATCGATGTTGGCGGGCGATGACGCGTGGGTGCCAGGCACGACTTCCCCGGCTTCGCCTTGGGTCTCAAGACGCAAGGGCAGCACAACAAAGAACACCAAGGTCCAGATGATGGCAAAAAGAACAAGTGCAGAGACAGGACCCACGGGGCTATTCCTTTGGTAGACGGTTATGTCTCAGATACGCCGTTCAGGCGTCAAGACAAGGGCTAGACCTGTTCAAGTTCGATCAGGCAGCCGTTGAAATCCTTCGGGTGCAGGAAAATCACCGGTTTGCCATGCGCCCCGATCTTGGGTTCGCCCCCACCCAGGACGCGCGCACCCTCGGCAAGCAGATGATCGCGGGCGGCAAGGATATCGTCAACTTCATAACAGATATGGTGGATACCACCGGCAGGGTTCTTATCCAGAAACCCCTGAATGGGAGAGCCGTCCCCAAGCGGGTACAGCAGCTCAATCTTGGTATTGGGCAAAGTGATGAAAACGACCGTGACACCATGATCCGGTTCATCCTGTGGCACACCCACGTCAGCACCCAGCATCGTACGATATTGTGCGCTTGCCGTTTCCAGATCCGGGACGGCGATAGCAACGTGATTAAGACGGCCAATCATGGGGAATCTCCTGTTTGGCGCAATATGACGCGCGCCATTGGGGGGCGCAACGCCAGAAGCGGTTAATGGGCTGTTCACTTTATTGCCGCGTAGTGTTGGGGCAACCACCGAAAGGACGAATCGTCATGGACGGCCTGAGTGACCTGATACAAACCCGCGCCCCAACGGCCCGCCGGCCCCTTCTGGGCCTTACTGTGCTGATTGTCGAAGACAGCCGATTTGCGAGCGAGGCCGTGCGCCTGATGTGCCTGCGGTCGGGTGCGCGGATCAGACGGGCAGACAGCCTAGAAAACGCGCGGCGGCATCTTGCAGTTTACCGCCCGAAGGTGCTGCTTGTGGATGTGGGGCTGCCCGATGGGTCGGGTCTGGCGTTGATCGAAATGATTGCAAAGGGCAATCCCCGCATTGAGGTGATCATCGGCATCAGCGGCGACGCGGCGGTTGAGGCGGATGTGCTAGCTGCCGGTGCCGATGCGTTTCTGGAAAAACCGCTGGGCAGCCTTGCGCAATTCCAAAGCGTCATTCTTGACCAGCTTCCCGCAGATCGGCAGCCCCCGCTGCCACGCCTTTTGCAAGAGGATGTTCTGGTCCCGGATCCTATCGCCCTGCACGATGATTTGGTCCAGATTTCCACGATCCTGAATGACCCGACCAAGCGGGAGCGGCTGGCCTATGTCACACAGTTTCTGGGCGGGTTGGCAAGTAGCGCCAAAGACCACAAACTTGGTCATGCGGTCAGCGCGCTTGAACAATGCCGGATGGACGGCCGCAATCCCGCAAAAGAGATTGCCGCCCTCATAGCCATGATCGATGCGCGACTTGCGGCACGCAGCCCGATTTAGGGTCCTAGCTTTCCGGTGGCAGCACCCGCAGACGCAATTCGCGCAGCTGTTCGTTCTGTGGCGCGCTTGGGGCGTCCATCATCAGGTCTTCGGCGCGTTGGTTCATCGGGAACATGATGACCTCGCGAATGTTGGATGCATCCGCCAACAGCATCACAATGCGGTCAATCCCCGCCGCACAGCCCCCGTGGGGCGGCGCGCCATATTGGAACGCATTGACCATCCCGCCAAAGCGTTTTTCAACCTCGTCCTTGCCGTAACCGGCCAGTTCAAACGCCTTGAACATGATTTCCGGGCGGTGGTTCCGAATGGCACCTGACACCAGTTCATAGCCGTTGCAGGCCAGATCATACTGATACCCCAGCACCTTAAGCGGATCACCTTGCAGCGCGTCCATCCCCCCTTGGGGCATAGAGAACGGGTTATGCTCAAAATCAATCTTGCCGGTTTCTTCGTCCTGCTCGTAAATCGGGAAATCCACGATCCAGGCAAAAGCAAAACGGTTCTGATCGGTCAGACCCAGTTCTTCGCCAATCACGTTGCGGGCCTTGCCAGCCACGCCTTCAAAGGCCTTCGGCTTACCGCCAAGGAAAAACGCTGCATCGCCCAGACCCAGGCCCAGTTGCTGGCGGATCGCCTCGGTCCGTTCGGGGCCAATGTTCTTGGCCAACGGTCCGGCAGCCTCCATGCCGCCTTCCACCTCGCCTGATTTCAGCTTGGCCTGTGCCTCTTTCACCGAAATCCCCAACTCTTGGGCCACGGCGTCGGCGGTCTTTTCCCGCCAGAAGATATAGCCCATCCCGGGCAATCCTTCTTTCTGGGCAAAGGCATTCATACGGTCGCAGAATTTGCGGCTGCCACCCGTTGGCGCGGGGATCGCACGTACCTCTGTCCCCTCCTGCTCCAGCAATTTGGCAAAGATCGCAAAGCCGGAGCCTGCAAAATGCTCTGACACCACCTGCATCTTGATCGGGTTACGCAGGTCGGGCTTGTCGGACCCATACCAAAGTGCGGCATCACGATACGAGATTTGCTCCCACGTCTGATCAACCTTGCGGCCGCCGCCGAATTCTTCGAAAATTCCGGTGATGACAGGCTGGATCGTGTCAAACACATCCTGCTGCTCAACAAACGACATCTCCAGATCCAGTTGGTAGAAATCCGTGGGCGACCGATCCGCCCGCGGGTCTTCATCGCGGAAGCAGGGGGCGATCTGAAAATACTTGTCATAGCCCGACACCATGATCAGCTGTTTGAACTGCTGCGGGGCCTGCGGCAGGGCATAAAACTTACCCGGATGCAGACGCGACGGCACCAGAAAATCACGTGCGCCTTCGGGGGAAGAGGCGGTAATAATCGGTGTCTGATATTCGCGGAACCCACTGTCCCACATGCGGCGGCGCATGGAGGCCACAACATCAGAGCGCAGTTTCATGTTGTCCTGCATCGCCTCGCGGCGCAGATCCAGATAGCGATACTTCAGGCGGGTTTCCTCAGGGTATTCCTGATCACCAAACACCATCAGCGGCAGTTCCTTGGCAGCACCCAGCACTTCGATGTCGCGCACAAACACTTCCACCTCACCGGTGGGCAGTTTGGTATTCACCAGTTCGGGGTCGCGCGCCTTGACCTCCCCATCAATACGGATGCACCATTCTGACCGCACCTTTTCCACATCGGCAAAGGCTGCTGAATCCGGATCACATAGCACTTGTGTGATGCCGTAGTGATCGCGCAAATCGATAAACAGGATGCCGCCATGATCCCGGACCCGGTTCACCCAGCCCGACAGGCGAACGGTGTCGCCCACATTGGCGGCGGTCAGATCGGCACAGGTGTGGCTGCGATAGGCGTGCATGGGTCAAGTCCTCAAAGGGTCAAACGGTCGGCCCGATACACCCCTTTGGCCGCATGAAGTCAACCATTCCTCATCATCTTGCCCCAAAAACTCATAGCCAGAGGCATCAAAAGCCCTGCAAAGCCCATCCGCCTCTTGCACATGGGCGCGCCATCCCTATAACCCACGACAATTTGCAAATCAGGGGGCACTGCCATGCCAAAGCGCACCGACATCCAGTCGATCATGATTATCGGCGCCGGCCCCATTATTATCGGACAAGCCTGCGAGTTTGACTACTCTGGCGCGCAGGCCTGCAAGGCGCTGCGCGAGGAAGGTTACCGGGTCATTCTCGTCAATTCCAACCCCGCCACAATTATGACCGACCCCGGCCTGGCCGATGCCACCTATATCGAACCCATCACCCCCGAAGTTGTCGCCAAGATCATCGAAAAGGAACGCCCCGACGCGCTGTTGCCTACAATGGGCGGGCAGACCGGGCTGAACACATCGCTGGCACTGGCTGACATGGGTATCCTGGAG
Organism: uncultured Alphaproteobacteria bacterium; assembly: GCA_929200255.1. GTDB lineage: Bacteria > Pseudomonadota > Alphaproteobacteria > Rhodobacterales > Rhodobacteraceae > Yoonia. The sequence continues at coordinate 81,364 of CAKMYZ010000015.1, read as the reverse complement.
AAATTCGGGGTTGAGATGATCGGTGCCAAGCGCGAGGCCATCGAAATGGCCGAGGACCGCAAGCTATTCCGCGAGGCGATGGACCGTCTGGGCATTGAAAACCCCAAAGCGACAATCGTGACCGCCCCGGAAGTGGCCGGCAAACAAGACCTTGATGCCGGTGTCAAGATCGCCCTCGAAGCATTAGAGGACATCGGCCTGCCCGCCATCATCCGCCCCGCCTTTACCCTTGGCGGCACCGGTGGTGGCGTGGCTTACAACCGCGAAGAATACGAACATTTCTGCCGCACCGGTATGGATGCCTCACCCGTAGGGCAAATCCTTGTCGATCAATCGCTTCTGGGCTGGAAAGAGTTCGAAATGGAAGTCGTGCGCGACAAGGCGGACAATGCCATCATCGTCTGCGCCATCGAAAACGTGGATCCGATGGGCGTGCATACCGGCGATTCAATCACCGTGGCGCCTGCCCTGACGCTGACGGACAAAGAATACCAGATCATGCGCACGCACAGCATCAATGTGCTGCGCGAAATCGGCGTGGAAACCGGCGGCTCCAACGTGCAATGGGCGGTCAACCCCGCAGATGGGCGCATGGTCGTGATCGAAATGAACCCCCGCGTGTCACGGTCGTCCGCGCTGGCGTCGAAAGCAACAGGTTTCCCCATTGCCAAGATCGCGGCAAAACTCGCCGTCGGTTACACGCTGGATGAGTTGGACAACGACATCACCGGCGTGACCCCCGCGTCGTTTGAACCCACGATTGACTATGTTGTCACCAAAATCCCGCGCTTTGCATTTGAAAAATTCGCCGGATCCGAGCCCAACCTGACCACAGCCATGAAATCTGTGGGCGAGGCGATGGCGATTGGCCGCACCTTCCACGAATCCATACAAAAGGCGCTGGCGTCGATGGAAACCGGCCTGACCGGCTTTGATGAAATCGACATCCCCGGCGCGCCAGAGGCGGCGGCGGTCACCATGGCGCTTGCCAAACAAACACCTGACCGCATCCGGGTCATCGCGCAAGCCATGCGGCACGGGCTGTCGGACGACGACATCCACGCTGTGACGAAATTCGACCCATGGTTCCTTGCCCGCATCCGCGAGATCATCGACATGGAAGCGGATATCACCGCCAACGGCCTACCCACGACCGAGGATGGTCTGCGTTCCGTAAAAATGCTGGGCTTCACCGATGCACGTCTGGCCAAGCTGACCGGCGGAACCGAAGACGCGGTGCGCCAGGCCCGCCGCGCCCTTGGCGTCAATGCCGTTTTCAAACGGATCGACACCTGCGCGGCCGAGTTTGAGGCCCAAACACCCTATATGTATTCCACCTACGAGACCCCCGTCATGGGTGATGCGGAATGCGAAGCGCGGCCTTCGGACCGCAAAAAGGTTGTCATCCTTGGCGGCGGCCCCAACCGGATCGGCCAAGGGATCGAGTTTGATTACTGCTGCTGTCACGCCTGTTTCGCCCTGACCGATCAGGGCTATGAAACGATCATGATCAACTGCAACCCCGAGACGGTCAGCACCGATTATGACACCTCGGACCGGCTCTATTTCGAACCGCTGACCTTCGAACACGTCATGGAAATCCTGCGGGTCGAACAGGACAACGGCACCCTGCACGGCGTCATCGTGCAGTTCGGCGGGCAGACCCCGCTGAAGCTGGCGAATGCGCTGAACGACGCAGGCATCCCAATCCTTGGCACCACACCCGACAGTATCGATCTGGCCGAAGACCGTGAACGTTTTCAGCAGCTTGTCCAGAAACTGGACCTCAAACAACCACACAACGGCATCGCGGCCACTGACGCAGAGGCGCTGAATATCGCCGAAGGCATCGGTTTCCCCCTCGTGATCCGCCCGTCGTTCGTGTTGGGTGGTCGCGCCATGGAAATCGTGCGCGATATGGACCAGCTGCGGCGCTATATCTCTGACGCGGTGGTTGTATCGGGCGACAGCCCTGTTTTGCTTGACAGCTACCTGTCCGGTGCTGTCGAGGTTGATGTTGACTGCCTGTCTGATGGCAAAGACACCCATGTCGCGGGCATCATGCAGCATATCGAAGAGGCAGGCGTGCATTCGGGCGACAGTGCCTGCTCTCTGCCCCCTTACTCGCTTTCGGGCGCGATGATCGCTGAAATCCGCAGCCAAACAGAAAAGCTGGCCAAGGCGCTGAACGTCGTGGGCCTGATGAACATCCAGTTCGCGGTCAAGGATGAAACGGTCTACCTGATCGAGGTGAACCCACGCGCCTCGCGCACGGTGCCCTTTGTGGCCAAAGCAACGGATAGCGCCATTGCGTCGATCGCGGCGCGGCTGATGGCGGGCGAACCACTGTCCAACTTCCCCCTGCGCGAGGCCTATCCAGAAACTGAAAACCCCATGGATGTGCTGCCCCTGGGTGACGCCTTTACGCTGGCCGACCCACATACACCGTGGTTTTCCGTGAAAGAGGCCGTCCTACCCTTCGCCCGCTTCCCCGGTGTCGATACGATCCTCGGCCCCGAAATGCGCTCAACCGGCGAGGTCATGGGCTGGGACCGGTCCTTCCCCCGCGCGTTCCTCAAGGCGCAAATGGGCGCAGGCACCGAACTGCCAGAGGCAGGCACCGTCTTTATCTCGATCAAGGACACCGACAAAACCAGCGCCATGCTGGAAGCGGCGCAAATGCTGCTGAAACTGGGGCTGGACATTGTCGCGACACGGGGCACCGCCGCATGGCTGACAGAGAATGAGATCGCCTGCGAAGTGGTCAACAAAGTCTACGAAGGCGGGCTGACCATCGTTGACCGGCTCAAGGACGGGCATATCGCATTGGTCTTTAACACCACCGAAGGCGCGCAAGCGGTCGAAGACAGCCGCGACATCCGCGCCGTCGCCCTCTACGACAAAATCCCTTATTTCACGACGGCCGCGGCATCACATGCCGCCGTGCTGGCGATGCAAGCGCGGGTTGAAGGGGATGTTGGGGTGAGGGCGTTGCAGGGGTAGCAGAACATCACCGTAGGGCCAGCGCCCGGACCTCGGGGCGGGCGCTCCAACAGGTCCGTTTGGCAAAGCGGGGGGCACCCCACCAGCCCCACAATGAAACCCCACCGTTGCAAAAGCGCCCTCCCCATGGGGGAGGTCCGGGCGCTGCCCCGGCAAGCCGGGCGGGGTATTGCGGGAAACGTCTCTGCCACTCAAACCGTAGTCTGTGCGCGCAAAAAAAACGCGCCCCATACCAATGGGACGCGTGCGCGATATCAGCCGGGGCCCGCGATTTCCCGCGCCTCAGCGCAGGTTAACCCTTATCTGCGGCGGGTACACCCAAGGATAGCTGGACGACACCGCCCCTGTCAGTGGCACGAAGGATGATGTCACCGTATTGGGTGCTACCGCTGTATTTTGCGTTGCGGCGCGGGCGCGTGACTGCAAACCGGGTGACACGCTTTGCCGCGCCGACTTCCCGTTGTAGCTGCAAGTGACCTGCAAAGATGACGGTTGCCCGCGATTGGCAAAGCGGTCGGCCTGAATGAACAATGGGTAGTTGATCATCTGCGGCGTCGTCACCCGGCCCGACAACTCGCCTGAGCTGATCTGGCATGACACCCCGGCCACTTCGACATCATTCCCATCAGGCCCCTGAACATAGGTCCGCACCACAGAGCCCGCGAGGCCAAGTGTTCGGTCGGCGCTGACAACGGATGAGGTCCGCAGCCGTTCGGGCGCCTGTTCAACCGGCAGGCTGGGCGTGACATCGCACGCCCCAAGACCCGCAGCCACAAGGGCCGTGCAAATGAACCGCTTCATCATTGGTTGTTCAGCACCACTGCTGCAGATGGCTCAAAGCGCCATGGTGTTGTGTTGGCCGCAATACCAGAGACAGCCAGTCCCAGCACCAGACCGCCCAGGCCCGCGCCACTTACGACGGCCACTTCTTTTTCCTGCGCAGTCAGCAATGTGCGGCCGGTCTGCCCGCGATAGTCACATGACACCAGCAATGCACCTGGCACACCACGATCCTCAAGCGCGCCGCGCTGCTTGAATGTCGGCAGGATGACAGCTTGCGGCGTCACCACGGACGCACGCAACTCATCCGAACGCAAAGAGCATTCCGCGCCTGCAACCTCGGTCCCCAGTGCCGTTGGATTTTCCGCGTTCGGCAAATAGGCGCGAACCATCGTTTCGTTTCGGCCAGACGACAGGCGTTCCGCTGTGCCGGCGCCCAGCAAGCTGGGGGAAACGGGGCCAGCAGTCGGTTCCAGCAACGGTGTGGTCGCGCAAGCCGCGGACAGAGATAGCGCTGCGAGAATAAGGGGGAGTTTCGTCATGATTTTATCCTGATAATCGGTTTCAGTCATCTAAAATTGACAACAATCATGACGCGTAAAACGGTCAATCATGACATTTTTAAGGTGTAACCGTGGCGATTGAAATGAGTGCTGCCGTGAGATGCATTGTTGCGCAAAATAACCCTCACATCCCCCCTGCGCGCGCCCAACCCTACAACACAATCTGGCAGCAGATCGTTGCCCCCATGGACATTTCCCGTCCCGTCGCCATAGGGTGGATCCCGCAATCGGGGGCATCTATGCATAACGTCGCGATCACAGGCACCGGGGTTTTCACCCCTTCCCAGGTCATCACCAACGATGAATTGGTCGCCGCCTTCAACGCCTATGCCGACCTGTGGAACGCGGAAAATGAAACAGCGATTGCATCGGGAAAGGTGGAGGCAAAAACCCATTCCTCCTCTGATTTCATCCTCGCCGCCTCGGGAATTGAGCGCCGCTATGTCCTTGACAAAGCGGGTGTTCTTGACCCCTCCCGCATGTTCCCGCACCTCCCCGCCCGCCCCGACGACCAACCCGGATACATGGCCGAAATTGGGGTTGATGCCGCGGGCAAAGCCCTCACCGCCGCCGGGGTGGAGGCCGCCGACGTTGATCTGGTGATCTGCGCGGCCTCGAACATGGAACGCGCATACCCGGCGGTTGCTGTTGAAATTCAGCAGCTTATCGGCGCAGGTGGTTTTGCTTTCGACATGAATGTCGCCTGTTCAAGCGCCACATTCGGTATTCAAACGGCCGCCGATATGATCCGCTCCGGCTCGATCCGCCGTGCGCTGGCCATCAACCCAGAGATTTGTTCCGCCCATCTGGAATGGCGCGATCGCGATTGTCATTTCATCTTTGGCGACGTGGCCACAGCGACCCTGCTGGAACGTGATGAAGGCCTAAATTCCGGATATTTCAAGGTGCTATCGACCCGCTGCGCCACCCAGTTCAGCAACAACATCCGCAACAATAACGGCTATCTGCGCCGCACCCATGATCAAATGGAAGACCGCCGCGACATGCAGTTCATGCAAAACGGGCGTAAGGTCTTCAAAGAGGTGCTGCCACTGGTCAGCCAACACATCGCAAGTCATATGCAAGAGGAAGGCGTCAAAGCGGACGACTTGCACCGCCTCTGGCTGCATCAGGCCAACAAAACGATGAATGAGTACATCGGCAAAAAGGTCTTGGGCCGCACCCCTGAACCGCACGAGCAACCCAATATCCTGCAAGATTATGCCAACACATCCTCTGCCGGGTCAATCATTGCATTCTCTCAACATTCCAACGACTTATCGCCGGGCGACAAAGGGCTGATCTGTTCTTTCGGGGCGGGGTATTCTGTCGGTTCCGTCATCGTTGAACGTGCATAAGGAAAAAACATCATGAAGATCATCATTACGGCCGGGCTGCTATTCACTCTTGCCGCGTGCGGCGTGCCATTGGTGCCGCTGATCTAGCCGCTTACCCGTTTGTGCACATCTTCCAGGCTTTCTACCCGCTCTGAATAGCGGTCGGTCAGCATTGCACTGCGGCCGCGTGTCATGACGGTGAACCGTGCCAGCTCTTCCATCACATCCACGATCCGGTTGTAGAGCGGCGAGTGTTTCATCCGCCCATCCTCGAACTCTTTCCAGGCCATCGGCACAGAGGACTGATTGGGGATCGTGATTAGTCGCATCCAGCGCCCCAGGATACGTAACTGATTGACGGTGTTGAAGGATTGCGACCCACCGCTGACCTGCATAACGGCCAGCGTCTTGCCTTGTGTTGGCCTGATCCCACCGATTGGTGACAAGGGTATCCAGTCGATCTGGGCCTTCATGATGCCGGTCATCGCGCCGTGGCATTCGGGGCTGGACCAGACCATGCCTTCGGACCACATCACCAATTCGCGCAGTTCAGCCACCTTGGGATGCATCTCATCCGCGTCCCCCGGCAGCGGCAGGCCTGATGGGTCAAAAAACCTGGTATCGCAGCCCAGCGCGCGCAGCACGCGGGCGCCTTCTTCCGCTGCCAGACGAGAGTAACTCACGTCGCGCAGCGACCCATAAAGCAGCAGAATGCGGGGCGGGTGTTGCGGCGTGTCCGGCCCTGCCAATGCAGCAATATCCAATGGCCGCAAGGCACCGGGCACGATGTTCGGCATGTCAGAGCTGTCGATGGTCATCAGGCGTTATCTTCGAGGTGCAGCTTCATATCAATGAGCACCTGTTGCAGCGCCGTCGTCTCACGCAGCAGGCGTTTCGCTTCATTCATGGTGATCACCCCATCGGCAATGGATTGATTGTATTCTGCCATCAACAATGCAAATCGTTGGCTAAGTTTAATCACATCCGTATTGATCTCGCCCTCGCTGTTGGTGCGGGATTTGTCATAGGACAGGGCTGCCCCATTCAGTTCAGCCAGCGCAGAGGTCACATGCGGGTAGGACGATGCCGCTTCCAACGCCACAACCGCATCAACCGGCATGAACCTATCGGCATGTTCGACGTTATCAGAATAGTAGCGACCGAGCGTTGCTTTGGACTTTCCGGTCAATTCACAAGCCGCTTCGATACCTACATTCTTGACCAGGGCTTCGGTGTGCTTTTTCAAATAGTTACCATTGCCCGCCATAGGTGTACTCCAACTAGATCATGCTGCCGCTGCGGAAGGGGAAACCGCCGTATCTATTCCCATTAAAGCGGTTCGTCTGCGATGTCATTGATAAAGCGTTCCCCTGAGGGACAAGTAACCAGTGTCCATGCGGTAGTCATGGTATGTTAAGGATCGCGATCCTCCCCCCCAGCACCTTTGGTTCAGCCGCCTACGTTGCCTTGGTGGCGGGACGCGCCGTGCGTTGGTTGCCATTGCAATCAAGCGCATGCAAATAGTCACGTGCTGCGCTTCAATGCGCGATCAAAACGCGGTACTGACACATCATGGCAAAGCTCTACTTCAACTACTCCACCATGAACGCAGGCAAATCGACGGTTCTGTTGCAAGCCTCGCACAATTACATTGAGCGGGGGATGCAAACCTATCTGCTGATCGCCCGGTTTGACGACCGCGCGGGCGTTGGCCGGATCGGCAGCCGGATCGGTATTGGTGCAGATGCGGACACCTTTGGTGCTGATGACGACCTCTTTGAAATGATCGCCGCCCGCCTGAATGAAGGGCCCTGCGCCTGCGTGTTTCTGGATGAGGCGCATTTCATGACACCGGATCATGTCTGGCAACTGGCCCGTGCCGTTGATGATCTGGGCGTACCGGTGATGACCTACGGGTTGCGCGTTGATTTCCGCGGACGTCTGTTTCCGGCCTCGGCGTCATTGCTCGCCCTGGCTGACGAAATGCGCGAGGTTCGGACGATATGTCATTGCGGCAAGAAGGCCACCATGGTGGTGCGCCGCGACGCAGACGGCAATGTGCTTGCCGCAGGTGATCAGATCGTCGTGGGCGGGAATGAGAGCTATGTCTCGCTTTGCCGCCGCCACTGGCGGGAAGAAATGGGCGACGACGCTGATCCCAACAAGGATTAGTAAAAACTCTGCGGGTCGATGTCGATCGCCATACGCAGATTGGTCGGCAGACGGAACTGCCCCGCCCATTTGGCCAATGCCTGCTGCAAGGGGGCTGTCTTTTCGGCCTTCACCAACAACCTGACCCGGTGGCGCCCGCGCACCCGCGCGATGGGCGCTGGCGCAGGGCCGAAGACCTGCGCCCCGATCTGGCGCAAGGGCGCATCCATGCGTGCCATTTCCGCCCCAAGATCAAATACGTCCTGCACATTCGGACTGCTCAGGATGATCCCCGCCATGCGCCCGTAGGGCGGCACACCAGCGGCTTTGCGTTCCGCGGCCTCTGCGGCCCAGAAACTTTCCTCGTCGCCCGCCAGAATGGCCCGGATCACAGCGTGTTCCGGTTGATGGGTTTGCAATAGCGCCTCGCCCGGTGTCTCAGCCCGGCCGGCGCGCCCAGCGACCTGCCGCATCAGTTGAAACGTGCGTTCAGCCGCCCGCAGGTCAGACCCTTGCAAACCAAGGTCCGCGTCAATCACGCCCACAAGCGTCAGCAATGGAAAATTATGCCCTTTGGCCACCAACTGGGTGCCAATGATGATATCCGTCCCCCCCTGCGCAATCTCTTCGATATGTGCCTTCATCGCGCGGGCAGACCCATAGAGATCAGAGGAAAGCACCGCGACACGGGCATCGGGAAACAGCGCCGCGACCTCTTCGCCCATACGTTCCACACCGGGGCCGACGGCGCTCAGCCGGTCTTCGGCCCCGCAACTGGGGCATTGGGTTGGCATCGGTTTGGTATCACCGCATTGGTGGCACATCAGCCGTTTCAGGAAACGATGTTCGACCATGCGCGCATCACATTGGTCACAGCCTATCTGATGCCCGCAAGCCCGGCACAGCGTGATCGGTGCGTAGCCACGCCGGTTCAGAAAAATCAGCGATTGTTCACCCTTTTTCAACCGATCCTGGATCGCCCCCCGTAGGGTGGGTGAAACCCACGCCCCCCCCGGCAGATCCTCGGCCCGCATATCAATGGCTGCCATCTTCGGCATCACCGCTGCCCCAAACCGCGATGTCAGCGCCAACCGCTGATATTTGCCCGTTTCCACATTGGCCCAACTTTCCAGTGACGGCGTGGCCGAGGCGAGAACCACCTGCGCCCCATTGATTGCCGCCCGCAGCACGGCCATATCGCGGGCGTTATAAAGCACACCGTCTTCTTGCTTGTAGGATGTGTCGTGTTCTTCGTCGACAACGATCAGCCCAAGGTCCTGATATGGCAAAAACAACGCCGACCGTGCGCCGACAACCAGTTGCGCATCGCCCTGCCCAACCATGCGCCAACAACGCCGGCGCTCGGTCATGGTCACGCCGGAATGCCATTCTGCCGGTTTCATGCCGAAGCGCGCTTCAACCCACGTGATGAACTCACCCGACAGCGCAATTTCCGGTAGGAGTACGAGCGCTTGCCGGCCCATGCGCAGGCATTCGGCGACCGCCTCAAGGTAGACTTCTGTTTTGCCAGAGCCGGTCACGCCTTTCAGCAAGGTCGTTCCGTAAGTGTCGCTGCGAAGGGACGCGCGCAAAGCCGCGGCGCCTGCGGCCTGATCCGCGCTGAGTTCCTTGCCACCATAGTCGGGATCAAGAGCGGGATAGGCAGTGTCACGCGGTGCCTGTTCTTCGGATACCGCACCTAGTTTGACAAGCCCTTTGACGACGGATGTTCCCACGCCCGCCATCTCGGCCAATTCGCCCAGGGTGAAGGACAGCCCGCCATAATCACGCAGCACGCCCAGCACCTTTTCACGCGCACCGGTCATGCGGTCCGGGGTTACATCCCCCAGACGATAAACCTTGCGCATGGATTGCGCATCGCCCAGGCCCGGCGCGCGAGTGGCAAGGCGCAGCATCGCGGGCATTGGGGTCAGCGTGTATTCAGCAGCACGGGTCAGGAACTGGCGCATCTCACCGCGCATCGGCGCCACATCCAGAACGCGGATGACCGCCCGGACCTTGTTGTAATCAAAGTCCCCCTTGCCCGCGCCCCAAATCACGCCCAGCACCTTGCGCGGGCCCAGTGGCACCTCGACAAAGGCACCCAAATGGCAACCACCCTCAGGCGCCTTATAATCAAGCACACGGTCCAGCGGCTGCGTCGTCAACACGCCAACAAGGTCACCTTCGTGGAAATAGCTGTCGATCATCGCTGCCTTTGTGGGTTTTCGCCGCCTGCCCAATCAGGTAAACGCTGGCCCAACAAACACCAACCCATGCCCGGAGTGAAGAGATGAAGTTTTTCGTAGATACAGCCGAGATCGACCAGATCAAAGAACTTAACGATCTTGGCATGGTGGATGGGGTCACGACGAACCCCTCGCTGATCGCCAAATCAGGCCGTGACATTCTGGAAGTCACCAAAGAAATCTGTGATCTTGTGGATGGACCGGTGTCCGCTGAAGTGGTGGCGCTGGATGCCGAAACCATGCTGGCCGAAGGCCGCAAGCTGGCCAAGATCGCCGACAACATTGCGGTAAAGGTTCCCCTGACATGGGCTGGCCTGCAGACCTGCAAAGCACTGTCGGACGAAGGCACGATGGTCAACGTTACCTTGTGTTTCTCTGCCAACCAGGCATTGCTGGCGGCCAAGGCCGGTGCCACATTCATCAGCCCCTTCATCGGCCGTCTGGACGACATCAACCTTGATGGGCTTGAGCTGATCGAGGACATCCGCACGATCTATGACAACTATGGTTTTGGCACGAACATCCTTGCAGCCTCCATCCGTTCTGCCAACCACATGAGCGATTGCGCCAAGATCGGCGCGGATGTGGCGACGGCCCCTCCGGCGGTCATCAAGGCGATGGCGAACCACGTTTTGACCGACAAAGGTCTGGCCGGTTTTATGGCGGATGTCGAAAAGGCTGGCATCAAAATTCTGTAAGATGCCCAGGGTAAGGTGGATCATGATCCACCTTACATGCCGCCCCGACTAGGGCAAAAGTGCCACGTTTGGCACTTTGCCGCCAAAAAGCCTGCGACAAGCGGCGTAACCCTCTGCTATATTGACAAAAAACAAAGCAGAGCAGGCACAATGAACCAACAAATTATGGCGGATGATCTTCGTGAAAAGATCATCGCAAACCCTGATGTCCTTTTGGAAGATCACGATCTGATGCGCGCCCTTGTGGGGGCTAGTGAAACCGGGGCAGGTGGCAATGTCGTTGATTTGCGCTCTGTCGCGATGGATCGGCTTGAAGCACGTTTTGACCGTCTTGAAGACAACCACCGCAATGTCATTGCAGCCGCCTATGACAATCTGGCAGGCACCAATCAGGTCCACCGCGCAATCCTGCGCATGATGGATGCCAGCACATTTGCACAATTCCTCACCGATCTGACCGGCGAAGTGGCCGATATCCTGCGTGTTGATGCGATCCGCCTTGTGTTGGAAAGTCACGACAACGAAGAGCTTAACAACGATGGCACCACGGTTGCCGTGATGCCAGAGAACTATGTCGACGGCTATATCACCCTTGGGCGCAATATGCCTGCCCGCCAGATTACCCTGCGCCCTTTTCATAAGGTTGGCGGCAGCCTTTACGGCCCCCGCGCCGAATACATCAAATCCGAGGCCTGCCTGAAAATTGACATTGGTCCTAACCGCCTGCCCGCCATGCTGGTCATGGGCAGCGAGGACCCCTTGCAATTCACCCCCCAACAGGGCACCGACCTTCTGACGTTCTTTGCCGGCGTCTTTGAAAGGGTCGTTCGGCGCTGGTTGGCGTAAACTGATGATCGCGCCTGCCCTGTCAGACGCATCCAACGCATGGCTTGCCCATCAGCGCGCCCTTGCGGGCGCTACTGAGAACACGTTGAAGGCCTATCAGGCCGACGTTCTGGGTTTTCTGGCCTTCATGACACAGCACAACGGCGGGTCGCAGGGCCTTGCCCCCATTGCCCGTGTCAGCGTTCGTGATATGCGTGCATGGATGGCGCATGTGCGTGGACGCGGCGTGGGTGCCAGGTCTTTGGCGCGATCCCTCTCTGCGGTGAAATCCTTCTACACATGGCTGGCCGAGCGTGAAGGGTTTGAGCCGACAGCGGTCCTGTCGACCCGGTCGCCCAAGTTCCAACGCAAACTGCCCCGCCCGCTTGAAGAATCTGCGGCCGCACAGATGATCGAAACCGTTGCGTTTCAATCAAAAGAGCCCTGGATAGCGGCGCGCGACGTTGCTGTTGTCACCCTGCTATATGGCTGCGGCTTACGGATCTCCGAGGCGTTGGGGCTGACTGGCACCGATGTTCCCCTTCCGGAGGTTCTTCGCATCACGGGTAAAGGCGGCAAAGAACGCATCGTGCCCGTCATTGACGCTGCCCGAGATGCTGTTGATGCCTATCTGCACCTCTGCCCATACCCCGTTGAACCCGACACGCCAATCTTTCGCGCGGTGCGCTGTGGCCCGCTCTCACCACGTGTGATCCAAAAAGTGATGGAACAGGCGCGCCTGCAACTCGGCCTGCCGGCCACCGCGACCCCGCACGCAATGCGCCATTCTTTTGCAACCCATCTGCTTGCGGCAGGGGGTGACTTGCGCGCAATTCAAGAACTTCTTGGTCATGCCTCATTGTCGACAACCCAAGCCTATACAGCCGTCGACGCCGCACATCTGATGTCGGTTTATGAAAAGGCCCACCCCAAGGCGTGACTATCACGTTGCCCCATTCGTCAATTTAAAGCATGAAACCGTCATGACACTCCGTACCAAAGCCCTTTTCGTTCACCTGTTCACAGCGACCGGGGCCGTTTTTGCCATGCTCGCCATGCTGGCCGCCGTGCAAGAACAATGGAGCCTGATGTTTCTCTGGCTTGTCGTTGCCTTCTTTGTGGACGGTATCGATGGCCCATTGGCGCGCAAATACGATGTAAAGACCAATGCCCCAGCATTTGATGGCGTTTTGCTGGATCTGATCATCGACTATCTGACCTATGTATTTGTGCCCGCATACGCCTTGTTCAAATCAGGGCTTTTGCCCGGTTGGACAGGCTGGTTTGCGATCATCATCATCACCTTTGCGTCCGCGATGTATTTTGCCGACACGCGCATGAAAACAAAGGATAATTCCTTTTCCGGTTTTCCGGGGTGCTGGAACATGCTGGTGCTGGTGATCTTTGCCTTGCAACCTAATTTCTGGGTGTCGCTGGTGCTGGTCGCCAGCCTTGCCATCACGATGTTTGTCCCGCTGAAATTCGTGCATCCTGTGCGCACCGAACGCTGGCGCATGATCACGCTGCCGATGGCACTGGCGTGGACATTCTTTGCAGGCTGGGCCGCATGGGTGGATTTCCACCCCGAAAGCTGGGCCCATTGGGGTTTGATTATCACGTCCGTTTATCTGCTGTTCGCCGGTGTCAGCCAGCAGATCATCCCTGAACGCAAGACCGCTTAAATCAGCAACCCCGCAGCCCCCTCCAGTTTGAGCAGCTCTACCTTTGCTTCGACCCCACCAGCGCCGGAAAAACCACCAAGCCCATCTGCCGCCAAAACGCGGTGGCAGGGGATCAAAATCGCGATGGGGTTCGCGCCGCAGGCTTGTCCGATGGCTTGCGCGGAAACATTCAATTCCTTTGCCAGATCTCCATAAGTACGCGTTTCGCCAAAAGGAATGGCACAAAGGGCCGCGTAGAACCGTTGCTGGAAATCACTGCCCCGCGGGGCAAGCGGCAGTGTGAAATCTTGCAGATCACCTGCGAAGTAGGCGGTCAGCTCTGCGGTCGCCTGCTCGTAAAGCGGGCCGCTGGTCAGATTCCCCGGATCATCCCAAAGCAGTTGGGTAATTGCGCCATCCTGCGCATTCGCCCCGATCGGCCCCACAACTGAGGACGTGCAAATCACGCCTTCAGCCCGCGCACCGCCATCACCGTGGCCGTGATGGTTGCAACCGTCGTTTCCTTGGTGCCATCAATGGCAATCGCCCGCCCTTCGGTAAAGGTCAGCGTGCGCCCGGATTTGATCACTTCGCCCACAAATCGGAACGACTGTCCCCGTGCAGGGCTCATAAAGCTGCATTTGAATTCGACCGTCAGCACCTCGCTTTCGGCGTCCATCATGGTCAGCGCTGCAAACCCGCAAGCGCTGTCCATACCAGAGGTGACCACGCCTGCATGAATGAACCCGTGATGCTGCGACAAGGCCGGGTTGAACGGCATCTCCAGCACGACCCGTCCCGGTGCGACGTCGGCGACGGTGATCCCCATCGTTGCCATCGCGCCCTGACGGTCGAATTCCGCGCGCATCCGTGCAACTGAATGGGGATTACGATAGTCCATCAGCCAAGTGCCGTGTTGCAGCGGCCGCAGACGCCTGCATGACTATGCGTGCCCACATCGGGCAGGATTTTCCAGCAGCGTTGGCATTTGTCGCCTGTCGCATGTTCAAAAACGACCGCAACATCAGCGACATCATCCAAGCGGAATGCACTTGCCGGGGCCGCATCGGTTGAGACGGCAATGCCTGACGTGATGCAGAGATCGTCAAAGTCGATGGTGTCCAGCAACCTTGCGGTGTCATCGCTGACATAGACCGTTGGCGCAGCCTCGAGCGACGCGCCGATCACTTTGGCCGTCCGCTCAACCTCCAGCGCGCCTGTCACCACGCGACGCACTTTGCGCACATCGGCCCATTTGGCGGCGAGTTCCGCGTCCAGCCAGGCAGAGGGCGTTTCAACGAAATCCTCCAGATGGACAGAGCTGTCGTCGCCGGGGAACCGTTCCAGCCAGACCTCTTCCATGGTGAAGGTCAGCATCGGGGCCAGCCATTTGGTGATGCGGTGGAACAGGATATCCAGCACCGTACGGGCCGCCCGGCGACGCAGCGTATCACCGTCACAATAGAGCGCATCCTTGCGGATATCGAAGTAGAACGCCGAGAGATCAACCGTCGCAAAGGTAAAGACCGCCTGAAACACACCCTGGAAATCATAAGCCGCATAGCCTTCGCGGACTTTGACGTCCAACTCGGCCAGACGGTGCAATACCCAGCGTTCCAATTCTGGCATAGCCGCGGGATCCACCCGGTCGCTTTCTGTAAAATCAGACAGTGACCCCAGCATATAGCGCAGCGTGTTGCGCAAGCGGCGATAGCTATCGGCCACACCTTTTAGGATCTCATCTCCGATCCGCAGGTCAGCCGTGTAATCCGACTGCGCCACCCAAAGCCGCAGAATGTCAGCGCCGTACTGCTGGACGACCTGTTCAGGCGCGATGGTGTTGCCGATGGATTTGGACATCTTCATGCCCTTCTGATCCAACGTGAATCCGTGGGTCAGCACACCCCGATAAGGCGCGTGCCCCATGGTGCCGCAGGCCTGCAACATCGACGAATGGAACCAACCGCGGTGCTGGTCGGTGCCTTCGAGGTAAAGGTCAGCCATGCCATCTGCTGATCCATCCGCACGGTCGCGCAACACAAATGCGTGGGTTGAGCCGGAATCGAACCAAACGTCCAGGATATCGAACACCTGCACATAGTCTTCGTGGGTCACGTCATTGCCAAGGAACCGCTCTTTCGCGCCATCCTTGTACCACGCGTCAGCGCCTTCTTCCTCAAACGCTTGCAGCACGCGCGCATTCACAGCCTCATTGCGCAGCAGGTAATCAGGGTCGGTGGGCTGTGCGTCCTTCTTGACGAAACAGGTCAGCGGCACACCCCAAGCGCGTTGGCGTGACAGCACCCAATCAGGGCGCGCCTCGATCATCGCGTGCAGGCGGTTGCGCCCTTTCTGCGGGGTCCATGTCACCAACTCATCGATGGAGCGCAGCGCGCGTTCGCGGATCGTGGTGCCGTAGGTGTCCTGTCCGTCGCCCACCGCCTTGTCGATGGCCGCAAACCACTGCGGACGGTTCAGACGGATCACCGGGGCCTTGGACCGCCAGCTGTGCGCATCAGAGATCGTGATGCGCTTGCGCGCCAGCAAGCGGCCAACCGCGACCAGTTTATCGATGACAGCCTTGTTGGCCCCGCCGGGTTTGCCGTTGGGTTTCAGGATCGCCTCGCCTGCAAAGAACGGCAGATCAGCCCGGTAAGAGCTATCATCGAGGATGTTGTAGGTCATGGGCAGGCCATGCTTGACCCCGATGGCATAGTCATCGTCGCCGTGGCTGGGGGCGGTGTGGACAAAGCCGGTACCGGCATCATCTGTCACGTGATCGCCGGGCAGCAGTGGCACGTCAAAATCCCATTCGCCATTTGCGCCCTCGGCCCCGCGCAGCGGGTGGGCGCAGGTCAGTTGGGCAAGTTCATCCGCCGTCACATCGCGCAGACGGCGGTACATGTCGCCGTCAAGGCGGGCAGCGCCCAGCGTGTCATCTGCCAGATTGTCGGCCATCACCAGGCGTTCACCAATGGTCGCCCAGCATTCCTCGGGGCGGCCGGTCACCTCATAAAGGCCATAGCTGATGCCAGGGCCAAAGCAGATCGCGCGGTTTTGCGGGATCGTCCATGGGGTAGTGGTCCAGATCATGACCTTGGCGCGTTCAAACCCGTCGGGGCCCTTTACACAGGGGAATTTCACCCAGATCGCATCGGTCTGGCGGTCGTGATACTCCACCTCTGCCTCGGCCAGTGCCGTCTTTTCCACCGGTGACCACATCACAGGCTTGGACCCCTGATAAAGTGTGCCGTTCATCAGGAACTTTTGGAATTCCTCTGCAATCACCCGTTCGGCGTGAAAGTTCATTGTCAGGTAGGGATCGGCCCAGTTCCCTGTGATCCCAAGGCGCTGGAATTCCTCGCGCTGGATATCGACCCAGCCTTCGGCGAACTTGCGGCATTCCTGACGGAAATCAACGACGCTCACGTCATCTTTGTCACGTCCCTTGGCGCGATATTTTTCTTCGATCTTCCATTCGATGGGCAGACCGTGGCAATCCCATCCGGGGACATAGCGGGCGTCCTTGCCCATCATCTGCTGGCTACGCACCACCATATCCTTGAGGATCTTGTTAAGCGCGTGGCCGATGTGCAGATGCCCGTTCGCATAGGGTGGGCCATCGTGCAGGGTGAAGGGCGGGCGGCCCTCTTTTGCGCGCAGGCGGTCATAGACCCCGATCTGCGCCCAGCGCGACAGCCACTCGGGCTCTCGTTTGGGCAAGCCTGCCCGCATCGGAAAATTGGTGTGTGGCAGGTTCAGGGTTGATTTATAGTCAGTCGTTTCGGCGCACATGGGTGGCGTCCTTTAAGCAGTCGTTCAGGGGAATAGCGAAGGCACGGTGCGCACACGCTGACACCTTTTCCCGGCAGGCATGAAAGGTTCAGGCCGCCGGGCAAATAATGCTTATGATCATCTGCCGCAACATATCGCGGCTTATAGGCTGCGCACGCGCGGGGGTAAAGCCTCAGTTCATCGCTCCTCCGGCAGGTAAGATACGCATTGCCAGAGGCCACAGGTATCGCCAAAACCATGTCATGAAGAAAATACGCATTGCGATTGTTGGGGCCGGCATTGGCGGGTTGACGGCGGCAGCGTTGCTGGCTGACCGCGGTCACCAGGTGGCCTTGCTGGACCAGTTTGCCGCCCCGCAGCCGGTGGGGTCAGGGCTTGTTATTCAACCGGTTGGTCAGGCCGTTCTGGATCATGTTGGCGCAGGCGATGCGGCACGCGCCAAAGGAAACCCGATCAAACGCATGTTGGGTCATGAAGCCAGCAACAACCGCTGTGTTCTGAACGTCTGGTACGACAGGCGCACAACCGGTCAGTTTGGCTTGGCGATCCATCGCGCCAGCCTGTTCGCAGCACTTTATGAGGCGGTCGTGCAACGGGACATTGCGGTTTTGCCCAATGCGCAGGTCACCGCCACGCGCGCGGGCATGATCGATACCCGCGATGGCAAAACCCATGGCCCCTTTGATCTGATTGTTGACAGTGCTGGCGCCCGTTCGCCGCTGTCTCCTATCACCGCAACCGATCTACCCTATGGCGCGGTCTGGGGCACGGTGGATTGGCCGCAAACCATGCTACCGCAGAACCAGTTGAGCCAGTGTTACCGCAGGGCCGACCGGATGCTTGGGGTTTTGCCCATTGGCACGCTGCCCGTAGAAACCACACCGAAAGCGGCCATTTTCTGGTCGATGCCCCGCGATGATCACGCAAAATGGGTCGCTGCCGGATCTGCGGCCTGGCATGCAGAATCATCCGCGCTTTGGCCCGAATTTGCGCCATTTGCCGCGCAGATAACGGACCTTGAGCAAATGACAATGGCCCGTTACGCGCATGGCACCTTGCGCAAACCATGGTCGCCCGGCCTGGTGCACATCGGCGATGCTGCCCATCGGGCCAGCCCGCAGCTTGGGCAAGGTGCCAATATGGCGCTTTTGGATGCGATGGCGCTGGCACGCGCATTAGATCAGGCGGAGGGAAATGCCGCCCTTGCCCTCTATACCGCTGCTCGGCGCTGGCATGTGATGACCTATCAGGCAATGAGTGCGGCATTCACCCCGCAGTACCAATCCAACAGCCGCTGGTTGCCCGTGCTGCGCGACCGTGTGCTTTATCCTTTGTCACAGGTGCCGCCGGGCCCCAAGGTGCTGACCGCAATTGCCTGCGGCACAATGATGCGCCCCTTGGGGCAGCTAGGACGGCTTTAACGGCAATATGTACCACCCTGATAGCGTGCCGTGTCGAAATGAAAGTGGTCAAGATGAAACCGGTTTGATTCGGGTCCAAGCACCGTGCCAAACGGCCCGCAGGCCGCGCGCCACATCTGCCGCAATTGCGCGCCGTCATCTGCCGAATTCCAATCCGTCAACAGCGTCATTTCGGTCCCGTCGTTCAACCCGATACCCGCAATGTCGATGGCCCGGCCAAAGGCGTGTTCCGACAGCCGCGCGCCGGGCTGATTGTTGCGGGTACGGCAAGCATAATGCGACACGACGCGCAGCGAAGATACGCCGCCCCCTTCCCCACCAACTGCCGGCAGAACACCCCGTTCGACCCATGTCTTGAGCGCAGAGGCCGTGCGGCAGTCAATCGTCGCTCGCGGGCTGAGCGTCACACCCGCAACAGAACGTACGCGCACCGCATCCTCTACCCCACATGCGCCGGACCCTGCCACGCGGCCAAGGATCTTGCCCTGAATTGCAGGATCACCGCAGACCTGTCCACGAAGGCGGGCCTGACGGCGCTCTTCTGCCGCAACCTCGATGCTGGCAGGTCGGGTGGCAGGGCGCAGGGAGGATGCAATGGCATTGGGGCTAAACGCAAAGAGGTTCAGTTCGGCCCGGAACAAGGCACGGGTTTGCGCGCCAAAGGCCAGATCGGGCCGCTCAAACGGGCGGATCACGGGCCTGACATCTGACCCAGCCAGGATGGCCTCTGCCGATCCGCGCGGGATGGGTCTGATTGTGTCTTTGGTTGGTTCGTCCACGACCACGGGTGCCGGTTCAGTCACGTCTGTTTCGGCATTCACCGGCAGATCAGGGCGCGCAACAGGCCGAACAGCATCCTGGGCCCAAAGCGCCCCCGCAGGCAGCATGACAATCAGACATGCCGCCCAGATCTTCACGTCTTCGGTGCCTTGGCGCGGCCAAAATCAGGCGCGTCAGTGTCCTGGCCCGCCTCAATAATCCCGCGCCGGATCGACCGGGTGCGCGTAAAGTAATCGTGCAGATGGTCCCCATCACCTTGCCGAATAGCCCGCTGAAGCGCGAAAAGCTCTTCGGTAAAGCGGCCCAAAATCTCAAGCGTTGCTTCTTTGTTATTGAGGAATACATCACGCCACATGACCGGGTCAGACGCGGCAATCCGTGTGAAATCGCGAAAACCGGCAGCCGAATATTTGATCACTTCGCTGTCCGTCACCCGGCGCAGATCGTCGGCCACGCCAACCATCGTGTAGGCGATCAGGTGGGGTGTGTGACTTGTGACAGCCAGCACCAGATCATGATGTTCGGCATCCATCTGTTCGATCAATGCGCCCATGCCACGCCAAAGCGCGGCCAACTGATCAATGGCTGCTGTCTCACTACCCTCAGTGGGCACCAGAATGGTGTAGCGTCCATCAAACAGCTCTGCAAAACCGGACCGCGGGCCGGAATGCTCGGTCCCGGCAAGCGGGTGTGCGGGCACAAAGTGGACGCCTTTCGGGATATATGGCCCCACGCTTTCAATCACGGTCCGCTTAACCGACCCCACATCACTGACTGTAGCACTGGGTTTCAGGACCGGCCCAATTTCAGCAGCGACAGCCGCCATGGCCCCAACCGGAACGCAAAGCACCACGAGATCCGCATCTTTTGCTGCATCTGCGGCGGTTTCATAGACTGTATCACACAGCCCGATCTCGCGCGCGATGGCGCGGGTCTCGGGCGAACGTGCGTAACCTACAATCTCGCCCGCTAAGCCAGCGCGCCGCATGGCGTGGCACATGGATGAGGCGATCAGGCCAAGGCCGATCAGGGCGACGCGATCATAGATTTGCGCCATCACACCACCCCTTTGAACTGTGCCACCGCATGGGCGACCCGGCGGCAGGCGCTTTCATCGCCCACCGTAATTCGCAGGCAATGCGGCAAACCATAACCTGCCACGCGCCGCACGATGATGCCTTCGCTGCGCAGGTGATCATCACAGGCGTTGGCTTCTGCCTCATCGGTGAAACGGGCAAGGACGAAGTTCGCCGAAGAGATGTCAGAGGGCACCCCAAGTTCGGCCAAGGCCTTGGCCAACCAACAGCGCCATTTCGCGTTCTCGATCCGGCATTTTTCGGTATGCTCTGTATCACGCACCGCAGCTTCGGCAGCCGCCAGTGCCGCAGCCGAGAGATTGAATGGCCCTCTGATGCGGTTGAGCACATCGATGACGGCCTGCGGGCCGTACCCCCAACCGACGCGCATACCGCCAAGGCCATAAATCTTCGAGAAGGTACGCGACATAAAGACGTTGTTTCGCGCCTCAACCAGAGACTTGCCCGCGTCAAACCCATCCACAAACTCTGCATAGGCCCCGTCCAGAACCAACATTGCCTGTGATGGCAACCCTTCGGCCAATCGCGCGACCTCGGCGCTGCTGATCATCGTACCGGTCGGGTTGGCGGGATTGGCAATGAACACCAGTTTTGTCTTTTCGGTGCAGGCCGCAAGGATCGCGCCTACATCGACCACTCGTTCACTTTCGGGCACCACAACAGGCGTCGCACCACAGGCATGTGCATAGATGGGGTACATCGCGAACCCGTGTTCGGTGAACACAACCTCATCACCCGGCCCGGCATATGCCTCGGCCAGCAGTTTCAGCACATCGCCGGAACCGACGCCGCAGAACACCCGCTCTGCATCGACGTGCCAAACCTCGGCAATCGCGGCGCGCAGGCTTGCATGATCGGCTGATGGGTAGCGGTGCAGGGTATGTGTGGCATGCACAACCGCTTCTTTGGCGGCGTCGCTTGGCCCCAGCGGGTTCTCGTTCGATGACAGCTTGAGTACGTTGCTTTGCCCGGCCAGCGTCGATGCGCCGCCCTGATAAAGCGCGATGTCCAAAATGCCCGGTTGGGGTTGAATGCCGTCAGCCATAGAGGTCCGTTCCCGTCTCGTTTCGCCTGTTCTATCGCCCTGCCCGAGGCAAGGCCAGTGCCAAGGTGGGCCTTGGCGTTTTGTCTGATGACAGCGGATTTTTGGCAATCCCGCGAAAGCCTATCAATGACCAAGTGACTAAGGTTTGGATCATGACTTCGCAACATCAACTCGTACAGTCCTATGACATCGTCGCAAGCCAGTGGCGCGCCAAGATCGAGGGGCTTGGGTACGCAGCGGCCTATCGTTGGATGGTCGAGATTTGCGGCATTCAATCGGAGCACGTGAATGTCATCGACATAGGCTGCGGCACCGGCGATTTCAGTCGCGCGCTGATTGAGGTCGCAGGACCACCCAATTGCCTGACGTTACTGGACCCGGCAGAGCAGATGGTGCGCACAGCGACCCGGTCGCTTATCCATATAGCACCGCGACTGAAGCCTTTGGTCGCTAAGCTTGAAGACAAACCCCAACAGCGACATGATGTGATCCTTTGCGCCCATGTGATCGAGCATTTTGCCGATCTGGGCGCGGCGCTCTCTTTATTGAAATCTTATCTTGCACCAGATGGGACGCTCTTGCTGGTCGTCAGTAAGCCGCATTGGTGCAACTGGATCATCTGGACGCGCTGGCGTCACCGGTGGGTCCGCCCAACGCGTATGCTGGACCTCTTCGCCCAGGCTGGATTGTCGTGCGAATGGGATGCGTCTTTCCCCGCAGGCCCACCCAGCCGATCCAGCCATGCATATCTTGTCAAACACCTATGAAAGAAAGGGACCCCAATGATTTATGTCGAAGTCAACTTCTGTGTTGCCCCACAGGACCGCGCTGCAGCGGTCGATTGCCTGACCAAAGAGGCGCCAGCGATCCGCGCCCAATCTGGCAATCGCGGATGCAGGATCCTGATCGATCCAGTCGCAGATGACGTGGTGACCTTGCTTCATCAATGGGACGATCTGGCTAGTCTCGATGCGTACCGCTCTGGCCCGTTGTTTGCCCATCTCGGAGGTATCCTGCGCCCGATGATGACTGGTGCACCCAGCACGATGGTTTATGACGCCTCTCTCATCGGCTAAGCTGTCGCGATGTCGTCCCTACCTGCATATTGCGTATATCGTGACTTTCCGCCTGAGGCGGGAAAGACAGTGCAATTTGATCGGCACTACTTGCTCTATGCTGCGAAGGGGACAATGCGCCTGCAAGCAGAAGGGCGGTCATGGACGGTGCCGCCCGCCCGCGCGGCACTGATCGCGGCAGGCGCCCCCATTACGTTGTCGATTGCGACGACGATCACCTGCTGTTCCGCCCTGTTCTCACCAAAGGCATACGCAGCGCCAAAGGCACCTTTGCGGGTGCTGGACATGTCACCATTGGGCCGTGAACTGGTTTTGGCCTGCCGCGGCTACGCGCCCGAATTGGAAACGCTGCCTGCGGAAGGCAAACAGCTATTTGACACGCTCTATATGCTGGCAACAAAAGCGGCGGAAGCGCCCAACGATATGTGGATGCCGGTGGCACAGTCCGAACCGGTCCTGGCGGCGTTAGAGATGACAGAGGCCCGTTTGGCCGAGCCCTTGAGCATTGCCGCAATCGCCGCCGAAGTCGGCGTGACCGAACGCACCCTCGCACGTCGCTTTCATGAAGAATTGGGCATGCCATGGCGCGACTGCCTGCGCCGTCTGCGGGTTATTCGCGCGGTCGAAGCGCTGGCTGATCCAGCACGCCAAATCACGCAGATTGCAATGGATGTCGGCTACAACTCATCCAGCGCCTTCAACAGCGCATTTTTGGACTTCACCGGTCAGACACCGTCGGATTTTCGCAACCTGGAATGAAAAAAGCCGCCCCGGATCGGAGCGGCTTTGAATATCAACCCCCGAAACATGTCCGGAGAGGTATCTGACAGGGTCAGATATCAGTTCTTTGCGTAGAATTCGACGACGAGGTTTGGTTCCATCGTAACCGGATAAGGCACATCGCCCAGACCAGGTGTGCGTGTGAAGGTCGCTGTCATCTTGTTGTGGTCAACCTCCATGTAATCAGGCACATCACGCTCTGGCAGTTGGGACGCGACCAAAACCAGCTCAAGCTGTTTGGACTTCTGACGTACTTCGATCACGTCGCCTTCTTTGACGCGGTAGGAAGGAATGTTCACTTTCTTACCGTTCACAGTGACGTGGCCGTGGTTCACGAACTGACGTGCAGCAAAGACGGTTGGGACGAACTTGGCGCGGTAAACAACGGCGTCCAGACGACGCTCGAGCAGGCCGATGAGGTTTTCACCTGTATCGCCCTTCACACGCTCGGCTTCACCATAGATGCGGCGGAACTGCTTTTCTGTCAGATCACCGTAGTAACCCTTCAGCTTTTGCTTTGCGCGCAGCTGTGTGCCGAAATCGGACAGTTTGCCCTTACGGCGCTGACCGTGCTGGCCGGGGCCATATTCACGACGGTTGACGGGTGATTTTGGACGCCCCCAGATGTTTTCGCCCATCCGGCGGTCAATTTTGTACTTGGCAGCGGTACGTTTTGTCATACGCTGATCTCCTTCTTTACGTTGCGAAGGGCGTTGTCCTTTCCCCGGATTTGGCCGGGGTGACAGGGTTCCGCTTGCGCGGGCCACCAACACCAATGAATGGGCGGCTTATAGAGGGGATTCTGGTGGTGTCAACGGGCACGGCATTGCCGTTCATCTAAAGTTATCTGCACGACTCAAGTTTGAACCTATTTCGTCCCAATATGGCCAAAGACACACGATATGTAGTATGATGTAGTATGCAGGAACAGTAACAAGGACGTAGTTTGCCCGTTTTCTTGATCATTGTGTTAACCAGTGTGGCAGTATTTTGGCTCATTGGTCATATTTTAACAAAGCGCCGCTTTAGCGCCTTGCATATCGATCTGCCGGCGATTTACCAGTCCGCAGTTGCTGTTCCACCTGACGAAGGCGCCTCACCGCGTCTGGTTGCGCTTTGTATTGATCTGATGCGCAAACAACATTGCACCGATCCCTTTGACGATCTGAGTGCGCTTGAACAGAAGATGGCCTTGCACGCCCATGCCGTTGAAGTCCTGCCGTCGTGGATGTCAAAATATGCATCCCTTTGGCTGGCACCGGGCAATCGCGCGCTGATCAAGCAGATGCATCAGGTCAAATCCTCTCGACCCGCAAAGAAGCCGAACCTCTATTACGGTGCCGTAAGACGACAACAACAATTGCGCAGCGCTACAAAAACCTAGACAAGCGGCGACTATGTCGCAGTCCGCACAGCCGCCTAATCTGATCCACTTTGTTGCTGCTTTTGGCGCAGGCGGCCTGCTGTCGCTTATGGTGCTGTTCAACGGCACACTGGCCGCTTACGGGTCACTGTTCTTTGCCTCTTGGGTGCCGCATCTGACCGGAACAGTTGCAGCCCTTCTTTTGCTCGCGATCATGCGCCCCAAACGTGCAAAGGCCGCACGCCCACCGCTTTGGATCTATCTTGGTGGCGTGTCGGGCGCGGTCACTGTCATGCTCACCTCTGCCACGCTGAATTCAGCCTTGGCCCTATCGGGCACAATCGCGTTGGGGCTAGCCGGGCAAATGATCTTTAGCCTTTTTGCCGATATGCGGGGCCTTTTCGACCTGCCGCAACGCACGCCGGGCGCCCGCGACTATCTAGCGCTGACTTTGATCATCGCCGGCAGTCTGGTCCTGATCTTTTTTGGAAGTGCGCCATGATCGGTTTTGCCGCGCTCGCCGTGTTGGCCGGTGTTCTGGTGTCGCTCAGCCGTCAGATTAACGGCCGGTTGGCTTTGTCCACATCCGCGATGGAGTCATCCTTCTGGAACCATATCGTCGGGCTTGGCTTTATCACGGTGGTGGCGGCGCTTGTCGGCGGCCTGTTTGCCGGGTCGCCAGCGCAATCGCCATGGTGGGCCTATTTGGGAGGGCCAGTCGGTGTGATCTTTATCGCTACCGGCAGTTGGCTGATCGCACGGATTGGTGCCGCGCAAACAGCCCTGCTGATCATTGCGGGGCAGATGGTGTTTGGCGTGTTGCTTGATGTCTGGCTGGGCGCGCCCGGCAATCTGTGGGCAAGGATCACCGGTGTTGCGCTGATCCTTGCCGGAATGTGGGTGGCACAGGGCGGAAAAAAGAAGCCCTAGTCGTCGCCAGCGGTGTTCATCTTTGCGATGCCCGCAACACCTGAGTTACCCAATTCCACGGTTGCAAAGGGACCACCGATGCACAGATTGGCAGGGTCGGTGTTGTCCAATGGTGGCGTGCCAGCAAACACCTCTTTGGCGAAAACCTCAGCGTTGTCCTTGGGACGATATCCCAGATGCCCGGCTTTGGTATTGTCCACCACAGCCCGGTCATTGTTAGAGATGCCATAGACAATCGTGAAACCAACAACCGGGCTATCGACAGACCGTTCCACCAGATGGATCAGGTCATCATAGGACAACCATGTACCGATGCTGCGCGCATTACCTGCCGGCGCGCAAGAAAAGATGCGCATGCACACGCTCTCAATCCCACGCTTGTCCCAGTAGAGACTGGCAAGGTCTTCGCTGAAACACTTGGCCAGCCCGTAGTATGTGTCGGGGCGATGTGGCGCATCAAGTCCGATGGTATCGGTCTTCTTATGCATCCCAACCGCGTGCACAGAACTGGCATAGACCACCCGCTTGACACCGCAGCGATAGGCAGCTTCCCAGACGTTATAGGCCCCGATGATGTTGGATTGCAGGATGTCATCCCATGCGGCCTCATCCCCGATGGCACCGAAGTGAACAACCATATCCGCGCCCTTGATCACCTCAAGCATCGCGTTCAGGTCCGACAGATCGGCCTTCACATAGCTTTCACCGGGGTAGAGCGTGCCCACATCATCGGCAATGTCGGTTGATACCAACTCATCACACATCTTGCTCAGCGGTTCGCGCAAGTAAGATCCAAGGTTCCCCGCCGCCCCTGTCAGTACAAGTTTCTTCATTGTTTAGTCCTTTCCTGTTGCAAGACGCATCTGCGTCAGCAACGCGTCTGAGCCCTTAGCGAGCACATCTGAATCCAGCCCGCAGGCCACAAAATCAAACCCATCATTGATCAACTCGGCAGCAAATGCCGGATTAGTCGACAGCGTACCAACGGGGATACCTGCCGCTTTCAGCTTTATCGCTTGCTCGCGGATCACATCCCAGACTTGCGGTGACTGTGTCTGTCCCAGCAGCCCCATATCGGCGCCAATATCAGCAGGGCCGAAGAAAACACCATCCACACCTTCGACCGATCCCATTTCAACCGCCTTTTCAACAGCGAGCTGTGTTTCGGCCTGGATGATCACGCCAATGTTGTCGTTGGCCTGGGCATGATAATTTTCGATCCGCCCAAACTGGCTCGCTCGGATAGAGCCTGCCACCCCGCGGATGCCGTGTGGTGGGTATTTCGTTGCAGCTACGGCCGCTTTCGCCTCCACCACAGATTGCACCATCGGGAACAAAACATTGGGGGCACCGCTATCCAGCAGCCGCTTGACCATCACCGGGTCATTCCAAGGCGCGCGGACCATCACACCAGGGCCGTGCGGTGCGATGGCCTGCAACTGCCCAATCACCGTGGCCACATCGCCGGGCGCGTGTTCCATATCAACCAGCAGCCAATCAAACCCCGATGTGGCGACCACTTCGGCCGTCAGGTTATTGGCAAGACTGACCCAAAAGCCGATTTGAGACGCGCCGCTGCGCAGCCCTTCAAGAAAGGTATTTTGCGGGTATTTCATATGACAGCCTTTTCAACAAATCTCTCGCCCCGCTCAATCCGATCATACCCAAAGGGGGACAGGTCAAGCGTGCGATATTCTCCATGGGTGATCAACTCTGCCGTGCCGCGCCCCATCGCGGGGGATTGTTGAAATCCGTGGCCCGAGAAGCCATTCACAAAAATAAAGTTCTCGACCTGACTATGCGGTCCCAAAATCGCGTTTTGATCAAAGGTGTTGTAGGCATAATGCCCGGCCCATGAATTGCGCAGTTTGATCGCCTCGAATTGGGGAATGCGGGTGGCAATGGCAGGCCAAACCTTATCTTCCCAGATGCTGTGGTCCTGGACAAAATCATCATAGTCCACAGCCGGATCATCATCGGGCGGGCACCCTGCCAGATAGTAGGTGCCATCGGTGCGCATGTGAACGCCCGACGGGTCAATCGTGAGCGGCAAATCACGGTCCAACGGCTGTTCCGCTTCAAAAATGAATGTATAGCGTTTGCGCGGTTCTACCGGGATTTCGATCCCCGCCATGCGCGAGGTAAGGACCGCGCGGGGCCCGGACGCGTTCACCACCGTGCCGCAGCTGATCACCTCGCCCGATTTCAGCACAACACTTTCAACGCGCGTGCCTGACGCGTTTGTGTTCATCGCGACCACTTCGTTGGTCAGGTATTCCACCCCGCGTTCGCGCGCCGACCGCCGCCACCAGTCAAACAGCGTATTGCCGTCAAAATAGCCCTCATCCCGCAAATTGTGATTGCCCGCGATGATGTCATCAAGGTTGTAGAACGGGTAAGCGGCTGCAATTTCATCCGGCATCATGTGTTTGGTGCCAGCCCCGCAAGCGGCCTGTAGTTCCTGGTTTTCCTTCAGGATCGCCGCGAACGCCGCGTTGTCGGCCAGATACATGTAGCCATAGCTTTGCAACCGCGGATGCGGCACCCGCTCATCACCCCCCATATAGGCGCGGAAGTTCTTGACGTAATCCGCAGCAAACTGGGACACCCGGATATTGATTTCACGGCTGAATTGCTGCCGCATGCACGAATTGGTGTGCGAGGTTGAGGTGAATTCGTAGGTCGGGTCCCGTTCCACCACAAGGATCGTCCCATCAAAGTCAGGGTTGTCTGTCAGGAACCACGCAACAGATGATCCATACATCGCGCCCCCGACGATCACGACATCATAGCTGGCTTTGACCGGTGTTTGCGTCAAGCGGTTACCCCCTTTGCCACAGCTGCCAATACGGCATCAACATCCGCTTGGCTAAGTCCGTAATCGTTCCTTGCAGCTTTGGCAGAAATATATCCCCGGGCAAGATCGCGTTTGATCAGGTCAGGATCTCTGTTCGACACATCGCCGTAGCCCGCCCCGCCGGGAAGGGCCAACATGACGCGCCGCCCTTCGGGTACAAGCTGTTTTCCTTTCCCCTGCATCACGCTGCCATCATCCTGCGCAATGGTTGTTGGCGCGCCATCTGCACCGCCCTGACGCCCGCGCGCGGGATGATCAACACGGTCGAACATGGCTGAGAAGTCGAACTCGTGCCCTGCGGCTGCGCCCACTTCCATATATTGGCCCAAGCCCCCGCGATGTTCGCCTGCACCACCGCTGTCGGGGCGCAATTCCTTGCGCCAGATGATCACGGGGCCGGTGTGCTCTGTCGCCTCAATCGGCATTGTCATCACGCCTGATGGAAACGCCGTCGCGTTCAGCCCGTCAACTGTTGGCCGCGCACCCGCCCCGCCTGAGTTGAACGTCAACACTTCAGACCTGCCCCCGTCGTGTCCCGCGACAGGGCGCAAGGACACTTGGAAATTGCACAGGCACCCTGCCCCTTCGGCGGGCACAGTCGCTGGCAGAATTTTGTCCAGCGCGTCATAGACCGTATCGGGGATCATATGCCCGATAATATGGCGCAGCGCGACTGGCGCAGGATGGACCGCGTTCACGATACTATCAACCGGGGCGGAGACCTCAAATGGTTCCAATGACGCAGCATTATTGGGGATTTCAGGCGCCACAGCACATTTGAGCGCATAGCACGCATAGGCCTTTGTATAGACCAAAGGAACGTTGATCCCCTTTTTATCGAGCCCGGATGTCCCGGTGAAATCGCAATGCATACGATTCTCTGAGATCGTCAGCTTCACCTTCAGGTCAATCGGCGTGTCAAAACCATCAATGCGCATCCCACCGGTCGCGGTTTCGCGCGGCAGGGCCGCAATCCGCTCCAATGTGGCGCGGCGCGAATTTTCAAGGATGAAGCCGCCGATCCCTTCCAGATCAGTCAGCGAAAACTCATCCATCATTTCGGTCAGGCGGCGGTCACCGATTTCGTTGCAGGTCGCCAAAGCGTAGATATCGCCGATCAGCTGATCAGGCTCGCGGACGTTGCCGCGCAGCATCTGCACGAGTGTTTCGTCAACGGCACCACGATTTGCGAACTTCATGATCGGGATGTAGATGCCTTCTTCATAAACGCTGGCCGCATCTGCCCCGAACCCACGCCCGCCAATATCGACAACATGGGCGGTGCAGGCGAAGAAGCCGACATGCTGACCTTTGTGAAATGACGGGCTGACGACGGTGATGTCGTGCAGGTGGCCCGTACCTTCCCATGGATCATTGGTGATGTAGACGTCACCTTCGTTGATGTTCTCGCGCCCGATGCGACGGATGAAGTGGGCAACCGCATCGGCCATCGCATTGACGTGGCCCGGCGTGCCCGTTACAGCCTGTGCCAGCATCAACCCATCAGCGTTGTAGACCCCGGCAGAAAGATCGCCCGCCTCGCGGACTGAGGTTGAAAACGCCGTCCGCACCAGCGCCTGCGCCTGTTCTTCAACAACCGAGATCAGGCGATTCCACATGACTTGATAGGCAATTTTGCTCATGTCCGTTTCTCCGAAATATCAATGGTACCGTCCGGTCGGGCGATCGCAGTGCGACTGCCTGGAACCACGATGGTCGTTTCGTCTTCGGTAATCAGTGCAGGGCCTGACACAGTGTCGCCGGGGTTCAGCGTGTTGCGCAAAACCACTGCTGCTTCGCTGGTCGCACCCGCCACTGGGTCGAAAAGTGCCCGTTTGGATGCGACAGCGCCGGGCGTACCAGACGGCGTGTCGCCGAAGGTATCAGCGGCAACCGCTTCGGTCGTCGAATTCACCGCCCAAACCGTGATTTCAATATCCATGCCGGCCACGGTACGCCCAAAGAGCGTGGCGTAATCTGCCTCGAACAGGTTTTGGAACGTCTTCACATCAGGATTGGCGGCTTGCGCCGCTGTCAGCTGAATGGGGATCTCCCAGCCCTGCCCGGTGTAACGCATGTAGACTTTGTATTCAGCATTGATCGGCGCGTCAGCATCGCAGGTCCGCACAAAGCCCGTCGCCTCTGTTTCCAGCTCACTCAGCAAGTTTTTCACAGCCTCCGGCGCAAAGTCGGAAAGTTTCATATAGACGCTGCGGGTTGCTTCAAAACTGAATGGCGCCCGCAGGAAACCGATGGCAGAGCCAACGCCCGCCCCTGTTGGCACCAGCAGCCGATCAACACCCAGTTTTTCGCACAAGCGCCCGGCGTGAAGCGGTGCTGCCCCGCCAAAGGCGATCATGGTATAGTCCGCAAGATCCTCACCATTTTCGACCGCATGAACACGGGCCGCGTTGGCCATATTTTCATCAACGACTTCCGCTAACCCAAAGGCCGCTGTTTGCGCATCCATCTCCAGCGGTTCACCCAAGGTTGAGAGCGCCTTGGCAGAGGCATCACTGTGCAATTTGATCGATCCGCCCGCGAAATTGTCAGGATCGAGTTTGCCCAGCATCAGATCTGCATCCGTCACAGCCGGGCGCGCGCCGCCGCGGCCATAGCAAGCCGGTCCCGGCTCTGACCCGGCGCTTTCCGGCCCGACCCTGATTTGCTGCATCGCATCCACATGGGCAAGGCTACCACCCCCGGCCCCGATCTCGACCATATCAATCACGGGGATTGATATCGGCATGCCAGAACCCTTTTTGAAACGGTAGGTCCGGGCCACCTCGAACACGCGGGCGGTTTTGGGGGTTTGATCCTTGATCAGACAGATTTTGGCTGTCGTGCCGCCCATATCGAACGACAGCACTTTGTTCAGGCCGTATCGTGCCGCGATATTGGCAGCAAATACAGCACCACCGGCGGGCCCAGATTCCACAAGCCGCACGGGAAAGTCAGCGGCACTTTCCAGGCTGATAATCCCGCCACCAGAGTGCATCAGGAAGATGGGGCAGCCCGCCCCTTCTTCGGCCAAACGTCCCTTCAGACGCCCCAAATAGGATTTCATCAGCGGCTTGATATAGGCGTTGGCCACGGTGGTGTTGAAGCGCTCGTATTCACGCATCTGCGGCGAAACCTCGGACGAGAGCGAAACCATGACACCCGGCATTTTCTCGGCCAGCACATCGCGGATCATCTGTTCATGGCTACCATTAAGATAAGCGTGGATCAGGCCAATTGCGATGCTGTCAAAACCATAAGGTGCGATCTCATCGGCGAGCGCCTCAACCTCGGCACGGTCCAATGCGATCAACACATTTCCTTGCGCATCAACCCGCTCTTTGAGGGTAAACCGGTGCTGGCGTGGTAGCAGTGGCTCGGGCAACTTTAGGTTCAGATCATACTGCTCAAACCGGCTTTCGGTGCGCATTTCGATGACATCACGAAAACCATCGGTTGTGATCAGCGCCGTCTTTGCCCCGCGCCGTTCAATCAAGGCATTTGTGGCCAGCGTCGTGCCATGAATGATCTGGGCGATCTGACTGGGCGTGACCCCTGCCTTTGCGCAAACCTGATGCATCCCGTCGATGATTGCATTTTCCGGGGCGGCATAAGTTGTCAGCACCTTCGTTGAAAACTGATCCTTACCAACCTCAAGGACAACGTCGGTAAACGTGCCCCCGATATCAACGCCCATTCGAATGTCGTTTCTCATTTCCACCACCTGTCTGCGCTTTGCAGGCAGCTTAGAGAAGACCTTAAATCAATTCCAATTACTATATTTTATATATTCAATCGAAATTACTGATTGAATATCTTGGCCGTCTCCACCGCAATGTCAGCAGCATCCGCAACGGTTTGCGATGATCGTTCCGCGTCAAACCTTGCATGAAAATCCAGCGGCTCTGGCACCCAATCATAGGACAACTGCATAAGTCGCCCTTCGTGCAGGTCCGCGGCCACCATCGCCGCAGGCAATGCCGCGATGCCCATGCCATCAAGCGCCATCATCTGACTGGACGCCAGATCGCTGGAGGGCACCAGACGCGGGGCAAGGTCGCGGCGACTGCCAAAATGAGCGGCAATCTCTTCATACAGCCGCGTGTCGCGGGCATGTGTCAGGATCGGTTGTGCCGCGAGGCTTTCAATGGATTGCACACCCGACAGTCCGAGCGCGGGTGATGCAACCCAGACAACCGGATAGGCCCCGATGCTGAGTTGCCCCGTCGCCAAGCGGCTGAAGGGTTCGTTTTGAAGGGCGAGATCAAGGCCACGCTCTGCCAACCCCTTTTCGAGATTGATCGAAAAATCGACCGTCAGCTCAACCAACAGACCCGGATAGGCCTGCTTGAGATTGCGCAGGTAGCTGTGCAGCCAAGTGTGCACAATCATCTCAGTGACACCAAGGCGCAATGTGCCTTCGATCAGGCTTTTCTGATCCGCCGCTGTCACCAGATCGTCCGTGGCCTGCAGGACCCGGCGGGCATGGGCAAGCAATTCTTGCCCCTTCCCCGTCAGCCTGACCGACCCCGCATCACGTGTCATCAAGGTCACGCCCAGCGCCTGCTCGAGCCCGGCGATCCGCGCGGAAATGTTCGGCTGCGTGGTGTTCAGCCGCTCCGCCGCACGCCGAAAACTTTGCAGATCGACAACCCAGACAAAGGCTTCGAGTTGTTTGAGGTTCAACCGCATCGTGACCTTCCGTCATTCACCATGACGTTATGTGAGGGACGCGAGGGGGGCAGGTCAATGCACATATCGCAGCGCCATCCAAAGGGCGATACCCCCTTAGATGGCGGCTGCGTGTGCGATGCCTTCGCTTGCGAAATGGTCAACATGTTTCGCGATGATGCGCGCCAGTGGCTCAAATTTGGGGAGAATTTCCAACCCCTTGGCACTCAACTTGAAGACATCGGTATAGTGCGACATCAGCCCCACGGCTGTCTGTCGGATCAGATCTGCCTGTGCCGGAAAACGGGTTTGCAACTCGCTTGTCGGAAAGACAAAGCGACACATCAAGGCTTCGATCATCGACGCAACCACTTGGTCAGAGACGGTCATGGCATAGCCCTTGTGCCCGGCAAAACCCGTCTCAGCGATGCGTTCCTGATAGGCTGAGGTCGCCACGGCGTTTTGCAGATAGCCGTCGCGAAAATGCGAAATTGCCGAAGCCCCGAAGCCGATCAGCGTTTCACTTTGATCATCGGTATAGCCCTGAAAGTTCCGCCGCAGGCGGCCCCGTTTCGCGGCGCGGTAAAGGTTGTCAGTCTCTTTGGCGAAATGGTCGATCCCAATGGCATGAAATCCTGATGCAGTAAGGACATCCTTGGCGATGGTCGCCAGTTGGAACCGCGCTTGCGTGTCCGGTAGAGTTTCGGCCTTGATCATGACCTGCCGTTTGGACATCCACGGCACGTGCGCATAGCCATAGATCGCCAACCTGCCAGGGTTCATTGCGATGACATGGGCAAGCGTTTCGCGAAAGCTTGTCTCGGTCTGGAAGGGAAGTCCGTAGAGCAGATCAAGGTTGACTGCCTGCACCCCATGCGCCCGCAGGAACTGTATCACGCTTGTCGTCTGTTTGAGAGTTTGCGGACGACCAATAGCGTCCTGCACCTGTTTTGCAAAATCCTGAACACCGATACTGGCCCGGTTCATTCCAAAACCCAGCAATGTCTCCAGCAGCGCATCCGAAGCCTCTGTTGGATCGATCTCGACCGAGAATTCAAAATCTGTGGTGGGCGGGAACACCGCAAAGACAGTTTCCAGTAATGCCGCCATGGTTTGCGGCAGCAAGATCGTGGGCGTGCCCCCACCCAGGTGAAGCCGCCCCATCTTGATACCCTCGGGCAGCGCCGCCCGGATCGCAGCAATCTCTTTCTTGAGCGTTGCAACATATGCGTCCACTGGTCGCATCGTGCTTGTCCCTTGCGTGCGGCAGGCACAAAACCAGCACAGTCGTTTACAAAAGGGAATGTGAATGTAGATCGATACAGCTTCACCATGCCGCACATGCGACAGCCATTCTGCCTGAAACCGCATGCCAATATCACTTTGGAAATGATTGGCCGGCGGATAGCTGGTGTACCGCGGCACTTTGGCGTCAAACAGGCCATGTCGCGAAAGTATGTCGTAATCTTCCATAGGACTGTCTAACCTGTCACCAGCGCCAGCAACTTTGACACAGATCAACATGCACAAAATTGACCTCACACCCGTAAAATGCAGCGACTGCCCCATTCGTCACCGCGCGGTCTGTTCTCGTTGTGATGGCGACGAGCTATTGCAACTCGAAGCAATGAAGTCTTACCGGAGCTACAAGGCCGGGGATGTGATCCTGTGGCGCGGGGAGCCACTTGAGTTTGTCGCCTCTGTGGTGTCTGGGGTCGCAAACCTGTCAAAAACATTGGAAGACGGGCGCACACAGATGGTGGGATTGCTGCTGCCCTCTGATTTCATCGGCCGCCCGGGTCGCACGCAGGTCGAGTTTGATGTCACCGCCACAACCGACGTCACCCTATGCCGGTTTGAGCGCGCGCCGTTTGAAAAGATGATCGAAGAGACGCCACATGTGGCCCAGCGCCTGATGGAGCTGGCGCTGGATGAGTTGGACGCGGCACGCGATTGGATGATTCTGCTGGGTCGCAAAACCGCACGTGAAAAGATCGCGACATTCCTTGATCTGTTGGCAAGCCGTGCCGATTTTGAACAGATCAGCGGAAAGATCACGCTGGATATGCCCATGACGCGCGACCAGATTGCGAATTTCCTCGGTCTGACTTTGGAAACCGTCAGCCGTCAGCTGAATGCGCTGAAAAAAGACGGCGTCATTGCATTTTCAGGTCGCCGCGAGCTTGATGTTGTTGACATTGTCGCACTGCGTCAAGCGACAGGCGATGACGCAGACGGCGGCATGATCGTCTAGGTGCAGCGCCCATCATCGATTTCCTGCGCGCTTTGACTTGGATCAAAGCGGACCAATTGACGCTCTCATAGAACACCGTTGCGAACAGGGGCGTCTTTGATGGTGCTCGGGTAACTGTGAGGGCGCTATGGACTATATAAAACTCATTCTTTTGGGGATCGTGACACTTGTGGCTGCAATGGCCGCAAGCTGGGCACATGATTTGGCCTATCAGGTGCATGCAATGCTGATCATGGTGATCGCATTTGGCATGTTTATCTGGGTTTTGCGTCAAACCGATGAAATCAAACCCGAACCTCAGGACGGGATCTATTCCGACGGTGTGATCCGCGCGGGCGTGATCGCCACAGCGTTTTGGGGCATCGCGGGGTTTCTGGTGGGCACATTCATTGCCTTCCAACTGGCGTTTCCCGAACTCAACTTTGACTGGGGCCAGCCCTTTACCAACTTCGGGCGTCTCAGACCGCTGCACACAAGTGCGGTGATTTTCGCTTTTGGAGGCAATGCCCTGATCGCCACATCATTCTATGTGGTGCAACGTACCAGCGGCGTGAAGCTGTGGGGCGGGAGCGCGGCATGGTTTGTCTTCTGGGGGTATCAGCTTTTCATCGTGCTTGCCGCGACCGGGTATCTTCTGGGTGCAACCCAGTCCAAAGAATACGCAGAACCTGAATGGTATGTGGATATCTGGCTGACCATCGTCTGGCTGGCCTATCTCGCTGTTTTCCTTGGCACGATCTACATGCGCCGCGAACGGCACATATACGTCGCCAACTGGTTCTTTCTGAGCTTCATCATCACCGTTGCCATGCTGCATGTGATCAACAACCTGTCGATCCCTGTCAGCTTTTGGGGATCCAAGTCCGTGCAGGTCTTCTCTGGCGTGCAGGACGCGATGACGCAGTGGTGGTATGGACACAATGCCGTTGGGTTCTTCCTGACCGCCGGTTTTCTGGGGATGATGTACTATTTCGTGCCCAAGCAGGCTGGCCGGCCGGTTTATTCCTACAAGCTGTCCATCATTCACTTCTGGGCGCTGATCTTTCTGTATATCTGGGCGGGTCCACACCACCTGCATTACACAGCATTGCCTGACTGGGCATCGACCCTTGGCATGGTCTTTTCGATCATCCTGTGGATGCCAAGCTGGGGTGGGATGATCAACGGCCTGATGACGCTGCAAGGCGCATGGGACAAGCTGCGTACAGACCCAATCATGCGTATGTTTGTGCTGTCCCTGGGTTTCTACGGCATGTCCACATTCGAGGGGCCAATGATGTCGATCCGCGCGGTCAACAGCCTGTCACACTACACAGACTGGACCATCGGACACGTCCACTCTGGTGCACTTGGCTGGAACGGCATGATCACCTTCGCCTGCATCTACTTCCTGACGCCAAAACTATGGGGCCGTAAGCAGATGTATTCGATGTCGGCCATCAACTGGCACTTCTGGCTCGCCACATTGGGGATCGTCCTTTACGCGGCATCCATGTGGGTCACGGGCATCATGGAAGGCCTGATGTGGCGCGAAGTCGACGACCAGGGCTTCTTGGTGAACTCCTTCGCTGACACCGTCAGTGCCAAGTTCCCCATGTATGTGGTTCGCGGCCTTGGGGGCGTTCTGTTCCTGGCTGGTGCGCTGGTCATGGTCTGGAACATGTGGATGACCATTCGCGGGGCAAAGCCCGCGACGGCCACTCTGCCTCACGCAACACCTGCTGAATAAGGACCGGATCATGGCATTTCTTGATAAACACGCGATCCTGGAAAAAAGCCCAACACTGCTTTTGACCGCCTCATTGCTGGTTGTGACTGTCGGCGGCATCGTCGAAATCGCACCACTGTTCTGGCTCGAAAACACCATCGAGGACGTCGAGGGCATGCGCCCCTATTCCCCGCTAGAGCTGACGGGTCGCGACATCTATATCCGTGAGGGCTGCTATGTCTGTCACAGTCAGATGATCCGACCCATGCGCGACGAGGTCGAACGGTACGGGCATTATTCACTGGCAGCCGAATCCCAGTACGATCACCCGCACCAATGGGGTTCAAAACGAACCGGGCCCGATGTGGCACGTGTCGGCGGGCGCTATTCGGACGCCTGGCATGTGGATCACCTGATGGACCCACAATCTGTGGTACCCGAAAGCATCATGCCGAAATACGCCTTCCTTGCCGATGCAAAGATCGACGGGGAACATATTGAGGCATTGCTTTCGACCCACCGTTTTGTCGGCGTGCCCTATACCGACGAACAGATCGCCCAGGCCCAGGCAGATTTTCGCGTTCAGGCCGATCCCGAAAGCGATTGGGACGGGCTGGTCGAACGCTATCCGGGTGCGGCTGTGTCCAACTTTGATGGCCAACCGGAACTGACCGAAATGGATGCTCTGATTGCCTATCTGCAGGTTCTTGGCACCATGGTCGATTTTTCAACCTTCACGCCTGATGCAAGCCGATAGGAGGCACGAACATGGATACTTATTCACTCCTGCGGCAAATCGCGGATAGCTGGGTGCTTTTGGCGATGTTCACGTTCTTTTTGGGCGTTGGCGTCTGGGCCTTTCTGCCCAGCCAGAATGCGGCGCGCAAAGACGCCAGCATGATCCCATTCCGCAATCATGATGGCGCCGAAACCCCGGCCGTTGATCAAAAAGGACAGAACAATGGCTGACCGTAAAGTTGACGAAGAAACCGGCGTTGAAACCACAGGCCATTCCTGGGACGGCATTCAAGAGCTGAACAACCCGTTGCCACGATGGTGGCTCTGGACCTTTTACCTGACGATCATCTGGGGCATCGGCTATACCATCGCCTACCCCGCATGGCCTATGATATCAGGTGCAACCGCTGGTGTTCTTGGCTGGTCGACCCGCGAAAACGTCGCCAATGACATTGCCGAACATGACGGGCAGAACGCCAATCTTGTGGCCGCCTTGCTGCAGGCCGATATGACAACGCTGCCGGAGAATGCGGACCTGAACCGCTATGCCGTCGCACGTGGCGGCGCGGTCTTCCGCGCGCAATGCTCGCAGTGTCACGGCTCTGGCGCGGCGGGTGCTGTCGGCTATCCTAACCTGTTGGATGACGATTGGCTTTGGGGGGGTGAGATGGAGCAGATCATCTATTCCGTCACCCACGGCATTCGCAATGAGAACGATCCAGATGCGCATTGGTCGCAGATGCCAGCCTTCGGCGACGTCTTCACAAAGGAAGAAACCGCAGCGACCGTCGAATATCTGGTATCGCTGTCATCATCCGAATTTGACTCAAACCTCGCTGAAGAAGGCACGATCCTCTTTCTCGACAACTGTGCGGCCTGCCATGGCGACAACGCGATGGGGGACCGGACGCTTGGTGCGCCAAACC
This sequence comes from uncultured Alphaproteobacteria bacterium, assembly GCA_929200255.1. Classification (GTDB taxonomy): domain Bacteria; phylum Pseudomonadota; class Alphaproteobacteria; order Rhodobacterales; family Rhodobacteraceae; genus Yoonia. The sequence goes on along the minus strand of CAKMYZ010000015.1, from coordinate 42,656 downwards.
TTGCCGACGCCATCTGGCTTTACGGCGGTGATCGCAAGGCGCTGACCTATAGCGTCGAAAACGCCCGTTTTGGCGTGATGCCCGCATGGGGTCAACGCCTGAGCGAAGCGGATGTGCGCGCCGTGTCCGCCTATGTCCACGCTTTGGGTGGTGGTGAGTAAGCGCATAGGTCGGCCTGTCCACTCAGGGCTGACCTAGAGTCCCGGAATGACCCTGTTCGCAAAACGTGTCGTTTCGGGACTTCTTGACACAGATCAAGGCATCTGCGCCGCGCGCGCAGTAGCGTGACGTTGCGAACAGGAAAACCTACACAATGGCACACGAACCAGCGCCTTCTCTTTATGCCGCACAAGAACCCGTCTTTCCCCGCAAGGTGAAAGGGTTCTACCGGGCGTTCAAATGGTGGATCATGGCGGTTACGCTGGGTATCTACTATCTGACGCCTTGGATTCGCTGGGACCGCGGCCCGAACCTGCCAGATCAGGCCGTTCTGGTCGACATGGCCAACCGCCGGTTCTATTTCTTCTGGATCGAGATCTGGTCCCACGAATTCTACTTTGTTGCGGGCCTGCTGATCATGGCGGGACTAGGGCTGTTCCTGTTCACCTCGGCCTTGGGCCGGGTCTGGTGCGGCTATACCTGTCCGCAAACTGTCTGGACCGATCTGTTCATTCTGGTCGAACGCTGGATTGAAGGCGACAGAAACGCCCGTGTCCGCCTTTGGAAGGGCAAATGGACAGCGCGCAAATGGCGTTTGCGAATCACCAAATGGACCGTCTGGCTTGCCATTGCGATGGCCACAGGCGGGGCGTGGGTGTTTTACTTTGCCGACGCGCCGACACTTCTGCGCGATCTGGTCACTCTGTCGGCGCACCCTGCAGCATACATCACAATTCTGATTTTGACGCTAACGACCTTTATCTTTGGCGGCTTCATGCGTGAACAGGTCTGCATCTACATGTGCCCCTGGCCGCGGATCCAGGCGGCGATGATGGACCCCGACACCATCACCGTCGCCTACCGCGACTGGCGCGGAGAGCCGCGCGGCAAAAAACGCGATGGCACTGCCGGTGACTGCATCGAATGCATGGCTTGCGTGAATGTCTGCCCGGTCGGCATCGATATCCGTGATGGTCAGCAGATGGAGTGCATCACATGCGCACTGTGTATTGATGCCTGCGACGATGTGATGGCGCGTATCGGCAAGCCGCGTGGGTTGATCGACTATCTTGCACTCTCGGATGAAGAAGCCGAGCGTGCCGGGGCCCAGCCAAGGCCGGTGTGGCAGCATGTGCTGCGCCTGCGCACAATCATCTACACGGCAATGTGGGCAGCGATTGGACTTGGTCTGGTCTATGCATTGTTTATCCGCAGCGACATTGAACTGACAGTCAGCCCGGTGCGCAATCCGACATTTGTGCTGCAGTCGGACGGGTCGATCCGCAATATCTATGATGTGCGCCTGCGCAACAAACTGGGCGATGACCGTCAATTCCACCTTAGTCTGACCAGCGATGATATCCTGCGCATTGAACTTGAAGGACTCGACCGCGAACTCGCGATTGACGTGCCCGCGAATGAGACCGTCCTCCAAAGGGTCTATGTCACGGCGCGCCCGCAAGACCCCGCTGCGTCACGTAACAGTACACCGCTGCGCCTGTGGGTCGAGGACCTGAACAGTGGCGACAAGGCAAGTTGGGATACGATCTTTAACGGAAGGGAAAGCCAATGACCGAAATCAAAGGATGGCATATGTTTGCGGGTTTCAGTGCGGCATTTGGGGTCATCATCGCAGTGAACCTGACGCTGGCTTTTCAAGCTGTTGCGACATTTCCAGGGCTAGAAGTCCGCAACTCCTACGTGGCCAGCCAGTCGTTTGATGCCGATCGCGCGGCGCAACTGGCGCTTGGCTGGGATGTCACGGCAGAATTGACTGATCACGAATTGACCCTGACAATTCTTGAAAACGGCACACCGATAGACCCGATCATCGAAAGTGCCACCTTCGGGCGCGCGACAAACGTCACCTTTGATGAAACACCGGAGTTTGTCTTTGACGGTCAGGCCCTGCGTGCACAAGTGACCGCAGGTGACGGCAACTGGAACCTGCGCCTGAAGGCCCGTGCTGCTAATGGCACGCTGTTCCAGCAGCGCATCATCGTCCGAGGCACCCAATGACAGCCGCCTGCCCCGCCTGTGTCGCTGTTCCCTCGGCGGAAGAGCTTGATCTGGGCCCTGCCCTGCAATTCTCGCTTCCCAGCATCCATTGTGCCGCTTGTATTGGCAAGATCGAACGCGGGCTGGCGCAGGCGCAGGGTGTGCAAAACGCCCGGGTGAACCTATCGCTCAAACGGCTTTCCGTGACCGGGTCGGTCAACCCCGAGCACATAACAGCGACGCTGAGCAGTTTGGGCTATGAAGCGTATCCGCTTGATCTTGAAGCGCTCAACAACGCCCACGACGCCGTTGGGCGTGACCTGCTGATGCGCATGGCCGTGGCGGGCTTTGCGATGATGAATGTGATGCTGCTGTCGGTTGCGGTCTGGTCAGGTGCCACGGATGCCACACGCGATCTGTTCCATCTGATATCAGCGGCAATTGCGCTACCTGTTGTGGCCTATTCCGCGCAGCCGTTTTTTCGCAATGCCTGGACGGCGTTGCGTGCAAAACGGCTGAATATGGATGTGCCGATTTCGCTAGCGATCATCCTTGCCGCAGGCATGTCATTGTTTGAGACGTTGAACAGCGGCGAGGACGCCTACTTTGATGCCGCGCTTTCGCTGACATTCTTCCTGCTCATCGGGCGCTACATGGATCACCGCACCCGCAGTGCGGCACGCTCTGCCGCGAAAGAGTTGACTGCCCTAGAGGTGCAGACAGCACAGCGGGTGACACCGGACGGGACACAGAAAACGCCCGTTGCAGCGCTTGAAATCGGCGATCATATCCTTGTTCCCACCGGTGGGCGCGTGCCGGTTGATGGTGTCTTGCTGTCGCAGGCCGCCCTGATGGATCGGTCGTTCCTAACCGGTGAATCTGCCGCCATTGAACTGACAGCCGATGCCCCCCTGAAAGCCGGCGAAATCAACGTGGCCGCCCCGCTGACCTTGAGGGCCACGGCCGTGGGGGATGACACAACATTGCGACGCATGGCACGCATGGTGGAAACCGCCGAGAACAGCCGCAACAGTTATACCGCGCTGGCCGATAAGGCGGCTGCGATCTACGCGCCAGCGGTGCATCTTTTGGCATTGATGGCCTTTGCAGGATGGGTCACCGCCAATGGCGATGTGCGGCACGCGCTGAACGTCGCCATCGCGGTCCTGATCATCACCTGCCCATGTGCGCTTGGGTTGGCTGTGCCTGCCGTGTCAACCGCAGCGATCAGCCGTTTGTTTGGCATGGGGTATCTTGTCAAACACGCCACAGCGCTTGAGCGTCTTTCAGAGGTGACGCGCGTTGTCTTTGACAAGACCGGCACGCTCAGCCAGCCATCGGTGGCGTTGTCAGCGTCTTTCACGGCAGCAGAGCAATCTGTGGCAAAATCCTTGGCTCAAGCATCGCACCATCCGTTGTCGCAAGCGTTGAGTGCGACGCTGACCGATGTCGCGCCTGCCGATGTCACCGAGATCAAGGAAGTTGCAGGCCAGGGTGTCTTGGGTCAATGGCAAGGGCAGACCGTGCGTCTGGGGCGTGGCTGCTGGTTGGGCGCGGATTTCGATGCATTGGGTTTGCAGATTGGTGATGCACCCGCAAAGGCAACGCAGGCGCAAGAGGTGCTGCGCGAGGGCGTTGAAGATGCGCTGGATGGGCTGAAGATGCCTTGCGAAATTGTCACCGGTGACGCGGCCCAGCCTGCGCAGGCATTTGCGGCGCAACTCTCCATTCCTGTCACGGCGGATGTGCGGCCAGAGGCCAAACTGCACTATTTGGACAAACTCACCGATCAGGGTGAGCGTGTCCTGATGGTTGGTGACGGGCTGAACGATGCGGCGGCCTTGGCGGCAGCTCATGCCTCGATCGCGCCTGCATCGGCACTAGAGGCATCCCGCAGCGCATCTGATATTGTCATCCTGCGTGACAGCTTTGCCGAACTGCCCCTGCTGCTGCGCATTGCAAAGCTCGCACGGAGATTGTCAAAACAGAATTTTGCCATTGCAGCAGTGTATAACAGCATCGCCATCCCGATTGCCCTGGCCGGATACGCAACCCCGCTGGCGGCGGCCTTGGCGATGTCAGCGTCTTCGATTACAGTCCTTTTGAACGCGCAACGCATAAGGTTTGCAAAATGAATGTTCTGGTGATTTTGATCCCTGTCTCGCTCATCCTGGGGGCCATTGGTCTGGCGGCATTTATATGGACAGTGCGCAGTGACCAATATGATGATGCCGAAGGCAACGCCGCCCGCATCCTGCTGGACGATTGAACGCCGCATGCCGCTAGTGAAAATCCCGTGACTTCGGGATCACCCTGACGTCACGCGGATGCCGCCCGCGCGGATCATGTGGGATTGATTTCCTGACCTCGTCAGCATGGGCCAAGGGTGGGTCCATCTGGTCATGGGACAAACGCTCAAGCGCATCACTGCGATCTGTCAGGTGGTTGGCCACGACGTGAATGACATCTTCACTGCGCTGCACGACCCCTTTTACATCAATCACACGGGCACACATGATGACCTTGCGATAGGTCGCCATCACCTTGGGCCAGACCACCAGATTGGCGACACCGGTTTCATCCTCAACGGTGATAAAGCACACGCCCTTGGCGCTGCCGGGGCGCTGGCGAATAAGAACGATCCCGGCAAGTTTCACAGACTGCCCATTGCGCATCTGATCCAGCATCCGGGTGGGCGTATACCCCTGCTTGTCCATGCTGCGGCGCAGGAAGGACATCGGATGGGCCTTAAGGGACAGTCGTGTGGTCTGGTAATCGGCCACCACATGTTCACAAATCGGCATTTGGGGCAAGTCGAAACGGGCCTCTTCGCCCTCGTCCTTCTGCCCGGCAAAAAGCGGCAAATCAGGCACATCCCGCAACGCCCGTGCATCCCACAGCGCTTGCCTGCGGTCTAATGCCATTGAACGCACAGCATCCGCGGCGGCCAGTTTTCGCAATGTGCCCGCATCCAACCCGGTCCGGTCTTTGAGATCGGCAAGATCGGCGAAAGGCCGCACTCTCACGTCCATGACGCGCTGCGCCATCTCTTGGCGCACACCGTCCACCTGCCGCAGCCCCAGACGCACCGCAAACTGGCCGGGCGTGATGGGTTCAAGCGTGTTGTCCCAATCGCTGTAGTTGACATCAGGCCCGCGCACGACCTTGCCATGCTCCCGGGCGTCGCGGACGATCTGCGCTGGCGCATAAAACCCCATTGGCTGTGAGTTGAGCAAGGCCGCACAGAACACATCCGGGTAATGGCATTTGATCCAACTGGACACATAGACCAGATGCGCGAAACTGGCCGCATGGCTTTCGGGGAAACCGTAATCACCGAACCCTTTGATCTGATTGAAACAGCGCGCTGAAAATTCCGGGTCATACCCGCGGCGGATCATGCGGCCGACCATCTTTTCTTCAAGCTCTCCTATCGTGCCCTTGGATCGGAATGTGGCCATGGCCTTGCGTAGCTGGTTGGCCTCATCGGGGCTGAATTCTGCGGCGACCATAGCCAGTTTCATCGCCTGTTCCTGAAAGATCGGCACACCTTTGGTCCGACTCAGCACTTTGCGTAACTCACCCGGATCATGTGGCGGGGCGGGTGATGGGTAGTCCTCGGGTTCTTTCCCGTCACGCCGGCGCAAATAAGGGTGCACCATATCGCCCTGAATGGGCCCCGGTCGCACAATGGCGACCTGAATGACCAAATCGTAAAACTTGCGCGGTTTCAGTCGTGGCAACATGTTCATCTGCGCCCGGCTTTCGACTTGAAAGACGCCAAGGCTGTCACCTTTGCACAGCATGTCATAAGTCACCGGATCTTCCTGGGGGATGCTGGCCAAGGTAAAGCATTTGCCATAATGCGCCTCGATCAGATCAAATGCCTTGCGGATACAGGTGAGCATCCCCAGCGCCAGCACATCGACCTTGAGGATGCGCAACTCATCGATGTCATCCTTATCCCATTCGATGAAGCTCCGTTCCGGCATCGCGCCATTGCCGATGGGCACCGTCTGGGTCAGCGGCTTTTCCGTCAGAATAAACCCGCCCACATGCTGACCCAAATGGCGGGGCATCCCGATCATTTGATCGGCCAGTTTGATCGTGCGCGCCGTGAGTGGATCACGCAGATCAATCCCCGCCTCTGCCGCTTCCTTCGCCCCCACTTCGCGGCCCCAGGACCCCCAGATCGTTTTGGCCAGCGCCGTGGTGATATCCTCGGACAGGCCCATGACCTTGCCCACCTCACGCACCGCCATGCGGGGGCGGTAGTGGATGACGGTCGCACAGAGCGCAGCCCGATCACGCCCGTATTTATCGTAGATATGCTGGATCACCTCCTCGCGCCGCTCATGTTCGAAATCAACGTCGATATCGGGGGGCTCCTTGCGTTCCTCGCTAATAAAACGCTCAAACAAGAGATCATTTTTATCGGGGTCCACGGCGGTGATGCCAAGTACATAACAGACAGCAGAGTTTGCCGCTGATCCCCTGCCCTGGCACAGGATCGGTGGGGCACATTCGTAGCGTGCGTAGTTTACGATCTGCTGGATCGTCAGGAAATACTGTGCAATCTCCAGTTTGGCGATCAGTGCCAACTCCTTGTGCAAGGTCGCCTTCAACGTCTCGGGCACCCCGTCTGGATAGCGCCAGCTGGCCCCTTTCCACGTCAACTCTTCAAGGTATTCCTGCGGCGTGCGCCCCTCTGGCACGGTTTCCTGCGGGTATTCATAGGCCAGTTCCCGCAAGTCGAAATTGCAGGCATCGGCCACCTCGCGCGCAGCCCGGATCGCATGTGGCCACGCAGCAAAGAGCCGTACCATTTGCGCAGGTGATTTCAGGTGCCGTTCGGCATTGGCATTCAGCAGGAGCCCTGCCTTGTGAATGGTGGTCTTGTGCAGGATGCAGGTCATCACGTCCTGCAAGGGCCTTTGCTCGGGCGCATGGTAGTGCACATCGTTGGTCGCCAGAATGCAGATGCCGTTGGCCTTGGCCAGGGCGTCCAACCGATTAATCCGCGCCCTGTCATCGCCGCGATAAAGGTAACTGGCAGCAATATGTTGCAGCGTCGGCAACGCACGCCTGAGGCGGCCAAACCCCGCGCTGAAATGGTCCAGATCAGGACCCGGCAACGCAATCAATTGCACACCCGTGCTATGCTTTGCCAGATCGTCCAACGTGATGTCGCACTGGCCCTTGGCCTGCCATGCGCCATCAACATCGTGCATTTTTCCCTTTGAAAGCAACGTACACAACCGCCCATAGGCGGCACGATCCCGGGGGTAAGCCAGAAACGCCTCGCCCGTGGTGAGTTGCAAGCGACACCCGATAACGGGTGTGACCTGCGCCTTCAACGCCTCGGCATGCAGGCGCACGACCCCGGCCATCGTATTGAGGTCAGCGCAGCCCAATCTGTCGTACCCCAGCGCATTGGCTGTCGTCGCAAGATCAACGGCATCCGACGCCCCATGCAGGAAGGAAAAGCAGGTCGTCACACCCAACTCAACAAAATCCGCACGCGGATTGGGCCGAAAACCTTCATCCTCTATCGTGCGCCTTGGGCGCTGGTTATCCATCTGGGGCATTACGCAAACATCCCATGCACGAACCACCGCGGATCACCGCCGCGGCCATCCTCATGCAACCCTTCGCGATAAAGCCAAAGCCGCCGCCCCGTCTGATCCTCAATCTTGAAGTAATCGCGCAACCGGGTGCCGGGGCGGTCTTTCCACCATTCAGGCGCGATCCGTTCCGGCCCGGCATAGCGCGCCACCCGGTGGGTCTGCCTGCGCCAGACAAACTGCGCAGGCGGGCCTTCGGGAACGGCATAAAGTACGCGCACCTCTTCTGGGTGATCAAGCAGACGCAGAGGGCGTTCTTTCGTCAGAACCACCGTTTCATCAGGCCTGTCGGCCAAAGCGGCAATCTGCGCTTCGGCCTGTTCGGGCACATGGCTTTGGCGCAACACCGGGCGGGTGACAGCGCGAGGGCCGAATTTGGCGCTGAGCCGGTCAATCAACCGGGCCAGCTGCAGGTCATCATCCGCCCCACCATCCAGGCGGGTCTGCTTATCCTGCATCTCTTCGATGGCACCGGCTGCCAGCGTGATCAGATCAAAGCCGAAGCCGGGATTGATCCGTTCGACCTTATCACGAAACAGGCTGAGCAAATGTGCAGGGTCACGACTTGGGGCAGAGGTTGCCACATCGACATAGCTGACATCTCCGTCCGTCTTATAAACCGTCAAATGCAAACGGCGGCAGCCCAGCCCTGCGTGCTTAAGCTGATCACAAAGATCCTTGCAAAGCTCTGGCAAATGCGGTGTCGGGTCAAAAATCGGCTCGGCCAATTGCGCCTGCACACGGATCACCGGCTTGGCGTCCACACTGGACACCGGCTCGGCCAGCTTGCCCAGGGCCTGATCCAGCCGCATCAGCGGGTTCGCCGCAAGCTCTGCTTTGACAAAGCGGCGGGTGAGCGACAGGCGCGGCACATCCATCACCGCACCAATGGTTTTCAATCCCAGCCTGTGCAGCACAAGCTGGGTCTTGGGGTCCAACCGTAACCCGCTGACTGGCAAGGGGCCCAGCTTGAAATGGGCCTCGTCCGGTCCGCAAATCGCGCGCACAGGCCCAAAGCGGGCCAAGGCCCAGGCCGCACCCCAAGTGGGTGCCACTGCCAGCCGCGCGGTCAGACCCAGCAGCGACAGCTGGGTTTCCATCTCGACCAGCATTGCGGCCTCACCGCCCCACAGATGATCCGTCCCGGTGGTATCCAGGATCAACCCATCATCGCCGTCACGCGCCGTCCAGGGGCACCAGCGACGCGCCCATAGGACCAGCCGATCAAGGGCCGCATGATCACCGGCCACATCCGCGTATGCGACCTGGAGTTCGGGGCAGATTGCACGCATATCCACAACCCGCGATCCGGGGTGAATGCCGTCAATACGCGCCGCACGGTTTGCCGCATGAATAACAGGCCCATGCTGGCCTTCGCGCGCCAAAACCACAGGCACATTATCCGGCGGCGCGTTCCCGCAGCGCGCCATCATCCGGCTCCACCGCTCGATCGCGAGCTGGGGCAGTGAGATGGATACGATCCGCCGCCCCGTCATAGGTCGCCACCCATTTGCCCGGCTTGACCCGGCGCGAGCGGAACAGATCGAGCGACCAACGCGGCGCGCCCGGCGCCTGTGGGTCGTGCGGATGTGGCGCGGATGGCAGGCTGGCAATACGCCAGCGGTCGCGGGCGGCACTTAGATCGGGGCTCGCCGCGCGGCGGATCAACCAGCACGATACATCCGCAGCCTCTGCCCGGATTGCCAATCGCTTGGTCGCAGTAAAGTCCAGCCCAGGCGGGTCGCCCCAAATTTCGCCAATCACAGCGCCCAGCGCGCGGCAACGCAATCCATCCTCCATCGCCCAAAGCACATCCACCGCACGTGACAGATCGACCATGATAATTGGACGGTCGCCGCTGATGCCTGCAAGGGCCGGACGCCCCGCCTCCTTGCGGGACAAACGATCCTGCACCCAAAGAACCGGCGCTTGCGTGCGAGGCAGACGTGACAAGGCAAAGCCCACAGCGCTGGCGTCCGTAGGACAGCTTGGAAAGACTTCCGACAGGGTATGGGGCAGCGCGGTAAGACCCGCCCCCTGCCCGGCCAACCTCTTGTGTATACGAAGCGAACCCATACACGACACACCGAATCCATTTAATGTTCACTATTTGTTCTAATTCATATTTCCTGTTCTCGCAATCGCTCACGACAGTCGCATGTGATACCATTGCCCGCTCAGAAATGTCGCGGCGGGGCGTGGATCAAAGCATCTGCGACAAGAATGAAGGCAGATGTATCAAATCAACCATGACGTGAACCGTAACCTCAGCTGGCGTGTGGTATCCCCGCCTCACTCCTCGGCAAGCCTGTGCGCTTCAATCAAGCGATCGGCGAGTTCGACGCAGGTGCAAAACCGATGCCTTTGGTGACTTTGGCGAGTTCTACGTCCGCAAGGTCGATCCTCCGCTGATCGACGTCGCCCGTGAGAAGTTCTTCCCGAACATGGGGATCGCCTCAGGACATGGGGTATCCATTCAATGAGAGGGCACGGATGTGCTGCAGTCGCCGCAGCGGCCATGAAGTTCTAGAACCGAACGATTGGGAGCGAAGCCCGTGCGTTTTGACAAGCCTGCAATACTGTCTGCAAATCCGACATCGACATGCTCAGTCACGGTGCCGCAGTCGTCACAAATGGCGAAAACAGGTGTCTTTCCATCGCGCCCCCCGTAGCGAACAGTCCACGCATTGAGCGACTCAATCCTGTGGACCTTCCCTGCGTCCAGAAGCTTTTCCAGTGCGCGATAAACTGTTGTTGATGCCGTCACGCCGTCGTCTCGCAGCCCTTCCAAAATATCGTAGGCAGATACGGGGTGATCCTGCGACTGCAGATACCTGAACACACGATCAGCATGAGTGATGCGCTTTGAGCGTTTTTCCACAGCAAAGCCTCCTGAAACTATGGCTCTTGACGATACGTAACAAGTATAGTTACAAGGCGCAATGTTGCAACGTTACACCTGGGGGCGTTCTCGCTATGGATCCAACCAAACCAATCCTGTCGATTTGTGTGACCTGTCGCGATGGTCGCGAAGGTGCCAGTGATACGCGTGGTGGATCTCGTTTGGCCCGGCGCGTCGCCGAAAAGCTGGAGCAAAGCAATAACCAGCAGATGCAATTGCGCGGCGTGCAATGCATGAGCCAATGCAAACGATCCTGCATCGTTTCATTGGCCGCTGAGGGGCGATTTACTTATGTGTTCGGGGAACTTGACCCTGACGATGATACACATGTCGACGCACTGTTCGCGCTGGTGGCTCAGTATTCGGAAGCGCCTGAGGGATTCCTTGAGCGAAAAGACCGGCCCTCTCCACTACAAGCGAGCATTCTGGGTTTCGTTTTCGAACACGAAGTCCACACCGCCATCGACGAAGACATGAGGGTGCCCAGTTGCAGGACTACCAAACAATGCGATCAATCCGCAGAACAGTGGACCACGGATCGTGTTGGGTACATGTCGTTTCCCCCGACGCGGTATCTGCCTAGCTCGCATTGGTAAACGTAATTTCGGCTTCTTTGGACAGAGGTCTGAGGCAGCGGCGCAACCTGCTTTCGGACAGATCTCTCGCGATGATGACAATCCGGCTCTTCCGGTCGCTCTTGTCCCAGTTTTTGATTGGAACCGGGTCGTCGAAAATATGCTGAACACCATGGAAGACAAAGGGCGCCTCGATGCCTTGCAGAAAGACGAGGCCTTTCACGCGCAACAGGTTGGGCCCGCGCAGCGCAACCAAATCCGTCAGCCAATCGTCGAAAACCTGATCTTCAAGCGGCTCCTCCAGGACGATCGAAACACTACGAATACGGTTGTCATGCGGAGAAAAAGTAGAGTGGGTCGCAGGTTTCGGTACGAGGCCGGAGATGTTGCTAAGAGGATCACTGGGCACAGTGCTTGGCGTCTGCAACCAATTGAGCGCCTCTGTCGCTGTCACTCCATGCCGCACACCGGAAATGCCCCACATGTGCCTATGTGCTGTATCACCACGGACGGCGTGAAGGATAGGGGCGGTCGGGTTCAAGCCCCGCAGTCGCGTTTCAATTGCCACAACGGCGTCGCGTTCGACCAAGTCCGTCTTGCTAAGAATGATCGCGTCAGCCCCGGCCGCCTGCGATACGGCCTCGAACTGTGTATCCAGTGTTTTCATCCCGTTGACCGCATCTGCCACAGTCACCACGCCATCAAGGCGCGTGTTTCTGGATAGATCTCTGTCATTCACCAGAGTTTGGACGATGGGCCCCGGATCGGCAAGACCGGTGGTCTCGATCACAACGCGATCAAAAATACGGTGCGTGCAAGATCGCCGCGCACTGAGCAACACAAGCAACCCGATGACATCAATACGACATCATCACTGCTATCTGTAATCAGATCGTGGTCGAGGCCCGCCTCGCCAAATTCATTCACGATCACTGCGGCACGCCCTCCAGAACCGTCAGCAAGAACGGCATTAAGCAGTGTCGTTTTCCCGGCGCCAAGAAAACCGGTCAGAAGTGTCACCGGGACACGTTGGTCATTCATGTCCTGTTCTCCGCACTGGTGAGACCGTCGATTGCACTTCGCATTGGCCCCAAGGGCGCGGCGAACTTGGGCCTCGAACCGCCCGTAACTGTTTCAATGTGCATGGGATGTGTCCTGGCTCGTTGTTTTTTGGACATCAGCAATGGTTGTTTGAGACAAGCGCGCGACCGAACTGTTTTCGATCTCTTTCACGATGTAAATGACCCGCGTATCGAGCGCACGCGCGACTGCGCATACATTGGTTTCTGGTCCAGGATCCGAAGCAATGAGACTCTCGCCTAATGCGGCATACACATCAGCCAATGTACTCTGCTGTATGTCACGCACCAATCGCCATCCGCCAGAGTGCCCGCGCTCTGAGGTCAAAAGGCCCGCCGCGCGCAGCTTGCCCACAACCCGCCGAACAACAACAGGGTTTGTCCCGGCATGATCTGCTATCTCAGCCGACGTCTGAGCCTCGTTTGTGCCGTAGGCCATGTGACTAAGAGCATGCAACGCAAGTAACAGACGCGAGTTGCGCTTCAAATGACTGCTCCGGTTTTGACATCAATACTCGTAACTAATATTGTTACGATAAATTCAACAAATGCGTAGCCCCAATTTTGTTGTTTTGCGGATTGGTGCCGACTGTTTCGGTTAGTTTGGCTCAGTCAGCGCAATCCAAATACATGATATCGACCACATCGACCAAGTCATTGACGCGGCCAACAGCAAGATAGAGGTGTTTAGCTTGATCCGGGTAATCCACAATATACTCCGTAAGCCGCTGACTGATGACAAGAAACCTTAAGGGTACATCTCTTGTATTGCGGATTTCTTGGGCTGTGCCTCCTTTAGGATAGCCGATGAAGTCACCTTGCTGGATTGGATGAATATCTTGGCCTGTGCGGGCCATTCAGGCACCGGAAAGACATAAGCCGCTTCATCTTCGCGGGTATGAACGCGATACGCCGCACTTTTGTTCCCAAGCGCGACTTCGAAATTGTTGACACCAACCAAACGCCGCAGCGAGCGCGACGAGCACTTGAGAAATTTGCCCCCCCCCCGCCCGGCGCGTTTGCGCCAGGCGGGGGACCGGAATACCCAAACCCAACCTGCGGGCCCTCGACATGAATGAGGGGCCAGCAGGGGGCAGGTCAATCAACGCATAGGTGTCGATTATGCGTCTGCGGCAGCGTCTTCGTCACCTGTGGTTGGGACTTCGTCTGCTGCGACTTCTTCGGTTTCGTCATCGTCATCGGCCAGCATGGCGCGTGGCGCCTGTACGTTGGCGATAACAAAGTCACGATCGGTGATCACAGGTGTCGCGCCTTCGGGCAATGTCACATTGCTGATCGAAATGGTGTCGCCGATTTGAACTTCTGCCAGATCAATGGTGATGTGCTCTGGGATGTCGCCAGCCAGCACGTCAAGTTCAACCTCGTTGCGGACAACCGTCAGAACACCACCCTTTTTCACGCCGGGGCAAGTGTCCGCATTCAGGAACTCGACCGGAATAAAGATCTTCACACGGCTTGTACGCTTCAGGCGCATCAGGTCGATATGTGTTGGCAGGTCTTTGACCACGTCGCGCTGAACACCACGACAGATGACGCGCACGTCTTCCTGGCCCTCAATCTTGAGGTTGTGCAGCGTGGACATGAAGCCACCCTTACGCAGTTTTGTCAGAAGGTAGTTGAATGGGATGCTAATGGATTGCGGATCAACACCGCCACCATAAACAATGCCAGGTACGTCGCCTTCGCGGCGAGCTTGGCGGGCGGCCCCCTTGCCTGTCCCCGCACGTACCTTGGCGTTAAGATCTGGGATCTTTCCAGCCATAGTAGTATTCCTTAATGTAGGGGCCCGCCTCCAAGGGTGTCCGAGCCCGATGAAGCCCGCCGTATAGGGCCATTATGACAGTTTGAAAAGAGGTTTTCTCCGCCAAAACAACTTTGGCGCTTGCTTTGAAGAACCTGACGTTCCACGCATGGCGTCATGTCCATCCTCAACGCCCTTTATCTGTCCCGTCGCCCTGCCACAGCATTTGTGATCATCGGTCTGTTCTGGGGGTGCTTTGCGGCCTACGTGCCGGTTTTCAAGGAACAGCTTGGTGCCTCGGACGCACTATTTGGCACGCTGCTGCTGGGGTCCGCAACCGGGCTGGTCTCGGCCATGTGGCTGGCGCCCCATGCCGATAGGGTCCTGGGCGCACGCGGTATGCAGGTTGGCGCGGTCTTTCTTGCGGCTGCGTGGCTGTTGTCCGGCGCGATGACGGTGCCGCTGTTCTTTGCCATGGCCATGGGGCTTGTCGGGCTGGCGTCGGGCCTGTTGGACGTGGTGATGAACGCCCGGGTGAGCGAGCTTGAGGCGCAGCATGACCGCCCGCTGATGAATGCCAATCACGCGATGTTCTCTGTGGCCTATGCGATTGGTGCGCTGATCGTTGGTGCGGCGCGCGAGGCAGGTCTGCCCCCGACACAGGTTTTTGCCGGGGTTGGTGCGATTGTGCTGGTCCTGACGCTATTTATCAAAATGGCGTTTACAGTGGTGGAAGCCGAAGAGGGATATGACGGCGGCTATCCCTTGTGGCCCATTGCCTTGTGCGGCGCGATCGTTCTGGCGGCCTTTATGTCCGAAGCCACGGTCGAGGCGTGGTCGGCCTTGCATGTTGAGCGCAGTTTGGGCGGCGGCGCGGCTGAGGGTGCCTTGGGTCCCGCAATGTTGGGGATCACCATGGCGATTGGCCGGTTCTGTGGTCAGGTCGTGGCTGAACGGTTCCGCGAAGTTCCGGTTGTGATCGGAGCGGCGTTCATCTCGGCTGTGGGGGCGGTGATTGCGGCCTTCGCGCCTACGCCAATGGTGGCCTATCTGGGTTTTGGCATTCTTGGTTTGGGCGTGTCGGTAATTGGCCCGATGGGGTTAGCGTTGGTAGGCAAGCTGGTCGCGCCGCATTTGCGCACTGAAGCGATCAGTCGAACGGCCGTCATCGGATTTTCGGGATTCTTCTTTGCGCCGATGATAATGGGGCTGATCTCAGAAGCGTTTGGCCTCCGGACCGCGTTTTTGGCTGTCGCTGTACTGCTTTGCTTGGCGGTGCCATTGGCGCTGGCCGTAAAGCGTTTGCCGCGAATGCCAGCGAGGCGCGCAAAATAGGATACCCTGCCAAAAAGACAGGGCAACACCGCAATGGTGTTGCCCTGCTTTCAAACGGCCACGTTTTCACGTGCATGTTCTTTGATCACTGCGCCGCGAGTTACGCCGCAACGATCAGAAAATCTTAGTCAGATTCGCTGACAGCTGCTGCGATCAGAAGAGCAGCAAGAACACCCAGAACGATGTATGTTGGGCTAACAGAAGATGTTGGCTCTGCCATTGGCTCTACGACAACTGGTGGTTCCATAACTTCTGGTGCCATGCCGCCTGCGAAAGCGGATGTGGACAGAACTGCGATGGATGCGGCAGCGGCGACTGTAGTAGTGATGCGCATAGGTGATACTCCTTAAACTTTTTTTTGCGGCAGGATGCGTAGCAGAGGGCAACGCACCAAATCCGGTTGCACCTTTATCTGTGCCAGCGGAATGGTCAATGATTACATGCGTATATATCGCCATTTCGGCGCATTTTTCACATAATTGTCTCATGCATGCCGCGTGAAAGTGCGGAAATACCGTGAATTGGGCGTTTGGCGATTTCTTGCTCAATGCAACCGTGGGGGTGAGATTATGCCCATCGCCCGGCAAAATCTTCAGGCACAAGCAGCACATCTTTGTCCAATGTGGTGACATCTCGGCGTCCGCAAAGTGCCATTGTCGTATCCAGTTCCTTGTGGATAACCTCAAGCGCTTTGGTCACCCCTTTCTCGCCCATGGCACCAAGCCCATTCACAAAGGCGCGCCCTATGTAGGTGCCCTTGGCACCCAATGCGAGCGCCTTCAGTACGTCCTGACCAGAGCGTATGCCGCTATCGAGGTGGACCTCAACCTTGTCTCCCACTGCGTCCATGATCGCAGGTAGCGCGCGGATCGAAGACAAAGCCCCGTCCAGCTGCCGGCCACCGTGGTTGGACACGATGATTGCATCTGCGCCCAGCTCTGCCGCTTTACGCGCATCGTCGGCATCCAGGATTCCTTTTAGGATGACCGGGCCGCCCCACATTTTCATCAGCCGTGCAACACGTGCCCAGTCAAGTGCTGGGTCAAATGCTTCTGTCGTCCAAGAGGCAAGCGAAGAGGGATCTGACACGCCCTTGGCGTGGCCCACAATGTTGCCGAAGAAACGGCGCTTGGTTCGCAGCATTTCAAGCCCCCAGGGCACCTTGGTGGCAAGATTAGCCATGCCGGCCAGTGTGAATTTTGGCGGCGCCGACAACCCGTTCTTAAGGTCCTTGTGTCGCTGCCCCATAATCTGAAGATCCAGGGTGATCACAATCGCCGAACAGCCCGCATCACGGGCACGATCAAACAACCGCTGCATGAAGTCGTCATCTTTCAGCGTGTAAACCTGAAACCAGAACGGTTTGTCGGTGTTCTCTGCGACATCCTCGATGGAGCAGATGGACATTGTCGAAAGTGTAAAGGGCACGCCGAATTTCTCGGCCGCTCGTGCTGCTTTGATCTCCCCGTCGGCACATTGCATCCCAGTCAGCCCAACCGGGGCCAGCGCGACCGGCATCGCCACATCCTGCCCGATCATCTGCGAAGCCGTGGTGCGGTTGGTCATGTCAACGGCGATCCGCTGGCGCAGGCGAATAAGATCAAAGTCGGTGGTATTGTCGCGCAATGTCTGCTCGGTCCAACTGCCGCTTTCCGCGTAGTCATAGAACATCTTGGGCGTGCGGCGCTTATGCAGCCGCTTCAGATCAGCGATTGTCGTAATGACAGGCATGGCGAAGTCCTAAAATTGGTAACTTAAATTTACCAGTTTGGGAAATTCAGCGCAAGACCGTCAACCGCGGTGCGTGCCATCCGCCAGTGATTTCACAAAGGCCAGAACATCGCGGACACTCTCGCCGGCGCCAATCTTTTCGACGATGGCGGAACCAACGACAGCACCATCGGCAATGCTTGCTATCGCCTCGGCTGCGTCAGGGGTCTTAATGCCAAAACCGACGATGACCGGCAGGTCTGTCTGCGATTTGATGCGGGCGACTTCGGGCGCCACATCTGCGGCCTGTGCCTCCGCGGCCCCGGTGATCCCGGTGACAGAGACATAATAGACAAAACCGGATGTGTTTTGCAGCACGGTTGGCAGGCGCTTGTCGTCCGTGGTGGGTGTGGCCAGCCGGATGAAGTTGATCCCCATGGCCTGGGCAGGGATGCAGAGTTCGTTGTCTTCCTCGGGTGGGAGGTCGACGATGATCAGCCCGTCAATGCCTGCGGCCTTGGCATCCGCCAGAAACGCGTCAACGCCGCGCGAATAGATTGGGTTGTAGTACCCCATCATGACGATCGGGGTTGTGTCGTCATCTTTGCGCAACTCACGTGCATACTGCAGGGTCTTTTCTAAATCCTGACCCGCTTCCAATGCGCGCTGACCGGCCAGCTGAATGGTGGGACCATCGGCCATCGGATCGGTGAAAGGCATGCCTAACTCTATGATATCGACACCCGCGCCGGGCAGGCCTTTGACGATGTCCAGCCCGGTGTCATAGTCGGTATCCCCAGCCATGACATAGGCCACAAATGCCTTCTTACCGTCGGCACGCAACTGCGCGAATTTTGCGTCGATTCTGCTCATCGTCATCCCAGCAATGTCAATTTGGGGTGGTTTGCGGGATGTTTGCAGGAAAATCAATGGGCAATGACCCTAAGCCCCAGTCGCGCACCTTTCATTCTTATCGATGCCGCGATATTGCGAGATCAGTTGAATCTGTCTTTCATCGGCGTGAAACGAATAAGAAGATTATGATTGTA
Source organism: uncultured Alphaproteobacteria bacterium (assembly GCA_929200255.1). Taxonomy (GTDB): domain Bacteria; phylum Pseudomonadota; class Alphaproteobacteria; order Rhodobacterales; family Rhodobacteraceae; genus Yoonia. The sequence goes on along the minus strand of CAKMYZ010000015.1, from coordinate 24,463 downwards.
TTGCGAAAAGTCGTGGCCGTGGCTGCATTTGCCAGTCTGATTCTTGTCAGCTTGATCAACATTAGCAAACCGGGCATCGAAAGTGGGTCGATGTTGACGTCAGGGGCCGCGATCCTGTTGGTTGCACTGATGATGGGGCGCGCGGCGATCTGGTCGCGACCAACCAAGGCGATTTGGCTGCCGGTGTTGGCTGGTCTTGTCGCAATCCCGTTTGTGATTGTGTCGCGGGCCTTTGGCAGTTTCATTGTGATCTCGCTGCTGTTCCACGCGCAGTTTGGTATATCGGGTGCCGATTTCGCAGGGTTCGAGCGCGAGATACTTGAAGGGGCCCTTTACGTTTGCATGATCATTTTTGCCGCCATGGCGATGAGCAACGTCCTGAATGACAGAGTCCTCATTTACGTGGTAGCCGCCTGCTTATTGGTGCTGTTCAACCCGTTGACACGCTACATATACGAATTCAGCGGCAGGCAGGATATCGAAAGTGACCTGCACTTGCAGCTTGAGCGGCTGGAGTTATCAGCCAACGCCGCGCGGCCGGATATCATTATTGTCTACCTCGAAGGGTTGGAGCGGAGTTATGCAAACACCGCACTCTTTGGTGATGTTTATGCCCCCCTTCAGGCCTATGAGGGTCGGGGTGTCAGCTTCTCTCAGGTTGGTCAGGTTTTTGGGACAGAATGGTCACTTGCTGGCATTGTTGCCACCCAATGTGGTGTACCGCTTATCCCCAATGGTTTTCGCTACTATGCGGGGATGCGCGATCAAGCAGACTTCATGCCAGGCCGGCGCTGTTTAAGCGACATCCTGGGCGATCTGGGCTACCAATCCAGCTTTCTGATCGGCAGTGGTCTGGGCTTTGGGGGGTACGATCACTTCTTTGCGGCACATCCCGTTGATCAGGTCATCGATAGTGACGTGTTGGCTGCGACGCGCCCGGCCCGGGAAATCGCCAGGGCCGACTCGGGTTGGGTTCTGGATGATCAGTTGATCTTTGACGCGGCGCGACAGGAGTATGACAGTAGGGTGACAGACGCGGTGCCGATGCTCATGACGATTGAAACCTACGGGCCACATGGGAGCACGGCTGTTGTGTCTCGCGGGTGCACGTCTTCCGGTCAGGCCGGCTTGGCTCCGGATGTGCCAACAGCGATTGCCTGTACATTGAAAGATATGGTGTCCTTCCTCGACCATGTCGCGCGGTCTCGTGGGGATCGCAGTACCGTGGTTTTGTTGATGTCGGACCACCTCAACCATGATCCTGCAATGGGTGCGCGGTTCAATGACGACAATCGCCAGAACACAGTGATCATGTACGGGTTGGGGCTGGACAGCCCACTGGTGCCCGCCGGAACGCTCATCGACAAACCCGGTAGCATGCCTGACGTCTTTCCCACGCTCCTGGCTTTTGCCGGGCTTGCGGACCGTGACGCAATGGCTGGATTGGGTCGCTCGTTGTTCTCTACCCAACCAACGATTGTCGAGGAGAAAGGCATCGGTCGTTACAATGCCGAGTTGTTCCCGAACCCGTTGCTGAAGGCTGCGATTTGGGACGCTGCGCCGAAATAAGCAAACATGCTTGCGCCGCTTGCGCCCGGTCCCAACGCCCCCTAGAAGCGCGGCTAGCATCAAAGGAGAGCCGCCATGGGTTTCAAAATGGGTATTGTGGGTTTGCCAAATGTGGGCAAGTCGACCCTGTTCAACGCGCTGACGAAAACTGCGGCCGCGCAGGCGGCTAACTTTCCGTTCTGCACGATTGAACCCAATGTCGGGGACGTGGCCGTGCCCGATGCCCGGCTGGACAAGCTGGCGGCGATTGCCAGTTCCAAGCAGATCATCCCGACGCGGATGACCTTTGTGGATATCGCGGGGCTCGTGAAGGGTGCCAGCCAGGGTGAAGGCCTTGGCAATCAGTTCCTTGCCAATATCCGCGAATGCGACGCCATCGCCCATGTGCTGCGCTGTTTTGAAGATGATGACATCACCCATGTGGACGGGCGGGTTGACCCTGTTGCTGATGCTGACGTGATCGAGACAGAACTGATGCTGTCTGATCTGGAATCCATTGAAAAGCGGATGCAGAATCTCACGCGTAAGGTGCGTGGGGGTGACAAGGACGCGGTGCAGCAGGTGCGCCTATTGGAAATGGCGCAGGCCGCATTGGAAGCGGGTAAACCCGCGCGGACAGTTGAAGTGGATGCCGAAGACGCCAAGGCGTGGAAGATGTTGCAACTGCTGACAACCAAACCCGTGCTTTACGTCTGCAATGTCGAGGAAGACAACGCAGGTTCCGATAACAGCCAGTCCGCGCGTGTCGCCGAAATGGCCGCGGCGCAGGGCAACTCTCACGTTGTGATTTCTGCACAGATCGAAGAGGAAATCAGCCAACTAGAGGCCGATGAGGCCGACATGTTCCTGGGCGAAATGGGTCTGGAGGAAGCGGGCCTTGATCGGTTGATCCGGGCCGGTTACGCGCTACTGCATTTGCAAACCTACTTTACCGTTGGTCCGAAAGAGGCGCGCGCGTGGACAATCAAAGAAGGCACCTCTGCGCCGCAGGCTGCTGGCGTCATTCACGGTGATTTTGAACGCGGGTTCATTCGCGCTGAAACCATCGCTTATGATGATTTCGTGACGTTAGGTGGCGAGCAACCGGCCAAGGAGGCAGGTAAAATGCGGGCAGAGGGCAAGGCCTATATCGTCAAAGACGGCGACGTGATGCACTTCCTGTTTAACACCTGAGCAGATATTGGCGTGCGTGGGATATTGTGGGCAGAAAGCATCTGCCGCACGTGAAGACGAATGAGCGGCACATTTCAATAAGTCGGGCGCTACATTGAGAACAGATAATGAGCGTATCTTAAGCCTTCTCAAGCGCAATGGCGATGCCTTGGCCAACGCCAACACACATCGTTGCCAGAGCAAAGGTATGCCCTTTCGCCTGCAACTCCCGCACGGCCGTGCCGGTTATTCTGACACCCGATGCGCCAAGCGGATGACCCAGAGCGATCGCTCCACCGTTCGGGTTCACCGTCGGTGCGTCGTCAGGAAGCCCCAGTTGTCTCAGCACGGCTAACGCCTGCGACGCAAATGCTTCGTTCAGTTCGATGACATCAAAATCCTGGATACTCCGGCCAAGTTTTACGCAAAGCTTCTGCGTGGCTGGCACCGGGCCCATACCCATCACTCGGGGCGGCACGCCAGCGCTTGCGGACCCCATGATGCGGGCCAGTGGCGTCAGCCCATGCCGCTTTACCGCGCGCTCAGACGCCACGATGAGCGCGGCGGACCCGTCATTTACCCCGCTTGCATTTCCGGCTGTAACTGTCCCGCCATCGCGAAAGGGCGTCGGCAGTGATGCCAGTTTCTCAAGATTTGTGACCCGCGGGTGTTCGTCGGCGCTCACAACAAGTGGGTCGCCCTTTCTCTGGGCCACCGATACCGGTACGATCTCCTCGGTAAATCGGCCGCTCTTGATTGCTTCCGCTGCCCGCTTTTGCGAGCGAAACGCAAAGGCGTCCTGATCTTCTCGAGAAATAGAGTAGTCCTCAGCCACGTTTTCTGCTGTTTCCGGCATAGAATCGACGCCAAATTCAGATTTCATCTGCGGATTGACAAAACGCCAGCCGATCGTGGTGTCGTGAATTTCGGCGCTCCGGGAGAATGCCGAAGTCGCTTTGGGCATGACAAAGGGCGCACGTGACATGCTTTCAACCCCACCTGCCACCACGAGGTCTGCTTCACCGCTCTTTATTGCGCGCGCGGCAATTGCAATCGCGTCCATACCGGATCCGCACAATCTATTGATCGTCGTGCCGGGCACGCTGACAGGCCAACCGGCAAGCAAAAGGGACATGCGGGCAACATTTCGGTTATCCTCGCCTGCCTGATTGGCGCAGCCAAAAATCACTTCATCCACCGCCTCAAGATCAAGGCCCGTGTTTCTTGTCGCCAATGCGTTGAGCGGAACTGCACCAAGATCATCTGCCCTAACGGACGACAACGCGCCGCCAAAGCGACCGAACGGCGTTCTGATGAAATCGCAGATGAAGGCTTCAGCCATCGTTACACCCCAAGATATTTTTCATGCGCGACATCATCATTCCGAAGGTCTGTGGCGGTGCCGCGCCAGGCGATTTGCCCGCGGCTCATCAAACTGACATCGTCGGCAAGCCCAAGTGCGAAAGATAGGTTTTGCTCAACCAGGAGAACCGTCATCCCGCCGGACTTAAGCTCTTTTAACTTTGCGAAAATCTGCTGGATGATGATCGGAGCCAAGCCTTCGGTAGGTTCATCCAGCACCAAAACTTTGGGATCGGTCATGAGCGCACGGCCGATCGCGAGCATTTGCTGTTCACCACCTGACAATTCTTGCCCACCGTTCGAAAGGCGGTCCTTCAGGTTGGGAAAGAAGTCTATCACGCGTGCGATGGTCCATTCAGGATTGACGCCAGCCAGGCGCCCGGCGAGCTCCAGGTTCTCTTGAACAGACAGCGAACCAAAAATATCGCGGGTCTCTGGTACGTAGGCGATCCCACGGCGGGCATTGACCTGCGGTGACCTATCGATGCTTGAACCTTGGAATGCGATTGACCCATCTTGAAGGGGCAAGTGACCAATGATTGTTTTAAGTGTCGTCGACTTTCCAACGCCATTGCGCCCCAGCAGCGCGTGGACACTTCCCGCAGCGACAACGAAATCCGTCCCATGAAGCACGCGCGTTTCACCATAGCCGCTGACAACGCCTTTCAGCTCAAGCATCTTCGAGCCCCTCACCAAGATAGATTTCCCGGACAATGGGATTTCCGCGCGTCTCGCCAGACGTTCCTTCAAAGACGACCTCACCAAAGTTCAGGACAGTAATGCGATCCGCAACATCAAACGCAAGATCCATATCATGTTCGATGATCAGAACAGTAAGTTCCTTGGGCAGCCCTTGAAGCAAGCGGTGGAAGCCATCGATCATGCTGGGTCCGACGCCTGATGTGGGCTCATCCATCAGAAGGACACGGGGCTTCGTCGCCAGGGCCAGGCCAACTTCCAGCTGGCGCCGGCTGCCATAGGACGCCGATCGCACCTGCATATCGAGATGGTCTGCAAGCGCTACGTGCTCGGCAACTTCTTCAACAGTCTCCAGAACTGATTTGTCACGAAAGCTATCACGAGACATCCATGCAAATTTCCCTTGCGCAGAGGCCGCTGCGAGCGCCAGGTTCTCCCGAACAGTCAAATCTTCGAAGAGGTTGTTTTTTTGATAACTTCTGGACAAGCCACGCCGGGCGCGTTGCGAAACTGACAGCCCAACGATGCTTTCATTATCCAGTAAGATATCACCGCCTGATGGCTTCAGTGCGCCGACAAGCAAATTGAAAAGCGTTGTCTTACCTGCACCATTAGGGCCAAGAATGACCCGACGCTCGCCCGGTTCGACTTTGAAGGAAACATCTCGCGTCACGCGAATGCCCCCGAAGGCCTTTGACAGGTTTTTAACCTCAAGCATCCCCCGCCTCCGCCGATTGTTCCTTGCCAGCTCGGCGGCGGTCTGCGGCCCAGTATTCTATCTGACCAAAGATCCCCCGTCCGCCGGCCAAAACAGCCGCGATGAGGACCAGTCCAACCACCATATGCCAATGATTGGTGTATTCCGAAACTTCATGCTTGAGCATCACGAACAAGACAGCGCCCACAATCGGTCCCACCAGGGTTCCAAGCCCGCCAAGGATCACGACGATCAGGATCTCACCTGACACTGTCCAGAACAACAGCTCTGGGGAAATGTAGAGAGTGTGTTGTGCGGCAAGAATCCCCGCCACGCCCGCCAACAGTCCAGAAAAACCAAGCGCTCGCGCCCTGTGAATAACCGTGTTGACCCCAAGTGCCTGCAGGCGGTCCTCATTTGAGTGCAGACCGGAAAGCGTACGTCCGAAGCCTGACCTCAAAACCCATGCAGCCGCCAAGTAAACGAGGCCCAGGCAGACAACTGTGTAGACTGCAAAGCTCAAACTGTCTCCAAGGTTGATCCCCAGCCAGCTCAGATCGAAGCGGTCCAGCCCGCCCATACCGTCGTCACCGCCCAACCACCGGGACTTGAAGATCAAGGTGTAGGCCATTTGACCAAAGGCCAATGTGGCCATGATAAAGAAGATCCCAGCGGTCCGGCCTGTGATCCACCCCACCGCCGTACCAAATACAGCGGCCGCCGCGATACCCCCAACTGCGGACGGAAGTGTTGGCAATCCAAATTTTACTGACAGGATTGCATAGGTGTAAGCCGACATACCCATGATCGCGCCATGGCATAGGGATACCATCCCCCCATAACCCGCTGCGACATCAAGACTTATGGCAAGGATCGCGAGGATCGCGATTTCAACCACGATCTCCCGCGCAAAATAGCTTCCTGTTGCGGCATAAAGAACGAGACCGATGAGCACGAAAAGTAGAACAGCTGTCCTGGCGTGGCTTTGAAAAAACATATCAGGCCCTCGCCGGAAGCAGGCCGCGCGGTCGCAAGACCAAAACAGCAGCCAGGAGGACATAGGTGAGTATAGCGGCAAGCCCCGGCAAGATGGCCGCGGAGAAGGTTTCAATGAAACCAACAATGAATGACCCTACAATCGCGCCCTCAAGGCTCCCAAGGCCACCAATCACGACGACGATCAGCGTAGGGATGAGGATCGAAATACCCATGCCCGTGGTCGCAGACAACACTGGTGCGGCCGCCACGCCGGCCAGCCCGGCAAGGGCACAGCCAACGCAAAACACCGCAAAGAAAAGCTCTCCAACGTTGATGCCCAGCGCCTTGGCCATCGCCTCATTCTCAACACTGGCGCGGATCATCGCACCAATCTGCGTCTTCGAAAGAACAATCCAAAGGATCGCCATAACCATGGCCCCAAGCCCGATGAGGAACAGACGGTAGGTTGGGTAGGAAACGATCCCCAAATCCGTGGCACCGGACAAAACTTGGGGCGCATTCAAACCAAGTGCAACATCACCCCAACCAATGCGCACAAGATCAATAAACACAAAAATCAGCCCGAAGGTGACAAGAACCTGATTCATGGGGCCTGCACTGCGAAGCCGGTCAATCAGCGTAAAATAGAGCACGGCACCAATCAGTGTGACCGCGATCGGGGCAAGCACCAAGGCGGCCCAGAAACTGCCGGTCCAGGCAGCAGCTGATATGCCGATATATGCGCCGAGCATATAGAGTGCGCCGTGGGCCAAATTCACAAAATGCAAAAGGCCAAAGATAACGGTTAACCCGATCGATAGGAGAAACAGCAGCATCGAAAACTGCGTGGCATTCAAAAACTGAAGGATCCAGAATCCGGCATCCATCGATCAGCTCCAACTTGTTTGGTATAGATATGGTCGCCACTTGCCCCGCTTCGAGTTGAGCGGGGCAAGTGGCGAGAGTAAGGCTTACATCTCGCAGCCGTTCGCGGCGTCCTGGACCGCCTCGATTGTATCAACGACTTTTTGTGTGAGAGTGCCATCATCACCCATGACGGTCTCATACACATAGATATTCTGAACAATGTTGTTCGTTGCCGGATCAATCATCAAAGGCCCTCGAGGGCCGGTGTAGCTCACCTGCGGAATTGCTTCTGCGAGTGACGCCCGATCGGTTGCACCAGCATCGACAGCGCCCATGAGAAGTTTGGCAGCATCGTATCCCTGCACAGCAAACTCGGATGGAGTCCGATCATACTTGGCCTGGAAGGCTTCGACGAATGCGACATTTTCAGGGGTGTCCAGTGTGGGCACATAATGCAGGCCGGTTGTTACACCAACGGCAGCTTCCCCTTCCGCAGCAACATAGAGAGGCGAGGTCAGGAAACCCGAACCATAGAGGGGGGTATCAATCCCAAACGACCCATACTGCTTCACGAAACTGATGGCCTCACCGCCAGCGTAGAAAACATAGATCGCGTCAGCACCGGAGCTTTGCGCATTGATCAGATATGGTCCAAAATCGGATGTCTGGCCGAACGGTGTGAATTCACCACCCACGATCTCGCCTCCGGCTGCTTCAAATGCGCCAGTGATACCAGCTATCATTTGATGACCCGCCGCATAGTCCGGTGCAAGCGTGTAGATCTTGGATACGCCCTGGTCGAACAGCCACTGCCCCATTGGCCGGTTTACCTGGCCGTTGGAGAATGAAACGCGCGTGATGAAAGGTGAGCAGGATTCTCCTGTCGCACCGTCGTTGCCCGCGTTTGCAACAATCAGCGGCACACCAGCACCGTCAACAAAATCGCGCATTGCGCCAAGCACACCCGACGACACGACACCGACGAGAACATCCACCTCGTCCTCAAGAACCAGCTTGCGCGCCATGGCAAGCCCAACCGGTGGTTTCACCTCCGTGTCCTCCTGCACGATCGTGAAATCAGCGGTGCGGCCAGCCTCTTCAAGTGCGAAGTTAAAACCGTCAGTAATCTCATTTCCAAGGGCCGCGTAGGTACCCGAGTAGGGCAGTATTACCCCAACCTTGGTTTCTGCGAACGCCGTGCCAGCAAGTCCAAGACCCGCCAGCAGTGCAGCTGTGGCAACCTTATTTCTCATAGAACTCCTCCCGTTTGATTACACCCCTCGCTCTCGAGAGCGGTGTGGCTTGACGATATGCACAAAAATGCACTTCGTAAAGCAGGATGTTGCATATCGAGGTCCAAAATGCAATATAACGCACATAACGTGATGCGAATCCACGCCATTTGGGAGGGTGCAATGACGCAACGCCGCTTTGAGGAAATCCTGACAGAGGTCGCCGAGGCCATTGAGGGCATGCAGCTCGATGATTCGCTCAAGCAGCATCTTAATGCCTCCTTTCCTGTCACCGGCGGCACGTTCAAAGAACTTGGCGCCCTATGTTCACGCGGAGAACAGGAAGGGTGGCTCATGTCTCGCGAGGCTGGTGGAATCAAATTTGGCAGAGCAGTTAAGCCCGGAGGCTCTGCGGGGAAGTTCAGCGTCGATGTCGTCCGGATGCGAGACGTGAAGGGACCACATCATGTGCATCCAAATGGGGAGATTGGCGCTGTAATCCCGCTGGAGGGAAAACCTCGCTTCGACGAATTCGACGAAGGTTGGTACGTATATGGCCCGGGTACGCAGCACCATCCGACAGTTTCGGGCGGCGACGCATATGTACTCTATTTGCTGCCAGAAGGCGCAATCGAATTTACAGGAAAGTGAGCAGCTGTAAGCGCCACATCTAGCCGAGTTCATGGGAGGATTGAGCATTGAAAGCAGACGTCAATGAGAACGCAGCTTGCTATTTTGTAGACAGGCACTTGCACGAGGGGCGTGAGGGGAAGGTCGCCTTTCGCGAAGCAGGGGGAAAGAAGCGCGAGCTGACCTATGGTGAACTTGCAGATCAAACCTCGGTTTTTGCAGGCGCCTTGGAGCGGGCGGGTGTCCGCCGAGAAGAGCGCGTTGCAATGATCGTTAGAGATCAGCTTGAATTCCCAATCGTATTTTGGGGCGCAATAAAGGCTGGCGCGCTCCCGGTTCCTCTCAACACCCTTCTTGCAGAGCCAATCTACGAGGACATCCTGGCAGACTGCCGTGCTTCGATTTTGGTGGTCAGCAGCGAAATGTGGGAGACGGTTGCGCCCGCAGTCGCTGGCAACCGATTTCTGCGCGAGGTCGTCATTATCGGGGGCGCTGCGGAAGGCGCTGTGAGCTTTGATGAATTTGTCGCCGATGCACCCCCACGAGAGGCCGTCAATGCATGTGGCGATGAACTTGCATTCTGGCTGTACTCCTCCGGATCCACGGGTACTCCGAAAGGCGTAAGACACGTGCATTCATCCCTTAAGGCCACCTGCGATACATTTGGATCACAGGTCTTGGGGATCCAAGAAGACGACATCGTCTTCTCGGTGGCCAAGATGTTCTTCGCCTACGGGTTGGGCAACGCATTGTCTTTCCCGATGTCTGTCGGCGCGACAACGGTCATCTTTTCCGGGCGACCAACCCCAGATGCCGTTTTTGAGATCATGGCAGACGAGCGCCCCACAATCTTCTGTGGCGTTCCAACGCTATACGCCGCTCTGGTCAACGCCCAAGAGGCCAAAGGCACCGCCCCCGATCATGCGATCAGGCTCTGCACATCCGCTGGTGAAGCGTTGCCGCGCGAAGTCGGGGAGCGCTGGGAAAAACTCTGGAACGCGGAAATTGTTGATGGTGTAGGTTCAACCGAGATGCTGCACATCTTTCTGTCGAACAACCCCGGCGATTGCATCTATGGAACCTCTGGCCTTCCGGTTCCTGGCTACGAAGTCCGCCTCGTTGACGAACATGACGAGGATGTGGCGGCCGATGAAGTGGGTGAACTTCTCGTTAGAGGACCTTCGAGCGCCGATGGCTACTGGAACCGTCGGCACAAATCGATGTCGACATTTGCAGGGCATTGGACACGCACCGGGGACAAGTACGAACGAACGCCTGACGGTCGTTTCGTCTACTGCGGACGCGCGGATGACATGTTTAAGGTATCGGGAATCTGGCTCTCGCCCTTTGAGGTTGAACAGGCTTTGGTTGATCACCCTTCTGTTCTGGAGGCAGCGGTCGTTGCTCGGAAAAATGACGAAGGCTTGGAAAAGCCAGCAGCTTACATCGTTCTCAAGCCCGGCGCCGATGACAGTGTCGTCGGCGAGATGAAAGACTTCGTGAAAGAGAAGGTCGGGATGTGGAAGTACCCACGCTGGATCGAAGTTGTGGACGAATTGCCAAAAACCGCGACCGGGAAAATTCAGCGCTTCAAACTGAGGACTGCTGGCAGTGAAGGAGCATTATGATGGGCATCAATTGGTCAGAGGGATCGGGCAAACTCAGCGCGGGCGGAAAGGAGCTCGAATGGGCGTGTTTTGGCACACAGTCCCCGGATCTCCCAGTTGTGGTTATGCTGCATGAGGGGTTGGGTTGCCTGGCGCTATGGCGAGACTTCCCTCAATCAGTCGCTGAAAGCACAGGTCTGCCAGTGTTCGTCTATTCGCGAGCGGGCCATGGAAGGTCTGAAGCGGGTGAACTGCCCCGCCCACTCGATTACATGACGAGAGAAGCAGTTGACGTGCTACCCGATGTTCTGGATGCCATTGGTTCTCAAAGCTACATCCTGCTCGGGCATTCCGATGGGGCGACAATCGCGGCTGAGTACGCGGGCAGGATAGAGGATTTCCGGATCCGCGGCTTGATCCTCATGGCACCCCATTTCTTCACCGAACCTATGGGATTGGCTGAGATCGCTGATAGCAAAACGACATTTGAAAACTCCGATCTCCGTGATCGAATGGCAAAGTACCATCTAGATGCCGGCGCGACCTTTCACGGTTGGAACGATGCCTGGTTAGACCCGGGGTTCGTAGAGTGGAATGTGGGTGAGGTCATCGATTACTGGCGGATCCCATGCCTCGTGATCCAGGGCAACCAAGATCAGTACGGAACGAAAGCCCAAGTCACTGAAGTTGAGACACGGAGCTACGCGCCGGTTGAAGTTGCAATGATCGATGACTGTCGGCATTCGCCGCATCTTGATCAACCCGGTATCACTTTGGCCGTCATCCACGACTTCACTGCGCGACTTGTTCGTATCGAAGCAGAAATCGTGGAGGTTGCATGAAACTGGAAAGCTATCTTGAAGCGCGCTGGCAGTCGGGCACAGGCGACGGGCGTGCACTTGTGAACCCGGTCACCGGCACCGAAATCGCCCACGCGGACACAACTGGTCTTAATCTTGCGGCGGCTATCGACTTCGCAAGACACGCCGGAGTCGGTGCTTTGCAGAGTCTAAGCTTTGCTGAGCGCGGGGCGTTGCTGCGGGGCGTTGCGGACGTTCTGCAAACAAACCGGGACGCCTATCTAGAGATTGCGCGCGAAAACTCGGGGAACACCAAGGCTGACGCCTCAGTCGATATCGACGGCGGAATCTTTACCCTCAAAACTTATGCGAGGTTAGGACAGTCACTTGGTGATGGGGTTGCTTTGGTCGAAGCGGGCGAAGATCAGCTTGCGCGCGAGCCAGTATTCTTTTCACGCCACTTCTGGACATCGCGCCCCGGTGTCGCGGTTCAGATCAACGCGTTCAACTTTCCGTCTTGGGGCATGTGGGAAAAGGTCGCGCAAGCGACGATCGCTGGCGTTCCATCTTTCGTAAAGCCAGCAACATCGACAGCTTTGCTATCTCAAAGGATGATACGCGACGTGGTTGATGCCGGTGTTGTGCCGTCGGGCGTCCTGTCTCTACTCTGCGGGAGTGCAAATGGCGTTGTTGATTGCCTGGGTGCTATGGATTCCATTGCTTTCACTGGATCCGCTGCCACTGGGCAGGTTCTGCGGCGGCAGGTGGCCGGGAAACTAGCGCCACCCCGACTGACAATCGAAGCAGATAGCGTAAATGCGACTATTGTTGGCCCCGACGTGACCCTTGGGGCGCCGCTGTTTGACGTGGCGGTACGAGAAACCGCCAATGCATTGACGCTCAAGGCAGGACAACTTTGCACCAACATTCGTAGGATCTTTGTCCATCAGGAACTCGTACCAACATTCGAGGATGCCGTTGCCGATAAACTCGCCAAAGTGTCCGTGGGGGACCCAGCCGACGACAGCACCCGTGTTGGTCCGCTTGTAAACTTGGCGCAAAAAAACGAAGCTATTGCCAATATTGGGAAACTGAAAACAGAAGCAAGCGTTGTCGCGGAATCGTCCCTTCCCACAGGTCTGGAATCCGGCGCGTTCGTGGCACCTACACTCCTTAGATGCGCTGACCTCAAGAATGCCCAGGCCGTTCATGACATCGAAGTGTTTGGACCCTGCGCGACCATTCTTCCATACGAAAACCTGGATGAAGCGATTGCATTGGGAACCAAAGCTGAGGGGAGCCTGGCCCTCAGCCTCTTTTCAGACGACCGGGCTGTCCAAGAGGGTACCTTTTTGGGCCTCGGACCTTGGCACGGCAGGCTGATGTTTGTCGATGCTGAGGTTGGCAAGGCGCATACAGGTCATGCGATCGTCATGCCGCAATGCGTCCATGGCGGCCCCGGTCGGGCTGGTGGGGGCGAAGAACTCGGCGGGCTTCGGGGGCTCCGTTTCCACATGCAGCGCAGTGCCATTCAAGGTGGCCCGACAGCGCTATCGCACCTCGTGTCCGCCACCGTGGAGACAAATCTGTGACGGACACCGCCTACATCGATTGGCCGGGCGCGCCTCACGTGCCGGGCCGGTCGCCTCGCCCTGATGTCTCCTTGTTCTCTGCCCTGAAGGCGAAGACATCCGGATTGGATGCCAGTGATGCGCTTGCCGGGACCGATTGCTTCAAATGCGGATGTGATGCTTTTCAGAAGGGCTATTATTGGGAGGCCCACGAACTTTGGGAATCAATTTGGATGGCGCTGCCGCCACAAAGCGCGGAAAGACAATTGCTCCGCGGTCTCATCCAGCTTGCAAACGCTGGACTGAAGGGGCGGATGGGCAGGCAAGTTGCATCCCAGAAGATTTTGTCGCTCGCAGATGCCGCGATCTCGGAATCCCGAATTCGGGGGGGCGATTCTCTGATGGGGTTAAAGCGAGGCGAGATCGTCGAAATGCGGCGGCAGGTCAGCGAGCAGCAGCAATAACTGCATTATAATGCATCTGTTCTGTTCTTTTTTTTAATCCCCCTCCCAGTTTTGGGATCGACACCACACATACATGCATTATAAATCACCGCATCGCCTTTCGATCGGGTGAGTAAGCATTATAATGCACAAAGACAATCGAAACGCACCGACGAGGAGACGCGACGCCATGTCCAAGACAATCGACTTTCAAACCGACCCTTCCAAGTATCGACACTGGCGTGTCGCGTATGACGGCGATGTGGCAAACCTCTATATGGACGTTGACCAGGACGGCGGCCTCTTCGATGGCTACCAACTCAAGCTGAATTCCTACGACCTCGGTGTCGATATTGAGCTGGCCGACGTTGTTCAGCGGATGCGGTTCGAGCACCCGGAGATCAAGGTTGTAGTTATGCGATCAGGAAAGGAAAATGTGTTCTGCGCAGGCGCGAACATCCGGATGCTTGGTGGGGCCAGCCACGCGCACAAGGTGAATTTCTGTAAGTTCACCAACGAAACCCGAAATACATTTGAAGCGGCTGAAGAAGACTCCGGTCAGAAATATATCTGCGCTGTTAAGGGGGCCTGCGCTGGTGGCGGCTACGAGCTTGCGTTGGCTTGCAACTACATCATGCTCACCGATGACAGCACCTCAGCCGTGGCGCTGCCTGAGGTGCCTCTGTTGGCTGTTCTACCCGGCACCGGCGGCCTGACGCGCGTCACCGACAAACGAAAAGTTCGCAGGGATCGCGCCGATATCTTCTGCTCCATCGAAGAAGGGGTGAAAGGTCAACGCGCGCAAGATTGGGACCTTGTCGACGAAGTCATTCCAAACTCAAAATTCGATGAAACGGTCGATGAAAGAGCGCGGGAATTTGCGTCCGCGTCCCAAAAAGCTACGGGGAATGGCATCAAGCTTGATCCGCTTGATCGAAAAATCGGCGACGATGGTTCTATCGTCTATTCGTTGGTTGAAGTTGACCTTGATCGGGCTGCCCACAAAGTCACGATCACATTGAAAGGCCCAGATTCCGAAGCCCCCGCGACAATCGAAGACCTGGAGGCATTGGGGGACCAATCCTATTTGCTTCGGCTGGCGAGAGAGTTGGATGACGCGATCTTGCACCTGCGGTCGAATGAAAAAGAGCTCGGCCTTGTGGTGTTCCGCACACAGGGCGACGGAAGCGCCGTTTTGGCTCATGAAAAACAACTGTCCGAAAACGCCGATCATTGGTTGGCAAAAGAAATCCTCGCATACTGGAAGCGCGTTCTGAAACGCATTGATGTGACGTCTCGTAGCCTTGTGGCACTGGTTGAACACGGATCGTGTTTTGCGGGTGTGCTCGCAGAGATTCTCTGGGCAGTGGACCGCTCCTACATGATGGATGGTGAGTTTGAAGGCGACAACCGCCCAATGGCGGCAATCCAGCCCTCTGCCGCCAACTTCGGCCGCTTCCCCATGGGAAACGATCTGACACGCCTCGAAACCCGGTTTCTCGGCGCACCAGAGGCCATTGAGACGATCAAGGCGAAAACCGGCACGTCGATCGAGGCGGAAGACGCAGACAAGCTCGGCCTGGTCACTGTCATCTTGGACGACATCGACTGGGAAGACGAAATCCGTATCTTCATGGAAGAACGTGCATCCTTCAGCCCTGACGCCATGACCGGGATGGAGGCAAACCTGCGTTTTGCAGGCCCTGAGACAATGGAAACGCGGATCTTCGGACGGCTGACAGCCTGGCAGAACTGGATCTTCAATCGCCCCAACGCGACCGGCGAAGATGGCGCGCTGCAGCGCTACGGAACCGGCATTCGCGGCAATTACAACATCGAACGAGTTTAACGCACGCGGAGGAACCTGCAAATGATGGACCTAATGAACGTCAGCTACGACACGCAAATCCCAAACAATGTTGGGCTGAGCTCGGACAAGCGTGTTCTTAAAGCCCTGGAGAAGTGGCACCCCGGCTATATCAACTGGTGGAACGACCTGATCCCGGATAACTTCCAGCAGTCGTTGGTGTATCTGCGCACCGCAGTCAGCGTGGACCCAAAGGGTTGGGCAAAGTTCGACTACGTCAAAATGCCTGAGTACCGTTGGGGTGTTCTGTTAGCGCCGCAAGGCGAAGACCGGAAGATTCCATGCGGTGAACATATGGGCCAACCAGCGTGGCAGGAAGTCCCCGGCGAATACCGGAACATGCTCAAGCGACTGATCATCATTCAAGGGGACACTGAACCGGCGTCTGTTGAGCAGCAACGTTTTCTGGGCCTGACCGCACCGTCGCTTTATGACATGCGAAACCTGTTCCAGGTCAATGTCGAGGAGGGGCGGCACCTCTGGGCCATGGTCTATTTGCTTCATAAGTACTTCGGCAAAGATGGGCGCGGAGAAGCAGATGATTTGCTTCGCCGGTCGTCAGGATCTGAAGAAGCGCCTCGGATGCTCGGTGCATTCAACGAAGAGACGCCGGATTGGCTCTCGTTCTTCATGTTTACATACTTCACTGACCGCGATGGAAAGATGCAACTTGAAAGCCTCGCACAGTCGGGTTTCGATCCCCTCTCACGGACATGTCGGTTCATGCTGACAGAAGAGGCGCATCACATGTTTGTTGGCGAAACTGGTGTGGGTCGCACCATCGAACGCACGTGCCAGGTGATGAACGAGCACGGTATCGAAGACCCATATGAGATCGACAAGATCAGATCTTATGGCGTCATCGATCTTCCCACCATCCAGAAGAAACTGAACCTCCACTATACGCTTAGCCTTGACCTTTTCGGGCAAGAGGTCTCGACCAACGCTGCCAATGCTTTCAACGCCGGTATCAAGGGCCGGTACATGGAGCATCGCATCGACGATGATCATCAACTGACCAACGATACATATGTCGTGTGGGACCTCGAAGGTGACGAGGCTGTGCGGAAAGACGTGCCGGCTCTCACTGCTATCAACATGCGCCTGCGTGATGATTATACCCAAGATGCCTCAGGCGGTGTCGGCCGCTGGAACAAGGCCATCGAAAAGGCAGGTATTAACTTCCAGCTCAAGCTGCCCCATGAAAGCTTCAACCGCAAGATTGGCGTCTTCGCTGGCAAGCCGTTTGATCCTGACGGGAAACGCATCTCAGTCGATGAGTATGCCAAGGGTGAGCCAAACTGGCTGCCGACCCCGGCGGATGGTGACTACATTCAGTCTTTGATGAAGCCAGTATACGAGCCTGGGAAATTTGCAGGATGGATTGCACCACCCAAAGTGGGCATCGACAACAAACCGGGCGACTTTGAGTACGTCAAACTGCACATGGCATGATCCAACAAACGGGCGAGCCGACTTTACGGCTCGTCCAATCAATAGTGGGAGGACTCCAAGTGTTCTTGACGCGCAAATTCATACCCGCCGAAGAAGATCGTCCGCTGTATGGGGAGCGATGCCTCGATTGTAAGGATTGCAAAGGAAGCTGTAGGGCGATCCTTGAATTGGTCAATATCCCGAACACAGTTCTGAAATCGGCAAGGCGACGCTCGAAACGCGCGTGTGTTTTGCCCAGAGTTTGATGCCGGAGGAAAAATTGCCAGACACCAAGGCCTTGAAGCAACACCTCATCGACCCAGAGATATGCATTCGCTGCCACACCTGCGAAATGACATGCCCGATCGAAGCCATCACGCACAATGAGGACAACGTCGTTGTTGACGCCGACAAATGCAATTTCTGCATGGCCTGCATTCCCGTGTGCCCCACTGGGTCGATTGATGAATGGCGGGTGGTCGAAAAACCCTACTCGCTGGATGAACAATACGCTTGGACAGAGCTGCCCGAACAGCAGGAAATTGGCGCGACAAACGGTGATGAGATTGAGGCCCTGGATGAGGCCATGGCTGCGCTTCTTGCTGACGCCCACAAAGGCGCTGGCGGAAAGTCAAAAGCGCCCGCATCCGCTGCCAAGCCGTCAGTCAATCTTTACAATCTCGCTAAGCCTGCAACTGCAAAGGTTCAAGGTTCCTATAAACTAACCGCCGACGGCTCTGGCGCGGATGTAAGGCATATTATTCTGGATTTTGGTGGCCAGCCGTTTCCAGCATTGGAAGGCCAATCGATCGGCATCCTGCCCCCTGGCACCGACAAGGACGGAAAACCACACCTTCCACGACTCTATTCAGTTTCGAGTCCGCGAGATGGAGAACGCCCTAATTACAACAACGTTTCCCTGACGGTGAAACGGGAAGAACATGGGGTCTGCTCAAACTACGTTTGTGACCTCGAACGGGGTGACGAGGTTCGGGTTACTGGCCCGTTCGGATCCACCTTTTTGATGCCTGACGATGCATCTGCGAAGCTGCTGATGATTTGCACAGGAACCGGATCTGCGCCATTCCGTGCCTTTACCATGCGCAGGCAGAGAGTTGCGGCCGGTATGAGCGGCGACATGGTTCTTTTCTTTGGCGCGCGAACGCCAGACAGCCTGCCCTATTTCGGCCCGCTGAGCAAAATACCCGAGCACCTGCTGCGAAAGCACCTCGTCTTTAGTCGGATTCCGGGAACGGAAAAAGAGTACGTGCAGGATCGGATGATGCGCGAGCAAGAGGCCATTGCAGAGATGATCATCGACCCTAATGTCCATATCTACATTTGTGGGCTCCGCGGAATGGAAGAAGGCGTCGAGCAGGCATTCTCCAGTATTGCCGAAAGCGCCGGGCAATCGTGGTCGTCAATGAGGGACGCCATGCGGGATGAAGGGCGCTATCATGTTGAGACCTATTGATGACCTTTGAGCATGAGATATCAATTAGTTGGGGCGACTGCGATCCAGCAAAAATTGTCTACACAGGCCGCTTGCCTGCTTTGGCCCTAGAAGCAATCAATGCCTGGTGGGAAGAACATGTCGGTGTGGGGTGGTACCAGCTAGAGCTTGATCGCGATGTTGGGACGCCGTTTGTGAACATGGAGATGAACTTCCGATCACCTGTCACGCCACGTCACCGCTTGAAATGCAAGGTTTGGCCCAATCGGCTGGGTGAAACTTCGATCGGGTTTCGCGTTGTAGGCTACCAAAACGGAACGATTTGTTTCGACGGTCGGTTTGTAAGTGTGTTCATTCAGGCGTCATTGTTTCGCAAACAGCCTCCTCCCGAGGAAATAAGATCAATCGTCGCAAGGCACTTGGTCATCGACGAGCAGCCGAACGATACGGCATAGGCTGCAAAAACGGTTTGAGTTTTCGGGGTTTTCGACTACTTTGTGCAATATAATACACAAAGGTTGATCATCCATGAGTGAAATCACGAACTTCCGAGGCGAGGCCGTTCCTGCGAGCCCTACCAACGGAATCGACGATGCCGTTGATGAACTCATCCGTAACGTGGGTGAGCGTGTTCGTAAAGCCCGCGAACTCAAAGGGCTGCCCCGCCGGGTTGTTTCAGACATGTCGGGGGTCTCGCTCCGCTATCTTGCTCAACTTGAAGCTGGTGAAGGCAACATTTCCATTGGGCTTCTGAAGCGAGTCGCAGTGGCGCTTGACTATCGGATTGAGTGGTTGGTCGGAGATGAGGACCCCTGGGCTTCCGAAGTACTTCATGTCGCCGATGTGTTTCGGTCAGCTCCAGCGGCGACAAAGCGGAAGGTCCTCGATACGCTAAACCCGCATCCACCTGAGAAACTGCGAGCCAACAGAGTTTGCCTTGTGGGTTTGAGAGGCGCCGGAAAATCGACACTTGGGGCGCTTGTCGGCGATGAGTTGGGCGTACCATTTGTCGAACTCAACGTGGAAATCGAAGAGCATTCCGGGATGCCGGTGAATGAGATACTGGCAATGTATGGCCAGGAAGGTTATCGGCGCCTGGAAGCGCAGGCCGTTGACCGCGTCATCTCAACCTACGATCAGCTCATACTCGCCGTCGCCGGTGGCATTGTCGCGGAACCTGACACGTACAAAACGCTTTTGTCCCGATTTCACACGATATGGATAAAGGCCGAACCAGAAGAACACATGGCACGCGTGAGAGCCCAGGGTGATACGCGCCCGATGGCAGGCAATCCCGAGGCGATGGATCACCTTAGGTCAATCCTGAACAGCCGGGAAGCACTCTACGAGCAGGCTCTTGAGGAGCTAAACACCTCTGGCCGCGAGCTGTCAGAGTCCCGCGATGAACTGCTGGCGTTGCTTAAGGATCGGAATTTTCTCGGCAGAGAGACCAACTAAGAAAACTTCGGGGATCTTTTTTCAAGAAATGCCAAAACGCCTTCCGCATAGTCGGAATGCGCGCCGGCATCCCCTTGCGCGTTCGCTTCGGCAGCGAGGTACCCTGAGAGATCAAGGTGGCACGCCGCCATTGATTGCTTGATGCCAGTGATGGCCATTTTTGGGGTGGCGGAAAGGCGATCGAGCAGCTTTTCGGTTTCGGTGGTCAACACGTCGTCCGGCACGGCCTTCCAGATGAGGCCTGCCCGCATCGCCTCCTGCGCGTTAATCGTATCGCCAAGCATCAAGAGAGCCGTCGCCCGCGCCCGCCCAACACGGTTGGCAAGAGATTGACCAAGGCCAGCGTCAACTGAAAGGCCAACCTTGGCGAAAGAAAAAGCAAACGATGCGCCCTCAGAGGCCAACACAATGTCCGATGCCAATGCAATACCGGCCCCTGCCCCCGCCGCTATGCCATTGACACACGCCACCACCGGTTTTGGTGTTTGGCGGAGCAACGTCACAACGGGATGGAACAAATCACGTTGAATCTTGGCCAGGTCCAACGGTTCACTGAGGTTTCGTGGGTCTCGTTCACTCAGATCTTGGCCTGCACAGAATGCCCGACCCGCACCGGCAATAAGAATGACCTTCACGGCCGCCTCGGCATGCAAGCTCTGGCATGCTGTATGGAGGTCCTGCATCATCTCGCCCGTCAGTGCATTGAGGCGATTTGGTCGGTTCAACGTTATCCGCCCAATGCCGTTGTGGACCTCTTTAAGTACCGCAGTCATGCCATCTCGCCATTGCATTATATCACCTCACGTGCATTATATAGCACATCTTGTTAGAGGGCTACTACAATGCTGCTGCGGAGCAAAAAGGGGCGGTATGGATACGTCCAGCTGCACAATCCACCTGTTAATGCGATCGGACGCGAGATGCGCGCAGCGCTGCTTGACGCTGTCGAGTGGGCCGAGAGTGAAAACCTAGAGCGCGTGATCTTGTCTGGAGAAGGCCATGGGTTTGCAGCCGGAGCCGACGCTTCCGAGTTTGACTATGCTCCTGAGCCACCGCATTTACCCGATGTGCTTACCAGGATTGAAAAAAGCGCGGTTCACTGGATCGCTGCAATCCATGGTGTGGCTCTAGGGGGGGGCGCAGAAATCGCGTTGGCGTGCCGGTACCGGGTTGCCCGGCCAGATGCACAAATTGGATTTCCAGAGGTGATTTTGGGCGTGGTTCCAGGTGCCGGGGGAACGCAGCGACTTCCTCGTTTAGTGGGAGTAAAGGCAGCGCTCAGCCTGATTCCTACGGGCAAGAGTATGCGCGGCTCTGACGCGCTAAACATCCGATTGGTCGACGCGTTAAGTGAGGATCCTGTCTCCTATGCCGAGATGATCAACTCGGAGTGGTTAGACATGGCTGTGCCAAGCGGGGAACTCAACACAGGGGAAGCGCGCGAAGAAGACTTTGAAGAGGCAAGGAAATTTGCCTCGCGAAAGATGCCTGGTCAATCCGCTCCGGCTGTGGCGATAGACCTGCTGGCGCTCGCCAGCACCACCGATCTTGAAGAAGGCATGCTAGAAGAGCGCAGGACTTTTCTTCATCTCAGGGAAGGCACTGAAGCAAAAGCACTGCGGCATTTGTTCTTTGCCGAGCGTGGCGCGAAGAAGCCAAAAACAATCACGGCCAAACCTATGGATGTCGCGACGGTCGCCGTCGTTGGCGGCGGAACGATGGGGGCAGGTATCGCCTATGCGATGCTCAACGCCGGTTTGCATGTTGTGTTGTTGGAAACTGATCCTGACGCTGTAGAACGGGCGAGCTCCAGCATAGGAAACCTGCTGGCGTCGAGCCAGAAACGTGGGCTGATATCTGATCAAGAGCGCCAAGGCATGTGGTCACGGCTTTCGGCGACAACCGATTATGCTGCCGCCTCGAAAGCAGAATTGGCGATTGAAGCTGTTTTTGAAAGCATGGATGTTAAGCGGGAAGTCTTCAAAAAACTCGAGGCCGTCGTTCCGCGCGACGCGGTGCTCGCAACGAACACCTCCTATCTCGATGTGAATGAGATTGCTGCTGGCCTTGACGACCCTACCAGATTGATAGGTCTCCATTTTTTCGCCCCTGCCTACATCATGAAGCTGCTTGAAATAGTTCGCGGTGACAGGACTTCGGACACAGCGCTGGCAACCGGATATGCGCTGGCGAAAAGCCTCCGAAAGATACCTGTTGTGTCGGGTGTTTGTGATGGCTTCATCGGCAACAGAATTCTGGCCAGATACAGGGAAGCGGCCGACACAATCTTGATGGACGGATCCAATCCTTGGGAAATCGACGAAGCAATGGAGGATTTCGGTTATGCCATGGGCCCCTACGCCGCGCAGGATTTGTCCGGACTGGATATTGCTCACGCGAACCGCCGACGCCAGGATCTGACCCGCAATCCTTTGCGGCGCTATATCCCGATCGCGGACAGAATGGTCAATGAAGGGCGGTTGGGGCGAAAGACCAGCGTCGGTTGGTATCGATATCCAGGCGGCAACGGCAAGGTCATCGATCCTTTGGTTGAAGACTTGGTTCGCGAAGAGGCGCGGTTTGCTGGCGTAGCCCGCTGTGAAATCGCTGGCGAAGAGGTTCAGCGTCGCTTGTTGCTGGCAATGATCAATGAAGCCGCGAATATCCTCTGGGAAGGCATTGCAGAAAAGGCATCAGATATCGATCTTGTGACAGTACACGGCTACGGATTTCCCCGTAACCGGGGCGGTTTGATGCACTACGCGGACACACTTGGCGTACGTAAGATTCTTGAAGAACTTTCTACTTTGGCTGCAGAGGACAAGATCGCCTGGGAACCAAGCCCATTGTTTTCAGAACTTGCGACAACCAACACTTCAATCGTCGACTGGAGATCCGAAATGCCCGCCGCAAACTCCACCTTGATGCGATCGCGACGCGGCTGATCTGCCCCTTTGAGAACCCGGATGTCAAAGGCCGCACTTCCCCGAATTCGAAAGTTGTCAAGGCGCATTTGGCCAAAAGGCTGACAACATAAAGGGCGTTAGCCACACCTGCCTACGCAGGAGCTTGGACAGCAGAACGCGACAAAGATGCGATAGAATCGCTGTAACAGGTGCGTCTCAACCACACGCAATGACTTAACAGATATGGGGTGATTTCGCCTAAGGTCTGGACCCCTTATACCTACGCCGTCAGTTTACCAGATTTGCCCTGTGACAAGACGCATTGCCGCCCGAATAGTCATTCCATTTCGTGGCATAGAAACGGTGCTTATACGGCAAGTCCGCCAAACCTGGTTCTCCCCCGATGACTGCCTTGTTGGCGTATTTGAAAGCACAAAATTGTCCCGAGACTGGCCTTTGCAAATCCCATAGCCTAATCTCGCGAAACAAAATTTCGCACACCCAAAAACAACTTGTCACTCAAGGTGTCAGAAGGGTTTTCTAGCCAAATAAGATAGTGGCGGAGACGAAGGGATTCGAACCCTCGAGACGATTCCTCGCCTACTCCCTTAGCAGGGGAGCGCCTTCGACCACTCGGCCACGTCTCCACGAGCGGTTCTATGAGCTAACCCCTAGGGAAACAAGCGTTTTTTTACTGGAACTTCACAAAGTCTGCAACATCCTGTTTTCATTGAGATTCAACGACATTCGACCGGATTTCACCCCTTTATTTGTGCGAATGTGTGCAAAATCCGTGTACTCTGTTCTGCCTTTGTTTGTATTTCGTTCATCCAATTGATATCAACGCACATTTTGTGGTGCACTTTGTGACTCCCAAATTTTCACGGGAGTACACACGGCAAAGCGCCGCATTTCTTCTCGTTCAACACCCCCGAGGGCTGCAAGTTGTGACAAAGGATCTAGGCCGCCGTTCGCCAAGCCACCCAAGTCAATTCCAAAGTTCGCAAAAAAGTCAATCAGGCGCTGGCCATTTAGATAGGCAATTCTTGCGCCATAAGATGTTGGGGTTTCGCCCAAGCGCAGATCCGTTCGAATGGGTAACGGACCAATCATGAGCCAGTCTTCTTCCAGCGGACCAACGCACGTTGCAAGGCAATCCGCGTTAAACTGTTCTCATCTTCCTTTGTTTGCGCCCTAACGCCGATGTCGCGGAAGTCAGGGGCTAGGAACGGGTTCAAACCATCCAAGCAATTGAAGTTTCGGCGAGCGTACTGAGCAAAGTGGTTTCGTGTTAGTGTCTCATCACCTGCGCGCAAGTATGGTCGAATTGATTCCACAACGAATTTGAATGTCAAACCCGGCTTGTGTTGCGCCGCATAGAATAGACGCAAACCGAAATCTTCACCTCTAAGGTCATCCGAAACGGCCAGACCAGCTTTTGCTGCAAGGTACTCTACGATCTGAGGGATGTTTTCCCCGTCCTGGGCCCAGGATAGTTTAGGGATCTCAATGATTTCTTTCCTGCGGTTCACCTCGCCGTTTAAAGCGGCAAGCTCTGTGAGTTCTGGGGTTCCGGCCAACAGCATATTCACAGGCCATTTGATACTGTTGAGAAGCGATTTGAGCGTACTCAACGCAGTCAGGGTTTCGCGCCCTTGATGATTGAAAATCAGATCATGCGTTTCATCAATAATGAGAAACTTGACCCGGCGCTGTTGAAACTGCGTTTCAATCTGAT
>CAKMYZ010000014.1 GCA_929200255.1 uncultured Alphaproteobacteria bacterium | reverse complement strand
CAATCCAATCTCCAAAACTAAGCCAACTTTGGCACAGTTTTAAGGGGGCAAGACACTCAGACTTTCTGCTGGAAGCATCGGCGGCCACTGACGACACATTGTCTTGAATACAACGACCGTCAGGCTTCAACAGCGTTCATGTACAACGGAAAAGCAGTGTCAGTGGTGTGTGGCAAATGCAGCTCTCCATACGCAACGCAGTTGGGGCTGCCCGATATGACAGCATCAACCGCTCTTAAGCTGGGAAAAAACCACCGCGTCCAAGCAGCTTGGAACGGCGCAATACAGTTCGAGAAGGCGCTCGAAGGCAGTCTCATGGATCACTCCAAGAAGAAAGACAAACGAGCATTTAAGGATTTTTCCATCGCTTTTGCGAATATTTTGCGGCTACATATGTTGAATTCGCATAATCTGTATTATGTTAATATATATGCAATCGTACATATAACGACGGGCAGTCGGCGCCGGCTCCCTGAAAACAGGATCGGTTCATCTTGCCATGCTCACCTCGGCTATTTTTCGGAAGCCTGACAGGCCGCTACGGGTTTGACCCGGTGCTGGCATTGGCCTAAGCCGGACTCGCAATCCATGAGGCCCGCTTTGCGTATTCTCGCGATCACCACCATGCGCAATGAGGCGCCCTTCATTCTTGAGTGGCTCGCATACCACCAGCATATTGGCGTCACCGACTTCATTGTTTTCAGCAATGATTGTGAGGATGGCACGGATGCGATGTTGGACAGGCTCGACGCCATGGGCGTCCTGAGCCACGTGCGCAATCATTCGGGTGGTAAGAAAACTGTCCAATGGCGGGCCCTGACCAAGGCGGGTCGGCACCCGCTCGTGCAGGATGCAGATTGGGTCTATGGGACCGATGTGGATGAATTTTTGTGCATCCATGCCGGTGATGGGATGATTGCCGATCTGATGATGGCCGCCCCTGAGGCGCAGGGGTTTGCCATTCCCTGGCGGATGTTTGGCAATGCCGGTATTCAGGTCTTTGATGATGCACCACTGACAGAGCAGTTTACAAAGGCCGCGCCCGAGGCGCTGGTCTGGCCCTGGCGCGCTGTGCAGTACAAGTCGCTCTATCGACAATGCGGGCGTTATGATAAACTGGGCATTCACCGCCCTAAGACAGCCCAGGTTGATGCCCTGGCCGATTGGGTTGATGGCAACGGCAACGCCCTGCCCCGGCATTTGGGCACCGTTGTTCCCACGACGGCGCCGCGCTATGGTTTGGCACAGATCAACCACTATGCCATTGGTTCTGTTGAGAGTTTTCTGGTCAAAGCGGCCCGGGGAAAACCGAACCATACTTCTGATCCGATTGATCTGGCCTATTGGTCGGACCGCAATTTCAACACTGTCACTGACACGCGGATTCAGCGCCACAGCGCCGCCATTCGTGAGGGGATTGCGGCGTTCAAGCAGGACGATGTCATCGCTGAACTGCATCAGGCCGGTGTGGCCTGGCGCAAGGCCAAGATTGACGCGCTTTTGCACTCATCCGATTACTTTTACCTGATGGCGCGTATTCGCCAGATGCCAGATACGCCAATTTTGGAGATGTCGGAACAGGTTTCACTGCTCAAGCAGTTGTTTGCCATCAGGCGCGCGATCACACAGCAGAAGCGCGATGAGAAATATCAATAAAATCAACAATTAATGCTTGGTTTCTTCGGGTGGGTCGACGGTAAAGAACCATGTCCCGTCGGGGTCTTTATCGGTGATGTGATCAGGCAAGGCATCTGGTCCTGCGAGGTAAACATGCGCCCCAAAGTGCCCGTGCAGGCGTGCGAGTTTCTTCAGCCTATCGCCGGTCAGTTTGGCATAGAATTCGGCATAGGCCGGCGTATCGCGCAATTCGGCGATCTTTGCACGATGCGCAGACACGGCGGCCCGATGTGCAGCCGCAATCTCTGGATCGGCCATGAGCTTGGCAAGCTCATGCTGCATTAAGTGGATATTTTTATCAATTGAATCATCGGATTCGACATTGTTGTTCATCCGAAACCAATAGGCCAAGCCCTGATCCCTATCGACATGGTTCACGCGCCCTCGGTCGCGCTTCACCAAAAAACTCTCAGCTGAGCGCACCGCGTAATGGTTCAACTGCACAAGGTCATACCCATAGGTCGCAGAGGTTGAACGCCAGCCATTGCGGAACATGGTGCGGGGCATCGCCTGCCCTGATCCGTTAACCCAAACGATCTTGTCCCACAGCTGCGGGTTTAACCCCTTCGGCCGATGCACACCAAGTTTGCGAAATATCCCGTTGTTCGTAAACAATGTTTTGAAACCCCAGGCCTGATGCGGCTTGCGGGTGTTTTCATGGGCGCAGAGATCGAATTGTTCGGTGATTGGCCTGTCCTCGAACGCTGCCACATCAGCGTTACCAAACAAGCGCCATGTCATGGAAATCAGATTTGCTGCGGGCACCGCGGCAAAAAGCGCATCCAGCGTACCGTCGCCCACCTTGATGTTCACGTATTCATCAACATCGATGCAGGTCACCCATTTGGCCTTCTGAATGACCGGCTCATCCTCTGCCATTTGGAGCGCTGCATGTTGCGGACGCAGTCCCATCTTCTGAAATTTGTTGTCGCGATGGATCACAATGCCTTTGTCCATGAGCATATCAAGCATCGTGTCAGTGCCATCGGTACAGTCATTGGTGTAGACAAGGATATCGTCAAATCCGATCGCCCGATGATAGGCCAGCCATTCAAGGATAAAGGGCCCCTCATTCTTCATCGTGGTGACAATCGCCCTGCGCCCCCTGCCCTTTGGCACTTGTTTCAGCTTTACCTTGGGCGCGCGTAAGGCTTTGTGCCCAAAGGTACCTTTCGCTTGCTGCCTGAGCGCTTTATTTTCGACCAGTGAACTTTTGGGCACAATGGTTGAAACGCTGTCGGTGGGATGCCGCAGGGCCATATGCCGGTGAAACCGATTGACCTGCTGTGGGTCCGGCACGGCGTTACCGATCCGCAAGAGCCGCCACGTGGCACCTTCGGGGGCTTTGGCCGGGGCGATGCACCAGCGTTTGCGCCCGCGGTCTGCGTCAAACTGCGTACAGATGTGATCGCCAAAGTGGATGCTGCCCGCGTTTCGGATTCGCCAAGGGTAGCAGTGTTGCCCGATCAACGTCGCAACACCACCTTTCGCCGCAATCGCCTTATCAAAGACGGTGTCGCCCTCGCGGACAAGCAGATCATGCGCCTCAACGTTCGCCACTGCGCGGGCCTGGGCCAGAAACCTGTCCTTGGCGATTTCAAACCAGTTGAGCGCGCCAAGCGGTGCCGCCCACGGGTCCGGTTTCGGGATCTTCATCCGATCTTTGCCAGGCGCGCCGGGTGCGCAGAATGGGTGCGCTTCGGCGGGCAGGTTGGTTTTGCCAAGCGGCGTGTCGCTGCGGACCACAACGATTGTGCAAGGCGCGTCCAGCTGGTGGATCCCTTGCTGCAGCTCGGCATCAAAGGTATTGTCGTAGCCCGGTTTGGCCCTATCAAGGATCACTGCCCCTTGCAGGCCTTGGCTGCGGATATGAAACCTTAGCCAGTCCAGCACAATGTCAGCATGTTCACCATTTCTGACGGCGACAAAGGCATTGTGCCCCTCTAGAAGCGCAAGTTCTGGCGTGTTGGCCTGCACCTGAACCGGGTCACCATTGATGCGAAACTCAGCGGGGTGATCTGCGGGAATCTGATAACGAAGCGCCACTGATCCACCAATGCTCTTGGCATCGACAAGCGCTGCGCCCTTAGGGGGGGTGATGGCCTCTGGGTGGGCAGCGCCCAGAAAATAGAGCGTTACCCTGCACCAATCGCCCACGCCCTGCTTTACCACGTCAATCAAGTGGTGATCGCCCAGCACTTGCCCCGCCAAGCGGCGGTGGATCACTGTGCCAGCCATCACTGGCCGGTTTGCAGGCTGCGGGTCTTCATAGGTGATCTTATTGGGGCAATTGCGCATCAACACAAGCCTACATCACGTCCGACCAATGGGGCATTTAGCAGTTGACGCTGACCTGCGGGATTTGAAACAACGCAAGTCGAAAAGGGGACATGATGGCACGGGTACGCGAAGTTGGAACGCTCTGGATCGGCGGTGCCCTCAGCTGGATGGAGCAGCTTTGCCTGAAGTCCTTTGTTGATCAGGGCCAGAAGATCACCCTGTTTTCTTACGAAGATATCCCCAATGTGCCCGACGGCGTGATCCGTCGTGACGGGCGCGAGATCATCGATACCGATGATTTCATCAAATACGAGCAAAAGAATAGCTTTGCGCTTTTTGCCGATTGGTTCCGCCTGCACATGATCCATCAGAACCCCGGCATGATTTGGGTGGATACGGATGTCTACTGCCACCGCCCGATGGATTACGACAGCGACTATGTGTTTGGGTTTGAACTGCCCGGCGACAAGCGCGTGAACAACGCTGTGCTGGGGCTACCTGCGGACAGTGAGATACTGGCGCAAATGTTGGCCTTCACATCGGATCGCACATCTATTGCCCCGTTTCTGCCGCGCGGCAAACGGCGCGACATGCAGGCGCGCGCCGATGCGGGTGATCCGGTGCATATCACGCAGCAGCCATGGGGGGTTTGGGGCCCGCTGATGGTGACCCATTATGTGCATGCTTTGGGATTGCAGGATCATGTGCAACCGCTGAATGCCTTCTACCCGCTGACATTTCGGGACCGGACAAAGTTCCTGCGCCGCGCGGACCTGGCCGCAGGTCTGATCACGGATGAGACCACCGCTTTGCACCTTTGGGCCTCCAACAAACGGCAATTGGGCAATATTCACAGCGGCCTCCCCCCCAAAGGCAGTTATCTGGACATGTTGGTGCGCAAGCATGACATCGCCCCGCATCTGGCCCCGATCAAAGGGCGTGGCGTTGCGGTCTTTGATGGCGCATTGGCTGATGATGTGGACCTGCACGATGTTCACACGGTTGCTGATATCAGCGGCGGGGCAAAGGGGCTGTGCCTGGCACTACATCACAAGTTCGACTGCGACGTGCATTTGGTGAATGTGGACAAACGCGGCGCCTTTGGCGATGAGGATGCCGATTGGATCGCCCCCTACATCACATTCCTAACCGACAATGACGTCGATCCCGCGCGGATCAAAGTGATCCGACAAGCGGAGGCCCTGCGCCCGGTTGATGTTGTGTTGAACCTTGCCGGGTTTGGCGACAGGCACCGGGTAAAGCCTCTTGGGTTCCTCCTTGATGGGCTTTTGCACGCGGACAGCCGGTTGTTCATGGATATCCGCAAGGGATCCGGTGCGTTCCCCTTCCTGCGCGACTACGGCGAAAACATCGTGCTATCGACCCATGACCACGACGGTAAGCCTGTCTCGCGGATCAGGCTGACTCCGGTTGTCAAAGCCGTCCCCCAAAGCAATGCCGCCGCGTGGTCGGCCATTGCGCAAAAGCTTGCAGGGTCCAACGGATGGTATCTCGATGGACCCGAAGGTCATAGTTTTCTTTACGCACCACAAAGTGCCGACACGTTGGTGGTGACCTTCGACAACCTTGATATCACCATGACCAAACGTGATGACCGCCGCCCCTGGGGCTATGATCTGATCACATCACAAGGCTGGTCGATGTTGGGTGTTCTGGCCGGGGGATGGACCTGGTACCGTGATCCTTGGGTTTGTGCCCAATTCGACCGATTGCAGAGCGAGGGCTTCTTCAAGCAATTCAAACGGGTTGTGTTCTATGGCGCATCCATGGGGGGCTATGCCGCCTGCGCATTTTCACCCGCAGCACCGGGCTGCGATGTGGTCGCGATCTCACCACAATCGACGGTGGATAAGGCGGTTGTGCCCTGGGAAACGCGCTACAAGGTGGTCTGGAACAGAGATTTCACCGGCCCCTATGGCGATGCGGCTGAGGTGAGCAAGGCAGCCCGCCAGGTGTCATTGATCTACGATCCCTACGAGCCGCTGGATGCCCAGCACGCGGCACGGTTTACGCAAGACAACGTGCAACGGCTGCGCGCGCCATTGCTGGGGCACAGGTTGGGCAGTTCGCTGAACCAGATGGGTATCCTCAAACCGATTATTCTGGGGGCATTGGATGGTACGCTGACCTCTGCGGATTACTACCAGTTGCTGCGGAAACGACGTGATTTTCCACGGTATCAACGTGAGTTGTTCAACCGCGCTGTCGCCTGTGGGCATAAGGATCTTGCAAGGTCTCTGGGGGCTTACATTCTGCATAGAAACCCCAATGCCGGGGTTCGTAAGCGGCTGCGCGAGATGGGATGATCAGCTGTGAATGCGGCGCGACGGAACTGCCATCCTGCAACGCTTTGATCCAGTACGAAGATTCCGTTTAACGAATTGCCAAAAGCTGTTAGAGACACAGCATGACCCGTTCCATTCTGATCCTTAACGGTCCGAACCTGAACCTGCTTGGCACCCGCCAACCCGAAGTTTATGGACCTATGACGCTTGCGGATATCGAAGCGCTTTGCCAGGCAAAGGCAAAAGAGATGGGTATCACCATCGATTTTCGTCAAAGCAACCACGAAGGTGCGCTGATCGATGCGGTCCATGCCGCGCGCGGGATTCATGCCGGGATCATCCTGAATGCCGGGGCCTATACACATACATCCGTCGCATTGATGGATGCGATTGCAAGCATTGCCCTGCCTGCGGTTGAACTGCACCTGTCCAACATTCATGCCCGTGAAGAGTTTCGCAAAACATCATTTATCTCCCGCGTTGTTGTGGGGCAGATTTGTGGGTTTGGCGCGGCCGGGTATCCCCTCGCGATGGATGCACTGCTTTCATATATCGGGGATCGCTGATGACCGCAGTTGTGAAGGCGCTAGAAAAGCTGACGAACGCACGCACGGTGGAAGAGCTGTGGGACATCCACACGCGTCAGATGGCCACCTATGGGTTTGATCGTCTGATGTACGGATATACACGATATCGCACGTCCACGGGGCTGGGTGATCCGCAGGATTGGGTGCTGCTGTCAACACAAAGCCATGCGTACATGAAGGTCTTTTTTGACGAAGGCCTCTATTACCACGCACCAATGATACGCTGGGCGCTTGCCAATGATGGCGCGTGCAGCTGGCGCTGGATGCTGGATATGAACCGCGTCGATAACCTCACCGCTAGCGAGCTTCGGGTGATGGAGTTCAACAAATCCATGGATGTCACGGCAGGCTATACCATCAGCTTTCGGTCGATCTCGGAGCGCACGAAAGGTGCGATTGCACTGACCGCGAAACCCGGTGTCACGCAAGACGCGGTTGAGCAGGTCTGGGCGAAACATGGCGACGATATCATCGTCATGAACAACGTCATGCACCTCAAACTGTTGACCCTGCCCTATTCGGGCGAACGGCACCTGACAAAGCGGCAGCGCGAAGTGTTGCAATGGGTGGGTGATGGCAAGACGACCCAGGACATCGCCCTTTTGCTTGGGTTGACCGCTGCAACCGTTGAAAAGCACCTGCGCCTAGCACGAGAGGCGTTGGATGTGGAGACAACGGCCCAAGCCGTTCTAAAGGCCGCATTTTACAACCAGATGTTTGTAATAGACGCAGACCTCTAACACCATCGTGTTTCGTTTTGTGCCGTGCCACATAGATCGACCCTTGGGTGCCTGCTAACCATTGCTTCACGACCGCCCAAAATCTGATCGACCATTTTGACAGATTGATTGCCCCCTAATCACGACTACATCGAAACCAGCCGTTCAAAGTGTCGATATCGAGGGGCGCAGGGTGAGACAAAGCGGACCTGCAACTTCGCTGCGTTAATATCTGCTATGCACCGTTCAAAACCAAGGTTGGCACCGATCTGCAATCCTGTGGAGAGCCGTTACGCGCATCTCGGGGCCCGCATCTCACAAAGTGTCGATTTGTGCCTCTTCGCCTCGAGACTTTGAGATGTCATCAATCTTTTGGATAGACATCCGCTATTTCAACAAGCGATCGGTCCCCACAAAGAATAAAGACTGAGCGGAAAGTGGACACAGTTGTCGGTATAACCAACGTCAAATCAATTGGTGTAATCACCTGAATTGCTGCCCCTTCAGGAGGAGTTGCAGTGAGGCGTATGCGCAGCGATGGTGGGTTCATGCGATCCATTGGGCCTTCTTCCCAATCGACTGTATAGCCGGGGTTAGGTAGATCGATTTGACCAAATACAATCAGTCTGTTGCCACCGTCTTCAACCGCCTGATCCACCCAAGCATGCCAGGCTCTTGTTTCAAAGATCGGACAGTCATCCTCTGCCGTCGCTGACGCGCCCCAAAGGCACATGCATGCGGCGATCATCAGAATACGGATCATCTTGAAGCCTTTCCATAATAGGTTGTTACTGACGATATCAGTTTGACCACCACGCACCAAGAGGCGTGGTTTCGATTGGCAGGAATCTGTTTTGTGAAATAGGGTTCTGAGAAATCTTATCGGAGGCGCTCTCTTGAATGCCCAGCCCATAGTCGAAGCCGTGAATGCTCTTGTGGGGCACACGTGATGAATGGCTGACTTGATCAGGTTCTACCCAAGGCGCTGGTCGTGCCTGGCGTCAGCACTTCTGGGGCCCAATCCGGCGAGAAGATCGTCAAAGACGATAAAACCCGCCAAGCAGAATAGCCGCCATTTCAGGGCCAATTTCATTAACCATTTCTGGAGCCTTGGATTTCGTTAACAGACGCAAATATGGAAGTCTCCACCGCGGGAGGTCAAGCGACTGACGTTTCGAAATAAACCAATGCTGGTGATTTATATTGCCGCAAATCTGCCTCTGATGCGCATGAGTGTAGGTACTGAGCTTTCCATTTTGATCTGATTTGACGGGCGCATTTGACACATGACGCCAGAGAAAAGGGGCTGGACAAGTGAGTATGCGAACTAACAGATTAAATACCGCCATTTTTGCCCTTGTAGGAGCGATGACTTTTTCCTCTCCAGCAATCGCACAAACCGTCAACTTGAAATCGGAAGATGGATCAGTCGACATTGTCGGCGTGCTGGCCGGGGTGGAAAGCAATGCCTATATTTTGGAAACCACAATGGGCCAGATCCGAGTGGCCACCGATCAAGTGACGTGTTTTGGTGATGGATGCCCGGTTTCACATGTCGGCAGCGCCGATGTTCACATCGGCGGCTCGGATACAGTGGGGCTTGGCCTGATGCCTCTGCTACTTGACGGCTATGCCGGGGTGCGGAATGCCGCCGCCGATGTGCAGCCGACGACGACACCAAACGAGGTGATCGCAAAGTTAACCGGCGACGATGGATATGGTGACGAACTGGCCACCATTCTGGTTTCCTCCACAACGTCAGGCAACGGCTTTGACTTGATCGCAGCAAGCAAGATCGACGTGAGCATGGCGTCCCGCCGCATTCGCCCGGAAGAAGCGCGCGCCATTCGCAATGCCGGGGGCGGAAACATGGTGAGCCCTTCCCAGGAACACGTCATCGCTGTTGACAGCCTTGTGTTGATCACACACCCCGACAACCCGGTAAAATCGCTCACACAGGATCAAGTTGCAGATATCTATGCAGGTCGCATTACAAATTGGTCAGAGGTTGGCGGTGCTGACCTCCCTATCTTGGCAACAACGTTGCCGGAAGGATCTGGCACCCGCTCAGTTTTCGAAAGCCGCATTTTTGGTGACAGCGGCTCGGGGATAGGTGCTGACATCGTTGTTGTGGCAACCAACCCGGATGCATCGCGGTTTATTGACGAAAACATCGGCGGGCTGGCTTATGTTAGTTTTGCCTTTCAGCGCGGTGGCAACCCACTTACCATTGTGAACGACTGCGGGATTGCAATGCGCCCGGATGCGTTCTCTGCACGAACTGAAGAATACGCCTTGCAGCGTCGCCTTTACGCTTACACGCGTGAGGATACGGTCACTGAGGCCACACAAGACTTCCTGTCTTACGTCAAGTCGGTCGACGCCGACAATCAGATTACGAAGGCTGGCTTCATCGGGTTCGCGGTTGACCGCCGTGATCAATCCCTAGACGGTCAAAGGGCACGCGCTTTGCTCGCGCCGGTCGATGACCCTTACGAAGCGGGTTTCATGCGGGATATGTTGGCCCAGACGGTAGACTATGACCGGCTGTCCACAACTTTCCGGTTCCGAAGCGGGTCGTCGAACCTGGACGAACGGGCGGCGATCGATAAGCAACGTCTCATCACATATCTAGAAGCTCAGCCTGAAGGTACAGAAATTGTCTTTGTCGGATTCACCGATACTATCGGTGAATTTGATGGCAACATCAGTTTGTCCCAGCGCCGCGCAGCGTTGGTCGAAGAAGAGTTCCGCAGGGTTGCGGGGGATCGACTTCCAAACGTGAGGTTCTCGTCGGTCGGCTTTGGTGAGGTTTCGCCATCCGCTTGCAACGATACCGAAGATGGTCGGCGGATCAACCGACGCGTCGAAGTATGGATTAAGCAACCCGCCTGATCTTCATGCTATCTCTGAAAGCTATTGGGGCGCGGGCCAAAGCCTGCGCCCCTTTTTTGATCCAATGGCGTCTGAACGCAATGGCACCGCCACGACACATCCGGCAGGCAAGGCGCTGCCCATCCCAAGTGAGCAGCCAGGCATTCATACTGATCGAGACTTCCGCCGCTCTGCGTTCAAACCAGACACCCGCCTACCCCAGCGGCCGCAGCGTGCCCCTTTCCACAATCGTAGAGGCAAACAGCCGTGCCTCTGGGTAGCGGCTGTCGTCTTGTAGCGATGCCTCGATCAGTTCAATGGAGGATGCGATAATCTGTTCAACCGGATTGCGGATGGTGGTTAGGTTGATATTGGCCCAGCCCGCCATTTCCATGTCATTGAGGCCAATGATTCCAATATCTTGTGGCACCCGTAGCCCAGCATCCTCAATCGCGGAAAGCGCCCCGATGGACAGCACATCATCGCCGCAGAAATAGGCCTCTGCCGGGGTGTCCCGCAGCAGCAGCTGCATCTCGGACCGCCCTGCATCAAAGGAATAATTGCTGGCATAGCTGACGGTCAGATCCACATCGGATTTGCCAATCACCTCTTCGAATCCGGCAAAGCGGTCCTGGGTCGAGGTGGCCGATTTCGGCCCCCCCAAAAACGCAACCCGCTTGTAGCCGCGATCAATCAATGTCTGCCCGGCAAGACGCCCTGCCTCGATGTTGTCGATACCAAGCACGTTCACCTTGGGGTTGGCAGATTGCCGACCAAAGGAGTGCACTACCGGCACGCCAGCATCCTTGAACCCTTCGGCAAAGGTGGCGGGCAAAGTGGATGAGGCCACGATCACGCCATCCACCGAATAGGCACGCAGCATGCGGATTGAGTTCGCGGGGTTCACCTCATCCGTCAGATTGACCAGCAAAGGGCGCAGGCCCCGCGTCTGCAATCCTCTGGTAAAAAGGTCAAAGACTTCCAGAAAGATCGGGTTGTGAAAGTTGTTGGATACCAGTCCAATCAGTTTGGTACGCCCGGTTGTCAAAGAGGAGGCGAGTGCATTGGGGCTGTAGCCCAGTGCATTCGCTGCCTTCTCAACCTTGGCGCGGGTCTTTTCGGACACGGACGCGCCCTCGGTATAGGTACGCGACACAGCAGAGCGCGAAACGCCTGCAAGTTTTGCTACGTCTTTCAACGTCACCGCCACTTTAACCGCCTCCTCCTGCGTCCCGTTCGGCCTGTGCCGCGACCGCCACCCAATCCGCCGTGTAAAACTTCCATATGGCCGTGACGCCCAGTGCGAAAAAGATCAAGGCCCAGAATGGCTCTCCGCGCGACAATTCGACGGTCGACCATAAAATGGGGACAACAGCAGTCACGACCCTGCGCCACATCGGCAAAAAGAATGGCACCGCCAGGTCAAAGAATTTCGGTTTTGGGCGGTCAGGCGGCACCTTCATACTCTGCTCCGGTTTTTGCGCCGGTAATATATGCCACGACGTCCTGCCCGTCTGTATCCTCTTTATTGAGGTTGGCCACAATGCGCCCGCGCCGGAATACGATGATCCGGTCCACCAGATCAAACACTTGCCGCATGTTATGCGACACAAGGATCAGGCTTTCACCTTGGTCTTTGAGGGTGCGGATGATGTTTTCCACCTGTGCGGTTTCCTGCACACCAAGCGCCGCTGTGGGTTCGTCCATAATCGTCAGTTTACTGGCAAAGGTTGCCGTGCGTGCAATCGCCACACACTGTCGTTGCCCACCGGACATATTGGCAATGGTGTTACGAATATTGGGGATTTTCACCCCCGTCTTGACCAGGCCGGCCATCGTATCCTCACGCATCGCCCGATAGTCCAGACGACGAAACGGACCAAGCCAATTCCACATCGTCTTTTCTCGGCCCAGAAAAAGATTGTCCGGCACGTTCAGATCATCGGCCAGGGCGAGCGTTTGGAACACGGTTTCGATCCCCGCCTCGCGCGCATCTAGGGGCCCCGCAAAACTCACCTCGTCTCCGTCAAAAATCACGGTGCCGCGCGTACGCTGCTCCACCCCCGTGATCTGACGAACAAAGGTAGATTTCCCCGCCCCGTTGTCGCCCATGATCGCCACATGCTCGCCGTGTTTAAGGACGAAATCCGCATCCTCGAGCGCATGGACACCGCCATAATGCTTGGTCAGGCCTTTGGTTTCCAGAATGATATCTGACATTGTTCAGGTCCCCCTTATGCCCGCGCCGCAGCACGTTGTTGTTGCCACTGGTCAAGGGCAACCGCCCCGACGATGATCATACCCAGCACCATTTCCTGATAGAACGCACCAAGGCGCAGGAAGGTAAAGCCAGAGGTGATCACACCGATAATCAGCGCACCGATCACCGTCCCGATGATCGATCCGCGCCCGCCAAATAGCGACACCCCACCGATCACCGCCATGGCGATCGCCTCGAGCTCATAGGTCAGGCCCATGCCCGATTGTGCGGTCAGGTTCTTGGAGGTCAGGATCACAGCGGCCAGTCCAGCCAGCATCCCCGCGATGACATAGACCAGCACCAAATGGCGCGGCACGTTGATCCCCGACATCCGCGCGGCCTGTTCATTTGATCCGATGGCATAGGTGTGTTTGCCGTAAACGGTGTAGTTCATGATAAAGTGGAACAGCACCGCAAGCGACAGGAAGATAATCACCGGCATCATGCCTGCGCCAATCTTGGCATAGCCTTCGGTTGGGAAAGACACAGGGTTACCCAGCGACCACCACTGCGCGACACCGCGCGCGAACAGCATCATGCCCAGTGTTGCGATAAAGGGTGGAATGCGGGCGAAGGCCACCAAGAGGCCGTTGATCATGCCTGCGATGAACCCTACGCCGAGCCCGACAAAGACCGGAATGATCCAAGGCAGATCAAGCGCCCATTCGCCAAAGATCGCCTTTGGGTTTGGGTTTCCGTTCACCGTGGCGACCTGGGCGAAACTCATCGCGATCATGGCCGTGGCCCCCACCACCGAGCCAGACGACAGATCGATTCCTGCCGTGATGATCACTTGTGTCACACCCAGGGCGATGATCCCAATAATGGCGACCTGAATGATAATAATGCGCAGGCGCGCCTCATTGAAGATACTGTCAAAGCGGTCGTTGGTATCAAACAACAGGCTTTGACCCACGAAGATGGCACCTAACACCTCAAAAATAACAATGATCAGGATAAGAGCCCCGAACACGTTCAGTTCATTTGGCCACTGACGCTTTGACTTGTCGAACGTCAAACCGCCGACACCATCGCTATTCTCTGACATTCGCCTGATCCCTCCCCTGCGCGTGTTTTGTTTTGTGCAACAGGGGCGGTCGCCCGCCCCCGCAACGTATTGTCATCTCACAAATCTATTGCGTGAAGTCTGAAAGGTTATCCGGTGTCACCAGCTTGAACGGGATGAACACTGTCTTGTCGACGTCATCGCCATTTACCAGCGCCATTGCAGTTTCGATGGACCCGGCACCCTGACCTGCAAGATCCTGGAATACTGTCACATCCATATCGCCAGCGGACATTGCCAGCAGCGCATCAGATGTCGCATCGACACCACCAACGACAACGTCGTCCATGGAAATGCCCGACGCTTTCATCGCCTGAATTGCACCCAGCGCCATTTCGTCGTTGTTGCCAAAGACCGCATCGAATTCATCACCAGAAGACAGCCAGTTTGTCATCAGGTCGTTGGCTTCATCGCGGGACCAGTTTGCTGTCTGTTCATCAATGATGGTGATGAAGTTGCACATGTCCATGCCGATGACGTCATGGAAATCTTTTGTACGTTGAACAGCGGCTTGGTTAGACAGCTGGCCTACCAGGACATAGGCGCGCGCGCCGCCGGCCTTACCTTCGGCACGCAGCTGACGACACATCTGGAATGCCGCCAATGTTCCGGATTCGATCTCGTTTGATGCAACAAATGCCTGCCCGTCTGGCAGTGTGTCCATGTTGATGGGCTGGCGGTTGACGTAAACCAACGGCACACCCGCCGCAGCGGCGGCATTCGACATCGCCTCTGTCGCATTGGTATCAACGGCGTTCACAATGATCGCATCAACGCCGGACGCGATGAAGTTGTTGATCTGATCAAGCTGCTTGGCCACGTCATCGGTCGCATCTTCGATTTGCAGGCTGACATCGCCGTTTGCATCGTCGTATGCTGTCATGCCGTTGCGCATGACCGTCAGGCCGTTGTCGTCAAAACGCGCGACCGACACGCCAATTTGCATCTCTGCCATCGCGGTCGTGCCCATCATCAGGGTCGAAAGGCCAGCGGCCAATAGGGTCTTTTTCATGGTTTCCTCCCAAGGATCGTGCCCGGCGCACGGTTCATTGATGCCGGGACCTCTGTCTGAGGCGATTGGTTCATCATGCCGCCCCTGCCCCCGTGTCGAGCAGTTGCGAGGTGATGAATGCGATAGACCGTGACAACGCATTGGTCAGATCTGTCATCTTGTGGATTTCGGGGGCAAAAGCCTCGAAGGATGCGGGTCCTTCAAATCCTCCACCATAAAGCGCCCTAAGCTGGGCGACACTGCCCAGCCTGTCGTTCCCGTCGATGAGCACCCGGTGCGCATCTGTCATTTCGCTTGCCGAAGGTGCCGGGTCGACAACCCCGGAGACATGCACAATCGCCGTAAGTTCCGGGCAAATCTTGTCAGTCCCGACAAGGAAGTGGTGAAATGTGTCGTGAATAAGTGCGAAGCAATCCGGGCGCCCCATCGCGTCAAGCACTGCAACGGCATCTTCCTTGAAGCGCAGGCTGCTGTTCCAAAACCCCAGAGGTTCAATAAAGCCGATTTTTCCATATTCTTCGAGGATCGGTTGCAAAATCTGCAATGCCTCCCGCAATGCATCGCGCTGCGCACTGCGTTCGATCATATCATCGGCCACGCGCGGGATCAGAGCCACGCCTTCCGCGCCACATGCAGCAGCGGTCAGGGCAAGCGCCTCAACGGCCTGCTGCTTGTCTTCGGGGTTTTGGTTAAACGCTTTCACCTCAGCCAAAGCCAATATACGTTGACCACCCGCAGTGGCCGCTCGCCCAATGCTGCTGGCCGTCTCGTCTTCGAAAAGTGCACGCCCCAGGTCGTTGCGCAGCTCAACGCCAACACAATCCAACTGCGTGGCCACATCAATAAGCTGGCGCGCGGTCAGTGCCGGGGCAGTCACATGGTTTATCGCAATCGGTAACATAGACAGATCGGCCAATCCTTTTTCCGACTCACACTGTAGCAATATCGCTCATTTTTGCAACCGGTTGCACTGGGTAACGCTTCGACGGCAGTATCGGTAGTGCACGCAAGCCCCGCATCAATCGTGTAGGATGTTGAACCGCTTCTTGATTGCGGCCTTCTGTGTGGCGGTCAGATAGGTTGGGTAGTGCGACCTCAAAACCTCGCGCACTTTGTCGTGGGCGACCGCCCAGGCGTCTTTCCCGCCATTGGCAGCCCAGGTCCGTGGTTCGTCTCTGTCAGCAAGCGTGGGATAGAAGTAATCTCTCTCCATTGCCGCGTAGGTATGCTGCCCGCCCAGGAAATGCCCCTCGCCCAAAACGGCCTCAACAATCGCGTCATAGCCAAGGTTGTCCGCGTTCACCTCGATCCCGCGCAGCACGCGCAGCACGCGCAGCACGCGCAGCACGCGATAGGTATGCGAATGCATTTCGTCATCAAGCACGAAAGCCTCAAAGCTGGCCCCAAGCAACGACGCGGTCATGCCAGCGCTTTCGTAAATCAGATTGCCTCCTGCCAGCGCCGCCGCAAGGGATGTCAGCCCTTTCTCCATTCCGTATTGCGCGTCGATGGCTTTGGCATCGGTCATCGAACAGGCCACCCCCGACGGCAGCCCAAGCCAATTGGATAGCTGGGCCGAGGCAGCATTCAAGACCGCCGTTTCACCGCTACCGCCAGAGAATGCACCTGTGCGCAAGTCGATCACAAGCGGCCAATTCGAGAACACCATGGGAAACCCGGGCTGGATTGCGTGAACCATCACAAGGCTGGCCAGGGTTTCGGCCAGTGATTGCGCCAGAAACCCTGCCAGTGTGGCTGGCGCTGTCGCCCCGGCCTGTGCTGCGGTAATACAGGAGATCGGGATATTGTGCTTGATACATTCATAAGCCACATCCACCGCGTCCTCACCAAACCGCATGGGCGAAATGATGGGGCTGATATGCGCTTTCATAAAGGGTCGCTTGGCGAATGCGCCGGGCCCACCGGCCGCGATATCCAGCATCTCGACGATCGGGGCGACATGTGCGGCCACTGTGAATGCCGTGGCTGTCGGTTTTGTGGTGTTCGCGAGCAGCGCATAGGCCGTGTTGACGTCCAGGTCATAGATGTCAGGCACATCGGTAGCGATGCAGCATCGGGTGTACCAGCTGACGTTTTGCAAAGTGTCTTGCAGGCGGGTGAAGTCATGCAGATCAGCCAGCGTAGCAGGGCGATAGCATTGCGTATCCAGATCCAGGGTCTGCACCGCTGCCCCACCGGTACCAAAATGAACGCGCTTGCCGCCAACTTCGATGGACCGCGCCGGATCGCGCCCATGCAAGACAAAGGTTTTTACCGCATTCTTAATCGCTTGCGTCGCAAGGCCTGCCGGGATCAAAACCCGCCCGGCATTATTGTCGATGGCTCCTGCCCCCACAAGATCGGCCATTAACCGATCAGGCACCTCGCCTAGCCCCAGATGTTCAAGCAACCGAAGCGCTGTTTGAAAAATGTCCTGAAGGTCGGCGTTGGAAAGGGGCTTATAGGCACCGCCAACTTGCCCCGGCGGACAGGGGTCGATCGCAGGCTTTGCTGCCCGTTTCGCTAATCGCGCCTTGCGCCCACCCCGGGTCATGCGTTCCGCCAAATGCCGCGTCCTCTCGTGACAGCTCACAAAAGGACGATAGCGCTGGTTTGCCCATGTGGCACTTAGAATCTGTGGGTCGGGCCAGTCACCCCGCCTTTATCACTTGCCCAGAATACCCGGCAGATCCAATCCTTGTTCGCGCGCGCAGTCCAAAGCGATGTCATAGCCGGCATCGGCGTGCCGCATCACACCTGTTGCAGGGTCATTCCACAGGACATTGGCAATGCGGCGGTCTGCATCTTCGGTTCCGTCACAGCAGATCACCATGCCAGAGTGCTGCGAGAACCCCATGCCAACACCGCCGCCGTGATGCAGTGACACCCATGTGGCACCACCGGCCACGTTCAGCATGGCGTTCAATAACGGCCAGTCGCTCACCGCGTCTGAGCCATCTTTCATTGCTTCTGTTTCTCGGTTCGGTGAGGCCACAGAGCCACTGTCGAGGTGATCGCGGCCAATCACCACAGGCGCACTGAGCTCGCCAGTGCGGACCATTTCGTTAAAGGCAAGGCCCAGCTTGTGCCGCAGCCCCAATCCGACCCAGCAAATCCGCGCGGGCAGGCCCTGAAATGCGATGCGTTCGCGCGCCATATCAAGCCAATTGTGCAGATGCGGGTCGTCGATCAGTTCTTTGACCTTCTGATCGGTCTTGTAGATATCCTCGGGATCGCCGGACAGGGCACACCAGCGGAACGGGCCGATGCCCCGACAGAAAAGCGGGCGGATATAGGCAGGAACAAACCCCGGGAAGGCAAAGGCGTTCTCAAGCCCCTCTTCCAGTGCCACCTGACGGATGTTGTTGCCATAATCCAGCGTCGGCACCCCCGCGTTCCAGAAATCAACCATGGCCGCGACCTGAACCTTCATGGATGCCCTTGCGGCGGCTTCAACCGCGGCAGGATCGCTTTCCTGCTTGGCGCGCCATTCGGCAACGCTCCACCCCTGCGGCAGATACCCGTGGATGGGGTCATGTGCGCTGGTCTGGTCGGTCACGATGTCTGGACGGATGCCACGCTTGACCAATGCGGGGAAGACATCTGCGGCGTTGCCGATCAATGCGACTGACTTTGCCTCGCCCGCTTTGGTCCAGGCGTCGATCATGGCCAGCGCGTCATCAAGGCTATGGGTTTTTTCATCCACATAGCGCGTGCGCAACCGAAAATCGGCGCGGGTTTCATCGCATTCGACGGCCAAACAACAGGCACCGGCCATCACAGCGGCCAGCGGTTGTGCGCCCCCCATACCGCCCAGCCCGCCTGTCAAAATCCAGCGGCCCGTCAGGTCGCCGTCATAGTGCTGGCGGCCGGCCTCCATGAAGGTTTCATAGGTGCCCTGCACGATCCCTTGGGTGCCGATGTAGATCCATGACCCGGCGGTCATTTGGCCGTACATCGCAAGGCCCTTCTTATCGAGTTCGTTGAAATGATCCCAAGTGGCCCAATGCGGCACCAGATTGGAGTTCGCGATCAGGACACGCGGCGCGTCTTTATGGGTCTTGAACACACCTACGGGTTTGCCCGACTGCACCAACAGCGTCTGGTCCTCTTCAAGCGTCTTGAGACTGGCGACCATGGCGTCAAAATCTTCCCATGTCCGGGCCGCCCGCCCGATCCCGCCGTAGACCACCAGCTCATGCGGGTTCTCGGCAACGTCGGGGTGCAAATTGTTCATCAGCATCCGCATCGGCGCCTCGGTCAGCCAACTTTTGGCTGAAATATCAGTACCTGTTGGGGGAAATATATCGCGGGTGTTGTGGCGCGGGTTGGTCATTTTGAACCTTTCAGACGGGGTGCCAATACGGCAAGGCTTGTCAGGATGGATGTCAGATGCGTGCGCAGAGCGTCCGCTTTGACGGTGTCGTAGTGCCATGGAGACGCTTCAGCGCTCAGATAGGTCGATTGTGCGAGTTCCATCTGGATGGCATGGATGCCTTGGGATGGCTGACCATAGTGGCGGGTGGTCCAGCCGCCTTTGAAACGGCCGTTGCTGGTTGTGGAATAGCCTTGTGCCTTTTCACAAACCTGCGTCACCGCAGCTGCGATCATCGGGTCGCAGGTCGTGCCCAGATTGGTCCCGATGTTGAAATCCGGCAGCGTGCCTTCAAACAGAAACGGAATCTGTGAACGGATGGAATGACAATCATAAAGGATCGCAATGCCGTGACGTGCGCGCACCCGTTCAAGTTCCGCCTTAAGCGCCGCATGGTAAGGCGCGTGAAAGCGCG
Source organism: uncultured Alphaproteobacteria bacterium (assembly GCA_929200255.1). Classification (GTDB taxonomy): domain Bacteria; phylum Pseudomonadota; class Alphaproteobacteria; order Rhodobacterales; family Rhodobacteraceae; genus Yoonia. The sequence continues at coordinate 91,378 of CAKMYZ010000014.1, read as the reverse complement.
TTTGACGCGCTGCGATGTCGCTGTCCGTCGGTGCTTCATTCCAAATCCCGTGACCGTCAAAATCAGTCAGCGGCACAAGGCCTGTGGTGTTCTGCCCTGGATAAAGGCTGCCGCCATCCGGGGCACGGTTGGCGTCAATAACATAACGGTGGAACGTCGCCCGGACAGTTGTCACACTAGGCATAAGCCCCTGATAAAGCTGATCGATATGCCAATCTGTATCAGTAAGTGCCCGCCCGTTTTCATTCAGCGTCGCGGTGACATCATCGGGCAGAAATGTACCGGTATGCGGCACCCCCAGCACAATCGGGCTATCACCCTGCTGAATTTCGACTGGTGTCATCATCCGGCCTGCCCTTTGACGTATTCGGGCAGTGGAACCGCATCAATCAAGCGTTCATCGGCGATCATCTTTGCACCACTTTCCAGTGCGGGGGCCATGTAGCGATCTTCGGCCAATTCCGGCACGTCACGGCGCAGAACAGCGATGACGGCCTGAAGGTCATTGCTGGTTTGCAACGGCGCGCGGAACGTTATGCCTTGCGCGCCGCAAATCGCCTCGACCCCCAAAATGACGTTGAGGTTCGCGTTCATACGGGTCAGGCGTCGGGCGGCATGGGCTGCCATACTGACATGATCTTCCTGGTTGGCAGAGGTCGGCGTGCTGTCGGTTGTGCAGGGGTTCGCCAGATGCTTGTTTTCGCTCATCAATGCGGCGGTTGTGACCTCTGCTATCATCAGGCCGGAATTGAGCCCCGGATCAGGCGTCAAGAACGGCGGCAGATCAAAGGATAGCGTGGGGTCAACCATCAGGGCCACACGACGCTGTGCAATGGCCCCGATTTCAGAGACGGCAATCGCGATCTGATCCGCAGCAAAGCCAACCGGCTCTGCATGGAAATTCCCACCCGAGACGATCAGACCATCATCGACCAGAACAAGCGGATTGTCAGTGACGGCATTCGCCTCGACCTCGAGCGTGCGCCCGGCAAAGTGGAGCAGATCCATCGCGGCACCGGTCACCTGCGGTTGGCAGCGGATGCAATATGGATCCTGCACGCGGGTGTCGCCTTCACGGTGACTTTCCCGAATCTCGGATCCCGCCATCAGTGCGCGCTGCGCGCGCGCGACAGCAATCTGGCCGGCATGACCGCGCAACGTGTGGATGGCGTCCTGCAAGGGGGCGGTTGAGCCCATGATGGCATCGGTCGACAATGCACAGGTGACAACACTGGCTGCCGCGTTTGACCATGCCCCCCATAGCCCGACCAAAGCGCAAGCCGTCGAGAACTGCGTGCCGTTGATCAGGGCCAATCCCTCTTTCGGGCCAAGCGTGATGGGCACCAGCCCCGCTTGCTTCAGCGCGGCCTCCGACCCCATGCGCGCGCCAGCAAACATCGCCTCGCCCGCGCCGATCATTGTTGCCGCCATATGGGCCAATGGTGCCAGGTCGCCTGACGCCCCGACCGACCCTTGTGACGGAATGACAGGTGTCACGCCCTTTTCCAGCATCTGTTCGATCAGCCTGATCGTGGTCATTGCCACACCAGAGGCACCGCGCCCCAGTGACAGCAACTTGAGAACCATCATCAACCGCGTCGTTGGAACATCCAAAGGATCACCCACGCCACAGCAATGCGACAGGATCAGATTGCGTTGCAGGGCTGCTGTGTCCTGTGCTGCGATCTTGACGCTGGCCAGTTTGCCAAAGCCCGTATTCACACCGTAAATTGCATCCTCACCTGCCGCCGCCTGCGCAACAAGCGCGGCAGAGGCGGCGATGCCGTCGTGTGCAGCGGGGTCCAGCACAGCGGCACGTTCATTGCGCCAGATATCGTGAAGCTGGGCCAATGTGGCTGTGCCAGGGGTAAGTGTGATTGTCATTGGGCACCTTGAAATATGCGTGAATGCAAGGGGTTGAACCCGATGCGATATGAAAGTTCAGCGGGATGGGCCGCATCCCAAATACAAAGGTCTGCAAACGCGCCGGGTCTGATGGTGCCGCGATCCGCCTGCCCGAGGGCCTGCGCCGCATGGCGGGTGACACCCAAAAGCGCCTCAAGCGGGGTCATGCGGAACAGCGTGCAGCCCATGTTCATGGTCAGCAAAAGCGACGCAAGCGGGGACGATCCCGGGTTACAATCGGTCGCCAGCGCCATCGGCACCCGATGTTTGCGAAAGGCGGCGATTGGCGGCGCTTGCGTTTCACGCAGGGTATAGAATGCGCCCGGCAGAATGACCGCGACGGTCCCTGCTTGCGCCAGTGCTGCCGCATCTGCATCGTTGGCATACTCCAGATGATCAGCAGACAAAGCCCCATAACGCGCAGCCAGTTGCGCCCCACCAATGTTGGACAGCTGCTCTGCATGCAGCTTGACCGGCAGACCCAACGCGCGGGCAGCATCAAAGACGCGCGCAATCTGCGCTGCATCAAAGGCGATGCCCTCGCAAAAACCATCCACCGCATCAACCAGCCCCTCCGCATGGGCGGCCTGCAAGGTGGGAATGCAGACCTCATCAATATAGGCGTCCGGGCGACCGGTATATTCGGGCGGTACGGCATGTGCGCCCAGGAAACTTGTGTGCACACGGATGGGACGGCAGGCGGCAATGGCACGCGCCACACGCAACATCTTGAGTTCCGTGTCACGGTCCAGCCCATAGCCGGATTTGACCTCAAGCAGGGTCACCCCTTCGGCGATCATCGCATCAACACGGGTCAGCGCATCTTTGAGCAGGTCATCTTCGGTCGCCATCCGCGTCGCCGTAACCGTTGAGACGATCCCGCCGCCTGCCTTCGCGACCTCCTCATAGCTTACGCCATTCAGGCGTTGTTCAAACTCTGCCGCGCGGTTGCCGCCAAAAACGACATGGCTATGACAATCGATCAGGGCGGGTGTGACCAAGCGTTGCTCAACGTCCTGCGCGGCATCGCTTTGATACTGCGTCGGCAGATCTTTGGATGCACCAACCCAGACAATCCGGTCACCCTCAATTGCAATTGTCCCATCTGCAATCAGCCCAAAGCTGGCATCATCGGTGAGTATGGCAATGGTCGCGTTTGTCAAAATCATCAGAGCGACTCGCTTGATTAAATGTACGTTTAATAATATTAAGTATGTACATAATAATCTGTCAACAGGGGCTATGATGAAAACGATTTGGGCGCGGAACGCATTGCTGCCACAGGGTTGGGCGCAGGATGTCTTGGTTGAAGTTGACGCCACAGGTCAGATTGGAAACGTCACGCCGGACGCACCACAGGAAGGTCAGAGCTTTGGTATTTTGCTCCCTGCCCCGGTCAATGTGCATTCGCATGGGTTCCAGCGTGCGATGGCTGGCCTGACCGAAGCGCGCGGCCCCCATACCAATGATAGCTTCTGGACATGGCGGCAATTGATGTTCCGGTTTCTGGACCGGCTGACCCCTGATCATATCGAGGCAATCACGGCACTTGTGCAGATGGAAATGCTCGAAGCAGGCTATGCCACCAATGCCGAATTTCACTATCTGCACCATCAGCCGGGCGGCGTGCCCTATGACAATCTGGCGGAAACGTCCCAAAGGATCGCGGCCGCCGCCGCGCAAACCGGGATCGGGCTGTGCCTGTTGCCGGTTCACTATCAGTTTGGCGGCTGCGATGGGCGCGGGCTCGCGGCTGGACAAGTGCGTTTTGGCAATGATCTGGAACGGTTTCAGCGGCTGCATGGTGAGGCTACGAATGCGCTTCAAAGCCTTCCTGCTGACACTGCCATGGGCGTGGCCCCCCATTCGCTGCGTGCTGTTGCACCGCAAGATTTGCGGGCCTATGGCGCGCTTTTCCCTGCTGGCCCGATCCACATGCATCTGGCCGAACAAATACCAGAGGTCGATGAGGTCAAGCAGCATTGGGGTGCGCGGCCGGTGGAATGGGCAATTGATAACATGGGGCTGGATGCGCGTTGGTGCCTGATCCATTGCACACAGATGACGCCTGCTGAAACGGCACGGCTTGCCCAATGCGGGGCGGTTGCTGGCCTGTGTCCGATCACCGAAAGCAGCCTTGGCGATGGCATCTTTGATGGCATCCGCTGGATGGAAAATCCGGGCAAGATCGCGGTTGGGTCTGACAGCAATATTCGCATCGCACTTTCCGAAGAACTGCGCACCCTCGATTATTCGCAACGTCTGCGCGACAACAGCCGCGCGGCCTTTGCAACACCGGATCACGCAACAGGCCGCCGCTTGTTTGATGCGATATGCGCGGGTGGTGCTGTGGCAACCGGGCGCAAGTCTGGTACAATCGCGCCAGGCCAATGGGCCGATTTGATGAGCCTTGATGATACGTCCATCCACCTTGCGGGGCGCACAGAGGACACCGCGTTGGATAGCTGGATCTTTGCAGGCGACGACAGTTTAGTCACAGATGTTTGGTCCGCTGGCCGCCACATGGTACAACGCGGCCAACACATCCACCGCGCTGCGATCACTGATGCTTATCGCCGCACGCTTGACGAGTTGAAGGACGCGATTTGACCAAACCCCAATTCCGTAGTTGGCAAAGCGTTCAGGAAGAAGTTCTGCGCCGCATCCACGCCCGAGAATGGCCGCCCGGCGATCTGATCCCCAATGAGGCGGATCTGGCAGAAGAATTCGGCTGCTCACGGGCCACGGTTAACCGGGCGCTGCGCACGCTGGCTGAAACCGGCCTGCTTGATCGCCGCCGCAAGGCTGGCACCCGCGTTGCGGCCCAACCCGTCGCAAAGGCCACATTGGATATCTCGGTCATCCGCATGGATGTTGAAGCACGCGGACAGCGCTATGATCACCGGCTGATCGCGCGCAAAACCACCATCCCCCCGACGGCTGTGAGCGCGGCAATGCAATCATCGCCCGAAACAGCCATGCTTTATCTCAAGGCGCTGCATTTGGCGGATGGGCAGCCCTATGCGCTTGAGGACCGATGGATCCGTCTTGATGTTGTCCCAGAGGCTGCGGAAGAGCGCTTTGATGAAATCAGCAGCAATGAGTGGCTGCTCAGGCACGCGCCTTACACCCACGGTGACATCGCATTTTCGGCGGTCAATGCAACCGACGTCGAAGCACAGGCCTTGGGTTGTGCCGCCGGTGCGGCCTTGTTCATTATCGATCGTTTGACATGGAACCGCAGCGATGCTGTGACCAAGGTGCGCATTGTGTTTGCACCCGGACACCAGATGCGGACGGTGCTTTAGAGGCAGGTCCTTTCGATCGGGCCGCGCGCCGGGCAACAAACATGGCAATGGATGCAATTGCGCAAAAATGATACGGCTCGAAAAACCATAGGAGCACCGCAGCCATGCACCCACTTATCACCCAAGCGCATGTTGATGCCTTTCAGGCCGACGGAGTGGTCCTGATCAAGGGTCTTTTCGCCGACCACGTGGACACACTCCGCAACGGGATCGCGCGCAACATGGACGCACCCGGCCCCTACGCCGCCGAGAACCTTAAAGAGGGTGAAGCCGGTCGGTTCTTTGATGACTACTGCAACTGGACCCGCATCCCCGAATTCCGGCAGGTGATCGAAAACTCGCCAGCCGCAGAGGTCGCCGCCGACCTGATGACGTCCAACCGCGTGCAGGTGTTTCACGACCATGTTTTGGTCAAGGAACCCGGTACGTCAAAACCAACGCCGTGGCATCAGGATGGCCCCTACTATTTTGTGGACGGCGTGCAAAACGTCAGCTTCTGGTCGCCAATGGACCCTGTAACAGATGCCAGTCTGCGTTGCGTGGCGGGTAGCCATGCCTGGCCAAAGCCGATTCTGCCAAAGCGTTGGTTGGCTGATACCAGTTTCTTTCCAAACGAGGATGATTACATGCCGGTGCCCGACCCGGATGCCGAAGGCATGGACATCAAGGAATGGGCGATGGAACCGGGCGATGCCGTTGCCTTTAGCTATGCCATATTGCATGGCGCGCGCGGCAATACATCCGACATACGCCGCCGCGCATTCTCACTGCGCCTCATCGGCGATGACGCGCGATATGTGGAAAGGCCGGGGCCAACATCTCCACCATTTCCGGGCCATGATATGAAGCCGGGGCAGCCCCTGCGCGAAGACTGGTTTCCCGTGATCTACCAACGTTGATGCCCACCAGCGCCATGGTCAAGTGGCGTTGCCGACATGCTGGGCGGTGCTTGCCGTTCCGCCACCAGCACGGTAGCGTTCCGCCAAGTTCCCCACCGGCCCCAAAACAGTCAACTGATGCCAGCCAAACCACGCGTCCTCGTCATTGCAGAAGCCGCTAACCCTGAATGGGTCAGCGTGCCTTTGATCGGCTGGCTTCATAGTGAGGCCCTGCGCGCGGTCGCCGATGTCCATGTTGTCACGCAGGCCCGGAACCGCGACGCCTTCGTCAGGGCCGGGCGCGTTGAGGGGCAGGACTTTACGGCGATTGACACCGAATGGCTCGAAGCGCCTGCCGTGAGGATTGCCAACACATTGCGCGGTGACGCAGGCAAAGGCTGGACAACGCTTCAGACGTTCCAATCGATGACCTACCCCTATTTCGAACGGCTGGTCTGGCGCACATTCAAGGATCAGCTTAGCGCGGGGGAATTCGACATTGTCCACCGGATCACCCCGATGAGCCCAACCTCGCATTCCGCTATCGCACGCAAATGCGCCAAGATCGGCGTGCCCTTTGTGCTGGGCCCCATCAACGGGGGGTTGCCCTGGCCCAAGGGTTTTGACACCGAGCGGCGGCGCGAGCGTGAGTATCTGTCTTACATTCGTGGTGTCCACCGGCTTGCACCCGGCTACCGGCGAATGCTGGAGGCGGCGAGCGCGATCATCACAGGCTCCAGTGCCACCGCTTCTGAGGTGCCCAAAAGGCTGGCCGCGAAGACCATTCTGATATCGGAAAGCGCCGTTGATCCTGACCGGTTCTCACTAGCGCCCAAAGATGGGTTGAACACGCCGCTGCGCGCTTGCTTTATCGGGCGCATGGTCCCCTACAAAGGACCTGATCTCTTGCTCCGGGCCGCTGCCCCGCTTTTGCGCGATGGTCGCCTGCATATTGATCTGATCGGTGACGGCCCACTGATGCCCCTGCTCAAGACGATCATCGTCGAAGAAGACATCGCTGACGCAGTCACCCTGCATGGCTGGGTGCCGCACGAACGCCTGCAAAGCACTACGATCGCATCGGACATCTTTGCATTCCCCAGCGTGCGCGAATTCGGCGGCACCTCGATCCTTGAGATGATGGCGATTGGCCTTGTCCCCGTGATCGTCGATTATGGTGGGCCGGGTGACAACATTCCCGCCGACCTTGGCTTCAAACTGCCGCTGACAACACGGGACCAATTGGTCACCGACCTGCGCGCGACCCTGACCGAGATTGCCGACAATCCTGCCCAGCTTTTAGCGCTGCGCGAGAAAGGGCAACGCTGGATTCACCAGACCTTTACATGGCCGCGGCGCGCCGAGCAGATCAGTGACATTTACCAATGGGTGCTGGGTGCCAGAGAGCAAAAGCCCGCACCATTTGGTTAAAGCCCTGTCGGCGTCACCTCATATCCGGGTTCTTCAGGTTCGTCGTCTGTCATCTCGGCCGGGAAACCCGGCGCACGGATATCAAGGCCCGTGGCGTCCTCCAGACGGCGGATGATGTTGGGTGAAAGCTCTCGGTCGCCATAGCGGGCGATCCCATCGTCGAAGATTTTGCAAATCAGTGGCGAAATCTCCAGCGGCACATTGTTACGCTCGGCAATCTCCTGGAACAGGCCGATATCTTTCTTGACCAGATCCATCGTGAAAGAGATATCGCGCGACCCGTTCAGAATAACCTGGCTTTCCGTGACATGGCTGAACGAGGTGCCCGAAGAAATCGCGATCGCCTCGTAAGCGGTGTTCAGGTCCATTCCGGCGGCCTTGGCTGTCACAAGCGCTTCGGCATTGGCGACAAGATGAACGGTCGCAAGATAGTTGGTCAACACTTTGAGCATCGAAGCTGAGCCAAGGTCGCCCGTGTGCAGAACCCGGCGGCCAAGCGTTGTCAGCAAGGGCAGAATACGTTCGAATGTGGCGCGATCACAGCCTGCAAAAATCGAGATGTTACCGGTGTCAGCCCGGTGACAGCCCCCTGAAACCGGGCAATCCACCGCCGCACCACCCGCGGCGATCACCAGACCGCCCAGCCGTTCAGCCTCTGCCTGATCGGTGGTGGACATTTCCATCCAGATCTTGCCCGAACGCACCTCTGGCAACATCTCCTGCATGACCGCGTCACAGGCCGCGGGTGAAGGCAGGCAGGTGATCACCACATCACAATCACGCATCATCTGGGCCGGGCTTTGGCCCGCCTTGGCACCGTCCGCAACCTTCTGTGTGACCAGATTAGCATTCAGGTCATGAACGACCAGATCATGCCCGTTCCGCAACAAGCTGCCGCTGAGCTTGTCACCGACATTGCCAAGGCCGATAAATCCTATTTTCATTGTTCATAGTCCTGTTACTGACAGCTATTGCAGACGACATCGGTAAAGTGGCAGTCTGTCAAGCCGTCACTGACCCGATTTGAGATATGCGACAAGCACCTCAAGACATTCTCAATGTTGCTAGGTCGGGGCTGCGGCATCACTCTGCCCCACTCTGTGGACAACTTCGGCTTTGAACAGACCGATCATGGTTTCAGCCAGCGCATTATCATAACTGTCGCCGACGGCCCCGACGCTGGGTTCCAAGCCTGCATCAGCCAGCCTTCATGTGTATCTGATTGACAGGCCTTGGCTGCCCCGGTCGCTGTGATGGATCAAACAATCAACCGACTTTCTTTCATAGAGCGCGTGCTCCAAAGCACCCAGAACGAACTGTGTTCTCTGCGATCTGGAGACGCACCAACCGACGCTCTTGTTGACAAACGTGTCGATGACGAACGCCACGCGAACAAACCCTTGGCAGGCCGAGAGTTGGATAAAACCCGACACCCAGAGTTGGCTTGGCATGGTCGCTCGGGACTGCCTGTTCACACGGTCCAGCGGGCATGGCAGGGCCTGTCCGGCCAAGTCGTTTGGCCGTCTTGCCACGCCGAACGCCTTCAATGTCGATGTCTCGCATCAGTCATTCAACGTCGCGCTCAGCGTGATCAGACGCTTTGTCTGGGTCATTCTCCATGGCCAGATGCGCATAGAGCGTGGAGGGGGCAATGGTCAGGTTTCCCTGACTTTCTTAACGCTACGTTAAGTCGCATGTTGCCGGTGTTCCGTGAGTGGTGGCCTAAGGCCTGGGAACGGCAGCTCATACACCCTGTGATTTCAGGGCCCTGTGATTTGCATGTTGGCGCGGCGGGTTTGCCCGTTTACGTCAGCGACTGCGATAGTACCGGCCCTCCGTCCCGAAGTTGGTCCGGCGCTGTATCGTTGTGGCACTGCGTCGTCTTCCAGTCGCAGAGCCGAGCTTTTCTCCCCAGAAAAGGGAAACGGCCCGCGCGTGTGTATTGTATGCGGGCCGTTTTTACATTTTCAGGGTCTACTGGTGCGGCTTAGCCGTTCAGCTTGGCCACTTCGGCGGCGAAATCTTCTTCAACTTTTTCGATGCCTTCGCCAACTTCCAGACGGGTGTAGCCGGTGATTTCGACACCAGCCTCTTCAGCCGCCTTTGCAACCGTCAGATCAGGGTTCACCACGAACTGTTGGTTCAGCAATGTGACCTCCGCCATGTATTTCTTCATGCGGCCGACGATCATCTTTTCAATCACGGCTTCTGGCTTGCCACTTTCGCGGGCGATGTCCATCTGAACCTGCTTTTCCTTCTCGACCACGGACGGATCAAGATCAGCTTCGGACAAAGACGCAGGGTTGGCCGCTGCAATGTGCATTGCCACCTGACGGCCGAACGCTTCGTTGTCGCCAGTCATTGCAACCAGAACACCGATGTTACCCATGCCGGGGGCGGCTGCGTTGTGTACGTAGTTTACGACGGACCCACCTTCGAGTGCTGTCATACGACGCACCGACATATTCTCACCAATTACGGCAACCGCATCTGTGACCGTCTGCTCAACGGTTTTGCCGTCCATATCGGCCGCTTTCAGGCCGTCAATGTCGGATGTCCCCAAGGCGACTTCTGCGATGCGGGCGACCATTTTCTGGAAATCGGCGTTCTTTGCAACGAAGTCGGTTTCGGAGTTCACTTCAACCGCAACGCCTTTCCCGTCGGACACTGCAACGGCAACTAGGCCCTCAGCAGCCGTACGACCGGATTTCTTTGCCGCCTTTGCAAGGCCTTTGGTGCGCAGCCAGTCAACAGCGGCGTCCATGTCGCCATCGTTTTCTGTCAGCGCCTTCTTGGCGTCCATCATGCCTGCGCCTGTGGTGTCGCGCAGCTCTTTCACCATTGCAGCGGTGATTGCCATGTTACTTCTCCTTAAGAGGTATAATGCATTGCAGGCGGGGCCAAAGGCCCCTGCCCGACTGATTTATTGGCGCTTATTCAGCGGTGGCTTCGGCTGTCGCTGCTTCAGCAGGTGCTTCCTCAGCAACAGCTTCTTCAACCAGCTCTTCCATCTCGCCCATGTCGATGCCTGCGGCACCCATCTGTGCTGTCATGCCGTCAAGCGCTGCGCGTGCGGCCAGATCGGTGTAAAGTGCGATGGCGCGTGCGGCATCGTCATTGCCTGGGATCACATAGTCAACGCCTGCGGGTGAGCAGTTGGTGTCAACAATTGCCACAACCGGAATGCCCAGTTTGTTGGCTTCTGCGATGGCCAGGTCTTCTTTGTTGCAGTCGATCACGAACAACAGATCAGGAACGCCACCCATTTCGCGGATACCGCCCAAAGACGCCTGCAATTTGCCCTGCTCACGTTCCATGCCAAGACGCTCTTTCTTGGTCAGGCCAGCAAAGCCGTTGGCGGAGGCTTCGTCAATTGCCTTCAGGCGGTTGATGGATTGCGATACGGTCTGCCAGTTTGTCAGCGTGCCACCCAACCAGCGGTGGTTCATGTAGAACTGTGCAGATTTTTCTGCCGCGTCCATGATCGGCTTGGCCGCCTGACGCTTGGTGCCGACGAACAGCACCCGGCCGCCTTTTGCAACAGTGTCACGGACAACCTGCAGCGCCTGGTCCAGCAGTGGGACCGTCTGTGTGAGGTCCATGATGTGGATGCCGTTGCGTGATCCGTAGATGTATTGATCCATCTTTGGGTTCCAGCGCGCTGTCTGGTGGCCAAAGTGTACGCCTGCTTCAAGCAGCTGACGCATGGTGAACTCTGGAAGAGCCATGTCGTTTTCCTTTTCCGGTTTCAAACCTCAGCGGGGGATCAGCGTTGCGCCAACCGGTGGATGTCTTGGGATTTCTCCCCAACACACCCGCCCCCGCCTGCGGGATTAAGTGAGCGCCCTATAGCGGGCGTTCACAACTGGTGCAAGCCTCAGGATCGGTCCCGGGGCAGTATTTTCAGAGAATTGTACGCTCAATGAACCAATAGGCCCCCACAAGGGCGATGGCGAGCGAACATGGGACCGCCACAAGACGGCGATATGCCTCTTGTTGATCGCGCAACCCGATTGATGCCATGCAAAGCACAAAGACCGCAGCCAATGGTCCCGCAAAGAGCCAGACCGGGTTTTCCAGCACCGCGGAGAGCCCTGCCGGGTTCAGCGCGATGAGCGCCAGCGCAACAGCAAGCAGCGCGCCATAAATGGCAAACCCCCGCCCGGCTTCATTTGCGCCGCGATCAATCCGCAAGGCCTGCCAGACGCACAGGAACATCACCGCAATCACGAAAAGCTGGCCCACTTCAACACCGACGTTAAAGCCGATCAGGGCAGGCAAGAATGTGGCCTCTGGCAGTCCGAATTCTGCTAGGACCGATGCAAATCCGAGACCATGCAGAAGGCCAAAGACAAAGATCACGAACGGTCGCCACGGGCTGATTCCTTTCATGAAGATGTTTTCGATGGCCACATAGACGATGGACAATGCAATTAACGGTTCAACGACGGCGATGAATTCGATCCCGAAGGTGCCAAGAAAGAAATCATCCAAGAACTTGGTATGGCCAAGCGCGGCCAACGCCAGCGTGATTGTATGCGCCACGGTAAAGAGGGAGACCTGCAAAAGCAGTGGCCGGAAACGGGCGGCAAGAAAGAACAGACCCAAAACAAAAAGGATATGATCAAGACCCTTGGGTACAATGTGATCAAAGCCCACGGGAATATAGTCAACAAAGGTTTCCCAACCGGTCGCCTGATTGCCACCAGCCAAGGCAAATTCATCTGACAGCGCACCTGCTTCGAGATAACCGTCATAGGGTTCCGGCACATCCATTTGCCGCAAGACAAGCACGCCGAATTCAGGCGCCCAGCCGACTTGAAGTGCCTCGGCGCCCTCGGGCAGTTGCGCATTGAATGTGATGGTTGATGGGCGTACCGCCTCGACATCGCCAATAGGGCCCACGTCAACCTGTACGAGTTCAGGGCGCAACGCCTGTCCGTCCGCTGTCAGGGTGATGCCTTGCACCATCTGCGGCCAAAACGCTTCGAACTGTTGTTGGAGCTCTGCTGGCGGCAGCGCACGCAGCTCATCATAGGTGGCGGCCTCTGCGCTGTCATTCGTATCGGCCACTTCTGCCAAGTTTATCTTTGCAACAAAGCTTTCCAGATTGGCGCGAACCTCAACCGTGACGATACCATCATCAGCGCGCAAATCGCCGATCGCCGGCAAAACCTCATGCGCCTGCGCGGTTGACAGAGTTGTGAACAAAACAAGCACTGCGCTTGACAATACTCGAAGAAAGACCACTTTTGCGGCAGTCAAAAAGGAAGTTTTCATGCGTCTTCTCACCCTCATTTTCAGTATTCTCGCAACCCCGTTGGCGGCCCATGAATTCTGGATTGAACCGCTGGAGTATCAGATCGAAGCGGACGGTAGTCTTGAAGCGCATATTGTCAATGGGCAGGAATTCGCAGGCGAGGAATTAGCATATCTGCCCAACCGCTTTGTCAATTTTGTCATGTTTCAGGGGGATGAGGCGCAGCGCGTAAACGGCCGCCCGGGCGACATCCCTGCGCTGCAGCAAGAGCCGCTTGGCGAGGGTCTGCATATCGCGGCCTACGAGTCACTCAATGCGACGGTCACCTATGAAGCGTGGGAAGATTTTCAGAAGTTCGTCGATCACAAAGATTTCGGGGATATCCGTAGCCGGCATCTGGAACGCGGCATCTCGCTTGATGGGTTTCGTGAGATCTATTCGAGATACGCAAAGACCCTGATTGGTGTTGGGGACAACATTGGCAACGACCAGCGCGTTGGACTTGAAACCGAGATTGTCGCACTTAAGAACCCTTACACCGACGATCTGTCAGAGGGGATGCAAGTGCAAGTGCATTACCGCAATGAATTGCGGGTCGATGTGCAGGTCGAGGTCTTTCAAAAGGGTCCAGACGGCCGGGTTAGCATTGGCCTTTACCGCACGAACGCGGACGGAATTGCGACCTTTCCGGTGCAACCGGGCTATCGTTATATGGTCGACGCGGTCGTCCTGCGCGCCCCCAATATCGAGCTGGCAGCGACATCCAACGCCGTCTGGGAAACGCTTTGGGCCAATCTGACTTTCGCCGTCCCTGCAGAGTAACAGGCCTTGCCCTTGTCTGATCCCTGCGCCAGAAGGCCCGGATGACACATACACCGGATATCTTGTGCATTGGATCGGTCCTGTGGGACGTGATTGGCCGCGCCGCCAGCCATATGCGCGTGGGCTCTGATGTGCCTGGGCGGATCACCCGTCTGCCCGGCGGCGTGGCGATGAATATCGCCATGACCCTGCGCCGTTTTGACATGCACCCTGCCCTGCTCACCACCATCGGGCGCGATGCCGAAGGCGAAGAACTGATCGCAGAGGCCCGGCGCATGGGCATGATCTGTGACCATATTTACCGCTCTGACGACCTGCCCACGGACGTCTATATGGCGGTTGAAGGGGCCAACGGGCTGATCGCGGCCATCGCTGACGCGCATTCGCTTGAGGCAGCAGGTGACAAAGTGCTGCGCCCATTGTCCAACGGCGCGCTTGGGAGCGCCGATGCCCCCTTTGCCGGGCCGATTGCATTGGACGGCAACCTGACCGAGGAACTGCTGCAACATATCGCGTCCTCGCCCCTCTTTGCTGCCGCAGATCTGCGCGTCGCCCCCGCCTCTCCGGGTAAAGCAGAGCGGCTGCTGGCCTTGCTGGGGCACCCATCGGCGACGCTTTATGTGAACCTCGAAGAAGCGGGGCTGTTGTGCCAGACAGTTTTCACCGAAGCCGCGACCGCCGCCGAGGCCTTGATCGCCCGCGGCGCGCACCGGGTTCTGGTAACCGACGGTGGCAAATCCGCGTCCGAAGGCACAAAGGGTGATGTCATCACACAAACCCCACCGTCCGTCATGGTCACCCGTGTGACCGGCGCGGGTGACACCTTTATGGCGGCGCATATCGCATCAGAGGGGCAAGGCATGGATCGCGCGACCGCCCTGACCCGCGCATTGAATGCCGCCGCCACATATGTTTCCGGAGAAACACCCTTATGATCCCGATCCGCTATAGTGCCGAAGTGGCCGAAGCACGCAATGCAGGCGCAGCCCTCGTTGCGCTTGAAAGCACGATCATTACCCACGGCATGCCCTTCCCACAAAACGTGGAAACCGCCCGATTGGTTGAGGCGGACGTACGTGCTGCCGGTGCGGTGCCCGCCACAATTGCGGTGCTCGATGGGGTGCTTCATGTGGGGCTTGAATCTGCTGAACTGGATGCGCTGGGACAGGCTCAGGATGTGGCCAAGCTGTCGCGGGCCGATATGGCGGCCTGTATTGCGACTGGTGGCACCGGCGCTACAACCGTCGCAGCGACGATGATTGCCGCGCATCTGGCGGGCATTCACGTCTTTGCCACGGGTGGCATCGGTGGCGTGCATCGCGGGGCCGAGGACAGCTTTGATATTTCTGCGGACCTGCACGAACTGGCGCAAACGCCAGTGACAGTGGTGGCCGCCGGTGCCAAGGCGATCCTCGATCTGTCAAAGACCTATGAGGTGCTGGAGACGCTCGGCGTCCCGGTGATTGCCTATGGTCAGGATATGTTGCCTGCGTTTTGGTCTGCGGCCTCTGGCATGGTGGCACCTTTGCGGATGGATAGCGCTGCACAGGTTGCCAAGGCGCAACTGATGCGCACGTCCATGGGGCTTGCAGGCGGGCAGTTGATTACCAACCCGATTCCCAAGGATGACGAAATCCCCGCAGAGCAGCTGCAGCCCATCATTGATCAGGCCTTGGCCGAGGCAGAGGCGCAATCCGTCAGTGCCAAGGCGGTGACGCCATTCTTGTTGGGGCGCATTTTCGAACTGACCCAAGGGCGGTCCTTGACGGCCAACATCGCCCTTGTGCGCAACAACGCCCGACTTGCGGCAGAAATTTCGATCGCAATGGGGAAACTGCGCGCCACAACCTGAGCTTACGCTTGTTGTGTGCCCCATCAGTGCCTAAGTGTGCGTTGAAGAAAGACTTGGAAATTCGCGATGCTTGATCCCAACCCACCAGACGGCAAACGGCGCAGTAAGCCGGGTATTATTTCGCGCATGCGGGGTAACTTTCTTGCCGGCTTGATCATCGTTGCCCCGATCGGCATGACCGTCTGGCTGATCTGGACCGTTGTGGGCTGGGTTGACAGCTGGGTCTGGCCTTTCGTGCCAACCGCTTATCAACCGACCGAGCTGCTGAACCTGATCATGGGGCGCGAGCCCGGAGATGAAATCAACGTGAATGTCCGCGGCGTTGGTGTCGTGATCTTCCTGATCTTCACCATGCTGGTGGGATGGGTCGGTAAGGGCCTGATCGGGCGGTCTTTTCTGGGGATGGGCGAACGTCTGGTAGACCGTACACCTGTGGTGCGATCAATCTACAATGCGGTGAAACAAATCTCAGAAACTGTCTTTTCACAGCGCGACACCTCGTTTGATAAGGCCTGTCTGGTAGAATACCCGCGGCGGGGCATCTGGGCGATCGCCTTTATCTCGACCAATGCCAAGGGCGAGATTGACGCGAAACTGAACGATGGAGAGCCCATCGTCACGGTGTTCCTGCCCACGACGCCGAACCCCACATCGGGTTTTTTGCTTTTCCTGCCGCAGCGTGACGTCAAAGTGCTGGATATGACGGTCGAGGATGCGGCCAAGTTGGTGATCTCTGCGGGCCTCGTCTATCCCAATGGTGTTGAGATCAAAGACACACCTGCGATTGACGAATAATCGATGATCACCGCAGGACTGACCGGCTTTGCAACAGCGTTTGCGCTGATCCTCGCTATCGGTGCGCAGAACGCGTTTGTGCTGCGCCAGGGGTTACTCAAGGCGCATGTGTTCTGGCTGTGTTTACTTTGTGCGGTATCCGACGCACTGCTGATCACCGCAGGTGTGCTGGGGTTCGGGATCATTGTTGAACTTTACCCCCTGCTGCCACAGATCATGGCCTGGGGTGGTGCGGCGTTTCTGCTTGTCTATGGGGCGATGCGGCTTTGGGCGGCGTGGCAGGGCAATTACGCGATGCCACTGGCCGGGCAGTCCGCGGGGCTATGGGCGACACTGGCGACGGGGGCGGCCTTCACCTGGCTCAACCCACATGTTTATCTGGATACGCTTGGTCTGGCTGGTGCGGTTTCGACCCAATTTACTGATACCGCCGAGAAAACAGCCTTTGGGGTTGGCGCTGTGGCGTCGTCCTTTGTGTTCTTCTTCAGCCTTGGCTATGGTGCGCGTCTACTTGCCCCCATCATGCAGTCCGCCCGCGCATGGCGTATTTTGGACGTGCTGATTGGCGTTGTGATGTGGGCGCTGGCGGCAAAGCTGCTTAGCTGAACATCTCGGTCAGTTTGACCGTACTGCGCTTGCCGATGTCCTTTTTGTGGTCTTTGAGAAACTTATCCGCCGCAGCTTCGCCTGCCTCTTTCAGCCGCGAGAGGATCAGCGGGGATGGAATAGTTTTTGTGGCCACGTTGAGGTCATTCATCAAATCATCATCGGCAATCATGTGGACCAAGACGTTCTTCATCGTGCCTGGTTTGATCGACCCGTCTTTCAGTAGGCGCTTTACAAAATCAATGGCGCGCAATTCGCGGAACAACGAACTGTTAAAACTGATCTCGTTGATGCGGTTCTGGATGGATTGGCTGTCGGTTGGCAGTGTGTCTCGGTGAAGCGGATTGATATTCACAACAAGAATATCGTCCGGTAGCGCGTTGGCAAATAAAGGGAAAAGTGCTGGGTTCCCAGTATAGCCACCGTCCCAGAACGCTTCCATCTTGCCCGTCTTGGGGTCTTCAAATTCGACAGCCTGAAACAGGCTGGGCAGACAGGCCGAGGCCATAATGACCTCTGGCATAATCTCGTCACCGCTGAACACGCGGATCTTACCCGACCTGACGTTTGTGGCGCAGATATGTAGCTCTGGTCCAGAGCTGGCACAGACGGCGTCGTAGTGAAACCTTTTGACAATATGTGTCAAAGGGTTGCGAAGCGCGGGCCCATAAACGTAAGGCGACATCAGGCGTGTCGTCATGTCGAATGCGGCGAAGGCGGGGGAATACTCCATCGCCTTGGCCCAAAGCTGTGCTGTTGGCATTGCGGCAGACATCCACGGTGTAAATAGCGGGTCGGTGATTGCACCGATTTGCGACCACAGCCAGTCAAGATTTTCGCGCGCGCCTTCACGCCCGTTTGCCACCCAGCCAGATTTCAGCGCTGCGGCGTTGAGCGCCCCGGCTGATGTGCCGGAAATTGCGGCAATTTCAATATCTTCATCGCGCAACACGCGACACAGAACACCCCATGTAAAGGCGCCATGCGCACCCCCGCCCTGCAATGCGAGGTTGATCCGCTTCAAAGGGCTGTCCAGCCGCCATCAACCGAAATCGTCGTGCCAGTGATCTGTGTCGCTGCGTCAGAGGCGAGGAAGGCAACCGTACCGCCCAGTTGTTCAACCGTCGCAAACTCCTTGGATGGCTGGCGTTCCAGCATGACCTTCTTGATCACGTCCTCACGGGACATGTTGTATTCCCTCATCGTGTCGGGGATTTGCGCCTCGACCAGCGGGGTTAGCACGTAGCCGGGGCAGATCGCGTTGCAGGTGATCGGCTCCTGCGCGGTTTCCAGGCCAATGGTCTTTGTCAGGCCAACAATGCCGTGCTTGGCGGCCACATAGGCAGATTTGTAGGGTGATGCGGTCAGGCCATGGGCTGACGCGATGTTCACAATCCGCCCGTAGCCACGTTCGCGCATCCCCGTGACTGCAGCGGCGATGGTGTGAAACGCGGAATTAAGGTTGATTGCGATGATTGCGTCCCATTTGGCCGTTGGGAAGTCCTGGACCGGGGCGACGTGCTGAATACCCGCATTGTTCACCAGAATGTCGCAACCGCCCGCGGCGACGATCAACCGGCGACAATCATCAGCCTTAGACATGTCGGCTTGCACGTATTTCGCTTCGACCCCGGTCGCCTTGGCGATTTCGGCAGCCAATGCATGATCTTCTGCACTGTCGGTGAATGAGTTGAGCACCACGTTGGCCCCTGCCTTGGCCAATTCGCGGGCAACACCCAGACCAATGCCAGAGTTTGATCCGGTGATAACGGCGGTTTTCCCTGCAAGCGACATGATTTAGCTCCCGATTCTCTCGCGTTCGACTCAGTGTATATGCTGCAACTGCGAAAGCCACGTTACGGTTCCGTGAGCCATAAAAAAAACGCCCGCACAAGGCGGGCGTAAAGTTATTGAGGCAGGTTTCATACAGGCAAGAAACCTATCGAGCAGTGGCTTCTTTATAAGCAATGACTTGCCCGCGTCCAAGCTAAAAGTTTGAAAAGGCAGAAAACCCTCTTTACGGTTCTTGGTAACGAACAAACAGATAGCAGGGGCATTACAACAATGACGATCCAATTTGGTAAAATGGCGCGCTACACAGTGGCGGCGCTGGTTCTTGGGGTCACGGGTCACGCCGCCATGGCAGAACCCAAACATGGCATAGCTATGTATGGCGACCCTGCCCTACCACCTGATTTTGTGTCCCTGCCCTATGCCAACCCAGACGCACCCAAGGGCGGCCAGATCGTCACCGCAGAGGTCGGCAGTTTTGACAGCCTTAACCCGTTCATCCGCAAAGGCTCTGTGCCATGGCAGTTGCGGTTTTTCCTGGGCGAAAGCCTGATGGGGCGCTCACTCGACGAACCTTTCTCACTTTATGGCGTTTTGGCCGAATCGATTGAGACCGGTCCGAACCGCGAATGGGTCGAATTTACCCTGCGCGAAGAAGCGCGCTTTTCCGATGGCAGCCCTGTCACCGTTGAAGACGTCATTTGGTCTTATGAGACATTGGGAACAGTCGGCCACCCCCGGTATCTGGGATTTTGGGCCAAGGTCGAAAGCCTGGAACAGGTGGGCGATCGCACCGTGCGGTTTACCTTCAATGTTGAGGACCGAGAGCTGGCCCTGCTGGCTGGCATGCGCCCCATCCTGAAAAAGGATCAGTGGGAGGGCGTCGACTTCGCCGAAAGCACCACCGATATCGTGCCGATCACGTCCTCGCCTTATGTGATCGATGACTTTGAGCCGGGGCGCTTTGTGTCCCTGCGGCGCAACCCTGACTACTGGGGTGTGGATGTTCCGTTCCGCGTTGGCACCAACAATCTAGATGAGGTCCGGCTAGAGTTTTTTGGCGATGAAACCGCCGCCTTTGAGGCTTTCAAAGTGGGCGAGGTGAACGCCACCCGTGAATTCAATGTCGTGCGTTGGGATACCCGCTATGATTTCCCAGCGACACAAAGCGGTGACATCGTCAAGGAGGTGATTGAACACCAACGCCCATCCGGGATGACGGGCTTCGCGATGAATACCCGCCGCGAACATCTGGCCGACTGGCGCGTGCGCGATGCGCTGATCCATGCGTTCAATTTTGAATTCATCAATGAAACCATGACGGGTTCTGCCCAACCGCGTATCACATCGTATTGGTCGAACTCTCCCTTGGGTATGGACAGCGGCCCGGCAACTGGCCGCGTGGCGGAATTCCTGGCACCTTTTGCGAATGACCTGATCCCCGGTACCATCGAAGGTTATGCCCTGCCCGTCAGCGATGGCAGCGAGCGCAACCGTGCAGGCAGCGCCGCTGCGTTTGAAATGTTCGAGGCCGCAGGCTGGACCATTCAGGAAGGCGCGATGCGCGACGCGGATGGGAACGACTTCACGCTTGAAATCCTGCTGGACCAGGGCGCGACCGAGATGCAATCGATCATTGATCTCTATATGGAGTCGCTTGCCCGGATCGGGATCACACCTGTGATGACCGTGGCCGATAGCGCCCAGTTCAAGGAACGCACCGACGCCTTTGACTTCGACATGGTCTATTACCGTCGCGGTCTGTCCCTGTCGCCGGGCAACGAGCAGTACAGCTACTATGGGTCTGAACGCGCCAACGAAGTGGGTGGCCGCAACCTGATGGGTGTGCAATCTGCAGCTGCTGACGCCATGATCGGCCGCCTGCTGACGTCGGAAAGTCAGGATGATTTTGTTGCGGCCGTCAAAGCGCTGGACCGGGTCCTGACCGCTGGTCGCTATGTCATCCCGATTTACCAGTGGAACATTAGCCGCATTGCCCAAGCCAAAGAGCTGCGGCATCCTGATTACATCCCGATCTTTGGGGATTGGCCGGGCTGGCAACCAGACGTTTGGTGGTACGAAGAATAGGGAATTGGCCCCGCTGTCATGGCCTTGTTACATGGGCTGACTACGCGGGGCCAAATACCCCAAAAGGCCCCAGATGAATATCCTTGTTCTGTGTACCGGCAATTCTGCCCGCTCAATCCTACTGGAATCCATTCTCAGGCATCGCTCTGACGGGCGCATCAAGGCTTGGTCGGCTGGGTCGAAACCCGCGGGCAAGGTGCATCCACAATCGCTGCGGCTGTTGGCCGATGAAGGTTTTCCGACTGCGGGTCTTTCCTCACAAAGTTGGGATGACTACGCCAAACCGGACGCCCCACAGATGGATGCTGTGATCACCGTTTGCGGATCGGCCGCCGCCGAAGAATGCCCCTATTGGCCCGGCGCACCGTTGCGCGCGCATTGGGGTGTTGAGGATCCAGCCGCTGCCGCCCCCGCCGATCAGCCTGCCGCCTTTACCAATGCCTACGCCTTGCTGTCTGCCAAGGCCGAAGCCCTGCTTGCGCTTCCGTTTGAGGAAATGACACAAGAGGCGCTGCAGGCGGAATTCAATCGGATTGGGGGATAAGATGCAGAAACTATTGGCCGAAGGGCTGGGAACCGCATTTTTGCTGATTGGCGTTGTCGGCTCTGGCATCATGGGGGCAGCACTTGCGGACGGCAACGTAGCAGTGGCTCTACTGGCCAATGCGATAGCGACGGGGTGTATTCTTTATGTCATCATCACCACCCTTGGCCCCATTTCCGGAGCGCATTTCAACCCGGCAGTGACGTTGGCATTTCTGCTACGGGGCGAAATCAGCGTCAGCGATGCGATCCCCTATGCTGTCGTGCAGATCATCGGGGGCATCCTGGGTGTTTGGGCTGCGCATATCATGTTTGACCTCAGCATCTTGCAGGCTTCGACCACAGACCGTACAGGCATGTCGCTGTGGTTTTCCGAAGCCCTTGCCACATTTGGGCTCCTCTTTGTGATATTTGGCGGTCTGAAAAGTCGCCCGGACGCGGTGCCGACACTTGTGGCCCTTTACATCACAGGCGCCTATTGGTTCACGTCGTCCACCAGTTTTGCAAACCCCGCTGTGACCATCGCACGAGGGTTCAGCGACACCTTTGCTGGCATCAACCCGACCAATATTCCCATGTTCATCGTGATGCAGATTGTGGGGGTCGGCGTGGCCGCATTGATCCTGCCCCGCCTGTTCAAGGCCTAGTCCAGATCAAACAGCGATTTCTGCGGGGCCGGGCTTTCCCCTCCCGTCAGACGTGATAGAGGGAAAGGGTAACCCCCCACTGTCGGAGTCTGCCATGGTCAAGCTAGATATTATTTCTGATCCCATCTGCCCGTGGTGCTACATCGGCAAGACCAATCTGGACAAAGCACTGGAACAATTTCCCGATCATCCCTTCACGATCGAATGGCACCCCTTTCAGTTGAACCCTGACATGCCGGCGGGTGGTATGGACCGTCGTGCCTATCTGGAGGGCAAGTTTGGCGGAAAAGAGAATGCGGTGAAGGCATACGCCCCTGTTGTGGAACACGCGGAAAAGTCCGGCGCGCATATCAACTTTGACGCGATCAAGACAACACCCAACACAATAGACGCCCACCGGCTAATCCATTGGGCGGGGATTGAGCAGCGCCAGAGTTTTGTGGTCGATCTGCTGTTCAAGGCTTATTTTGTCGACGGCCGCGATATCGGCGATCATGAAGTGCTGGCAGATATTGCTGATGCCGCCGAAATGGATGCTGCCATGGTGACCAAACTGCTGGCATCCGACAGCGATACCGACGACATCCGCGCGCGGGACAAACACAGCCGCAAGGCGGGTGTGAACTCTGTCCCGACCTTCATCGTGGCCCAGCAGCATGCTGTGCCCGGTGCACAGCCACCAGACATGTGGGTCGGCGTGATCAAAGAGATCATGGATCAGATTGAAGCCGCGGAATGACAACCGCGGTCAACGTCCCATCCACAGCCAAGCGTCTGCCGCAAACTGAATTCATCGCACTGATGGCGATGTTGGCCGCGACAGTCGCCTTTTCCATCGACGCCATGCTGCCCGCTCTACCTGAGATCGGCGCAGCCCTGTCGCCCGAGAATGTGAACAACGCCCAGCTGATCATCACCAGCTTTGTACTGGGCATGGGGGTTGGCACGATGTTCACCGGGCCGCTCTCGGACGCGTTCGGGCGCAAACCTGTGATGGTTGGTGGTGCGATGATCTATGTCATTGCCTGCGTCGTGGCTTGGGCCGCGCAATCGCTGGAGGTGATGCTGGCCGCCCGCGTCGTGCAGGGCCTTGGGGCTGCGGGCCCGCGTGTTGTGGCCATGGCGTTGATCCGCGATTTGTATTCCGGGCCGAACATGGCGCGGATCCTGTCGTTTGTGATGGTGGTATTCTCGCTTGTCCCGGCACTGGCGCCGACCATGGGACACTACATCATTCTTGGATTTGGATGGCGTGCGATTTTTGCGGCCTTTGTGATTTTTTCGGTTTTGTCCCTCGCCTGGCTGCTTGTACGGCAACCTGAGACGCTGATGCCGGAAAACCGCCGCCCGCTGAGCATCACGGCCCTTTGGTCCGCAATCAAAGAGATGTTCGCCCATCGCACCGCGCGGCTGTCAATCTTTGTGCAGACACTGACCTTTGGGATGCTTTTTACGGTGCTGTCTTCAACCCAGCAGGTATTTGATATCACCTTCGGG
Organism: uncultured Alphaproteobacteria bacterium; assembly: GCA_929200255.1. GTDB lineage: Bacteria > Pseudomonadota > Alphaproteobacteria > Rhodobacterales > Rhodobacteraceae > Yoonia. The sequence continues at coordinate 67,955 of CAKMYZ010000014.1, read as the reverse complement.
CAAAGCGACCACTTTCACCTTTGGTTTGGGGGTATCGCAATTGTTGCGGCCTCTGCCAGCGTGCTAAACGCGCGGATCGTGGTCCGGTTGGGTATGCGGGCGATCATCAAGGCGATGTTCACGGTACAAATCGCGGTGACGCTGATCATGATTGCGGTGACAGCCGCCGATGCGCCCTATTGGCTGGCTTTCGGTACCTATGTGGTCTGGCTTACGTCAAACTTTTTTCAGGCCGGTCTGACCATCGGAAACCTGAACGCATTGGCGATGGAAGAAATGGGGCATATCGCGGGCATGGCGGCATCAATCATCGCGGCTGTGGCAACGATTGGTGGGGTTCTCATAGCGGCCCCTGTGGCACTGTTGTTTGATGGGACACCGCTGCCGATGGCTGTTGGGACGCTGACGTTCTCGCTGCTGGCCCTGTGGCTGACAACAATGATCAAACGACCGGGCGAGGTTTAGACCCAGGCCTTCAGGTTTTTTTCTGCGCCGCCAGTTTCTTCGCCAGGTCCCGTGCAATGTTGAACGCGCCTTGGATCTTGTCGCGCTCCTTCGCCCAATCCCGGCGGACGACGATCTTGTTATCTTTTACCTTGGCCAGGCCGTTCTGCGCTTCGATAAATTCAACAAGCCCCTTGGGTGAGGCGAATTTGTCGTTGTGGAACTGAATGGTGGCCCCTTTTGGCCCGGCGTCCAGTTTGGCGATCCCGGCGCGTTTGCACATCGCTTTGATCCGCACGACCAACATCAGCGTGTTGACCTCACGCGGCAGTTTGCCAAAGCGGTCGATCAATTCAGCGGCAAAGCCTTCCAGTTCAACCTTGGTGCTTAGCTCTGACAGGCGCCGATAGAGGCCCAGACGGACATCCAAGTCGGGCACATAATCCTCGGGTATAAGGACCGGCACGCCGAGATTGATCTGCGGCGCCCATTGTCCGTCGTCGATGATACCTTCTGCCTGACCAGAGCGGATAGCGGCGATCTGATCCTCCAGCATTTGCTGATACAGCTCGTACCCGACCTCGCGCATTTGGCCCGATTGTTCTTCACCCAGCAGATTGCCTGCACCGCGAATATCCAAATCCTGACTGGCCAGTGTAAACCCGGCCCCCAACGTATCAATTGACCCCAATACACGCAGACGTTTCTGCGCAGTATCGGTCAACTTCTGGCGTGGCTTTGTTGTCAGATAGGCATAGGCGCGGGTTTTGGACCGGCCCACCCTGCCCCGGATTTGATACAGCTGGCTTAAGCCGAACATATCGGAGCGCCAGACAATCATGGTGTTGGCTGTCGGAATGTCGAGGCCCGATTCAACAATTGTCGTGGCCAGCAATACATCGAACTTGCCATCATAAAAGGCGTTCATACGGTCATCAAGTTCGCCGGCGGCCATTTGACCGGTGGCTGTGATATAAGATACCTCTGGCACTTCACGTTTGAGAAAATCCTCCATCTCGGCCATATCGGAAATCCGCGGCACAACGATAAACGACTGCCCACCGCGGTAGTGTTCACGCAACAGCGCTTCGCGCACGGTGATTGTGTCGAATTCGCTGACATAGGTGCGGATCGCCAAGCGGTCGATGGGTGGCGTGCCAATGATCGACAGATCGCGGACGCCAGACAGCGACAGTTGCAGCGTGCGTGGGATCGGCGTCGCCGTCAGGGTCAACACATGCACATCTGTACGGAGTTGCTTGAGCCGCTCCTTGTGTTGAACGCCGAATTTCTGCTCTTCATCAATGACGAGCAACCCAAGGTTCTTGAACCGCACCCCCTTGGCCAAAAGCGCATGGGTACCGACAACGATATCGACGGTGCCCTTGGTCAGCCCTTCGCGGGTCAGGTTCGCATCTTTCGCCGAAACAAACCGCGACAACGGGCGCACGTTCACGGGAAAGCCGCGAAAGCGTTCAGCAAAATTCTGGTAGTGTTGACGCGCCAGCAATGTTGTGGGGGCGATGATTGCCACCTGCACACCTGACAAGGCAGCGATAAAGGCCGCACGGATGGCCACCTCAGTCTTACCAAAGCCCACATCGCCGCAGATGAGACGATCCATGGGTTTCCCAGAACCAAGGTCAGTCAGCACGTCTTCGATCGCGGCGAGTTGGTCATCGGTTTCCACATAGGGAAACCGAGCCAGAAACTGATCCCAAAGCCCATCCGGCGGGTCCAGCGCAGGTGCTGTGCGCAACTCCCGCTCTGCCGCCACCCGGATCAGGCGTTCGGCGATCTGGCGGATGCGTTCCTTAAGCTTGGCCTTCTTGGCCTGCCATGCGCCACCACCCAGTTTGTCTAGCAGCCCGGTCTCATGGCCGTATTTCGACAACAGTTCGATGTTTTCGACCGGCAGGTAAAGTTTTGAATCCTCGGCATATTCCAGCAGCAGGCATTCATGCGCGGCACCCAGTGCCGTCACCACCTCCATGCCCATATAGCGCCCGACGCCGTGATCGACATGCACCACCAGATCTCCGGGGGACAGGCTGTTGGCTTCACTCAGGAAATTCTCGGCCCGCCGCTTGCGTTTGGTCTGGCGGATCAAACGGTCACCCAGCACGTCCTGCTCGGATATGATCGTCATGCCGGGGGCCTCAAACCCGTGATCCAAGGCCCAGACCGCCAGATGTACGCCGCGTTTACCAACGCGGCTGAAATCGGTAACCGGGATCACCTCGGCCACGCCTTCGTCCTCGATCAGCCCTTCAAGACGCTCGCGCGCACCTTCGGAGTATGAGGCGATGACAACCGGCCCATCATCAAGTTTCGCGCGGATATGATCGGCCAAGGCAGCAAACAGGCTGATCTGTTCCTGTTGCCGTTCGGGCGAAAAGTTGCGGCCAATCCGTCCACCTGCATCAATCACGCCGGGCCCTGTGGCTTGTTTGAGCGGGGAAAACTGCATGATCCGGCGGTCCGCGATTGCGGCCGCCCAAGCGTCATCATTCAGGTAAAGCAGGTCCGGCGGTGCTGGTTTATAGACGCTGTCCATTCGCCCCTTCTGGCCAAGCGCATGCATCCGCGTGCCATATTGATCGGCAATGCTATCCCCGCGGGACAGACGCATGGGCGTTGCCTGATCATCAAGCGTGACGGTAGCACCCGGTAGGTAGTCAAACAGCGTTTCGAGATCATCCTGAAAGAACCCCAGCCAATGTTCAACCCCGGCATGTTTGCGGCCCGCCGAAACAGCCTCATAAAGCGGGTCATCGGTACCAGCAGCGCCAAATTCCAGGCGGTAGTTCTGGCGAAACCGGGTGATTGCGGTGTCATCCAGAATGACCTCTGACACGGGGGCCAGTTCAACCTCGGTCAGTTTTTCGGTGGTGCGTTGTGTTGCCGGGTCAAAACGCCGTGCACCATCCAGCACATCGCCAAACAGATCCAGCCGGACCGGGCCGCTTTGGCCCGGCGGGAAGATATCAATAATCCCGCCCCGAATGGCATAATCGCCGGGTTCCATCACGGTGGGGCTTTGGGTAAAGCCCATGCGGATCAGAAACTGGCGCAGCGCATCTTCGTCCAGCCGTTTGCCAACTGTTGCGGTAAAGGCTGCCTCGCGTAACATCCTGCGCGCGGGCACCCGTTGCGTGGCGGCGGACAAGGTGGTCAGCAGGATGAACTGTGCCGGCATCCCATGCACAAGCCCCGCCAATGTGGCCATACGCGCCGCCGAGATGTCCGTGTTCGGCGACACCCGGTCATAAGGCAGGCAGTCCCAGGCGGGAAAAACTACAACCGGGGTATCAGGTGCAAAAAAGCGCAACGCGGCTTGCATCGCAGCAAGGCGTTTGTCGTCGCGCGCCACATGCAATACGGGTTGGCCTTTGGCCAGCTCGGCAAGAATAAGCTGCGCATCATACCCTTCAGGTGCGCCGGAAACCGTGATGTGTTTGGGATCAGCCATTGCGCTCACCTATTGTTTTTCGAACCGCTCTACCCTGCGGGCTTTGCGTGTCAACAGAGCCTAGAACAAATGCAGCTTGGCGAGGCTGAAATACATCCCATACATCGCAGTAAAGAACATCGTCACCATGGCGATAACCTGTGTCCACAGTCGCACCCGAAACAGGCGATGCACCAGATCCTTGCCCACCAACGGTGTCCGATTCAATTGCAACGCAAGCCTGACATTAATCGCCCCAATCAGACACAGCGGCGCGCCAAGGATGAACAAGCCCTGCCCAAGTTCCAACCCGTAGTAGAAACCGGCAAAACCCACAGCGCTGAGCACAAACGCAAGCAATCCGACCAACCACGGTCCAAGGCCGTGTTGGTAGGCCACGATACGTCGCACATGAATGTCCACCAGCCCCTCAAGATCGGCAAGCTCGGCCGCATCAAGGCGGCGCGCCCGAAAAAGCATGTCAAAAGGCACCCCAACCAGCCAATTGCTGGCCATGGACCACGTGCCGATCACAATCAGCCAATACCAGATGTTTGAAAACGTATTCAGTTCGATGATGCGAACGATGCCATCGGTCCAGTCCAAACCTGTGTCTTCCCATGTGGTCCCCAGTTACGGCGGAACCTAGCGGCCTCACGGCCACTTGCCCAGTCTTGTGATGCCGTAAAATCCATGCGACCAACAATATGTGACGTGAAAAAGGCCAGCCCCATGAAACCGACCCTTGCCCCCTTCCCCGCAACCCGGCTGCGGCGCTTGCGCAAAAATCCTGCAATGCGGGCGCTGGCGCGACAAAACACGCTTACGGTCGATGATCTGATCTGGCCCGTCTTTGTGATGGACGGCAAGGACGATGAAACGCCTGTGGCCTCGATGCCCGGTGTTGCGCGGCGCACGGTCGATCGGGTGGCCAAGGCCGCCAAAGAGGCGCAAGCCCTTGGTATTCCGGCGATCTGCATCTTTCCCTACACCGGGATGGCAGCGCGCACCGAAGATTGCGCAATGGCCTGGGACCCAAACAATCTAACTAATCAGGCCATCCGGGCGATCAAGGACGCGGCCCCTGATATCGCGGTCATGACCGACATCGCGCTTGATCCCTATAACATCAACGGCCACGACGGTTTTGTCGAAAACGGTGAAATCGTAAATGACCGCACGGTTGAGGCGCTGGTCAAAATGGGCCTTGCACAGGCTAAGGCTGGCGCCGATATCCTTGGCCCGTCTGACATGATGGACGGGCGGATCGGGGCCATTCGCGCGGCGCTGGAGGCCGAGGGCCATCAGAACGTCGCGATCCTCAGCTATACGGCCAAATATGCCTCCAGCTTTTATGGGCCGTTTCGTGATGCGGTCGGTGCGTCCTCGGCGCTGACGGGTGACAAGAACACCTACCAGATGGACCCCGGCAATAGCGATGAAGCGCTGCGGCTGGTCGAACGCGACCTGCGTGAGGGTGCAGATATGATCATGGTCAAACCGGGCATGCCATACTTGGATATCTGTCGCCGTGTGAAGGACAGCTTTGGCGTGCCCACCTATGCCTATCAGGTCAGCGGCGAGTACGCGATGATGCAGGCGGCGGCACAAAATGGCTGGCTGGACGGTGAAAAGGTGATGATGGAAAGCCTCTTGGCGTTCAAACGCGCAGGTTGTGATGGCATCCTGACCTATTTCGCACCAGAAGCGGCGAAAGTACTGCAGCGGTAGTGATGTGGAGTGAAGTTGGGTCGATCCTGCAGGCTTGGTGATAATGCGCATGGCGTGCCCGCTCTCTTGGCGAACCTTCCCACGTGACACAGTGGCCGGTCTCACCTATACTGCTTGCATAATAGGGCGGAAAACGCCCCAAACAGGCAAATAGGCGGATATCAAATGACCGATTTTTCACGGCGCAGCTTTGCGCTTGGTGCGCTGGCGACATCAACGCTTGCGGCATGTAGCAACGGTATTGGCGGTGGTGGTGCGGCCACGATCGACGCGCGTGTCGATAGCACGCTCAATACAATGTATTCTCAGTTCCCCGGCACGCGTGATCTGTCATCACGGGCCGCAGGTATGCTGGTGATGCCCTTGGTGACCGAAGTGGGCCTTGGTCTTGGCGGCTCGTACGGCCGTGGCGCATTGCGCGTTGGCCAGTCAACGGTTGACTACTATTCGGCGGCGTCTGGCAGTGCGGGCCTTCAGATTGGGGCGCAGCAGTATAGCCACGTGTTGTTCTTCCTCTCGTCGGATGCGCTGCTTGATTTCCGTCAGTCGCCCGGCTGGGCAGCAGGTGCAGACGTCGAATATGCCGTCAGCAACAACAGCGAAATGCTGCGCGCCGAAACAACAACATCCTTGTCACCAGTTGTTGCCGTGGTCTTTGGCCAGACAGGTCTGCGCCTGGGGGCTACGCTTGAGGGCACCAAATACACGCGCATTATTCCTTAAGCGCGCAGCGTTTCTCCGGCGGGGTCAAACGGTGGCTCCGCCAGAACCACACCGCGATGTGGTCGGCCAAGGATCATGACGTCCACAGCATCGCCAGCGGCAACCTCTTTGAGATATCCAAGGGCTAGCGATTTTCCGACCGTGTAGCCGTAGGTGCCTGAGGTGACACGGCCAACCGCTGTGCCATCTGGCAGGAATATCGGCTCCCCGCCTGTGGCGTCGGCGTTGGTGACATCCATGACCTCGATCAGCGACAGCACCTCGCGCGGTGCATTATCTCTGACCTTCAAATAACTGCCTTTGTTCAGAAATTCCTTTTCAACCCTGATCAACCGCTCCAAGCCAACTTCTTGTGGCCAGTATTCCGGCGAATACTCCCGACCCCAACTGCCGTACCCCTTTTCAATGCGCAGTGACATCAGCGCGCGCGATCCCACCGGCCCTGCATCAACCGCCTGACCCGCCTCTAGCAAAGCTTCATAAAGGCGCAGCTGATCGGCGACGTCGCAATGCAATTCCCATCCCAGATCACCAGTGAAGGACACCCGTAAGGCAATGACCGCAACCCCCGCGACCGTGATGCGCTGCGAGCGCATGAAGCGGAACGCCGCAGTGCTCAGATCCGCATTGGTCAGACGTGCCAGCAAAGCGCGTGATTGTGGGCCCGCGACGTTAAAACCACACATGGCATCAGTGCGGCTTTCAAAGGTTGTGCCCTGTGGCAGCGGCACGTCTTTCCAGAACCGCTGGTGATAGCGTTCTGCGGCACCACCACCGATGACCATGAATTCATCCTCGGCAAGCCGGGTAACGGTGAAGTCCCCTGCAATCCCCCCGTTTACGCCGATTAGGGGCGTCAGGCAGGACCGCCCGACGACCGTTGGCATGTTATTTGCAAAAACAGCGTTCAGCCAATCCGCAGCCCCCGGCCCACGCACGAAATATTTGGCAAAGTTGGAGATATCTATGATGCCAGCCGTATCGCGCAACATGCGCGCCTCTTGCCCCACCGGTTCAAACCAGTTTTGGCGCGTGAAACCGTTGGTGTCTTTGGCACCCGGTGTTTCGGCAAACCAAAGGGCGTGTTCCCAGCCGTAATTCAAACCAAAGACAGCGCCCATGCCTTTTTGCATGTCATAGATGGGTCTTGTGCGCACCGGCCGCCCTGCCGCGCGTTCCTCGTTGGGAAAGTGAATGGCAAAGCGTTTGGCATATTGGTCACCCACCCGCGCCTTGGTGAATTTTGCATCCGCCCAGGGCCCGAACCGCGCGACATCCCAGGCGAACATATCATAATCGCTTTCGCCCTTGATGATCCATTGTGCCGCCATCAGGCCCATGCCGCCCGACTGACTGAACCCTGGAATGATGCCATTACAGCAGAAGTAATTGCGCAGATCAGGGTGCGGCCCATAAAGCACGTTGCTGTCAGGGGACCAGATCATCGGGCCGTTGATGACCCGCTTGATCCCGGCCTCACCCACGGCAGGCACACGGTCAATCGCCCTCATCATGTTGTCTTCGATACGTTCCAGATCATCGGCGAAAAGCTCGTGCCCAAAGCCCTGCGGCGTGCCATCCTCGGCCCAGAACCGCACGTCTTTTTCATAAGCACCCACCAACAGCCCCTGACCCTCTTGGCGCAAGTAATACTCGCCATCGCGGTCAGCGACAGATGGCAGGCGGCGGTCCATTGCCGCAATTTCGGCGATGATTTCGGTGACAAAATACTGGTGTTCAGTGGGCAAGAGCGGCAATTCAATGCCCGCAAGCCTCGCAACCTCGCGCCCCCAAAGCCCCGCCGCGTTGATTACCCATTCGGTCTTGATGTTGCCCTTTGGCGTCTCGACTATCCAAGAGCCGTCAGGCTGCGCCACGGTCGCGGTCACTGGCGTGAACCGGTAGATCTCTGCACCCTTCTGCCGGGCACCGATAGCATAGGCGTTTGTCACACCGGACGGATCGACGTTACCGCCGTCAGGCTCGTACATGATACACCGGATGCCATCATAGTCGACCAGAGGATGAAGGAGCTCGGCCTCGGCCCGGTCCACCTCGTAAAAATTCATCCCGTAAAACTTCGCCTTGGCGGCCTGCAAGCGCAGTTGATGTTCGCGCTCTTCAGTCTGTGCGAGGTATAGTGAACCCGGCTGGAAGACCCCACAGGACTGTCCGGTTTCCTCTTCCAGTGTGTTGTAGAGGTTCATCGTATAGTGCTGGATCCGGCTGATATTCGTGCTGTCATGCAGCCCGTGAATATTGGCTGCCGCATGCCATGTGGACCCGGACGTCAGCTCGTCCCGTTCCAGCAGCACAACATCCGTCCACCCCAATTTCGCCAGATGGTAAAGGATGGAACAGCCGATCACGCCGCCCCCGATCACGACGGCTTGGGCATGGGTGCGCATCTGGGGTCCCTTTCGTTTGATGACATCTTCACCGTCTGCAATGGTAGGCGTGAGTGATAGCCCTTCACCGACACCTCATGTCGTTTTTTGAACCGCCTGCGCTTTTTTCGACGTCATATTGGCGGCAGGCAAGACAGGAGTGTGCATCATGAAAACCACCACCCAAGCTCTGATTATCGGCGGCGGCGTTGTCGGCGCGTCGGTACTGTATCACCTGACGAAACTGGGATGGTCAGATGTGATGCTGGTCGAACGATCGGAGCTGACCTCCGGCTCCACATGGCATGCTGCCGGTGGCTTCCATACGCTCAACGGCGACACGAATATGGCCGCCCTGCAGGGGTATACGATCAAGCTTTACCGCGAATTGGAAGCGATCACGGGCATGTCCTGCGGGTTGCATCATGTCGGCGGCGTGACCTTGGCGGACAATCAGGACCGCTTTGACATGCTGGTCGCAGAGCGGGCCAAGCACCGCTACATGGGTCTAGAGACCGAGATTGTCGGCCCAGAGGAAATCGCCAAGATCGCACCGATCACAAACCTCGATGGCATTGTTGGCGGGCTTTACGACCCACTTGACGGGCATCTGGATCCCTCCGGCACGACCCACGCCTATGCTAAGGCCGCGCGCATGGGCGGTGCGGCGATTGAATTGCACACGAAGGTTATCGCAACAAATCAACGCCCCGATGGCACATGGGATGTGGTGACAGACAAAGGTACGATCCACGCCGAACATGTGGTCAATGCGGCCGGTCTTTGGGCCCGTGAGGTTGCGGCGATGGCTGGCACCTATGTGCCGCTGCATCCGATGGAACACCAATATATCGTCACCGACGATTTGGCCGAGATTTACGAACGTGACGCGGAACATCCGCATGTGATGGACCCTGCCGGCGAAAGCTATCTGCGGCAGGAAGGCCGCGGGCTGTGCATTGGGTTTTATGAACAGACCTGCGAACCCTGGGCTGTGGATGGCACACCATGGGACTTCGGTCATGAGCTATTGCCCGATAACCTGGACAAGATCGAAGATTCCATTGCTTTCGCCTATAAACGCTTCCCCGTTTTGGAACGTGCCGGCGTCAAATCCGTGATCCACGGCCCCTTCACCTTTGCGCCAGATGGCAACCCGCTGGTGGGGCCTGTTCCGGGCTTGCGTAACTACTGGTCCGCTTGCGGCGTCATGGCTGGTTTCAGCCAGGGTGGTGGTGTCGGCCTCATGCTGGCGCAATGGATGGTAGAGGGCGAATGCGAACGTGATGTAACGGCGATGGATGTGGGCCGTTACGGCAAATGGATCACGCCGGGTTACACACGACCCAAGGTGATTGAGAACTATCAGAACCGTTTTTCGGTCAGCTACCCGAACGAAGAATTGCCTGCCGCCCGGCCCCACCGGACAACACCGATGTATGATATCTTTCGCGATTTAGGGGCGGTTTGGGGGCATCAGTTCGGATTAGAGGTGGCGAACTACTTTGCCCAAGGTGATGAACCTGGCTATGAAACGCCGACCTTCCGCAGGTCTGATGCCTTTGCCGCCACTGCCCGCGAGGTGAAGGCGGTGCGCGCTGCTGTCGGCATCAACGAGGTCCAGAACTTTGGTAAATTTGCGATCACTGGCACAGGCGCACGCGCGTGGCTTGATCGTATCATGGCCGGTCGCATCCCACAGCCGGGACGCATGTCTTTGACACCAATGCTGTCGCCCAAGGGGCGGCTTTGGGGTGATTTTACGGTGTCCTGCCTGACAGAAAACGACTTCCAGATCACGGCCAGCTACGGGGCGCAAGATATCCATCACCGCTGGTTCTTGCAGAACGCAAGCCCCGATGCGCAGGTCGCGAACATCTCGGACCGTCGGACCGGGTTTCAGATAGCAGGGCCAAAGGCGCGAGATCTGCTGGCCGCATGCACCCGCGATGATGTGGCCAGCCTCAAATTCATGGATGTGCGCCACATGGTCATCGGTCAGGTGGCCTGCATCGTACAGCGCGTCAGCTATACAGGTGATCTGGGGTATGAGATTTACTGCGATGCAATGGATCAGCGCCAGCTGTGGTGGACACTCTGGGAAGCCGGACAGCCGGTGGGCATCACACCTTTTGGAATGCGGGCGATGATGTCGCTGCGGCTGGATCGCTTCTTTGGCTCTTGGTTGTCAGAATTTTCGCCGGACTACACCGCGGCTGAGACCGGCATGGACCGTTTCATCAGCTTCAAGAAGAACACAGATTTCATCGGGCGCGCCGCGGCAGAGGCCGAGCGGGCCGTTCCCCCTGCCCGCATGTCAGTTGCATTTGAGGTGGATGCGGATGATGCCGATGTCGTGGCCTATGAACCCGTTTTCATCGACGGCAAAGTGCAAGGTTTTTGCACATCCGGCGGCTATTCGCACCACAGTGGAAAGTCGATCGCGCTGGCGCTTGTGCCGCGCGCGCTGGCCACGGATGATCTGGAGGTCGAGATCGAGATCATGGGCCAGTTGCGCAGCGCCAAACGGATCACAACACCGCTTTTCGACCCTGATGGCGCGGTCATGCGCGCATGATACCTATCCTGATCCTCGCGGCAGGCCAGTCCACGCGCATGCGCGGCACCGACAAGCTGCTGGAGGATGTGGGCGGGATACCCTTGCTGCGCAAACAGGTCGAGATGGCACTGAAGGTCAGCCCCAATGTCTTTGTCGCCTTGCACCACAATGCAGCGGCGCGACAGGCCGCGCTGGATAATCTGCCCGCAACCCCGATCCGCGTTGAAGAGGCCGCAGAAGGTATGTCTGGTACAATGCGCGGTGCGGTCAGGCGGCTGCCTGAGGGTCAGGGTTTCATGATGATGTTGGGCGATCTGGTCGCCCTTGATGCGGCCGACCTGCACGCCATTCTAGGGGCCTATGAAAATCAACCCGATCATCTGATCTGGCGAGGCGCAACCGCGAATGGCAAAGCGGGGCACCCGATCATCTTTGACGCCAGCCTCCGGCCTGCGTTTGAAAAATTGCGCGGCGATGGCGGCGGGGAGGCACTGGTCAAGCCACTCTGCGCCCGCACCTGTCTGGTGCCCCTGCCCGGGGAACGGGCGCGACTTGATCTGGATACGCCTGAGCAATGGGCGGCGTGGCGCGCATCTACCTCTGCTTAAGCAGAATATCGGCCTCGTGTTTTTTCAATGTGCGGCGGGCGGCATTATAGTCCCGCACACCGTGATCGGTTTTCAGTTCCGGGAACAGCGTAAAGATTTCCTGGCGCTGATCCTCGTCCAGCCCCTTGAGAGAAAAATCACTGGGCTGGTAGCTCTCGCTCCAGATACCGTCTGAAAGGACAATCTCGTGGTTTGCGCACATGAAGTGGATGTAAGTGATGTAGGGCGCTTTATCGATTTCAACCCCGTCTATGGCCAGCATATGCTTAGCAGCGACCAGCACTTCTGACTGATCAAAGTAAACCTGCGCGAGCTCCGAGGAAATCAACATGCGGTGTGTTGGTGAAACGAGCATGTCGCGTTCTGGTTGATTGTCCCCCAAAGCACCGGCTTTGATACGGATCGGGCGCAGTTCCGGGCGCCCTTTAAGATGTCGATGTATCAGACGGCGCGCGCCTGCCCAAGTAATTGTTTGGATGCCGTTGTCACGCGTTATGACACGATCGCCTGCATTGAGGGTTTCAACCGGCACTTCACCCTTTGGGGTCGCAATAGCAGTGCCCGGCGTGAAGCATGGGATCAGGCGGTCAATTTCGGAGATGGCAAGCGTTTTGCCATCATCAAACGTAATCGACCGCGTTTTAGGCTCTGATGCGACATCAATGATCTTATCGAATGCGCTGGGGGCGATGCGGTTGTGCGCATCAACGCTCACGTTCGCAGCGTAGGGCGTTGCAGTCGCAGGTTTCGTCGATGGAGTTATCTTCATCATAAAATGGCCCCACATATTGCGGTCATCTGCCATCGTCCCTTTGTCAACACCCGTACGGGCCCCATCCCGCAACTACTCTTTACGAACCGTTCAAGAACCATAGACCTTGTCGGTTAAGCCCGTCCTAAGCCACATCACCGACTGGTTGGGCACCCTATTCGCAAGCACAGCCAGACATTACAAGGATAATTCTGAGCCAACTTACTTTGGTATAGGTTAAGTGTTGCATATAGGCGGTTTGTGGCCAAATCACGCTCATTTTGTGCCGCCGCCGCGACTACGCGCAACAAATTGTAGCGATCAGCGCACGACGAAAACTGTAAATGTGAGCGCCGTTGGAGTTTACCCCTCCCCAAGGATTCGTTGGCCTGAACACGCATTTGTTTACAGGGCCACAACGACCGCTTTGGAATTTGGCCCGCCCGATTTGTATCATCTCAACCGCTCTATCTGGTCGTGAGCCTGCACAAATGTCGCTTGGAGTTTGGCGCAACGATTTGCTGTACATTGATTGAACTGCAGCTCGGCGGACCAACCGGGCGCTACAAAATTTGGTAGGGATGTCCGCAAGCCAAGTACTTGTCTTTCCGGGGTCGCGATCAACCGAATTCAAACGGTATTGGCAAGATACGATGGCAACGATCCAGCCTGGCACATCCATCCAACTTAAGAACCACACGTATCGCCTTGCGCAATCGCATAAATCATCGTGTTAAATATACTTGACATGATGAATACTATAAATTACCTAACGACAAGAAACATTAACCCACCAATCAATACGCATACGAGATAGGAGGAATCAGATGTCGCACGAGGAGCGAAACACAGTTTTTCAGATTTTCATCGGAGTCTGTGTCAACGCATATATAATCAGAAAGCTGCTTGATCTGGATAGCGCTGGTGCATTCGACGGGCCCGATGCCGTTATGATTTGGGCACGCACGGTGCTTTGGACAATCCTCTTTTCGGTGGCTTTTGGCATCGTTGTTGTGATCTTCGGCAATATCCTGTTGGCCATCGTAAACAGGGACCCAAAGCCCAGTTTTGTCGTCGATGAACGTGACAACATGATTGAGAATACAGGCAACCGAGTAGCCGTGGCCTGTATTTGTTTCGGCTTTATGGGGGCATTGGTTGCGATGGCTTTCGGGGTGGGCGCTATCGGTGGTTTGACGGCAATTCTCCTTTCCTTTTCCATTGGTAGTATGATTGGAGAAATCGGCAAACTGGTGCGCTACAGGATGGCCATCTGACATGAGCAAGAAGCCCAAAATAGCAAACAACATCCGTCGTCTTAGGTTCGATGCCGACGAGATGTCGCAAAAGGACTTGGCAGACAAAGTCGGGGTTACGCGGCAAACAATCGCAGCGATCGAAAAGGCCAAATACTCCCCCACATTGGAGCTTGCCTTTCTCATTGCGCACACGTTCGGCAAACAAATCGACGAGGTATTCACCATCGAAATGGAAGAATAATCCTTAGCGTCTGCCCTGAGTTGGGCTGGCTGTAACTTAAACCCACATTGTTGGAAGGAAGTATCATGGAACGTATTTCTATGAGCGGGAGAGCTTTGGCTGTTGCGTTGTTCATTGTCTGCCTGCCCCCCGCAGCGTTTGGAAGTTTTAGCGTTTTCACAATGGCCGTCGAAAACAACTGGGGGCTGACCTTTGCGCCGGACGCGGTCGATCATTTGCCGCTTGCGATCCATGCGGTGTGTTCTGCGCTTTTCTTGTGCCTGGGTGCCTTGCAGGTCTTGCCGGGTTTTCGGTCGCGCCACATGCGTTGGCACAGGCGCGCAGGTCGGGTTGCCTTTGTTGCTGGCCTTATCGGTGCAGCGTCTGGATTGTGGTTGACGCTGGTACACACCGGCATAAGCGGGCCAATCCATTTCTGGGGTAGGATTTTTGCCTCCGCGTTTTGGATTTTGGCTTTGGCTATCGCTATCCGTGCGATCGCGAAACGAGATATCTTGAACCACCAGCGTTGGGTCATTCGCGCCTATGCGATCGCCGTACCCGCCGGATCGCTTGTCTTCGTATTGCTACCACTGGCCCTGATCTTCGGGGAAGACGGAAACGATCTGATGTTTGAGGTCGTTCAGACCGCGGCTTGGCCCATACATCTTGCCGCGGCCGAGTGGATAATGCGGCGCAGAAAGCCAACAAACACAACGACCAGAAACAAGAAGGAGGTCATGATATGAAAGCCGCTGTCCTAACCCGTTTTGGCGCACCAGAGAACATCGAGATACGCGACGTCCCGCGCCCAAAACACAAGCCCCATCAGGTTCTTATTCGGGTTCGAGCAACCAGCGTCAGTTCCGGTGATGCGCGTATACGCGGAAAAAACGTACCCCAAGGCTATGGCCCAATGGTCAATCTGGTCTTCGGCTTCAATAAACCACGCATTCCAATCCTTGGCATGTCCATTGCTGGCGAGGTGGTCGAAGTGGGAAATAAGGTCACCAGATTTGAAATCGGCGACAGAGTATTCGGTGTGACCGGTTTTGGAATGGGCGCTCATGCGGAAATGGTCGTCGTGAAAGCAAACTCCGGACTTGCGAAAATGCCGGATGGTATGCCTTACGCGCAGGCAGCAACCATTCCATTTGGGGGCACCACATCGCGCTTCTTTTTGGTCGATAAGGCACAGCTGAAGCGAGGCGAAAGAATCATGATCAATGGTGCATCCGGTGCGGTGGGCGTGGCCATGATACAACTTGCCAAATATCTTGGCGCCCATGTCACCGGCGTCAGTTCATCAACCAATCATGACCTATTGCGCGACCTTGGTGCTGATGAGGTCATCGACTACAGATCGACTTACATCGCAAAAATCGCTGAGACGTATGACGTGATCGCCGATTGTGTCGGAACGGCCCCCTATTCCCGGATGAGGCAGCGCCTAAAGCCGGGCGGCCGCTTGCTTATGGTTGTTGGAACCTTGGCACAGGCGCTGGCTGCTCCGTTCCAATCCATGCGTGGCCCCCACAAGGCAATGGGCGGAACGTCCAATTCAACACAGGAAGACCTGCAATGGCTTTTGGACGCCCAAGCAGCAGGCTATCTGAAACCAGTGATAGACAGCACCTTTACCTTGTCTGAAATCGCCCAGGCACATGCCCGCGCAGATACAGGCCGCAAGGTGGGCGCGGTTGTTGTCACACTTCCGGGGTAGGAACCCGGCACGGCCGATGGTTTCTCCAATATATGTCGCGGCTGGCACTTGCCCCCCTTAGTCAAGGGAAAAAGGTACATTGGAGGGATTATTGGTGCCGATGGAGAGACTCGAACTCTCACGATGTTACCATCGGGGGATTTTGAATCCCCTGCGTCTACCATTCCGCCACATCGGCCGCCCGCACCTCCTAATGCGCGCGCAAACCCCCGTCAATCGGGTTTTACTACAATTGGTTGGTCGCGAATGTATCGCAATCAGCGAGGGCCCCACTTTCCAACCCGCGCCGGAACCAGCGCTGCCGCTGTGCGCTTGTGCCATGGGTGAATGTATGCGGCTGCACCCGCTGCCCAGCATTGCGTTGCAAAGTGTCATCACCGATCTGGGCTGCTGCATTCATCGCTTCTTGAATGTCGCCGGGCTCCAGACTGGCAAATCGGGCTTGGGTCGCGCGTGTCCATATCCCGGAAAAGCAATCGGCCTGTAGTTCAACCCGCACAGACATTGCATTCGAATCGGCCTCACTCATCTGCGCGCGCAGCTGGTTGACCTGCCCAAGAATGCCCAATTCGTTTTGCACATGATGGGCGACTTCATGGGCAACGACATAAGCCGCCGCAAAATCGCCCGATGCGCCAAGCCGCTGGTCCAATGTGACAAAGAATTCAGTATCCAGATACGCTTTACGTTCCGGCGGGCAGTAAAACGGCCCCGTCGCCGCGGATGCCCCACCGCAGGCAGAGCGTGTCTGCCCCTTGAAAAGAACCAGGGTGGGTGGGGTGTAAGGCTGGCCAACCTGGCGGGCAAAGATGTCGGCCCAGACGTCTTCGGTATCTGCCAGGGTAACAGAGACAAATTCGGCTGCGCGCTCATCCTCCGGCGTGATCTCGGCTGACTGGCTGGATTGCAGCCCGCCGGCGCCCAGATCAACGAATTGGCTGGTGTCCACGCCAAAGTACCATCCCGCCAGCAGGATCAGAACACCCGCAATGCCGCCGATGCCCCCTGCCCTGCGCGCGCCGGCACTGCGTCGCCGGTCCTCGATATTGCTGCTACCGCGCCGTCCTTGCCATTTCATCTGAGGCCTCCCCGACAATTTCAGTGCAGTTTATCGCCAAAGCAGGTGTTCACAAGCTTGACGGAGCGCCACGCCTATGCCCTAAGCAACAAAAAAGGCAGACGATGTTACGCAGGCTCTATGACTGGACAATATCATTGGCACAATCGCCGCATGCGCTCTGGGCGCTGGCGATTGTGTCTTTTGTGGAATCCTCATTTTTTCCCATCCCCCCTGACGTATTGATGATCCCGATGATCATCGCGCGGCCCTCACGCGCTTTCCTGATTGCCGGGATTGCAACCGTCGCTTCTGTGGCTGGTGCATTGTTGGGATACTACATCGGTGCCGTCTTGATGGAGAGTGTTGGCCAGCCAATCCTTGATATGTACGGCAAGGGCGACAGCTTTGCCGAAATGTCGGCGGTCTTTAACGAATATGGCGCATGGGCCGTCGTGGTGGCGGGTGTTACCTTCCTGCCATTCAAGGTGATCACAATTGCATCAGGGGTCACTGGTTTGCCGCTGACAGTCTTTATCGTCTCGTCTATCTTTGCACGATCGCTGCGGTTCTTCCTGGTTGCAGCACTGTTGTGGAAATTTGGTGCGCCAATCCGCGACTTCATCGAAAGGCGCTTGGGGCTGATATTCATTCTGTTCTGCGTCCTTCTGATCGGCGGTTTTGCATTGGTAGGTTTGCTATGACACGTCAGCTGATGACTACGCTTTCCGCAGGTGGGTCGGCGGCATTGCTGGCCGGGGCATATCTGTTTCAGGCGATGGGCTATCCGCCTTGTATGATGTGCCTGTGGCAGCGCTGGCCACACATGGCAGCTATTGTCATCGGTGTGCTGGCATTGCGGTTCCAGGGACGGTTTCTGCCTGCATTGGGCGCATTGGCGGCGGGCACGACCGCAGCTATTGGTGTCTTTCACACCGGCGTGGAGCGCGGCTGGTGGGAAGGCCCCAGCAGCTGCTCGGGCGGGAGCATTCTGGACGGGCTGAGCGGCGCAGACCTGCTTGCGGTTGAGGGGCCGCGTGTTGTGATGTGCGATCAGGTCAGCTGGGAGTTTCTGTCGCTGTCTATGGCCACGTGGAATGCGATATTCTCATTTGGCCTAATGATGGGATGGATTGTTGCGGTGGTGCTTAGCGGCGCGTGGATAGCAGCAGGTTCGTCTCGGAACGCGTAACGCCGTCCAGTCGCCTGATATCAAAGAGCACCTGATCGAAGTGTTCCAGCGTATCGGTCCCGATCTCTGCTATCAGATCCCAAGCGCCATTTGTCGAATGCACGGCCTGCACCGCCGCCATGCGTTGCAGCTGCTTCATGGCTTTTTCCGCACCGCGCCCGGCAATTTCCAGCATCATCAACCCGCGCACCGGATCAGGCCGCACGTCAGAACGTGTCAGCACAGTAAACCCCGCAATCTCGCCCCCTTGCACCAACTTATCCAGTCGCACCCGAACTGTACTGCGCGTGACTCCAAGCTGATCAGCCAGTTCTGACAGAGACGCCCGTCCGTTGCATTTGAGCGCCGCAATCAGGCTGCAATCCATTTCGTCCATCGTGACTGTCCATTTTGTGCAATCTGTCGTCATTTTGCACAAATTGCGGGCTTAACCCACCCCCTGTTTTGCACAACACTCCGCCCATGACACAAAAACACTGCATACTCGTCGGCGCACCTGTCGACTGCGGAAAGCGCCGCCAGGGCTGCCTGATGGGGCCTGACGCCTACCGCACCGCCGGGATCGCCGAGGCAATCACCAAACTGGGACATACGGTTGAAGATATGGGCAATCTAGCGCCCAAGGATGTGACCGTGGCCGCATCCGACAACCCGGTTGTCTACAAACTGGCCGAGAATGTCGGCTGGACCCATACATTGACGACAGCCGCACAAGAGACTGCACAGCGGGGAATGCCAATCTTTCTTGGCGGCGATCATGCATTGGCGGCCGGCACTGTGGCAGGCATGGCCGCACATGCACAAAAGGAAGGTCGCCCCTTCTTTGTGCTTTGGTTGGATGCCCATAGCGATATCAATACGCCACTTACCACTGACAGCGGAAATTTACACGGAACGCCTGTGGGTTACGTGACCGGGCGCGAGGGGTTTGAAGCCTATCCAGAGCTGCCCGCAAAAGTCGAAACACAGAACATTTGTATGATCGGTCTGCGCTCAGTTGATGCACCTGAACACGCAATCCTGTCACAGGCAGATGTGATGCTTGTCGACATGCGCCGCATTGACGAAGAAGGTATCAGTGCCCCCCTGAAGGCCTTTCTGGAGCGTGTGGAAGCCGCAAATGGCATGCTGCATGTATCGCTGGACGTCGATTTCCTTGATCCATCCATCGCCCCTGCGGTTGGCACCACTGTTCCGGGTGGTGCGACGGTACGTGAAGGCCATCTGGTCATGGAAATTCTGTCAGACAGCAATCTGGTCACATCACTTGATCTGGTTGAACTGAACCCATTCCTCGACGATTGCGGCAAGACCGCGAACCTCATGGTCGATCTGACCGCCTCACTTCTTGGTCGACGCGTGTTTGACCGCCCAACAAGGGACAAACAATGAGCCTCAAAGCATCCAAACTGGCCATGGTGCCATTCGTCAGCGTCGACAACATGATGCGCCTTGTGCATCACATCGGTATCGAAACCTTCCTGTCAGACCTTGCGACAGCGATCGAACATGATTTCACCCGTTGGGAGCTTTTCGACAAGACGCCCCGCATCGCCAGCCACTCTGAGGTTGGTGTGATTGAGTTGATGCCAGCCTCAGATGGCGAGCTTTATGGCTTTAAATACGTCAACGGTCACCCCAAGAACATGAAAGAAGGGCTGCAAACGGTCACGGCTTTTGGTGTGTTATCCAATGTCGACAGCGGCTACCCGGTTCTGTTCTCCGAGATGACTGTTCTCACAGCCCTGCGCACCGGGGCGATGTCGGCAGTGGCGACCAAACATCTGGCCGCGAAAGACGCCAAGACCATGGCGATGATCGGGAATGGTGCGCAGGCAGAATTCCAATGTCTCGCGATCAAAGCCGTTTGCGGGATCGAGGACATTCGCTTGTATGACATCGACAGTGCCGCCACCGAAAAATGTGTGAAGAACCTCACCGGTCTGGGGTTCAGCATCACCCCCTGCTCCACCCCGGAAGACGCGATTGAGGGGGCAGATGTCATCACTGTCGCAACGGCTGACAAAGATATGCAGACCATCCTGACCGATAACATGGTTGGCGCCGGCGTCCATATCAACGCCATCGGCGGCGACTGCCCAGGCAAGACAGAACTGCACCGTGATATCGTGGCGCGGTCTTCCGTGTTCGTCGAGTATCCACCACAGACGCGGATCGAAGGTGAAATCCAGCAGATGCCAGAAGATCACCCGGTGACAGAGCTTTGGCAGGTGATCACAGGCGCGCAATCGGGGCGGCAATCCGCAAGCGAGGTCACGCTTTTTGACGGTGTTGGCTTTGCAATCGAGGATTTCAGCGCGCTGCGGTATGTGCATCAGAAAATTCAGGATACGCCGTTCTACATTGACCTGGATCTGATCGCAGATCCCGATGACCCGCGCGATCTGTTTGGCATGATCAAGCGCGCAGGCTAACGTCAGGACGCGCACTACATGGCAAACTCTTTCTGAATTCGCGCCGGATACAGCTCGGGCGCTTCCGTCATTGCACCCCATATCAAGTGTCTGATAGAGTGATAGCAACGATATGTAGCAGAACAGCAAACAGCAGGCGGATCACGTGAGCGACACCCCAGAAACCCCTGAAAACGATGATGAAATGCCGCCCGCGGGTCCAGCATATGATGGCCCGTCTGTCACCATCGAGCACGAGCTGAAAACCAGCTACCTTGATTACGCGATGAGCGTGATCGTATCGCGTGCTATTCCAGACCTGCGTGACGGGTTGAAACCTGTGCATCGGCGGATCTTATACGCGATGCACGGCACAAATAACACGCCGGATAAACCCTATCGGAAATCCTCGCGCCCTGTGGCCGAAACGATGGGTAAATATCACCCACATGGCGACAGTGCGATCTATGACGCGCTGGTACGGATGGCGCAGGATTTTTCCATGTCGTTGGTGCTGTTGGACGGTCAGGGCAACTTTGGCTCCATGGACGGTGACCGGGCTGCGGCATACCGATACACTGAGGTCCGCATGGACCAGCCTGCGGTGTACCTGCTGGCGGACATTGACAAGGACACCGTTGATTTTCAGGATAACTACGATGGCAAAGACCGGGAACCGACGGTCCTACCCGCCCGTTACCCCAACATGCTCGTCAATGGTGCTGGCGGTATTGCTGTTGGGATGGCCACAAACATCCCACCCCATAACCTTGGCGAAGTTGTCGATGCCACGCTGGCCTTGATCGACAGCCCGGATATGTCGTCGGAGGAATTGATTGAGTATGTCCCTGCCCCGGACTTCCCCACGGGTGGGATTATCCTGGGCCGTTCTGGTGCGCGTAAGGCCTATCTTGAAGGGCGTGGGTCCGTCGTCGTGCGGGCCAAAACGGCGGTCGAGGAAATCCGCAAGGACCGCTATGCCATTGTCATCAATGAGATTCCCTATCAGGTGAACAAGGCTGCGATGATCGACAAGATCGCCGAGGCCGCGCGCGACAAGAAGATCGAGGGTATCGCCCATGTTCAGGACGAATCTGACCGCAACGGCGTGCGTGTGGTTGTTGAACTCAAGCGCGATGCGACGGCCGAGGTCGTCCTGAACCAGTTGTTCCGCTTTACGCCCATGCAAGCCTATTTCGGCTGCAACATGCTGGCGCTGAACGGCGGTAAGCCTGAGCAGTTGACGCTGCGCGCCTTTCTGACGGCATTTGTCGATTTCCGCGAAGAGGTTGTCGCCCGCCGCACCGCATTTGAGCTGCGCAAAGCGCGTGAACGCGCACATGTGCTGTGTGGTTTGGCGGTTGCCGTGACCAATATTGACGAAGTTGTCGCCACGATCCGCGCGTCTGCTGACGCAGCAACAGCGCGTGAAAAGCTGATGACACGTCGCTGGCCTGCGGAATCCATCCTTGAGTATATCAAGCTGATCGACGATCCGACCCATACCGCCAATGACGACGGCACCTACAACCTGTCGGAAACGCAGGCCCGTGCCATTTTGGAACTGCGCTTGCAGCGCCTGACGCAAATCGGCGTGAAGGAAGTCACAGACGAGTTGCAAGAACTTGCCGGTAAAATCCGCGAATACCTTGAAATTCTGGGCTCGCGCGAGCGGATCATGCAGATCATCCGTGATGAATTGCATGAGGTTCGTGAACTCTTCGCCGTGCCCCGTCGCACGGAAGTCGTCGATTGGTCGGGCGACATGGAAGACGAAGACCTGATCGAAAAAGAAGACATGGTCGTGACTGTGACCTCTGGCGGTTACATCAAACGGACCGCCCTTGCTGATTTTCGCGCACAGCGCCGTGGTGGTAAGGGCCTGTCGTCGATGGCCACCAAAGAAGAGGACGTGGTCACCACCCTCTTTGTGGCCAATACCCATACGCAACTGCTGTTCTTTACGACCGACGGCATGGTTTACAAGCTGAAGACATGGCGCCTGCCGCTGGGCAATCGCACCGCCAAAGGCAAGGCCATCGTCAATATCCTGCCAATCCCGCAGGGCGTTTCTATTGCAGCTATCATGCCCGTGGACCGGCCGGAAGAGGAATGGGATGACCTGCAGGTGGTCTTTGCGACCTCTGCCGGAACGGTCCGCCGCAACAAGCTATCTGATTTCACCAACGTGATGCGTAACGGCAAAATCGCAATGAAGTTCGAGGATGATCATGCCGAAACGACGCTGATCAATGCCCGGATAGCCTCAAACGATGATGACGTGATGCTGGTGACAGACAGCGGGCGTGCGATCCGTTTCCCTGCGACTGACGTACGTGTCTTCAATTCGCGCAGTTCGGTGGGTGTGCGCGGGATCAGGCTGCAAGGCAACGACAAGGTCGTGTCGATGTCGATCATTCGCCACTTCAAAGCCGAAGCTGAGGAACGCGCCGCCTATCTGAAGATGCGCCGTGCGATGGCCGGTCTGGCCGATGATGCCGAGAATGACGACGACGAAGGCGTTGTCCCCGGTGCGATTAGCCAGGACCGCTATGCAGAGATGTCAGCGGCGGAAAACCTAATCCTGACGATTACGTCCAAAGGATCGGGTAAATTGTCCTCCAGCCATGACTACCCTGTGCGGGGTCGTGGTGGCATGGGCGTGGCCGCGATGGACAAGGCAATGCGCGGAGGACCGCTTGTTACATCCTTCCCGGTTGAAATGTCCGACCAAATCATGCTCGTTACGTCCACGGGCCAGTCGATCCGGGTGCCGATTGAAGGGATTTCCTTCAGGTCACGCGGGGCGGGTGGCGTCAAAGTCTTTGACACCGGAAAAGGTGAAACCGTGGTCAGCGTTGCATGGATTGCTGATCAGGGTGAAGACGAAGAAGCAGCGGAGGACTGATTTCAGTATCCGCAATCTTACGGCGCAGCAGATGTTTGTGCCCGAACACACGGTGAGGGAGTGTAGATATGTTGAATAAATTGCTTTTGTCGGCGGCATTTGTCGTCGCAGGATCAGCTGGATTTGCCCAAGGGTTCTCTGGCGCTGAGTTGGAGATCGAATTTACCGATGGAACGGATGTCGAAGACATCGGCGGCATCAGTTACAGCGGCGCTGTTGAGGCTGAAGCGGGCTATGGCATTTCCGTTGCTCTGGGTGCGACCGCCTATAACTATGACGTTGGTGAGGATAGCATTTCTAACCTGACGCTGCATGGTATTTATGCAATTGATAATGCCACGTCGCTAGGCGTGTTCGTTGGGCAAGACAATGTGGATGGCGATTCGATCGATCTCTTCGGCGCCGAGATTGCCTATGACTTCGGCCTGGGTGACTTTGAGGCTTATTTGGGAAGTGCGCGGGACGCGGACGATGATGCGACACTGTTTGGTGTCGGGGGAACATATGACCTTGGCAGTGGGTTTTCCTTTGGCGGTACTTTGGATCGCTTCTCTGGCGATGGGTTCTCGGCTTCAGCGCTTGAGCTTGGTGGGTATTACACGTTGGCGCAAGGCCCACGGTTTGGTGTCACTTTCGGCCAGTCGAACCTGAGTTCCGGCGGTACTGACGTGACCGAGAACTTCTTTGGATTGCAGGCGAGTGTGGCAATTGGGCCCAATGGCGGTACCACGTTCGACCGCCGCGGTATCTATGAAGTGATCAAGATCGGCCCTACGCTCTGATCAGCGTTTCATGAACGGCACGAAGGCCCGGTCGCTATAGACCGGGCCTTTTTCGTTACCTCAAGGGAAACTGTGCTGCAAAGACCACAACCTTAAGAATATAAGAATCCAGCTTTGAAGTTTCAGGGCAGGCAGACTACCGAATGACTGCATTCAATCATACGGATCATTCACATGTACAAGAACACCACATTTGTGGCTTTGGTAATTGCCTCTTTTGCAACACCAACCCTCGCACAGGACATCAGTGCGGCGTCTGTGTCAGCGGCTTACACGTCCTTCACCGACGATAATTTCGATGACTCCTACACCAACCTTAAAGCAGGTGTTGAGCTTGATTTGTCATCTACATTTGCCATTGGCGGCAACCTCGCCACCTATGGCGGTGACGTTGATGACGGGCTGCTAAATGCGACAGCCCATGGCATGTATATGATGTCACCAAACACAGCCTTTGGAGGCTTTGTGGCCCAAGAGAGCGGTGGCGATTATGATGCCACACTCTATGGTATAGAATTCGGTACAGGCTCTGAAAGTACACGCGCCGAAGCCTATTTCGGTGTTGTCGACAGCGATGACCTGACGGGTGATTTTTCGGTTTCCGGGCTTAGCTTTGAGTTTGCGGTTGCCCCGAGTATAACACTGGGTATTGGCTATGAAGCCTTCACAATTGCGGATGGGTTCACGCCGCCAGCATCAACCGACACCGAAGATCTGACCTACAGCGATACATCGTTAATCGCACGCTACCTGTTCGACGGCGGGGCCTCTGTCTTTGCAGAGATTGGCCAGGTTGGATTCTCGGCATCAACCGACGATACCACTTACGTCTCCGCAAATAATCTGGAGTATTTTGCCATTGGTGCGGAATACACCTTTGGACGTCCGACAGGCACATTGCTGGGTGAACGTACGTTCGCCGGCTGGAGTCAATAACTCCAACTCGATATGGTCACCGAAAGGCCCGCAAGTGACTGCGGGCCTTTTCTTTTGCGCAGCCCCCAACTACATCACCCTCATGCAAGATACATTGAACATCATCGGCGGCGGTATGGCCGGGTCAGAGGCCGCCTGGCAGGCCGCAAACGCGGGCCTTAAGGTTGTCATCCACGAGATGCGCCCAATGGTCGAAACCTTTGCCCACCGCACCGGCAACCTTGGTGAAATGGTCTGTTCGAATTCCTTCCGGTCAGATGATCACGAACAAAACGCCGTTGGCCTGCTGCATTGGGAAATGATGCAGGCCGACGATTTGATCATGCAAACCGCCTATAAGCACCGCCTACCTGCGGGTGGTGCACTTGCGGTGGATCGTGATCCATTTGCAGAAAGCATCACTGCCGCCCTTACATCACACCCAAATATCTCTGTTTCCTATGAAGAGGTTACGGAACTACCTTCAGGTGGCCAATGGATCATCGCCACCGGCCCACTGACCTCGGGCGCCTTAGCCCAGGCGATCCAGACGGAAACCGGGGCGGAGGCGTTGGCCTTTTTCGATGCAATCGCGCCCATCGTGTACCACGACAGTATCAACATGGATGTGGCCTGGATGCAGTCCCGTTACGACAAGGGTGAGACCAAAGCGGAACGCACTGCCTATCTCAACTGTCCCATGACCAAAGACCAATATGAAGCCTTCATCGACGCGCTGTTGGCGGCAGAGAAAACCGCGTTCAAAGAGGGTGAAACCGCCGGGTATTTCGACGGATGCCTGCCGATTGAGGTGATGGCCGAACGCGGCCGCGAAACCCTGCGCTTTGGCCCGATGAAGCCGGTTGGACTAACCAATGCCAACGATCCTGAAAACAAGCCCTATGCTGTCGTCCAGCTACGCCGCGACAATGCGCTGGGGACTTTGTTCAATATTGTCGGTTTTCAAACGAAGATGAAATACGGCTCGCAAAAGGCTGTATTCAAAATGATTCCCGGCCTGGAGGACGCAGAATTTGCCCGTCTTGGCGGTATCCATCGCAACACATTCCTGAATTCACCAACACTGTTGGACGCACAGATGCGCCTGCGTTCCAAACCCAACATCCGCTTTGCGGGGCAGATCACGGGTGTTGAGGGTTACGTTGAAAGCGCCGCCATGGGCCTTCTGGCAGCGCGTATGGCTGTGGCCGAAATGGCGGGACAAGAACTGCGCCCCGTTCCGCATACAACTGCGATGGGTGCGCTGGTCACACATATCACCGGTGGTGCCGAGGCGAAGACGTTTCAGCCGATGAATGTCAACTTTGGCCTCTTTCCGCCGCTTGATGGGGTCAGGGGCGGGCGGCGCGGCCGCAAAGAGCGGTACAAGGCCTATACCGACCGCGCCAAGCTGGATTGGCAAGCATGGCTTGGCCAAATGACGCTGGACGCGGCTTAAGCCCTGGTTCTAGACTGCCCGGTATGACCAGGAAAAAAGACGTGCTGCAACCCTCGCTCTGGACCCCGCGACCTGTGGAAGAGACGATTTCAGTCTATGCCGCATGGGCCGATACCTATGATGCAGAGGTGCAGGCGCGTGGCTATCGGACCCCTGCCCGGCTTGCTGCGGCTTTGGCCGATCACGCGCCGCTTGACGCGAAAATACTAGATTTTGGATGCGGCACAGGCATTGGTGGGGCGGCCCTGCGCAAGGCTGGGTTTACGCAGATGGACGGCACCGACGTGACCGTCGAAATGTTGGAAATCGCCACTAAAACAGGGCTTTATGGCAAGACATGGCATTCCACACCCGGCGCGTTGAGCTTTGCCAAGGGTGATTATGACGTCATTGTCGCTGTTGGCGTGATCAGCCTTGGGGCGGCCCCACCTGACACGCTCGCACCACTGGTGGCCAAATTCGCCACCGGAGGGCTGTTGGCCCTGTCCTACAACGGGCCAACGCTAGAAGATGACAGCTATGCCGACGCATTGGGCGCCGAGGTAAGTACAGGCCATGTCGAGGTAATCTTTCGCGAACACGGCCCCCATCTGGAAGACGTCGGTATGGGCTCTGACGTCATTATCCTGCGCCGCCGGTGATCACACGCTTTGCACCATCGCCTACGGGGCCGTTGCATCTGGGACATGCGTATTCGGCAATCACCGTGTGGGGTGTTGCTGGACGTCTGGGGGGGACTGCTTTGCTCAGGATCGAGGACACAGACAGCTCACGTGTCAGGCCACAGCATGAAGCGGCAATCTATGAAGACTTGGCGTGGCTTGGGCTGCACTGGCCGACCCCAGTGTTGCGCCAATCAGAGCACTATATCGATTATGACAAGGTGCTGAAACGCCTTGCCACCGAAGGTTTAATCTACCCATGCTCTTGCAGCAGACGACAAGTGGTCGACGCAGGAGGCGTGCCTGGCGCGGATGGCATAATCTATCCGGGCACCTGCCGTATACGCTCCATGAGCGATGCCAAACCCGGCGATGCCCTGCGTTTGGATTTGGCCAAAGCAGCAAACCGTGTGGCGTCAGCACTCACCTATCGTGAGACTGGCGGCAGCGAGCAGAAGCAGATCAACGTTGTGCCCGAGAGGCTGATTGAAATCCTTGGTGACCCTGTGTTGCGCCGCAAGGACACCGGCGATCCGGCCTATCATCTTGCCTGCGTCCATGACGATGCAAGGCAAGCCATCACCCATGTGGTGCGCGGGATGGATCTGGAAGCCCTAACCCCATTGCACGTTTTGCTTCAGGCGCTGCTGGGCCTTCCGACACCCATCTACCACCATCATCGCCTGATCACGGATGGGCAGGGTAAGCGCCTGGCAAAGATAGATAAATCGAAGGCATTGGGAAGGTATCGCGCCGAAGGGTTAAGCCCTGTGGACATCCGCCAGATGATTGGCTTTGACAGCTAGTGTTCAACCATCGGGGTGGAGGTTTCCACCTCTTCCCCGTTCTGCACTGCCGTGTAAAAACAGGTGCGCCGCCCGGTGTGGCAGGCGGCCCCCTGCTGTGTGACGGTCAGCAACAGGCAATCACGGTCGCAATCAAGGTGGAACTCGACCAGCGCTTGCGTATGCCCGCTGGTCGCACCTTTGACCCAGAACTCTTGCCGCGAGCGCGACCAATAGGTCACCTGCCCTGTGTCTAACGTCCGGGCCACAGCCTCGGCATTCATCCAGGCCATCATCAAGACCTCACCAGAGGCTGCATCCTGTGCTATTGCGGGGATCAGCCCTGCCTCATTATAGCGCAGGGTGGTTGGGTCGAATGACATATCAAAAACCTTTGCAAGCCGTGGTGTGATGACTATCTAGAAGGCGTAAGTGCAAAGGGCAACGCAATGTCGGCTGAAAATGATCTGATCAAACTCTATTCCGGGCGTATTCTGGCGCTGGCTGCGGATATGCCGCGCGCAGCACGGCTGGATGACCCCACAGCGACAGCCAAGAAACGCGCGCCGCTTTGCGGATCAACCGTCACAGTGGATGTGACAGTGCGCGGTGGCGTGATCACGGACTATGGCCAGGACGTGAAAGCCTGCGCATTGGGACAGGCGGCGGCGGCGATCGTGGGGGCAAACATTATCGGCCTAACCGTTGCGCAGGTGCAAGATGGGCGCGATGCATTAAACGCAATGCTCAAATCCGGCGGCCCAGTGCCGGCGGCCCCTTTTGGCGATCTTGAGGTGTTACAACCTGCCAAGGACTACAAGAACCGCCATGCCTCGATCATGCTGGCTTTTGATGCCACGCTGGACGCCTTGCAGGCCAATCAAGCCACCGCATAAAAAAACCGCCGCACACCCGGGACAGAGTGGCGGCGGCAGGAAAGCACGGTTCAGCCCGGTCCTTGTTCATTGGGGAGAGGCAAAACCCCCGCTATGGACATCAGACAGGCAGGTCATCAACATTGCATTCTTGGGACAGGGCAATGCAGCAAGACCGGGCCAGACCGGCAGGCAAATCAGATCATTCCGGGGAGGGACAATCCGACAATCAGCATGACCATCAAAGCAACAACACCAAGCGCATCAGCAAAGAGCGTATCGCGTGACCGGGAGATAACGGATTTGATCTCTTCTGCCATAGCATGTTCCTTTTATGTTCTGTTGCTGCTTTGTTCTCATATCGTTAACGCCCTGTAAAGAACTTTTTGTGAACATTTGATGGTGACTTAACCTAACCCACTGATATTAAACGAATAGCTTTATCCTGCTCCATCAGCCAAAGCAGTGTCCGCGCGGCTTTTCCCCGCGCGCTCTCCAGTTTTGGATCATCGTTTAGCAAGGCCCGCGCATCTGTTTGTGCCACGGCCATCTGTGCGCCCTGCCGTTCCAGATCTGCAATCCGAAAGCGCGGCAGACCGGATTGCGCCGTGCCGATCACATCCCCTGCCCCCCGCATGGCCAGATCTTCCTCGGATATCCGAAATCCGTCTTCGGTTTCCCGCAGGATCCCCAGCCTGCGCTGCCCGCTTTCGCTTAAGGGGGATTGATACAGTAGCAAACAGGTCGAGGCCGCAGCGCCGCGCCCGACACGCCCGCGTAACTGATGCAGTTGCGCCAGGCCGAAACGCTCTGCATGTTCCACCATCATGATCGAGGCATTGGGCACATTCACCCCCACCTCGATCACCGTTGTTGCGACTAGCACCTTGGTGTCGCCAGCCACAAACCGGGCCATCGCGGCATCTTTGTCCGCAGGTGGCATCTGGCCGTGCACCAGCCCGACAACCCCCTCACCCAAGGCCGCGCGCAGCCGTTTGAACCGCTCTTCGGCGGCTGTCATATCAACAACTTCGCTTTCCTCGACCAGCGGGCAGACCCAATATGCCTGCCTGCCGTCCGCCACGGCCTTACGCAGTTTTTCGACAACCTCATCCATGCGATTGGTTGAGACCAAAGCAGTTTGCACCGGGGTGCGCCCCGGTGGTTTTTCATCCAGTACAGACACATCCATGTCGCCATATTGCGCCAGCGCCAAAGAACGCGGGATAGGCGTGGCGGTCATCACCAGAACATCAACAGCGCGGCCCTTGGCCCCCAGTTCCATGCGTTGGGCCACGCCAAAACGGTGCTGCTCGTCTATCACGGCAAGGCGCAGGTCATTGAAAACGATGTCTTTTTGAAAAACAGCATGGGTGCCGACCAGAATATGAATATCACCAGCGGCCAATGCCGCCAGCTTTGCCGCGCGCGCGGCCCCTTTATCGCGCCCGGTCAGCACTTCTAGCTTCACACCGGCGCTTTCGGCCAATGGGCGCAGGCCATCCATATGCTGCCGCGCCAAAATCTCGGTCGGGGCCATCATGACGCCCTGCCCGCCTGCCTCGACCACGCCCAAAAGCGCCATGAGGGCCACGAAGGTTTTGCCGGATCCAACATCACCTTGCAGAAGGCGGTTCATCTTCAACGGCGCTGCAAGGTCAGCGGCGATTTCTGACACCGCACGTATCTGTGCGGTGGTGGGCTTGTAGGGTAAGGCCGCCAGAACCTTGTCCGTCAACGCGCCCGTAGGCGCCGACATTACACCGGACGCACACCGTGACGCCGCCCGTGCGAGGGCCAATGTCAGTTGATGGGCGAGCAGTTCATCATAAGCCAGACGCGCGCGCGCCGGAGCATGGGGAGAAAGATCAGAGGTTGCCTTGGGCCCATGGGCCGTGGCCATTGCCACGTGCCAATCGGGCCAGTCTTCACGGGCCTTGAGGTTTGGATCGATCCATTCAGGCAGCGCAGGCGCATCTTTCAATGCGGAGCGTGTGGCCTTCCACATCGCCTTTTGCGTGATCCCGGCATGCAGCGGGTAAACCGGTTCAAACGCGGGAATCTCTTCGGCCTCGGCAAGAGACACCACATGATCGGGATGTACGATCTGAGCGACACCATCAAAGATCTCAATCTTGCCAGAAATCACCCTGCGCTGGCCCGTGGGCAGCAGTTTTTGCAGATAGTCGCCACGGGCATGAAAAAAGACGAGTTGAAATGAGGTTTCAGCATCTTCCACATGCACGCGATATGGCCTGCCGCGCGTGCGCGGCGGGTGGTGATCCCCGATAGTGACCTCGACCGTGGCAACCCCGGGTGGGACGACATCGCGGATACTGGCGCGGCGGTGCCGGTCAACGCCCGACACGGGCAGCGTCATCAGCATGTCGCGTGGGGTGACAACGCCCGCATGTTCAAGGGTTTGCGCCGTCTTTGGCCCGATCCCATCCAGTTTGGTCAACTCCGCAAACAGCGGAAACAGGATTTCAGGACGCCCGCTCACGCGGTCTCGATCAGGGCCAGCCAGCTGGCCTCATCCATGGTTTCGATACCCAAATCCGCGGCCTTCTTCGCCTTGGAGCCTGCGCCGGGGCCCGCAACCAGAATATCCGTTTTTGCGCTGACAGAGCCTGATACCTTTGCGCCCAAAGCTTCGGCGCGCGCTTTGGCTTCTGCCCGCGTCATCTGTTCCAACGTGCCGGTGAACACCACCGTTTTGCCTGCAACGGGGCTGTCCATGGCGCGTTGCGCAGCGTCCTGCACGTCAAGCTGCGCGACGAGTTGATCGATCGACGCGCGCTCTGCCTCTTGCTGAAATGTTGTGATGACCGAGGTTGCCATGACGGCCCCGACCCCATCAATACTGATCAGATCGTCCCATGCCGCACCTTCCCCGACCGTGGCGGCGGTCATTGCATCCTCGAACTGTGCCCACGACGTGTAGTGGTTGGCCAAGAGCGCGGCACCACTTTCGCCCACATGCCGCATGCCCAGCGAAAAGATCAACCGGGCCAGCGGAATGGCGCGTTTTTCGTCAATTGCATCAAAGAGGTTGCCCGCACTCTTTTCGCCCCAGCCTTCACGGTTTTTCAGCTGCTGCATCCCGTCCCCATAGCGCGCGCGCAGGGTGAAAATGTCGGCAGGTGTGGCGATCCAGCCGTCAGTGTAGAATTGCTCAATCTGTTTTGCGCCTAATCCTTCGATGTCAAAGGCCGCGCGGGAAACAAAATGTTTCAGCTTCTCGACCGCCTGTGCGGGGCAAATGATCCCGCCGCTGCACCGGCGGACGGCATCACCTTCTTCGCGTATGGCGTCCGAGTGGCATTCGGGGCAGGTCCGCGGGAACGTGTAAGGCACCGCACCCACTGGCCTGCGCGCAAGATCGACGTCCTTGATTTTCGGGATCACGTCACCGGCCCGGTAGACCTGCACCCAATCGCCCACGCGCACGTCGCGGCCTTCGCGGATCGGTGCGCCATTGCCGTCACGTCCTGCGATGTAATCTTCATTGTGTAGCGTCGCATTTGAAACCACGACACCGCCAACGGTGACTGGCTGCAAACGTGCGACCGGCGACAGCGCACCGGTGCGCCCGACCTGAATGTCGATTGCCTCCAGCACGGTCCAGGCCAGTTCAGCGGGAAACTTGTGCGCGATGGCCCAGCGTGGTGTCGTGGAACGAAACCCCAGCCGTGATTGCAGGCCCAGATCATCAACCTTGTAGACAACACCATCAATGTCATAGCCAAGGTCCGCGCGTTGCTCTTCGATCCCGCGATAATGGGCGATCAGGGCGTCGGGGCTATCACATGTCTGTGTCAGTGGATTTGTTGCAAACCCCAGTTGATCTAGGCGGGCGATCGCACCAGACTGCGTGTCCGCCAGTGGCGCAGACAGTTCACCCCAGGCATATGCAAAAAACCGTAGCGGGCGATCCTTGGTGATTTGCGCATCCAACTGCCGCAATGATCCGGCGGCCGCATTGCGCGGATTGGCGAACGTTTTCAGGCCTGCGGCGGCCTGCCGCCTGTTCAGAGCTGCAAAATCAGCGTGGCTCATATAGACCTCGCCGCGCACTTCCAGCACATCCGGTGCGCCATCGAGTTGTATTGGGATATCCGAAATTGTGCGTGCGTTTGCGGTGACGTTTTCACCGACAGAGCCGTCTCCGCGCGTGGCGGCCTGCACCAGCGCCCCGTTCTCATAGCGCAATGACAGCGATAGCCCGTCGATTTTGGGCTCAGCGGTGTATGTCAGCGCCGCATCGGGTGCCAACCCAAGATATTTGCGTATCCGCTGATCAAATTCCTGCACATCATCATCATCAAACGCATTGCCCAATGACAACATGCGCAGGGCGTGTTGGACTTTGCCAAACCCCTCAGCGAGAGCGCCCCCTACCCGCTCGCTGGGGCTGTCGTCGCGTTTCAGCGCGGGAAACCGCGCCTCAATTTCCGCATTGCGGCGTTTTAAGGCGTCATATTGTGCGTCGCTGATATCAGGGTTGTCATCGCGGTGATAGGCAGTGTTGGCAGAATCGATGCAGGCGGCAAGCCGGTCCAATTCCTGCTTTGCTTGCGCTTTGGTCAGATCGGGCACCGCAACATTGCCGTTTTCTGATTGCGTGTCGTTCAAAGCGGCCTCCCAAAAATAAACGCCACCCCCTCGGGGGTGACGCAATAATTAGGCGGGCAACCCATCGCCGTAAAGCGCCGTTTGCAGCGGGGATGCCGTCTTAGGTCAAATCAAACCGAAACGCGCCAATCTGCTCCCCCTAGGCGCCCACCGCAATTTTTTCAGGCATAGCGACCGGGCTTGGATCGCGCAAAACATAGCCGCGGCCCCAAACCGTCTCGATATAATTTTCACCCTGCGTTGCTTCGCTGAGTTTTTTGCGCAGTTTGCAGATAAAGACGTCGATGATTTTCAACTCAGGCTCATCCATGCCGCCATATAGATGGTTAAGGAACATTTCTTTGGTCAGCGTTGTGCCCTTGCGCAGGCTCAGCAATTCAAGGATCTGGTATTCTTTACCAGTCAAATGCACCGTGCTGCCTTCGACCTCTACCGTTTTGGCATCAAGGTTCACGGCGACATCGCCTGTCTTGATAATCGATTGTGCGTGCCCCTTTGAACGCCGGATAATCGCATGGATGCGCGCCACCAGCTCTTCGCGATGGAAGGGTTTCGTAAGGTAATCGTCAGCCCCAAAACCAAAGCTTTTCAGCTTGCTTTCCGTGTCGTCGTCACCTGACAGGATCAGAATGGGCGTTTCAATCCGCGACAGGCGCAGCTGGCGCAGCACTTCATGTCCGTTCATATCGGGTAGATTGATATCGAGCAGGATCAGATCGTAGTCGTACAGCTTCGCTAGGTCGATCCCCTCTTCACCAAGATCCGTCGCATAGACGTTCAGGTTTGCATGGGTCAGCATCAGTTCGATGCTTTTGGAGGTTGTTGGGTCATCTTCAACCAGTAGGACACGCATTCGAGTTCTCCACTCTTTGTTTGGTGCCGTTAACCTAAACCCCCAAAGGTTAATCACACGTTACCGTAAGTGAGGAGATTAGATATTCTACCTATGGTTGTCTATAGCGTTGTATCGTTGTGGCCTTCAGTGCTGCCTCACCGTGGTTGCCAACTGCCTGTTCCCATTCCGTAAATTCTTCATCAGACAGATTATATCGCTCCAATGCTTCTTTCCTTGTGATCAGCCCCGACAAGACCGCCCGCAGCACCGCGGCTTTTCGTGACGCCACCCAACGTCTGGTGTCTGTGCTGGGCAGGTCGGCCCGTGTCATAACCGATCCGTCCGGCAACGTCACAGACCGTGGTCCTTCCACCTTTCTCAGATACATCTCGCACCTCTTTTCATCTACTCCGCCAAAGTTTATGCAGCGCAGTGCTTAAAGAGTGGTGTAGCGCCCCCTTGAGAGTGCCTCACATTTTCCTATATTTCTTCGCGAATCCAATACATCTGGAATAGCCATGCCGCTTGATACACCCCTAAACTCGCTTGGCTTTGCCAAACCACCCGCACAAACCCGGGTTGTTGTGGCGATGTCAGGTGGCGTCGACAGCTCTGTTGTTGCGGCGATGTTGGCAGAGGAAGGTTACGATGTGGTTGGCGTCACATTGCAGCTTTACGATCACGGTGCTGCCCTTGCCAAGAAAGGTGCCTGCTGTGCCGGACGCGACATTCATGACGCGCGCCGGGTCGCTGAAGACATGGGATTTCCCCACTACGTCCTGGACTATGAAAACACCTTCCGCGAAGCGGTGATGGATGAATTTGCCGACAGCTATCTTGGCGGCGCGACCCCTGTGCCCTGCATCCGCTGCAATGAGCGGGTGAAATTCAAGGATCTGCTGGAGACAGCAAAAGATCTGGATGCCGACTGCATGGCGACCGGTCACTACATCCAGCGCAAGATGGGTGTTGCCGGGGCCGAATTGCATGCAGCGGCAGATCCCACCAAGGATCAAAGCTATTTCCTGTTCTCTACAACGCAGAATCAACTGGATTACCTGCGGTTTCCCCTGGGCCATCACGCGTCCAAGGAAGAAACGCGCGCGCTTGCTGGCAAATATGGGCTGAGCGTGGCTGACAAACCTGACAGCCAGGACATTTGTTTTGTGCCCAATGGCGACTATGCCGCCGTGATCGAAAAGCTGCGCCCCGGTGCGGCGGAACCCGGTGAGATCGTCGATGCCGATGGCAATGTCCTTGGCACACACAAGGGCGTGATCCATTACACCATCGGACAACGCCGTGGTCTGGGGATCGGCGGGCTGCCTGATCCGCTTTATGTGGTCAAACTGGATGTGGATCAACAGCAGGTTGTTGTCGGCCCCAAGGACATGCTGGCCACCCGCCGCGTGCCGATCCGCGAGATTAACTGGATAGGCGGCGGCAAGCTGATGGACATGCATGAGCGTCAGATTGCGGTGCGTGTGCGTTCGACCCGTCCACCAACCGATGCGGTTCTGCGTCCGATCTCGGACACCGAAGCGGAAGTTGAATTGCTTGTGGCCGAACAAGGTGTGTCACCGGGACAGGCCTGTGTTTTCTATGACCCAGAGAGCACCCGCGTTTTGGGCGGTGGCTGGATCTGGCGGGGGGCATAGCCCGCCGACGGCCCTTTGCAATAAGTCTCACATGTCTGTGTGACCTCTGGATTTTGCCCGGCAGTTGGTCCCATTTGGGACCAAAGCAACGCAATATCCCCCGGAGACTGACATGCCCATCACACGCCGCCACTTGCTGACCCTTACCATCGCCGCGCCTGCGGTCGCGGCCTTCGCCCCAGGCGCAATGGCCGCAACACCTGAGATCTACGCAGAGGACGGCATCGCCATAGATGGCACAGACGCTGTTGCCTATTTCACCGAAGGCGCTCCGATCCCTGGGGATGAAACGATCACCTTTGACTATATGGGGGCCACGTGGCGCTTTGCGTCCGAGGAAAACCGCGACATGTTCGCGGCTGACCCGGCAGCCTATGCCCCGCAATACGGTGGCTACTGTGCATTTGCGGTCAGCAAAGGTGCCACCGCCCCCACCGCACCGGACGCTTGGACGATTGTCGATGACAAGCTCTACCTGAACTTCTCGGTCAGTGTGCGCGAACGCTGGCGCCAGGACATCCTCGGCAACATCGCGGCTGCTGATGCTAATTGGCCGGGTGTCTTGGCGTAGATCGGTTTGACCGCTGTATCTAACCGTGCGTCGCATCACCAATGATGCATGGTCAATGTGTGGCGGCCAATGTAAGGCGCATAGATACCCTCATAGCTGCGGTGGCCCCTGCGACCTTCGTTACCCGGCGCAACAATTCACGTTGCGCCTGCGTCATGTTGCATATTCTGCTGGCAGAACATCCACTTGCCGTTTAGTCAATCAAACATGATCTACAAAACCGCATCAGACTGGCGCTACGCCCCGCAAAAGCGTGTCCTGCTTTTCGCCATGTCCGGTCTGGGTAAGACCTATCTGTCGACCATGCTGCGCAGCACTGGTGATTGGTTTCACTATTCAATCGATTACCGCATTGGCACGCGCTATATGGGCGAAAAGATCGCCGACAACGCCAAACGCGAGGCGATGAAAGTGCCGTTCCTGCGGGATCTCTTGCGGTCCAATTCGATCTATATCGGCTCCAACATCTCATTTGATGACCTCAAGCCGATGTCATCCTATCTGGGCAAGCCCGGTGATCCGGCGCTTGGTGGCCTGGCGTGGGAAGAGTATACCCGCCGCCAGAACGAGTTTCAGCAGGCCGAGGTCGCAGCCCTGCACGACACAAGCTACTTCATCGACCGTTCGGTGGCGCTTTATCAATACCCGCATTTTGTCTGCGATACGGGCGGGTCGATCTGCGAATGGGTTGATGCAGGTAATCCCAATGACCCGATCCTGACCGATCTTGCCGCCAAGACGCTGATGGTCTGGATCGAAGGAACCGAGGCGCATACCGCTGAACTGATCCGCCGGTTCGACGAAGAGCCCAAGCCGATGTCGTATGACCCGGCGTTTTTGCTGGCGACATGGCAGGCCTATCTGGCGGAGTTCAACGTGGCGCCAGACAAAGTGGACCCTGATGATTTTATTCGCTGGGCCTTTGCCAAGGCGCTGGCACACCGCCAGCCCCGCTATAAGGCAATGGCGGATAAATGGGGGATCACGGTCCCACAAGCGGCGGTGGAACAGGTCAAAGATACGGAGGGTTTTGTCAGCATGATCGCTGACGCCCTTGAGATGCGGGGCTAAGCCGCCTATCTCTGCCCTCTTATCAGGATTTGATCTATGCCCATTAAACTCCCCTCTGCCCTGCCCGCCTATGACGTCTTGAACAACGAAGGCGTGATGGTGCTTGATGAAGACAGCGCCGCCCATCAGGATATCCGCCCGCTACGGATTGCCTTGCTGAACCTGATGCCCAAGAAGATTCAGACCGAAAACCAGTTTGCGCGGCTGATCGGGGCCACACCATTGCAGATTGAGCTGTCACTGGTACGCATGTCTGAACATAAGACGAAAAACACTGCCGCCGAACATATGGCGGAGTTTTATCAACCGTTCTCGGCCGTGAAGGACCAGAAATTTGACGGGCTGATCATCACCGGCGCACCGATTGAGCATCTCCCGTTTGAAGATGTCACCTATTGGCAGGAACTGACCGAGGTTTTTGCATGGACCCAGACCCATGTGCACTCCACATTTGGTGTCTGCTGGGGTGGCATGGCGATGATCAATCACTTCCACGGCGTGAAAAAACATATGCTGGATCACAAGGCATTCGGCTGTTTCCGCCACGTAAACAAGGCGCCTGCATCGCCCTACCTGCGCGGCTTCTCTGACGATTGCGTTAT
This sequence comes from uncultured Alphaproteobacteria bacterium, assembly GCA_929200255.1. Taxonomy (GTDB): domain Bacteria; phylum Pseudomonadota; class Alphaproteobacteria; order Rhodobacterales; family Rhodobacteraceae; genus Yoonia. Next base: position 29,677 of record CAKMYZ010000014.1, on the reverse strand, counting down.
CCCGGTCAGTCGCTGGACCGAAATGCGGCAGGATGAGATCGACGCCGCCGGGCTGACCACGCTGATCACAAGTGACGAGGCCGGACCCTGTCTGGTGGAAGATCCCGCACATCGGGCGCTCTATATCTTCAACCACTTTGAATACGACAGCGGCACGCTCAAACAGGAATATGATCGCGATGTGGCGAGCGGCACCGCGATCAACGTGCCGATGAACTACTATCCGGGCGATGATCCCACCGAGCAGCCACAAAACCGCTGGAGAAGTCACGCGCACCTCCTATATGGCAACTGGATCAACGAGATTTACCAAAGCACACCGTTTGAGTTGGAAAAGATTGGCAGTTAAGGCGCTTTCATATACCGCACTCGCCCTCGGCGTCGCAGCGGTGGCAACGGGGCTCACGGCCAACTTTCGGGCCGCGCGGGCCGAAGCAGCCTATCCCCCACTGGGCCAGTTTGTGGCGGTCACCGGCGGTCGGGTCCACTATGTGCAGGACGGCTCTGGCCCACATGTGGTCCTGCTGCATGGGGCCGGTGGCAATCTGCGTGAGTTCACCTTTGATCTGATGGGACGATTGACGGACCGCTATACGGTCACGGTCTTTGATCGTCCGGGTTTGGGATATACCGACCGCGTGCCCGGTGTGGCCGAAGGCTTTATGGCGACTGAAGGCGACAGCCCGCAGGATCAGGCAGCCATGCTGCGTGAAGCCGCGCTGAACATCGGGATCACTGATCCGATTGTCGTGGGGCATAGTTTTGGGGGCATCGTATCCTACGCATGGGCCGTTGCGGGGCTGGATAACGATAGCCCCGTGAATGCCAAGGCGGTTGTATCACTGGCTGGTGTCACGATGCCTTGGCCGGGTGGGCTGGGCCGCTTTTACACGGTGAACGGCAGTGCGCTGGGCGGCATGCTGATAGTCCCCGCGATATCAGCATTGGTGCCGCAAAACGTCGTGAGCAGCAGCATTGAAGCCACATTTGCCCCGCAAAGCGCACCAGAGGGGTATGACGACTACATCGGCGCCGGGCTGACGCTGCGACCTGGCAGCATGCGCGCGAATACCCGGCAGGTAAACACATCGCGACCCCAGGTCGTGGAGCTGGCAAAGCGCTACCCCGAACTGTCGCTACCGATTGAAATTGTGCATGGTGAAGAGGACACAACCGTGCCCATTCACATTCACGCCGAAGAGATCGCCAAAATCGTCCCGCAGGTGAATATAACCCGCCTGCCCGGTGTGGGGCATATGCCGCACCACGCAGAGCCGGATGCTGTAGTGGATGCCATTGATCGGGCAGCGGCGGATACGGGCCTGCGCCCAGGTATCAAACCATAATTGCGCTTCGCACCACAAACCCCCATATATGGCTCAAGACGTTCGGGAGAGTTTTCATGGATTTACCTTTTGATGGCGGGATCAGCCGCTATTGCGCCGAAAGCGCCCCCGATGACCTGCGTAAAGCCGTGAAATCTGCCCAAAAAGGCAAGATCATCAATACGAGCTACCCCTATGACAAACGCTGGAAACGTCATGCCTACGAAGAGGCGCTGGCCGCGTTGCAGATTGAATTGGTGCGGATGCAGTCCTGGGCGCGCGACACCGGACAACGCATCGCGATCGTCTTTGAAGGCCGTGATGCGGCGGGCAAAGGTGGTACGATCAAACGGTTCCGTGAAAACCTCAACCCGCGCGGGGCCAAGGTTGTGGCGTTGTCGAAACCAACGGATGTTGAAGCAGCGCAATGGTATTTTCAACGCTATATTGCGCACTTACCTGCCAAAGGTGAAGTCACGATCTTTGACCGCAGCTGGTACAATCGCGGCGTTGTCGAACATGTTTTTGGGTTCTGCACGCCCGAACAGCGCGAACGCTGGTTTGCCCAGGCGCCAGAGTTCGAGGACATGCTGGTCAAGGAAGGCATCAAGGTTTTCAAGATTTGGCTGAATGTGGGTCGGGCCACGCAGCTCAAACGGTTTCTGGACCGGGAAAGCGATCCGCTAAAACAGTGGAAGCTCAGCTGGATCGACGTTGAAGGGCTTGGCAAGTGGGACCAATACACTGATGCTATCGGCGAAACCCTAGAGCGGACGCATACAGATCACGCCCCGTGGACCATCGTGCGTTCAGACGACAAGCGCCGCGCGCGCGTGCAAGTGATCCGTCACGTGCTGAGCCAGTTGGATTACACCCACAAGGACCCGCAGGCATTGGCCACAATCGACAGCCAGATCGTCGGAGGCCCGGACCTCTGGAATGCCTAAACGCGGTTATCATCATGGCAATCTGCGCGAGGCGCTGATCTTGGGCTGTCTGACGCTGATCGAAAAGCGTGGACCAACCGGGTTCACCCTATCGGAGGCCGCGCGCGAGGCAGGCGTCACCCCCGCTGCTGTTTACCGACATTTTGAGGGCCGCGAAGACCTGATCGCGGCGGCGGCCCATCAGGGCTATATGCTCTTTGGGGACTTGATGGAGCACGCTTACGGCAATGGGCAGCCCTCGGCGCTTGCCGCGTTTGAAGCGACGGGCCGCGCCTATCTCGCCTTTGCCCGCAAGCATCCCGGCTACTACATCGCGATGTTTGAATCAGGTATTTCGATCAATCGCACACCAGAACTGAACGCCGTCGCCACCAAAGCCATGGGCGTGCTGGAAAAGGCGGCAGAAGAACTGTCGCAGCATATCCCAGCGGACAAACGCCCCCCGCCACAGATGTTCAGCGCCCATATCTGGGCCATGTCGCATGGTGTGGTCGAACTTTTTGCCCGCTCTAACCCCGGCACACAAAGCCCATTTCCCCCCGAGGATCTGCTCGAAACAGGTATCGGGATTTACCTGCGCGGGCTGGGCCTGATTGAACCTGATAGCTAAGAGATAACAAATGGATAGTCGGTTTGCGGTGTTCTTCTTTATGGTCGGCTGGTCAGACACCTACCTGAATGATTGCCCCACAGAGTGTCTTCGGGAAACACAGGCGCCAGAGCGGCTACACGTCCAATACGGCGACACCTATTTTCAGGAAGAGGTCATCGGCGACGAGTTTTTTGTCAGCTACGATCTGCCCAGACGCTACGGCGCTGTGCAGCCTGCGGTTGGCGCAAGCCTGACGAATGAAAACGATCTCTGGATTGGTGCCGGCGGCAAATGGTCCAGCGAACGTATCTCTGACAGCCCGATCTTTATCGAACTGTCCCTGATGCCGGGTCTCTATCTGCGGGGTGACGGCCCGGACCTAGGCTTTCCAGTACAATGGCGCGGTTCATTGGGGGCCGGTGTGAATTTCGGCGAGACCGGCAGCCTATCGGTATTCTTCGATCACCGCTCCAACGCCAACGCAAGCGAGGTCAACCCCGGGATCGAAACCTTGGGGATCAGGTTTTCGTATCAGTTAGATTGAACTGACGGTTATGCAACGAAAAAGGGCGGCCCAACCGGACCGCCCTTTCGCATACTTGAAACCAGCAATTAACGCTTGGAGAACTGGAAGCTACGACGCGCCTTGCGCTTACCGTATTTCTTACGTTCAACCACACGGCTGTCGCGTGTGAGGAAGCCAGCAGCTTTCAACGCCGCACGCAGTGTCGGATCGTAAAGTTGCAGTGCTTTGGACACCCCGTGCTTGACCGCGCCGGCCTGACCAGAGAGGCCGCCACCAGCAACAGTTGCCATGACGTCGAACTGATCAACAACACCGGCAACCTGAAACGGCTGGCGCAGGATCATCTGCAGAACCGGGCGGGCAAAATATTTGTCCATATCTTTGCCGTTCACTGTGACCTTGCCGGACCCTGGTTTGATCCAGACACGGGCGACCGCATCCTTACGCTTGCCAGTGGCATAGGACCGACCCAGCGCGTCACGGACGGGTTCGCGGGTGATGGCGGTTTCGACCACAGCTTCGGGTGCAGCTTCCACACCTTCAGCGACTTGACCCAGCTCTTCGAGCGAATTGACTTGATCGGCCATTATGCAGTCCTCGTGTTCTTTTTGTTCATGGATGCAACATCCAGAACTTCGGGCTTCTGGGCGTCCATGCCATGCTCTGCACCCGCGAAGACACGCAGGTGAGTCATTTGCTGGCGCGACAGCTTGCCACCGGGCAGCATCCGCTGCACGGCCTTCATGATGACGCGCTCTGGGTGCGCACCTTCCAGAATATCGGCTTTGGTTTTTTCTTTGATCCCGCCAGGGTGGCCGGTGTGCCAGTAGTATTTTTCATCACGCTTTTTGCCAGTCATCTGGATCTTCTCAGCGTTGATGACGATCACATTGTCGCCCATATCCATGTGCGGCGTGAAGGATGGCTTATGCTTGCCACGCAAGCGCATTGCGATAATCGAGGCAAGACGGCCCAGAACAACGCCCTCAGCGTCGATCAGGATCCATTTCTTGTCGATATCCGCAGGTGTTGCGGTAAAGGTTTTCATATCTCACCAAAGGTTTTGGGTAGCCGTTGGGGCCACGGTCATTCAGATTGGGGCGTTATAGAGGGTGCGCAAATGCAGTCAAGCATCTTATGAGCGCAAAAAGTACACAAAATCAATTGATTAAGAATTAGGTATCAATTTACCCCACTAACTCTCCATGGTGCCAGCCGGATTTGCAAGGATCGTATTCATATCATCAAGCGCCTGCAGATAACGCGGCTCTGACACGCAGGTCGTCGCGGCCAGTCGCACCGCGTTGGGTGCCCGTTGATCCGCCAGCACAAATTCGTCAGCCGGACGCACGGAAATTCCTTTGCGCTCACAGGCGACGGCAAAACTCGATGCTCGCCAGCCCTGTGGAAGCTGCAGCCACAAAAACGGTGCCTCCTCGCGCCAGCGCAGGTTCCATCCCCCCAACCGATTGACGGCCAGCCGCACGCGCTTTGCGGTGTGGGCGACAACCCTTTGCTTCACTCGCGCCGCATCGCCAGAGTTTAACAAATCGGCACAGACGTCCAACATGGGCTGGGCAAGCCCGTGAAATGAACTTTCGGCGACCTGTCTTAGGTTCTTGAACCCGTCGACAGGCGTCACAGCAAAACCAAACCGCAACGCACCGCTGACCCCTTTGGTCAATGACGAGATGAAGTAGGACTGTTTCGGCAGAATCGCGCGATATGCGGGAACGTCCGTTGGCGCGATGCTGTGACAGTCATCTTCAATAATGATCAGGCCGAACCGTTCTGCCAGAGCGGCGATTTCTTTTTTGCGGGCATAGCTTGTCTGGATCGTCGTTGGGCTATGCACCTCGGCTGAGGTGAGCAGCACCTGACCGCCATAGGTGCGATAGGCCTCGGCCAGCGCGGCGGGGATGATCCCATCTTTATCCATGGCGATGCCGACAAGTTGGGCACGCAGAAGGCGCGCCGCGCGGCGCACGCCAGGATAGGCCAATTCATCCGTCAGGATGACAGGGTGAGCGCCGTGCAATTCGGCCTGCAAGCTTAGGATCACGCAATTCTGCGCCCCGTTGCCCAAGACAACGTGATTTGGGTCCAGCTGACCAACGCGCGCGGGACCCACCCAACCAACGACAGCTTCGCGTGCTGCGATGTCGGTTTGCGGCGTGGGGTAGTTGATATGCCTGCGCCGATGCGCCTGCCCTAGACGGATCAGTGCATCATCAATCAACAGCCCCTGCCCCACATCCGGCACGCGGCTGCTGCGAAAATCGGCGGTGCTTTCATCAACGTGATGCACAAGTGGTGGCTCAGCTGTTTGCACTTTGCGCGTCGTGCCGGCGACGAAGGTGCCGCGTCCGACCTCAGCGATCAACCGGCCTTCATCCGTCAGGAGACCATAGGCCCGCGCCACTGTGCCCGGCGTCACACCGACCCGATATGCTAATTCGCGTACTGTTGGCAGTTTTGCCCCAGCAGACAAATCGCCCGAGGCGATGCCGTCACGAATGGTCTGCGCAAGTGCCTTATACTTGGACTTCCCCCCATGTTTGACGTCTGGCTGCCAAGTTGTACTTGGTACAATCATTTTGTGGACCTCTGGATTGTCACTTTGTATCAATATTGAGTAGTATACAGCTACATTGTACCAACACAATGCAAAGGATTGCCCCATGTCACAGGCGCGCCACACTGCGCAGCTCGATACGTTGAACGCTCAATCAACTCTACCCTTGATTGCAAGCCTCGCGGTCAAGTTTGCGGTGGTCGCGACGAAATGGGATCGCCACCGCAAATCGCGCCGCAGTTTAAAGTATCTGGAACCGCATTTGCTGGACGACATTGGCTTGGATCGCTTGTCTGCCCAAGCAGAAGCATCAAAGCCATTCTGGCAGGATTAACCCACCTGCCACTTCCTGACTGGGCCGGACCTGTTCCGGCCCATTTTTTATTTGGGTGGAATCGAATAGGTTAGGCTGGCGCGTGCAACCGGTAACACCTGCCCGGCGCTGGTGATCAATGCATCACCCACGGCCAACACCCGCCCGAGCTTAAGCAGCCGCACATCACAAATCAAATCAGAGTCAGCCGCAGGCTTGCGCATGAAATCGATGGAACAATTCGTCGTCACGGCCAGCGCCACCGGGCCAATCCGTGCAAGAATTGCAAGATACATCCCCACATCCGCCAGGGCAAACATTGACGGCCCCGACACCGTACCGCCCGGCCGCAAATGCCGCGTAGCAACCTGTAAGCGCACGCGCACCCCATTCTCGGTCAGCTCTTCAATCAAGAAGTCATCGCCAAGTTGCGGGAATTCACGCGACACAAACGCCTGCAGTGCTGGGATATCCATCAGTGGTTTCATCTGCCTTCGCCCTGCATTACCTTAAACCCAGACCAACAGAAGAGCCTGGAAATGACAATACTGCATCGCGACGACACTGACGGCATTGCCACACTCACGATGGATGCGCCGGAACGGCTCAACGCGCTATCTGACGCGATGCTCGCAGAGCTGCAAAGCGGGTTTGACGCGATTGCTGATGACCGTGATGTGCGCGCCATCATTCTGCGCGGGACGGGCAAGGCGTTCTGCGCAGGGCATGACCTGAAGGAGATGCAAGCAGGACGGCAGGCCGCAGATGGCGGTGCTGCCTATTTTGCTGATCTTTTTTCCCGCTGTGCGGCGATGATGCAGCGGATCCAATCCCTGCCCCAGCCGGTGATTGCCCAGGTGCATGGCATCGCCACCGCCGCGGGCTGCCAGTTGGTTGCAACCTGTGATCTGGCCATCGCTGCGGATGAAACGCGCTTTGGCGTCAATGGGGTGAACATCGGCCTGTTCTGTTCAACCCCGATGGTTGCCCTCACCCGGAACATTCCGCGCAAATCAGCCTTTGAAATGCTCACCACCGGGCGGTTCATCAACACCCGCGAAGCACAGGACCTGGGCCTGATCAATCGTGCCGTCGCCGCCGGCGATCTGGACAGCACAACGCGCGAACTTGCAGCCACCATCGCGGCAAAGCTGCCCGTTGCCGTGAAAATCGGCAAGCAGGCGTTCTACAATCAGGCGCAGATGAGCGCGGAAGAGGCCTATGCCTATACGGGCGATGTCATGGTGCAAAACATGCTTGATGCGCAAACCAATGAAGGGATCAACGCGTTCCTCGAAAAGCGTGACCCCAACTGGTCGTGAACTTTCTATGTCCAATCAAACTTCCGCCGGAGGCATCCGCCCTCACAACCCATAGATATCGCTGAATTTATCCTCAAGATAAGCCAACAGCGGCCCTTCATCGGGTGCGGCCCCGGTCGCATGGGTTATGGTCGCCACCGGCGTACGCAACCCGCCAAATTTCTGGACATTCTCGCGCAGCCAGGCCGTCGCCGGTCCGGCGTCGCCACCAGCCAATTGATCATCCAGATCAGGCAGCGCCTTGCGCAGGGCCTCATGCAGACATCCGGCATAGACGTTGCCCAACGTGTAGGTCGGGAAATATCCAAACAGCCCCTCAGACCAGTGCACATCTTGCAACACACCGTTGGAAGGCTTGTCCACCGCATAGCCGAAATCAGCCTCGAAGCGATCGTTCCACGCCGCCTCAAGGTCAGCCACCGCCAGATCGCCCGCCATCAAGGCCCGCTCAAGATCAAACCGCAGCAGGACGTGCAGGTTATACTGCACCTCATCGGCCTCGGTGCGAATGAACCCGTCACTGACGCGATTGACCGTGGCGTAGAACGCGTTCTCATCGGCAATCCCGAAGTCGCCAAATTGGTCGCGCATCTGACCATAAAGCCAGCCGGCAAACGCACGGCTGCGCCCCAGCTGGTTCTCGTAAATACGGCTTTGGCTTTCGTGAACGCCCATCGACACCCCCCGCCCGACCGGTGTCAGCAAATGGGCGGCATCGATCCCCTGTTCATAGGTCGCGTGGCCAACCTCGTGAATGGTCGAATAGAAGCAGTTGAACGGGTCGGTCGGGTTGGTCCGTGTCGTGATCCGCACATCAAGGCCCGACCCGGATGAAAACGGATGCACGGCCTTATCAATGCGGCCAGAATCAAGACTGTAACCAAACACCGCCGCCAGTTTGTCGGACAAGGCAAGCTGACTTGCGTCATCATAGGTGCCTGACAATTGCGCTGGCGCAGGCTGATCAAGGATCGCAGCGCGCAAAGCCACCAACCGGGGGCGCAATGCGTCAAACATCGCACTCAGGCTGGCACCTGTGGCACCCGGCTCGTAATCATCCAGCAAAGCGTCATATGGATCGGTGTCGCCTGCAATTGCCGCGGCTTCCTCGCGGCGCAGATCAACCACTTTTTCCAGCATCGGCAGGAAGGCGGCCACGTCCTCATCCGCGCGGGCCTGCGCCCAGACACGGTGCGCGAGTGAGGTGGTTTTGGCCAGTTCCGCCGCCAGTGCCGCAGGAACTTTGGCCGTGCGCTCAAAGTTGCGCCGGATATGACGCAGGTTCGCAGCGGCAACGTCATCGGAAGCTTCCGCGGTCTCCAGCCAATCGCCCATGCGCGGATCAATGCGCCGGGCATGCAGGATATTCGCCATGGCGCCATGCTCCTCTGCGCGCTGTGGGGTCGCGCGTTCAGGCATCATGGTTTCCTGATCCCAACCCAGACGGCCTGCGATCTGGCCAAGCGCTTCGGTCTCGCGCTGAAAGGTCATCAATTCATCATATGCGGTCATGTCTTAGCCTCTTACTGATTGGGGAATGGGGTATTGCGCCAGAAAGCGGCCACGCAGGATCAACGCCCAAAGGGCAACGGCACCCAGTTGATGCACAATGGCGACCGGCCACGGAGCTGAGTAGATGACGGTAACGATGCCCAGCACGAGCTGCAAAAGCATCGCGGCCATGACTGCATGGAAAGCCAGGCGCGTTTGCGTGTTGGCCAGTTTGCGGGTGCGCAGCCAGACGAAAACCGTGAAGGCAAACAGAAAGTAGCCGGCCATGCGATGCATGAATTGCACAAGGCCTGCGTCCTCAAAGAAGTTGCGCCAGACCGGCGACAGGTCAAAGGGTTCGGGCGGCAGGAAACCACCAGCCATCAACGGCCAGTCAGGATATGCGCGGCCTGCGTCGATCCCTGCGACCAAGGCACCCAGAATGATCTGCAAGAAGGCAGCCACGACCAGAATGCCCGCCAGCCGCGCGATACCGGCATCGCCACTGCGCCGGGCCTGCAAAAGGTCCGCCTGACTGCGCCCAAGCTGAATGATATACCAGACGATGAAACCAAAGATCACAAAGGCAAGGCCCAGATGTGTGGCCAAACGGTAGGACGCCACATCGAGCATCCCTTCCTCTAACCCCGACGACACCATCCACCAGCCAATAAAGCCCTGCAGACCACCCAGAAAACCAATAAGAAGCAGCTTTGCTGTCCAGCCGATGGGGATCTTGCGCGTGGCCGCAAAGAAGATGAAACCGACAGCCCAGACAAGGCCGATCACCCGGCCCAGTTGCCGGTGGCCCCATTCCCACCAATAGATCGTCTTGAACTCCGACAGAGTCATACCCTTGTTCTGCAACTGGTACTCTGGAATCGCACGGTACTTGTCGAATTCTTCCGCCCACGCGACCTCGGACATAGGTGGCATGGCGCCGGTCACAGGCTTCCATTCTGTGATTGAGAGCCCACTGTCGGTCAGGCGGGTCAACCCACCCACGACAATCATGATAGCAACCAAGCCAAACAGGACCATCAGCCAGCCCCGGATCAGCCCGCGGGCCCCGTGGTCTGACCGGTCAATCCCGCCGGGGGCCGCGACCTGTTTTGGGGTGTCGCCCACCTCTTCAAAGATGCTGCGTTTTTCTGCCATCTCAGGCCTCCGATTTATCTTGCGCGGAACCTATGCGCGCCGGCGGTATGCTGCAAGCGGCAGGGTGCCGCGGGGTAAGGTGGATCATGATCCACCTTACGTCCCATCAGCCGCGTTCTTTCCAGCGCACCATCTGGCGCATGATCCCGTGCAGCATCTGCACATCAGCGCGTGTCATGGGCATCCGTGACCACAGGTTGCGCAGATTCATCTTCATGCTCTCAGCCTTGTGTTCGGGGAAGAAAAAGCCTGCGTCTTCCAACCTTTGCTCATAATGCGCGCTGAGTTTCTCAATCTCGACCTGCGCGGCCCAGTCGCCCGCTGCATCGATACGCGCCGGATCAACCTCAACCGCTTCGCGTTGCCATTCATAGCCAGTCAACAAAACACATTGCGCAAGGTTGAGCGATGGGAACGCCGGATTCACCGGCACTGAAATAATCGCATTGGCCCGCGCGATATCATCGTTTTCCATACCCGCACGCTCGGGGCCAAACATCACCGCAACCTTCTGCCCTTCAGCGATCCGCTTGCGGGCATCGGCCATGGCGGCCTGGGGCGTCATCACCAGTTTGGTCAGCCCACGGGGCCGGGCCGTGGTGGCATAAACATAGTCGCAATCGGCAACCGCGCCGCCGGTATCATCAAAAACCTGCGCCTCATCCAGCAACCGCCCGGCCCCGCTGGCCATCGCCACAGCCTTTTGGTTTGGCCAACCATCACGTGGTGCCACAATGCGCATCCGCTCCAATCCAAAGTTCCACATGCCCCGTGCCGCAGCACCAATATTCTCGCCCATTTGCGGGCGGATCAGAATATAGGCGGGTTGCACTGTCGGGCTGGGCATCGGGCTTCCTTTGGCGGTTCGCGGCGTGATACGCTGCCAGATATCCCAAAGCAAGGAGAGTACCCATGGCCTATGATGAAGGATATGCAACCTTGATGCGCGAAACGCTGGGTGATGAACCTGGGCTGTCTGAGAAGAGGATGTTCGGCGGGCTTTGCTTCCTGAAGGATGGCAATATGATCTGCGGTGTGCATCAGGGCGGCGGCATGGCCCGCGTTGGCAAGGCGGCAGAGCCTGACGCGCTTAAATTGGACGGGATTACCCCGCTTTCCTTCACGGGCCGCAAGATGGGCGGCATGGTTGACGTTTCAGAGGATGTCCTGGGGGATGATGGACGGCGCGCAGAAATCGTCGCCATGGCGCTGGAATATGCGCGTAGCTTACCACCCAAGGCATAGCCAAGCCCGGAAAACCCCGCTAGAAGCCCCAGAACACTGCATAACTTCGGAATGCCCTCATGTCGGACGCTCAGGACCACCCACAAATCTACCTGATCAGCCCATCAGAGTTTGACCTGTCCACCTACCCCGCCCAGCTGGCCGCCTGCCTGGACAGCACCGAAGTTGCCTGCGTGCGCCTTGCTCTCGGCACCACGGACGAGGCTCGCATCGCCAAGGCGGCAGATGCCCTGCGGGAAGTCACCCACGCCCGCGACGTGGCTCTCGTGATCGACAGCCACATCATGCTGGTCGAACGTCTGGGGCTGGATGGTGTCCACCTCAGTGATGGCGCACGCACGATCAAGAAGGTCCGCAAGGATCTTGGCGACGACGCGATTGTCGGCAGTTTCTGCGGTAATTCCCGCCATGACGGTATGACCGCCGGAGAGTTGGGTGCCGACTACGTCAGCTTTGGCCCTGTTGGGGCAAGCCCCTTGGGTGACGGACGACAGGCCGAACCAGAGCTTTTTGAATGGTGGTCGATGATGATCGAAGTGCCCGTTGTGGCCGAAGGCGCCCTGACCACTGACCTGATCCGCAGCTTGTCCCCGCATACCGATTTCTTTGGAATCGGTAATGAGATCTGGGGCGCCGACACCCCTGCCAAAGCACTGTCAGAGCTGCGCCACGCCATGCTGGGTTAGGCCCCCGCGCACGGCGTCTTCTGTCGCTTTTGCCAGCGCCTTACGATTCGCAAATTCGGCCACCTTGACTGGCGGGTGATAGACAACCGAGACGCTCCCCTGCTTTCGGGTTGCCAATGTTGCCAGCAGGTGCGGCCCGAAATCCATATCCCCCCACCAGCCATAGAACCTCGGGTCCGCACCTTCAGGGGCCACATAGTTCAGCGTGACCGGCTGAATTTGCAAATTGTTACGCAGCGCGGGGTCAAAGAAGGCCGCAAACAGGGCAGGCTTGAAAGGCAAGACCTGCAATCCATCGGTTGAGGTGCCTTCGGGAAAGAACAGCAGCTTGTGCCCGGCTGACAGGCGGTCCCGGAACACGGTGATCTGATCGCTGACCTCGGACCGGTCACGTTTAATAAAGACAGTACCGGTTGCCCGCGCCAGCCAGCCGATCCCGGGCCAGCTGGCCACTTCGGATTTTGAGACAAAGTAGATCCGTTTGCGGGCGTTCAGTGCAAAAATGTCAAGCCAGGAAGAGTGGTTGGCCACCACCGCCCCTGCCCCGACCATCGGGGCGCCTTGGGTACGGTAGCGGATCCCCAGTAGCGCCAAGGACGACCGGCACACAAACTGTGTGACGTACGGTGTGACCGGACGGCGCATGCCCCACAGCGAGCGTTCAAGCAGCCGTACCAGCAACAGGATGATCAGCCCGCCAAATACCAAGGCGCCCAACGGCACGGCACGCAGGATCACCCGCAACCACCCACCCAATCCGAATTGCGCAGGTTGTGGGCCGTTATCGCCATACCATGTCTCAGCCACGCACCGCCCCCTTGGTGTAGATGGACCGCTGCAAGGCGTTGATCGCCTCATGTTCCAGAATTAAACAGACGTCGACTGTGTTAAAGGCGTGATCGACAAAAGCCCCCTCGCCCACCGTGGCCCCCAAACGCAGATAGCCTTTGACCAACGGCGGCATCGCCCGAACGGCGGCCAAACGGTCAAGCGCGTCATTATCCTGCATATTCATGTTCAGCGCGGTTGGGCCAATTGCACGAACACGCAACGCGTCAGGTGCGCTATGCCGATGATGCAGCAAGCTGAGCGGGCCCGCCAACGCGTCCGCGTCAGTGCCATGAAAGGAAGCCACGCCAAACAACACCTCAATGCCGTGGGCGGCAACATATTCGGCAAGCCCCGCCCAGAGATGCAACATGCCTGCGCCACCACGATAGTCGGGATGCAGGCAGGAACGTCCCAGCTCCAGCAACTGTCGGCCGCTTTGGCGCAAAGGGCCAAGGTCATATTCTTCCTCGCAGTAGAATCGTCCAGCCTTTTCAGCCATCTGCGTGGTCATCACCCGGTAGACACCCACTACCTGATCCCCAACCGGCCGCGCCGCGTCCAACAGCATCAGATGATCGGCGTGCGCGTCAAAGGCGTCGCGCTCTAACCCCGCCTGATGATCCACCATCGGGCCATCGCCGCCCAGCTCTTTCACAAAAACCAGATAACGCAATCTTTGGGCAGCAGCCACGTCTTCGGCACTGTTTGCCAGTTGCGTGCGGAACTGTGACTCTTGCCCTCCGACTGCAACATTCGATGGGTTGCTTAATGGATTGTTTCCCAAATTAACCATTCCTTAGGTAATTTTGCCCCATCAAAGAGACGATCATTGACAGGTGACCAGATATGCCCGCATAGGTTGTATCACTCAACTCACCCTACGATTTCGAGCGTTACAGATTTGCTTTCTATCACAACCTTTCCCATCTCCCGAAAGTTGACAGTAATTCTGCCATTTATGTTCGATTGGACCTGCCCAATCCCCCACAAGGGTTGGCCTGGATGGCGCACCAGCACGCCTGGCTCAAGAAAATCGTAGACTTCTCCCATGTCCCCTTCTTAGAACGGAGGTCTTACGATGCAACCTGATTTAGCAGCACTTGTCGGCTCGCGCATTTGCCACGATCTGATCAGTCCAATTGGCGCCATAGGAAACGGTGTCGAACTTTTAGCACTCACAGATGGCGACACTGGCGCCGAAATGGACCTGATCAACGAGAGCGTCCAGAACGCCTCGGCCCGGATCAGATATTTCCGTATCGCCTATGGTGCGGCCAGCGACGAACAACTTGTCAGTCGTTCCGAAGTGCTGTCGATCCTGTCGGCCTCGGCGCGGGGCGGACGGTTCAACTACATATGGCAAATCGAAGGGGAGCAGTCCCGCCGCCGTGTTCGCTGTGCCCTTCTGGTGTTGCAAGCGCTCGAGTCGGCATTGCCACTCGGAGGCGATCTTCAGGTACAGCAAGATGGCGACAGTTGGGTTGCACGCGCCGAGGGGCCACGGATCAGCATCGACCGCGCGCTATGGGACAATCTGTTGTCACCGCACTTGAGTTATCGCCATACCGCCGCACAGGTGCAGTTCGCTCTGCTGCCAAATGTACTGGCAGAGGCGGGCCGAAAACTGGATTTCATTGAGCATTCAGACCGGTTGATTGCACGGTTTTAGGCGCGCACGGCCCCCTCTCCGGTCACCAAATATTTGAAGCTGGTCAACTGAACTGCACCAACAGGGCCACGGGCATGCAGCTTGCCCGTGGCGATCCCAATCTCTGCGCCCATACCAAACTCTCCGCCGTCGGCGAATTGGGTTGAGGCATTGCGCATCAGGATCGCACTGTCCAGTTCCTTGAAGAAATGCGCCGCCGCCTGATCATCGGATGTGATGATCGCATCCGTATGGTTAGATCCATAGGTGCGGATATGATCTATCGCAGGATCAACACCATCCACCAGCTTGGCGGCACAGATCATATCCAGGAACTCCTTGCCAAAATCATCGGGCTGGGCTGGTGTTGTACCCGCAATCTTGGACAGATCACCATCAGCACGCACCTCGACACCCGCTTTGATCAAAGCATCAATCAGGATCGACCCGTGCTGAGTGTAAAAACGCCAATCGATCAGCAGGCATTCCATCGCCCCGCAAATCCCGGTGCGGCGGGTCTTGGCGTTCAACACAATCTCCAACGCCATCGCAGGGTCGGCGGTCGCACCCACATAGATGTGGCAAATACCCTCCAGGTGGGCAAAGACCGGCACGCGCGCCTCGCGCTGCACCAGCCCGACAAGGCCTTTGCCGCCGCGCGGCACAATGACGTCGATATGATCAGTGGCAGTCAGCATCGCCGACACCGCAGCCCTGTCGCGGGTGGGGACCAGTTGGATCGCGGTTTCTGGCAGGCCGGCCTGCTTCAAACCGATTTGCAGGCATTTGTGGATCATGGTTGAGGAATGAAAACTCTCTGATCCGCCCCGCAAAATCACCGCATTGCCAGATTGCAAACACAGCGCACCGGCGTCAGCGGTCACATTCGGGCGGCTTTCGTAGATCACGCCAATCACGCCCAATGGCGTACGTACCCGCTGGATGTGCAGACCGCTGGGCATATCCCATTCGGTCATCACTTCACCAATCGGGTCGTGCTGTGCGGCCACATTACGCAGACCATCCGCCATGGCGCGGATGCGCGGCTCATCCAACATCAGACGGTCCATCATGGCAGGGCTGAGGCCTTTCTCTTCACCATACACCTGATCTTCGGCATTGGCGTCCATGATCTCTTGTCGGTGGTCCCAGATCGCCTCCGCGGCCCCGATCAGGGCGGCATACTTGCGCTCAGACCCCGCTGTTGCCAGCAGGGTCGCAGCGGCGCGCGCATCAGCGCCAATCTTGGCCATCATCAACCCGATTGCATCTTGATCGTTCATCGCATCATCCATTCAAAGCACCATGTCATCGCGGTGGACCAAAGCGGCACGGCCTTCATAGCCCAGCACTGCCACAATGTCAGCCGACCTGCGGCCCATGATCTGGCGCGCCTCAGCGCTCGTGTAGCGGATCAACCCCTGGCCCAAGTGCGCGCCATCCGCACCCGCAATCGCCACCAGATCACCACGTCCAAAACTGCCGTGGATCTGCGTCACCCCGGCAGGCAACAGGCTTTTGCCACGCTGCAACGCATCACGGGCCCCTGCATCGACCATCACGGTACCCTTGGGCTTCATCGCCGCGATCCAACGTTTGCGTGCCGCTTGCGGGTCCGTTTGGGCGGTAAACCATGTGGCCTTGGCGCCACTTTCCAATTGCCCCAGAGGGTGAAGCGCCGTGCCTAGGGCAATCGCCATGGCGCACCCTGCCTCGGTCGCGATGCGCGCGGCCATAATCTTGGTGATCATCCCGCCCTTTGACAGACCCGAGCCCGCATCGCCCGCCATGCCCTCAATCTCGGGTGTTATTTTTTCTACGATATCAAGATGTTTTGCGGCACTTTTGATCTTTGGGTTGGCGGTGTACAACCCATCCACATCCGACAGAAGGATCAATTGGTCGGCCCCAACCGTGACAGCGACCTGTGCCGCCAAACGGTCATTGTCACCATAGCGGATTTCATCGGTGGCAATTGTGTCGTTTTCATTCACAATCGGTGTGACACCCAAGCTCAGCATCGTTTCCATTGTCGCCCGGCTGTTCAGATAGCGGCGGCGATCCTGCGAATCCTCAAGCGTGACAAGGACCTGACCCGTGACAATGTCATGCGGACCAAGGGCCTCTTGATAGGCGCGGGCAAGACGGATCTGGCCCACGGCGGCGGCAGCCTGTGACTGTTCCAAGGCAAGCGAGCTGAGCGGCAGGCCCAGAATACCCCGCCCCAGTGCGATCGACCCTGACGAGACAATAATCACATCCGTCCCACGCGCCCGGATGCGGGCCACGTCTGCGGCAAGAGAGGTCAGCCAGTCCTGCCGCAGGGCACCCGTTTCATTATCCACCAGCAAGGCAGAGCCGATTTTGACAACAAGGCGCTTGGCGTCTGTCAGGGCTGCCATGGCTCGACCCCGCCCTGCGCCTCCTGCTCCGCTTTGCGGTGGCGCAACCTGTTGTCGTCAATCTTTGCCCGCAGCGCGCGCAGCACCTCGGGGATACCTTCGCGGCTGACGCCGGACATCATCATCACCGGGCCATTGGCGACGGCGGCAATTTCATCGCGCAGAAATGCACGCTCTTCGTCATCCAGCGTGTCGATTTTGTTCAGCACCGTGATCCGTGGCTTTTCTGCGAGTTCCCCACCGTAGGCCTCCAACTCTCCGATGATCGTGGTCAAATCACCGGCGGGATCGCCCGACGTGCCATCAATCAGGTGCAGCAACACTGCACAGCGTTCGACATGGCCAAGGAACATGTCGCCAAGGCCACGGCCGTCGCTGGCCCCTTCTATCAGGCCGGGGATGTCGGCCACGACAAATTCCACATCATCAATGCCCACAACACCAAGATTGGGGATCAGGGTCGTAAAAGGGTAGTCGGCCACTTTGGGCCGCGCATTGGACGTCGCCGCCAGAAACGTGGATTTGCCTGCGTTTGGCATGCCCAGCAGGCCCACATCAGCGATCAGCTTCAGGCGCAGCCAGATCGTGCGCTCAATGCACTCCTGCCCAGGGTTGGCACGGCGCGGCGCCTGGTTCGTGGCGGATTTGAACCGCAGGTTGCCCCAGCCGCCGTTGCCGCCTTTGGCAATCACGATCTTCTGGCCCACTTCGGTCAGGTCGGCGATGACGGTTTCTTCGTCTTCATCGATAATCTCGGTCCCGACGGGCACGCGCAGCAACTTGTCGTCGCCATCTTTTCCGGTGCGCTGACTGCCCATGCCGTGCTGGCCGTTGCCTGCAAAGAAATGCTGCTGGTAGCGAAAGTCGATCAGCGTATTCAGCCCTTCAACGGCTTCGACAATCACATCACCACCCTTGCCGCCGTCACCGCCGTCAGGGCCGCCATATTCCATGAATTTCTCGCGCCGGAACGAGATGCAGCCCGCACCACCACCACCAGAGCGGATATAGACCTTGGCAAGATCGAGGAATTTCATTCTGTTGGCTTTCTTGGGCGGGTTTAGGCAGCCGATAAACTACTGGGCGGCGGTTCTCAAGCTGTCCCATGTGGAACGCGGCAGGCGGAACTGATGCACCAGCGTCGGCAAACGCGCGGGGCTGCGTGTGTAATGGGTCTGCCAATGAACAAATCCAAATTTGCCCAAGATCGCAGCAGAGGCCGGATTGTCATGCCAGACCGAGGCATAGAGCATTGGCCAGTCGTAGTCAGCGAACGCCTTGGCAATCGCGTCGCGCGCGACCCGTGTGCCGATCCCCCGGCCATGCACCTCTGGCGCAAATGTATAGCCAAGCTCGCGATCGGTGACAGCCATCGAACCGATTACACGGTCGTCGATGCAGACAGCCCACACGAACCCGTTGCCTTCATAAGGCTTGCACCGCCCGCGCGTGAACGCAGGCTGAGGCGGCCATGGCCAACGGCCCAATTGCCGTGCGACGGACCAATGCGAGACCATCGCATGCACGTCATCGAAATCAGCCTCGCGCAGTGCGCGGTATGTCAGATCAGCCATCATGCATCGCCTCCCATCTGTCGCGGGTCAGTGCCATGTTCCGCACCGGCACGTCTTCACCGCGTGCTTTTGAGTGATGCACATCGCTGCCCACATCAACAAAACCCAGTTTTTGCAATACACGGCGCGAGGCTGCGTTTTCCACAAAATGGCTGGATTTCACCGTATCTGCCGCCGCTTGCGCAAAATGATGCGCAAGAACAGCCTTGCCGGCCTCTGAGGCGTAACCTTGGCCCCATGCGTCCTGTGACAGCCAATAGCCCATATCACCGTCCAGCCCGATGGTGCCGATAAACCGGTCATCAGCCCAAATCAGCCATGCGCCAAAGCGCCCCTTTTGATTTTCCTTGATGAACCACTCCGCGTCGGTGATGCCATAGGGGAATGGCACCAACGTCAACCACCTGCTGACCTCAATATTATTGAGCGCCTTTGTGATCACCCGGGCATCACGCAGCTGCGGCGCCCGCAACGTCAATCGGGCGGTCCGCAATGTCGGGACGGTCATGACCCCAGCTTGAGCGTGTAGGTCCATGTGGGCATGGTCGCCTTGCGCGAGACGGAAAACGCCTCTGCATCGCCAAGATAGTCGAAGCCGCAGTTGGTCAGGACGCGAGCTGAACCGGGATTGTCCTGAAACACCTCAGCAAAAATCCGGTCAGAGCGGTGCGGATTGGCCGCAATCAGCGTGCGCACGGCCTCGGTCGCAAAGCCGGTGTTCCAGAACGCCGGTGCGATCCAATAGAAGACTTCAGATTGGGCGCGATCCATCCGTTCAAGACTGATCAGACCAAGCGCTTCGGCATGGCCATGTGCAGAGCCATCAATGACCCAGACATCCTCTGTCCGGTCAACCTGACTGGCGCGTTCGATCATCGCTTCAACCGACCCCGGAGGGAGCGGATGCGGCATCGCACGGGTGCCACGCGCCACGCGATCATCACCAGCGTACATGGCAATCAGGCCTGCGTCAGATTTACGGCACGGACGCAGCACGAAACGGCTTGCTTCGATCGTGTCCTGCACGGTGATGTCTTCATGGCGCATAGCTTCCCTCCTTGAAAACAATTCGGTCGTGCCACCCTTTAAATCCATATGGTGGCAAAAATATGAATAGAAAAGGGGGACCGGCTATCACCGATCCCCCCAATCCTGTTACCTTGGAATTATCGGCTTATTCAGCGGCCTCCGCCACTGGGAGAACCGAAATAAAGGTGCGGCCTTTGAGGCCTTTGTGGAATTTGACGTTGCCATCAACGGTTGCAAAGATCGTGTGGTCCTTACCCATACCAACGCCCATGCCCGGCCACATCTTTGTGCCGCGCTGACGCATGATGATGTTACCGGCGATGACTTCTTCGCCGCCGAACTTTTTGACGCCAAGACGACGACCGGCTGAGTCGCGTCCGTTACGGGATGAACCGCCTGCTTTTTTATGTGCCATTTGGTCTCTCCTTAACCTTTAGCGAATTCAGCAGCTTGCTTGAGCCACTCATCGCGGTCGATACGACCTTTGAAATTCAGTTTCTCGTCCATATCAGCCACATCTTCTGGCGTCCATGCGGCGATCTGCGCGAATGTTGTCACACCTTCGGCGTGCAGCTTCTTGACGATGACGGGGCCAACACCGCTGATCTTGCTCAGATCGTCCGCTGCGCCTGACTTTGGTGCGGCTTTCGCCTTTGGCGCTGCCTTTGGCTTTTCAGCTTTCGGCGCTGCGTCTGCCTTTGGGGCTGCTTTCTTTGGCGCTGCCTTTTTTGCAGCAGGCTTTGCGGCTGGTGCTGCAACAACGCCCGCACCGGATACGGCTGCCATTACGCCAGATTTATCTGCACCTTTTTCAAGGATGTCGGCAATGCGCACCAATGTCAGTTGCTGACGGTGGCCTTTCTTACGCTGGCTGCCGTGCTTACGGCGGCGCTTGACGAAGTTGATCGTCTTTTCGCCTTTGATCTGGTCGATCACTTCGGCCTGGACGCCAGCGCCCGCAACCAAAGGTGTACCCACTGTGGAGCCGACCATGAGAATCTCGTTGAATTGGATTTTGTCGCCAGCATTTGCTGCCAGTTTTTCGACACGCAAAACGTCGCCAGAGGCCACTTTGTACTGCTTGCCACCGGTTTTGAGAACCGCAAACATTTGATCTTCCTTTGTTTTCCGCGTCTCTGAGGCCCCGGATCGTTCCGGCGTTTGTTACCTGTGGACTGCGCGCCCGTGGGCGTAATTTCGCATATACCCCCGCAAGACCCTTGCAGAGATGGCGCTATATCTGACCAATACCCTTATAAGTCAACCCAAAAGAAGGTTTCGAAAACCCATGCGCTGGCCCATGATCACTGCCCTCCTGCTCACGGCCTGTTCCAATGAGGCCAATCACCTTGGCAACCCGTTGCTGCTGCCTCTGTCCGGGATCAGCACCGTGATCGGGAATGCCGCTTATGAAAAACGGCGCGGTCAGGTCGAACGCATCGTCAAATCCAACTACGACACAATCCGCAAAGATATCAGCGCAGGCGGCGGCCCTGCATTGACCAAAGCCATGGATGCCGCAGGTATCCCGCTTTCCGAGCGCCCTGCCCGCATTATCCAACTGCAATCAGACATGGGCATCTACAATGCCAGCCCCGGCGCGCTTGTCACAGCTTTGATGGTCTACGGCAGTTAGAATCCCGCCAGCAGTGAATCGCGTTTCGCAACTAAATCCCAGAACGCCTTGGATTTTGAGATTTCATCGACAACATCAGCCGGAATACCACGGGCAATCATCCGGTCATACAAAGTTTGCGGGTAGCCGGGTGTTACGGGCGGTACGCTGACCATGGCATTGATGTCAGCCGGGATGCTTGCAGCCTCTGGCGGGCACCCGCGTGTGGGGTTGCCACTTATGGCACGCCCCTCCGACTCAAGCTTAAGCTGGGCAGCAAAGTAAATCGTGCATTCCGCAGCCAAAAGCTGGGCCTGTCTGGGATCATCTGCGGGAAGGTCAGGCTGCGGTGGGATCACAGCGGTCTGATCACAGGCAGCGAGCAGGCCAAAGGCAAGAATAGCGTGTTTGATGGAGGGCACCGGGAGAAGTCCTTGTCGTCAGTCATTTCAGCGGCAGAATACCGTGCTGGCCGCGCTTGCCAAGACCCGACCTAGGTGCAGGCCCCATTAAACCCACAGCGTCAGCGCCACCTTCACGAAATATCAGTTGTTTGGAGCGCGCCGGCCATAGTTGTTCTACGGCCAAGCGGTCCCTGCCGATGAGGCCGATTCTGATCAAGAGGCCGCGTCGTGCAAAGTTGCCCCAAACGTCAAGCATTTTTGACCCAGACCGGGCCTTCAATGGGACATAGGCCAACGATCAAGTCGCGGACAAAGCCGACTTGTGCAGATGCGGCTATTGCTGACGCAGCATTGTTTCGCGTTTGCGGCATGTCAGTCTTTGCGTTGCAGCTCAAGTCGCCGAAGCGGTCGTTCAATCTGGCTCCATCAAGTCAAATCCAAACTTTTCCTTCGATCCACGGTATCGGAACTATCGAGACGCGGGACGGAACCGAAGATGAACAGCGCGGACGTGCTGGATGCGCTCTACGACAGCCACGACCAGCTCCGCATGCACCTCAGCGATTTCCTCGATGCTTATAATTACGCGCGTCGCCTCAAAACACTCAGCGGTCTCACACCTTATGAATACATCTGCAAAACCCGGACTTCTGAGCCAGATCGATTCATCCTAAATCCGATCCACCAGATGCCGGGACTGAACAGCTAGTCGCGCGGCGTCTTGGGCAGATTGCTATCGTCAACATTGCGTGGACCAACGTCGCCTTCCCAGACACTGTAGCCCTTGCGGACATAGATATTGATCTCCGCCCCAACACCAATGGCGCGCAGCCGGCTAATGGGATGCATCAGGCTCTTACCCCGCCGGCGGTCATCTATGTACCATGTCAGATACCCTCTGCCGCTTGCGTTCTTAGCCTCCGTTACCGCGTGAACTTGTACTGTGGTACGATGTCCATATCTGCGTGTCAGGATAACGCGGTTTACGCGACGGCCTACCCACCAAAGGGCAATCAGGCTACCCATGCCCGCGATACCCGCAACCCGTTGTAGCCTTACAGCATCATCATGTGTCTCGCCGACATAGGTTTCAAATGTGCTTGGTCTATCGGACAAATACCGAATGGTGTGAGTGGTGCCTTGGGTGGCACGCTCGTATTGTCCGCGCGTGACATCGCGTTCACGCAGTACAGTAGCACCTCCAACCTCAAAACGATATGTGATGTGGTATTGATCGGCCCCTTCACTATCGTGAAATATACGGCGGTCAACGGCCTGCGCCTGAGTCACAATACCAGCACGGTCGAATTTGGCCGCTGCGTTGTATTTGACAACACTACCCAACGTAGTGCCGACACATATTACCCCAGCCACAATGGTCAGCCAAGCCCCATGCGTATAAAACAGAGAAAACCAAGAACGTGGTCCCGTCAGACTGTGTTTGGGTGGTGCTTGCGTCATCCTGAGCCTCGATATTTTTTACCTCTAGCTGTTCAGTCCCATTGTGTCGCGGGTTGGGTCAACATTGAAACGTCCAGGTGTGGTTTGTCACTCTCAAAGCGATAGTAGTCTCACTGCTTGACTGATATCGTACGCTGTATTTCCGGCCCGACGATTCCAACTGCTGACGCCGCGCGAATACCGGGTAGAAATGCCACGTCGTAGAGTTCATCGATAATCCCGTCGATCCGAATCCAGTCCGTGGCGGCCCCAGTCGTTGTATTGACTATGCTCAGGCCGCAGCGGGCCTCCACATCACGCTCATTTAGCGCCGTTTGAAGGTCCAAGCCATCGAAGGTCCGGTTTTTACGGGCGCGCGAAAGTCCTACGACGGCAAATTCGCCTGCAAATGCTAGGCCACGTGCATAGCCAGGACAAAAAGCCACGGGTTCAAAATGGCCGGTCGCTGGGTCAATGACACCCAAATCGCCCCTACCAGAGTTTACGATCCACAGCTTGCCGTCACGGAGTCGTGGGGAATGAGGCATTGACAGACCCTTGGCGACAACATCGCCGGTCGTGACATCCACGACCACACCACCATCGTGGCGTCGGTCACGCCACCCGTCCGCAGCATTAGAGCGAGAGACACAAGTGACATAGCGGGCCTGACCACTCTGCAACGCCATACCGTTGAGGTGGCAGCGGTCTTCAGGCACGAAGTGGTCGATGAAATCGGGTTTCCAAGCGGGCCGGAAATTATACCCTTCGACCACGGTTCCAATACAGTTGAACAGAGTGCTGGCAAAAAGCGGGCCCCCGTCCGCGCCAAAGCCAATATCGTGTATATCCAGATCACCCGTGATCCAGGATTGGTTGGGCAGGAATACAGCGTCAAAATCACCCTGTTTTTCGCCCGACGGTAGTGCATTGTCGAAACGGTATATCTGCACTTGCGTTGCCAGCAGGATACTACGGGCATCCTGACTCAGTCCAATGCCCATGGCGCGGGGAAAGCTGCGTTCAAATACCGATAGACTGCTATCGGGCTTGAGGCCGATAAAGAATATCTTGTTTCCCTGATAAGTGGAGAAAGCCAACGATCCACCTGTGGATGCAAGCCAGGTGTTGAACCCACGTGATGTCGTAAGTTCAAAAGCGGGTTGTTTGTCTGTCACGGATTGTTCCTAAAAAGCGTGCTCACACCAAACAACAATGGAAAGGTGTGAATACTTTGTCTTATGCAAGCTCAGTCTGCCAAGGCTGTACCGAAAACGATGATGCCTCCATTTGCATCATCGTCGATGACGAACGTAGACCCGGCCTCATCCGCGCCGGGACCATAGAACGCACCATTCAGACTGACGGTTTCGGATCCACTCAGAGCCGTCAACATTTGCGACTCGACTGCCGACATTCCGCCCGTAAATTGTGCGCCACTGAGAGCAGAACCTGTGAAAGCTATGTTGGCAACATTTGTGACACTGCTTGGTGCGGCGGCACCAGCTGTCACGGTCCCGGAAAGGTTCGTAAGGGTCGTATCGACACCAGACCCGCCTGAAAAATCAGCCGTCATTGTTGCATTGCCGGTTAGTGCATAAACATTCGTTCCATCAAGGATGGTGAGGTCCGACGTTCCCACATAGGACGCCGATCCTATTGGCAGGTCACCTGGCGCGGTTTCAAACCCCACAATGCCGATCACACGGTTACCGCCGATCGGTTCTGCAATAAAGCGGGCTGCGTGCTCGGTGGAGCCCGCGGCGATTGCGATCTGCCCACCATCAGCAAGGGTCACCGTTTGCCCCGCCGCATCAACTTTACCCGATAATCCGCCGAGTGCAAAAGTGTCGGCGCTCTGGTCGAATGTCCCCGTCTCGCTACCGGTCGCGCGTTGCACACTGTTCAACGAAACGGCGGAGATAGGTACCGCAGCAGTCGCACCATTATCCACGAAAGGTGTCGTATCGGTGACTCCACCACCACCGGCTCCGCCACCCCCACCGCCACAGGCTGTCAGCAAGATAAGTGAGGCAGCTGCGCTGCATTGCATGAATTGATAAGCCATCTGTATTTTCCTGAGATGTTAGATGAATGTGAAATCGTCCGCACTGAGGTCTGCAGTGGTTAGTCCGGCAAAGATGATTTCAGTCCCTTCGCTGCTGAAAGTTGCCACACCGTTCACATTTGTGACAGCGGCCAGCGCATCAGCCCCAGTGTTGATGGCGAAGCCATCCAGCAGGATCTGATCGACCCCGCTAACAAAATCAGCCCCCACAACCATTGCATTGCCTGGCGTGTCATAATCGATGGCGATCTGCCCGATCGTATTCTGCCCGTTTTGTGTTGCAAAAACAAAGGTATCCGCCCCGCCGCCACCTTCGAGCAAGTCGTCACCGACGCCGCCGGTTAGTACATCGGCCCCGGCGATCAGCGCGTTGTTGTCGCCGACTAAGATATCGTTACCGATCCCACCGTAAATCACGTCATTGTCAAACCCTCCGATGATCAGGTCACCGCCCAAACCACCGATCAGCTGATCCCTTCCAGCAACCCCGACAATGATATCGATGCCTGCACCGCCGCTGATTTTGTTACCGACGCTATTGTCGACCTGGGTGGCCCCGTTGGTCGTGGCAGCGCCATATATCACATAGGCTTCACCGGCACGGTCGCCGCCATCGTCACCGCCAAATGCGCCGATAACGATATCATCAATGCCATCGCCATTCACGTCACCGGCGGAGGAAACAGAAGAGCCAGCATAATCACCAGCCGCATCTCCCTGAATAACGAACCCTTCCGTGGATGCAAAATTGGCAAGATCCACAAGACCACGATCTGTCCCAGTGGTACCATAGATCACGTAAACTTCGCCGGCATAGTCGCCGCCATCATCACCATCCGCTGCTCCTACGATGATATCATCAATGCCATCACCATTCACATCACCAGCAGTAGAGACCGAGCGGCCCGCGTGGTCATCTGCCGCATCCCCCTGAATGATGAAACCGTCCCCTGGTGTAAAGTTGGTCAGATCCAGCGGACCTCGCGTTGCCTCGGCCGTGCCAAAAACTACATAGGCCTCGCCGGCGTTCTCACCACCATCATTCCCGTAAGCTGCTCCAACAATAATATCATCAATGCCGTCACCATTCACATCGCCAGCTGAGGAAACCGAAACGCCTGCAAGGTCACCCGCCGCATCCCCCTGAATGATAAACCCGTCCTTGGGTTTAAGGGCGCTCAAATCCACCAGGCTCCGTATTCTCTCGGCAGTGCCATAGATCACATAGGCTTCACCGGCATAGGCCTCGCCACTGTCCCCGCCCAATACGCCGAAAACGATGTCATCGATGCCGTCACCATTTACATCACCGGCCGAGGACACAGAGCGGCCAGCAAAATCACCTACCGCATCCCCTTGGATGATGAATCCATCCGCCGGCGCAAGCGTGCTCAGGTCCACAAGACCACGATCTGTGCCCACGGTACCATAGACGACATACGCTTCGCCGGCATTGACACCGCCATCATCCCCATAAGGCGCTCCGACAATGATATCATCGATACCGTCACCATTTACATCACCGGTAGAGGAAACAGATCGACCAGCAAAGTCACCTGCTACATCGCCTTGGATGATGAACCCGTCCCTTGATGCAAGGTTGCTCAGATCCAAGCCCGCCCGCGCTGTTCCCACAGCGCCATAGATCACATAGGCTTCACCTGCATCGTTGCCGCCATCATCCCCGTAAAGTGCTCCGACGATGATATCGTCAATGCCGTCGCCATTCACATCACCGGCAGAGGAAACAAAGCGACCAGCATAGTCACCAGCTGCATCGCCTTGGATAATGAACCCGTCCGCAGGTGCAAGGTTGCTCAGGTCCACAAGACCACGATCTGTGCCCACGGTACCATAGACGACATACGCTTCGCCGGCGTTGACACCACCATCATCCCCGCGTGAGGCCCCGACAATAATATCGTCAATCCCATCGCCGTTGACGTCACCAGCAGATGAGACAGAAATGCCGGCATGGTCACCAGCAGCATCCCCCTGAACGATAAAGCCGTCCGCAGCGGTCAGGTTGGTCAGGTCAATACTGTTGGGCATAGTTGGGTCCTTTGTGAGTATCTTAATTCGTGGCGGGGGTTCACGTTGTTACCCGTCGTCGCCGCATCTAAATTTAGGCAACCCTGCGGGTTTCCCTGTAAACCGATTGCGATAAATCGTTCGGTTTCGTCAGGAAATGTCGGATGGCGATGGCTGTAAAAATCAACAAAAGTACGATGCTTCTCACGATGCCAAGTTCCTTATAGTAATTCGCATTCGGTTACGTGATGACGACATTACGGCGCTGGCATTCTCACCCGCATCCTCAATTTGAAGGATGCGACTTCTTTTCTTTGCCGTTGGTCGATCACCGTCCATCGTCAGGGTTTTGGAACCAATGGCGGCCTGAACTTTGAGAGTGGCTGGCTCATCTGGTTTAACGGTTCACGGCAACTGAACCTGGATGCCGAAGTTCAGGCCCACGCTCTGATAACCATCGGCTCCAATTCCATCGTAGCTGGTGCTCACGTGCCATACCACGCCTTGGTCCGACGTGTACGTAGCACCGAGGTGCGCCCGGCCGCGACTGCCGATAGGGTTTGGAGTTAGCGATGCGGCAACGCCAGAACCTTCGGTCTCGGACCAAACACTCATGAAGCCACCACTTAGCACCACGTGGCTGTTGCCTATTGATGTCAGCTGGGTGAAATTTAGGCCTGCAGCTACATCAGTGACCGTGATCCCTTGTTCAGCCACTGCACTGCCCCGGTTGTTGGTGAAATCACTCTGTGTGTCCTCGAGTCGGGTAGCAGAAAGGTTTGGAGTTATGGTGAGATCATCATAGGATAGTTGACCGGCAAACTTGATACTTGCCAGGCTCCGGTCGGTTTCAAAGTGCTGATCCGCAGCCCCGTTGACGTTCACTCGGTTTGCAGTCCGACCAGTCAAATACCGGCCCTCAAAATAAAGTGGTTGATTTGGTAACTTGGTCACAAAGTAAGGACCTACCAGGTAGCCATCGCCCTCGGTCGTGCTTTCACCGCTCTGTCGGATCAACTGGTCAAACTGCAACATGACACCAACGACAGTATTCGGTATCAGCTCGACGCTCGCCCCGACAACGCCAAAGATGTAACTGTTGGCAGCATCGCGACTCTCTGACCAGCTACCTTGAAGCTGCGCCCAGACCGACTGCCTGTTTGGTGTAACAAACTTAAACGTGCCTTGGCCCTCGGTCACATCGGCATAAAGGGCGCCCGCCGCGTTGGCTGACAAAAGACGAGCTAGATCCGGCTGTGTTGAAATGACATGTTCGGCGCGGGCCCGCAAGAACCCAGCAATCTCCGTTTGTGTCTCTTTCACGCACTCACCAGTAACAGCGCATGTAGAAGGTGCACTTCTCGTCGTCAGCGATGTAAGGTCAAAGTATACGGTTCCTCCGACTGATGCATCGAAGAATCCTATCTCGGCAATGCCCGCAAAAGATTCAAGTTCCAGCGCCGCTGGCAATGCATCACTATCAAATGCGGTCGCCATCAAGTCGACAAGATTTATGAAGACCTCATGCTCGCTCGTCCGTATTGAAATCGTAAGCGGGTCGCGGGCAAAAAAATCGTTGGCAAGGCTGACACCTGGGCGGCCCATCGCCCCCAGCGAAAATTCGTTTACCTTGATGGAACCTGTATCATACTGCCCCCGCATCGGGTCGGAATTGGTGTCGATGGCCGAAAGGTCGTGGGAGAATGAGCCGCTGATAACTGGGAAGCCATTGGCGATTTCAGCCAGGGAACCAGCAGACAACGGTCCGCCGACGGTTCTTCCGCGTTCAGCGGTGAAGCTGAAAGTCACCACTTCAGCGGAAACTGCCCGTGCGACAGAAGTCGCCATCAAAAACAAAACAAAAAATGCCGAAATCTTCACGGTAAGACGCATTTCACTGCTGAGCAACTGAACAGAATTGAGGCCCCTCCAAGCAAATTCAACACCCTCCTTAAATGAGGTGAGCATGCTTGATGAAGCGCAAGACTATTCTACTTGGTGACAGATGCGGATTGGGCATCGGTGCGAGTTGCCGTTGTTGCCTTGTCGCGGCTGCACCGAAATTCGCATGAACCGGGCGTTTCCCAGGTAAAACCTGACGTATCGCGAGTAGCTTGCTGCGCTTCATTGGCAGATGCCGATGTAGTTACACTCAAGGCTATGAAGACGAATAGTATTTTGTTCACTTTCGGTCTCCTTCAGATGCGGTCTTTTTGCGGCTGCATCGAAACTCGCATGAACCAGCAGTTTCCCATGTGAAACTTGAGACTGTCGCGGTTGGTTGTCGGGGTTTGGCACTAGACACAACTATTGTCGTTGATATCGCGTCGTCCGCAAATACTGGATGGGCGATTGCGACAACGATCAACGCCGATACTATTCTTCTCACGATGTTGGTTTCCTTGAGCTACCCCCCGAAATTCGGACACTGACGTAAGCTGTGATTTGTAGTCTG